>NZ_FMDN01000003.1 GCF_900090245.1 Micromonospora halophytica
GCCCACGTCCTCATCTGCTGGCTGGCCCTGCTACTGGTCCGCGTCGCCGAACGCGCCACCGGTGAAACGTGGCGAAACATCAACCGGCAACTCGGGCGAATCAGCCAGGTCACCCTCGCCGGACCCGCCGGCACCGTCGTGCAGACCACCCCGCTACGACCCGAACACAAGGCCATCTACCAGGCACTTTCCGTCCAGCCGCCAGCCCGGGTCACCACCTTCGACCCGCGCTAACCAAGACCAGACACCGGCGATAGAGCGTAGACACACGCCCTTCCGGAGACACACGTCAATCTTCGCTGCTCTGCGGCCAGATTCCGATGATCGTTTAACTACAAGCTGCGGAACCCGGGTCACCTGGTGGCGCCTACCGGACGGGCGGCCCTACGTCTTCAAGATCAAGCCGGTGGCGGATCTCGCATCGCCGTTCCATGAGATGACATCGGCCAGCGCGATTCGTGACGTCGCCTCCGTGGTCATCGGCGCTAATGCAGTCCTGATGGAGGACAAGGTCACCTATAAGGCAGCTCTTACCGAGGACGCTGCGTGGGCCGACCTGCCGATCCTTGGCGAGGACGTTCGCAAGCATTCGGACGCAGCGTACTTTGCTGCGCGCGGCTTCGGGCAGGTGATCACGATGGCGCTGTGCCTTGATGACTGCCCGGCAGAAGCTGGTGCGCTGCAGGTGTGGCCAGGCAGCCATGAGCGTCCCGCACGGCATCAGCCGACCGCGAACCAGGGCCCGGTGGTGACAGACGAGGACGCGCCCGACGAGCAGGCGGTGACGCTTGAGGCGAGCGCCGGGACGCTGCTGACCTGGGACGCCGCTCTCGTCCACGCCAGCGGTCCGAACCGCACCGACAGGCCACGGCGACTGCTCGTCCTCGGCTACACGGCCAGCAACGCGTGATGGGCACATCACGATCCCCGGAACGGCCGGCGCTCAGCGGGGAAAAGCTATCGAGCGACGCGATCGCGCAGCCGTACACACAGCCGCCTCCGTACTTCTCGCAGTGGGGCGAGGATCGCTGGCTTGTCGAACACCTCATCGTCCCGACCGGCGGGGTCTTCGTCGATGTCGGGGCCGGAGACGGGGTGCGCGGTAGTAACAGCCTCTACTTCGAGACGGTGGGCTGGACTGGGCTGTGCGTCGACCCCGACCCACGGAACCGGGCTGCTCTCACCCGGCGCACATGCCCGGTTCGCGTCTGTGCCGTCTCGGCCTTGTCCGGCCAACAGACCTTCAGCATCTACGACCCAAAGCCGTCTTGGTCGGGTCTTGGCGACCGAGGGACCGGCTACACCACGATGATGGTCGACTGCCGCCCGCTGGAGGACCTGCTCACGGAGGTCGGCATCGACGGCATTGACCTGCTGAGCATTGATGTCGAAGGCACCGAACTGGATGTGTGGTCATCCTTCGATCCGGGCCGCCATCACCCAGGAGTCGTCATCATTGAGTACGACGACGACCACCCGGGCCGCAGCGAGGACCATATCCGTCGAGCCCTTGGACTCCACCGGTACGAGTTGGTGCACCGCACTCCGGCAAATCTCATCCTTCGCGGACTGGATGCCGATAGCCAGCGACGGTGGCGCCATGCGGGATGAGGAGTTCCTCGGCACGATCGCTCGCGCCACTCGGCCTCAATTCACAGGCGAGAAGACTGTCGTGTTCTGTTCCCATGGCGTTGACGCTCCCTATTGGCGCGACCTTCTCGCCGCTGCGGGCGCCGACGACGTTCTCGTCCTGGCCTTCGACGACACCCTCGCCTCGCTCCTGGACGCCTCGGCCCATCGGACAGCTGCTCAACTGCTCGCGGACCGACACGCACTGCTCGCTACCCTGGCTACTGACTCGCCTCTGAGTACTCTGGTCGACCAGTTCGATCCAGCTCGGCGAGCAATCCTCCTCGTCACTGATCCGCTCAACCCGACGGTGACGGGTAGTCGCCGGAGGCTCGGTGGCAAGCACCCGAGTTGGGGCTTCTTCGAGCATAAGAGCGTGGTGGACGTGTTGTGGGACACGATCGGTCTGGTACGCGCCGAATCGGCGGTGTACGACGCAGCGGGCAGCCTGTGCCGTCACCTCTCTCCGCAGGGTCCCGACCTGGTTTACGCCCTACAGCCCTACGGCGAGGAACCCTCCGCCGGGGGCGAGGACATCCGGTGGGCGAGCTCCGCCTTGCTCCGCCGTGACGACGAGGCGGTCCGGCATGGCCGCCTACGAATCATGCCACTGCTCTCCGGAGTCCCGTGCCGCCTGCACGGAGTAGTCCTCGCTGAGAAGACCGCGGCCTTCACCCCACTGGAACTTCTAGTGCCGCGCCGTCCTGCCGACGGAACCTTCTTGTGTGCCGGCACTTTCCCGCTGCCCGAGCCCGAACAGCGCCCGATGGTCCAGTTGACCCGCTGGATCGGCGAGGCGCTGCGCGATCGCCTGGCCTACCGCGGGGGATTCTCCGTCGATGGCATCCTGACCCGAGATGGCTTCCGGCCTACCGACCTGAACACTCGGGTGACATCTGCCTTCGAGGCCGCTCCGCCACCGCTTCGGGTCGCCGTACACGCGAGCGCACTCCTCGCCCGGGCAGGCATTCCCGAAGTCGATGCCGCAGGGCTGGAGGAACGAACCCATCAGGCTCTCAACCGAGCGGGCTACCTCACCCTGCTCACCGTCGTCAGACAGCCGGCGACGGCTGCGATGCGTCCAGTCTGCTGGAGTGGCCCCGCCCTCGTGGCGTGCGCATTCGAACAAGCGCACGGCGTACTCGAAATCACCGCCGGACCGCGGGGAACCGTACTGAGCGTCCGTCTGCGTAGAGACCGGCTTCCTGCGGAACTCTCAGCGCAGGAAGCGGCGGTCATGGCGTTCCGCGCAGCCGACGACCTACTCGACACGGGGCTCGGTTACCTGCAGCCGCCACCCAGGTTGTTGGGCGCCGTTCCTGGTCAGCGGAACGGCGCCACGTAAGGGGCCGCCCTACGAGAGCCGACCGATGGCGGCCTGGATCCTGGCGACCGTGCGTGCCCGGCCGAGCACCTCCAACGACTCGAACAGTGGCAATCCCACCGAGCGACCGGTGACGGCGACCCGAACCGGCGCTTGCGCCTTGCCGAGCTTCAGGCCCCGCGCCGCACCGAGTTCCTCGACGGCGCGCTTAAGTGACTCGGCGTGCCAATCCGCTGTTTCGAAGGCGACCGCCACCTCGTTGAGCAGCGCCAGAGCGTCACCGGACGTAGCCTTGGCCCAGGCGGCATCCTCAATCGTGGGCTCCGGCAGGAACAGGAAGTCGACCATCGAGACGATCTCGCTGAGCACCGCGACCCGGGTCTGAGCGAGCGGCGCGACGGTCGCGAACACCACCTCGTCGTAGTCCTCCGCTCGCCACGGGGCGTACTCACCACGCAGCCAGGGCTGACACGCCGAGATGAATTGCTCCGTGTTCAGCGCCCGGATGTAGTCACCGTTGAAGGCTCGAAGCTTCTTGACGTCGAAGAAGGCCGGGGAGGGGTTGACGTCTCCCATCCGGAACTCAGCCACGATGTCGTCCCAGGGGAGGATCTCTCGGTCCCCGGAGGGCGCCCAGCCGAGCAGCATGAGGTAGTTGCGCATCGCCTCGGCCAGGTACCCCTCAGCTCGGAAGTCCTCCAGCGCGACCCGGTCCCGGCGCTTGGACAGCTTCTGCCGCTTCTCGTTGACCAGGATCGGCGCGTGCGCCCAAACCGGCGGCTCCTGGCCGAGCGCCTCCCACAGCAACTGCTGCTTCGGCGTGTTGGGCAGGTGCTCCTCAGCTCGGATCACGTGGGTGATTCCCATAACCATGTCATCGACGACGTTCGCAAGCAGGAAGACCGGTGAGCCGTCTCCGCGGGCGATGACGAAGTCCTCGATCGTCGCGTTGTCGAACGTCGGCCTGCCACGCACCAGGTCCTGGACGATCGTCTGGCCCTCATCCGGCGTGCGAAAACGCACCGCGCTACCTGGCGCAGCGGACAGGCCGCGACCCCGGCAGAAGCCGTCATACCCCTTGTGCTCGCTGCCGGTGCGCTCGACCACCTGGGCTCTTACGCAGTCGCAGTAGTAGGCCCGGCCTGCCGCGAGAAGCTTGGCGATGGCGTCACGGTGGTGCTGGACGTAAGCGGACTGAAACAGAGGCCCCTCGTACTCATCCGGGCCGGCCCCGAGCCACGCCATGGCATCGAGAATGCCCTGCACCCACTCTGGGCGGCTGCGTTCCGCGTCTGTGTCCTCAACCCGCAGCACCATGGAGCCACCGGACTGCTTCGCCAGCACCCAGTTATAGAGCAGCGAACGAGCGTTGCCCACGTGGAACATCCCGGTTGGCGACGGGGCGAACCGAACCCGAACGCCAGAATGAGTGGCCGTCATGCACGCAGCGTACCGATCGACGGCGGTTGGAAGGTTGGCATATCCGACGATCAGCACGGGACCCACCGCGAGGCCTCACATGTCTGCGGTCAGGGCATCAAGATGATCTTTGAAGGATCCAACCAAAGCCTGAAGAATGAGACGTCCCTTGTCTGCGGAGCCCTTCGACGGCTCGCCGATCACACCGGTACGGGTGTATCCCGCCATACCTCGGACCAAGAGCAGCTTTCTCTCCGCGGCCTGGTGGTCCGTCCTCTCCACGCCGACGCGGACGAGTTCGGGGCAGACATGCCGCAGCAAGGAGACTTCGAGTTCTCCCGCATGCATGTCGTCGTGCCCACCACTGGCCAGACCGGCGGCGGTACGGGCTGCAGCCCAGTCCTCACGAGTCGGAAACAGGGTCATCGCCGGCCCGGCGACGTTGGCTTCCTGCACGATGTTGCTGAGGACGTAGTTGCCGCCGTGGCCGCTGATCAGAGCGAGCCGCGGGGGACCCGAAAGTCGCAGCGATGCCATGATGTCGGTTACGACTGCCGTCAGCGTGGTGTGACTAATGCTCACCGTGCCTGGCCAGGCGCCATGCTCGTGCGAGCAGGAGATTGTGACGGGGGGAAGAAGGAACAGGTCGTAAGACGCAGCGACGCGTTCAGCGATGGCGCAGGCAACAATCGTGTCCGTTGCCAGTGGCAAGCACGGGCCGTGCTGCTCGAAGCTGCCGACCGGTAGCACCGCGACCGGGGCCGCCCGCCGCTTCTCGTCCTCGCTGGTGCCTGTTGGGAGAAGCATCATGGGCTAATCGTTACAGGCGTCGAGGGCGTCACGATAGGCATGTGCGAGTGTGGGCAAGATCCCCAGGGCGCGATGTCGGCGCAACCTGGGCAGGATCCGCCCGACAGCGCGGACCGTTCGAGCGGAGGACGTCGCCTGGGCCACTCTCAAGGCGGACAATCCTTCTGCCGCTGCACGTTCCAGCTCGCCCTCGTCGAGATACGCCACGGCGAGGTCGGCACGCCACAGTCCTTCGTCAAGTCGTCCGTCCGGCGGCCAGTCGGCGAGAACCTCCTCGTAGGCCTGGGTGGCGGCGGGTACGTCACCGAGCAGTTGCCGGCACCGTGCTTCGCACGCCCGCACGTAGTCGACGGTGCAGTGCCCGCTTAGGTGGTCCACGGTGCCCGACGGCGCGCTGGCCAGGTGAAAGGCAAGGTCAATGTTCTGGCGGCAGGCGTCCGAATCGCCGGTGGTCGCGTGCCCTTCGGCTTCGCGAATGAGGCACAGCGCCGACGTCCGTGGCGGCAGTAGATCCAATTGACGCGCTCGCCGTGCCAGCCCGACTGCCCGAGTCGCGTCTCCGTCATCGAGCGCCTGCTGGCTCTTGCGCATGAGGATGTACGCCGCGAGGTGCTGATCCTGTGCTTCCGTCGCTAGCGTGTAGGCGCGTTCGAGCAGTGGATCAGCCCGCGCGGGGCTGTTGCTGTTGCTCTCGATCCAGCTGAGGAACTCGGTCCAGCGGGCCTCGGTGACCAGCAGCCGCAGACGGTCACGACCGTCCGCTGCCGCCCTCGCCACGGCAACGAGCCTGAGCTGTCCTTCGACAGGGCGCCGGAGCCCGGCACACCCAGATGTGTTGCTACGTGCGGCCAGCACTGCGAGCAGTTCGCCCCATGAGTCCTGAACCATTCGGTCAAGCGTGGCGGAGTGCTCATGGGCGCCGTTGGTTGGGACCTGGTCTCCCCGGCCACCCACACCCAGGTACTGACGGGGAATGCGCAGCCCGATCGCGACTCGCTCAAGGACTTCGTACGAGGTGACACGTTGGCGCCCCTGCGAGATCTGCCGTATGCGTGTCTCCGACATCCCCGTCATGGCCGCCAAGCGGGCGCGGGAGAAGCCCCGGCTACGCATGAACCGCAGCACCGCTGCCACGTCTCGCTCATCGAGGAAGGTGGCAAGGGGGCGACCTTCGAAGAATGCGGTGTCCCACCACATCGGATCGACTTCCATGGTCCGCCCCGGCCTCCTTCATATGCGACTACACAACGTACCGCCGTCGCCACACCCTAGGAAGTCCGATCGTCTGCCTGGGGCGGAGCCCGCACTGCATCCTGGTGCCCGGCGGCACCCTGGTACCGGGAAGATGGGCCGGCCCGCGGTCCACAGCGCGGTCGCGCGCTGCGGCCGGCCGGCTGGTCCGGCCGGCGGATATCAGGGTCCGTACGCGAGTCCCATCATGCCCCGCGGAATCCTCAGTCCTTCCGCGATGCGTTCGAGCACCTCGTAGGAGGTCACCCGCTGGCGGCTCTGGATGATTGCGCGGACTTGGTTCTCGGTCGTTCCGGTGGCCGCAGCAATCGCCGATTGGCTCCAACCTCTGGATTTGAGAAAGCGGAACACAGAGCTGATGTCACGACGGCGCAGCAGGTCGGAGAGTGGCCGACCCTCGAAGCAACCGTTGATCCACCAATCCGGGTCGGGGTGACCATTTACCCGCCATCCGGCGAACCTCATAGGCGGCGACTCGATTGCAGCGATGGTCGCAGCGCGGGTGTTCGAGGCCATCGTGGTCAACTTGATCTCTCCCGAGTTTGAGGCTTTGCTGGCGCGCGGTCACTTCCACGAGCGGTCGGTGGACGAAGATGACCTGCTGACCCCACGTCCCCACTCGCTTGTCATCTGATCGCTGATCGTGGGGATGCGGCTACCTCCGGTCAGGGACTTTCGTGGACGTCTGGATGGCGGTATAAACGCCCCTATGCGTCCCCCAGCCGGACTCGAAGTCTGATGCCGAACGAGCGCCTGCGAGGGGCCATATCGGCAAGAGGGCTGACAACACAGCGGTGCGCAGAGCTGATCGGAGTTGACCCGAAGACAGTAGAGCGCTGGATCACCCGCGACCGCGTCCCGCACCGTGCCCACCGCGTCGCTGCCACTGACCTGCTCGGCGTTGACGAGACGTATCTGTGGCCGTCGGTCGTGGACGACCTCAGGGTCGTGTCAGCGGGGCGGGCCGAGATGGTCGAGTTCTATCCGTCCCGCTCGGCGGTGCCGCTCGAACTTTGGCGGTCGTTGATTCACCAGGCGCGAGAGTCCGTCGACGTCCTCGTCTACGCCGGGCTGTTCCTACCCGAACTGCACGACATCACTCACCTCGGTGAGCGGGCACGCCAGGGCTGCCGGGTGCGTGTTCTGCTGGCCGACCCGAACGGAACTGGAGTGCGACGGCGGGGAGAGGAAGAGGGCTTCGGGATCGGGCTCGCCCACCGAGTGCTGCTGAGCCTGCGTTACTACGAGCCGATCCTGGCCATCCCCGGTGTGCAGCTACGGCTGCATGACACGACGTTGTACGCGTCCGTCTTTCGGGTGGATGAGACCATGCTCGTCAACACCCACGTGTACGGCTCCACCGCTGCCCACAACCCGGTGTTACACCTCCGGCGCGTACCCGGGGGTCGAGTCGTCGACCACTACCTCACCAGCTTCGAGCGGGTCTGGGCCCAGGCGAAGCCCACTACGGATATAGATGCGGTGATAGCCGCGTTCGACGGGAGATGACGGATGGCGCGCCGTGACTACTTCAACGACCCCAACGCGCCAGGTGCCAACAGTGTGGTGCCGTCGGTTGTGGCGGCGGTGCGTAACCACCGTGGTGAGCTGTTGATGATCCACCGCACCGACAACAACCTGTGGGCGCTACCCGGCGGTGGTCACGACATCGGTGAGTCGATCTCTGACACGGTGGTGCGGGAGGTGCGCGAGGAGACCGGCATCGATGTGGAGGTCACCGGCCTGGTCGGGATCTACACCAACCCCCACCACGTGATGGCCTACGACGACGGTGAGGTACGCCAGCAGTTCTCGATCTGCTTCACGGCCCGACCCGTCGGCGGGGAGCTGACGACCTCTAGTGAGTCGCGGCAGGTCCGCTGGGTGGATCCCGTCCAGCTCGACCAGTTGGACATACACCCCTCGATGCGGCTGCGTATCGACCACGCCCTCGAGGAACGGGCGACTCCGTACATCGGTTGAACAAGGAGAGGCGTTTCACCGTCGGGGGACGTCCCAGCGGTCCCGACGACAGGGTGGGGGCGGCACCCGGTTGTGCGGCTACCGTCGGGGGGTGTCAAACCTCATGACCGTCGCCCGAGACCTTGCCGCTGGCCTGCTCGACACCCGGCAGATGGACCGGCGCTGGGCCCATGTCCAGGGTGTCGGCCGGCGGGCCGCACAGTTGACGGTCACGGTCGAACCGGGTGATCGTGATCTGCTGGTGGCAGCCGCGTGGCTGCACGACATCGGCTACGCACCCGGCCTTGTGGACACCGGCCTGCACTCCCTGGACGGCGCGCGATACCTACAGCACCACGACTACCCGCCGCGACTTGTCGGCCTGGTGGCCCATCACACCTGTGCCCGGGTCGAAGCAGCCGAGCGCGGTCTCGCAGACCAACTCGCCGACTTTGCGCTCGAAGAGGGACCCGTGATGGACGCGCTCGTCACCGCTGACCTCACGGTTGGTCCGAATGGACAACGCCTCGACGTCGACGAGCGCATCGAGGAAATCCTCCGCCGGTACCCGGCCCAGAGTCCAGTTCACCGGGCGATCCAGCGTGCCGAGCCCCTTCTCGTTGCGCACGTCCGTCGGACATTGAACCGGCTCGACGGGGCGGAGCACACGGCACAATGACGGTCGCTGGCGATGGGCGTAGATCAGCTCAGTGATCCGTGCTGCTGGTGGCTGTGGCAGGAGCGGTCGCGAGCGTGGCCCGGCTCGTACCGTCAGGTCCTCGCCCGGCCCCGACGGATTGTCAGAGGATCTGCCACTGGCCGAAGTCTCGGTCGCCCTGCCGAAGGCCAGCGATGCGGCGGTGAACCTCGGCTGCGGCTTCAGTGCCGGGCCAGGACTTACGGGCGTTGGTGGCGATCATCTGTAGTTCGCGGAGTTGGCAGAGGTCTTCGAAACCCTGCCACGAGGTGACATCCCAGCCGTACGCGGCAGTGAAGTCGGCGAAAGCAGCAGGAGCCGGTTGGGTGAACCGGCGACAGTGAACGGCGACGGTGGCCAGGTCCCACTCCCGCGGGCCGATGGCAGCCCCGTCCCAGTCGGCAAGTACCGGCGTGCCGTCGAAGCGGCGCAGAGCGTTACGGGTCTGAGGGTCGGACTGAATCAGGCTCATGCCGCGGGGGAAACCCATCTCGAACCAGCGCGTGGCCAGCGACTCCAGATGCTTTAGCAGCAGGTCACGATCCTCCGCACTGATGATCGTCGAGCGTTGCAGCGATCGGCGGATGTTGTCGATCGGCTGAAGCGTCGGCAGGTCCACCGGCGGGGCAGGAAGAGCGTGCAACTCCCCGAGCAGCGCACCGAGCTCAGCCGCGGTGACCGGTGAGTCGTGCGCCGGGTCTAACCGCTGCCAAACGGTCACGGCATGCTCGCCAATAAGCAGGGGTTGGGGTAGCCACGGGATCAGGCCGACGGTCGGGAACCCACGAGCAGCCAGCCACTGCACGACGGCCACCACAGCGTGGGTGCGCTCCAGGCCGAACTCTACCGGCGCGATCTTGACGACCATGTCGTCGACGGCGTACACAGCGTTGGTGTGATGCCGCAACAGGCTGGCGCCGGCGTCGGACATGTCCAGGCGACGGCACACCTCGGCGAGCACCGGACGTGTTCGCGCTTCGACGAACATAGGGCTCCTACGGATCGAGCGCTGCGGTTCCGCCAGCAAGCGTACGGCCGCGCTCGCGGCAGGCCCGCACGTAGTCCGCCAGCGCGGCTGCTTCCTCGCCGCGATGCCTCACCGGAATAGCCGAGATCACGTCGAGCGCTCTCGTCAGGACGATCTCCGCACGTTGGGTCTCGGGAAGCGCCGCGACAGCGTCAAGCGCCGAGGCTGCTGCCTCTGCCGCACGCCGGTCACGAACCAAACACATCGACCGATCTAACCCGATGAGAGCAGGGTCGATCGGCACGGAGGGTGAGGCTCCGTACAGCCGCAGCGCCTCGTCTTGGACCCGATAGGCCTCGCTCGTGTCACCGAGCCAGGTACTCGCTCCGGAGAGGTAGAACAACAGCCGCTTCCTCGGGAAGCGGAACGCTGTGTCACTGTCATCATCGCCGACCAGATCGAACATTCTTCGAGCCTGCGTGATCGCCGCTCGCGCCTCATCGACCGCCCCGAGACGGGCCAGCGCACGCGCGCGTCCAGCTGCGGCGAGCGCAGTCGAGGACGATGGCGTCTCGGATATGGCCATCGCTGCCTCAGTTAGGGAGACCGTCTGCTGCGGGTCGCCGAAGTAGTAGGGCAGCATGGCCGACTGGGCGCGGACCAGCACCCGCAGCCGAGGTTCCGAACTGTCGTCTGCCGCGTGGAGGGCTGTCCGGTACCACAGGCGTGCCTCACCGACGTCCCCGAGCCGCATGAGCGCGTCGGCACACATTGTTGCCAGCAGGGCCGCCGTGCCGGACAACCGCGACTGAATCGCGGCCGGTTGTCTGCGCCGGGACAGGACCTGGACCTCGGCACACTCGGCAGCAAGCCGCGACAGCATCATGGCCGGCGGCGCGGACGGGTAGATCCGCATGTGCTCGTTGGCTGAAGCCTCGATGAGCTCGAGTTGGTGCGGGGCCACGCTCGATGTTGCGAGTGCCTCATCCAACGCGGTGCGGAGTCGGGTGAGCGCACTACTCGAGCCGACTGGCGCTTCGGGTGATCGCCGATACGGTGGGTGGTTTGCTGTCCCTTCCTCCGGCCGAGCGGCCGGGCGGCTCGAAGTGGCATTTGCCTCTTGTTCCTGACCCAGGCCCATCACCGCTCGAGGGATGCGTAGTCCGACCGCGATCCGCTCGAGCACGTCGTAGGCCGTCACCTGGCGGGCGCCCTTGGCGATCTCGGCCGCGCGGTTGGCGGACACGCCGACGAGGGCGGCGATGGCACCGTAGGAGATCCCACGGGCATGCAGGAACCGAAAAGTGGCGGCGATGTCGCGGCGTTCCAAGAACTCGCGGATCGGTCGCCCCTCCCAGACCCCCGACGCCCACCACGACGGATCGACCTGGACGCCCACGCACACCTCCTGCCCATCGGTAGCGGCCTTGATCGATAGGTCACCGAGTTTTGTCCGTAACGACAAATCGAACGTGCACCTCATCGACAACGTCGCATCACCACAGATGATCCCCACCGGAGCTGGCACCTTCACCCCCATCGTGACCCCCCACCATGGCGTCGACAGGGATCCAGGTGGGCGGGAACCTGAGACGGAAGCTGCTCATGCGACTGCTCCCGCCGCAGCGGCTGCCTGCTGTGCCGATCGCCTTACCGGTGTCTGGTGGCCCCGGAGAGAGCCCGGTAGTTTCAGCTGTCGAGCACTTTCACTGTCATCGATTGGGGATACCGGCTACGTGTCGCACATCGAAAAGATCACCGGTGAACTCCGCGCGCTGATGACCGGCGTCGAACGCGCGCAGGGGTTGGCAGCCGCCGCTGACAGCCAGGCGCAGGAGGTGGCGCTGCGGGCTGCGGGCGCAGGCTTCGTCGCCGTGGCGGCGGGCGTGGCCCGAGTGCGCAACGCGATCACGAGCATCCAGGGCGGCCTGGGAAGTCTTGCCGGTGCGATCGGGGAAGCGACGAAGGCCACCGCGGCGGTGCCGAACGAAGCCACCCCGCAGGAGACGATCGCCGGGCTGGCGCCCGTGCAGAGCGCCGTCGACACCGCGCGCGCTTCGGCGGTCGGGGCCATCACCGGAGTCGGGGAGGCGCAGCAACTCGTCGCCATGGTCCTGCAGGGCGGGCAGCCCGGGCCGCTGTTGCAGGCCCTGGAGGCCATCAAGCAGGTCCTGGTGCTGGTCGTTGCGCGCACCGGCGGAGCCCGGCAGGCCATCGAAGCGGCGATCGCGCAGGCCCGGCAGTTGGGCTCGTCGGGAAACTGACGGGGGCTGGCGGTCATCCACCGGCCAGCCCTGCCCCTGCTACCACCAGCGGCCCACCCCCGACAACCCCCACCCTGGGCGGCGCCGTTTCCACGGACACTGACGCAGGAACCCCGTGGACCAGGCATCCCACCGGCGTCGCTGGCGGGTCACCTACCGGACGCCGAACCCGCATCTCCGCGAACGAGAAGCCACGGGAGCGGCGTGCCCTGGAGTTGGAGAACGAGTGTGCCGACAGGGTCGCCGGCAAGGGGTACCGGGTTCACCAGAACCCCACGAGGCAGGAGGTCGCGGACGCGCGGCTCGAAACTGGGGATTCTGGGAGGCCGGAGAAGGCACCCGACTTCCTCATCGAGGGGCATGTCTTCGACTGCTACGCGCCCACTGCTCCTGTGCCGGCCCGCGCCGTCTGGAGCGCGGTGTCCAGGAAGGTCGACGCCGAGCAGACCCAACGCGTGATGTTGAACCTCCACGACTGGCGAGGAGACCTCGCCGCCCTGCACAAGCAGTTCCACGACTGGCCAATCACAGGGCTGAAGGAACTGGCGGCGGTAACGCGCGACGGTGCGATCATTCAGATCATCCGGCGAGACTGATGAAGGGGTGCAGATGGCTGTCGAGTACCGGCTGACGCTGGCGGGCGACATCCCACTCGAGCAGGTGGCGGAACTGGCTGCTCCCGAAGCGGTCGAGACGCCCACGGCGTCCGGCGGCAGGATGCTCAGCGCCGACCTGAACGACGAGCACGGGTACGTCGTGGACATCACCGGCGGAAGGCACGGCTACTACTGCGCCGAGGATGACGGTGGTTCCCTGTGGCAATGGGAGCCGGAGACCTACGTCGACGTCAGCTTCTCCATGCGCAAGGACACCCTGGTCGACAAGGGCAAGCCCCACATGCTGGCGACCGTGGCCAGGATCCTCGCCGGCAGGGCCGAGGACGCGGCCCTGACCCTCAACGGCGACGTGCTGATGCTGACGCGCGTCGCGGGGACCATCCAGAAGCACAACGTCGACGGCTGGTACGACGAAGACTACGACAGGATTCTTCACCCCTGAGGGCGTACGTCCTTGGCTGGACCCACCGCCGCCACTCGCCCCCGACCAACCCGACCGGAAGTTCCTCAGTATGCGCAGCCATGACCTCACGCCCGGACGGATGATCGGCGTCACCTTCGATCATGGCGAGGACTTCTTCACCGCCCTCGCCGACGCCTGCCGCGTCAACGGCATCCGGCACGGCTACATCCCCGTCTTCATCGCCGGGTTCAGCACCGTCGAGATCGTCGGCACCTGCCAGCGACTGGACGACCCCCAAGCCCCGGTCTGGGAACGGGTGCACCTGACCAACGTCGAAGCGCTCGGCGGCGGCACCATCGCCTACGACGACACCCACGACCGGATCGCGCCGCACATACACGTCAGCGTCGGACTCAAGGAGCACAGCGCGACCGGCCACACCAGTCACCTGCTCGCCGCGACAGTTCAGTTCCTCACCGAAATGCTGATCATCGAGGTCGCTGCGCCCGTCATGCGTCGTATCCCCGAGGCGAGCCTCTACGACGTGCCGCTGTTGCGGATCGGCGACCACTGACCGGCCAGTGGCATCCACGCCCGCCACGCCGACCGAATCGTTGCCCTACGCCACGGCGTCTTGGTAGCTACCGGCCGCGACGCCTCTACCACCAGCGGCGGTTCGCCGCCTGGGATCCCGGCTGACACTCTCG
Source organism: Micromonospora halophytica (assembly GCF_900090245.1). Classification (GTDB taxonomy): domain Bacteria; phylum Actinomycetota; class Actinomycetes; order Mycobacteriales; family Micromonosporaceae; genus Micromonospora; species Micromonospora halophytica. The sequence continues at coordinate 14,051 of NZ_FMDN01000003.1, forward strand.
GCCATGAAGCCGCCGACCAACGCGACACCGATGCCGCAGCCATACGACCCATCGGCCCGGAGGCCGCCGCCATGAACGATGTGACCCCTATCGGCAGCCCGATTCTGACCTGCATCCGGAAAACTTCGGTGCGGGCAAGAGCAGCTTTGCCCGGGAGTCACGACGCCGGCACGGCCGCGGCTGCGCCCTCATATGGAAAGCATAATGCGGCCACGGCCGACGGTGGGAGCGTATTAGCAATACAATGAAAACCGCCAGGAAACGATGCTTCACGTTGCACTGCCGACGGCGAAACCACTCGCTCGATTTCAGCTTGCCGGATTCATTGATTGCTGATGAGCCGCCGATCGGGATCCGCCTGACCGCCAGCCGATATGCTGATCGAGATTGTGTGTTTCGGCAGAACCCTGAGCGGCGCAAAGTTGGCGTTTCGCCCGGCCAGAACTCCGATCGCTTGAGTGACCGCTTCATTGCCGGCCAAGATCCCGTCGACAATCCGTGCCCGCTCCGAATCGAGATGATTGCGGTTCACGCCGAACGGCAGGTCTGCAAATTTGCCTGCGTCCGCAAACTCCAGCGTAAGGAGCCAGGACAGCGGGACGGTAGACTTGAAGATTCCTCCATGTGTCTGCGCAAGAGTCTTCGGCATCTCGTCTGCCTTTGCAACAAACACTCCGGCGGCCAACGTCTGACCTCCCGCTTCTAGCTCACGGTGGAGCGCAAGCCCGCGCGCGAAGTCGAAGATGTCACCGTTCATCGAAAGGTTGCGAAGGTGTGCCAGCTTCGCGGCGGTCAGCTTGTCTAGAGACGACGGACGCGGGCAGTAGAGGAGGTATTTGACCAGATCGCAGCCAAGTAGCTCGTTGAGATTCATGATGCGGCCATGCTGCTTCGGGTCGGACGATTCAAATCTGGAGGCCTCGGAGTATTGAACTCCCGGACCCCGCGGAAACAGACGCTTCGCCTGGAGGAGTAGCGAACTGGTCCAAGAGTTAGTCGGCACGAAAGAATCCTCATATTTAAGTACCATGCCGATGTCCGATTGTGTCACCCAGTTTTCTATCTGCGCCGAGTACTGGTGCGTCTCGATAGTGAAGTCAACGCTCGCAAGCGGCATGGCGAGACCGAGGTCGCGACGAAGTTGTTCCAGCGAATAAGGCAGATGGTACTCTTCCGAGTAATCTTCGTCGAGAAGATCACACAGCTCCCTCGTGATAGCCGATTCATCCCATGGAATTTTGCGCATGAGCTTGCGGGCGACGGAGGCGTCTATGCCGTCGAGGAATCTCAAAAGGAGCGGAAGGGCGGCAACTGGAAGCATCAGAGTAGCCTACTTCTATTGGATGCAGAGCGCGAAGCCAACGTATCGGCGGACGCAATAGACGGAGTCCGTGTGGGTGTGCAGTGGTGTATTCGACTCAGCATGAGGGGAAACCTGGTGGCGACCGTAGCCGTAGGCATCAAGGGCTTGGCGGCGCAGCGCAGCGCCGAGGCCAGCCGGGTCAGGCGGTTATCAACGTCGGGCCAGTGTTCACCGGCGCGACCAGTGTGGTCGGGCAACGCGGTGGCGTGACAATACGCGAGGTGCTCGACGGTCGCGCGTAGCGCCCCGCCGGCGGCAAGGTCGACATCCTGCCGGTTGTCGCACCACGACCAGTCGCTCTGATGTCGCAACAGCTTCTGCGCGCAGGGATCGCGCAGCACTTCCTCGCCGTGGTCACCGCGTGGAGGATGGGTGGCCGCCTCGACCACTTCGGCTGCGAACAGCAACGCTTCGGCGTATCTTGTCGGCGCGGACGACACATCCACCTGCGTCACCTCCCCCTTGCGGTCACGATGCCATAACCATGTGACCCGCCACGTCCGCTGCGGGTGGCGTTCCCGTCCAGCGGAGGGAAGGCGGCCCTACTGTCCCTACGTGATGGAACTACGCCTGAACTCCGCGTTCGCGGTCTTCGACGCCCAGGACTCCGGGTGCGTCTCCTACGGCGTCGAGACGTCCGGACGCCGCTGGTTTGTCAAGACAGCCACCACCGCGCCCAGCCGCCGTTCCCTGCTGCGGGCCGCCCGGTTCCACGCCGCGGTCCGGCACCCGGCGATCGTGCGCCCCGAGCACGTCCTCGACGGGCCGACGCTGGTCTACCCGTGGCATGACGGCAGCGTGCTGAACCACGCCACCGTTCACGGTTCGGACCGCAGCGCACTGCACCGGTTCCAGCAACTACCCCTGCGCGACGTCGAAACGGCCATCGCCACGATCCTCGACGCGCACCTGGCCGTCACCGCCGCCGGCTACGTCGCGGTCGACCTCTACGACGGCTGCTTCCTCTACGACTTCCACGCCCGCCAGCTACGCCTGATCGACCTCGACGAGTACCTTCCCGGGCCGTTCACCCTCGACACCGACCGCCTCCCCGGATCCCGCCGCTACATGGCCCCCGAAGAATTCGTCCGCGGCGCCGTCATCGACCAACGCACCACCGTCTACACCCTCGGCCGCACCATCCACCACCTCCTCGACTCCCCACACGGCTGGCGCGGCTCCCACCACCAACAACAGGTAGCCATACACGCCACCACCACGACACCCGCCGACCGATACCCCGACGTGGCAGCACTCGCCGCCGCCTGGCGCACCACCCTGCCGAACCCGTAACCCGCGCCGAAGCCTGTGACAGTGGTGACGCACCACCTAAGCAAAAAGGATCCCGACTCAGGGGGACTCGCAGGAGGGCCAGCTGCGGGAGCGGGTCCAGCGCAGCCCGTGGCTGATCCGGCGCTGAGTGTCGTGCGGGACTCATCCCGAACGCTGCCCCTGCGTCCGCCTCGTGGCCTGAGTCAGCGCCCGAGGCTCGCGGAGGGTTGCCGCCGCAGCGCGCCCTGCCGGCCGGCGACTCCTGGGCCGGGGAGTTGGGTGGCATCGTGATCTTCGATGATGTGCGCGGTGTGTGCTCTCCAGCGGAAGCCAACGGGGGTCAACCGGTGCCAACGCGAGCCACCGTGGCCGACCGCCGGTCGCAAACCGGGGTTCGTGTGCTCGAGCTGTGGTCCTGGGCTGCGACAACGGCGGTCCGGGGAACGTGGGTGAACGTGGGCCACTCCCTGCCACCCCAGGTGAACCCCCAGGTCGCTAGACTAGGCCCTCGCGCCCTCGTAGCTCAGGGGATAGAGCATCGGTTTCCTAAACCGTGTGTCGCAGGTTCGAATCCTGCCGGGGGCACCAGGTCAGACCTTTGATCAACGAGCACTGTCGTGTCTTGCGGGGCCTTCGCGCCCGCTGCGTGCCCGATCGTCCCGCCACCTCCGCCCGATTCGTGCGGTAGGCCACCCGCAACGACCAGAGTGGATCCACGCCGACCGGAGCTACGACTGTGACTGCCACCGCCGCCAGTTAGCCGCCAAGGGCGTCATCCCGTTCGTCGTGCGACGCGGCTCCGGCCCCGGCTCCCGACGGCGGGCGTCGGACAGACCGTCGCCCTGCTGCACTGGTTCCGCCGCCTGCGCATCCGCTGGGAGATCCGCGCCGACATCCACGACGCGTTTCCTTGCCCTCGCCTGCTGGCGCCAGCGGCAACGCTTCAAGGGTGGGGATCTCCAGCCCTGTACCTGACCGTGGTGCCGGCGAGACGGTCGTACGGGGTGAGCCCCGAGCCGACGAGAAGCGAGGCTGCGTACCAGGCGGCGATGATGCAGGCCGCGATACCGCTGACCGCCGCTGCGACCGCCTCGGTTCCGGCGGTGGAGGGCGAAGCCAGGGTGAACGCTGCGGTGTGACCCAACTCCCAGGGAAGGGCGACCTTGAGCGCGTTGCGCGGCAGCGTCCGGATCAATGGTGCAGGTGATCCCTGCGCGGTCCGTACCCGCAACCGCATGAGCCGCTTGCCCGGTGAGGCGCCGTGTGGCCGGGCCTCCCACGTCGCGAGCCATCCGGTCACCGGAGCGATGAGCAGCAGGAACGACAGGAGGTTCCAGGCGCCGACCGGCAGGCTGACGTGGTGGTGACGAAGCAGGAGGCCCACCGGAACCAGTGCGGCGGCGTAACCGATGATGATCAGCCAGTCGAGGCTCCAGGCGGCGATCCGCCGTACCGCCAGGGATGTCATCGCCACGTTGTACCAGGCGACCTGCGGACGCAGGGGCTCAGGGGCCGGCACGTCAGAAGCCGGCGTTGTCGCTGTCCACAGCCCGTTTCGCTGGTTGATCCTGACTGGTCTTGTCCAGGCGTGCGGGCTTGGATCAGCGCAGGCAGCGTCCTGTCGCGGGCACCGCCGGCTCCGCGACCGGTACGGGGGTCGGGGCGCGGCGATCGGCAGGGCGCGGCAACCCCGGTGGCGGCCCACAGGCCGGAGACGGCACGCCAGTGGCTGCCTCCTTCGACCACCCGTAGCCGTTCATCTCGGCGATATCACCACTGCTGGGTGATTCGAAAGCGACAAAACCCCACATTCATGTCCGGTGAGGCAGGGTGCAAGGAGGTGGACGCCGACCGTCGGGGTCACTGATCGCTGGAGGACAACGGTATGTTCCGTCGGATCACCCGAGCCGTCCTACGGGTTCCCGTCGTGCTCGTCACCTCGTGCGGCCTTGTTCTCTCCGCCGGTGGATCGGCCGGGGTGGGCGCGGTCCCGGAGGCTGTCGCGTACCGGGCCGACGGAGGTCCGGCTCCAGATCATCCGGTGGACCGGCGGATCCGCGCGGTCATGGCGGAGATGACCCTGGCGGAGAAGGTCGGCCAGATGTTCGTCCTCCAGGTGAACGGCGACACCGCGACGACGACGAACCCTACCGATGTGGCGGCCAACCAGGCGCTCTACGGCAGCGATGTCCGTAACGGGGCGGAGTTGCTGGCGAAGTACCACCCCGGCGGCATCATCTACTTCAACGCCACCAACAACCTGAACAACCCGCAGCAGGTCGCGCTGCTGTCCAACGGGCTGCAACGGGCGGCGCTGGCCGACCACGGCGTGCCGGTGCAGATCAGCACCGACCAGGAGGGTGGCTTCGTCACCCGGATCCCGCCGCCGTCGGCGATCGCGCCGGGCAACATGGCGATCGGAGCGACGTTCGACCGCGACGTGTCGTTCTCGACGGCCGCCGCGACCGGCCGGCAGTTGCGGGCGATGGGCATCAACATGGACCACGCACCCGTGGTGGACGTCAACACCAACCCCCGTAACACGGCCGACGGCACGCGGGCCTTCAGCGACCGGACCGCGACGGTCTCCGCGTTCGGAGCCGCGGCCGTCCTCGGGTACCAGGGCGGCGGGGTGGCCGCCACGGCCAAGCACTTCCCCGGCCTGGGCGACGCGGAGGCCAACCCCGACACCGGGATCGCGATCGTCGACGAGACCCGCGAGGAGATCCTGCGTACGCACATCCCGCCGTTTCGGGCGGCGATCGCGGCCGGAGTGAAGTCGATCATGCCGACGGCGGTGATCGTACCGGCGCTGGATCCCTCCGGGACGCCCGCCATCCTCTCCAGGCCGATCGTGACCGGGCTGCTCCGCGACACCCTGAGGTACGACGGCGTGGTCGTCACCGATGCGCTGCGCGCTGACGCGCTCGCGGGCATCCCGCAGGACGAGGTGATCCTCGCCGCGATCCGCGCCGGTAACGACGAGTTGCTCCTGCCTGCGGATCCGCCCGCCGCCATCGCCACGGTGATCGACGCGGTACGCACCGGCACCGTGAGCCGGCACCGCATCGACCAGTCGGTGTACCGGATTCTCCGGATGAAGGCCGAGTTGGGGCTCTTCGACGATCCGTTCACCACGAGCGAGGCGGTCGACTCGACGGTCGGCACGCCTGCCGACCAGCAGATCATGGCCGACGCCGCGCGTCGCTCGATCACCCTGCTCCGCAACCAGGCCGGTGTGCTGCCGTTGCCGGCGAACTCCCGCCGCCATGTGCTGGTCACGGGCTGGGGCGCCAGTGCGGTCCCGTCCCTGGCCACCCAACTGTCGGCCAAGGGGCTGGTCGCGACCCCGATGTGGACCGGGTCGCCGGATCAGCAGACGATCCGCCAGGTGGTGGCGGCGGCCACGGCGAGCGACGTCACCGTGGTGCTGACCAACAACGCCTGGGGCGACGTGAACCAACAGAACCTGGTCAAGGCGCTGCTGGCGACGGACACTCCGGTGGTGACCGTGGCCGTCGGGGGGCCGTACGACATCGCCTACCTTCCTTCGGCGCCCACCTTCCTCGCGGCGTACGGCTATCGGGACGTCTCCCTCGCCGCCGTGGCGGACACCCTGGTGGGCGCGGAGCCGACCGGACGCCTCCCGGTCACCGTCCGTACGCCGGACGGCACGCGGGTCCTTTACCCCTACGGATCGGGCATCGGTTACCAGGGGTCGGCTCCGGGCGGGTCGGAGCCCTCCGGTCAGCCGGGCCGGTGACCGGCGGAGGTTCCGTACGACGAGCGGCCTCCGGGGACGCCCCGGAGGCCGCTCGTCGCGTCCGGCGCGGCTCGCTTGCCGGGTCGGCCGATGTTGGTTGGTCGACGGCGGGTGCGGGCAGCCCCGGCGTCGGCCTGGCCGGCCGGAGTCCGCGCGCTCAGGCCTCGGCCGCGTAGCGCCGCAACAGGCCGGGCCAGCCACCCTCGCCGCCCACCCCGTCGCGTACGCCCTCCCAGCCGGGCCCGTGCGCGTCGAGTCGGTCGTGGACCAGGTCGACGCGGGTGCCCCGGTCGGTCGGGGCGAACGTGACGGTGACCCGGCTGCCGGTCGCGTCCGGCGCGGGCACCTTCCAGTCCGGTCCGATGAGCCACAGGAAGGCGAAGGTGCGGGGCGGCTCCCAGGTGAGCACCCGGCCCCAGACGCACACGTCGCCGGCGTCGTTCTCCTCCCAGAGGCGCCCGCCCTCGTGCGGGTCCACGCCGATCCGCTTGAGTTCGCCGGGCAGCAGGTGGTAGTCCCGGTTCCACCACCGGTCGAGGCCGTCGGTGAAGACGGTGAAGGCGTGCTCGGGCGCGGCGGCGGCCTCGATGCTGCTGCGGACGCTGACGTCGGTTGTCACGGTTCTTCCTCCGGTTTCTCCACGGCCTGCGCGAAGGCGGCCAGGGCCTGGTTCCAGAACTGGTCGAAGTAGCCGCGTACGGCCGCCAGGCCCTGTGGGTCCAGCGAGTAGACGCGGCGGGTGCCCGCCGCGGTGGACGAGACGAGTCGGGCTTCCTTGAGCACCTTCAGGTGTTGCGAGACCGCGGGGCGGCTGACCGGCAGGTCGGCGGCGATCTCGGCGACGGAGCGGGGGCCGACGGCGAGGAGTTCGAAGATGGACCGTCGGGTCGGGTCGCCAAGGGCGTCCAGCATCCGCCCTTGGTAAGTGCTCACGAACGGTAAGTCTAGACTAACGAAGGTCTCCGGTCGCAGTGGTCGGCGAGTACGGCGCCAGCCACTCCTGACGTAGCCGGCTTGTGTAACGGGAATTGGTCGGAAAGCGCTGCGCCCGCGTGCGGAGCGGGCCGGTCCACCCCGGCATAGGCTCGACATGTATCGAGGATCGTAGGTCCCGGCCCTGGCCGGGATGGTCGACGGACACGATCGAGGGGGCGGGTCCGTCGCACCCGTCCTCGACGTCCACCCGTCACCGGCGACTGGCCGTGCCACGCCACCGACGTGGTGTGCCGGCGGGAGCCCGGCCGCGCCCCGGGGCTCGTCGACCTGCCCTGACCCGGTGCGCGGGACGACGGCCGGCGGGGGACCATCCCGCCGGCCGTCGTCCCGCCCGCCCGGTGCCCAGTGGGCGGTCAGACGGCGAGCTGGTCGACGTGGGTCAGGACCTGGTCGATCAGGCCGTATTCGCGGGCCTGCTCGGCGGTGAACCAGCGGTCCCGGTCCCAGTCACGCTGGATCTCGTCGAGCGTGCGTCCGCTGTGCTGGGCGATCAGTTCCTGCATGGTCCGCTTCACGTGCAGCATGTTCTCCGCCTGGATGGTGATGTCGGCGGCCGTGCCGCCCATCCCGCCGGAAGGCTGGTGCATCATGATCCGCGAGTGGGGGAGGGCGAAGCGTTTGCCCGCCGTCCCGGCGCAGAGCAGGAACTGGCCCATCGAGCCGGCGAAGCCGAGGGCCAGGGTGGCCACGTCGTTGGGTACGTAGCGCATGGTGTCGTAGACAGCCATCCCCGCGCTCACCGAGCCGCCCGGCGAGTTGATGTAGAGGTAGATGTCCCGCTCGCTGTCCTCGGCGGCGAGCAGCAGGATCTGGGCGCAGATCTGGTTGGCCGAGGCGTCGGTGACCTCCGTGCCGAGGAAGATGATCCGTTCCTTCAACAACCGCTCGAAGACATGGTCACCGAAGGACGGCTCTCCGCCGGCCAGCATCCGCACGTCGTACCCGATCATGATGGCCACCCTCCGCGCTGCCGGCGGGCGACGGGATCCGCCCGGGGGACCGGCACGTCCCAGCCTGCGCCCGGCGGTGGTCGGGCCCCCAGCGTTTCTGCCGGCGGCAGATCCGCCGACGGCAGAACCGGCCGGGCCTACCGGGCGGTCAGTCGCCGCCGGCCAATCCGGGCCCGCCGCCGGACCAGCAGCCGGGAGGTACGCGCAGCGGGGCGACCGGCCGGCGCGGCGAACAGCCGGACCCGCAGGCCCGCCCCGCCGAACGGGGAACCGGCGTGCGGTGCCATCCCGCCGGCGGCCAGCGCGGTCGCGCCCGTGCCGAAGGCCGACCCGCCCACGTGCAGCAGGCGGCCACCGGTCACCGTCGGCGCGGCGTCGAGAGGGAGCAGCCGGCCACCGGTCACCGGCGTGGCCGCCCGCGGCTCGGCTGCCGTGGCGTCCGGGTGGAACCCGACGCGCAGCCGCGGGCCGGCGGCGTCGCCACGGGCGGCCGGCACCCGCTCCAGCCGGGCGAGCGCGGCCCGGGGCGCGGCGGGGACCCGTCGCTCGACCCGGCGCAGGTCGTCGCGTGCCTCCTCCAGCAGGTCGGAGAGGCTGATCCCGAGGGCGCGGCAGATCGCGGCCAGCACCTCGGAGCTGGCCTCCTTGCGGCCACGCTCCACCTCCGACAGGTACGGCAGGGACACCCCCGCCGCCTCGGCCACCTCGCGCAGCGTGCGGCCCTGGCGCTGGCGCACCCGGCGCAGCACCGCGCCGATCACCCGTCGCAGCAACGACATGGGGGCCTCCTCACGGGTGGGGCGGTGGCGGGGACTGCTCCCATCATGCCCGCTGCCGGCCCGGCCGGCCGTCCCGTACGCCACCCCGGCGTGCGGAACCGTGGCCAACCGCTATGTTGTGGTCGTGCAGGCGACGGCGAGGTCGGGGCAGGTCTCAGGGTGATCCATTTTCCCGCGCAGCGGCGTGGGCCGCTCGGTGCGCTGAGCCTTCGCCTGGCCGCCGCGCTCGGCCTGGTGCTCGCCGTGGTCGCGGTGGTCTACCTGGAGCGGGACGGCTACCGCGACGTCAACGAGGACGGGCTGACCCTCCTCGACTGCTTCTACTACGCGGTCGTGTCGCTCTCCACCACCGGGTACGGCGACATCACACCGTTCACCCCGTCCGCCCGGCTGGTGAACGTCCTGTTCGTCACCCCCGCCCGGGTGATCTTCCTGATCATCCTGGTCGGCACCACCCTGGAAGTCCTGACCGAGCAGTACCGGACCGGCCGTCGCCTGGTGCGGTGGAGGAGGACCGTGAAGGACCACGTCATCATCTGCGGCTACGGCACCAAGGGCCGCAGTGCGATCTCCGCCCTGCTCGAGAACGGCCTCGACAAGTCCCGGATCGTGGTCGTCGAGCGCAGCGGCGCGGCCCTGCGGCAGGCCACCTCCGCCGGCCTGGTCGCCATCGAGGGCTCCGCCACCCGCTCGTCGGTGCTGGAGGAGGCCCACGTCCGCAACGCCAAGGCGGTGATCATCGCGACCGACAGCGACGACGCCTCGGTGCTGGTGGCGCTCACCGCCCGGCAGCTCACCGCCGGCCAGGTCCGGATCATCGCCGCGGTGCGGGAGGCCGAGAACGCCCCGCTGCTGCGGCAGAGCGGCGCCCACCATGTGATCGTCTCCTCGGCCACCGCCGGCCGGCTGCTCGGGCTCTCCACCTCGGCGCCGCCGCTCATCGACGTGGTGGAGGACCTGCTCACCCCCGGGCAGGGCATGGCGCTGGCCATGCGCTCGGCCGAGCGGAACGAGGTCGGTCGCTCCCCGCGCGAGCTCGATGCGCTGGTGATCGCCCTGGTCCGGCGGGGCAAGGTGGTCACCCTGGCGGACAAGGCCGGCGCGGTTATCGAGACCGGCGACATGCTGGTCCACGTCCGCGACGACCGGCCCACGGCCGGTGCCGCCACGGGATGACGTACGACGAAGGCGGCCACCCCGGCGTGGGGGTGGCCGCCTTCGTCGTGTCACGGTCGACGGGTCAGAGGATGGTCCAGGTGTCGCCGCTGGCCAGCAGTCCGGCGAGCTGCTGCTCCGGGGTCTCGGTGACCTTCGCCTTCGCCGTGGCGACCTGCTCCTGCACCACACCGTCGTACGACGGGCGGTCGACGGAGCGGAACACCCCGATCGGGGTGTTGCGCAGGTCCAGCCCGGGCAGCCGGGACAGCGCGAAGGCGTACGCCGGGTCGGTCACCGTGGCGTCGTGCACGACGATCTCCTCGGCCGGGGTGGCCGCGGTCTCCCGCACCTCCAGGCCGAAGCCGCCCGGCGGGTGGACGACGCAGAACTGGCCGTCGGAGCCGAAGGTGATCGGCTGCCCGTGCTCCAGCCGGATCAGGAAGTCGTCCCGGGTGGCCGGCTCCTTGAGCTGGTCGAACGCGCCGTCGTTGAAGATGTTGCAGTTCTGGTAGATCTCCACGAACGCCGAGCCCTCATGCTGGGCGGCGGCCCGCAGCACCGACTGCAGGTGCTTGCGGTCGGAGTCGATGGTGCGGGCGACGAAGGTGGCCTCCGCGCCGAGCGCCAGTGACAGCGGGTTGAACGGGGCGTCCGCCGAGCCGACCGGGGTCGACTTGGTGATCTTGCCGACCTCGGAGGTGGGGGAGTACTGCCCCTTGGTCAGGCCGTAGATCCGGTTGTTGAAGAGCAGGATCTTGAGGTTGACGTTGCGGCGCAGCGCGTGGATCAGGTGGTTGCCGCCGATGGAGAGCGCGTCCCCGTCACCGGTGACCACCCAGACCGACAGGTCCGGGCGGGACACCGACAGGCCGGTGGCGATCGCCGGGGCGCGGCCGTGGATCGAGTGCATCCCGTAGGTGTTCATGTAGTACGGGAAGCGCGATGAGCAGCCGATGCCCGAGACGAAGACGATGTTCTCCCGGGGGATGTTCAGCTCCGGCATGAAGCCCTGGACGGCGGCCAGGATGGCGTAGTCGCCGCAGCCGGGGCACCAGCGCACCTCCTGGTCGGACTTGAAGTCCTTGGCGGTGAGCTTGAGGGCGACGGGCTCAGACATTCTTCAGGACCTCTTCCAGCATCGTCTCCAGCTCGGCGGCGGTGAAGGGCAGGCCGCGGACCTGGTTGTAGCCGATGGCGTCGACCAGGTACTTCGCCCGGACCACATGGGCGAGCTGGCCGAGGTTCATCTCGGGGATGACCACCCGTTCGTACGAACGCAGCACCTCGCCGAGGTTGGCCGGCATCGGGGCCAGGTGCCGCAGGTGCGCCTGGGCGACGGAGAGCCCGCGCTGGCGCAGGCCACGGCAGGCCGCGCCGATCGGGCCGTACGTCGAGCCCCAGCCGAGCACCAGCACCCGGGCGTCACCGTCCGGGTCGTCCACCTCGACGTCCGGCACCGGAATCGTCTCGATCCGGGCCGCCCGGGTCCGCACCATGAAGTCGTGGTTCGCCGGGTCGTACGAGATGTCGCCGGTCCTGTCGGCCTTCTCCAGGCCGCCGATCCGGTGCTCCAGCCCCGGGGTGCCCGGGACGGCCCACGGTCGGGCCAGCGTCTCCGGGTCCCGCAGGTACGGCAGGAAGGTGGTGCCGTCCTCGCCGTTCGGCGCGCTGGCGAACTCCACCCGCAGGTCGGGCAGGGACTCCACATCGGGCAGCAGCCACGGCTCGGAGCCGTTGGCGACGTAGTTGTCCGACAGCAGGATCACCGGGGTGCGGTAGGTCAGCGCGATCCGGGCCGCCTCCAGCGCCGCGTGGAAGCAGTCGGACGGCGACTTCGGCGCGATCACCGCGACCGGGGCCTCGCCGTGCCGGCCGTAGAGCGCCATGTTGAGGTCGGCCTGCTCGGTCTTGGTGGGCATGCCGGTGGACGGCCCGGCCCGCTGCACGTCCACGATGACCAGCGGCAGCTCCAGCGCCACTGCCAGCGAGATCGTCTCGCTCTTCAGGGCCACGCCCGGGCCACTGGTGGTGGTCACGCCGAGCGCGCCGCCGTACGAGGCGCCCAGCGCGGCACCGACCGCGGCGATCTCGTCCTCGGCCTGCATGGTCACCACGCCGAGCCGCTTGTGCTTGCTCAGCTCGTGCAGGATGTCCGAGGCCGGGGTGATCGGGTACGCCCCGAGGAACACCGGCAGCCCGGAGCGGACCCCGGCGGCCACCAGGCCGAGCGAGAGCGCCGCGTTGCCGGTGATGTTCCGGTAGGTGCCCGGCAGCATCTTCGCCGGCTTCACCTCGTACCGGACGGAGAAGGAGTCGGTGGTCTCGCCGAAGTTCCAGCCGGCCCGGAAAGCGGCCACGTTCGCCGCGACCAGCTCGGGCCGGGCGGCGAACTTGCGTTCCAGGAACCGCAGCGTCGACTCGTACGGCCGGGAGTACATCCAGGAGAGCAGGCCGAGGGCGAACATGTTCTTGGCCCGCTCGGCGTCCTTCTTGGACACTTCGTGCTCGGCCAGCGCGCCGACGGTCATCGAGGTCAACGCGACCGGGTGCACCACGTAGCCGGCGAGCGAGTCGTCGTCCAGCGGGCTGGTCGTGTAGCCGACCTTGGCCAGGTTGCGCCGGGTGAACTCGTCGGTGTTGACGATGATGTCCGCACCGCGCGGCAGGTCGGCCAGGTTGGCCTTGAGCGCCGCCGGGTTCATCGCCACCAGGACGTTCGGTGCGTCGCCGGGGGTGAGGATGTCGTAGTCGGCGAAGTGCACCTGGAAGCTCGACACGCCCGGCAGCGTGCCTGCGGGTGCCCGGATCTCGGCCGGGAAGTTGGGCAACGTGGAGATGTCGTTGCCCAGCTGCGCCGTCTCGGAGGTGAATCGGTCGCCGGTCAACTGCATGCCGTCGCCGGAGTCGCCGGCGAACCGGATGACCACCCGGTCCAGTTGACGGATCTGCTTGGTCACGCCTGCACCTCGCTTCGCTCAGCCCCGTCGCGCAGGCAGCTGAACATGTTGGTGAGCCCGCCTTGCCCGGCCACGTGACCTCCTTGACGCGCCGCTGCGCCGAACAACCGTGGCTGGTCCGGCCCGCTGTCGTTTCTCACCTCAGAGCCTACGTTGAGCCGTAAGGTTAGGGCAGCCTTGGTCGAGGTCCAACGAAAGTGAATGAACTCAGCAGATTTTTTACCACTGTTGGTGGCATTTCCTGGCCGCCGCTGTAATTCAGATCACGGGCTGTTGACCCTTACCGGCGGGGTCGACTCAGTCCCCCGCCGGATTCGCGGCCGGCTCCGGCACCGGTCCGCCCGTCCGCCGCCGCAGCGAGGCGGTGGCCAGCGCCAGCGCCAGGACGACCAGCAGCACAGAGACCGTGATCAGGGCGATCGCGATCCGCTGTACCGAACCCATCCCGTCGGTGTCCGCGTTGTGGCCGGCTACGGCGAGCACGCCCTGGGAGCCGGTCGGCGTCGGGGTGGCCGCCGGCGGGGTGGCCAGCGCCGCCGCCGCGACGATCCGGAAGCTCATCTGCATCTGCCGGGTACGACCGCTGCGCGGGGCGAGCTCGCCGATCACCGCACCGGCCAGCGGCGCCTCGCGCTGGGCCTGCGGGGTGGCGACCACCGGCAGCCGCAGGGTCTGCGTCCGGCCCGCCGGCAGCAGGCCCACGTCACAGCGGGTACGCGTCGGCGACGCCACGGCACAGTACGGCGGCGGGCTCTGCACGCTGACCCCGGACGGCAGGACCACCTCGACCCGTCCGGTGGCGTCCACCTCGCCGGTGTTGCCCATCCGGACGGCCAGCTCGGTGGCGCCCCCGGTGATGTCGAAGGCCACCTCGTCGGCGTCGAGCAGCATCCCGGGCGCCGGCGGGCCGGGCGGGAAGAGCACCGCGAAGCCCTCGCTGTCCTCGACCGTGCCGCTCGTGCCGGGCCCGGTGGCGGTGACCCGGACCGAGCCGCTCAGCGGCATCCTCCGCCAGGCGTCGCCGCCGACCCGTACCTTGATCAGGCTGGTGAAGCGTGCGCCGGGCGCGGCGGTCTACTCGCCGCAGCCCCAGCTCCCGCCGCCCGCGGCGACGCAACCGGCCGTCCCGGCGTCGGTCAGCCCGGTGGGCAGGGTGTAGCCGAGCCGGACCCGCTCGCCGACCGTGCCGGTGTTCTCCACGGTGACCCGCAGGGTGGTCACGGTGCTCTTCGCGTTCCAGTAGGAGCGGCCCAGCGTGAGGTCCCGGGTGGTGACCCGGACCCCGAGCCCGTCGGCGTTCGGCTGGCTCGGAGCGGGCACGTTCGGTGGGGCCGGCTTGCCCCCGGCCGGGGGCGGCGGGGTGGTGGTCGGCGTGGTGGTCGTCGGGGCCGGTTTGCCCGGCGGGGTGGTGGTCGGCGGCGTCGTGGTCGGTGCCGGTGCCGGGGTGGTCGGGTCGGGCGGCAGTGTCGGGGGCGCGGTGGTCGGCACCGGCTCCGTCGTCGTCGGCTCCACCGGCGGCGTGCTCGTGTCGTCCGTCGGCTCACCGCCGGGGGCGGTCTCGCCGGTGGCGGGTGTGGTGACCGTGGTCGACGTCGGAGCCGCGGTGGCCAGGTCCGGCGCGACCGCCAGGGCCATCGCCAGGCCGGTCGCGAGCGACGCCGCGAGCAGCGAAGAGGTACGCCGGGCGAGCGCCCGCCGAGGGGGGCGTACGTCCACGCGGGCCATCTGTCCTCCGTGACACTCGGTGAGATGACATTCTCGTTAACCGTTGCCCGAGGGCACTAGTCCCATCGAGAAACAAGTCCGTAACGCATTCGGTACGGCTCCTGGTCCGGCCGGCGTGGCTCGGCGCCCGGTAGGCTGCCCCACTGTGACCGGTTACCTGGGCTCGTACGCGACGCTCGGGCTCTTGCTGCTCGCCAGCGTCCTCTTCTTCGTTACGGCGTTCTCGGCCAACCGGATGTTACGTCCCGGCCGTACGGCTGATCCTTGGGGTAAGCGGACCAGCTATGAGTGCGGTCTCGACCCGGTCGGTGGGGACTGGGCGCAGATGCAGATCCGCTACTACGTGTACGCGTACCTGTACGTGCTCTTCGCGGTGGAGGCGGTCTTCCTCTTCCCCTGGGCGCTGGTCTTCGACCGCCCGGGTTTCGGCCTGGTCACCGTGGTCGAGATGGGTGTCTTCGTGGCCGTGGTCGCCCTCGGCATCCTCTACGCCTGGCGGAAGAACATCCTCCGCTGGACCTGACCCCGGCCGTCCGTCGGACGGCTCAGGCGAGGCCACGGCGGGTGCGGGCCGGGGGGCGGTCGCCGCGGATCGAGGCCACCATGTCCAGGACGCGGCGGGTCGGCAGGACCTGATGGGCGCGGAAGACCTGGGCGCCGAGCCAGGCCGACACGGCGGTGGCGGCGAGGGTGCCCTCCAGCCGTTCCGGCACCGGCAGATCCAGCGTCTCGCCGACGAAGTCCTTGTTCGACAGGGCCACCAGCAGCGGCCAGCCGGTGCCGGAGAGCTCGTCGAGCCGTCGGGTGATCTCCAGCGAGTGCCGGGTGTTCTTGCCGAAGTCGTGCGCCGGGTCGATGAGGATGCCGTCGGGACGTACCCCGAGGGCCACCGCGCGCTCGGCGAGCCCGGTCACCGTCGTCACCACGTCGGCGACCACGTCGTCGAAGGCGGCCCGGTGCGGCCGGGTACGCGGCGCGAGACCGCCGGCGTGCGAGCAGACCAGCCCGGCGCCCGTCTCCGCGGCCACCCGGGCGAGCGCCGGGTCGGCCCCGGACCAGGTGTCGTTGAGCAGGTCGGCGCCGGCCGCCACCGCCTCCACCGCGACCTCGGCCCGCCAGGTGTCGATCGAGATGACCACCTCGGGGAAGGCGACCCGGACGGCGGCGATGGTGTCCACGGTCCGCCGGATCTCCTCGGCGACGTCGACCTCGTCGCCCGGCCCGGCCTTCACCCCGCCGATGTCGATGATCTCCGCGCCCTCGGCGACCGCGCGTTCCACCGCACGCAACGCGCTGTCCTGGGCGAAGGTGGCACCCCGGTCGAAGAACGAGTCCGGCGTCCGGTTGACGATCGCCATCACCACCAGCTCGCCCGGTGCGAACGTCCGCCCACCCAGCCGCAGCGCCCCGGCCATCCCGCCTCCCGCCCTCGCCGGCCGGGTCCGCCCGGCCGCTGACGACGCTATCCGGTCGCACGGCGTGTCGTCGGGGCGGGCGTCGCCGCTGTCGGATCGGGCGGTGCGTCGTGGGGGCGGGCGTCACCGGGGGATCGGAGCCGGTGGCGTGGTTGGGGTCGCTCAGGGGCCGGTCGCCGTGCCACGATCTGTCCATGGGTCAGGTTCTGCTCGTACTGGTCGTCGCGTTGACCGTGGCGGCGGTGGTGTTCGGGGTGACGGTACTGGTCTCCGGGCGGGATCCCGGCCTGGTGCCGGCGGAGCCGGACGGCCGGGCGGTGCCCCTGCCGGGCGCCCGCCCGCTGCGCGAGTCGGACGTCGGCGAGGTCCGCTTCGACACCGCGCTGCGCGGCTACCGGATGGCCCAGGTCGACCAGGCGATGCGCCGTGCCGCCTACGACATCGGCTACAAGGCGGAGCTGATCGGTGTCCTGGAGGCCGAGGTCACCGCGCTGCGCGAGGGCCGCACGGCCGACGCCGACGCGCTGCGCCGGGCCCGCGAGGAGGCCGCCGGCGCCGCCGCCGACGGGCACCCCGGCCCGACGTCGTCCGCCACCGACCCGACGCCGGCCACCACCGATCGGACGTCGTCCGCCGCCGACGCGACGCCGGGCGGTGACGCGACGCCGGGCGGTGACGCGACCGCCGAGCCGGCCCCGGTCGACGCGGCCGAGCCGGTCACCGCCGAGCGACCCGAGCCGGCCGGCGGGCGGGACGCCGACCCGGCCGATGCCGCCAAGGTCCGCTCGGAGCCGGTGTGACCGGCCCGGACGGCGCGGACGGGCTGCGGGAGGCCGCCCGCAGGGGGGCCGGCGAGTTCACCGCCACGGTGATCGTCGACGCCCCCGCCGACCGGGTCTTCGCCGCGCTCACCGACTGGGAGCGGCAGTCCGACTGGATTCCGCTCACCACCGTCCGGGTGGTGGAGGGTGACGGCGGCGAGGGCAGCCTGGTCGAGGCGGTCACCACGCTCGGGCCGGCCGCGCTCCGTGACGAGATGCGGGTGGTCCGGGTGGACGCGCCGTACGAGGTCGGCGTGGTCCACTGCGGGAAGCTGCTGCGCGGGCCTGGCGTGCTGCGCTGCACCCCGCTGGCGCGGGACCGCACCCAGGTGGTCTGGCACGAGTGGTTCCACCTGCCCGGCGGGGCGGCCGGCCGGGTCGCCTGGCCGCTGCTCTGGCCCGGCTCCAAGGCCAGCCTGACCCTGGCCCTGAAGCGGTTCGCCCGACTGGTCGAGCAGGGCCGCCTGCCCTGACCCCGGCCCGCTGTCGGGGCCCTGCCCTACCGTGTACGACGTGACTGACCTGGTGACCGGTGCCGACGGGCTGGCCCGCTGCGCCTGGGGGTGCAGCACCCCGGACTACGCCGCCTACCACGACACCGAGTGGGGTCGCCCGTTGCGCGGCGACGACGCGCTCTACGAGCGGCTCACGCTGGAGGCGTTCCAGTCGGGCCTGTCGTGGCTGACCATCCTGCGCAAGCGGCCGGCGTTCCGGCTCGCCTTCGACGACTTCCGGATCGAGCGGGTCGCCTCGTACGGCGAGGCCGACGTGACCCGGCTGCTCGCCGACGCGGGGATCGTCCGCAACCGGGCCAAGATCGAGGCGGCGATCGCCAACGCCCGTGCCGCCCTGGAACTGCCCGACGGGCTCTCCGCGCTGCTCTGGTCGTACGCGCCGCCGTCCCGGGCCGCCCGGCCGGAGTCGTTCGCCGACGTGCCGGCGCTCACCCCGGAGTCCACCGCGCTGGCCAGGGGCCTCAAGAGGCGCGGCTTCCGCTTCGTCGGCCCGACCACCGGGTACGCCCTGATGCAGGCCACCGGGATGGTCGACGACCATCTGGCGGGCTGCCACGTCGCCGCCCCGGTGGCGGCGCGTGATGGGATGGGGGCATGACCGCAACCGACCACCGCGCCAGCCGGAGCACCGACGCGGGCGACGGGCGGGCCGAGGGCGCCTGGGCGGTGCTCCTCCCGCCGGAGCGCCTCGACGCCGAGCGTCTCGTCCACCACGACTCGCTGGAGCTGCCCGGCTCCGCCGGCGGGTCCCGGCCGCGTCCCGGCGACCCGGTGGCCGTGCTGGTGGACTCCCCGCCCCGGCTGGTGGCGCTGGGCCGGGTCACCCGCTCCGGTGACGGGCTGGCGGTCGCGTACACCCGGCGGGCCTTCGACGAGCCTGTCCCGGCCGAGCAGGTGACGCTCACCGGGCCGGTCGGCCCGCTCGACCCCGGCGTGTTCCGGCAGCTCGTCGACCGGCTCGGGCCGCCCGCACCCCGCCGGACCTGGCTGGTCAGCCTCGACCTGCCCATCGAGGCGGACTCCCGGGCCGAGGCGGTTCGGCTCTTCTGGTCGTACGTGCAGGAGTTGGGCCCGGCCGAGCTGCCCGCGTTCGTCTCCCCGTCCGGTGACGAGCTGGCCATGCAGGCGTTCGTGCTGGGCGCCGAGGCCAACCAGGATCCGGAGGAGGACGACTAGCTCGGCACCCGACGCGGGCCGGCACGTCGCGTAGGGCGGCGCACAGTCGGTGACACCTGGGTCGACCACATTGCGTCACCGGATACTGCGGGGGCCGTTGCCGCCCGCCGCGTCCTTTGCTCTGCACCCACCCGCGTACCACCGCGTTGAGCTGCACTTATGTGATCTGGTGGAGGGTGTCGCCTCGGTCGGCGCGGGTACTCAGGGTGACTGTCGCGTCGGTGGGTGCAGAGCAAAGGGCCCGTACGGCGGTGGCGGTCCCCCGGGGTACGTCACCCGGCGTGGTCGTGAACGGGGTGACGTACCGCGGTCAGGCCCCCGGCGGCGGGCGGCCGCACCGACGGGCGCGGTCCGCGCCGCCGAGCGGGGCGCGGCCGGATCAGTGGCCCTCGAAAGTGGGCTTCTGCTTGTTGACGAAGGCCATGGTGGCGGCCTTGTGGTCGGCAGTGGCCCCGCAGATCGCCTGGGCCTGGGCCTCGGCGGCCAGAGCGTCGGCCAGGGTGCCCGCGTCGGCGATGGAGAGCTGCCGCTTGATCGCCCCGTACGCCACCGTCGGACCGGCGGCGAGCCGGGCCGCCAGCTCCTGCGCGGTCGGCAGCACCGCCTCGTCGTCCTCGACGAGCCTGGTGAGCAGGCCCAGCCGGAAGGCCTCGTCGGCGCTCACCGGCTCGGCGAGCATCAGCAGCTCGACGGCCTTGGCGTGGCCGACCAGCCGGGGCAGCGTCCAGGAGGCGCCGGTGTCGGCGGCCAGCCCCACTCCGGCGAACGCCATCAGGAACCTGGTCTTCGGCCCGCCGACCCGGAAGTCGGCGAGGAACGCCAGCGAGGCGCCGGCTCCGGCGGCCATCCCGCGTACCGCCGCCACCACCGGCTTGGGCAGGTTGGCCAGCTTCGCGGCGATCGGGTTGTAGTGCGCCCGGACGGTGTCCAGCGGGTTGGTGGTCGGGGACTGGAGGGTCTGAACGTGCTCGCGCAGGTCCTGCCCCGCGCTGAACGAGCCGCCGGCCCCGGCCAGCACCACCGCCCGGCAGGACCGGTTGGTCTCCAGCTCGGCCAGAGTGTCCCGGAGTGCCTCCTTGAGCGCCACGTCGAGCGAGTTCATCGCCGTGGGGCGGTTCAACGTCAGGGTGACGACGGCGTCGGTGCGGTCAACGAGCAGCGGCTCGGTCACGTTCTCAACGACCCTTCTGTCGGGGGATGCGGTTGCCGTTGTCGAGGCACTGCTCGACGTACCGGTCGGCGGCCGGTCGCAGCCGGGCCGCGTGCCGGTCGAAGAAACTGGCCGCGGCGATGCCGGGCCAGCGCTCCGGGAGCAGTGCCGGCGGCAGCTGCGGGTCCCGGAAGAGGAAGGTACGCCACGCGTGCACCAGCCGGAACCGGGCCGCGTACGCCTCCTCGTCGCCGCTGCGCACGGTCACCCCGGCCAGCAGTGGACGCTGCTCGGCGACGAAGCGCTCGTACGCGTGCCCGATCTCGGTGAGGTCCCAGGCCCGCCGGACCACCCCCATCGCGCCCGGCGTGCCGGCGGCGTGCGCGGCGGTGAACCGCTCGTAGCGGACGCCGGCCTCGTCCAGGAGCAGGTCCACGTCCTCGCTCGCCCTGGTGGCGACCCAGGTGTGCTCGTCGAGGGTGCCGTAGCCCAGGAAGCTGAGGTTGGCGGCCAGCCGCTGCCGGTCCCGCCGGGCCGTCGGGGTCTGAAGGACCAGCAGGTCGAACCGGCCGTCCCAGGTGACCCGGCCGGTGCGGTAGATCCGGGCGGCCGCCTCGTCGAGCCGCCGGGCGGCCTTCGGCGTGATCGAATATCCCGGCCCGGAGGCCAGGCGGAGCGGATCGAGCCAACCCTGGCGGACCATCCGGGAGACCGCGGTGCGCACGGCCGGGGGCGCGATCCCCAGCGGCGCGAGCAGCTTGACCAGGGCGGCGACCGGTGCACGGCCACCCCTCGGCCGGAGGTAGTCGCCGTACAGGTCGAAGAGTGCCGACCGTGCCTGCATGACCGCACATTGTGACAGGCCTATCCAAGATAAGCTAGGTGCTGTTACATCAATGCTGCTTCGGTTTGGGTCCGGCGGTGTTCATCAGGGAAAATCGTTGGTCGACACCCCCGCGTACGTTGCGGTGGTCATGACGAAGTGGCTGTGGGGCAACCCACCGACCCTGGTGTAGGTCTGAGGGGAGACAACATGGCGGCGATGAAGCCGCGGACGGGCGACGGTCCGCTGGAAGTCACCAAGGAGGGCCGGGGCATCGTCATGCGAGTCCCGCTGGAGGGCGGTGGCCGGCTCGTCGTCGAGATGACTCCCGACGAGGCCAACGCGCTCGGTGACGCGCTGAAGGCGGCCGCCGGCTGATCGAACGACAATCCGCGCGACGGTGCGCGGACGGTTCGTCGTGTCCCTGAGCCACCGGCATGGCCGGTGGCTCAGGGTCTTCAGGTCATCCACGCGGGGCGTCCAGGCCCCGCGCCACGATCATTCCCGGAGGTACGGTCCAGCGTGCTCGCCATCCGTCTGACAGCCGGTCCCGACCGGCTGGACACCCTCGTCCTGCCCGTCCGAGCTGGTGCCGCGACCGACGGGGGCGAGACCCCGGCGACGCTGGCCCCGACCGTGCCGGCCCTGCCCGACGAGGTGGCGGCGGAGGTGGCCGCCCTGCTGCCCGCCACCCGGCTGACCGGCCGGGCCGGTGAGACCTTCGCCCATCTGCGACCCGCCCGCACGCCGGGTCGGCTGCTGCTGCTCGGAGTCGGCGACGGCGCCGACAAGGCCTGGCGGACCGCCGGAGCGGCCCTGGCCCGCGCCGCCAAGGATGAGACGCGCATCACACTCGCGCTGCCCGTCGACGCCGGCGCCGGCGCGGTCCGCGCCCTCGTGGAGGGGCTGCAACTCGCCGCGTACCGGTTCCGGATGACCGAGGCGGGCGAGACGCCCGCGCTGACCGAGGTGGAGCTGCTGGTCGCCGACCCGCAGGCGCACCGCGAGGCGGTCGCCGCCGCGGAGACCACCGCCCGGATGACCCGGTTCGCCCGGGATCTCACCAACACCCCGTCGTCGGTGAAGAACCCGCAGTGGTTCGTCGCGCAGATCGAGGCCGCCGCGGCCGAGCTGACCGACCTGCGCCTGCGGGTACGCGGCCCGGAAGAGCTGGCCGCCGAGGGCTTCGGCGGCATCCTCGCGGTCGGCCGCGGCTCGGCCAGCGGCCCTCGCCTGGTCGAGCTGGACTGGCGGCCCGCCGACGCCCGTACCCACGTGGTGCTGGTCGGCAAGGGGATCACCTTCGACACCGGCGGCATCTCGATCAAGCCGGTGCCGGCGATGAAGCTGATGCGCAAGGACATGGCCGGCGCCGCCGCGGTGGTCGCGGCGACCCTGGGCGCGGCTGCGCTGCGCCTGCCCGTCCGGGTCACCACCCTCGCCCCGCTGGCGGAGAACATGGTCAGCGGCTCGGCGTTCCGCCCGGGCGACATCGTCCGTCACTACGGCGGCCTCACCAGCGAGAGCACCAACTCCGACGCCGAGGGGCGGCTCGTGCTCGCCGACGCCATGGCGTACGCGGTGCGGGAACTCAAGCCCGACCTGCTGATCGACCTGGCCACCCTCACCGGTGCCAACGCGGTCGCGCTCGGCAAGCGCCACGGCGCCCTCTACAGCGAGAACGACCAGCTCGCCGCCGACGTGCTGGCCGCCGTCGACGCCGCGGGCGAGGCCGCCTGGCGGATGCCGTTGCCCGCCGACTACGTCGAGCACCTCGGCAGCGACCTCGCCGACCTGCACAGCTCGCCGGACGCCGGCGCGGGCTCGGTCACCGCCGCGCTCTTCCTCCGCGAGTTCACCGGCGAGCTGCGCGACCGGTGGCTGCACATCGACATGTCCGCGCCCTCCTGGGCCGACGGCGACGACGCCGAGCTGACCCGGGGTGCGACCGGCTGGGGCGTACGCGGGCTGCTGCGCTGGCTGGCGACCCTGGGCTGAGCGGTCGGTCCCGCCCCCGGTGCCCGACGGGTGCCGGGCGGGCCGGTCAGCGACCGGTCAGCACTTCACCGCGACGAGCAGGCCGTGCCCGACCGGCAGCAGCGCGGTCGTCCAGTGCTCGGACTCGCGGATCATCTTGACCGTCTCCCGGACGGTCACCGTCTCGGCGTCCCGGGCGGCCGGGTCGCTGATCCGCCCGTTGGCCAGGATGCCGTTGAGGACGACCATCCCGCCGGGGCGCAGCAGCCGCAGCGCGGCATCGACGTAGGCGGCGAAACCGGTCGCCTCGGCGTCGACGAAGACCAGGTCGTACGCGCCGTCGGCGAGCCGGGGCAGTACGTCCAGCGCCCGGCCGGTGATGATCCGGGTACGCCCGGAGGGGACGCCGGCCTCGACGAAGATACGCCGGGCGATCCGCTGGTGCTCGATCTCCAGGTCGATGGTGGTCAGCACGCCGTCGGCGCGCATCCCGCGCAGCAGCCAGACGCCACTGACCCCGGTGCCGGTGCCGATCTCCACCACCGCGCGGGCGTTGCCGGCGGCGGCGAGCAGGCGCAGCGCGGCCCCGGCGCCCGGGGTGACCGCGTCGAGGCCCACCTCCCGGGCGAGGCTGCGGGCGGTGCGCAGCACGAGGTCCTCCCCGACGTACGACTCGGCGAACTGCAGCGTCTGCGCCGTCGGAGTGCCGGAATTGGCGACCGTGGCGATGGGACACCTCCGGGCGGCGGGAGTGGTGCGAGGGGCGGGTTGGCACTGTGAGCCTAGAGGCGAGGCTCCCGACGCGCAGCCGCGCCGTCCGCAGATGACGATCACGCCCGCCGAGAGCCGACTCGGTATCCGGTCATTCGTGCAATCCTGGAAGCGGTACCCCTCGTTCCGCGCCGGCCGTCGCGCCGTGCCGCGCGGGGGTCGGGGGACGGAGTGGGAGGCACCGACGTGACCGACGGCTGGGACTGGCGCCGGCCCGGCAGCAACCCGACGGCGGCGGGACCGCCGGCCGGGGGGCCGCCGACGGCGCCGCACGGCGCCGGGGGAGGGACGACATCGCCCTGGTGGTCCGACGCGCTCGCCGACCCGTGGCGGGACCCGTACGCGCCGGCTGCCGTGGTGATTCCGACGGCGCCCG
This sequence comes from Micromonospora halophytica, assembly GCF_900090245.1. GTDB lineage: Bacteria > Actinomycetota > Actinomycetes > Mycobacteriales > Micromonosporaceae > Micromonospora > Micromonospora halophytica. The sequence goes on from NZ_FMDN01000003.1 coordinate 38,038, forward strand.
CCGGGGCCGGGCCGGAACCGGTCACCGACCCCGACGCCCCGGGCCGGCCGAGGCTGCGACAGTTGCTGCTGATCCCGCTGATCACCGCGCTGCTCGCCGGCTCGCTCGGCGGTGCCCTCGGGTACGCCTTCGCGGTGCGCGGCGGCGCGGGCGGCGGCGTGACGCTCGGCGCCCGCCCCGCCGAGGCGCCCGGGCTGGCCCAGCGCCGCCCCGACTCGCTGGCCGGGGTCGCCGAGAAGGTCCTGCCCAGCGTGGTGACCGTACGGGTGGCCGGCCTGGGCGGGGTGAGCGAGGGCTCCGGCTTCATCGTCAGCGCCGACGGGCATGTGATCACCAACGACCATGTGGTCTCCGGCGGCACCGGCAAGGCCACGGTGATCCTCAACGACGGCAGCACCGCCCCGGCCACCGTGGTCGGGCAGGACCCGGAGTCGGACATCGCGGTGATCAAGGTGAACCGGACGGGATTGCGGCCGATCGAGTTCGGTGACTCCGACGCGCTCGCCGTCGGCGACCCGGTGCTCGCCATCGGCTCGCCGCTCTCGCTGGCCAACACGGTCACCGCCGGCATCGTCAGCGCCCTGGACCGCACCATGCAGGCCGGGGAGCCGGGCGGCCCGGTGCGCTACTACGCGGCGATCCAGACCGACGCGGCGGTCAACCACGGCAACTCCGGCGGGCCGCTGGTCGACTCGGCCGGTCGGGTGATCGGGGTGAACTCCACGATCAAGTCGCTGGTCGCCGAGGGGCAGGAGGCGGGGAACATCGGGCTCGCCTTCGCCATCCCGATCAACCAGGCCAAGCGGATCACCCAGGAGATCATCGGCACCGGCAAGGCCCGGCGTACGGTGATCGGTGCGCAGGTGGGCGGCACCGGCTCGGCGACCGGCGGAGCCGGTGTACGGCTGGCGACGGTGGAGCCGTCCGGGCCGGCGGCCGGTGCGGGGCTGCGGTCCGGGGACGTGATCCTGCGGTTGAACGGCCGCCCGATGACCGAGCCGACCGACCTGATCGCGTTGGTCCGCAAGTTCGCCCCGGGGTCGGTGGTGACGGTGGAGTACCGGCGCGGCTCGACCCGGCGGAACACCTCGGTGACTCTCGCCGCAGACGCCAAGTGAGGACCGGTCACCCCCTCCCGGGTGGGCGTCCGACGTGCGTAGTCTTGGCCTGACGCCGACGAGGAGGCCCAGCAGTGTTCGACAACCTGAACTGGTGGGAGATCGGTGCGCTGCTGCTCCTGGCGCTGTTGATCTTCGGTGACCGGCTGCCCGCCGTCATCAACGACGGCCTGCGGATGGTGCGCAACCTGCGCGACATGGCCCGGAACGCGACCGGCGACCTGAGCCGCGAGCTGGGCACCGACATCCAGCTGGAGGATCTGCACCCGAAGGCGTTCATCCGCAAGCACCTGCTCAGCGAGGAGGACGAGGCGGCGATCCGCAAGCCGCTGCAGGGCGTCTACGACAACCTGCGCGCCGACGTCACCGGGGTGCACGACGAGCTCAAGGACGTCGCCAGCGCCGCCGACCTGCGGTCCGACGCTCGCCGCAGCACCGCGACCGGCGCCGCTCCCGCCCCGGCCCCGCGCCCCAGCTACGACGACGCCACCTGACGCCTCCCGCCTGCCCGCGCCGCCCGGCCCCGCGCTGCCCGGCCCCGCGCTGCCCGGCCCCGCGCTGCCCGGCCCCGCGCTGCCCGGCCCCGCGCTGCCCGGCCCCGCGCTGCCCGGCCCCGCGCTGCCCGGCCCCGCGCCGCCCGGTCCGCGCCGCTCGCCCTGCGCGGGCACCCGGACCCGCGCCGCCCGGTCCGCGCCGCCCGGCCCGTCAGGAAACCGCACTTACAATGAAAGAGTGGCCTCCCCGACGTGGGAGGCCACTCTTTCCTTGTTCTTGCGCGGATCTTGGGGCGCGCGGGGCATGCGGGGCGCGCGGGTGGGTGAGCGCTGGGTCAGCGGCCGGCGGGCTTGAGGCCGAGCGGCTTGCCGAGCAGGGACTCGCGGCGTACCGCGAGCCGGTCCGCGACCTGGCCCAGCGCCTTCGAGGCCGGGGCGTCCGGCTCGGCCAGCACGATCGGGTGACCGGCGTCGCCACCCTCCCGGACCCGGGTGTCGAGGGGGATCTGCCCCAGCAACGGCACCTGCGCGCCGATCGTCCGGCTCAGCGAGTCGGCGACCGTCTGGCCGCCACCGGCGCCGAAGACCTCCATCCGCGAGCCGTCGGGCAGCTCCAGCCAGGCCATGTTCTCGATCACGCCGACCACCCGCTGGTGGGTCTGCAGGGCGATCGCGCCGGCCCGCTCGGCCACCTCGGCGGCTGCGGCCTGCGGGGTGGTCACCACCAGAATCTCGGCGTTGGGCAGCAGTTGGGCCACCGAGATGGCGATATCGCCGGTGCCCGGGGGCAGGTCGAGCAGGAGGACGTCCAGATCACCCCAGTAGACATCGCCGAGGAACTGCTGCAACGCCCGGTGCAGCATCGGGCCGCGCCACACCACGGCCGCGTTGCCCGGGGTGAACATGCCGATCGAGATGACCTTCACACCGTGCGCCTGCGGCGGCATGATCATGTCCTCGACCCGGGTGGGCTTGCCGTCCGCGCCGAGCATCCGGGGCACCGAGTGGCCGTAGATGTCCGCGTCGACCACGCCGACGGACAGACCGCGGGCGGCCAGCGCGGCGGCCAGGTTGACCGTGACGCTGGACTTGCCGACGCCGCCCTTGCCGCTGGCGACCGCGTAGACGCGGGTGCGGGAGCCGGGCTGGGCGAACGGGATGACCGGCTCCTGCGAGGCCGCGCCGCCGCGCAGCTTCGTCTGGAGCTCCTGACGCTGCTCGGAGCTCATCACACCGAACTCGATCTCGACACCCGTCACACCGGGCACGGCGCTGACAGCAGCGGTGATGTCGCTGCGCAACTTGTCCTTCAGCGGGCAGCCGGCCACGGTGAGCAGCAGCTCGACGCGGACGACGCCGTCTTCGCCGATCACGGCGGAGCGGACCATGCCGAGGTCCGTGATCGGGCGGCGGATCTCCGGGTCGTTGACGGTGGCCAGGGCGGCCTGGATCGCGTCGGAGACGGTGCTGACGGGTGCTGACATGCCGGCAATGTTACGTCGGCGGCGATCCGTTCCCGCCGCCAGCGCGGCCGGGTGTGAGGGAATCGATCGTCACCGCCGACGCACCCGGCGGAGGCGGGACGGGTCAGCCCTCCGGACGGCCGTCCCGGGCGTGGTCGCCGTCCAGGTCGTCGCGGGGCTCGTCGAGTGGCGGCTCCCCGCCGCCGGGGCGCCGGGCCGCCCGCTCCTGCTGCCGGCGTTCCAGCTTCTGCCGGCGCTGCGCCGCCTCGTCCAGTTCCTCGGCCAACCGGGCCAGCTCCGAACGGAGGAAGTCCCGGGTGGCCACCTCGCCCATCGCGATCCGCAACGCGGCGATCTCCCGCGCCAGGTACTCGGTGTCCGCTTTCTGCATGGTCGCCCGACGCCGGTCCTCCTCCAGCGCCACCCGGTCCCGGTCGGCCTGCCGGTTCTGCGCGAGCAGGATCAGCGGGGCCGCGTACGACGCCTGGAGCGACAGCACCAGGGTGAGGAAGGTGAACGTGTACGGGTCGAAGCGCAGGTTCGCCGGGGCCAGGGTGTTCCAGACGAACCAGGCGGCGATCACCACCGTCATGTAGACGATGAAGACGGCGGTGCCCATGCCCCGGGCGATCCCCTCGGACCACCGGCCGAACGCCTCCGGGTCGAAGCGGGGCAGCTTGACACCCCGGGGCTCGCGCGGCTGGTCCAGCCGTTCGGCCCGTCGCTGCTCAGCCATCTCCGCCGTCCAGCGTCTCCCCGGCGGGGCCCGGGGCCGGCACGGCGTCCCGGTCCCGCCAGTCGCGGGGCAGCGAGTGGTCCAGCACGTCGTCCACGGTCACCGCGCCCACCAGCCGGTTGTTCCGGTCCACCACCGGCATCGCCACCAGGTCGTACGTGGCCATCCGGCGGGTGATCTCCGGCAGCGGGGTGGTCGGGCGCAGCGGGTCGATGTCGTTGACCACCACCCCGCCGAGCAGATCGGCCGGCGGTTCCCGGAGCAGCCGCTGGAAGTGCACCATGCCCAGGTAACGACCGGTCGGGGTGGTCATCGGGGCGCGGGCGACGAAGACCTGCGCGGCCACTGCGGGGGAGAGCTGCTCCTCCCGGATACGGGCCAGCGCCTCGGCGACGGTGGCGTCCGGGGGCAGGATCACCGGCTCGGAGGTCATCACGCTGCCGGCGGTGCCGGAGGCGTACCGGAGCAGTTGGCGTACCGGGTCGGCCTCGTTCGGCTCCATCAGGTCCAGCAGCACGTCCTGCTCCGGCGGGGGCAGCTCGTTGAGCAGGTCGGCGGCGTCGTCCGGGTCCATCTCCTCCAGCACGTCGGCGGCCCGCTCCCGGTCCAGCGCGGCGAGGATCTCCACCTGGTCGTGCTCGGGCAGCTCGCTGAGGACGTCGGCGAGGCGCTCGTCGTCCAGCGCGGCGGCGACCTCGTTGCGCCGGGCGTCGGGGAGGTCCTGCAGGGCGTTGGCCAGGTCCGCCGGGCGCATGTCCTCCAGCACGGAGAGCAGGTTGGCCGTACCCCGGTTGTCGGCGATGCCGCTGAGACCGCGCACCCGGTCCCACTCGACCTGGTGGAGGTGGCCGCGACGGGTGAGCCGGTTGCTCTGCTCGCGGACGGCGACCCGGGACAGCGACCACTCGCCGCCCCGGCTGCGCTCCATCGCGACGTCGACCACCGCGCCCGGCTGGCCGCCCGGTTCGAGCTGGACCCGCCGGTCCAACAGTTCCTGGAGGACGAGCAGTTCGTTCGGGCGCTTCTCGAAGCGGCGCAGGTTGAGGGTGCCGCTGCCGAGAACGACCGCGTCCGCGTCGATGGAGGTGATCCGGTTGATGGAGAGGAAGATCCGCCGCCGCATCGGCATCTCGGCGACCAGTCCCACCACCTCGGGCGGGCGCTGTGTCGGCCGGATCCGGGCCACCGCGTCGCGGACCCGTCCCACCTGGTCGCCGTTGGGGTCGAAGACGGCGACTCCGGCGAGTCGAGCGATGTAGACCCGGTTCGGCGTGCTCACGGGCACCAGCCTAAGCGCCTAGTGTTTATCAACATGTCGACCTTGGCCTACGAGATCGTGGACGTCTTCACCGACCGCCCGTTCGCCGGCAACCCGCTGGCGGTGGTGTTCGGCGCCGAAGGGCTGGCCACCGAACAGATGCAGGCGCTCGCGCTGGAGTTCAACCTCTCGGAGACGGTGTTCGTGCTGCCACCGACACAGGTCGGCGCCACCTACCGGGCCCGGATCTTCACCCCGGCCGAGGAACTGCCGTTCGCCGGGCACCCCAGCGTCGGCGCGGCGGTCACCGCGAGCCGGCGCGGGATGTTCGACGTGGGCCAGGTCACCCAGGAGTGCGCCGCCGGGGTGCTCCCGATCGAGGTCACCGCGACCGGGGCCACGCTGACCGGTGGCACCCCCACCCTCGGCCCGGAACTCGATCCCGAACCGCTGCTGGAGATGGCCGGACTGCGCCCCGAGGACCATGCCGGCCCGGCCCCCCGGGTCGCCGGCTGCGGCCTGGAGTTCCCCTACCTTCCGGTACGCCCGGACGCGGTGGCGCGCGCCCGGGTGAACGCGGTCGCGGCGGCGCGGTACGGGGTGGAGCATGTCAGCGTCTTCTCCTGGGACGCCGCTTCGCAAACCGCGCACGCCCGGGTCTTCGTGCCCGGACTGGGCGTGCCGGAGGATCCGGCGACCGGCTCGGCGGCCCTCGGGCTCGGCGTCTGGCTGATCGCCAGCGGGCTGCTCCCCGGCGAGGGACGCTCCGCGTACGCGGTCCGCCAGGGCATCGAGATGCGCCGCCCCTCGGCGCTGGCCTGCACCGTGACCGCGACCGGGGGTGCGGCGGTGGGCGCCACCGTCTCGGGTCAGGTGATGCCGGTCGCCAGGGGCGAGATCATCGTTCCGCCGTTCATCGGCTGAGCCGGCCGGCGAGGTCCCGCACCGAGGTGGCGTCGGCAACGTCGGCCGGTCGGGTCGGCGGGCCCGCCGGCGGTCTCCCGTACGTCGCCGCCCTGCCGCTGCTCGCCACCTTGCCGCTGCTCGCCACCTTGCCGCTGCTCGCCACTTTGCCGCTGCCCGCCGCCCGCCGCGTCGGGTCCGGTGGCGCCGGTCATCCCGGTGCCGCCGGTCGCGCTGCCTCCGCCAGCCGACCTGGCCCTCGAAGCCGCTACGGACTTGATGGCGCAGATGGATCGGCGGTGCTCCCGTCAGCCCGTCGCCGCTCGCCATCCGATCCATCGCTGAGATCAGGTCCGTAGCGGCCCGACAACACCTCTGGGGCAGCCGTCGGGCGGCGTCCGCTCCCGCTGCCCGTCGGGAGCACCGGCCGACGGCGCACGCGGGGCTCGGGCGGCGGAGCCGTCAGGTTGCACCTGGGCGGGCGGCAGCGGGCGGACGGCAGTGGGCGGTACCGTGCCGCTGGGCGGTACGGCTTCGCCGGCCGGTGCGGGCGACGTACGAGAGGATGCCGGTGTGACGGACAAGGTGGACGCCCCCGTGTCGACTCCCCTGGTCGACGAGGCGATGAAGAAGGCCGCCGTCTGCTGGGTGAGCGTCGGTGACGGCCCGGCGGTGGCGCTGTGGTGCGTACCGCTGGAGGGATCGCTCTTCGTGGTCAGCGGGTCGGGCGAGCAGTCCGCGCCAGGGCTCGCCGACGCCGCCGAGGCCCGGGTGACGCTGCGTGGCGACCACGGCGGGCGGATCGTGACCTGGCCGGCCCGGGTGGTTCGACTGGTCCCGGGCACCGAGGAATGGGAGACCTCCGCTCCGCTGGTGGCGGCCAAGCGGCTCAACGCGCCGGGGCCGACGGCCGACCTGGTCGCCCGCTGGGCGGCTGACGGCTGCGCGTTGAACCGCCTCGTCCCGGCCGGTACGCCGGACGCCGGCGACGCGCTGCCGGACGCCTCACTCGCCGAGGAGCCACGCGGGGCCACCGTCGTCCGGGTGACCCGCAAGCCGTTCCGCCTGCACCGGGTTCGCCGCCGCTGACGGTCCGGCCGCGCCGCCGGGCCGGTTCGCCGGGGCGCACCGGGAGGCCGGTCGGCTCAGCAGGCCGCAGGTACGGCGTCGACCAGCTCGACCGCTTCGCTGAGCGAGCCGACGACCGGCCCGTCCCAGTTCCGCTCGGTGTCGAAGACCAGGTGACCGGCCAGGTCGGGGGCGGCGAGCCGGACCGCCGTCATCCCGGCTCGCCGCGCCCCGCTGAGCTCCTGGCTGCCGCCGTCACCGACGTAGAGGCAGTCCTGCGGGCGTACGTCGAGGCGGTGGCAGGCGGCCAGGTAGAGCGCCGGGTCGGGTTTGCACCGACCGAGCTGGACGGAGTAGACCCGTACGTCGAGGAGCGGGGCGACCGCCAACTGCGGCAGGAACGCGGGCAGCTCGTGGGTGCAGTCGCTGATCACCCCGGTGCGTGCCCCCCGTCGGCGCAGCTCGGCGAGGGCGGAGACCGCGTCCTCGCGCAGCCGGGTGTCGGCGCGGACCGCCCGGTGCCGGGACGCCACCGCCGCGCGTACGGCGGTGTCCGAGGGGTGCACGCCGGCCTGCGCGCAGACCCAGCGCAGGGTCGCCTCGGCGGTGCCGTGGCGGCCGCTGGCCCGTTGGTAGAAGGTCCGGTCGAGTACGGCGGTGAGGGTGCTCTCCGGGCAGCCGAGCAGTTCGGCGGTCATCCGGTGGGCCGAGCCGCGTTGCACGCAGCGGGTGAGGGTGCCGAAGAAGTCGAACAGCACAGCGTGGTACCTGGGCATGGGGGAGCGCCTCCGGACGTCGAGGGGGAGGGAAGTCGCCGGCGCGGACCCGCTTGATCGTAACGGACCGATGACGCACAGTGGTGCCCGGCGCTGTGTGAGGATTGCTCTCCGTGCCGTCCACCCCGCACCGCCCACCGATGGACCCGCTGACCGTCGGGGTCCTCGTGCTCGCCGTGGCCGCGGTCTCGTCCTCGGCCCCGCTGATCGCCTTCGCGGCGGCCCCCGCGCTGGCCGTCGCGTTCTGGCGCAACCTGCTCGCCGTCGCCGTGATCGGCCCGTTCTCGCTGGCCCGCCGCCGGGCCGAGTTCCGGGCGCTGACCGTGGGAGAGGGCCGGCGGGAGGGCTGGTACTGCGTGCTCTCCGGGGTGGCGCTCGCCGCCCACTTCGCCACCTGGATGCCGAGCGCGCAACTCACGTCGGTCGCGGCGGCCACCGCGCTGGGCGCCACCCAGCCGGTCTGGCAGGGGCTCATCGCCCGCTGGCAGGGCCGGCACCTGCCGTACGCCGTCTGGGCCGGCATCGCGGTGGCGGTGACCGGCGCGGTGCTGGCGACCGGCGCGGACTTCGCCGTCTCCGGGCGGGCCTTCGCCGGTGATCTGCTGGCGGTGACCGGCGGGATGTTCGCCGCCGTCTACACCGCCTTCGGCGAGCGGGCCCGGACCACCATCAGCACCGCCACCTACACCACCATCTGCTACGGGGTCTGCGCGGCGATCCTGCTGGTGGTCTGCCTGGTCGGCGGGGTACGGCTGCACGGCTACGACTCCGGCACCTGGCTGGCGATCCTCGGCCTGGTCGCCGGCGCGCAGTTGCTCGGGCACTCGATGTTCAACTACGCCCTGCGCCGGATCTCCGCCACCACGGTCAGCGTGCTGGTCCTGCTGGAGGCCCCCGGGGCCGCCCTGATCGCCTGGGCGTGGCTGGGCCAGCTGCCCCGCCCGCTCGCCCTGCCCGGGCTGGCCCTGCTGCTCGCCGGGGTGGCCGTGGTGGTGCTCGGCGGCGCCCGTGCCGGCCGCCGCCCCGAACCCGCGCCGGTCCCCGCCGACGCCGCCCCACCCACCGGCTGACCGGAAGCCCGCCCGACGTGCCTGCCGCCGGTCCGCCCCGCGTCCGGCCCCGGCGGCGCTGTTCGGCCGGCCCGGCGGGTCAGACCTCGTGCACCTCGATCACCCGAGCGACCGGGGCCGCGTCCCCGAGTGCGGCCCGCAGGGCCAGCGCCTCGTCCTCGTACCGGCGGGAGGCCTCCGGGTCGTCCAGGGAGAACTCGACGAGGGCCACCAGCAGCAGGCCGCTCATGCGTCGATGCCGACGGCCTTGGCGCTCGCCGTCCAGAGCCGGGCGGCGAGCTGCGGGTCGGCCGCCTTGGGCCAGGGCCGGCGCAGCCGCCGGTCGGCGTAGTAGGCGCCGTCGACCAGTCGGGACGGGTCCTGGTGGGCGAGCCAGACCAGCGTCTCGGCACCCTTCTCCGGGCTGCGGAACGGCATGATGCGCATGCCGAGGGCGACGATCCGGCTGTCCGCGCCGAACCGGGTGCGCACCACCCCCGGGTGGAAGCAGTACGACCCGACGTCCGGCCAGCGCTGGGCCGCCTCGGCGGTGAACAGGATGTTCGCCTGCTTGCTGGTGCCGTACGCCTGGATCGGCCGGTAGCGGCGCAACGGGGCGTTCAGGTCGTCCGGGTCGAGCGCCCCGCTGCGGTGCGCCCCGGAGGCGGTGACCACCATCCGGCCGATCCGGTCGCGCAGCAGGTTGCTGAGCAGGAACGGGGCCAGGTGGTTGGCCTGGATCGACAGCTCGAAGCCGTCCACCGTCGTGAGCGGTTCCAGCACGATCGCCCCGGCGTTGTTGGCGAGCACGTCGATCCGGTCGTACGCCGCGCGCAGCCGCTCGGCGAGCCCGCGTACGTCGTCCAGGACGGCGAAGTCGGCACGGAACAACTCGGGACGCTCGCCGCTGGCCTCGCGTACCCGGTCGCCGGCGGCCTGGAGCCGGGCCGGGTCCCGCCCGACCAGCACGACCTGGTCACCCCGGCAGGCCAGCGCCACGGCGGCGGCCAGGCCGATGCCGGAGCTGGCCCCGGTCACCACCACGATCCGGCGCCCAGTGAGATCTTCCACAGGTCCATTCACCCCGGTCACGGCACGAGGTTACCGTGGCGTCACCACGCCCTTTGGGATCGTTAAGTCTTCGGTTTTCATTCATCAGGCGTCGGCGTTTCCGCCGGACGCTGGAAGGAGCGCATCCATGGCCGCTGTCGGTCGCCCCCGCCGGTCCTGCCTCGCCGTGCCGGGTTCCAGCGTCAAGATGCTCGGCAAGGCCCAGGGCCTCCCGGCCGACCAGGTCTTCCTCGACCTGGAGGACGCGGTGGCCCCGCTCGCCAAGCCGGACGCCCGCAAGAACATCGTCGCCACGCTCAACGAGGGCGACTGGTCCGGCAAGACCCGGGTGGTCCGGGTGAACGACCTGACTACGCCGTGGACCTACCGGGACGTCATCGAGGTGGTCGAGGGCGCCGGCGCGAACCTCGACTGCATCATGCTGCCGAAGGTGCAGAACGCCGCCCAGGTGCACTGGCTGGACATGACGCTGACCCAGATCGAGAAGACCCTCGGCCTGGAGGTCGGCCGGATCGGCATCGAGGCGCAGATCGAGAACGCCGCCGGCCTGGTGAACGTCGACGCCATCGCCGCCGCCTCGCCCCGGGTGGAGACCATCATCTTCGGCCCGGCCGACTTCATGGCTTCGATCAACATGAAGTCGCTGGTGGTCGGCGCGCTGATCCCGGACTACCCGGGTGACCCGTACCACTACATCCTGATGCGGATCCTGATGGCCGCCCGGATGCACGACAAGCAGGCCATCGACGGCCCGTTCCTGCAGATCCGCGACGTCGACGCGTTCCGCGAGGTGGCCAAGCGCTCGGCGGCGCTGGGCTTCGACGGCAAGTGGGTGCTGCACCCGGGCCAGATCGACGCCGCCAACGAGGTCTACTCGCCGGCCCAGGCCGACTACGACCACGCGGAGCTGATCCTCGACGCGTACGACTGGTACACCTCGGAGGCCGGCGGGAAGCTCGGCGCGGTGATGCTCGGCGACGAGATGATCGACGAGGCGTCCCGCAAGATGGCCCTGGTGATCGCCGCCAAGGGCCGGGCCGCCGGGATGACCCGCACCTCCATCTTCACCCCGCCCTCGGAGTGAGCCGTACACCGCCGCCCCGGGGCGACCGGGGCGGCGGCGCCGGTCAGTAGGTGCTGCGGTCGTAGTCCGACGGGTCCTGGTTGGCCGCCCAGACGACGAGCACCACGATGGCGATGGTGGCCAGCAGCGCGATCACGGTGGCGATCCAACCGACGATGATGCCGGCGGTGGCGAAGCCCTCGCCGCCTTCACCCTTCTCCCGGATCTGCTTGCGGGAGACGTGGCCGAGGATCGCGCCGATGAGCCCGATCCAGCCGCCGAGCCCGTACCCGCAGAGGCCGAGCGCACCGAGGATCGAGACGACCATCGCGGCGATGGCCAGCCCGTTGGTCTGTGGGGCGGGCGGGTAGCCGTACCCGGGGTAGCCGGCCGGGGGCGGGTAGCCGTGCGGCGCGTACGGATCGACCGGAGCTGCCTGCGGCGGCACGGCGGCGTACGGGTCCGGCGGGGCGTACGGGTCCTTGCCCGTCGGCTGCGCCGGGATCGGCTGGCCGCTGACCGGCATGGTCGGGTCGCCGGACGGGTTGCTCCAGCCGCCGGACGGTGGGGGATAGCTCATCAGGTCTTCTCCGTCGCGTGTAGGTGCGCCGTCAGGGTAGTCAGCCCGGCGCAAACCCGGAGTCCCCCCGTTGTGCCGCGTTGCCCGGGCCGCCCCGAGCGGGCAGGATCGCGGCATGGTTATCGACGCGCGTGGCGCCGACCGTTCCGGCAGCCGACCGAGGCGGGACGTGAGCCGTCCCGGGCTGGCCCGGCGCACCCGTGCCGTCCCCGCCGCGACGGTCCCCGGCCAGGACGAGCCGGCCCCGCTGGTCGAACCGGTGACCATGCGCCTGGACGGCCGGGTGGCCCTGGTCACCGGGGCGGGCAGCCCTGACGGCATCGGGTACGCGACCGCCCGCCGGCTGGCCGACCTGGGCGCCCGGGTGGCGATCGTCTCCACCACCCGCCGGATCCACGAGCGGGCCGGTGAGCTGGGGGTGACCGGTTTCGTCGCCGACCTCACCGACGAGTCGGAGGTGGGCGCGCTCGCCGACGCGGTGGCCGAGCAGCTCGGTGACGTCGAGGTGCTGGTCAACAACGCCGGCCTGGCGAGCCGGGCCAGCCCGGAGGTGCTGCGCCCGGTGGCGCAGCTCAGCTACGACGAGTGGCGCGGCGAGATCGACCGGAACCTCACCACCGCCTTCCTGTGCAGCCGCGCCTTCATCGGCGGGATGGCCGAGCGCGGCTGGGGGCGGATCGTGAACCTCGCGGCGACCGCCGGCCCGGTGAACGCGCTGCCCACCGAGGCGGCGTACGCGGCGGCGAAGGCGGGCGTGGTGGGGCTGACCCGGGCGCTGGCGATGGAGATGATCGCCGACGGGGTGACCGTGAACGCGGTGGCCCCGGGCACCATCTACACCGCGGCCTCCACGGTCGCCGAGGTCAAGCAGGGAATGGGCACCCCGGTCGGCCGCCCCGGCACGCCGGACGAGGTGGCTGCGGCGATCGCCTTCCTCTGTTCGCCGGCCGCCTCGTACATCACCGGGCAGATGCTGGTGGTGGACGGCGGCAACAGCGTCCGGGAGGCGCAGTTCCGCTGAACCGGCCGATCAGTACGTGGTGCCGTCGCCGGAGCCGGCCCAGATGGCGAAGCCGATCCAGCCGCAGCAGGCCAGCAGGCCGATCACGGTGAAGGCGTAGCTGAGCACCAGTCCCCAGGTGGCGAGCTGGTCGCCCTCCTCGCCGGTCCGCTTGATCTGTCGCTTGGCGAGGTGGCCCAGGACGATCCCGGCCGGGGCGAAGACGAAGGCGAGGACCAGCGACAGGATCGCCAGGGTGTTCGGCCCGCCGCCACCCTGCGGCGGGCCGTACTGCCCGTACGGCCCCTGTGGCGGGTACGGCGGCGGCTGCCCCCACGGTTGCTCCGGCCGCCCCCACGGCTGGTCGGGCGGCTGCTGGCCCCAGCGCGGCTGCTCGCCGGCCCCACCGGGCGGCTCGTACGGCGACGGCGGCTGCTCCGGCTGCTCCGGCTGCGTCTCACCCCAGCGCTGCTCCGGTTGCCCCCACTGCGGCTGCTCCGACTCGCCGGATGGTGGATGACTCATCTCCGCTCACCCTTTCCGCCGCAGGTCGAAGCGCCTTTCTCTTGCGGACGCTACCCGGAGCGGTGAACCTTTTCACAGCGGTTGTGTGGACTGGTCACCTTGGCGCGGCAGGCCCGGGGGCCGATACTGACCGAGCGTTCAGTTACCCATGAGTAATGCGCCGATCCCCCGGAGGCTGAGATGGCCCGACTCGCCCAGACGCCCGGCCTGACCGACGTGCAGCGGTCGATCCTGGAAACCGTCCGGGAGTTCGCCGACAAGGAAATCATCCCGCACGCGCAGCGGCTGGAGCACGCCGACGAGTACCCCACCGACATCCTCGACGGGATGCGCGAGATGGGCCTCTTCGGTCTCACCATCGACGAGGAGTTCGGCGGGCTCGGTGAGTCCCTGCTGACCTACGCCCTGGTCGTCGAGGAGCTGTCGCGCGGCTGGATGTCGATCTCCGGCATCGTCAACACCCACTTCATCGTGGCGTACCTGATCTCCCAGCACGGCTCGCCGGAGCAGAAGGCCCGGCTGCTGCCGCGGATGGCCACCGGTGAGGTGCGCGGTGCGTTCTCGATGTCCGAGCCGGAGTGCGGCTCCGACGTCTCGGCGATCAAGTCGAAGGCCGTCCGCGACGGCGACAACTTCGTGCTCAACGGCCAGAAGATGTGGCTGACCAACGGGGCCTATTCCTCGGTGGTGGCGACCCTGGTCAAGACGGACACCGGCGCCGACTCCGTCTACGGCAACATGAGCACCTTCCTGCTGGAGAAGGAGCCCGGCTTCGGCGAGACCGCGCCCGGCCTGACCATCCCCGGCAAGATCGACAAGATGGGCTACAAGGGCGTCGAGACCACCGAGATGGTGCTCGACGGTGTGACCGTTCCGGAGAGCGCGGTGCTCGGTGGCGCGGACAAGGTCGGTCGCGGCTTCTACCAGATGATGGACGGCATCGAGGTCGGCCGGGTCAACGTCGCCGCCCGCGCCTGCGGCATCTCCATCCGCGCCTTCGAGCTCGCCGTCGCGTACGCCCAGCAGCGCCGCACCTTCGGCAAGCCGCTGGCCGGGCACCAGGCCGTCGCCTTCAAGCTCGCCGAGATGGGTACGAAGATCGAGGCCGCGCACGCCCTCATGGTCAATGCGGCCCGACTCAAGGACGCCGGCCAGCGCAACGACGTCGAGGCCGGCATGGCCAAGCTGCTCGCCTCCGAGTACTGCGCCGAGGTCGTCCAGGAGGCGTTCCGCATCCACGGCGGCTACGGCTACTCCAAGGAGTACGAGATCGAGCGGCTGATGCGGGAGGCTCCGTTCCTGCTGATCGGCGAGGGCACCTCGGAGATCCAGAAGACGATCATCTCCCGGGGTCTGCTCAAGGAGTACAAGCTCTGACCGGCGCGCCGGTCACCGGCCGGTCGTCGGCGCGGTGGTCGGCTCCGTCCCGGCGGCGGGAGCCGGCTCCGGGGCGGTGACCGGCAGTCCCATCCCCAGCACCTCCGGCCGGGACCGGTAGTGCTCGATCGCGGCGATCAGCCGCTCCTCGGGCACTGCCGTGTCCCGGCCACCCACCACCGGCGCGGGCTCCAGCGAGAGCCACCTCACCGGCCGTAGTCGGACGCCGTTGATCCGGCCGTCCCGCTTGTGCGGGGCGACCCGGTCGATGTTCGTCCAGTCGTACAGCCGGCGGCCGTACCGGATGCCGCTCGCGGTGAGCGCCAGCCGGCCGGTGAACCGAGCCTCCTCGTAGGCGGCCCGGCCCAGCCACGCCGCGAACCCGCAGATCAGCGCCACCCGGGCGACCTCGGCCCACCGGGCATCGGTGGGCAGCAGGGACAGCCCGGTCAACCAGGCCGGCGTGATCCACACCAGGTCGGCGACGCGGTCGGCCCAACCGGCCAGCGACCGGCGGGCCACCAGCCCGGGCTCCACCGCGTCCCGACCGGCCACCCGCAGCCGCCAGGTCAGCCGGGCGTCCCGCCGGGGCCACCACCGCCGCGCCAACTGCTGCGCGCCGATCATCAGCCAGAGCCCGCAGGCCGCACCGCCGACGTCGAACCGGGTTACCCGCAGCAGCGGCGCGGCCACCGCCGCCGTGACCCCCACGGCCAGAGTGAGCGAGAGCAGCCGGCGCGACCAGAGTCCGTCACCGAGGGGCGGTGCGCGTAGCGATCGGCGGGAGGGCATGCCCGGCAGGGTACGTCCAGCCAGCCAGCCAGCCAGCCAGCCAGCTCAGCGCCGCGTGCCGGATTCAGTGCCCTGTGCCGGCTCGGTACCGCCGGTTCAGCGCCGAGCGCCGGTTCGCGGCAGCGGTGCGACGGCCGGTCGGTGGTGTTTCGGCTCGGTCGGCCATCTTTCGGCCGCCCGGGCGGGGGCGGCTCAGCCGAGCCGGGTCAGGCCGGCGGCGGCGCGCTCGACGATCAGGCAGCGGTCCTCGACGTAGTCCATACCCGCCTCCTCGGCGATCCGCCGCGCCTCGCTCGAGACGATGCCCAGCTGGAGCCAGACCGCCGGCGCACCGATCGCTGCCGCGTCGCGGACGACCTGCACGGCGTCCGCCGCCGGCCGGAACACGTCCACCAGATCCACCGGGTGCGGGATGTCGGCCAGCGACGGGTACGCCTTCTCGCCGAGGAGTTCGTCCACCGTCGGGTTGACCGGGATGATCCGCCAGCCGTACCGCTGCATCTGCAACGGGACACTGTGCGCGGCCTTGCGGGGGTCGCGGGACGCGCCCACGACGGCGATCACGGCCGAGTCGGCGAGGATCTGCTGAGCGCTACGCATCCGCCGACTCTAACTCGGTGTCCCGGGCCCGGCCGTCGCGAGTGCCGGCAGCGTCGGCGCGGTCGGCTACCGCAGCGACCAGTGCCGCGCCACCGCGCCGGGCAGCGCCAGCGGCAGGGGTGGAGTCGCTGGCGCTGCCCGGCGGGATGCCCTCGTCCGGGGGAGCGGAGAGGAGGGTTTCCCAGTGCACGGGATCCATTCGAACATGCGTACGAACGATCCGCAAGTGACCCGCCGGACACCGGTCCCCGCGGCCGGCCGTCAGGTGGAGGATGGGGGGCATGGAAAGGTCGACCTTCGTCTACGACGGGGACTGCGCGTTCTGCACCCGGTGCGCCGAGTTCATCGAGCGGCGCATCCCCACCGCCGCCCGGGTGGTGCCCTGGCAGTTCGCCGACCTCGACGCGCTCGGGCTGACCGAGGCCGAGTGCGAGGATGCGGTGCAGTGGGTCGGCGCCGACGGCTCCCGGGCCGCCGGGCCGGACGCGATCGCCCGGCTCCTCGGCGACAGCGGCGCGCTCTGGCGGGTCGCCGGGGCCGGCCTGCGCATCCCCCCGGTGCGCCTCGCCGCCTGGCCCGCGTACCGCTGGGTGGCCCGCAACCGGCACCGGCTGCCCGGCGGCACGGCTGCCTGCGCCGTGCCCTCCGCCCGCCGCGACTGACCGCGCGGGACGGCCGGTCAGCCGGCGACGCCGCCGCAGGCGGTCCCGTCGACGGTGCAGGCCGTCGGCGCGGACGTCTGCGGCGGCCCGGTCACCCGGAAGGTCACCCGGACCTGGCCCTGCCCGGCCACCCTGCCGGTCGTGCCGTCCGGGACGAACGTCCAGGTCGCACCGCTGCCGGTGGCGTACGCGCCGGCGACGTGGGTGACGCCGAGGGAGTCCCGGGGCAGCGTCAGGACCAGCGTCCAGCCGGTCACCGGGACGGGCCCCGGGTTGCTGATCGTCACGGCGGCGCTGTAGTTGAGCAGCTGGGGTTTCTCGATCGCGAAGTCGGCGTCCAACGCCGCCGGTGCCGGCGGCGCTGGGCGTGACGGCGCCGCGCCGTTTGGCGTCCCGGCCGGAGTTGCGGTGGGCGACGGGCGGGTGGTGGGCGGCCGTCGCGGCCCGGCGGACGGGCGGGGGGAGACCGACGGCGGGGGGACGGACGGTCCCGCCGTGCTTCGCGTCCTTGCCGGCTCCGGCACGATCACCGCTCCGCCGCGTGGGGCCGGGTCCTGGGCCGCCGGCGCCAGCCGCTCCGGGGCCCGTAGTACCGCGGCCACCAGCAGCACCGTCGCGACCACCACGGCCAGCACGGCGAGCACCGACCAGCCGAGCAGCCGTGAGCCGCCGCCACCGCCGGTGAGGGCCCGCCGAACCGCCGCGGGCACCGTGGCGGCCAGGTCCAGCACGACGACGGCCCTGGTGCGCCGTGGTCGGGGCGTCGTCGCCTGCACAGGCTCTCCCGTCGGGTGCGTCCGGCCGGCCGGGCCGGACGCCCACCGCGCCCGCCAGCGCGGTGAGCAGCGTCTGAAGCAGTTCCGGGGCGGTCGACCTGCGGCGGCAGCTCCGGTACATCGATCAACCCCGCCCGCGACAGTACGTCGAGCGGACCCTGGATGGTCCCAGGGGGCAGGCGTCAGATCGGTGGTGGTCTCCGCGACCGGGAGCGGTCGACGGTGACGCGGCAGGCTCCCGGCCTGCTCGGGAAGCTCCCGCACGTCGGGCGGGGACGGTCAAGGCGCAGTGGCGGGGCGTGTTGAGGATCCGCCGCCATGAAGGTGCAGCGGCGCGGGACGCAGCTCGGCACCTGCGGCGGCGGAGGGCTGCCCGCCGGGCTCGTCGACCGGGGTCCCCGGATCCCGCCGGCGCAGCCGGTCGAGCGGGCGGAGCTTCTCCAGCGGCAGGAAGCTGGTCATCGCCACCAGGTGCGGGGCGAACGAGATGGTGATCGTCGCCATGGTGACCAGGTGGAACGAGTAGAAGAAGCCGATGGTCGCGTGCCGCCAGCGCTCCGGTAGCCGGAACACCAGCGGGCTGAGCAGCTCGAAGGCGAGGATGCCGAACTGGGCCACGATCAGCAGGTACGGCACCTGGGCGATCAGGTCGGCCAGGTCGGTGCCGCGTCGGATGATCGCCCGGGCGAGCACCGACCCGGTCGCCCAGTCCGGCCCGCCGAAGCGCAGCTTGGCCCAGGCGGCCAGGAAGTACGTGCAGATCACCGCGATCTGGGTGACCCGCACCGCCCACCCGCCGGCCTCGGAGCGGGTCGGGTCCCCGTGCCGGGCACGGCCGGCGGTGGGCAGGGCGGCCAGCGCGACCAGGAGCGCGAAACGGTCGTGGTCGACCTTTCCGTAGCTCATCGCGACGATCATCCACTCGAAGTAGAGGGCGAAGACCGTCCAGCCGAGCAGCCGGGGCGCGCGGCCGGTGGCGGCGAGCAGGGCGAGCGCGAGCAGGATCCAGAAGACCACCGCGACCAGTCCCGGCGTCGGGGTCGGCAGCGGTAGCAGCCGGCCGATCAGCAGCGGCTGGTAGAGCTCGCCCGGGACGTCGACCCGGGTGCGTACCCAGGGCGTGAAGATCACCAGGTCGGCGGCGACGAAGAGGTAGACCAGGGTGCGGAAGGCGGCGACCCGGCCGCGGGGGACCGGCTCGGTCAGCCACCGGATCATCGGGACGCCTGCCAGCGTACGGCGGTCTCGTCGGTCCAGGTGCCGGTCGGGCGGCCCTGGCGGATGCCGTACCAGCGGACCACGATCCGCACCTCGACCAGTTCGGGGGCGTCGGGGTGCCGTTCGGCGTACGCCTCGACGACCTGGCGCAGCCGGCTCGGGTCGGCGGCGTACCGGCCCTGCTGGCCCTCGATCTCGGCCCGGCGGATGCCGGTGGCCTCCTGGCCGAGCGCGACCACGGTGCCGGCGCGGTCCACGCCCTCGACCCGGGTGTCGGGGGCGGCGGCGTCCGCCGGCACCGACGTGGAGTACATCCGGAAGGGCCCGAACGGGAAGTGGTCGTCGACGCCCCGGACCGTGCCCGCGAGCAGCAGCGCGAGGCCGAGCGCGGTGGCACCCAGCCGGGCCAGGCGACCGTGGGTGGTCAACGTGTCCACGGATCGTGACGATACCGGGATCGGGTCACCCGGGCGTCGTTCCGTGAGTCGCTACCGACTCGCGTGTCGTGGGCACGACGATGGCCGGGCCCGCGCTGCGGCGGGCCCGGCCGTGGTCGGTGTGCTCAGTGCTTGTGTTCGGCCAACTGCTTGCGGACGTCGTCCATGTCCAGCGCCCGGACCTGCTCGATCAGGTTCTCCAGGGCCGACTCGGGCAGCGCGCCCGGCTGGGCGAAGACGATCACGCCGTCCCGGATCGCCATGATCGTCGGGATGGAGCGGATGTCGAACTTGGCGCCCAGTTCCTGCTGCGCCTCGGTGTCGACCTTGCCGAAGACGATGTCCGGGTGCTTCTGCGAGGAGCGCTCGTAGACCGGGGCGAACCGCTTGCACGGGCCGCACCACTCGGCCCAGAAGTCGACGAGCACGATGCCGTCGCTCTCGGTCACCTCGTCGAAGTTGGCCGTGGTCAGCTCAACCGTTGCCATTGCACTCTCCGATCAGCGCGGATTACTTCCGTCCCATAGAACCAGGGCCGTCCCGGTTGAATTCCCGGCCCGGGAGGGTCGAAACCGGGCGAGCGCTTGTGGCCCGGCCCGCAGCTGGATCGGACCATCTGTCGGGTCCGGTGCTGCGGAACGCAAATGCAACACGCACTTGCTTAACGTGATGTGATGGGAGCGCTTCCAGGGAGATCGGCGCGATTGGTGACTACGAACCAGTAACTTGCGGGTTGACAAGCGAGGATCCGGCCTGCGGAGATCGCTTTTGTCCGGGGCGATCGTCACTCTGGGTGATGTAACAAAAAGGTAAATGTGATGTCCGTCTCTGTCGATAAGGCGTGGCCGTACGGCAGAATCTTGGGCATCAGAGCGTGGGCGGCGGGTGCCGGGGAGGGCCCCGCCGCTCATTGCGTCTCCCCTCGGGTGGCGCCCGGTGTGACATTTCCGCCCGGCCAGCGCCCCCGACACCTCCTTAACAAGCGGTAAGGCATGCTGTGGCGAACTCGTCGCCGCCCGTCGAAGGGGACCAGGATGCAGTTCGGCCGCTACTACGAGGAGTTCGAGGTCGGCGCGGTGTACCGGCACTGGCCGGGCAAGACCGTCACCGAGTACGACGACCACCTCTTCTGCCTGCTCACCATGAACCACCACCCGTTGCACATGGACGCCCACTACGCCGAGTCGGCGACCCACTTCAAGCGCAACGTCGTGGTCGGCAACTACATCTACTCGCTGCTGCTGGGCATGTCCGTGCCGGACGTCAGCGGCAAGGCGATCGCCAACCTGGAGGTCGAGTCGCTGCGGCACGTCGCCCCGACCTTCCACGGCGACACCATCTACGGCGAGACCACCGTGCTCGACAAGCGCGAGTCCGGCTCGAAGCCGGACCGGGGCGTCGTGTCGGTGGAGACCCGCGGCTACAACCAGGACGGAACCATGGTCTGCGTCTTCCGCCGCAAGGTCATGGTCCCCAAGAAGGAGTACGCCGCCGCGGCGGCGCCCGAGGGGGTCGACCCCGAGCGGCCCAGCTTCCCCGAGCCCCGCTGAGCGCGGCCCACGCGTCACCACGGGCCCCTTCCCCACCGGAACCGGCGGGGAAGGGGCCCGTGCCGCCCCCGGCGGCTTATGCTGGCGCCGGAGGTCTTCAGATGAGCCACTCCCTCGCCGGAGAGCCGCCCTCTGCCGGACGCCGTGCCGCCCCGGCGACCACCGCCGTCTACTCCGCCGCCGAGTGGGACCTGCTGACCACCCTGCCCGGCCGGGTGCTCGTGGCCGCGGCCTCGCCCACCCCGGGTCGGCCACCCCGTGACGTCGCCGCCGGACTCGCCGGACTCGACGCGGTCGCCGCCGGCCGGGCCTCCGACAGCGATCTCGTCCGCGCCGTCGTCGCGGCGATCTACGCCCGGCACGACGGCGCGCCGGCCCCGGCCGACCGGCTCGCCGACCTGGTGGACCTGCTGGCCGCCTGCCGCGCGGCGGTACGGGTGCTGCGCCGGCGCGCCGACCCGGCCGACTCGGCCGCGTACCGGCAGTGGCTGGAGTCGGTGGCCGCCCGGGTGTGCCACGCCGGTGACCTCACCGGTCCCGCCGACCGGCGGTTCCTCCAGCGGCTCGGCGGCGCCCTGGAGCTGCGGTGACCAGGGTGGCGTCGGGCGGTCGCCCGGCGCTGCGTACCCTCTTGTGACCGTGACCGAGGACCAGCTCGACGTGGGGGTCGGCCCGTGGCCCGGCGACCTGCCGGACGACCCCCGGTACGACCCGGAGCTGCTCGCCCACGGCGACCGGCGCAACGTGGTCGACCGCTACCGGTACTGGCGGCGGGAGGCCGTGGTCGCGGATCTCGACGAGCGCCGGCACGACTTCCACGTGGCGATCGAGAACTGGCAGCACGACTTCAACATCGGCACGGTGGTCCGCAACGCGAACGCCTTCCTCGCCGCCGAGGTGCACATCGTCGGGCTGCGCCGCTGGAACCGGCGGGGCGCCATGGTGACCGACCGCTACCAGCACGTCCGGCACCATCCGACGATCGAGGAGTTCGTCGGCTGGGCGGCCGGGGTGGGCCTGCCGGTGGTGGGCATCGACAACCTCCCGGGCTCCCGACCGTTGGAGACCACCACCCTGCCCCGGCGGTGCGTGCTCCTGTTCGGTCAGGAGGGGCCCGGCCTCTCCGACCCGGCCCGCGCCGCCTGCGACCAGCTCTTCTCGATCGCCCAGTACGGCTCGACCCGGTCGATCAACGCCGGGGTGGCCAGCGGTATCGCCATGCACGCCTGGATCCGCGCCCACGCCGGCCCGACGCCGGCCTGACCGTGCCACCACCGGCCCCGGCGACCGGTCCGACCGCCGGTGTCACCGCCCGCGTGACGATCATCACTTTCGGTGCCGGCCCGGTCCTCCCTTCGGCCGCGAGTGCCCCCGTGAGCGGTGGAAACGGCCGCTCCGCTTGACGGCACCCGGTGGCGGGGTGACGGTGGAGTGGTGAGTGTCGTGGTGAGTTGTCCCAGATGCGGCGGGCCGGTGCGATCCCCGGACCTGATGCACGCCGAGTCCCGCTGCGTGCGGTGCGGGCCGGTCGCCCCGCTGCACGTGCCCGAGCACATCGACGGCCAGATCGTGGCGAGCGTGGTCGACCGGGTCGCCGCCGACGGGGTGGCGGAGCGGGCGGGCGTACCGCTGTGGTGCCCGTGGCCGCTGCCGCCGGGTTGGACGGTCACCGGGGTCGCCTGGGCCGGTGACGACGCCACCGGGGTGCGGGCCACCGCGATCGCCTGCGCCGGGCCGGCGCCGCTCGGTGGTGGACCGGCCGACCTGGTCCTGGTGGCCGAGGAGCCGGGCGTCGGGCTGGGCACCCGCTTCGCCGGAGTGTCCGGACCGGACCCGGGGCCGGAACTCGCCGAGGCGCTGACCGGGCCGGGGGCGGGGCTCGGCCATCCGGAGCACGTCGAGCCCGCCCGGATCAAGGTGGCCGGACACCCGACTCCACTGTGGCTCGTGGATTCGGCCACGGATCGAAGCGCGTACGCCGGCGAGGCTCGGGGAATGTGGCTCCATGCGATAGCCTGGCCGGCGAGCGCGGGTCACCTCCTCGCGGAAGATGTCGTCCTGCACGACCTCGCCGAGTGGACTCCGCCCGAGCTCGTGTACGGCGCACCGTCCCCGTACCTGCACGGCAGGGTCTGACCCTGGCGGGCTTGTCAGGGAACGGACGCAGATATTCACTGTACGACACCAGACTGATACTCTGGGTGCCGCTGCGGTAATCGGACCCGGCGCCGCGCGAGAGGATGGCCCGCTATGGTCAAGAAGGTCCTCACCTGGGCCGGCATCGCGTTCTTGATCTTCTTTGTCGCGTACCGGCCCAACTCCGCCGCAGACGTCTTCAAGTCGCTCGGCGGCGGCATCATGGACATCGCCCAGGGCTTCGGCGACTTCTTCACCAGCCTGGTCGCCTAACCGTCGATGGGCAGCCCCTCCGGACCCCCCTTCGACCCCGACGACCCGGACCGGGAACGTCGGGAGCGGGACACCGAACCGATCCCGAGGTACCGGCCCGACGACGCGCCGAACCCCGGGCCCGGTCCGGGCATGTCGGACGGTCCGTTCCTCTCCGACGACGTCGGCTACGGCGTCGGCCCCGGCCAACCGGGAGAGGGCCGCTCCGGCCGGGCCTGGGTGGGTGACCCGGACCAGCCGCCGACCATCTCCGAAGAGGAGCTGGCCGGCCTGCGCGCCGACGCGCAGGGCATGGCGCCCCGCCGGGTCCTGCCACTGGAGGACGAGCCCAGCTCGCTGGTCGCCCGCTATCTCTTCCCCACCGAGCGCTACCGGGGCGAGTGGAAGCGGCACTGGATCCACCTCACCACGCCGATCATCGTGGGCATCGCCGCGACCTTCGTGCTCGGCTACCTCTCCGGCTTCCTCGCCGGCCAGGACGTCGGCGCCCTCACCACCATCGCGGTGCTGCTCTGGTTCGCGGTGATGGGCTGGGTGGCCTGGCGGGTCGCCGACTGGTGGTACGACCGCTTCATCCTGACCAACAAGCGGGTCATGGTGGTCAACGGCATCATCACCCGCCGAGTGGCCATGATGCCGCTGACCCGGGTCACCGACATGAAGTACGAACAGTCCCCGACCGGCCGCGCGCTCAACTACGGCACCTTCGTACTGGAGTCCGCCGGTCAGGAGCAGGCGCTGCGCGAGATCAAGAACCTGCCCAACCCGAACGAGCTGTACCTGCGCGTCGTCGAGGAGATGTACGAGCCGCAGGCGGTCGAGGCGCGGCTGGGCAAGGAAGCCGACGAGGCGAAGGCCGACGACGGCGCCTGAAGGTTTTCGTCCGTCCGTCGGACGAACTGCGAACCATTCGCCGTCGACCCCGCCGCCCCGTTCATGGCACCCTGCCAGGGACGACGGGGCACGGAGGTGAGCGGTGGGCGGACGGGACCCGCTGGAGGAGGAGTTCCGCGAGTTCGTCGCGGCCCGCTCCGGCGCCCTGCTGCGCACCGCGTACCTGCTGGCAGGGGACTGGGCCACCGCCGAGGACCTGCTCCAGACCGCGCTCACCAAGACGTACCTGGCCTGGAAGCGGCTCGGCGGGATCGAGGCCGTCGAGCCGTACGCCCGGCGGGTCATGGTCAACACCTCCACCAGCTGGTGGCGGCGGCGCTGGCACGGTGAACGCCCCACCGAGGTGCTGCCCGAGCGGGCCGGCGTCGACGAGATCGCGCAGCAGCTCGACCGGGACGTGCTCTGGCGGCACCTGAGCGCGCTGCCCTCCCGGCAGCGGGCGGTGCTGGTGCTCCGTTTCTACGAGGACATGTCCGAGGCGCAGACCGCCGCCCTGCTGGAGATCTCGCCGGGCACGGTGAAGAGCCAGACCTCCCGGGCGCTGGCCACGCTGCGCCGCCGGCTCGGCGAGGAGGCGGCCCTGGAACTGCCGGACGAGCGGCAGGCGACGGCCCGGACGCCGCCCCCGGCCACGGAACGCTCCCGGGCGCGGTCGAGCGCACCGGCCGTACCGGCGGAGACGCGGCGGCCGAGCCGCCCGGCCACCGACGGCGGGCGGAGCACGCCCACGCCGGTCCAGACCCACGGCGGGCGGCCCGTCGGCGTGCCGCCGGTCGGCGCCGGCCGGACCCGACCCGCGGCGGTCGGCGGGGAGTCACGATGACGTCCACCCCCGCCCGGGCGGACAACCAGACCGGCGGCCCGGAGCGTTCCACAGCTGTGACGCGGGACGACCTGGAAGGTGCGCTGCGGGAGACCCTCTCCCGCCGGGTCGCCGCGCCCCCGCCGTTGGCCGTCGATCCGGCGGGGCTGGCGATCCGGCAGGCCCGGCGCATCCGACGCCGGCGCACGCTCACCGGGATCGGCCTCGCCGTGGTCGCCACCTCGGCGCTCACCGCCGGGATGGCCCAGCTCGGCGACCACCCCGGCCGGGTCACCAGCCCCGTCGTGGTGCTCGGCGGTCCGACCGTCGCCGCCTCCTGGCCGGTCGCCCCCGCGCCCGACTCCCCGCCCGCCGACGGCCAGGCGGAACTTGTCGTCGGCGGCGCCCTCGTCACCGCCGACGGGAAACGGCACGACCTGGGCCTCGGCCCGGTGGAGCGGGCCCAGCGACTGCCCGACCGCGGCGGCTGGCTGGTGGTCTCCGCGCCAACCCCGGGCGGCCGCACCCTGTGGGTCGTTCCCCCCGGCGAGTCGCCACATGTGCTGCTGGCCGGCGCGGAGGAGATCGCCCTGACCACGGACGGGCGGCGGGTGGCCTGGCGCGACGGCGACGGCCTCTTCGTGGCCGGCCTCGTCGGGCGGCAGCTCGTCGCCGCCACCGGCACCCCCGCCGCGGCCGGCGCGGTGCCGGTCCGCTTCGTCGGCGACCGCCTGCTGGTGCGCGCCCGCGACGGGGGGCACCTGCTCTGGCAGCCGGCCCCGGGGCCGCTGCCCGCCGGTGACCGGGGCGTCCTCGACGTCTACGGCGTGCTGCCCGACGGCCGGCTCGCCGCCCGGGTGCCCGCCGCCGACGCCCGCCGGTCCTGCCTGGCCCTGCTCGACCCGGTGACGCTCGACCCGGGCCGCACCGGCTGCGGGCCCGCCCTGACCGACGACGGCCTCGGCGCGGTCTCCGCCGACGGCCGCTGGCTGCTGGTCAACGGCCGTACCGGCAGCACGGGCGCTGCCCTGCTGGTCGACCTGGCCAGCCCGGGCCTCACCGTCCGGACCGCCGGTCCGGTCGTCAGCGGCGCGGTGGCGTGGACCGGCTCGACCGTCGCCACCTACGTCGACCGGGGCGGGGCGTTGACCCGGGTCCGGCCCGACCGCACGGTGGCCGGGGAACGCGCCTCCTCGACCCTGCTGAGCGGCGTCACCGCCGGGGACGGGCCGGTCGTGGTCACCGGCGGCTCCTGAGTGGCCGGAGGGTAGCGTCGGAGCGTGACCCCGGCGATCGACCTGCACGCCCACTCCACCGCCAGCGACGGCACGCTGACCCCGGCCGAGCTGGTGCGGGCCGCCGCCGACGCCGGCCTGCACGTCGTCGCGATCACCGACCACGACACCACCGGCGGGTGGGACGCCGCCGTGCGTGCCCTGCCGCCCGGCCTCACCCTGGTCCGTGGCGCGGAGATCTCCTGCCGGTGGCACGGCGTCGAGCCGGCGGTGCCGCTGCACCTGCTGGCGTACCTCTTCGACCCCGGCCACCCGGAGCTGGTCGACGAACTGGCCCGGGTCCGGGCCGCCCGGGAGGTGCGCGGCGAGCGGATCGTCCGGCTGCTGCAGGCCGACGGGATCGACATCAGCTGGTCGGAGATCATCACCGCCGCCGGCGGTGGCACGGTCGGCCGTCCGCACATCGCGGCGGCGCTGATCCGGGCGGGCCTGGTCGCCAGCACCACCGAGGCGTTCGGGCCGGACTGGCTGGGCGAGCGGTACCGGCTGCCCAAGGAGGACATCGACGTCTTCCGGGCGGTCGAGCTGGTCCGGGCCGCCGGCGGCGTACCGGTCTTCGCCCATCCCCGGGCGACCCGGCGGGGACGGATCGTGCCGGACGAGCTGATCGTCGCGCTGGCCGCCGCCGGGCTGGCCGGCCTGGAGGCCGACCACGAGGACCACTCCCCAGCCGAGGCCGCGCACGTACGCGCCCTCGCCGCCGAGCTGGGCCTGCTGGTCACCGGCTCGTCCGACTTCCACGGCACGCACAAGAGCGTCCGGCTCGGCGCGCACACCACCGCCGTCGAGGCGTACGAGAGGATCGTCGCGCAGGCGCACGGGGTGACGCCGGTCGCTTCCGGCTGATCCGCGTTTCCGCCTCCAGCGGCGCGGCTACCTTTACCCGGTGGATCTCAAGCTCTTCGGCGAGGTCTTCGTGACCCTGCTGGTCATCGTCGACCCGCCGGGCATGATGCCGATCTTCCTCGCCCTGACCGGCCCGCTGACCGCCCGTGACCGCCATCGGGCCGCCTGGCAGGCCGTCGCGCTGGCGCTCGGCGTCATCGTGGTCTTCGCGGTGGCGGGCCAGACACTCCTCGACTACCTGCACGTGGACCTGCCGGCGTTGCAGGCGGCCGGCGGCCTGCTGCTGGTGCTGGTCGCGTTGGAGCTGCTCACCGGCAAGGCGGACGACCCCAGCCAGCAGGTCACCTCGAACATCGCCCTGGTGCCGCTCGGCACTCCGCTGCTGGCCGGGCCCGGCGCGATCGTGGCGACCATGCTCTTCGTGCAGCAGGCCGACGGGGCGGGGCAGTTCTCCGCCATCGCCGCCGCGATCGTCGCGGTGATGCTCGCGGTCTGGGTCGTGCTGCGTTTCTCCGGCGGGATCGTCAAGGTCCTGCGCCCCGGCGGCATCGAGGTGCTGACCCGGATCGCCGGTCTGCTGCTGGCCGCGATCGCCGTACAGCTCATCGCCGACGCCATCGCCGCCTTCGTCACCCAGTACGCCAACATGGGCTGAGCCGTGCCGGTGCGGGGCTGTCGTACGCGAGTGGCAGGATCGGTCCCGTGCGAGCGCCCCGTCCCCGGTCCGGCCAACCCGAGCAGCTCGGCTTCGAGGGCATGCCGGAGCGGCTCTTCGTCTGTACCCCCAGCAAACTCGGGACGTACGAGGACTGTCCCCGCCGCTACCGATACTCCTACGTCGACCGCCCCGCCCCGCCCAAGGGGCCACCGTGGGCGCACAACTCCCTCGGCGCCAGCGTCCACACCGCACTGAAGAACTGGTACGCGCTCACCCCCGACCGGCGTCGGCCCGAAGCTCTCGCCGGTCTGCTGAAGGGCACCTGGGTGCGTGAGGGCTACCGGGACGACGAGCAGGAGCGCGAGGCGTACCGGCGGGCGCTCGGCTGGCTGGAGGCGTACGTCGAGACGCTGGAGCCGGGCGTCGACCCGCTCGGCGTCGAGCGGGTGGTGGCGGTGAAGACGGCGGTGCTGGCCTTCAACGGCCGCGCCGACCGGATCGACTCCCGTCCCGGCCCGGACGGGCCGGAGCTGGTCATCGTCGACTACAAGACCGGCCGCACCGGGCTCGACGGCGACGACGCGCGCGGCTCGCAGGCGCTGGCGCTCTACGCGTACGCCGCCGAGCGGACGTTCCGCCGGCCGTGCCGCCGGGTGGAGCTGCACCACCTGCCCACCGGGACGGTCGCCGCGCACGAGCACACCGCCGACTCCCTGGCCCGGCAGCTCACCCGCGCCGAGGACACCGCCCGCGACATCATGGCCGCCGAACGCGCGGTCGCCGACGGCGGCGACCCCGACGAGGCGTTCCCGACCGTCGCCGGCCCGCGCTGCGGCTGGTGCGACTACCGCCGGGCCTGCCCGACGGGCGCGCAGACCCCGGGCCGGGAACCCTGGGCGGCCATGGACCGCCCGACCACGCCGACCGGCGACTGACCCGCGCCGGCCCGCCGAGCGGTCAGCCGGCGGTGGCGGTGAAGCGGGCGGCCCGCTCCTTGGCGGCCTGCTGCAACGGCCCCTCCCGCCAGTTGCGCGGCAGCGCGGCCAGCACCAGCCGCAGCGCGCGGACGCTCAGATCGGCGGAGAGCGCGGTGGTGGGCAACCCCAGGCCGCCGTACAACCGCAGGGCCCAGGGCGGCAGCAGCCCGAGGGCGGTGCCGGCGACACCGAGGTACGCCCACCGGGGCGGCCCGAGGCTCACCCCGAGCCGGGCCGGCAGGCTCAGCTTCCACGGGATCGGCGGCGCGGTCAGGAACAACGCGGTCTCGGCCGCCTCCCTGGTCATCCGCAACTCCGGCCGGACGGCCCGGTAGTAGTCGGCCACCTCGGCCGCGCTGCCCGGCACGTCGGCCGGGTCGAGACCCACCAGCGCGGCGGCCCGCCGCTGCTCGTCGTAGTAGCCGTCCACCTCGGCGTCGGTCAGGGACAGCCCGGCCCGGCGGGCGGTGCTCACGAACGACTCCACCTCGGTGACGTGCACCCAGCGCAGCAGGTCCGGCTCGTCGATCCGGAACTCCTCGCCGGTGGCCGGGTCGGTGGCGCGCATCCGGGCGTGCAGGATGCGCAGCCGCCGGCCGGCCGCCTCCGCCTCGGCGGTGGTGCCGTAGATGACGGTGCCGACGTACGTGGCGGTGCGGACCAGCCGGCCCCAGGCGTCCGCGCGGTAGTTGCTGTTCTGCGCCACCCCGGCCATCGCCCGGGGATGCAGCGCCTGGAGGTAGAGCGAGCGCAGGCCGGCGACGATCAGGACCGGTTCGTCGTGCACCTTCCAGGTGACCGATCCGGGACCGAAGAGGCCGAGGTCGTCGGTGTCCACCGCCCAAGAGTGCCACGCGCGCCGTCCGCCGGCCCGGGACTGCGGTGAGTGGACCGGGCGCGGCCGGGCCGCCGCCGTCAGACGTCGGCGGAGCGCCGGGCCTGGCAGGTGGGGCAGAGGCCCCAGAAGGTCACTTCCGCCTCGTCGACCTCGAAGCCGTGGGCGATGTTCGGATCGAGGCAGGGGGCGCCGCCGACGGCGCAGTCGACGTCGGCGATGTGGCCGCAGCCCCGGCACACCACATGGTGGTGGTTGTCGCCGGTCCGGGCTTCGTACCGGGCGGGGCTGCCCGCCGGCTCGATCCGACGGGCCAGGTCGGCGCGGGACAGCGCGCCGAGGACGTCGTACACGGCCTGGGTGGAGACGGAGTCGAGGCGCTCCCGTACCCGGCGGGTGATCTCGTCGACCTCCAGGTGCCCACCGGCGGCGAGCACGTCCAGCACGGCGAGGCGCGGCCGGGTGACCCGCAGGCCCCTCGACCGGAGCAGTTCCTCGCCACCTGACATGCAGCAATGACAGCACGCTGACCACGGGGCGACAAGCGAACCCGGCGGCGCGTGGCCCCGGACACAGCGCAGGTGGCGGCGCGATCCGGGGTTGAACCACCGCGCCGCCCGCCGCGTGTACCCGACCGAGAGCGCCGTGAGGGGTATGGATGGTCGTACGCTTCTGCGGCGGATCCGCGTCGATCGTCGGAGGTGTCGGTGTTCAAGGAGATCAACGGTCTGCCCGGGCACATCCTGGTGATCCATGCGGCGGTGGTGTTCGTCCCGCTGCTGGCGCTGCTCGCCTCCGCGTACGGGCTGGTGCCGCGCTGGCGGCCCCGGCTGGGCTGGGCGGTGGCGATCCTCGCCGTGGTGACCCCGGCGATCACCTGGGTGGCGACCGAGTCCGGCGAGGCGTTCGAGGAGTTCCTGGAGGGCAAGGGCTACCCGGCGGGGCTGCTCGCCAAGATCGAGGAGCACTCGGAGTACGGCGAGACGACCCTCTGGTTCACCGTGGGGCTGGCCGTGGCGGCGCTCCTGCTGCTGGCGCTGACCAGCGGTCGGATCCGCACGCCGCGCCTGCCGTCCTGGGTCAACTGGCTGCTCACCGGGGTGATCGTGGTGCTGGCCGGGTTCGCCCTGGTCTACGTCACCCTGACCGGTGACACGGGTGCCGCGTCGGTCTGGGGCAACACGCTCTGACCCGGCCGCCGGCCGCGGCTCAGAAGAGCGCCCGGGAGCACAGCAGGCAGAGCAGGATCAGCAGCACCGTGCCGGCCACCGCGCCGACGACGTGGGTGAGCCGCTGGGCCTGCTGCTCCGCCGCGTCCATCGCCTCCATGTCCTGCGGTGGCAGGGCCCGGGGCGGGTTGGCCTGCAGACGTACCGGTGGTCGCCAGCCGGGTGGCGGCGGGGTGGTCGGCGGCGGCCCGGCGTAGCCGCCCCCGGACGGCGGGACAGGGGTGGTCGTCGCTGGTGTCGGGACGTTCGTCGGGGCCGCCCAGGGCGACGGCGAGGTGGGTGCGGCCGGCGGTGGCTCACCGATTCCGGGGCCACCCGTGGACGCGCCCGGGGCACCGGGCCCCGGCGACGTGGTCGGAGCGGGGGCGGGGGACGTCGGCCGGACGCCCTCGGGCGGCCGCCGCCAGTAGTCGTCCTCGTGGCTGGCACCGCTGGGCGTCGTCACGCCGTCCGACGCTACCAACGTCACGGCAATCCCACCCCCCGACGCGCGCCACGGCTTCCCGCCCCCGACGCGCGCCACGTCGCCGGTGTTTCCGCGCGGGCCGGTGCGCACGGTCAGGACCCTGGCTGAGCTAGTCTTGCCGCTCGTGAGCACCCAGGAACCGGGCGTACGCGACGACGACCGCCCCGTCGACCTCAGTGAGGACTTCGTGGTGCTGCCCGAGCAGACGGTCGACGACACCGACCACGGCTGGGGTGAGCGCGGCGGTGGCAACGACGACTGGCTGCTCGCCGAGCGCCCCCCGCACTGGGACTGACCCGCCCTCCGCTCGGCTGATCCCGAGCGGCGTGCCTGCCGGATGGTGCGGAGCGCCGGCGGCTCAGCCCCGGACGACGACCGTGAAGCGGCTCCCCTCCGGCTGGCCCACCGTCCGCCGCGCCTGGTCCGGCCCGAGCGCCAGGTAGAGCGCCGACGAGCCGTCCCCGCTGTCGCCGCCCACCACGTCCAGCACCAGTGCCCCCGACGCCAGCGGTACCGCTTCGGCCGCCGCCGGACCGGCCGGTACGACCAGCAGGTCGACCCGCGCGCCCGGTCGGAGCACGGCGAGCGCCGCCGGCTCCGCCAACCGCACCGGTACGCCCACCGCCCCGCTCGGCAGCGGCAGGGGGCCCGGCCGGTCAGCACCGACCCCGGTGCCAGCTTCGGCCGCCGGCCCTCCCGTGAGGGCTTCACCGGTCGACCGCTCGCCCGCCTCCGTCGCCGGGGCACCGGACGCTCGGGTGGCGGCAGCGCCCGGCGGGCCGGGTGCGGCCGGGCCCGGGGCCGGGCAGCTCTCCCCGCTGTCCAGCACGAGCACGGCGAGCCCGAGCAGGGCGGCGACCAGCCCGGCCCGCAGCAGCGTCCCGCCGGTGGGCAGGCGCGGCCGGCGTACCGGTCCCAGCGAGCCGCCCGTCCGACCGCCGGCCACGACACCACCTCCGCCCCGCCCGTCGGCGACTCCCACCGCGTCCGATGCCGGCCGTCGCCGTCCACCCCGACCGTGCCGGCCCCTGCCGGCTCGGATGTCCGTCCCGGACGCTAGGCGGACGGCCAGGGTGGGCGGAGCCCCGGACACCGGGCCTGTGGACAACCGGCGGGCCTGTGGACAACTCCCCTCGGAGTGGGGGATGTGCTATGCGCTGTCCGGTCCGGTGCAGGGCACGTCGAACGGGCCACGCCGTTCACCCCGGCCGTGCGCCGGGGAGCCGGCGGCGCACGCCGAAGCCCCTGCGGCCTTCAGGCGGCAGGGGCTTTCGGCGGAGCGACGGTCAGGAGGAGCTGGACGTGCTGGCGGCCGGGGCCTTGGTCGCCCCGCCGTTCGAGGAGCCCGAGCTGCTGGTCGACGACGTGCTCGACGACGACGTCGAGGAGTCCGACGACGTGCTGCTCTCGGTCTTCGCCGGTTTGGCGGGGGTGCTGCCGCTCTTGGTCTCCGCGCCGGAGGAGCGGGAATCGGTGCGGTAGAAGCCGGAGCCCTTGAACACGATGCCGACCGAGTTGAAGACCTTGCGCAGCCGCCCCTCGCACGCGGGGCACTCGGTCAGCGGCTCGTCAGAGAAGGACTGCACCGCCTCGAGCTGGTGGCCGCACGCGGTGCAGGCGTACTGGTACGTGGGCACGTTCTCCTCCGGATCTGGCACGGCCGGTTGGCACTCGACGTCTTCGAGTGCCAATGGTGCGTCATCACACCCGGGTTCGTCCAGCGGACGTGTGGCGATCGACACCGGGCGCGTCACCCAGCGTACGCAGCCCGCCCGACGGGGTGATCACGGCGCGGACCGGACGGTCGTGGGGCTGGGCGGGCAGCACGTCGACCAGCTCACCGTCGTGCAGCAACGCCACGGTCAGTGTCGAGGCCGGCACCCGGGCCAGCGCCCGGTCGTACGAGCCGCCGCCCCGGCCCAGCCGCAGGCCCCGCCGGTCCACCGCCAGCGCCGGCACCACCACCAGCTCCGCCCCGCCGACCGCCGTGCGGCCCAACCGGGGCCCGACGGGCTCGCGCATGCCGCGTCCGGCGGGCACCAGCGAGTCCGGCCCGGCGTACGCGGCCCAGTCCAGGTCCAGGTCGTCGCGGAGCACCGGCAGCAGCAGCTCACCTCCGGCGGGCAGCGCGCCGCGCAGCGCCTCCGGCAGCTCCGGCCCACCCGGCTCGGAGCCCACCGGCACGTACCCGGTCATCCGGCGTGGGCGCAGCCGGCGTACCAGATCGACCAGCTCGGCCAGGACGGACGCCGCGGCCCCGGCGCGCTGGTCGGCGGTCAGCGCCCGGCGGGCGGCGAGCAGCGCGACGCGGGTGTTCCGCTTCGCCTCGTGCGTCGACTCCGCACCATCAGAAAAATCCGTCACGCAACACTCCTGACGCAACGCTTGTCTGCCGGTCGCTCTGTGTCAGCATCGCAGGAACGGGCCGGGGACCTCCGGGGGGAAGCGTTGACGCTACGCGGGCGGTTGACGGCAGCCTTCCTCGCGGTGGTGCTCGGCCCGGTGCTTCTCGGCGCGGTCTTTGTCGGCACCACCCTGACAGCCGTCGACCGCAGCCGCTCCGCCGACCGCCTCGGGCTCGCCGCGTCCACCGTCCGCGCCTCGGTCGATGCCCTCTGCCAGCAGCTGCGCGCCGCCGCCGACGCGGTGGCGCTGCGCGTCGACCCCGCCGCCCGCGCCGGAGCCGCCGGTCAGGTGGTCAGTCGGGGACTCGCCGCCGCCGTGCTGGTCACCGACGTCGCCGGCAACATCACGTACGTCACTCCCGGGGCACCCCCGACGCCGTGGCAGGACTGCTCCGGCAGCCGGTCCGGCAACGGGCCGGTGCGGGCGCTCAGCGCCCGGGTGGACCTGCGCGACCCGGCCGGCGCGGCGCTCGGCACGGTCGCCGCCGCCCAGGTCGTCGACCCGGCGTTCGTGACCCGGCTGGCCGCCGCGACCGGGGTCGCGGTCACCCTGCTCGACGGCGACGCCGACCGGATCACCTTCACCACCGAGACCGACGGCGTACGCGAGACGGTGCTGGCCGCCACCGACGAGCGGGTCACCGAGACCCCCGACGGCCGGTACGTGCGGCGGCTCGGACCGTCGCCGGGGCAGCCGCTGCCGCTGGTGCTCTCCGTCCCCGGCGAACAGCCGGCCGGGTTGCCCGCCGGGCTGCTCGGCGCGGTGCTGCTCGCCGCGGTGCTGGCGGTGCTGGCGGCCTGGCGCCTCGCCCGGGTGACCACCCGGCCGCTGATGGAGCTGGCCGGCGCGGCGGACCGGGTCGCCCACGGCGACCTGACCGCCCGGGTGCCGGTGCGCAGCCGGGACGAGATCGGCCGGCTGGCCGACGCGTTCAACCGGATGACTCGGGAGACCGCCAGCTACGTGACCGCCCTGACCAGCAGCCGGGACCAGCTGCGTGGGCACCTCGCGGTGCTCGGTGACACGCTGGCCAGCACCCATGACCTGCAACGCATCCTGCGGGTGATCCTGCACAGCGCCATCGCGGCCACCGGGGCCCGGGCCGGCGCGGTGCTGCTGCTCGACGACGGCGACGTGCTGGTGGGGCGGTGCGCCGAAGGGCTGGAGGGTCGGCTGCCGGACGGGCAACTGCGGGTGCCGGTCGGTGCCGGGGTGATCGGGCTGGTGGCGGCCACCGGCGAGGCGCAGCGGGGGCGGGTGGAACCGGCGACCGCGCCGGTGGGCGAGCCGCACTGCGAGACGTACGTGGCGGTGCCCTTCGCCGCGCCCGCCGCCGGGGATCTGACCGGCCGCGACCCGGCGGTGGGGGTGCTGGCCCTCTACGACCGCCTCGGCGGCGCGGAGTTCGACGACGACGACCTGGCCACCCTGCGTACCTTCGCCGGGCACGCGGCGGTGGCGGTGGAGAACGTCCGGGTGCACGAGGAGGCGCAACGACTCTCCCTCACCGACCCGCTGACCGGGCTGTGGAACTACCGCTACCTGCGGGAGTCGCTGCGCCGCGAGGTGGAACGCGCCAACCGGTTCGGGCGGATGCTGAGCATCCTCGCCCTCGACCTGGACCGGTTCAAGCGGGTCAACGACACGTACGGCCACGCGGCCGGCGACGCCGTGCTGGCCGAGTTCGCCCGCCGGGTACGCGGCGAGATCCGTGAGGTCGACCTGGCGTTCCGGCAGGGCGGTGAGGAGTTCGTGCTGCTGCTGCCCGAGACCGACGCCCGGGGCGCGGCGATCGTCGCCGAGCGGCTCGGCTCGGCCGTCCGGGACATCCCGATGACCGTGGACGAGCACCTGGCCATCCCGGTGACCGTCTCCATCGGCATCGCCGTCTACCCGGACCACGCCAGCACCGGCCAGGAGGTGCTCGACGCCGCCGACGAGGCGCTCTACGCGGCGAAGGCCGCCGGGCGCGACGGCTACCGGGTCACCGGGCGGTGCGCCGACGCACCGACGGAGGAGATCGCCGTCCCGGCCGGGGCGGCGAGCCCCGACGACGGGCTGCCCCGCGCCGGCCCCGGCGTCGCCCCGGTGGAGGCCGACGGCGGGTACGCCGCCGGTACGTCCCGGCCCGCCCAGGGTGTGACGCAGCCTGCTACGGGCGGCGCGTCTTCCGGTCCTCAACCGCCGAGACAGAGCCGTGGCCGATAGTCTCGCGACATGTCGGAGCACTCAGCGAACCCGTCAACGGCCGCCGCAACCGGTCGTCCCCGCGCCGTCAAGGCCGTCATCCCGGCCGCGGGCCTGGCCACCCGGTTCCTGCCGGCCACGAAGGTGGTCCCCAAGGAGCTGCTGCCGGTCGTCGACCGGCCGGTGCTGCAGTACATCGTCGAGGAGGCCACCCAGGCCGGGATCACCGACGTGCTGCTGATCACCGGGCGTGGCAAGACAGCCATGGTGGACCACTTCGACCGCCGTCCCGACCTGGAGGAACGGCTCGCGAAGAAGCCCGACCTGCTCGCCGCCGTCAAGCGGACCGAGGAGCTGGCCGCGATCCACGCCCGCCGACAGCCGGAGCAGCTGGGTCTCGGTCACGCCGTCGGGTTCGCCGAGCCGCACGTCGGCGACGCGCCCTTCGCGGTGCTGCTCGGCGACGAGTTCGTCAAGCCGTCCGAGCCGCTGCTGCCGGCCATGCTGGAGCTCCAGGCCCGCACCGGCGGCGTGGTGCTGGCCTTCTTCGAGGTCGATCCGGCCGAAACCAGCCGGTACGGCATCGCCTCCGTCGAGCCCGCCGAGTCCGAGCTGACCGACATCGGCGAGGTCGTCAAGGTCACCGGCATGGTGGAGAAGCCCGATCCGGAGCAGGCGCCGAGCAACCTCGCCGTCCTCGGCCGGTACGTGCTGCCGGGGCGGATCTTCGACGCGATCCGGCGTACGGAGCCGGGCAGCGGCGGCGAGATCCAGCTGACCGACGCCATGGAGCTGCTGCGCAACGAGGGGGTGCCGGTGCACGCGATCGTCTACCGGGGCACCCGCTACGACACAGGCATGCCGCTGGGCTACCTCCAGACGGTCGTGCAGATCGCCGCCGAGCGCGAGGACCTCGGCGCCGAGTTCCGCAAGTGGCTGGCGGAGTTCGTCAACACCGACGCGTCGGGCGGTCCTAGTACATGACCGCGACGGCCGACGCCGAGGCGGCCGCGAACGAGTTGACGCCGCTCGCCGACTACCTGGGCAGCGTGCTGCGCAGGTTGCGCGCGCTGCCTCCGCTCGACCTCGACCTCACCCAGGCCTACGGCAACGTCCTCGCCGAGGACGTCGTCGCGCCGCACTCCTTCCCCGCCTTCGACCAGGCGGCGGTCGACGGGTACGCGGCACGCTGGGAGGACCTCGTCGGCTACGGTCCGGTCCCCTCCGGGGGGCCGGGCGGCCGTACCGTGCGATTGAACGTGGTCGGCGACCTGGGGGCGGCGAGCTGGCGGCCGGTCCGGCTCACCCCGGGCTCGTGCTTCTCGGTCGCCGCCGGGGCACCGCTGCCGGTCGCCGCGGACGTGGTCGTCCCGGTGGAGTGGACCGACCAGGGCATGGCCGCGGTGGAGATATTCCGCACCCCCAAGCGGGGGTACGGCGTCCGCCGCGCCGGTGAGGAACTGCCCGCCGGCACCCTGCTCGCCCGTGCCGGCACGTACGTCTCACCGGCGCTGGTCGCTGTGCTCGCCGCCACCGGGATCGGGCACGTGGTGGTCCGGCCCAGCCCTCGGGTGGTCATCGTGGCCACCGGCGACGAGCTGGTGGACGTCGGCCGGGGCAGCCAGCCCGGTCAGGTGGTGGACGCCAACTCGCACGCGTTGACCGCCGCCGCGGCCGAGGTGGGCGCGCTGGCGTACCGGGTGGGCATCTGCGACGACGACCCGGAAGGGCTGCGCGGACTGCTGGAGGACCAGACCCTGCGCGCCGACCTGATCATCACCACCGGCGGCACCGGCACCGGTCCCGGTGACATGGTCCGCCGGATCCTGTCCAGGAGGGAGGGTGGCCGTGCCGGGCCGGTCACCTTCACCGAGGTGGCGCTCTATCCCGGCACCGCCCTCGGATTCGGTACGGTCGGCGCCGAGGAGGTGCCGGTGGTCTGTCTACCCGGTGAGCCGGGCGCGGCGCTGATCGGCTTCGAGGTGCTGGCCCGCCCGGCGATCAACCTGCTGGCCGGTGCCGAGCCGGTGTTCCGGCCGAGTGTCCGGGCGCACCTGCTGGAGACCATCACCTCGCCCGGCGGGCTGCGCGAGTTCCGTCCCGCGCACGTCGCCGAGCGGCGCGGCGGTGGCTACACCGTCCAGCCGTTGCCGGGCGGGCCGTTCACCCTCTCCGGCCTGGCCGAGGCGAACGGGCTGATGGTGCTCGGCGAGCGGGTCACCACCGCGGCGGCCGGCTCCACCGTGGACGTGCTCCTGCTGGACCGGCGCCGGTGAGCCGGTCCGGTCGGTACGCCCGCCGGCGTCCGGAGTCGCTCGGGTGTGGAGGGTCGGCCCGGTGAGCTGGTTCGCCCGGGCGCCCGGCTGGCCCGCCGTACTGGTCGACGGGCCGGTGGTGCTGCGGCCGTACCGACGCTCGGACGCGGCGGCCTGGTCCGAGGTGCGCCGCGCCAACCGGGCCTGGCTGGCGCCCTGGGAGTCGCACCTGCCCGGTGGCTGGGACGAGACCAACTCGCCGGCCGCGTTCCGCTACGTCCACGCCGACCAGCGGCGGTCGGCCCGTACCGGTGAGGGGATGCCCTTCGCGGTCTGCCTGCGCGAGGACGGCCGGGAACGCCTGGTCGGGCACCTCAACGTGGGCAGCATCGTGCGGCGCGCGTTCTGCTCCGGGTACGTCGGATACTGGGTGGACGCCCGGGTGGCCGGTCGCGGGATCATCCCCACCGCGATGGCGCTCGCGGTGGATCACGCCTTCGGCCCCGGCGGGCTGCACCGGGTCGAGGTGAACATCCGGCCGGAGAACAGGCCCTCCCGGCGGGTGGTGGAGAAGCTCGGCTTCCGCGAGGAGGCGTACCACGTCCGCTACATGCACATCGACGGTGCGTGGCGCGACCACATCGGATACGCGATGACCAGTGAGGAAGTGGCCGCCGAAGGTGGACTGCTGGCGCGGTGGCAACGGATCCGCGCCACCGCGGGGTGAGCCGTCCCACGGCCGGGATCGGCGCGGCGTGCCGGCAGGACCGTTGACAGCCCGTAACCTCAAGTAACTGCAAGCTGTGGCAAGCACTGCCGCCCGTACGATCTGCGCCGTGGACGACCATCCGGGGAAGATCCTGCGGTGGCCCGGTGGTTGCCCCGAATTCGGTGACGGGAGGGGTGAGGGTGCCGACCTCGGTGCTCCTCGCCGTCCTCGCCGCCGCCGGCCTGCTCGCCCTCGCGCCGGCGCTGGTTCGCCGGTACGACGCCACCGAGCGGCTGGTGGCGGAGCGGGCGCAGTCGACGGCGCGGGTGCTCCAGCGCCGCCGGCGGCGTCGTACTGTCCCCGGACGGCGGCCGGTCAACCCGTCCCGCACCCTGATTGTCACGCTCAGTCAGGATGCGAACACGGGCGGTCTGACCACGCCGGTCTCCGCGCCACCCGCCCCGGCCCGCCGCAGGGGCCGGCTGCGCGCCGTGCCGCCCCCGCCGAAGCGGGCCCGCCGCCGGCCGCCGCCCCGCCGGCACCACACCCCCGCCGTCTACCGGCGCCGCCGGGTGCTCGCCGCGCTGGTGCTGCTCAACGTCGTCGAACTGGTCGGCGTGATCGTGGTCAGCCCCGGCTTCTGGATCAGCTTCGCGGTCGCCGGCATGCTGCTCGTGGCGTACGTCGTGCACCTGCGGGCACGGGCGGTGGCGGAGCGCCGCCGCCGGCGACTCCGTGCCCGGGAGGCGGCCTGGCTGGCTGCCCGGCAGGCCGAGGTGCGGCGGGAGCAGGCCCGCCGGGCGGCAGCCCGCCGGGAGGCGCAGCGCCGCCTGGCGGCCCAGCGCGAAGCGGTACGGCGTGCCGCCATGGGCCTGGACCGGTCCGGCGACCTGCCGGCGGCGGCCAGCGGCGGCGGCTCGGTGATGTACCGGCGCTCCGGCGGCCTGCGCGGTCGTCCCTACTCCTCCGGTCGAGGCTCACACTCCGCCTGACCGCCACCCGGCGTTGATCGATCCCGTCCGACCGCCATCCGCGCGTTGATCGACTCCGTCCGACCGCCACTCCGCGTTGATCGACTCCGTGTCGGCGATATGGCGGTATCCACGCTGCCCGGACGCCGCCACATCCCCGACATGGCGGGCCGATCCGGGTCGCTGACCCAGGGTCGCGCCACCCGGGGGGCGATTCGCCCCCGGGGCGGTCGACCTGTTAGCCTTGTCGCCGGCCCGCCTGGTGCAAGCCAGGTGGGACCGAAGCCGGTTCGCCGGTGGAGGGGTTGTGGCGCAGTCCGGTAGCGCACCTCGTTCGCATCGAGGGGGTCAGGGGTTCGAATCCCCTCAACTCCACCCAAGGGCAAAGGCCGTTTCCGCTGGTCGGAGACGGCCTTTGTTGATTTCGTACAGCAGTGGAGCCTGATCAGGCTCACGACGCTTTGCTGGCGGTGATGTTCCCACCGGTGGGCTGATCGTGACGCTCGTCCCGCTGCGATTCGACGCGCACGAGTTGACCTCAACCAAGCTTGAGATACGAGTATCGGTCACATGATGCGACGAGACGCTGTCCTGGTCACCGGTGCGACGGGAAACGTCGGGCGACAGGTCGTGTCAGGATTGCGGGAGATGGGCGTGCCAGTTCGCGCTCTCACCCGCAACCCGGACATGGCCGGCCTGCCCGACGACGTGACGGTGGTCCGGGGCGATCTTGACGATCCGCAGTCCGTGAGCGCCGCCTTGACCGATGTGACGGCCGTGTTCCTGCTCTGGCCGTCGTTCTCGCCGGAGGGGGCCGTGCCGCTGGTGGAACAGATCGCCGCGCATGCTTGCCGGATCGTCTACCTCTCCGCGTTGCAGGCGGCGGACGGGCCGGAGACCGGCTGGGGCGCGGTGGAGCGGCTGATCGAGGAATCCGGAGTGGCCTGGACGTTCCTGCGGTGCGGTGGATTCGCCGCCAACACCCTCGGGTGGGCGGAGCGGATCCGCGAAGAAGGTGTCGTACGGGCACCGTTCGCCAACGCCGCGCGGTCGCTCATTCACGAGAAGGACATCGCGGAGGTGGCTGTCCGAGCGTTGACCGGCGACGGGCACGCCGGTGAGACGTACTCCCTCACCGGCCCGGAGGTCGTCACCCAGGCCGATCAGGCGCGCCTGATCGGCGAGGTGATCGGGCGCCCGGTCCGCTTCGAGGAGCAGCCGCTCCCGGAGGCGCGGGCGGAGATGCTCCCGATCTTCGGTGATGCGGCGCTGGTCGACGCCGCGCTCGCGTACTGGGGCAGCCTCGTCACGGAGCCCGAGCCGGTGACGACGACCGTCGCGCAGGTGACCGGACGCCCCGCTCGCACCTTCCGGGAGTGGGCGGAGGACCACGCCGCCGACTTCCGCTGAGTGGGCGGCTGATCGTGCAGCACGGAGGATGACGATGACGGAGATGCCTTCCCTCCGGGATGGAGGGGCATCCGTCCGTGGCTGGTGGATCACGTCCCGCCCGAAACGGCGCGCAGGGCCAGATGGTACGTCCGCAGCGCGTCGTCCCCGTCCGGCGAGCTCTGCTGAGGTCCGGCCTCCCAGCCCAACCGCTCGTAGAATCCGGCCGCCCCCAACGGTCCGGTCGAGGTCTGCAACTCGGCCCGCGTCGCGCCGGCGTCCCGGACATGCTCGACGAAGCGCATGGCCAGCCGTACCCCGATCCCGCTCCCACGCCAGTCCGGATGCACGGCCAGCGCGCTCATGACGGCTACCTGCGGGGAGGGGACGGATCCGGTCCGGGTCGGCGCTGCCGGGCGGCGGGAGGTCGCTCGCTGCCGCTGCGAGGCCAGTCGGCGGGCCCACGGGCGCAGCCGCGAGCGCAGCAGGCGGGCGGCGACCCGGGGCCGGACGCACAGCGCGGAGAACCCGGTGATCGCGAGGGACGCCAGCATGCGCCGGTCCGCCACCAGCGCAGCGGTGTGGGCGGCATGGTCGGTGGTGCCCACCAGGAATCCGACGATCTCCTCCGGTGCGGCCGGGTCGACGACGACGTAGCCGAAACCGTGCGGCGAGTCGAGGTACGTGCGGTGCCAGCGGCGGACGAACCGTGTGCCGAGCGACGGGAACAGCCCCACCGGCAGGAGTTGGACGTGGGCCCGGGACATGACGGGCAGGTCCGCGTGCGCCGCCGCCCGCAGGACGAGCCCGTCAGGATCCGTGGTCGGCGTCGATGCGGAGACACCGTTGTCGGGTCCGCTCATGGTCCTGTGCAGGAATCGCATGCCGTCACCCGGGTCAGCTCGTGAAGTCGTCCCTCGCGTCCCGCGCGTCCTCCTGGACGTGCTCCCCGGGCTGTCTACCCCGGATCTCGTCCCGCCGCATCACCTGGTCCGCCTCCGCCCGCTCGTCCCGGGTCAAGTCGCCCATCCGGGCACGGGCGGGCCCGGCCACCTGTTCGACCTGTTCATTCGGCCGCTCGATGGAGCTCATGTCGCCTCCCTGCCGGTTCGGGCGGGCAGCGCAGCGGCCCACCTCTCCCGCCGGGTCCCCGGCACCACGCGGAGGAAACCTGCCCTGGTCACGGGCGTCGACCGGTCATTCAAGCGCGAACGACCCGAGAGGGATCTCGCCAGCGGGCAGGTACGTGCCCATCACGACGCCGGTGGTGGAGACCTGGCTGTCGACCTGCGTCAGCCCGGAGGCGACCGTGCCCTCGGCGAACAGCCGCTTGCCCGACCCCACCACGACCGGGAAGATCCACAGCCGGTACTCGTCGACGAGACCGGCCCGCATCAGCGTCTGGATCAGGTTGCCGCTGCCGTGCACCTGCAACTCCGGGCCGTCGCCCTGCTTGAGCGCCGCGACACCCTCGGCGACGTCGCCCTCGATCAGGACGGAGTTGCGCCACGCCAGGTCGGGGCGGCTGCGCGAGGCGACGTACTTGGTGGCGTCGTTGAGCGGCTTGGCACCCATCTCCTCGGTGGCCCGGGGCCAGTGGGCGGCGAAGATGTCGTACGTCCGGCGGCCGAGGACGAGGTCGAAGGGCCTGCCCATGGACCGGTCCATGACCTCGCCCATCCGCTCGTCCCAGTAGTTCACCGACCAGCCGCCGTACGCGAAGCCGCCGTCGTCGTCCTCGCCCGGGCCGCCCGGGGCCTGCATGACCCCGTCGAGGGTCAGGAAGCTCTGCACGATGAGCCTTCTCATCTCTGGTCTCCTCTCGCTCGTGTGGCGCATGCTAGGCCCGTCCTACGACAGTGGACCTCCGATCGGCGCCGTGACGGCCCGGCCCGCGTCGTCCGGCCCCTCACCCAGGACAAAGACCACCTGCGGTGTGGGACACGGTTCACCCGGACCCTTTTCGCCCCCGCGCCGGTCGGGCCGGCGGGGAACAACCGGCACGGGCCGGCCCCCGGACAGGGGACCGGCCCGTCACACGAGCGCGGAGGTCACGGCTTCCAGGAGCCGGCGGCCTCGAACCGGTGCTCGTACTCGACGACCCCGTTCTTGTCCTTGACGTCGAAGACCACCGCGCCGGAACGCTTGCTGCCGGCCCGGATCCCGCTGCCCGAGTCCAGCATGTCGCCGCCGCAGCCGGAGAGGGCGGCGGCCAGCCCGTTGCTGGTGGTGCCGTCCTCGGCCACCCACTGGAAGTAGAACGGGTTGATCGACGCCTTGCCCTTGGTCACCGTCGCGGTCACGTCGGCGATCAGGTAAAGGCCCTTGGACGGCGCCGGGGCGAACGAACGGCAGCCCTTGGTGGAGGTGGAGAACTTGCGAACGGTGATCTCCAGGGTGCCCTCGTCGTCCTCGATGACCAGGGTGTCGCCAGCCTTCATGTTGAAGGTCTCGCCGTCGTCCGGGGTGGACGCCGAGGGCTTGGTGCCGGGGAACTCCGGCAGCGCGGTCGTGCCCGGCGTCGGCAGCGAGCGCTCGATCTCCTCTGCCTTGTCGGCGGCCTTCTTGCCCCCGACGGCCAGCGCCGCGATGCCGCCACCGCAGCAGAGCAGGAGCAGCACCGCCACCACGATGCCGATGATGACCCAGGTCTTCTTCTTCGAGCCGGACTTCACCGGCGGCCCGAGCGGCTGGCTCGGTGCAGGCGGGTAGCCGGGACCGGACACCGGCGGGTAGCCGCCCCCGGAGACCGGCGGGTACGGTGCGCCGGACACCGGCGGCATCGACGCGTTCGGGTCGTAGGCCGGGTACGGCGAGCCCGACACGGGTGGCTGGGCGTAGGGCGAGCCGGAGACCGGCGGCGGGGCGTACGGCGAGCCGGAGACCGGCGGCTGCGGGGTGGTCGGGTCGACCGGCGCGTACGGGT
This sequence comes from Micromonospora halophytica, assembly GCF_900090245.1. Lineage (GTDB taxonomy): Bacteria > Actinomycetota > Actinomycetes > Mycobacteriales > Micromonosporaceae > Micromonospora > Micromonospora halophytica. The sequence continues at coordinate 81,808 of NZ_FMDN01000003.1, forward strand.
TCTGCGGCGGGCCGGAGACCGGTGGCAGCGGGGCGGTCGGGTCGGCGGGGTACTGCGGCACGGGCGCCGTGGGGAACGGGTCCACGGGCGGCTGGTTGGGGTCCTGCGGCCCGTAGGGGGGCTGGGGCTGGCTCACCGTACTCCTCGGCGCTTCGGGTCAGTCTGCTGAAACTCCTCGACGCTAGTCGGTACGGTCAACCCGGATTTGTCTCGGGTCCGGCCCGCCGTTCGGTTCGCCGGGCAGGGGCCGAACGGTCAGTGCAGCAGCACGGCGGCCGTGCGGACCAGGTCCTCCTCGACCGCGAAGCGGCCGTGGACCACCGTGGGCGGATCGACCACCGTCGCCGCCGCCACCCGCACCGGGTCGATCCGCGCGGTGAACGTCCCCGCCTCCGGGTCCAGTTCGACGGTGGCGTCCTGGAAGTCCAACCAGGACCCGACGACCGGATGCCAGACCTTGTAGACGGTCTCCTTGGCGCTGAACAGCACCACCGGCCAGGCGATGCCGGTGGGCAGCCGGGCGCACCGTTCCTCCTCCTCGGGGCGGCAGATCAGCCGGCGTACCCCCGCGTTGAGCTCCCGCTGCCGTTCGGCGTCCATGCCGACGGAGCGCACGTCGTCGGTCCGGGCGACCGCCGCGGCGCAGTAGCCCCGGGTGTGGGTGATGGTGCCGACCACGCCCGCCGGCCAGACCGGGGAGCGGTCGGCCGCCGCGGGCACCGGCACCGGCGGCAGCCCCAGGCCGGTCATCGCCCGCCGGGCGCAGACCCGTCCGGCGGTGAAGTCCCGCCGCCGGCTCTCCACCGCGCGTTCGCCCAGGCCGGACCGCTCGGCGGGGAGCAGTTCGCCCACCCAGTCCGCCGGCCCGGCCACCACGACCGACACGGCCGGTGGCAGCAGGTCACGCATCACCCACCCCTTTCAGGTACGACCGCAGTCGCGAGCGCTCCTCGTCGAGCCGGTCCGCCGGCACCGGTGGCGACTCGGGCCAGAGGGTCACCTCGGGCTCGCCGTCGCGGGCCTGCCAGGTGCCGACCACCCGGCCCCGGTGCACCACCACCGGGGCGATCCAGCCGGCCGCCCGGCTCACGTCCGCCCGGCGTGTCGCCGGCACCACCGTGGTGTCCCTGGTACCCGGGCCGAGCACCCACTGGTCGAAGGCGGGCAGCAGGCGTACGTCGTCGGTGGGTTCGGCGGCGACGATCTCCTCGACGTCGCCCGCCCGGGCGTACCCGGGTCGCCCTTCGACCGTCACCGGGACCAGCTCACCCGTCTCGACCAGCGCCCGGAACCAGCCGCGCAGCATCGGCCGCTTCGAACCGCCCCGGCTGAGCCACTGGTCGAAGGTCTCCGGGTCCGCCGGCCCGTACGCCCCGAGGTACGCCGGCACCACCCGCGCGGCGGCCACCTCCGGCTCGGGCAGCGCCGACCAGCCCGGCAGGTACGTGTCGGGACGGGTGAAGGTGACCTGGTTGCCGTCGGCCGGCCCGTGCACCAGCAGCCCCTGCCAGGCCAGCGGCTTGAGCACCGCGCCCCAGCCGGAGCCGAGGTGCGCGCCGAGCGAGCCGTCACCGGTGCGTTCGACGATCTCGGCGGTGAGCGCCTCCCGGCTGAGCACCCGCCCGTCCAGGGCGGCCCGGGTCGCCTCGGCGATCGCGTCGAGCTGCCCGACCGTGACGAAGCTGCGCTGCCAGGAGCCCTTCTCCCAGAACCGGCCGGCGGCCAGCAACGCCAGGCAGGCCGACGCCTCGGCAGTGGGCAGCAGGTGCAGGGTGCCGCGCATCGCCCAGGTCTTCACCAGCGTGCCGGTGGCGAGTGCGGCGGCTGTCGTACCCGGACGGGGGTTCGGCTGCCGCGCGGCGACGGCCTGCTCGGCGGCGGAGGCCACCTGTGCCTGCACGCCGGCCAGCCGGCCGACCACGGCGACCGCGTCGTTGCCCACCGGCCGGTGCAGCAGCTGACGGTGGGCCCGCCAGGCCAGCACCCGCTCGACGGAAAGGTTCATGACGGCCATGGATGGTCAACGTACCGCAACCGTGTAACGCCGGAGGGTTCCGGAGCGCTGTTGGGGCGACACGGCGGAGTCGGCCGGTCTCTCTCCGTGCCGGCGGATGGTGGCCGGCGGCACGCCGACGTCGACGTAGCTGAGAGGAAGTGACAGATGGCCGGTCCCACGGCTGCATCGGGGTCTCCGCCCGGCGAGCACGTCCCGGTCACCCCCGCGTGGACCTGCGGGACGTGCGGCGACGAGTGGCCCTGTGCGACCAAGCGGGACCTGCTGCTCTCGGAGTACCGGGTGGACCGCGCGTCGCTCAGCGTCTACCTGGGATCGTGCCTGGCCGCGGCGACCGCCGACCTCGCCGCGGCTCCGGTGCGCCCGCTGCGGGAGCGGTTCATCGGCTGGTTGCCCCGGGGACCGGTCACGTCCTGACCCTGTCGGCCACTGTCGCATCCGACCGGCCTCACCAGGTGGCCGCGCCGCCGGGACGGGCGCGGCCACCACGGCGGTGCTCAGGGGCGGCGGGGGCGGCGGGTGAGGGCGAAGCCGACCACGCCGGCCACGGCGGCGAGGACGCCGCCCACCGTGCTCCATATCCAGCGCGAACCCAGGTCGGGCAGCCAACCGGCGAACCCGGTCGTCTCCTCCTCGGCCGGAGCCGCCGTCGGTTCGGCGTTCAGCACCGTGCCGGCCTTCGTGTTCGGCACCAGTGGCGCCTTCAGGTCCCCGTCGTCCCGGGAGCCCGCGTCGTCGGCACCGACCAGCAGGTCCACGTCGACCGGCAGCCCGAGGTCGGCCTCCGCCAGCCGGGGCACCGACAGCCGGACGTAGTAGGTGCCGGGCAGTGGATCGGCCGACCAGGGCTCCGCCCAGGACCGCACCTGGCGCAGCGTGCAGCCCAGCGCCACGCTGCCGGCGGTGGCGTCGACGGTCGGGGTCTGCGCCCCGGCGGTGCAGGACTGTCGCCGCCGCAGCCCGTCGAAGACCTCCACGGTCCAGGTGGAGGCGCCGGTGCGGGACTTCGGGAACGACACCGTCGCGGTGATCTCGTGCCGTTCCCCGGCCGAGGCGGGGAACGACCAGTAGAGATGGTCGCCGATGGAGGCGTCCACCCGGACCGGCTGGCCGGCGGCCACGCCGGTGGCGGTCAGGAAGGACGTCCCGGCCCGGGTGACCGGGGTGGCGCCGGGTGAGGGGGTGGGCGCGGCCCCGGCCGGCGCGGGTGCGGCCAGCAGGGCCAGTCCGGCGGCGGCCAGCGCCGCGCCGGTGCGGATCATCGCGGTACGCATGCTCAGTTCTCCCTCCAGGTGGCCACCCACCAGCGGGTGAGCAGGCCGGCGACCAGGCCGGTGAGCAGGCCGGCCAGGGTCAGCAGCACCAGCAGCACCCAGCCCCGACCGAGGTCGGGCGCGGCCGGCGCGGGCGAGGAGGCGACCACGTCGATCATCAGCTCGACCGGCATGCCCGGCGTGGTCTGCGTACCCGGGCGGAGCGCGAACGAGTTGCTCACCACCAGGCAGACCGTGGTGGCCGGGACGGCGGCCGTCGCCTCCGGCGTCGGGCTCGCGCCGTCGGCCGGGTCCTCGGTGGCCGACCAGCGCAGGCCGGCGGAGACCACGTCGGTACGGCCGCTGCCGGCGTCCACCCCGCGGACCAGTTCCCGGCCGTCGGTGGCGGTGGCGCGCAGCAGCACGCCGTGATCGGGGTTCAACGGGCGGTCCAGCGCCACGCTGACCGAGGCGCGCAGCTCCTGCCCGGGGCGTACCGGTACCCGGTACCAGCGGTGCTCGGAGACCGCCTCCCGGTCGCTGTAGACGCCGGGTCCGAGCAGCGGCGCGTTCGCGCACTCCGCCGAGCCGCCGACCACGGTGGGCGCGGCGGTGTGGGTGTCCCGGGCCCGGTCGACGAGCTGCTTGATCCGGCCGGTGAGCTCCTCGGCGCTCTGCGCCGCGGTGTACGTGCCGCCGGTTGCCCCGGCGATGCAGAGCAGCTGCCTGCGGACCTTCTCGTCGGGGGCCAGGCCGAGGGTGTCCACCACCAGCTTCGTGCCCTGGGCGGCCAGCTCCCGGGCCACCTCGCACGGGTCGGGTGGGGCGCAGGTGTCCTCGCCGTCGGTGATCAGCACGATCCGCCGGGCGGTGGCGCCGGTGCCGAGGTCGCGGGCGGCCTCCCGCAGGGCCAGACCGACCGGGGTGAAGCCGGTCGGCCGCAGCGTGGCCACGGCGGCTTTGGCCTGGGTCCGGTCCACCGCCCCGACCGGGACGATCTGCTGGGTGTCCAGGCAGCCCTGTTTCTTGTCCTTGCCCCGGTAGGTCGCGCCGAGCACCCGGATGCCGAGCTGGGTCTCCTCGGGCAGCGCGTCGACCACCTCGTTGAACGCCTGCTGGGCGACGGCGATCCGGCTGCGCCCGTCGATGTCCCGGGCCCGCATCGAGCCGCTGACGTCGAGCACCAGCTCGACCTTCGGCGGTTCGACTGGTGTCTCCTCCTCGTCGGCCAGGGCCGGCGCCGGACCGGTCAGCGCGGTCGCCGCCAGCAGCCCGATCAGGACGGCCGTCGATCGTCTCTTGTTGATCACCGGGCGGAGTGTAGTGCCGTCCACATCGGATGATCATTCGGGTGACCCCGGGTGGGTGCGGGGGCCGGTGTCCGGCCTTCCGCCCCAACGGGAGCGAAATGGCGCGGACCACACCGACCCGCCGGGCGGAACGTGGATGTCCGATAACCGTCAGTTAAATGCCGGATGTAAACCTTTGCTTGACCATGCATCCGTCAGAAATCTGACTGAAGTCGACCCGTTGTGCCGGTGCCCAACCGTGGTTAAGCTCTGTGTTGCGCGCCCCAATCGCCCGCTTCCCCCGTGGCAGGCGATCGGGGCGCGCTCTATTTCTGCCCCGACCCGGTCCTGAAACCGCCGACCGGCCCGGCAGGAGCCCCGGCCCGGCCCTGGCGATGCCCGCCGCCGGTCGATCAGCCGACGCACGCGATCGCGCCCGGTCCCGGAAGATGCCCGAAACCGGGCGCGACGGTGGATGGCGTCAGGCGACGTCCCTCGGACGCCCGGCGGGATCAGATCCAGCGGCCGTCCAGCCACATCCGGCCCGACCAGTCCTCGTACGGCAGCGAGTTGCCCACGAAGATCGGGTGGAAGTACGCGAAGCAGAGCGCCACCAGCAGCACGTACGCACCGACGATGACGCCGCCCACCAGCCGCCGGTCGGCGCTGCGCCCGGGATCGGCGGGCGCCTCCGCCGTGCCCTCCGGGGTGCTCGGCGTGGCGATCGCGCCCAGCACGTAGACCACCGCCAGCACCAGGAACGGCAGCGCCGGGGCGGCGTAGAAGGAGAACATCGTCCGGCCGTCGAGGGCGAACCAGAACCAGGGCAGCAGACCGGCGGCGAGGCTCAGCAGGATCGCCCCGGCCCGCCAGTCCCGCCGGGCGATGCCCAGCCAGACCAGCGCCGCCAGCGCGGGCAGGAACGACCACCAGAGCAGTGGCGTGCCGAGCAGCAGGATCTCCGAGGCGCAGCTCGCCGCCCCGCACCCGCCCGAGTTCGACCAGTAGAACGCCACCGGCCGACCGAGCAGCAGCCACTGCCAGGGCCACGACTGGTACTTGTGCGGGGTCTCCAGGCCGGTGTGGAAGTCGAACGCCGCCTTGTGGTACTGGAACAGGTTGTTCAGCGCCCCGATGACCGGGGTGTCGCTCAGGCCGGGCGTGTTCGGGTACCGCTCGGCCAGCCGGTAGTAGCCGTCGTCGCCGAGCAGCCAGCCCGACCAGGTGGCCACGTACGTCACCACCATGATCACACCGGCCAGCACCAGCCAGGGCAGCTCGTCCAGCAGCGCGTCCCGCCACGGGCGGCGTACCCCGGCGGAGCGGCGGACGCCGACCTCCCACAGGAGCGCCAGCAGGCCGAACGCCGGCACGAAGTACAGGGCGCTCCACTTCACCGCGACGGCGCAGCCGAGCAGCACCCCGGCGGCGAGCCGCCACCAGGGCCAGGTGCGCCAGCCGCCGGCCGGACGCCCCGCCGGCCCGACGGCGGTCGGGTCCAGCCCGCCCTCCAGCGCCCGGGCCCAGCGTCGCCGCCGGGAGTCCCGGTCCAGCACCAGGGCGCCGAAGGCGGCCAGCACGAACAGCAGCAGGAAGATGTCGAGCAGTGCGGTGCGGGAGAGCACCAGGTGGAAGCCGTCCAGGGCCAGCAGCAGGCCGGCCGCGCAGCCGAGTGTGGTGGAGCGGAACATCCGGCGTGCGATCCTGGTCAGCATCAGCACCGACAGGATGCCGGCAACCGCCGCCGAGATCCGCCAGCCGAACTCCGGGGCGGTGGTCATCAGGTGGCCCGGCACCGTGATGTTGTGCTCGGCGTCGGCGTAGCCGAAGGCCCACTCGCCGAGCCCGATCAGCCACTTGCCCAGCGGCGGGTGCACCACGTACGACGGGCCGTTGTCCTTGTAGTTCCACTCGACGCCCTTGTCGATCAGCCCGTAGCCGTCGCGGGCGTAGTAGATCTCGTCGAAGATCTTGCCCGCCGGGCGGCTGAGGTCGAGCAGGCGCAGGACCGCCGCGATGACCACCACGGCCGCGGTGGCCAGCCACGAGTTCACGTCCAGCCGGGCCTCGACGGTGGCGAGCCGGCGGCGTACGACGGCCGGGATGCCGCCATCGCCGCCGGTGGGGGGAGTCCCCTGCTCGGAACCGGCTTCGTTCGCGCTCTGTGCTGTCGACGCACTCGTCACCCGGCGATCGTAGGCTCTGAAGGTGCCCGGTGGCGCCCACCGTCCCCGATACTGGCACGTTCGTCGATGAAGGAGCGCTACTCGTGGGTGAAATGTCCGAGCTCGGGCGTCTGGTCCTGCTCGGCGCGCCGCTGGGCAACCCGGCCGACGCCTCGGCCCGGTTCCGCGAGGTGCTCGCCACCGCCGACGTGGTCGCCGCCGAGGACACCCGCCGGCTCACCCGGCTGGCCCGGGACCTCGACGTCAGCATCCCCGGTCGGATCGTCTCCTACTTCGAGGGCAACGAGGAACGGCGTACCCCCGAACTGGTCGAGGTGCTGACCGCCGGGTACACGGTCGCCCTGGTCACCGATGGCGGCATGCCCAGCGTCTCCGACCCCGGGTACCGCCTGGTCCGGGGCGCCCTGGACGCCGGCGTGCCGGTCACCGCGGCGCCCGGCCCGAGCGCGGTCACCACCGCGCTGGCCCTGTCCGGCCTGCCCTGTGACCGGTTCTGCTTCGAGGGGTTCCTGCCCCGCACGCCCGGCGCGCGCCGGTCCCGGTTGCGGGCCCTCGCCGCCGAGGAGCGGACCCTGGTCTTCTTCGAGGCCCCGCACCGGATCGCCGGCGCGCTGGCCGACCTGGCCGCCGCGTTCGGCGCGGACCGCCCGGCCGCGCTCTGCCGGGAACTCACCAAGACGTACGAGGAGGTCGTCCGCCGGCCCCTCGGCGCGCTGGCCGACTGGGCCGCCGAGGGCGAGCCGCGCGGCGAGATCACCCTCGTGGTGGCCGGCGCGCCGCAGCGCCCGGCGCAACGTCCCGACGACGACACCCTGCGCGCCGCCGTCGCCGAACGGGAGGCCGCCGGCCGTTCCCGCCGCGACGCCATCACCGAGGTCGCCACCGAGTACGCCCTGCGCCGCCGCGACGTCTACACGGTCATCCACGCCCAGCCCTGACCCGCACGCCGCCGGGGGGTGGGGTTACCAGGTGGTGGTCAGGAAGCCCAGGGTGATCAGGGTGGGGCCGGCGTAGGCGGCGGCGGTGGCCCAGCGGCGGCGCCGGAGGTCGGTCAGCCGGGTGGCGCCGGTCCACCGGGCGATCCCGGCGCCGCAGGCGGCCACCACCAGCAGGCCGAGCAGCCAGCGCAGGTGCCCGCCCGCCCCGGTGTCGACGTACGCGGTGTCGTCGCCCGCCCCGGTCATCCGGGCCGGCAACGTCGTGCCGGGGGTGTCGCGCTCGCCCGGCACCCCGCTCACCCGGACGCCGTGGGCGAGGAACCGGCCCTGGTCGGCGGTGAAGATGCCCCGGCAGCGCTGGGTCAACCCGCTCCCGGCGCAGTCCGTGATCACCACGGTCCCGGCGGTGGCATGACCTACCGCCAGCCAGAACGGGCCGGCGCTGACCCAGGCGAAGAAGGTGGCGAGGAGGCTCAACGCCAGCAACGCCGCCAGGCCCCGCACCGGGTCCGGCGGGTGGGCGGCGCGGGACGTGCGGGTCCGGGCCGGCGCGGCGGAGGTCTGCTCGGCCCGCTTCGGCTCCTCACGTAGCGGCGTACCGTCCCAGTGCACCTGTTCGATCGGAGGCCAGAAGAGCTCGCCGTCCTCCGCCGTACCCGCGTCGGGGTCGGGCCCGGCGCGCAGGCCGCGCGGCTGGCGGACCGGGGCCCGGCTCGGCACGGCGTCGACCGGAGCGCCGGTGGTCGGCTCGACCTCGACGGGCGAGTCGTCCGGGCCGGGCACCACCCGGGGTTGGGGCGCGACCGCGCCGCCGCGCGACGGCCCGGGCCGGGGCGCCGGTCCGCTCCGGGCGCCGGGGGAGGGTTCGTCGTGTCCCGCTCGTCTCGCCGTCACGGCGTTCATTGGACACCGCAGGGGCGCGACGGCCGGGCAGCTCAGGCCGCGTGTCGGCGACAAATCGGACCAACGGTGGAGGCGTCGCGGGCCGCTGCGCGTGGCGGGTGCCCTATTGGTTCGCGGGCACCGGGAGCCGGTCACTAGGCTTGCTGGTCATGAGTCACGTTCTCGCCGCGGTCGCCTGGCCCTACGCCAACGGCCCGCGCCACATCGGCCACGTATCCGGATTCGGCGTTCCCTCCGACGTCTTCGCCCGGTACATGCGGATGGCCGGCCACGACGTGCTCATGGTCTCCGGCACCGACGAGCACGGCACCCCGATCCAGGTGCAGGCCGACGCCGAGGGGGTCACGCCGCGTGAGCTGGCCGACCGGTACAACCGGGTGATCGCCGAGGACCTCCAGGCGCTGGGCCTCTCCTACGACCTGTTCACCCGCACCACCACCCGCAACCACTACGCCGTGGTGCAGGAGCTCTTCCAGGGGCTGCACCGCAACGGCTACATCGTCCCGAAGGTCACCACCGGCGCGATCTCCCCGTCCACCGGCCGGACCCTGCCCGACCGCTACATCGAGGGCACCTGCCCGATCTGCGGCTACGACAGCGCTCGCGGCGACCAGTGCGACAACTGCGGCAACCAGCTCGACCCGATCGACCTGATCAACCCCAAGTCCAAGATCAACGGTGAGACGCCGGAGTTCGTCGAGACCGAGCACTTCTTCCTCGACCTGCCGGCCCTCGCCGACGCGTTGCGCCAGTGGCTGGACACCCGGGAGGGCTGGCGCCCCAACGTGCTGCGCTTCTCGAGGAACCTGCTCGACGACCTCCAGCCCCGGGCCATCACCCGCGACCTGGAATGGGGCGTGCCGATCCCGCTCGAAGGCTGGCAGGACCGCCCCGACAAGCGGATCTACGTCTGGTTCGACGCGGTCATCGGCTACCTGTCCGCGTCCATCGAATGGGCCCGCCGCACCGGCGACCCGGAGGCCTGGCGCAAGTACTGGAATCCGAAGGGCGGCGAGGGCTCGGCCGTCTCCGGCGGTGACGCCCTCGGCTACTACTTCATGGGCAAGGACAACATCGTCTTCCACTCGGTGATCTGGCCGGCGCTGCTCGGCGGCTACTCCGGCGAGGGCGCGCGCGACGGCCAGCCGGGCGAACTGGGCCGGCTCAACCTCCCCACCGAGGTCGTCTCCAGCGAGTACCTGACCATGGAGGGGCGCAAGTTCTCCTCCTCCCGCAAGGTCGTCATCTACGTCCGGGACTTCCTGGAGCGCTACGACGCCGACGCGCTGCGCTACTTCATCGCCGTGGCCGGCCCGGAGAGCAACGACACCGACTTCACCTGGGCCGAGTTCCTCCGCCGCAACAACGACGAGCTGGTCGCCGGCTGGGGCAACCTGGTCAACCGCTCCATCTCGATGGCGGCGAAGAACTTCGGCGCGATCCCCCCGGTCGACCCGGCCGGGCTCACCGAGGCCGACGAGGCGCTGCTCGCGGTGGCCCGCGCCGGCTTCACCACCGTCGGCGACCTGATCGCCCGGCACCGGCAGAAGCAGGCCATCGGCGAGGCGATGAAGGTCGTCGCCGAGGCCAACCGGTACCTCTCCGAGCAGGCCCCGTGGAAGCTCAAGGGGGAGGACGACAAGCCCCGGATGGGCACCATCCTGCACGTCGCACTCCAGGTGGTCAGCGACGCCAACACGCTGCTCACGCCCTTCCTGCCGCACTCCGCGCAGCAGGTGCACGAGCTGCTCGGCGGCACCGGCGTGCACGCGCCGATGCCGGTCGTCGAAGAGGTCGAGGACCTCGACGGCGGGCCCGCGTACCCGGTGCTGACCGGTGACTACACGGTCGGGGCGCGCTGGGAGTCCGTACCGGTCCAGGCGGGCCGGCCGCTCGCCGCGCCGAAGCCGGTCTTCCGCAAGCTCGACCCGTCGATCGTCGACGAGGAACTGGCCCGCCTGGCGGGCTGACCCGGCCGTACGACGGGGACGGGCGCCGCCGCGCCCGTCCCCGCGCGCGTCTCAGCGCCGGGCCATCGCCGGGGCGCTGACGAAATCCATGATCGCTTGGTTCACCTCGGCCGCGTTGGTCCACGGAATGCCGTGCGGGGCACCCTTCAACGTCACCGACGTCGCCGTCGGCAGCATCGGCTGCAACCGCTGACCGGTCACCGGGTACGGCAGCACCATGTCCTGGTCGCCCTGCACGATCAGCACCGGCACGTCGATCCGGGGCAGGTCGCCGCGGAAGTCCGTCAACCAGGCGTCCACGCAGTCCAGCGTCCCCTTCGCCGACGCCTGCGCGCCGATGTTCCAGTGCGCCCGGAAGGCGTCCTCGCTGACCAGCTTCCCCTTGTTGGCGTCCCAGTTGAAGAAGGTCTGGCAGAACTGGGTGAGGTACGCGAACCGGTCGTCCCGGATGGCCTGCTTGAACCCGTCGAAGAGGCTCTGCTCCACGCCTTCGGGATTGTCCGCCGTCTTCAGCAGGAACGGCGCCAGCGGCGCGAGCAGCACCGCCCGGTCCACCCGGTTCGACCCGTACGTGCCCAGGTAGCGGGTCACCTCACCGGTGCCCATCGAGTGCCCGATCAGGATCGCGTTGCGCAGGTCCAGCTCAGTCATGATCATGTCGAGGTCGGCGGCGAAGGTGTCGTAGTCGTACCCCGTGGCCGGCTGGCTGGACGCGCCGAAGCCCCGCCGGTCGTACGTGATCACCCGGTAGCCGGCCTCCAGCAGCGGACCGGACTGCTTCTCCCAGGTCGCCCCGTTGAACGGGAAGCCGTGGATGAGCACCACCGGCTGCCCGGAGCCGTGGTCCTCGTAGTACAGGTCGATGGGCGCGGAGTTCTCCGCGCCGACGGTGATGAAGGGCATCGGGTCTCCCGGTCGTCGCGTCTCGGACGAGCGCGCTTTCCCGACCCGCCCGTGCTTATGCCAGCGGGTACGGCACGTCCACCACCCGGTCGTCGGTGACCTCCGCGCCCGGCGCCCACACCTCGTACACGCCGCGCTCCTGGCACTGCGCCCCGGTCGTGAGCACCACGTCCGGGTCCGGCCGGCACAGCCGCAGCCGCAGCCAGCCCGGCTCCTCCCGCAACACCTGGCAGGGGGCGCCCCGCCAGTGGGCGAAGCGCAGCCGACGGCCCACCGACTCCACCGGGTACCGGGCCGCCCGGGTCATCGCCAGCACCCGGAACCCGCCCGGCAGGTCCGCCACCGCCTCGTACTCACTGCCGGCGTAGCCGCCGACCAGCTGCGTCGAGCGGGGCGCGTCCGCGGTGGGCACGTACTCCTGGTCGGGGGAGAGCCCCGGCACGGCGGCCAGCAGGTGCCGCCACTGCGGGCCGACCATGCGCAGCCAGCCCCGCTGCTCCGCCTGGTAGCTGTAGAGCACCACCTCCACCCCCTCGGCGGTGTACGCCAGCAGGGTCGCGTTCGCCGGCAGCGGCAGGTCGGCGAAGTCCCGGGTGACGAACTCGGGGATCAGCTGCCCGGTACTCGGCACGAAACCGGTGCCCAGCACCGGCGGGCCCAGCCGGTCGCGGGGCGGCAACGCCAGCAGCCCGCGGTGCGCCGGGCCGACCGGCACGTCGTAGTCGGCCGGGTCCGCGGCCCGCCAGCGCAGCGCGTACGCCACGTCGCCCGCAGCGCCGCCGTCGCCGCCCAGCACCGCCAGCCCGGACGGGGTACGCAGGTGCGCCACGTCGTGCTCGCGGAAGCAGAAACCGTGCGGCAGCCGGCCCCGCACCACCCCGGCGAACTGCTCGGCGGAGAGCACCTTCACCATCCGGGTGCCCCGCCGCACCACCGCCGAGGCGCGTACCGCGGTCAGCGTCGGATCCCCGGCCGCCGCCGGCTGCTGGCTGAGCTGCTGCACGTACGACCAGCCGCGCTCCCGGTGCAGCGGCGCCAGCAGCGGCGCCTCCGGCTCCTCGGCCGGCTCGGTGGCCCCGTGCACCGCGCCGACCTCGGTCACATGCACGAACCTGCGCCAGGGCAACGCCGACCCGGGGCGGGGCGCCCACTCGAAGCCGGCCGCCTCCTCGGCGCTGAGCAACTCGTACGCCGCACCGCGGGCGATCTCCTCCGCCGGGTACGCCGTGCCCTCGTACGTCACGCGCAGTCCGATGCCGCTTGCCTGAGGGGTGACGGTCATCCTGCAGACGGTAAGCGTGACTGATGCCGGACCGGTGAACAGTCGATGGCGTCCCGAAGACAGGTCCCGGGGGTGGTGTGTGATGCTGGCCGCGATGAGTGAGCGCACCGAATCCCGCAAGCAGCGCGCCGCCCGGCGGGCCGGGGAGTTCCCGCCCGCCCCGGAGCCGTTGCCCCGTCCCGTGCTCGACAGTCACACCCACCTCGACATCACGGTCAGCGAATACGGGGTGCCCCTGCGAGCCCCGCGGTCTCCAGCGGAAGACGGCTCGGGCGGCACCGCCGCCGACCCGGTCGCCGCCGCGATCGAGGTGGCCGCCGCAGTCGGCGTGGACCGGCTGGTCCAGGTCGGCGTCGACGTCGACTCCTCCCGCTGGGGCGCCGAGGTCGCCGGGCGGTACCCGGCCGTGCTGGCCACCGTGGCGCTGCACCCGAACGAGGCGCCCCGCCTGGCCGACCTCGACGAGGCGCTGCGCCAGATCGAGGCGCTCGCCGCCCACGACCGGGTACGCGGCATCGGCGAGACCGGGATGGACTTCTTCCGTACCGGGGACGAGGGGCGGGCCGCGCAGGAGGAGAGCTTCCGTGCGCACGTCGCCATCGCCAAGCGGTACGGCAAGGCGCTAGTCGTCCACGACCGCGACGCGCACGCCGACGTGCTGCGCATCCTCGACGACGAGGGCGCCCCGGACACCGTGGTGCTGCACTGCTTCTCCGGCGACGCCGAGTTCGCCGCCGAGTGCGTGCGCCGCGGCTACCTGCTCAGCTACGCCGGCACGGTCACCTTCGGCAGCGCCGGTGCGCTGCGCGAGGCCGCCGCGCTCACCCCGATCGACCAGATCCTGGTGGAGACCGACGCGCCGTACCTGACCCCGATGCCGCACCGGGGACGACCGAACGCGTCGTACCTGATCCCGCTGACGGTGCGGTCCCTGGCCGCGACCACCGGAGCCGACCTGGACGAGCTCTGCGCGGCCGTCTCCGCCACCGGCGACCGGGTCTTCGGCCCGTGGTGAGCGGGCCGGAGCCCGCCGCTACGCTACGGGGCGTGACCGGTCTCCTCGGCCCGGCGGAGATCCGGGAACTCGCCGCCCGCCTGGGCGTCGCCCCCACCAAGAAACTCGGCCAGAACTTCGTGCACGACCCGAACACGGTCCGCCGGATCGTCACCGCCGCCGGGCTCACCCCCGACGACGTGGCGCTGGAGGTCGGCCCCGGCCTCGGCTCGCTCACCCTGGCCCTGCTGCCGGTGGCCGCGCACGTGCACGCCGTGGAGATCGACCCGACGCTGGCCGGGGCGCTGCCGGAGACCGCCGCCCGGCACGTCGGCGCGGACGCCGACCGGCTCACCGTGCACCACGCCGACGCGCTGCGGGTCACCGCCGCCGACCTGGCCGGGCCCGCGCCGACCGCGCTGGTGGCGAACCTGCCGTACAACGTCGCCGTGCCGGTGGTGCTGCACCTGCTCGCCGAGCTGCCCACGCTGCGCCACGGCCTGGTGATGGTGCAGAAGGAGGTCGCCGACCGGCTCGTCGCCGGTCCCGGCTCCAAGGTGTACGGCATCCCGTCGGTCAAGCTCGCCTGGTACTCCCGGGCCCGTGCCGCCGGCCGGGTGCCACCGAACGTGTTCTGGCCGGTGCCGAACGTCGACTCCGGCCTGGTCGCCTTCACCCGGCGTGAGCCGCCCCGCGACGACGTAGCCCGGCAGGCCGTCTTCGCCGTGGTGGACGCCGCGTTCGCCCAGCGTCGCAAGACCCTGCGCGCCGCCCTGGCGGGCTGGGCCGGCGGCGCGGACCGGGCCGCCGCGGCGCTCACCGCCGCCGGCGTGGACCCCGGCGCACGCGGGGAGTCGCTCACCGTGGAGCAGTTCACCGCCATCGCCGCGTCGGCCCCGACCGCCACCCCGGCCGCACAGTAGGCTGACGCCGTGCCCGCCCAGGGGCCACCGTTGTACGCCTACGACCCGGTCGACGGCGCCGTCGACCCCGCCGAGGAGCTGATCGTGACCGAGCCGTTCGACATCCGCCTGCGCCTGCGGGACGTCGCTCCGTGACCGAGGCCTGGCGACCGGACGACGAGGACGAGCAGCGGCGGCGCGGGGCCAGCGGCCCGGTCAAGGTCCGGGTGCCCGCCAAGGTCAACCTGCACCTCGGGGTGGGACCGCTGCGCCGCGACGGCTACCACGAGCTGAACACCGTCTACCACGCGATCTCCATCCACGACGAGCTCACCGCCCGGCGGGGCGACACGCTCACCCTGACCATGGAGGGCGAGGGCGCCGGCGAGCTGGCCCTGGACGACTCCAACCTGGCCATCCGGGCGGCCCACGCCCTCGCCGGGTACGCCGGGGTCATGCCGCACGCCCGGCTGCACCTGCGCAAGCAGATCCCGCTGGCCGGCGGGCTGGCGGGCGGCAGCGCCGACGCGGCCGCCGCCCTGGTCGCCTGCGACGCCCTCTGGGGCACAGGGCTGTCCCGGGACGAACTGGCCGGCATCGCCGCCGACCTCGGCTCCGACGTGCCCTTCCTGATCCACGGTGGCACCGCGCTCGGCACCGGCCGGGGCGAGGCGGTCAGCCCGGTGCTGGCCCGCCCCACCTCCTGGCACTGGGTGGTGGCCATCGCCGACGGCGGCCTGTCCACCCCCGCCGCCTACCGGGAGCTGGACCGGCTGCGGGACGCCGGCAGCGCCGGTGAGCCGCTCGGCAGCACCGACGGGCTGCTCGCCGCGCTGCGTCAGCGCGACCCCCGGGTGCTCGCCGCCGCCCTCGGCAACGACCTCCAGGACGCCGCGCTGGCCATGCGCCCGTCGCTCGCCGACACCCTCAAGGCCGGGGAGGCGGCCGGCGCGCTCGCCGGCATCGTCTCCGGCTCCGGCCCGACCTGCGTCTTCCTCGCGGCCGGCGCCGCCGACGCGGAGCGGATCGCCGGTGAGGTGGAGGCGGCCGGAGTGTGCCGGGAGGCGCGGGTGGCCCACGGTCCGGTCGCCGGGGCCCGCGTCGTCTGACCGTCGCGCCTCCTGACCCGGTACCGGCCCGGGCCGGCATGCGCGTCGGCCCGCCCGCCCCGCCGCATGATCCACTCCGTTTCCCCGACATGGCGGCATTCCGGCGTCATCGACACCGCCACGTCGGCGACATGGAGTGGATCATGCGGCGGGGCGGCGGTGAGCGTGGTGCGCGCCCGCCGGTCGCGTCCGCGTACCCTGGAGGGCCAGGCGTCCCGAGGTGCCAGCCGGCACCGGGACGCCTTGATCATGGGAGGTGAGGTCGTGGCCAACATCGTCAACCTGGACCGGGTGTCCAAGGGGTACGGCGCCGCCGGGCCGCTGCTCACCGACGTCTCGCTCGGCCTCGACGACGCCGACCGGATCGGCGTGGTCGGCCTCAACGGGGCCGGCAAGTCCACCCTGCTGCGGCTGCTCACCAAGCAGGAGGAGCCGGACGACGGCCGGGTCACCCACCGCCGCGACCTGCGCGTCGCCTGGCTGCCGCAGTCCCTCCAGCTCGCCCCCGAGGCCACCGTCCGCGACGTCGTCCTCGGCACCGCGTGGCTAGGTCAGAGCATGGGCGCCGAGCACGAATGGGCCGGCGACGCGGGCGTGCGGGCCATCCTCGACGGCCTCGGCATGCCCCACCTCGGCCTCGACCAGCCGGTCGGCCCGATGTCCGGTGGCGAGCGCCGCCGCGTCGCGCTGGCCGCGCTGCTGGTCCGCGAGGCCGACCTGCTGATCCTCGACGAGCCCACCAACCACCTCGACGTCGGCGGCGTCGACTGGCTGGCGAAGCACCTGGTCGGCCGCAAGGGCGCCCTGGTCGTGGTCACCCACGACCGGTGGTTCCTCGACGCGGTCTGCACCACCACCTGGGAGGTCGCCGACCAGACCGTCCGGGCGTACGAGGGTGGCTTCGCCGCCTGGACCCTGGCCCGCGCCGAGCGGGAACGGGTCGCTGCCGCCACCGAGGCCCGCCGGCAGAACCTGCTCCGCAAGGAGATCGCCTGGCTGCGCCGGGGCCCGCCCGCCCGCACCTCCAAGCCGCGGTTCCGGATCGACGCGGCCAACGCGCTCATCGCCGACGTCCCACCGCCGCGCGACACCATGTCGCTGCAACGGATGGCCACCGCCCGGCTCGGCAAGCAGGTGTACGACCTGGAGCAGGTCACCCTGCACGCCGGCCCCAAGGAGATCCTGCACGACGTCACCTGGCAGGTCGGCCCCGGCGACCGGATCGCCATCCTCGGCCGTAACGGCGCCGGCAAGACCACCCTGCTGCGCATGCTGGCCGGGGTCACCCGCCCCGACGGCGGGAGCCTGCGCACCGGCTCGACCGTCCGCCCCGCGTTCCTCTCCCAGGAACTGGCCGAACTCCCCGGCCACCTGCGGGTCCTCGAAGCCGTCGAGGAGGTCGCCCGCCGGGTGCAGCTCGGAGACCGGGAGATCTCCGCGGCCCAGCTCGCCGAGGTCTTCGGCTTCGACGACCGACGGCTCTGGACCCCGGTCAGCGACCTCTCCGGCGGTGAGCGCCGCCGCCTGCAGATGTTGCGGCTGCTCGCCGGCGAACCCAACGTGCTCCTCTTCGACGAGCCCACCAACGACCTGGACACCGACACCCTCGCCTCGCTGGAGGACCTGCTCGACTCCTGGCCCGGCACCATCGTCGTGGCCAGCCACGACCGCTACCTGATCGAACGGGTCACCGACACCGCGTACGGGATGTTCGGCGACGGCCGGCTGGTGCACCTGCCCGGCGGCGTCGACGAGTACCTCGCCCGGGCGGCCGGCGCGACCGCCCCGGCGAAGGCCGACACCGGACCGGCCCCGGTCCCGGCGGCCACTGCCGGGATGTCCGCCGCCGAGGCCCGGCAGGCCCGCAAGGAGCTGACCCGGCTGGAACGGCAGATCGGCAAGCTGGAGCAGAAGGAGGCGACGCTGCTCGACCAGCTCGCCGCCCACGCCACCGACTACGGCAAGGTCGCCGAGCTCGACGCGCAGCTCAAGGAGGTACGCGCCGAGCGGGAACGGACCGAGGAGACCTGGCTCACCCTGGCCGACGAGATCCCACCGCTCTGACCGCGCCTCGCGCCCCCTCCGGCGACGGACGGGGGCCGTGTGCGGCGTCACATTCCGGTGTGCGGGACAATCGTCGACGACCTCTCATCCGAACGCGTTGGAGACTCAGACATGGCCCATACCCCCGTCAACCACCCCGCGCGGCCGATCTACCGGGCGATCGGCGGGCTCGTTGGTCTGTACTTCGTGGTCTTCGGTGTGCTCGGCCTCATCGCGAGCGCCGGCAGCGACATCTTCGCCCAGGACGACACCAAGGTCCTCGGGCAGGGCACGAACCTCGGGTTCGCGCTGCTCAGCATCGTGATCGGCATCGCCGTCCTGGCCGGCACCGCGATCGGTCGCAACCTCGACGTGGCGATCAACCAGTTCCTGGCGTACGCCCTGTTGGTGCTCGGCCTGGCGGAGCTGGCGTTCCTCCGGACCGACGCCAACATCTTCAACTTCACCATCCTCACCGACATCGTGGTGCTGACCCTCAGCCTCGTCCTGCTGATGGTCGGCATGTACAGCAAGGTCGGCACCGACGAGGAGAAGGAAGCCTGGCAGAAGGCCCGCCTGGTCCTCTGATCCCCGGTCGCGCTCCGGCGACGACCGTCGTGATCCCGCTCCGCCCGTGGCGCCTGCCGCCCGGCGGGGCGGGATTTTCGTGTCCGACGGGGGCGGCGGTTCGGCGGACAGCGGCCGCCGGACGAGGGACAATCCTCCTGGATCTGTCATACCTGGATGGAGAAGGAGCCATGGTGCATTTTCCGGTGAACCATCCGGCGCGCCCGCTCTACCGGGTCCTCGCCGGGCTCGTGGGCCTCTACATCCTCGTCTTCGGGGTCTGGGGCGTCTTCCAGACCTGGGGCGACCCCCTCTTCGACCGGGGCAGCAACTGGGTCCTCGGGCTCCGCACCAACCTGGCGTTCTCGCTGGCCTCCGTGGCCTTCGGGATCGTGCTGATCGTCGGCGCGTCCCGACGCGGCAACCTCGGCCACTACATGAACCTGACCGCCGGGGCGGTCTTCCTGGTCACCAGCATCCTGATGATGTCCGTGCTGCAGACCTCGGCGAACTTCCTCAACTTCTCGATGTCGACCGTCATCGTGTCGATGCTCTTCGGCCTGCTCCTGCTCGGCACCGGCCTCTACGACAAGGTCGGCACCGACGAGCACGCCGAGGAGGAACGACGCAAGCGGCACCATCCCGTCTCCGAGGCAGGCGCCCGCTGACCGGCCAGGTCAGGCCCGCTTCCGGGTGATCAGGCCCGGCGTCGCCTCCAGGTGCGACAACCCGTTCCAGGCCAGGTTGACCAGATGCGCGGCCACCGTCTCCTTGCGCGGCTTGCGCACCTCCAACCACCAGCGGCCGGTCAACGCGACCATCCCCACCAGTGCCTGCGAGTAGAGCTCGGCCAGCTTCGGGTCGTACCCCCGGCTGGAGAACTCCGCGCCCAGGATGTGCTCCACCTGGTGCCCGACGTCGTTCATCACGCTGCTGAAGTTCCCCGTCGCCGACATCAGCGGCGACTCGCGGACCAGCACCCGGAACCCGGGCGTCTCCTCCTCGATGTACGTCAGCAGGGCCAGCGCCGCCTGCTCCAGCAACTCGTGCGGATGCCCGGCGGTCAGCGCGGTGGTGATCCGGTCCAGCAGGGCCCGCACCTCGCGGTCGACCACCACCGCGTACAGCCCTTCCTTGCCGCCGAAGTGCTCGTAGACCACCGGCTTGGAAACCTTGGCCCGGGACGCCACCTCCTCGATCGAGGTGGCGTCGAAGCCCTTCTCGGCGAAGACCTGCCGGCCGATCGAAATCAACTGCTCGCGCCGCTGGGCTGCGGACATCCGCACCCGGGACGCCGGCTTCGCCGCCGCCGGCACCGCCCGACGCCGACCCGCGCCCTCGTCCGTCATCTCGTCACCTCGCCGGCGCTCGG
This sequence comes from Micromonospora halophytica, assembly GCF_900090245.1. Classification (GTDB taxonomy): domain Bacteria; phylum Actinomycetota; class Actinomycetes; order Mycobacteriales; family Micromonosporaceae; genus Micromonospora; species Micromonospora halophytica. The sequence goes on from NZ_FMDN01000003.1 coordinate 101,533, forward strand.
TGACGCCCTGTCGTGGGATGTTCCTGCCGTCGTGCCCGTCTTCCTCGGTCACCCGGCCATCCTGCCAGGCCCGCTCCGAATCCACCGTCGGGTTTCCCGCCGGTGTCGTACCTCCGTTCTAACGTTCGGTCATGACTGACGTCACGGCGGGTGAGGTGCGGCGGTTGCGCGTAGAGGAAGGGCTCTCCGTGGCGCAGATCCGGGCTCGGACGGGGCTGGGGCGCAACCGGGTGCAGGGAGTTGCTGCGCGGGGTGCCCCCGCCCGCGTGGACGCGGCGTCCGAGGGCCAAGGACGAGTTGCGGGTGGCGGCGGTAGCGTTGCGTGGCGAGGGTCTGTCGGTGGGTGCGATAGCCGACCGGCTCGGCGTGGCGAAGTCGACCGCTTACCTGTGGGTACGGCACCTGCCGCTGGACCGCGACGGTGCGGCCGAACGGGAGCGGCGCCGCGCGCACTCGAAGGTGATGACGGACGCGCAGTGGGCCGCGCACCGCCAGGCCCGGGACGCCGCGCGGGCGGAGCTGGCCGAGTTCGGCGCCGCATGGGTGTCCCGGCTGGACGGTCGGGAGTTGCTCCTGGTCGGGGCCGCCCTCTACTGGGCCGAAGGGGTCAAGGCGAAGCCCTGGCGACCCCACGACTGCCGGGTCCGGTTCACCAACAGCGATCCGGTGCTCATCGACCTCTTCGTGCGCTTCGTCGAGGAGTTGGGCGTGCCACGCGGGGGGCTGCGGTTCCGGGTGTGCATCCACGAGACGGCCGACGCGAACGCGGCGGTTCGCTGGTGGGCTCGGCAGGTCGGCGTCGCCGTGGAGGCGTTCCAGCGCACCTCCCTCAAGAGGCACCGGCCCGCCACGGTCCGGCACAACATCGGCGACGGCTACCACGGCTGCCTGGTCGTCTCGGTGCCCGACTCCCGCCGGATGTACTGGGCCATCGAAGGGATCATGAAGGGAATGAGTGATGGCGTGGGCCGGGTGGGACGCTAAGGTGTAGTGGAGTTCAGGCGCGACAGTGTTTTGAGCGTTCTAGACCGTCCCGGGTCGTCTAATGGCAGGACGTCAGGTTTTGGTCCTGATTGTAGGGGTTCGAGTCCTCTCCCGGGAGCTTCTGCTGATCGCCGGGTGATGTCTGGTTAGCATGGCCGCGAGAGTGTCGCCTTCCCGACGGGAGCCACGTCGTGCCCCAGCCCCACCTCCGTACCGTCGTCGTGCTCGCCGCCGGTGAGGGCAAGCGGATGAAGTCGGCGCTGCCCAAGGTGCTGCACCCGCTGCTCGGCCGTACGCTGCTCGGACACGTGCTGGCCGCGGCGGCACCGTTGGCCGCGGACCGCACGGTGGTCGTGGTGGGCCACGGCGCCGAGCAGGTCCGGGCGCACCTGGCCGAGATCGCCCCGGACGCCGCCGCCGTCCTCCAGGCCGAGCAGCTCGGCACCGGTCACGCGGTGCGGATCGCGCTGGACGCGGTGCCCGAGGTCTGCGGCACGGTGGTCGTGATCAACGGGGACGTCCCGCTGCTGCGCCCCGAGACGGTCGCGGCGCTGGTGCAGGCGCACGAGGGCGATGGCGCGGCGGCGACCGTGCTCGCCGCCGAGGTGCCGGACCCGACCGGCCTGGGCCGGATCGTGCGCGACGCCGACGGCCGGCTGGAGCAGATCGTCGAGGAGCGGGACGCCAGCCCCGCCCAGCGTGCGCTGCGGGAGATCAACGCCGGCATCTACGCCTTCGACGTGGCCCGGCTGCGGGACGCGCTGGGCAAGCTCTCCACGGACAACGACCAGGGCGAGGAGTACCTCACCGACGTCTTCGGGCTGCTCGTCTCGGCGGGTGAGCCGGTGGGGGTGCACGTCGCGGCGGACCACGTCGAGACGCTGGGCTGCAACGACCGGGTGGAGTTGGCCGCCCTGCGCCGGCTGCTGCGCGACCGGGTCAACGAGGCGTGGATGCGGACCGGCGTGAGCATCCTGGACCCGGAGACCACCTGGATCGACGTCACCGCCACCGTCGATCGGGACGCGGTGATCGACCAGAACACGCAGCTGCGCGGGACGACGGTGGTGGGCGCGGAGGCGGTCGTCGGGCCGGACGTCACGCTGGTGGACACGGTGGTGGGCGCGGCGTCGACCGTGCTGCGCAGCCACGCGGTGAGCGCCGAGGTGGGGCCGGGCGCGAGCGTCGGGCCGTACGCGTACCTGCGGCCGGCGGCGAAGTTGGCCGAGAAGGCGAAGGTCGGCACGTTCGTCGAGGTGAAGAACTCCGAGGTGGGCGCGGGCGCGAAGGTGCCGCACCTGTCGTACGTGGGTGACGCGACGATCGGCGCGAGGGCGAACATCGGCGCGGCGACGATCTTCGTGAACTACGACGGAGTGAACAAGCACCGTACGACGGTCGGTGAGGCGGCCTTCATCGGGTGCGACACCAGCCTGATCGCCCCGGTCGAGGTGGGCCCGGGGGCGTACGTGGCGGCGGGCAGCGCGATCTCGCAGAACGTGCCGGCGGGCGCGCTCGGGGTGACCCGGGCGCCGCAGCGCAGCATCGAGGGCTGGGTGGCGCGCAAGCGGCCGGGCACGGCCTCGGCGGCCGCGGCCCAGCGGGCGCAGAGTGCGCCGGGGGACGCGTCGGCCGCAAGGGAAGGTGAGGCAATCCACGAGGGCGCGGAGACCGTGGGTGGGCCGTCGTCCGCGGGGGATACTGCAACCGAATAGTCCCCGGCCACACCGCCGCCGGGCACCACCGAGCAACGGGAGCAGACGGGCCCATGGGCAGCATCGTCGCCGAAAACCGCAAGAGCCTGATGCTCTTCTCCGGACGTGGCTTTCCGGAGCTGGCGAAGGAGATCGGTGAGGTGCTCGGCGTCGCGCCGACGCCTTCCGACGCGTACGAGTTCGCCAACGGCGAGATCTTCGTGCGGTTCAAGGACTCGGTGCGTGGTTCGGACGCCTTCGTGGTGCAGTCCGTCACGCACGGCGTCAACACCTGGGTCATGGAGACCCTGATCATGATCGACGCGTTGAAGCGCGGTTCGGCCAAGCGGATCACCGTGGTCCTGCCGTTCTACCCGTACTCGCGGCAGGACAAGAAGCACCGCGGCCGGGAGCCGATCTCGGCCCGGCTGATCGCGGACCTGCTGAAGACGGCGGGCGCGAACCGCATCCTCACGGTCGACCTGCACACCGCGCAGATCCAGGGCTTCTTCGACGGCCCGGTGGACCACCTCTTCGCGATGGACGTGCTGGCCGAGTACGTGCAGCACAAGTTCGACGGCCGGCCGATGACGGTGGTGGCCCCGGACTCGGGCCGGGTACGGGTGGCCGAGCGGTGGACGGACCGGCTGGGCGGCTGCCCGCTGGCGTTCATCCACAAGACCCGGGACCCGCTCAAGCCCAACCAGGTGGTGGCGAACCGGGTGGTCGGTGAGGTCGAGGGTCGGGTCTGCCTGATCGTCGACGACATGATCGACACCGGTGGCACGATCAGCAAGGCCGCTGACATCCTCAAGCAGTCGGGCGCGGCGGAGATCGTGGTGGCCTCCACCCACGCGCTGCTGTCGGACCCGGCGACCGAGCGGCTGAAGAACAGCCCGATCAGCGAGGTCGTGGTGACCAACACGCTGCCGCTGCCGCCGGAGAAGCAACTCGACAAGATCACCGTGCTGTCGATCGCGCCGCTGCTGGCGCGGGCGATCCGGGAGGTCTTCGACGACGGTTCGGTGACCACCCTCTTCGGTGGCCTGAGCTGACCCCGCCGGCCGGGGCGCCGTGGGCGCCCCGGCCGTTGGCGTTTTCGCGCTGCGCGCGGGGCCGGACGGTGATAGAGGGGACTGCCGGAAACCTCGGATTCGGCTCGGGTAGACTGGCACGGTTGCCACGGCGAGGGTGCCCGGCGGGCCGCTGAGAGGCGCCGCACGGAGGCACCGTCATCGACGCGGTGCTCCGGGCAGTCATGACGCATGAGCCCCAGCGAGCCCCTCGCCCAGCACCGCCAGTCGACAAGCCGCCGCAGCGAAAGCATCAGGAGTTTCCCCGTGTCCGAGGTAAAGATCAGCGCCGAGCCCCGTACCGAGTTCGGCAAGGGTGGTGCCCGTCGTACCCGCCGGGCCGGCAAGGTGCCCGCCGTGCTGTACGGCCACGGCGAGAAGCCGAAGCACATCGCGCTTCCGGCCCGTGAGTTCGCCGCCGCGATCCGCAAGGGCGGGGCCAACCAGCTCTTCGCGATCGAGGTCAGCGACGGCACCCAGGTGCTGGCGCTGCCGAAGGCGATCCAGCGTGACCCGATCCGGGACACCTTCGAGCACGTCGACCTGCTGCTGGTCCGCCGGGGCGAGAAGGTCACCGTCGAGGTCCCGGTCCAGCTGACCGGTGAGGCCGCCAAGGACACCCTGATCGTGCACGACCACGACACCCTGTCGGTGACCGCGGACGCCACCAAGGTTCCGGACCACCTGGAGGCCTCGATCGAGGGCCTGGAGGCCGGCAACCAGGTCACCGCCGCCGACGTGGAGCTGCCGGCCGGCGTCGAGCTGGCCGCCGACGCGGAGCAGACGGTCGCCTCGGTGACCGCCGCGCCGACCGCCGAGCAGCTCGAGGCGACCCTGCCCGAGGTCGAGACCGCCGACGAGGAGGTCGAGGCCGGCGTCGGCGAGGAGACCGCCGAGTCGTCCGAGGGTGCCGAGGCCGGCGAGCCGGCCGCCGCGGGTGGCGAGGAGACCGCCGAGGCGAAGACCGAGGCCTGATCGGTCCGCAGCGTTGCGACAGGCGTCCCCGCACCGTCGGGGGCGCCTGTCGGCGTATCGGGACACGGACGCTTGACCCCGGGAGGGACGGGACGTGACGGACGAGGCGGGGCCGTGGCTGGTGGTCGGCCTGGGCAACCCCGGGCGGGAGTACGCCGGCAACCGGCACAACGTCGGGTTCATGGTGGCCGACCTGCTGGCGGGTCGACTGGGCGCGAGGTTCGGCCGGCACAAGCGGGCGGTGGCGGAGGTCGCCGAGGGGCGGCTGGGTTTCGGCGGGCCGAAGCTGGTGCTGGTCAGGCCGTTGACGTACATGAACCTCTCCGGCGGGCCGGTGGTGGCGCTGGCCCAGTTCCACAAGATCCCCGCCGACCGGGTGATCGCCGTGCACGACGAACTGGACATCCCGTACGGCCAGCTGCGGATCAAGTTGGGCGGCGGTGAGGGCGGGCACAACGGCCTGCGCTCGATGTCGAAGTCGCTGGGGACGAAGGACTACGTCCGGGTCCGGTTCGGCATCGGCCGGCCCCCGGGGCGGCAGGACCCGGCGGACTACGTGCTGTCGGATTTCAGCACTGTGGAGCGCAAGGAGCTGGAGTTCCTCGTGGACCGGGCGGCCGACGTGGTGGAGTCGGTGGTCACCAAGGGCGTGGAGCCGACCCAGAACGCGTACCACGGGGCGTGACGCGGGGGCGTACCCGACCGGGGTGCGTGCGGGGCCGGTAGTCTGCGCCTTCTGACGTGGCGCGTCCGGCGACGTGGGCCGCGCGAGGCGACGGGAGCGTGGTGTGGGCAGTCCTCCGATGATCGACGGCGCGTTCGCCCGGTGGCTGGCGGCGCGGGCCGGGCAGGCGCTGCTGGCGTTGCGTTCCGAGATGGGGTTCGAGGATCCGGGCGCGTTGAAGTCGGCGGGGGACAAGGTCTCGCACGACCTGATCCGCACCGAGTTGGCGCGATGGCGTCCGGGTGACGCGGTCCTCTCCGAGGAGGACGAGGGTTCGCGGCTGGCCTGGGCGGCTGAGGTGAGCGCCGGGGTGGTGTCCCGGCTGTCCGCGGACCGGGTGTGGATCGTCGACCCGCTGGACGGCACCCGGGAGTTCTCCGAGCAGGGGCGCGCGGACTGGGCGGTGCACGTGGCGCTCTGGGCGCGCAACGCGCCGACGGGGCACGGTCTGGTGGCCGGCGCGGTGGGGTTGCCGGCGCAGCACCGGGTGCTGGGCACGGACCACCCGCCGGCGTACCCACCGATGACGCTGGAGGCGGCGACCTCGGGTGGCGGGCGGACGCTGCGGCTGGCGGCGAGCCGGAGCCGGCCGCCGGTCTTCCTGACCGATCTGGCCGAGGACGTGGGCGCGCACCTGGTGCCGATGGGCTCGGCCGGCGCGAAGATCGCCGCGGTGGTCACCGGTGAGGTGGACGCCTACATCCACGCGGGCGGCCAGTACGAGTGGGACTCGGCCGCGCCGGTGGCTGTGGCGACGGCCACCGGACTGCACGCTTCCCGGATCGACGGTTCTGCGCTGAAATACAACGAGGCGGATCCGCGCCTGCCGGACCTGCTGGTCTGTCGCAAGGATCTCGCCACTCGGTTGCTTGCAGCGCTGCAGAGACATTCCGGGTAGCCTGAGCGCTTGTTCTTGAGATATCCGACCGGAAAGGTCCGGAACCCATGAGCGGATCCACGCCGAGCGAGACCATGTCATGACCGCCCCCGCCCGCTTCTACCAGGTGTCCCACCTCGACGCGCTCGAGGCGGAGAGCATCTTCGTGATGCGCGAGGTGGTCGCGGAGATGGAGCGCCCCGTGCTGCTCTTCTCCGGCGGCAAGGACTCCATCGTCATGCTCCGGTTGGCCCAGAAGGCGTTCGCGCCGGCCAACATCCCGTTCCCCGTCATGCACGTGGACACCGGGCACAACTTCCCCGAGGTGCTGGAGTACCGCGACCAGCGGGTCGCCGAGCTGGGCCTGCACCTGATCGTGGCGAGCGTACCCGAGGCCCTGGCCGGCGGGATGGTGCGCGAGTCGGCCGACGGGACACGCAACCGGATCCAGACCCCGGTGCTGCTGGACGCGGTGGAGAAGCACCGCTTCGACGCGCTCTTCGGCGGCGCCCGGCGCGACGAGGAGAAGGCCCGGGCCAAGGAGCGGGTGTTCAGCTTCCGCGACGAGTTCGGCCAGTGGGACCCGAAGAACCAGCGGCCGGAGCTGTGGTCGCTCTACAACGGACGGCACCACCCGGGCGAGTCGATTCGGGTCTTCCCACTGTCCAACTGGACCGAGCTGGACGTCTGGCACTACATCGCCCGCGAGCGCATCCCGCTGCCGTCGATCTACTACGCGCACGAGCGCGAGGTGGTCGAACGGGACGACATGCTCTACGCGGTCAACGAGTTCCTCCGCCCCCGCGCGGGCGAGGAGCGGTTCAAGGCCCGGGTGCGGTACCGCACCGTGGGCGACGCCTCCTGCACGGCGGCCGTCCGGTCGGACGCCGACACGGTGGAGAAGGTGATCGAGGAGGTGGCCGCCACCCGGATCACCGAGCGCGGCGCGACCCGTGGTGACGACCGGGTCAGCGAGGCCGCTATGGAGGACCGCAAGCGGGAGGGCTACTTCTGATGAGCGCCGAGACGATCGCCGCGGGCGCGGCGGAGAGCCGGGCCGCCACCGGGGCCGGGCCGGAGGCCCGGCCGATGGACCTGCTCCGCTTCGCCACCGCCGGCAGCGTGGACGACGGCAAGTCGACCCTGATCGGCCGGCTGTTGTACGACACCAAGTCGCTCTTCACCGACCAGCTCGCCGCCGTGGAGGCGGTCAGCGCGGCCCGCGGCGACGAGTACACCAACCTGGCGCTGCTCACCGACGGCCTGCGCGCGGAGCGGGAGCAGGGCATCACCATCGACGTGGCGTACCGCTACTTCGCCACGCCGCGGCGGAAGTTCATCATCGCCGACACCCCCGGGCACATCCAGTACACCCGGAACATGGTCACCGGCGCCTCCACCGCCGACCTGGCGCTGATCCTGGTGGACGCCCGCAAGGGCCTGGTGGAGCAGTCCCGTCGGCACGCCTTCCTCTGCTCGCTGCTGCGGGTGCCGCACCTGGTCCTCTGCGTCAACAAGATGGACCTGGTCGACTACTCGCAGGAGGTCTTCGAGCGGATCGCCGACGAGTTCACCGCGTTCGCCGCGAAGCTCGACGTGCCGGACCTGACCGTGGTGCCGATCTCCGCGCTCAAGGGCGACAACATCGTCTCCCGGTCGGCGAGCATGCCCTGGTACGAGGGGCCGTCGTTGCTGCACCACCTGGAGCGGGTGCACATCGCCAGCGACCGCAACCTGGTCGACGTCCGTTTCCCGGTGCAGTACGTCATCCGCCCGCAGTCCACCACCGTCACCGACTATCGGGGTTACGCCGGCCAGGTCGCCTCGGGTGTGCTCAAGCCGGGCGACGAGGTGATGGTGCTCCCGTCCGGCTTCACCAGCCGGATCTCCTCGGTGGAGACGGCGGACGGCCCGGTGGCCGAGGCGTTCCCGCCGATGTCGGTGACCGTACGGCTGGAAGACGAGATCGACATCTCGCGCGGCGACCTGATCTGCCGGCCGAACAACGCCCCGGCGGTGTCGCAGGACATCGAGGCGATGGTCTGCTGGATGGACGAGACCCGACCGCTGCAGATCGGCGGCAAGTACGCGATCAAGCACACGACCCGGTCCGCGCGGGCGATCGTGCGGGCGCTGCACTACCGGCTGGACATCAACACGCTGCACCGGGACGAGTCGGCCGGCGAGCTGAAGCTCAACGAGATCGGCCGGGTCCGGCTGCGCACGACGGTGCCGCTGCTGGCCGACGAGTACCGCCGCAACCGCACCACCGGCGGTTTCGTGATCATCGACGAGACCACCAACCGCACCGTCGGCGCCGCGATGATCGTCGACGCCACCTGACCACCCCGCCGGTCCCGACGCGTCGGGGGCGGCATGCCCGCCCTGCATGTGACGCTCGATCACGGAAAGAGTGGTATCCCCGAGCAGGGATGCCACTCTTTCCGTGTTCGAGCACGATCTTCGTGCGGGGTGTCGCCTCGCGGGGCGGCCCGTCGGCCGATGAGCGGTTCAGGCACCGGGGTCGTTCAGGCCAGGCGGGTGGCGCCGGCCGCCGGCAGGACGGCGAACGTGGCGGGGGCGGTGAAGCCGCGTTCGGCGTACGCGCGGGTGACGGCGTCGGCGACCGTGGTGGCGGAGACCGCCTCGACCAGGGCGAGGACGCAGCCACCGAAACCGCCGCCGGTCATCCGGGCACCGAGCGCCCCGGTCGCCAGCGCCGCCTCGACCGCGGTGTCGATCTCCGGCACGGTGATCTCGAAGTCGTCCCGCATCGAGGCGTGCGAGGCGGTGAGCAGCGGGCCGATCTCGCGTACCCGGCCGGCGCGCAGCAGCTCGACGGTGTCGAGGACCCGCTGGTCCTCGGTGACCACGTGCCGGACCCGACGGCGTGTCTCGTCGTCGGGCAGCCGGCCGAGCGCCGGGGCGAGGCCGGCGACGGTCACGTCGCGCAGCGCCGGCACGCCCAGCACGGACGCCGCCGCCTCGCAGGACTTGCGCCGGGAGGCGTACTCGCCGTCGGCGTGCCGGTGCGGGGCCCGGCTGTCGACGACCAGCATGGCCAGGCCGGCGGCGTCCAGGTCGAACGGGATGTGCTCGATGGCCTCGGTACGGCAGTCCAGGAAGAGCGCGTGCCCCTCCCGGCAGCGGATCACCGCGGACTGGTCCATGATTCCGGTCGGCGCGCCGACGTAGGAGTTCTCGGCGCGCTGGGCCAGCCGGGGCTGCCGCTCGGCGGGCAGGTCCAGCCCGCCGAGGTCGACCAGGGCGGCGAGCACCGCCGCCTCCAGCGCGGCCGAGGAGGAGAGCCCGGAGCCGAGCGGCACGTCCGAGGCGATCGCCAGGCGTGCGCCGGGCACGGCGTACCCGGCATCGCGCAGCGCCCAGACGACCCCGGCGACGTACGCGCCCCAGCCGGTGACCCGGCCGGGCTCGTCGGCCTCGGCCGCGCCGAATTCCACCGGCTGGCCCGTGGTCTCCGACCAGGCCGTCCAACGCTCACCCGGCTGTACGGACGCGGCGACGACGGTCCGCAGCGACAGGGCGAAGGGGAGCACGAAGCCGTCGTTGTAGTCGGTGTGCTCGCCGATCAGGTTGGCCCGGCCGGGAGCCGCCCAGCGGCCCGCCGGCTCCTGCCCGTACGCCGACCGGAAGCCGGCGGTGGCGCGGGCCGCGACGTCGGTCACCGCTGCTCCAGGAGGTGGGTGCGGTAGAAGGCCCAGGCGTCGCCGACCATGTCGTGCAGGGTCGGCTTCTCCGGCGTCCAGCCCAGCTCCTCGCGGGCCAGCGCGGAGGAGGCGACCAGTTCGGCGGGGTCGCCCTCGCGGCGCGGCGCCATCTCGACCGGCAGCGGCCGGCCGGTGACCTCGCGGACCACGTCGACCACCTGCCGGTTGGTGAAGCCGTTGCCGTTGCCGAGGTTGTAGATCCGGTGCCGGCCCGCGACGGCGGCGGTCAGCGCCAGCAGGTGGGCGCGGGCCAGGTCCTCGACGTGGATGTAGTCGCGTACGCAGGTGCCGTCGACGGTCGGGTAGTCGTCGCCGAAGAGTTGGAGCTTCTCCCGCCGGCCGGCGGCGACCTCCAGCGCGATCGGGATCAGGTGTGTCTCCGGGTCGTGCCGCTCGCCGATCGCGACGTCGCCGTGCAGGTACGCCCCGGCGACGTTGAAGTAGCGCAGTGAGACGGCGGCCAGGTCGTGCGCGACCGCCTCGGAGGTGAGCGCCATGTCGACGGCGAGCTTGGTGGCCCCGTACGTGTTGGTGGGGGCCTTGACCGCGGTCTCCGGGATGGGCAGCTCGGCCGGGTTGCCGTAGACGGCGGCGGTGGAGGAGAAGACCAGCCGGGGCACGCCGGCCGCGCGGACCGCGTCGATCAGGGCGATCGAGCTGACCGTGTTGGCGTGCCAGTACAGCTCCGGCTTCACCATCGACTCGCCGGCGGCGATCAGCGCGGCGAAGTGCAGCACCCCGTCGAAGCCGGCCTCGGGGGTGAGCACCCGGGCCGCCTCGTGGACCGGCAGGTCGACGTGGGTGGCCTCCGGGGCGAGCGCCTCGCGGTGCCCGGTGCGCAGGTCGTCCAGGACCGTCACGTCGTGGCCGTTGTCCAGCAGCATCCGGGTCACCACGCTGCCGATGAAGCCGGCGCCGCCGGTGACGAGCAGTTTCACGTGGGTCCTCCCTGCCTGGCCGTGTCCCGCCACGGCCGTTCGTGATCACCCTACGGCCGTACGTGGGGCCCGCGCCCGGCGTCGACCTGGGCTGCCATTCCATCATAAACCTTCACGACTGAACAGATACGAACATGTGGCGTCGTGCGGCGCGGACGGCCCTACCATCACCTGCATGCGGGAAGCGGCAGGTCCCGGGTTCCGGAGGCGAGCGCAGGGAAGACCACGGCGGGAACCGGGTCCGGTGGCGCGCAGCGTGGCCCGGCTCGTCGTCCGGGCCGCCGACGGCGCCACCCGGCTGGTCACCGGCCTGCTCGGCGCGAGCCCGGCTGCCGGGCGGGAGCGGATCAGCGAGGACGAGCTGCGCGACCTGGTCGCGGCCAACACGGTGCTCGACCCCGACGAGCGCCGCATCATCGACGAGGTGCTGGTCGCCGGGGCGAGCCTGGTCCGCGAGGTGATGATGCCCCGCACCGAGGTGGTCTTCCTCTCCGCCGGGATGAGCCTCGCCGAGGCCGGGCGGGTGGTCCGGGCCGACACGCACACCCGCTACCCGGTGGTCGACGGCACCCACGACGACGTGGTCGGCTTCGTGCACCTGCGCGACGTGCTGCTGCGCCCCGACCTCGACCCGCACGCCACGCTCGGCGAACTGGTCCGCGAGGTGAAGCAGTTGCCCGGCAGCAAGCGGGTGCTCGCCGCGCTGACCGAGATGCGCCGGGAGGGCCACCACCTGGCGGTGGTGGTCGACGAGTACGGCGGGACCGCCGGCATCGTCACCCTCGAAGACCTGATCGAGGAGCTGGTCGGCGAGATCCACGACGAGTACGACGACACGCCCGAGCCGCCCCACGCCGGCCTGCCCGCCGTGCTGGACGGCCGGCTCAACCTCGCCGACTTCGCCGAGCGGACCGGGGTGGCGCTGCCGACCGGGCCGTACGAGACCGTCGGTGGTTTCGTGATGGCCGCGCTGGGACGGCTGCCGGTCGCCGGCGACGAGGTGCCGGTGGCCCCGCCCCACACCGACCACCCCGAGCCGCCGGGCGGCGGCTGGCTGGTGCGGGTGCTGGCCCTGGAGGGCCGCCGGGTGTCCCGGATAGCGGTCTCCGCCGCGCGCCTGCCCGAGCAGCGGCGCGAGGTCACGGCCCCGGGCGGGCCGGTGGTGAGCCGACCCGCCGGCCCGTCATGACGTACGCCGGGGGTTGCTGACAGAATTGCCGGCATGTCCGACGTACCCGCCCGCCCGCGCGTCTTCTCCGGCATCCAGCCGACGGCCGACTCGTTCCACCTCGGCAACTACCTGGGCGCGGTACGGCACTGGGTGGCGTTGCAGGAGAGCCACGACGCGTTCTACTGCGTGGTCGACCTGCACGCGATCACCGCCGGGCACGACCCGAAGGTGCTCAGGCAGCGCAGCCGGGTGGCCGCTGCGCAGCTCTTCGCGGTCGGGCTCGACCCGGAGCGCAGCACCCTCTTCGTCCAGTCGCAGGTGCCCGAGCACTCGCAGCTGGCCTGGGTGCTGGGCTGCATCACCGGCTTCGGCGAGGCCAGCCGGATGACCCAGTTCAAGGACAAGTCGCAGAAGCAGGGCAGCGAGCGGGCCAGCGTCGGCCTGTTCACGTACCCGATCCTGCAGGCCGCCGACATCCTGCTCTACCAGGCGAACGCGGTGCCGGTCGGCGAGGACCAGCGCCAGCACCTGGAGCTCTCCCGCGACCTGGCGCAGCGGTTCAACTCGCTGTTCGGGCAGACCTTCACGGTGCCCGCGCCGCACATCGTCAAGGACACCGCGAAGATCACCGACCTGCAGGACCCGACGGCGAAGATGTCGAAGTCGTCGTCCTCGCCGGCCGGCATCATCGACCTGCTGGAGGACCCGGCCCGCTCGGCCAAGAAGATCCGTTCGGCGGTCACCGACACCGGCCGCGAGATCGTCTTCGACGCCGAGACCAAGCCGGGCATCTCCAACCTGCTGACGATCTACTCGGCGCTCTCCGGTCGGGATATCGACGACCTGGTCGCCGCGTACGACGGCAAGGGCTACGGCGACCTGAAGAAGGACCTCGGCGAGGTGGTCCGGGAGTTCGTCACCCCGATCCAGGAGCGCACCCGCGGCTACCTGGACGACCCCGCCCAGCTCGACAAGCTCCTCGCCGCCGGCGCGGAGAAGGCACGCGCGGTGGCCTCGGCGACGTTGCGCACGGCGTACGACCGGGTCGGCTTCTTCCCGCCGGTCCGCTTCGAGTAGCGGCCCCGGGTCGTCAGGGGTGGAGTCGGTGGCCGGAGGGGTGGCGCGGAGCGTGGATCGCAGGGACGGGGCGCCGAGGGCCGGTGACACCATCCAGATCGGGATCGCGGTGGACATCCCGGAGCCGTGGGGCGGCATGCTCACCCGGCGCCGGGTCGAGGCGGGTGACCCGCAGGCGGTGCCGGCGCACGTGACCCTGCTCGGGCCCACCGAGATCCCGGTGGCCGCGCTGCCGGCGGTCGAGGAGCACCTGGCCCGGGTCGCCGGCGCGCACCTGCCGTTCACCCTGCACCTGCGCGGCACCGGCACCTTCCGGCCGGTGACCCAGGTGGTCTTCGTGGCGGTGGCGGCCGGGATCAGCGAGTGCGAACTGCTCGCCGCCGCCATCAACGCCGCGCCCGAGCTGCACCGGGAGGCCCGCTTCCCGTACCACCCGCACGTCACCGTCGCGCAGGACGTCGCGCCGGAGGCGCTGGACCGGGCGTACGAGGACCTGGCCGACTTCTCGGCGATGTTCGAGGTCGACTCGTTCACCCTCTTCTCGCACAGCGGTGAGACCCGGTGGCAGCCGCGCCGGGACTTCCGGCTCGGTGGCTGACCGGGCCCGGTGACCACTTGCCCGCCCCGGCCGGCGGGAGATCGGCGAGGATGACGTGGTGGACGCGTGGGGTCGGCTGACGGCCGGCATGGACCGCCGGTTCACCACGGCCCGGCGGCGGTGGCCCCGGTTCGACCACCTGTGGCGGGCGGTCGACCTGTACGGCAACGTGCTCGGCGGCCGGCTCGCGGCGGCCATCGCCTACTACGGGTTCTTCGCCGTTTTCGCGCTGGCCCTGGTCGCGTACTCGATCTTCGGGGCGATCCTTGAGGACAACGACGAGGTCAGCGACGCGGCGGCCGACTTCCTGCGGCAGAACCTGCCCTTCCTCGACCCGCAGCAGATCGCCCAGAGCAGCAACACCGTCGGCGTGGTCGGCCTGGTGATCCTGGTCTTCACCGGGATCGGCTGGGTGGAGGCGATCCGCTCGTCGCAGCGGCTGATGTACGGGTTCAACCAGCAGCCCGGCAACCTGGTGGTACGCCGTCTGGTCGACCTGGGCGTGCTGGTGCTGGTCTTCGTGATGCTCGGCCTCTCGGTGGCGGCCGTGGACGCCCTGGAGTCGTTGCTGCGCTTCCTGCTGCGGGCCACCGGCTCGGTCGGCCTCACCACGATCAGCGCGGTGCTCAGCGTCCTGATCAACGCGGTGCTCGCGGCGGCGCTGCTGGTGGCGGTGCCCCGGCTGCGGATGAGCCGGCGCCGACTGCGGCCCGTGGTGCTGTTCGTCGCGGTGGGGATCACGCTGCTGAACACCGTCGGGCGCTACTACATCGTGCGGACCGAACGGAACCCGGCGTACACGGTGGTGGCCGGCGCGGTGGCCGTGCTGCTCTATCTCTACCTGCTCAACCAGCTGGTGCTCTTCGGCGCCGCGCTGGCCGCGACCAGCCGGCACGGCCGGGTGGTCGACCTGGCCGAGGGGCCCGCCCCGGCGGGCGTCGACGCCGAGGCGGAGGCGGACACCGGTCCGGGTACGCCGGGAGGGGCGGGCTGACGTGCTGATCGAGATCGACCCGGGCGCGGCGACGCCGCCGTACGAGCAGGTGCGCGGGCAGTTGGCCGCCATGATCGGCGACGGGCGGCTGCCGGTCGGCACCCGGCTGCCCCCGGTCCGGCAGTTCGCCGGCGAGCTGGGCCTGGCGGTGAACACCGTGGCCCGGGCGTACCGGGAGCTGGAGGGCGCCGGGCTGGTGGAGACCCGGGGCCGGCACGGCACGTACGTCGCGCCGGGGCGGGACGACGCGACGGACCGGTTGCAGCGCTCGGCGCTACGCTACGCCGAGGAGGCGGCCCGGCTCGGCGTGCCGCCGGAGACGGCGCTGGCACTGGTGCGTGCGGCCTTCGACGCCGACCGGCCCGCCTGACACCGCCACACCGTCCGGCCACGTCCTCGCCGCGCCGCCGGGTAGGTGCCGACCCGCCCCTGCCGCGCCGTCTCGCCGCCGTGGCACGCCGTCGTCGCGCCATCGTGGTGGCCAGGAGATCCAGGTCGCGGCCACCGCCGAGCGGCCGCTGACCGACGGCGGGCCGGGTCCGGCCGCCCTCGTGGTCAGCGGGTACGGTCGGGACCTTGCCGCGGTGCGGGCCGGCTGGGTCGAGCGTTGGCGGGCCTTTGTGGGCGACGACCCGGTGGTGGAGTAGCCGCAGGCGGGACACCGAAGGAAAAGATGAATAGGGCAAATGCCGCCCGGCTCGGTGAGTCGACCGACCATGATGAGCCCGTGGGTGCACTCGTGACGTTGGAGTTGCCGGACGACTCGCCGATGCTCGGCCTGCCGTGGATCATCACGTTCGGTCCGCTCGGCGACCCGGCGGAGTGGGAGCCGGTGGTCTGCGGCCCGTACGAGCGACCGCACGCCCTCGCCCTGGCCGAGGCGGTGGTGGCCGAGGAGCAGCTGATGGCGGTGGTCGAGCCGCTGGTGCCGGCGCTCTCGGCCGACGAGGTCCGAGGCGAGATCGCCGCCGCGCAGATCGCCGCACGGGACGAGGCGGCCCGGATCGAGGAGTCCGACCTCTACGGCGACTTCGCCGACGTCCTCGACGAGGAACTGGAGCGGGCGGCCGCACAGGAGGAGCACCCGCCGGAGCCGTTGCCCGCGCCGACCGAGGAGCAACTGCGCGCCGGTTTCGACCGGATCGCCGAGCAACTGCGGCGCAAGGGGCGCTGACCCCGTCCCGAATGGACACCGGCGTTCCGGGGAGCGGACTCCCCGGAGCGCCGGCATCACCTCACCCCCCACCACAAGGGGTCGTCTGCCCAGTCGCCCGTCGGCGCGGAGCACAACGGACGACCAGGTCGATGGCGGGTTACCCGGCTCAGCGCCGTTCGAACCACGCAGCTGCGTCGACCGGCAGGACGTGACCCGGTCCCTGCTCGGTGAGTTCCTCGCTGGCGACGATCGGCCGGCCGTAGCCCTCGACCACGACCACGGCGCCGCTGATGTTGACCACGCAGGTCAGGGTGGTGGCACCGTCGGTGCGGTGGAAGGCCAGCACACCCGGCTCAGTCTCCAGCCAGGTCACGCCGCCGGTCGTGCCGGCCAGGGCCGGGTGCTCGTGCCGGATCCGCAGCGCCGCGCGGTAGAGCTCCAGCGTCGAGCCGGGCACGCCGGTCTGGGCGGCCACCGAGAGGGCACGCCAGGTCGCCGGGGCCGGCAGCCAGCTCAGCTCGCAACCCTGCGGGCCGAAGCCGTACGGGGCCAGCTCGCCGCTCCACGGGATCGGCACCCGGCAGCCGTCCCGGCTCTCCCCGGTACGCAGGAACGCCGGGTCCTGGCGGAGCTCGTCGGGGATGTCCAGCACCTCGGGCAGGCCCAGCTCCTCGCCCTGGTAGACGTAGGCGCAGCCGGGCAGGGCCAGCATCAGCAGGGCCGCGGCGCGGGCGCGGCGCAGGCCGACCTCGCCGTCGCCGTACCGGGTGACGTGCCGCTGTCGGTCGTGGTTGGAGAGCACCCAGGTGGTCGGGGCGCCGACGATGGTCGACTCGGCCAGCGCGGTGTCGATGACCTTGCGGAACGAGTCGGCCGACCAGGTGGCGTCGAGGAAGTCGAAGCTGAACGCCTGGTGCAGCTCGTCCGGCCCGATGTAGCGGGCCAGTCGCTGCGGGGTCTCCGCCCACGCCTCGGCCACCGCCATCCGGCCGCCCGGGTAGCTGTCCAGGATCGGTCGCCAGGCGCGGTAGATGTCGTGCACCTCGTCCTGGTCGAAGTAGGGCAGGCGGCCCTTGCCGAGCAGCTCGGACTGGCGCTGGCCGGTGGTCATCGAGTTGAAGCCGACGTCCGGCAGCCCTTCGGCCTTGATCATTCCGTGTGCCACGTCGATCCGGAACCCGTCGACGCCACGGTCGAGCCAGAACCGGAGCACGTCCTCGAACTCGGCGCGGACCTGCGGGTGTCGCCAGTTCAGGTCGGGCTGGGCAGGGTCGAACAGGTGCAGGTACCACTGGCCGTCCGGCACCCGGGTCCAGGCGGGACCGCCGAAGATGCTCTCCCAGTCGTTCGGCGGCAGCTCGCCGTTCTCGCCCTTGCCGTCGGCGAAGAGGTAGAACTCGCGCTCGGGGGAGCCGGGGGCGGCGGCGAGCGCGGCGGAGAACCACGGGTGCTGGCTGGAGGTGTGGTTGGGCACCAGGTCGACGATGATCCGCAGGCCGAGGGCGTGCGCGTCGGTGATCATCGCGTCGAAGTCGGTGAGCGAGCCGAAGAGTGGGTCGACGTCGCGGTAGTCGGCGACGTCGTAGCCGGCATCGACCTGCGGCGAGGTGTAGAAGGGGGTGAGCCAGAGCGCGTCGACCCCGAGGTCGCGCAGGTACGGCAGGCGCTCGCGGATGCCCTGGAGGTCACCCACGCCGTCGCCGTTGGCGTCGGCGAAGCTGCGGACGTAGACCTGGTAGACGACCGCGGAACGCCACCAGTCGTCGTCGGAGGTCAGCGGGGCCGGGTTGGTGGCGTCGGTCATCGGTGACGATCCCCGTTCTGTGGCGCGGGACGGCGTGAGCCCGCGCGGCGGTGGGTGACGGGCGCGGGTGTCAGAGCAGAATGCCGGTCTGCCGCTGCAAGAGTCAAGCATTCCTTGCGCAAGAAATGACGGCTGTCACCCTCCGGCCAGGGTAACGTCACCTTCCGGCGTGTCCCAGCCAGTGGGACGCGTGGGGCCGGGACGGAACGCGCGGACGGTCGTCCGGTGGGAGCGCGTCCATGTGACGGGCTCCGACTGCCGCCCTGGTCGAGTACGGACCGCCCCCGGCGGCGTGCCGCGGGCTGCGGTGCGGGATCGCCGACGGTGTCGTGATGCGGCCTGCGGCCTCGCTCCACCCGCGCCGCGGTGGTGGGCGGCGAGATCAACTCCATGTCGGCGAGGTGGCGGTGCCACGGGGGCCTGAATACCGCCATATCGCCGACATGGCGAGACGGCACGGGTCGGGTCGGGCCGGTCGGTCGAGGGTGGAGGGCGGAGGGCCGTCAGGCCGGGACGGGGAGCGCGGGCGGCGCCGGCCGCTGCCGCTTCGGGCCGCCGGGCGCCGGGTTGGGGTCGGGTTGGCGGACCACGGCGGTGGAGCCGCGCACCACCAGTTCCGGGCGGAACAGGTACTCCGAGTGCGGCGCGGCGTGCCCGTTGATCTCGTCGACCAGGGCGCGGACCGCGGCGACCGCCATCGCCGTCACCGGCTGCCGCATGGTGGTCAGTGGCGGATCGGTGAAGGCCATCAGCGGCGAGTCGTCGTAGCCGACCACCGAGACGTCCCCGGGCACCGACATGCCGCGCTGCCGGGCGGCCCGGATCGCGCCGAGGGCCATCAGGTCGGAGCCGCAGACGATCCCGGTGACCCCGCGCTCGATCAGCCGCCCGGCGGCGGCCTCGCCGCCCTCGACGCCGAAGAGCGAGAGCTCGGCCAGTTCGGCCAGGTCCGACTCGGTCGCTCCGGCCAGCCGGGTCATCGCGGCCCGGAAGCCGGCCACCCGGCGCTGCACCGGCACGAACCGGTCCGGGCCGGTGATCAGGCCGATCCGGCGGTGGCCGAGTGCGACCAGGTGGGCGACGGCCAGTTCGGTGGCCTCGCCGTCGTCGCAGGAGACGAAGGGGGCGGCGATGCCCGGCGCGTACCCGTTGATCATCACGATCGGCAGCGGGCGGGCAATCAGCGCCCGGTAGCGGTCGTGGTTGGCGGCCGTGTCGGCGTGCAGGCCGGAGACGAAGACGATCCCGGAGACCTGCCGGTCCAGCAGCATCTCGACGTACTCGTCCTCGGTGACCCCGCCGGGGGTCTGGGTGCAGAGCACCGGAGTGAACCCGCTCTGCGCCAGGGTCGACTCGATCACCTGGGCGAACGCGGGGAAGATCGGGTTGTCCAGCTCCGGTACGACCAGCCCGACGAGCCCGGCGCTGCGCTTGCGCAGCCGGGCGGGGCGCTCGTAACCGAGCACATCGAGGGCGGTCAGGACGGCCTGCCGGGTCTCGGGGGCCACACCGGGGCGGTCGTTGAGCACCCGCGACACCGTGGCCTCGCTGACTTCGGCCTGCTGGGCGATGTCGGACAGTCGAGCGCGCATGGCGGCACTTTAGCTCACGGGCAAGTTCTTGCGTACACTTCTGCAAGCCCTTCCATTCTCTGAAACCTCTTGCTAACGTCCCCGCAACACGCGAGAGCAGCGGCGCAGCACTCTGGCGCCGGTTGGCAAGAACTTACAGAGGTTTCCACTGGCGGGCCGCCCTTCCCCCGGCGGTCGGCCACAACGACAGGAGTACCGATGCGCATCCGTACCGCGGGTGTGGTCGCCGTTCTCGGTCTGGCGCTCGCTGCGTCCGGCTGCGGCGACAACAGCAAGGACGAGCCGGCCGCGAAGGAATCCCCCAAGGCCGCGGGCGGCAAGCTCGTGATCTGGGCCGACGACAAGCGGGCCGAGGCCCTCAAGCCGTTCGGCGACAAGTTCGGCCAGGAGAACGGCGTCACCGTCGAGGTGCAGGCCGTCTCCAAGGACCTGCAGACCAACTTCGTGACCGCCTCCCAGCAGGGCAGCGGCCCGGACGTCGTGGTCGGCGCGCACGACTGGATCGGCAACCTGGTCCAGAACGGCGCCATCGACCCGGTGCAGCTCGCCGCCGAGCAGAAGAGCGGCTTCAACGAGACCGCCCTCAAGGCCGTGACCTTCAACGGCCAGCTCTACGGCGTCCCCTACGCCATGGAGAACGTGGCGCTGATCCGCAACACCGAGCTGGCCCCCGAGGCCCCGAAGACGATCGAGGACCTGGTCGCCGCCGGCAAGAAGCTCAAGGCGGAGAAGAAGGCCAGCGAGATCCTCTGCCTCCAGTCCGGCCAGAACGGCGACGCGTACCACATCTACCCGCTGTACACCTCGGCCGGCGGCTACCTCTTCGGCACCACCGCCAACGGCGACTACGACCCGAAGGACCTGGGCGTCGGCAAGCCGGAGTCGATCGAGGCGTTCAAGAAGATCGCCAAGCTGGGTGAGAAGGGCGACGGTGCGCTGAAGCGCTCCATCACCGGCGAGAACTCGATCGCCACCTTCACCGGCAAGAAGTGCGCCTACCTGGTCTCCGGCCCGTGGGCGATCGCCGACGCCAAGAAGGCCGGCATCAAGTACGACATCTCCCCGGTCCCCGGCTTCGCCGGCGGCAAGGAGGCCCAGCCGTTCGTGGGCGTCCAGTCGTTCTACGTCGCGTCGAAGGGCAAGAACAAGGCACTGGCCCAGGAGTTCGTCGCGAACTACGTGACCACCCCCGAGCTGGCCGTCGCCCTGTACAACGCCGAGCCGCGTCCGCCGGCGCTGACCGCCGCTCTGGACCAGGTCAAGGGCAGCGACCCGGACCTGGCCAAGTTCCAGGAGGCCGGCAAGAACGGCCAGGTGCTCCCGGCGATCCCGGCCATGGCCGCGATCTGGGACCCGTTCGGCAAGGCGGAGGCCGCCATCATCGGCGGTGCCGACCCGGCCAAGACGATCACCTCGGCCGGTAACACGATCGCCGGTCAGATCAAGTAATGAGCACGTCGCTGTCCGGCCCGGGGTCTGCCCAGCAGACCCCGGGCCGGGGGCCCGTCCGCTCCGGGTCCCCGCGCAAGTCCCGTACCGCGCGGAACCACGCGCCGATCACCCTGACCGGCCTCGTCGTCAAGGTGGTCCTGCTCGGCCTGGTGGCCGGGATCGCGATCTGGGCGGCCTTCCCGCTCATCGAGGCGAAGCTCTGGGTCGGCCTGGCCGTCCTGCTGGCGACCACCGCCGGCCTGTTCTACCTCTACCTGACCCCCCGGCACATCCCGGGCAAGTACCTGATCCCGGGCACCCTCTTCCTGGTGGCGTTCCAGGTCTTCCCGGTGCTCTACACCGCGAGCACCGCGTTCACGAACTTCGGCGACGGCCACCGCGGCAGCAAGGACGACGCGATCGTCGCCATCCAGAGCGGCTCGGTGAAGCAGGTTCCCGGCTCCACCCAGTTCCCGCTGACCGTCGCCACCAAGGGCGACCCGGCGACCGGCCCGCTGGTCTTCCTGATCACCGACCCGAAGACCAACACCGTCTCGGTCGGTGACACCGAGGGCCTGACCCAGCTCGACGCCGGTGACATCACCGTCGCCCCGGGCGGCAAGGTCACCGCCGCCGACGGCTACACCATCCTCAACTTCGGCCAGGCCAGCGCCCGCAGCAAGGACATCACCGACCTGGTGGTGCCGACCTCCGGCGGCGCGCTGCGCTCCTCCGGCCTCTCCCGGGCGTACGAGGGCAAGGCGGTCCGGGCGTACGACGCGGGCTGCGACTGCATCACCGACAGCGAGAGCGGCAGGACCTGGACCGCCGACGAGTCCGTCGGCGCCTTCGTCGCCGCCGACGGCGACCGGCTGGCCCAGGGCTGGCGGGTCAACGTCGGACTGCAGAACTTCTCCCGGGTGCTGACCGACCCGGCCATCTCCGGCCCCTTCTTCGGCACCCTGATGTGGAACTTCGCCTTCGCGATCGGCTCGACCGGCTTCACGTTCCTGCTCGGCATGGGTATCGCGCTGGCGCTGCACTCGCCCCGGATGCGCGGCACCAACTTCTACCGGGTGCTGCTGATCCTGCCGTACGCCATGCCGTCGTTCGCGATGCTGCTGGTCTGGCGGGACATGTTCAACACCGACTTCGGCCTGATCAACAACCTGTTCGGGCTCGGGGTGGACTGGTTCGGCGAGACCTGGTCGGCCCGGATCGCGGTGCTGCTGGTCCAGCTCTGGCTGGGCTACCCGTACATGTTCCTGGTGGCCACCGGCGCGCTCCAGGCCATCCCGAAGGAGCTGACCGAGGCCACCTCGGTCGACGGGGCGTCGCCCTTCCAGTCGTTCCGGGCGGTCACCCTGCCGCTGCTGCTGGTGGCGATCTCGCCGCTGCTGATCGCGTCCTTCGCGTACAACTTCAACAACTTCAACGCGATCTACCTCACCACCGAGGGTGGGCCCTTCCCGGCGGACAACCCGACGGCCGGCGCCACCGACCTGTTGATCACCTACACCTACCGGCTGGCCTTCGGCGCCCAGGGCGCCGAGTACGGCCTGGCCGCCGCCGTCTCGATCTTCATCTTCACGATCGTGGCGACGGTGTCGGCGATCAGCTTCTCGCGGACCCGCAAGCAGGAGGAGGTGTACTCGTGAGCACGTACGCGGACGCCCCGGCCGCCAACCGCAACGCCAAGGGCAGGTCGAGGAACCGCTGGTTCGCCCAGGTCGGGTGGCGGCACCTGGTCGGGGTGCTGGCGGTGGCGTTCAGCCTCTTCCCGATCCTGTTCGTCCTGTCGGCGGCGCTCAACCCGCTCGGCACCCTCTCCTCCACGGAGCTGCTGCCGACCGGCGCCTCGGCGGAGAACTTCACCAACCTGTTCGAGCGGACCGCGTTCGCCCGGTGGTTCCTCAACTCGCTGCTGCTCGCCGGGGTGGCCAGCTTCGCGTCGATCTTCCTGTCGGCGCTGGCGGCGTACGCCTTCTCCCGGATGCGCTTCGCCGGCCGCCGGGTCGGGCTGCTGTCGCTGCTGCTGATCCAGATGTTCCCGCAGTTCCTGGCGATCGTGGCGATCTTCCTGATCTTCACGAAGGTCACCGACCTGTGGCCGGTGATCGGCTTCAACACCCCGTGGGGTCTCTTCCTGCTCTACATGGGTGCCGCCCTCGGCGCGAACACCTGGCTGATGAAGGGCTTCTTCGACACCCTGCCGAAGGAGCTGGACGAGTCCGCCACCATGGACGGCGCCTCGCACGCCCAGGTCTTCTTCCGGATCATGCTGCCGCTGGTGGCGCCGATCCTGGCGGTGACCGGCCTGCTCGCCTTCATCGGCTCGATCAACGAATTCCTGATCGCCAACGTGTTCCTCACCAACACCAACTCGAAGACCCTCGCGGTCGGCATGTTCGGCCTGGTGGCCGGTGAGCGCAACAACAACTTCGGGATCTTCGCGGCGGGCACCCTGCTCACCGCCATCCCGACGGTGCTGGTGTTCCAGCTCCTCCAGCGCTACATCGTCTCCGGACTCACCGCCGGAGCGGTCAAGGGATAAGTCGGAGGGGTGGGCGCTCTCCGCGGAGGGCGAGGTCAGTGGTCCGGGTCTGACCGGGCGGCTGGTCCGGTGGTCCGGGTCTGACCGGGCGGCCGACGGGTCGGGTCCGCACGGGCCCGGCCCCACCCCGACGAGCAACGCTGCGGCAAGGGCGTCGGCGTCGACGACGTACACCGGAGCAGTTCCGGGGCGACCGGGAAGGTCGCCCCCTCTTCTCCTCGTACCTCGTACCCGAAAGGTTCTGCCATGCCCCTGCAGCCGCACCACGACGGATCCGCCACCTACGTGCCCGAGCAGGAACCGACGCTCGGGCAGCGCGTGCCGGTCTTCGTCCGCGTCCCGGCCGGCGCCGACGTCCGCCAGGTGCACGTCCGGACCACCGGGGACGGCGAGCCCCGCTTCGCCGAGGCCGTCGTCGACCGCACCGACGGCGGTGACGTCTGGTGGCGGGCCGAGGTCGAGGTCCGCAACCCGGTCAGCAACTACCGCTTCATGCTCTCCGGGGCCGGGGGCCACCGCTGGCTCAACGCCGCCGGCCTGGTCGCCCACGACGTGCCCGACAACGGTGACTTCAAGCTGGTCAGCTACGCCCCGCCGCCGGCCTGGGCGCGGGACGCGGTGATCTACCAGATCTTCCCGGACCGGTTCGCCCGCTCCGCCGCCGCCGACACCCGCACCGCGCCGAACTGGGCGATCCCCTGCGACTGGGACACTCCGGTCGTCGGCCACGGGCCGGCGACGCCGCGCCAGTTCTACGGCGGCGACCTGGACGGCATCACCGAGCGCCTGGACCACCTGTCCCGGCTGGGCGTCAACACCCTCTACCTCACCCCGATCTTCCCGGCCCGCTCCAACCACCGGTACGACGCCGCCAGCTTCGACACGATCGACCCGCTGCTCGGCGGGGACGCCGCGCTGGCCCGGCTCGCCGACGCGGTGCGCGCCCGGGGCTGGCGGCTGCTCGGCGACATCACCAGCAACCACACCGGCGACGCCCACCAGTGGTTCACCGCCGCCGTCTCCGACGTCACCGCACCCGAGCGGGAGCTGTACTACTTCGACTCCTCCGGCGACTACGAGTCCTGGAACGGGGTCAAGTCGCTGCCGAAGCTGAACTGGGGCAGCGCCGAGCTACGTCGCCGCTTCGCCACCGCCGAGGACTCGCTGCTGCGCCGCTGGCTGCGCCCGCCGTACGCCCTCGACGGCTGGCGGGTCGACGTGGCGAACATGACCGGCCGGCGCGGCGCGGACGCGTACACCCACGAGGTGGCGCGGCTGCTGCGCGAGGTGGTGGCCGACACCCGCCCGGACGGGCTGCTGCTCGCCGAGCACGGCCACGACCACACCGGCGACCTCGACCGCGACGGCTGGCACGGGACGATGAACTACGTCGGCTTCACCGACCCGGTCTGGTCCTGGCTGCGGCACGGCGAAGGCCCGGTGCCGAACTTCCTCGGCACCCCCGGCGGGGTGTGCCGGCGGGACGCCGACGCGGTGCTGGCCACCATGAACACCTACCGGTCGCTGATCTCCTGGCGGTCGTACACGCACTCCTGGCAGCTGCTCGGCTCGCACGACTCGGCCCGGATCCGCACCGTGGTCGGCGACGCGGCCCGGCAGGAGGTGGCTGCCGGCCTGCTCGCCACCATGCCGGGCACCCCGGTGATCTTCGCCGGTGACGAGCTGGGGCTGACCGGCACCAACGGCGAGGGCTCGCGTACCCCGATGCCGTGGCACCGGCCGCAGAGCTGGGACCGGGCGACCTTCGCCGCGTACCGAGGGCTGCTGGCGCTGCGCCGCGACGAGCCGGCGCTGCGCCACGGCGGCCTGCGCTGGGTGCACGCCGACGCCGACACCCTGGTCTTCCTCCGCGAGGCTCCGACCGGCTCGGTGCTGGTGCTGGCCCGCCGGGCCGCCGGCGCCCCGCTCCGGCTGGCCGGCCTGCCGGCCGGGGAGAACGCCTACGGCGGCGCACCCGCCCTACGCCCCGACGCCGACGGCACGGTCACCCTGCCGGCGGACGGCCCCACCTTCCAGGTCTGGCGCCTGTCCTGATCCCCCCCACCCGCGATCTTGCAGTTTCGGTCGGTGGTTCAAGGCATTCGTCCTGATCTGTGGAGACCCAAAGTGCAAGATCGCCGGGGGTGGGGCGGGTGGAGGTCACGGATTGAGGTCAGGGCGGCAGGGGTGCTACTACGAATTGTCGTTGATGGGGGAGGATGGCCGGCGTGGAAGCTCTTCGACTGATCCTTCTCTACGTCCATCTGATCGGGTTCGCGCTGCTGTTCGGCGCCGCCGCCGTCCAGTACCTCAGCGGCCGGCTGCTGGTCAACACGCCCATGCTCTGGGGTGCGGTCATCCAACTGCTGACCGGCATCGGCCTCTCCGCGCCGCTGCGCGACGGCGACGAGCCCGCCCCTGCCAAACTTGTTACCAAGTTGGTGCTGGCGCTGCTGATCTTTGTCATGGTCTTCTTCTCCCGTAAGCGGGAGCAGGTGTCCCGTGGCCACTTCCTCGCGATCATCGGGTTGACCCTGGTCACCGCCGCCGTGGCGGTCTTCTGGCGGTAGGCCGCCGACCCGTCCGGGTGTCGCGGGAAGCGGACGTACAGGACAACCGGCAGATCACTCACCGGTACGGTGAGTGATCTGCCCCACGCCACGGTCACACCCGGGTAACAGGCGCTCAACAGTCGTGCACGATTGTCGGCCGGTGGTCGGGCGCGGGCGTACGCTCCCGTCCGTAACGTGGGATGCCGGCAGCACAGCGCTCGTCGGTCAAAAGGCTGCCACCGCATCAACCGCGGTGAGCAATGGAAGGAGACGTCTTGCGCTCTGTGCGTGGGATGCGGATCGCCTCCGCCTTCGTGGCGGGTGGGCTCGTGCTGGGCGCCGCCGCGTGTGGTGAGGCCCCCGAGGACGACAACAACGCCGGTACCGGCGGCAAGAAGTACAGCGCCTGCATGGTGACCGACGTCGGCGGCATCGACGACAAGTCCTTCAACACCTCCGCCTGGAAGGGCCTTCAGGAGGCGAAGAAGGAGAACGACAACATCGACATCAAGTACGTCGCGTCCAAGGCCGAGGCGGACTACGAGGTCAACCTGACCGGGTACGTCAACCAGAAGTGCGACTTCATCCTGGCCGTCGGCGGCCTGATGACGGACGCCACCAAGAAGATCGCGACGGCGAACCCGAACCAGCAGTTCGGCATCGTCGACTCGAACCCGGGTGTCGGCAACATCTACCCGATGCAGTTCGACACCGCCCAGGCGGCCTTCCAGGCCGGCTACCTGGCCGCCGGGATGAGCAAGACCGGCAAGGTCGGCACCTACGGTGGCCTGCCGATCCCGCCGGTGACCATCTTCATGGACGGCTTCGCCGACGGCGTGGCGTACTACAACAAGGCCAAGGGCAAGAACGTCCAGGTCCTGGGCTGGGACAAGGCGACCCAGAAGGGTTCCTTCACCAACGACTTCCAGAAGCAGGACGAGGGCAAGAAGGTCTCCGACGCGCTGGTCGCCCAGGGCGCGGACATCATCATGCCGGTCGCCGGTGGCGCCGGCCTCGGCACCACCTCCGCGGCCAAGGCCTCCGACGGCAAGTACTCGGTCATCTGGGTCGACGTCGACGGCTGCGAGAGCACCCCGGACTGCGCGGTGCTGCTGACCACCGTCGTCAAGAACATCCCGGACGCCGTCAAGGAGGCCGTGCTCAAGGCCGCCGGTGGCGAGAAGCTCCAGGCGACCCCGGGCTTCGTCGGCAACCTGGCCAACAACGGCGTCTCGATCGCCCCGTACCACGAGTTCGACAGCAAGGTCCCGGCCGAGCTGAAGGCCGAGGTCGAGAAGATCAAGGCCGACATCGCGGCCGGCACCATCACGGTCACCTCGAAGGCTCAGCCGACCAAGTGACCGCCTCCCCGGCCGCCGCGATGGGATCATCGGCAGCGGAGGCCGGCGGGCACCAGGCATGACGATCGGCCGCCTCGGCCCACGTGGGGACGACCCCACGCCACGCCGGGGCGGCCGATCCGCTCCACCGGTCGGCCGACCCCGTCGGGCGGTCGGCCCACCGGCAGCTACGCTGCACCATCGCTCGCACTCCAGGAGGTTGCGCTGAGACTCGAACTGCGCGGCATCACCAAACGGTTCGGTGATCTGGTCGCCAACGACCACATCGACCTGACGGTGGAGCCTGGAGAGATCCACGCCCTGCTCGGCGAGAACGGCGCCGGCAAGTCGACCCTGATGAACGTCCTCTACGGGCTCTACCAGCCCGACGAGGGCGAGATCCTGGTCGACGGCAAGCCGTTGAAGCTGAAGGGCCCGTCGGACGCGATCGCGGCCGGGATCGGCATGGTGCACCAGCACTTCATGCTCGTGCCGGTCTTCACCGTCGCGGAGAACATCATGCTCGGCGCCGAGCAGGTCAAGGGCGGCATTGTCGGCTTCCTCGACCGGCGGCGGGCCCGGCGCGAGGTCGCCGAGGTCTCCGAGCGGTACAACCTGCGCGTCGACCCGGACGCGGTGATCGAGGACCTGCCGGTCGGCATCCAGCAACGGGTGGAGATCGTCAAGGCGCTCACCCGCGACGTCGACCTGCTCATCCTCGACGAGCCGACCGCCGTGCTCACCCCGCAGGAGACCGAGGAACTGCTCGCGGTCATGCGGTCGCTCAAGGCCGCCGGCAAGTCGATCGTCTTCATCACCCACAAGCTGGGCGAGGTCAAGGCCATCGCCGACCGGATCACCGTGATCCGGCGCGGGAAGACCGTCGGCACCGCCTCCCCGGAGGCGAGCCGGGACGAGTTGGCCGCGCTGATGGTCGGCCGCAGCGTCAAGCTCACCGTGGAGAAGCAGCCGGCCACCCCGGGCAAGCCGATCCTTCAGGTCAGCGGCCTGGTCGTGGACGACGACCGGCAGG
Source organism: Micromonospora halophytica (assembly GCF_900090245.1). GTDB lineage: Bacteria > Actinomycetota > Actinomycetes > Mycobacteriales > Micromonosporaceae > Micromonospora > Micromonospora halophytica. The sequence goes on from NZ_FMDN01000003.1 coordinate 129,828, forward strand.
TGCGCGCGGTCGACGGCGTCGACCTGACCGTGCACGCCGGTGAGGTGCTGGGCGTCGCGGGCGTACAGGGCAACGGCCAGACCGAGCTGATCGAGGCGATCATGGGGCTGCGCCCGACGCTCGCCGGCACGGTCACCCTCGACGGCCAGCCGATCCACGGCTGGTCCACCAAGAAGGTGCTGCACGCCGGGGTCGGCTACGTCCCCGAGGACCGCAGCGTCGACGGGCTGGTCAAGGAGTTCTCCGTGGCAGAGAACCTGGTCCTCGACATCTACGACCGGCCGCCGTTCGGCAAGGGCCTGGCCCTCAAGCCGGACGCCATCGCCAGGTCCGCCAAGGAGCGGATCGAGCAGTTCGACGTTCGTACCCCGTCGGCCGACGCCGCAGTGGGCACGCTCTCCGGCGGCAACCAGCAGAAGGTGATCGTGGCCCGGGAGCTGTCCCGGCCGCTGAAGCTCTTCATCGCCGCGCAGCCGACCCGGGGCGTCGACGTCGGCTCCATCGAGTTCATCCACAGCCGGGTGATCCGCGAGCGGGACGCCGGCACGGCCGTCATGGTCGTCTCCAGCGAACTGGACGAGGTGATCGGGCTGGCCGACCGGATCGCGGTGATGTACCGCGGCCGGATCATCGGCCTCGTCGGCCCGGACACCCCCCGCGAGGAGATCGGCCTGCTGATGGCCGGCATCACCCCGGACGCCGCCGGCGCGACCCCGACCGGCGGCGCTGCCGGCGGGCCGGACGCCGGCACCCCGGCCCCGACCCCCGAGAGCCCTGGCAACGAGGACAAGGCATGACCAACTCCCACCCGGTGTCGGGCTCCCCGGACAAGGAGCCGGCGACCGAGGCGGCGCAGGCCGAGGTCGCCGGCGCGAACCGCGCCGCGACCATGAACGCCCCGAAGCGACCCGACGAGCCCCGCCCCTCGCTGGGCCGGCTGTTCCTGGAGAACCTCTGGGCCGCCAACACGGTCACCGTGACGGTGCTCGCGCTGCTGCTGGCGATGCTGTTCGGCGCGGTCCTGATCATCGTGTCGGACCCGGAGGTGCTGGCCACCTACGGCTACATCACCGCCCGTCCGGGCGATGCGCTCAACGCCAGCTGGACGGTGGTCAGCGAGGCGTACGCGAACCTGTTCAAGGGCGCGGTATTCGACCCGGACGCCACCGGGTTCCAGGCGGCGATGGGCCCGATCTCCGAGACGCTCACCTACACCGCGCCGCTGGTCTTCACCGGCCTGTCGGTCGCGCTCGCCTTCCGCGGCGGCCTGTTCAACATCGGCGCCCAGGGGCAGGCCACGATGGGCGTCGTCCTGGCCGCCGTCGCCGGCTTCGCGCTGCCGCTGCCGCCGGTGGTCCACCTGATCGTCGCCCTGATCGCCGGCGCGATCGGTGGCGCGGTCTGGGGTTTCATCCCGGGCATCCTCAAGGCGCGGACCGGCGCGCACGAGGTGATCAACACGATCATGCTCAACTACGTCGCGGTCTACTTCCTCTCCTGGATCATCATCCAGAACGGGGTGCAGAACCCGGACCGGGCGGACGCGATCAGCAAACCGGTCGACTCCTCCGCCCAACTGCCCCGGCTGCTCGGCGACGACCTGCGGGTGCACGCCGGCATCCTGCTCGCGGTGCTGGCCACCTGGTTCGTCGCGTGGCTGCTCAACCGCTCGACGCTCGGCTTCGAGCTGCGTGCGGTCGGTGCCAACCCGGACGCCGCCCGGACCGCCGGCATCAGCGTCACCAAGACGTACGTGCTGGTGATGGCGATCGCCGGTCTGCTCGCCGGCCTCGGTGGCAGCCAGATGGTGCTCGGCTCGACCGCGAACGCCCTGACCCCGCTGGTCGTCGCGCAGATCGGGTTCGACGGCATCCTGGTGGCGCTGCTCGGCCGGGTGAAGCCGTGGGGCGTGCTGCTGGCGGCGCTGCTCTTCGGCGCGCTCCAGGCCGGCGGCAACCGGATGCAGTCGTACTCCGGGATCTCGCTGGAGCTGGTGACCGTCCTCCAGGCGCTGATCGTCATCTTCATCGCCGCACCGGCCCTGGTGAAGGCGATCTTCCAGCTCCGGGCCGCCCGCGCGGCCCGGCTGCAGACGAGCCTCGCGAAGGGCTGGTGAGGCATGTCCACCATGGCCGTTCCCGACGTCGCCACCGCCACGGTCGACGAGGGGTTCTGGACGCGCAACCGCAAGGTCGGCGCGGCCCTGCTGGCGCTGGGCGTGCTCGCCGCGGTGCTCTTCGGGGCGCTCGCCACCGACCGGCAGGCCCGCTTCACCCTCAGCGAGACCGAGGGCGGCGCGGCGCTGGAGATCAACGGCACGATCGGCGCGATCCTGTTCGGCGTCATCGCCACAGCGGCCGGCGGCGCGCTGCTGGCCGGGGTGCCGAAGCGCTGGTTCACCCTGGTGCTCGGCGTCGGGCTGGTCGCCTTCGTGCTGAGCTTCCTCTGCTGGCAGGTCTCCGCCGCCCCCGAGGGCCGCAACTTCATGCCGATGGTCAACATCGTGCGGGGCACGTTCATCCTGGCCCTGCCGCTGGTCTTCGGCGCGCTGGCCGGTGTGCTCTGCGAGCGCTCCGGCGTGGTGAACGTGGCGATCGAGGGCCAGCTGCTGATGGGCGCCTTCAGCGGCGCGCTCTTCGGCAGCCTGTTCAACAGCGTGTGGGTCGGCCTGGTCGCCGCGGCCATCGGTGGCGCGTTCATCTCGCTGCTGCTGGCGGTCTTCGCCATCCGCTACCTGGTCGACCAGGTGGTCATGGGCGTCGTGCTCAACCTGCTGGCGGTCGGCATCACCGGCTTCCTCTACGAGCGGCTGATGCAGACCAACGCGGAGAAGTACAACAGCGCGCCGCGCTTCACCAACTGGGAGATCCCGCTGCTCAAGGACATCCCGGTGATCGGGCCGGCGCTGTTCCGCGGCAACCTCTTCCTCTACGTCGGCCTGCTGCTGGTGCTGGTCATCCACCTCGCGCTGTTCCGTACCCGGTGGGGCCTGCGCACCCGTTCGGTGGGCGAGCACCCGACCGCGGCGGACACCCTCGGCGTCAAGGTGCTGGGGCTGCGTTACCGCAACGTGCTGCTCGCCGGTGTCGTCGCCGGCATTGGTGGCGCGTCGTACACGCTGGCCCTCTACACCTTCACCAAGAACATGATCGGCGGTAAGGGCTTCATCGCCCTCGCCGCGCTGATCTTCGGCCGGTGGAGCCCGACCGGCGCGCTGCTCGCGGCACTCTTCTTCGGCTTCGCCGACCAGCTCGCCACCTACCTCGGCGCGATCGGCAGCAGCATCCCCAGCCAGTTCCTGGCGATGCTGCCCTACCTGGCGACGATCCTGGCCGTGGCCGGCCTGGTCGGCCGGGTCCGGGCACCCGCGGCGGACGGCAAGCCGTACATCAAGGGCTGACGCGCACCGACGGTCCGTGCCCGGTGGGGACTTCCCCGCCGGGCACGATCGCGTCCGGTCCGACCACCCTCGCGTCGCGGACGGTGGTGCCGTGATGACGGCAGGCCAAGTACGTGATCCGCCGGCCGGACGGCACGACCGAACACCGGACCATCCCCACCCAGTGGGAGTCGAACAAGTGGGTGAACCTCGGGGTCTTCGACTTCACCGGGACCGGGACCCCGTCGGTGCAGCTGAGCAACTTTACTCTGGACGGCACCGGGGTGCAGGACGTCGTCTGGGACGCCATCGCCGTCCAGCCGCTGGCCAGCAAGCCCCGGCACTTCGTGGTGGCGCTCGGCGACTCGTACTCTTCCGGAGAGGGGGCGGGAGACTACACCCGGGTCAGCAACCAGTACGGCGACGACGAACCGTCCCGCAACTCGTGCCGGCGCAGCCCGCACGCGTGGTCGCAACAAGCCGTCATCCCGGGGGCGTCGGCCAACATCGGGACGCTGGCCGCGCAGAACAATCCCAGCATCGACGCGCAGTTTGTGGCGTGCAGCGGCGCTGTGACACTCGACCTGCTGAGCCGGAGCAAGTACGGCGAGGTGGCGCAGCTCGATCAGGGATCGCTCAACGCGAACACCACGGCGGTGATGCTGTCCATCGGTGGCAACGATGCCCGGTTCTCCAAGATCGGCATGTCCTGCGCGACGGATATCGACTGCAGCGCCCCGGACTACTACATGGAGGGTGACGACCAGCCGCTGTGGAAGCAGCAGCAGGAGCTCATCGCGGGCGACGTAAAGAATTCCGTGCAGGAGGTGGTCCGGCAGATCCGGCTGAGGGCGCCGAACGCGAGGATCTTCGTAATGGGTTACCCGCACCTGTTCGAGAATGGCTGCCGGTACGCGGTGACGTTGCCACCGGACATCCCGTTCGGGTTCTCGGAGAACGAGACGGCGTTCCTCAACAGCCTTGCCGACCAACTGACGGCGATCCTGCCGTCGGATGCCGTCAACAAAGTGCACGGCATGGACGCGCGCAGCGAGTTCGCCGGGCACGGCATCTGCGGCAGTCCGGAGTACCTGCACGCGGCGGTGCCCGGTGACGCGTTCTAGGACGACGACGGCGACCCGCAGCAGTTGTCCAGCATGGAGACGATGCACCCGAACCGGGACGGCAACCTGGCGTACGCCCGGATCCTGAGCAACTATTTCAGCCTGTACGGCTACACCTGGTGACAGCGTCGTGGGGCTCGGTCGATCCCCGGCCGGGCCCCACGGACGGAGAGGACGAAGTGGAAGTGATAGAGAGGGCCGTCGCAGCAGCGGTGCCGGGTGCGCTGGGCGCGGCGGTGTGGGCTTCCGCCTGGCGTACCGAACTGCGGTTCCAGGCGAGTTGCGAGCCCACGGTGATCGGCGACTGCATGAGCTGGCGTCTCCCCGCGCTCCTGATCGGGCCGCTGGTGGTGACGGCACTGGTCTGGTTCGTGCTGCGGCTGGCCGGCGCGGACCGGGCGGCGCCGTCGGCGCTGCTGGGCGCGGTGGTCGCCGCCGACGCCCTGCTGCTCTGGGAGGCGGCCCAGCCTCGCTGGCTGCCCCCGAGTGGCGGGCTCGCCGCACTGCTCGGCGGCACCGGGTTTGCGCTCGGCGTCTTCCTGGCGGTGGCCCGGCTGCCGCTGGTCGTGCAGGTGCTGGCGGCGGTGCTGCTGCTGGTGGTCCCGTTCGGCCTGGTGCCCGTCGTGTATCAGGCCGCGCGGCAGAACGGCCGGGCGGAAGCCTTCGCCCGGCTTGGGCTGCCCCTGACGGTCACCCGGGTGCACGGCTACCGGCTGGTCGCCGCCCACCCGAACCAGCGTGACCGAGTGCTGACCGTGACGCTGAGCGGGGGACAGCATTCCATCACGGTCTGGACCATCCCCGTTCCGGCCGGCTTCGCGCCGCCCGCGCACTGCGGCCCGACCACAGGCGACCTCGACGCCCGCCGGTTCGCCGTCGACCCGGCGGTCGCACCGCCCTGTCAGCTCGTGAGGGCGGAGCACTGGCTACGGCTCGAGCGCACGGACCGCGTGCACCTGCTGCGGCGGGGCGACGCGCTGGTCGTCGTCGACCCGGGTGTCGGTGCGCCGGCCGCCGACGTGGACGCGGCGGCGGCGAACCTGACCGAGGTCAGCCCGCGCCAACTGGTGGAGTCGAGCGGCGGCTGACCGTCGTCGACACCCCGACGAGGGGGCGGTCCGGCGGAGGATCGGGACCCCCTTCCCGCGCCCCACCAGGAGCATTACGGCAGAATCATGGGATGACCGAGATTGACTGGGAGCGGCTGCGGGCCGCCGCCACCGAGGTGATGCGGCACGCGTACGTGCCGTACTCCAAGTTCCCGGTCGGCGCGGCCGCCCTGGTCGACGACGGGCGGATCGTGGTCGGCTGCAACGTGGAGAACGCCGGCTACGGCGTCACCCTCTGCGCCGAGTGCGGAGTCGTGTCGTCCCTGCACGCCACCGGGGGCGGCCGGCTGGTCGCCATGTCCTGCGTCGACGCCACCGGCGAGCCGCTGATGCCCTGCGGCCGGTGCCGGCAACTGCTCTGGGAGAACGGCGGCCCGGATTGCCTGGTGGAGACGAAGGGCCGGCCGCTGCGGATGGCCGAGCTGCTGCCGCATGCCTTCGACGTGGCCGACATCGAGGCGGTCACCGGGGAACACCCCGTCCCGGTGGTGCCCGACCGGCTGGCCGCCTGGCGGGGTCGGGGCACCGTCTTCGCGCACCCCGACATGTCCGCCGGACAGCAGGTCTGGACGGCGTACTGGGAGCGGTCCGCGGGCGACGAGGGCGCCGAGACCGGCGTGCTGGAGGAGGGCCCGAGCTGGGACGACCCGGCCGAGGCGATCACCTGGGGGCTGGCCCGTACGCCCCGGGTCGTGGTGGTGGACGCGTCGGGCACCATCTTCTGGGCGGGTGAGGGGGAACCGCCGATGGAGATCCCCGTACGCTGGTCTGCTTCTTGAGCTTGGGGGATGGGCCCGACCGTGCCCGGCTCCGGGCGGTCAGGCTTGATCCCTCCGCCGGGCACGGTCGGGCCCATCCCTCGGTGGTCGCTGTCCGTGGGTCGGTATCTGCAACGACTGGAGAAAGATCATCTGATGAGTGCGTTTACGGCGGTTGATGTCATCCGGACCAAGCGGGACGGGGGTGTGCTGAGCGACGCCCAGATCGACTGGGTGGTCGATGCGTACACCAAGGGGCTGGTCGCCGACGAGCAGATGTCGGCGTTGGCCATGGCGATCCTGCTGCGTGGCATGTCCGCGCCGGAGATCGCCCGGTGGACCGCCGCGATGATCGCCAGCGGCGAGCGGCTGGACCTCTCCCCGGTGGCCCGGCCGACCGTGGACAAGCACTCCACCGGCGGTGTCGGTGACAAGATCACGCTGCCGCTCACCCCGCTCGTCGCCGCCTGCGGCGGCGCGGTGCCGCAGCTGTCCGGGCGCGGCCTGGGGCACACCGGCGGCACCCTGGACAAGCTGGAGTCGATCCCCGGCTGGCGGGCCGCGCTGAGCAACGACGAGTTCATCGCCCAGCTGCGCGACGTCGGCGCGGTGATCTGCGCGGCCGGCGAGGGGCTCGCCCCGGCCGACCGCAAGCTGTACGCGCTGCGCGACGTCACCGGCACCGTCGAGGCGATCCCGCTGATCGCCAGCTCGATCATGAGCAAGAAGATCGCCGAGGGGACCGGCGCGCTGGTGCTCGACGTCAAGGTCGGCTCCGGCGCGTTCATGAAGTCCGTCGACGACGCCCGCGAGCTGGCCCGCACCATGGTCGAGCTGGGCGGCGCGCACGGCGTGCGGACGGTCGCCCTGCTCACCGACATGTCCACCCCGCTCGGCCTGACCGTCGGCAACGCGGTCGAGGTGACCGAGTCGGTGGAGGTGCTGGCCGGTGGTGGGCCCGCCGACGTGGTGGCGCTGACCCTGGCGCTGGCCCGGGAGATGCTGGACGCGGCCGGCCTGCCGGACGCCGACCCGGCCGCCGCGCTGCGCGACGGGCGGGCGATGGACTCCTGGCGGACGATGGTCCGGGCCCAGGGCGGCGACCCGGACGCCCCGATGCCGACCGCCAACGAGGTCGAGGTGGTCCGCGCCGAGGCCGACGGTTTCGTCGAGTCGGTCGACGCGTACGCGATCGGGGTGGCCGCCTGGCGGCTCGGCGCCGGACGGGCCCGCAAGGAGGACCCGGTCAGCGCCGCCGCCGGTGTGGTGCTGCACAAGCGTCCCGGTGACCCGGTGCGGGTCGGCGACCCGCTCTACGAGCTCCGTGCCGACCAGGCCACCCGGATTCCGGCGGCCCGGGCCGAGGCCGAGCGGGCGGTCCGCATCGCGCCGGCCCCGTCCACGGCGTCTTCGCTGGTCATCGAGCGGATCGGCTGAACGGTCGGCCCTCGGGGCCGGTCGGCCGACGGCCGTGCCGGTGCCATGGTGCCGGCCCGCCCGGACGGCTATCCTCCCTGGTCAGGGGGGATGGACCGGCGTCACGCCGGATGTGAGCAGACAGGGATGCAAGCTGTGCGCGTACCCGCCCCCGACCCCCGGGAAGTCCGTGACGCGAGCCTGGACGAGCTGTCCCGGTTGCGCCTGCCGTTGCCGCCCGCGCAGTTCCCGCTGGTGTGGGAGCCGGGTGACGAGATCGAGTTGCGCCCCACCGGCGAGATCGAGGCGCGGATCGCCGTCCTGCACCTGATCCTGGCCCGCTGCTTCGGGATGCCGCCGCGAGCGGCGATGGAGTGGCTGCTCGCCTCACACCTGGTGGACATGGTCACGCCGCCCGAGTGCGAGTTCGTGATGGGCGGCAAGGGCGACCACCGCTCCTTCGTGCTGCACCACGACGCGCTCTTCTCGCTGGCCTGGGTGCTCGGTCTGACCAAGCAGCTCGACCCGACGATACCGGTGGACGAGCGGCTGGTGGAGCGGATGCCGCACCTGGCCGGCGGGGAGCTGTTCGGGCAGTGGCGGGCCCGCATTCTCGCCGCGCCGCAGCACCCGGCGGACGCCGCCGCCCTGCTCGACCTGCACTACTGCCTGGACTGGGCTTACCTGGAGACGGAGCGGGCCGGTCGGCGGCTGCCGGGCCTGGTCGACGCCAACGCCATCGGGCAGCGGCGTTGGGCGTTGGAGTGGGCGGTGGTGCTGCGCGGGCCGTACCACGACGAGCCGCCGGGCTGGGAAGAGGTCGACCTCTCCACCTGAGTCAGCGCGGCCGCCACACGGTGAGCCGGACCTCGGCGGTGACCTCGACCGGCCGGGGGAGCGCCGCGATCCGTGCGGCGAGCCGCTGCGGGTCGGTGTGCCAGGCGCTCGGTCCCATCCCGACCAGCGTCGCCACCTCGTCGCCGGTCAGCGTGAGCCGGGCGGTGTGCGTCCCGTCGCGTTCCGGGGTGAAGTGACCGGCGAGGCTGTCGGCGACCCGGTCGGCCTTGGCCGGGTCGACCCGGAGCAGGCCGAGCGCGTCCACCAGTTCGGCGAGGTGCGCCCCGGTCGGGGTGACCACCAGCAGCGCCCCGGCCGGGTCGAGCACCCGGTGGAACTCCGCACCGTTGCGCGGGGCGAAGACGTTGAGCAGCACGGCCGTCGAGGCGTCCGCCAGCGGCAGCCGCTGCCAGGTGTCGGCCAGCGCGGCGGCGGCCCGCGGGTGGGCGCGGGCCGCGCGGCGCAGCGCCGGCTTGGCGACGTCCAGGGCCAGACCGACGGCGTCGGGCAGCGCCGCCAGCACCGCCGCGAGGTGCCGGCCGGTGCCCGCCCCGGCGTCCACCACCAGCGGGTACGCCCCGGTGATCTGCCCGGCCACCGGCCGCGCCGCATCGGCCAGGGCGGCGGAGACGACGTCGTAGTGCCCGGCGGCCAGGAAGTCGGCCCGGGCGGCGACCATCTGCGCGGTGTCCCCGACGTGCGGTGCGCGGCCGGTGAGCAGGTTGACGTACCCCTGGCGGGCCACGTCGAAGCTGTGCCGGCGCGGGCAGCGCAGGGTGCGGGTGCCGCCGGTGGCGGCCTCGGCCACCGGTTCGGCGCAGACCGGACAGCGCAGCCGCGCGAGGACCTGCGGGTGCGTCACGGTCACCGGCTGGTCGGACGGATGCGACGCGGTCACCCGGGAAGCCTACGTGCCCGGGGCGGGTCGGACGTCGAGGCAGGTCAGCCGTCGGTCGGGGCGTCGGTGTCGTCGCGGGGGGCGCGGCCGGCGGCGAGCCGGTCGACGACCCGGTGGGTGAACCGTTCGAGGGCGGCCAGTTCGTCCGGTTCGAGCAGGTCGATCAGGTGCCGGCGGACGGCGGCGACGTGGCCGGGCGCGGCGGCCTCGATCGCCCGGCGCCCCTGGGCGGTGAGGACCACCACCGTGCCCCGGCCGTCGGTGGCGCACTCCTCCCGGTCGACCAGGCCGCGCTGCCGCATCCGGGCGAGGTGGTGGGAGAGGCGACTGCGGGACCAGAGCATCCGGTCGGCCAGCTCGCTGAGGCGCAGTCGCCCGTCCGGGGTCTCGGAGAGGTCGGAGAGGACGTCGTAGTCGGGCTCGGAGAGGCCGGCGTCGCGGGCCAGGTCGCGGGCCAGTTCGAGGTCGAGCAGCCGGCGCATCCGGCGGTAGCCCCGCCAGGCCCGGTCCTCGCGCCCGTCCAGCCAGCGTGGTGCGTCCATGCCGGCGATGGTACCCACTTGGTTGACATGTCATCGAACATCGCCCTACGGTCGATGACATGTCAACCACACTGTGGGAGTTGTTCGGCGAGCGCGGTCGCGGGGTGCTCGTGACGCTGCGCCGCGACGGTCGTCCGCAACTGTCCAACGTCGACTACCTCGCCCAACCGGGCCTGATCCGCTGCTCCACCACCGGTGACCGGGCCAAGGCGCGCAACCTGCGGCGCGACCCCCGGGCCAGCTTCCACGTCACCACCGCCGACGGCGGCGCGTACGCCGTCGCCGAGGCCACGGCCACCCTGTCCCCACCCGCCGCGGCGGAGGACGATGCCACCGTGGAGGAACTGGTCGAGGTCTACCGCCGCATCCGGGGGGAGCACCCCGACTGGGCGGAGTACCGGGCCGCGATGGTCGCGGACGGCCGGCTGGTCGTCCGGCTCGCCGTGGAGCGGGTGTACGGCTGGCGTCCCTGACCGGGGGCAACCGGTCGCGCCCCGTGCCGCGACCGGCTGCCCCCTGGATCAGTCGTGCCCCGGCGTGCCCAGGGCGGGGTCGTCGAACGACCGGGTCGCGCCCGTGACCACGCAGCGCGGCCCGGGCAGCCGGTAGAACGCCCAGCCGGACAGCCGGCTGTCGTTGACCGGTTCCGGCCGCAGGTGCACGGCGAGCAGCAACCCTTCCGGGACCCGGTCCGGGTGGATCAGCACGCCGCCGCCAGCGGGCAGCGTGACCGCCGCGTCCGAGCCGAACCCGGTACGCATGTCGACCCGCGCCTCGGTGCCCCGGTCCGCGCGCGGGCAGTCCGCCTCGGTTCGGGTGGTGACCAGCAGCGCGCGGGCCCCCACCCGACGCAGCTCGGCGTTGGCCGCGGTCGGGTCGGCCATGTCCGCCTGCCGCACCAGCAGAGTGCCGTCCGGGCCCACGGTCGGCCCGGCGGCGGGGACGGTGGCGGTGCCGGCGGGGGGCGGCTGGACCCGGTCGGCGAGGACCACCGCCGCGCCGGCGGCGGCGAGGGTGGCCAGCCCGGCGCCGGCCACGGCGGCCCACCTCCGCCGCGCGGGCGCCGCCCGTGTCTCCGCCGGCGCTATCTCCCGGCGCAGCGCGTCACGGCGTACCCGGATCCGGTCGGCGGGCAGGTGCGGCAGGTCCGGACGGAGCGGATCGTGGTTCATCGGTCCTCCATCGCGAGGTCGGCGAGCACGCCGGTGCGCAGTTGACGGTGGGCCCGGGCCAGCCGGGACTTGACGGTGCCGAGTGGGATGCCGAGCATGACGGCGGCCTCCGCCTGGGTCTGCCCGAGCCACACGCACGCCTCCACCACCTCCCGGTCACGCCTGGGGAGCTGGGCGAGGTGACGCTGCACGGCGGCCACCCGGCGTTCCGCGTCCACCCGCTCGGCGACCACCTCGGCGTGGTCGGCGGAGGGTGCGGGCGGTGGGACCCGGTCCAGCGCCGCCCGGTGCCGTCGCAGCGACCGGTGGTGGTTGCGGCTCACCCCGAGCGCGATGCCGTAGAGCCACGGCAGCACGCTCTCGCCGTACGGCACCATCGCGTGCCGCCGCCGCCAGGCCTCCAGGAACACCACCGAGACCAGGTCCTCCGCGGCCGACCAGGACCCGGTACGTCGCAGGCAGTACCCGAACACCGCGTCCGCGTGCCGCTCGAAGAGCGTGCCGAACGCCGTGGTGTCGCCGTCGACGCTCTGGGCCCAGAGCTGTCGGTCGTCAGTCATGTCGCGCCCTCCCTGCCCCTGTCATGTCCGTACGGGGTGGTGCGGTTCACGCCGGCGCGCCGCCGGCCGGTCCCGTCCCGGGCCGGGTCGTGGGGCTGACTAGGGTCTGAGCATGGTCGCAATCCGATACGAGGACATCGTCAAGGTCCCGAAGGCGCTGCTGCACGATCATCTCGACGGCGGCCTGCGGCCGGCGACGGTCGTCGAACTCGCCGCCGAGGTGGGCCACGAACTGCCCACCACCGATCCGGAGGCACTCGGCCGCTGGTTCGTCGACGCCGCCAACTCGGGGTCGCTGGAGCGCTACCTGGAGACGTTCGCGCACACCGTCGCCGTCATGCAGACCGCGCCGGCACTACGCCGGGTGGCCCGTGAGTGCGCGCTGGACCTGGCCGCCGACGGGGTGGTCTACGCCGAGGTCCGGTTCGCCCCGGAGCAGCACCTCGAACAGAACCTCACCCTCGACGAGGTGGTGGAGGCCGTGGTGGCCGGCTTCACCGAGGGCGCCGCCCAGGCCGCCGAGGCCGGCACGCCGATCCGGATCGGCACCCTGCTGACCGCGATGCGGCACGCCGCCCGTTCGCAGGAGATCGCCGAGCTGGCCGTCCGGCACCGGGACACCGGCGTGGTGGGCTTCGACATCGCCGGCGCCGAGGCGGGCTTCCCGCCCACCCGGCACCTGGACGCCTTCGAGTACCTCCAGCGGGAGAACTTCCACTTCACCATCCACGCCGGCGAGGCGTTCGGCCTGCCCTCGATCTGGCAGGCCATCCAGTGGTGCGGCGCCGACCGGCTGGGCCACGGCGTACGGATCGTGGACGACATCACCCCCGGTCAGCGGCCGGTGCTGGGCCGGCTGGCCGCGTACGTCCGGGACAAGCGCATCCCGCTGGAGCTCTGCCCGTCGTCGAACGTGCAGACCGGCGCCGCCGCGTCGATCGTCGACCACCCGATCGGCCTGCTGCGTGACCTGCGGTTCCGGGTGACGGTGAACACCGACAACCGGCTGATGAGCGGCACCTCGATGTCGCGGGAGATGGCGCTGCTGGTGGAGGCCTTCGGCTACGGCTGGAAGGAGCTCCAGTGGTTCACCATCAACGCCATGAAGAGCGCCTTCATCCCGTTCGACGAGCGGCTGGAGATCATCGACGAGGTGATCAAGCCGGCGTACGCGAAGCTGCTGGGCTGATCACTGTCGCGGGTGGCCGGCGACCATGCCGGCCACCCGCTGCAGGATCTCGCCGGCCCGGGCGGCCTCGGCCCCCAGACCGGTCTGTCGGCGCAGCACCGCCGGTTCCGCCCGCAGCAGCGCCACCCCGCGCCGGATCAGCACCTTCGGCGCCTTGCGCTGCTCCGCCAGGTCCCGGGCGAGCCGCCGGACGAAGGTGGTCCCGCGCGGGCGGCGCAGCGCGTACGCCCCGGCCAGCAGCCCTCGGCGGCGGCACTCCTCGACGATCTCGGCGGCGAAGATCCCTTCGGCGATGAAGAGTGGCGATCCGGTCACCTGGAACGGCCGGGTGGCCACCCGGCGGTCGGCACCGATCGCATAAACCGGCACTTCGGCCTTGCCCTCATGGGCCAGTCGGGCAATTGTTTCCACGGCTGTTCCGGCATCCCAGGACTCCGGCGAGTCCCAGTCCACCAGCCCGTCGTGGCGCGGCAACGTAGGGTCATCGCCGTCCTTGTAGAAGTCGTCCAAACACAGCACCGGAAGTCCGGTTCGCTGCGCTATGTACGACTTTCCGGAGCCGGAAGGGCCGGCGAGGAGGACGACGCGGTGACGGTATTCCATTACGTTCGGTAACTCCGGCCAGACGGATTGCTATCAAATTGCATCAACATCTCATCACACCCTCAGCGACCGCCAACCTGGGCTTTCTCTTTCTGAGGCGGCGTGATGGAATCTCGGGGGTCCGACCCGCCGGGTCGGTCGCTGGGCGTTGCCCGGGGCAACGCGGGGACGCTGCAATCGCGAGGGCGGTGACGTGAGCAAACGACCAAAGACGGCAGGCTCCTTCCTGTCGCGTCTGCGTCGGCCGGCCGGCCGACTCCGCGACATGCCGATCTGGTCCAAGCTCGGTCTCATCATGATCGTGCCGACCATCGCCACGGTCGTGGTGGGCACCAGTGGCCTGGTCGACAACCTGCAGACGCTCAACAACGCCAACCGGGCCGGTGACCTGGCGAATCTCGTCGGCCACTCCGGTGACCTGGTCAACAGCCTCCAGGACGAGCGCACCTCCGCGGTCCTGCTGCTCGGTTCGCCGAAGGGACAGGCACGGGAGCAATACCAGGAGGCGTACAACCGGGTCAACTCCCGGGTCGACCAGTCCAAGCTGCCGTACCTGCGGCAGCGGGCCCAGCTGAAGGACCTCCCGGGCAGCCTGGAGACCCTGCTCGACCGGATCGACCAGGAGCTGACCGACCTGCCGGGCACCCGCAGCCAGGTCTACAACGGCAAGTTGACCATCAGCAACGCCGTCGGGTCGTACCAGGGCCTGATCGACCAGCTGATCAGCATCCGGGACTCGGTCACCCAGCTCGCCGGCGACAACGACCTGAGCGACCGGATGCGCGCCGCCACCGCCGTCGCCCGCTCCAAGGAGTTCCTGTCGCTGCGCCGCGTCGCGGTGCACCAGGTGCTCATCCAGAAGGCGTACATCTCGCCGCTGCGCCGGGACTACATCGCCAGCCAGGCCGGTGAGAGCCTGGCCCTGCAGACCTTCCAGTCGGTGGCGACCCGGGCCGAGCGGGAGTTCCTCACGCAGACCGTCACCGGCGCCGACCGGCGCCAGGCCGACAACTACAGCGGCTGGATGGACAGCCGCTCCAACGAGAGCATCGCCGGGGTGCCCTTCGGTCCGGACCAGTGGGACGCGGCCATGGTCTCCAACGCCGCGCTGATCCGCACCGTCGAGGTCAAGCTCGACGGCAACGTGGTCCGCCAGGCCGACGAACTGCGCTCGGACGTGCAGCGCACCGTCTTCCTGCAGACCGGCCTGCTGCTGAGCATGCTGCTGCTGGCCATCCTCTTCGCGTACCTGGTCGCCCGCTCGATGGCGCGCTCGCTGCGCGACCTGCGCCAGGGCGCCCTCTCCGTCGCCCAGTACGGCCTGCCTCAGGCGGTGGCCCGGCTGCGCGACCCGCAGGTCACCGGTCAGCTCTCCCCGGTCCAGCTCGCCAACCAGATCGCCGAGCCGCTGCCGGTGCGCAGCAAGGACGAGTTCGGCCAGGTGACCGAGGCGTTCAACGCGGTCCACCTGGAAGCGGTCCGCACCGCCGCCGAGCAGGCCGCACTGCGCTCCTCCGTCGCGACGATGTTCGTCAACCTGGCCCGCCGCTCGCAGATCCTGGTCGACCGGCTGATCGGCCACCTCGACCGGCTGGAGCGCGGCGAGGAGGACCCGGACCGCCTGGCCGAGCTGTTCCAGCTCGACCACCTGGCCACCCGGATGCGCCGCAACGACGAGAACCTGCTGGTCCTCGCCGGCGCCGACTCCACCCGCGTCCAGCGTGAGCCGGCCGCCCTGATCGACGTGCTGCGCGCCGCGCAGTCCGAGGTCGAGCACTACACCCGCATCGAGTTCGGGGTCATCGACCGGGACATCGAGGTCGCGGCCCACGCGGTCAACGACATGGTGCACCTGATCGCGGAGCTCTTCGACAACGCGACCGCCTTCTCGCCGCCGGACTCGCAGGTCATGGTCGAGGCACGCCGGATCGGGGACCGGGCCACCCTCTACGTCGAGGACCACGGCATCGGCATCAGCGCCGAGCAGTTGGCCGACCTCAACGAGCGGCTCGGCACGCCGCCCCAGGTCGACGTCGCCGTCTCCCGGATGATGGGTCTGGTCGTGGTCGCCCGCCTGGCGTCCCGGCACGGCGTCAAGGTCGAGCTGCGCCCCGGCTCCGACCGTGGCACGGTCGCCGAGGTCACCATGCCCACCTCCGTGCTGGTGCCCCGGGCGCTCTCCGGCCGGGGCCCGCAGGCCGCCGCGCTGCCCGCCGGCACGCCCGCCCCGCCGCAGCCCGGCCCGACACCGGTCTTCGGTGCGCTGCCCGCGCTCGGCAACGCCCCGACGCCGCCGGCTCCGCGCACCGGAGAGTCCGGCAACCAGATCACCCTCGGCGGCCGGCCGTTCGACCCGGCGCAGCGCAATGGCGCTCCGGCCAACGCCGGCGGTGGGCGTGCCATGCCGGCCTGGTCGGACCTGACCGGCGCCAGCGGGATCAACGGCAACGACAGCTTCGCCCCGCGGACCGCCAACGGGCAGCCGATCGATCCGCTGCCGCAGCGGCGCTCCTCCGACGGCGACCCGGCGGTCACCGGTCAGCAGCCGGGGGTCCCGCGGCAGCTGCCGCCCAGCCCCGAGGCGCGTCCGTACAGCGCACCGCCGTTCCCGCCGGTCTCCGCGCCCCCGATGGTGCCGCCGGTCTCTGCCCCGCCGCTGCCGCCGGTCTCCGGCGTCCCGGTCTCGGGCCAGCCGGTCTCCGCCGCCCCGGTCTCCGGCCAGCCGGTGTCGGCCGCGCCGGTCTCCGTGCCGCCCCGGCAGACCCCGCCCGGCGCGGGAGCGCCGCCGGCCTGGCCGCCGGTGGCCAACCCCGAGCGGGACGCGGCCGCCCCGCCGGTGCCCGAGCGGCTCGCCGCCGCGCTCGACATGACCACGGAGCTGCCCCGGGTGGCCCGCCCCGAGCCGTCGGCCCCGACCACCCCGCCGGTGGCGTCGGCCCCGGCCACCCCGCCGCCGGCACGGCAGCCTGCCGTCCCGCAGCCGCGTGCCGGCCAGGCCGCGCCGGTCAACCGGCCGCCGACCCCGCAGGAGACGGCGAACCGGCAGCGGTACGCGGACGAGACGATGGAGCTGCCGATCTTCAGGGAGCTGGAGTCGGCCTGGTTCCGCACCCGTAAGCCGGGCCCCGAGGAGGCGGCCGGAGCGAAGGCGTCCAACGGCACCGCGACCCAGCAGATGCCCGCCGTCGACGCTGCCGGTCGGCCCGTCCAGAACACCGCACCATGGACGGCAGGTGTCGCACCGATGGCAAACACTCCGACCGCCGGCGGGACACCGTTCGACGACGGCTCGGCGGCGAACGGGGGCACCCACCCCGGGCACACCGACGGTCTGCCCAACCGCCGGCCTGCCCCGCCGCAGTCCCCGGGCTGGCAGACCGCGGCCGACGACGGCTGGCGCGCCGCCGTCGCCGCCTCCGAGGTGCCGGTGGCGGCGACCACGCAGACCGGCCTGCCGAAGCGGACGCCGATGGCGCAGCTCGTGCCCGGGGCGGTGGAGAAGCCGGCCCCCTCGGTGCAGCGGCGTACACCGGAGGCCGTGCGCGGTCTGCTCTCCGCCTACCATCGAGGCGTGCAGCGCGGTCGCAGCAACCCCTCGGACAGCAACCCCACCAACCCGGAGGCGACTCCGGGAGGGCAGCATTCCTCGCAGCCTGGCTTCGGCCCGGCGGCCGGGAGCGGGCAGAAGGAGCAAGAAGGATGACAACTACGCAGGATCTCGGTTGGCTGCTCGCCAACTTCGCCGACCGGGTGCCCGGTGTCGCGCACGCGGTCGCCGTCTCCGCGGACGGCCTGCTCCTCGCGTCGTCACGAGACCTGCCGCGGGACCGGGCCGACCAGTTGGCCGCCATCGCCTCCGGTCTGGTCAGCCTGACCCAGGGCGCGGCCCGCTGCTTCGAGGGCGGCGCGGTGCTGCAGACCGTGGTCGAGATGGACAACGGCTTCCTGTTCCTGATGTCCATCTCGGACGGCTCCTCGTTCGCGGTGCTGGCCGCCCGTAGCTGTGACGTCGGCCAGGTCGGCTACGAGATGGCCCTCCTCGTCGACCGGGTGGGCGACGCGCTGACGCCGCAGCCGCGCACGGCTGTCGGGATGATGGGCTGACCGAGCTGACCAGGTGGTCGGCACGGCGGCAACGACACGACAACAACGACGGGTGCCACCGGGCGAGAGCCGGTGCCGGGTACGAAGGAGGTGAGCGGCGACATGGCCGATCGTGACGAACCGACCGGAGCGCTGGTCCGTCCATACGCCGTGACCCGTGGTCGTACCCGTCCCCGGCTCGACATCGCCCTGGAGGCGCTCGTCGAGACGACGGTGCGCGGTCGCGCCGCTGCCAGTGGCAACGGCGGCCAGGGCCGCGAGCACCAGTACATCGCCGCGCTGTGTGACGGACGCGTGCAGTCGCTGGCCGAGATCGCGGCGCGGATGCAGCTCCCACTGGGTGTGGCCCGGGTGCTCATCGCCGACATGGCGACGGACGGCCTGGTCGCGGTCCACGAGCCGACCATTCTGGACGACTCGGACGACGCGGTGGGCACTGAACTGCTGGAGAGGGTGCTGAGTGGACTTCGCAGGCTCTGACATGTCGCACCGGCCGCCGGCCCCGAGCGGGCGCGTGACGTCGGCGAAGATCGTTATCGCCGGTGGTTTCGGCGTCGGCAAGACGACGCTGGTCGGTTCGGTCTCGGAGATCACGCCGCTGACCACCGAGGCGATCATGACCTCCGCCGGCGTGGGCGTCGACGACACCCGGCAGGTGCCGGGCAAGACGACGACCACCGTGGCGATGGACTTCGGTCGTATCTCGATCGACCGGGACCTGATCCTGTACCTGTTCGGTACGCCTGGCCAGACGCGGTTCTGGTTCATGTGGGACGAACTGGTGCGTGGTGCGATCGGCGCCGTGGTCCTGGTCGACACCCGCCGGCTGGCCGACTGCTTCGCGGCGATCGACTTCTTCGAGCACCGGCGGCTGCCGTACCTGGTGGCCATCAACTGCTTCGACGGAATGCAGTACCACGACCCGCAGGACGTCCGGGACGCGCTGGCGATCCCGCACGACGTGCCGGTGGTGGCCTGCGACGCCCGTAACCGGGAGTCGACCAAGCACGTGCTGATCTCGCTGGTCGAGTACGTGCTGACCATGCGTCGCTCGCGCGCGGTCGCGCCCGCCTGACCGCTCCCGACGCGCCCGATGGCGGCTCCGGCCGTCACCGGGCGCGTCTTCGCGTCCTCGACCGCCCCGCCCGGCGTCGCGGAGTGGCTGGTCACCCGCGGGCGGCGCTCAGGAGATCCGGACCCAGCTTCCCCCGGACACCGTGTAGACGCCCAACGAGTCGCGCTCGAACCCGCTGTGCCGGATGGGCGTGAACGCGTACGGGCCCACCAGGCCGTCGGTGACCAGCGTCTGCAGGAACGCCCGGATCCGGCCCCGGTCGATGCTGGTGGACAGCCGGGCCGCGTCCGCGATGAGCCGGAGCGCGTCCGAGGCGTACGGGGCGAAACCGCTGAACCCGCCGTGCTGCTGGATGTAGCGGAACACGAAGTCCCGACGGGCCAGCGCCGCCGTGGTGGTGTTGGTGAGGGTGGAGCCACCCAGGCAGGCCGGATGCACCGCGTACGCGCCTTCCACGGCGGTCGCGTTGCTGCCCTCGAGGGTCTCCTCGGCCACGGCTGCGGCGTCGAGGAACAGTGGCCCGCGCCAGCCGGCCCGGCGCAGTGCCCGGGCGGCGCTGCCGGTGTCCGGGGCCGCGGACCAGAGGATCACGCCGTCCGGCTCGTCGGCCACCGTCTTCTCGGCGGCGTCGGCGAAGTCGGCGCCGCCGCGGGGGAGCCGTACCGCCCGGTCCAGTTCGAGCCCGACGGTCCGCAGGGCGGCCGTCACGGCCCGGACCCCGGAGTCGCCGTGCAGCCCGTCGGCGGCCAGCAACGCCACCCGCTCCAGGCCCTCCGAGCGGGCGAGCTGGGCCAGCCGGCGGGCCACATCGGCCGCGTCCGGGGTCAGCTTGTAGCTGAAGGTCCGCTGGGCCAGCGGCAGCACGATGCCGTCGCCGTGGGCGAGGGAGACGAACGGGGTGCGCAGCCGCTGCGCCACCCCCGCCACGGCCATGGCGGTCTCGGGCAGCGTGGTGCCGAGCAGGGCGTGCACGTGGTCGTCGCGGATCAGGTCGGTGGTCTGCCGGGCTGCGAGCCGGGCGTCGCCCCGGTTGTCCCGCACCAGCAGCCGTACGCTGCGACGCAGGTTGCCCACCTGGACCCGCTCGACGTTGATGTCCTCCAGGCTGATCCGCAGGGCCCGCTCCTGGAGCACGCCGAGGGCGGCGCCACGGCCGGTCAGCTCCAGGCTGACCCCGATCAACAGCTCCGGGCCGCCCGGGGAGGCGCTGCCGTCCGGCTCCGCGTCGTCCTGTGCGGTGGTGGGCCCGCAGCCGCTGAGCAGCAGGGCACCGGCCGCCGCGCTGAGCACTCCCCGTCGGGTGAGCATGGTGGAGTCGGTCATCGGTGTCGCCATTGGAGTCGCCTTCCCACCCCGGCGTCACCTGTCGCCGACGGTTCCGCCGGTATGCTCCCGGCCGCCGCGACCCGGCGTCAAATTACCCGGGTGTGGGTAGGAACACGCAGGTGGAAGGCGCTTCTGCGACGCTCAGGAGCGGTAGCCGGCGGACCGGAACTCGTACTCCCGGTCGTCGTCGCGCTCGGCCGGGTCGCGGCTGAAGTCCCAGCCGCCGGCCGACTCCCGGCCCGGGCGCCCACCCACCGCGAACCCGCCGATCTCCTGACCGCGACGCCAGCCGCGGAAGTAGCCGGTGGTGTTCTCGGCGAGGCTCGCCGCGTCCCGGACGATCCGCAGCGGACGTTCGTCGCGCAGCGGTGAGCCGGGCACCAGGTTGGCCTGCGGGACCCGCTTGGGCAGGCCGGCGGAGGTCTCCGCGCCGACGGCCGGGCGGGCCGCCTGCTCGGCGGCCTGCCAGCCGGTGTCCGCGGTGGTCGACCAGTCCAGCTCCGACTCCGCCTCCTCGCCGTGCCCGACGAACCAGGCGGACCTGGCCTGGGCGAAGATCAGCAGGTCGCCGTCACCCTCGTCCGAGATCGGCGGGGGCCGGTGCTCCATCGGCGCGGGCCGGCGCTCGACCGGGTCCGGACGGCGCTCGGGGTTCGGCCGGTCGGCGCGGGCGGCACGGCCGCCACGGCCCGCCTCCTCGCGGTCGACCAGGCGCAGCGGGGGCGTCTCCAGGCCCGGATCGGTGGGCGGATTGAGGCCGCCGCGCAGCGCCCGGTCGGCCAGCGGTGGTGGCTCCACGAGCCGCAGCATCGGCGGCTCCTGCGGCAGGTCGTCGGCGAGCCAGGGCGGGGTCACCCGCCGCTGGGCACCGGACTCGGCCGGGGCGTCCGTCGGCCGGCCGGCGCGCTCGCCGTACGGCGGCGTCGGCGTGTCGGCGGGACCGTCGGCCGGCTCGTCCGGGTTGTTGACCAGCGGCCAGTTGGCCCGGGAGCCCGGCGGCGCGGCCTCCGGCTCGGGGCGCGGGGTCGGCACCGGCACGTTCAGGTCGGTCGCGCTGAAGC
This sequence comes from Micromonospora halophytica, assembly GCF_900090245.1. Taxonomy (GTDB): domain Bacteria; phylum Actinomycetota; class Actinomycetes; order Mycobacteriales; family Micromonosporaceae; genus Micromonospora; species Micromonospora halophytica. The sequence goes on from NZ_FMDN01000003.1 coordinate 150,981, forward strand.
CACCGGTGGGCGCCGAGAGCGCGCCGTTGGTCTTCGGGCGGGGCGGGATCACGGTGCGCTGCCGCTCGGCGCGGGCGCTGTTGATCGCCGCCGTGGTCAAGGTCGGCCGGAACGGCTCACCGGCCTCCGCGGGAGGCACGTTGCCGCGCTGCGTGGGCGCGATCGGCGTAATGCCGGGCGGCGGTGGGGGCGGCGCGGAGACCGGACGGTTGGCGGGAGCGTCCACCCCACGGCGCACCACCGGCATGGCGGGCTCGGTACGGGCGGGCGGCGCGGAGGCGGGCCGCGCGGACGCGGCCGGGGTGACCGGCTGCGGGGCGACCGGCGGCGGCGCGACGGGGCTGGGGGCGACCGGCGGCGGGCCCATCGGCCGGGGCCGGGTCGGCAGGGCACCGCCGGAGACCGGCTCGGGGCGGCTGCGCCGCCCGGTGGCCACGGGCGGCTCGGGCTCGGCGGGCCGGACGGGGCGCAGCCCGGACGGGCTGCCGCCGCCGGGCAGTTCGCCGACCGTCTCGCCACGGCGGGCGGCGGCCCGGCGGCCGGGTGCCGGGGCGGGGGTGACCCGGGCGCCGAGCGCGCCGACCAGGGCCTGGCAGCCGTCGTCACAGGCGCGCACCGCGGCGACGGCCTGCCGGACGGTCTCGGCGACGGCGGAGGTGAGCGCCCGGTTGACGGTGGCGCGGCGGGGCGTCTCGGAGATGGCCACCCGCAGCGCGGTCACCGCGGCGTCGATCTCCTCGACTTCCGCCACGCCGTCGGCGGCCAGGTGGGCGGCCACCGCGTCGGCGGCGACGGAGACCTCCCGGCCCTGGGCCGTCGTGCCGGCCAGCATGCCGGGCTCCGGCAGGGCGTCCAGGACGGCCAGCGACACCGGCTCGGCCGGGTCCGGGTATGCCCGCAGGGCGGCCGGGTAGAGCTCGCGCAGGACCTCGCGCAGTGCCACGGCGGCCGAGTGGCGGCCGCTGGAGAGGGCGGCGTGCGCCGCCAGGACCTGCTTGTAGCCGGCCAGGTCACGGGGGGCGGGGAGGGTGACCGCCGAGAGCGCGCCGGCCTGGAGGGCGCGGGCCAGGCCCACCGCCCGCCGCTCGGCCGGTGGGGACTGCATCTCCTCCAGGGAGTCGTCGTCGGCGAAGCGCTCGGCGAAGTCGTCGACCGAGTCGTCGTCCGCGATGGCGAGTGGACGCCCGGCGGCGCTCAGCAGCGAGGTGACCGTGTGGTCGTCGCTGTCGGCCGCGATCGCCACGCCACTCGGCCCGCCCGACCGCTCCACGAGCAGCGCGACCAGCCGGGCGTAGCCCGCCGGGTCGTCACCGATCTCGCAGACATGCAGCAGACGGCCTGCGTCGTCGACCACAGCGGACGTCAGCGCCGAACCGGTCGATGCCGGTCGGTCGGCCGGATCCGCCGAGGCCAGACCGCAGTACACGCGCACGAGCGCCACGGCGTCGTCCTCCTCCCGGGACACAGGTCCTGTTGTCGGCCAGAGACTGATGCTCCCCGTTCGGGGTCAGTCGCGCCAGTCCACGACGGCAGAGATCTTGCCGACAATGGTGCGCCAACCCAAACTCGCGGTTTGTGCCCCGATTTTCTTCAGCCGCCGCCGACCGAAGAATCCTCCGATCCCGCCATTGACAGAAGCGCGTAGCGCCTCGTCCAGATCGTCCAGGCTGGATCCGGCGGAGAGCATGTCCAGCACCGCCGGTAGCCGCAGCGCGTACGCCACGTCACGGGCCACCTCGCCGGCCTCGATCAGCAGCGCCGGGTCCCAGGTGTCGTGCCCGCCGCGCAGGTTCTCCACGACCAGGTCCAGCTCGTACGTGTCCTCGTCGAGGGGTACGACGTCGGCCGGTTCCACCCGTTCGGACAGTTCATTCCAGCTGTCCAGTTGGGACATGTCGTTGGGTGCGCCGGACCGGATGAAACTGACAAGCGCCTCGGGTGACTTGAAGAGCAGCAGCCGGCCCTTGTGGGTCAGGAAGAGCGGCACCTCCTCGTCGCCCGCCTCGTCCTGCTCGTCGGCATCCTCGTCGGATTCCTCGTCGTCGGTCGAGTCGGTGGCGTCACCGGCGCTCTTGCGGCGGGTGGCCTTCTCCTCGTCCTCGTCCTCCTCGGCGGTGAGCGCGGCGAACTCCTCGTCGAGGATCACCACCTCCTCGTCCTCGTCCTCGGTCTCGACGACCTGACGGCGGGCCAGGAAGGGGTCGTCGGAGTCGCGCTCGGCGACGTCGGTCGGGGTCAGCTCCCTGGCCGGCCGGTACGCCCGGAGCGTGAAGCCGGTGCCGGCGGGCAGCGCGATCTCCACCGGGTCGATCCGCACCTCGTCCCAGAGGGAGCGGTCGATCGTGCCGCGCTCCGCCGCGGTCTCGACCGGACCGTCGGTGGCGTCGAGCTCGGGCTCGTCGGCGTCGGGCCGTTGGGGCGACTGGCGGGCCACGCTGACCTCCGTGTGCGTCGGGTTGCGCACTGGCCGGCGGCTCGCGCCGGCCAGTGACTCTGGGCACATACCCTAGTGGTCCGTCCGTCGGGTGCCGACCCCGCACCCCGCTGGCGGTCCGTATGACCGACAAGTAGCCTAGCTACGTATGAAGGCCCAGTCGCTGCACGGACACCTCGACGCGCTGCTGCTGGCGGTGCTGGAGCGGGGCGCGCTGCACGGTTACGCCATCATCGAGGCGTTGCGCGCCCGCAGCGACGGCAGCCTGGATCTCCCCACCGGCACGATCTACCCGGCGCTGCGGCGGCTGGAGCGGGCCGGTCACGTGGTCAGCTCCTGGAGCACGGTGAACGGCCGGGAACGGCGCACCTACGAGCTCACCGACTCGGGCCGCCGGGCGTTGGCGGTCCAGCGGCAGGGCTGGCACGAGTTCAGCGCCACCGTCGGGCGCTTCCTCGGCCCCGACACCCCGCCGGCCACCCCCGTCTGAACCGCTGCCGCCCGACTCAACGGGCGGCGACCAGCCAGCTGCGGGCGGCCCGGCCCAGACTGAAGTAGGCAGCGCCGACCAGCACCGCTCCGACGAGCATCGGCGGCCAGGTCAGCGCGGCCTCCCAGATCCCCAGCGACCACGCGAACAGGGCGACCCCGGCGAGCGCGCCGAGCGCGAGCGCGCCGCTGAGCCCCAGCCCGATCAGCCGTCCCGACGCCGGGACACCCGCCCGGCCCCGGCGTGCCAGCCGCGTGCCGAGCGCCAACCCGGCCAGGGCGAGACCGGCGACGGTCAGCCAGATCCAGTTCAGCGACGCGGAGAGGAGCAGGTAGCCCTCGGGTGGCGGTGGGCCGCCGCTCCAACTCGACCCCTGCCAGGTGAGGTCGCCGGCGACGACCAGGACCACGGCCACCGCGAACGCCCGCAGCGACAGCCCGCGCAGCGCCCCCGCCGCCAACTCCGCCTGGTAGGCGGGCACGAGCTGCGCCGGGGTGCCGAACTCGGCCACCGCCCGGCGCTGCGCCTCCGTCGCCGGCAGCCCACCCTCCCGGTACGCCTCGGCGGCGTCGCTCAGCGCGTGGCGCAGCTCGACGATCAGCTCGGCCTTGAGCCGGGCCGGCCCGTGCAGCCGGTCGGCCAGCTCACGCAGCCGCTCCTCCACGCCGTCGCCCCCACGCATGCGCCCCACCCTGCCACGGTCGGCGGGCCGGCGCGTCGGGGAGATTCCCGGAACCGGCCTCAGGGCGCCAGGGCCTGTCTCACGAGTGTCGGTCGAGCCGAGGCGGCTGGGCCCGGCGCAGGCCGGTCAGCACCTAGGAAGCAGGCCCGAGGGCCAGGTAGCCCCGCTCGGCGGCCTCCTGGAGCAGCCACTGGTCCCGGTACCAGCCGGGGGCGGCCACCAGTTCGGCGTGCCGGCCGCGCTGGACGATCCGCCCGGCGTCCAGCACCACCACCTCGTCCAGCCCGTCGAGGCCGCTGAGCCGGTGGCTGATCAGCAGCACCGAGTGGCCGGCCGGAGTGGCAGCCAGCGCCGAGGCGAGCACCGCGTCGGCGGCGGCCGGGTCCAGCCCTTCGGTCGGCTCGTCCAGCACCAGCACCGGCGGGGTGGCGAGCAGCGCCCGGGCCAGCGCGAGCCGCTGCCGTTGCCCGCCGGAGAGCTGCCCGCCCTCCTCGCCGACCACGGTGTCCCAGCCGTCGGGCTGGTCGCGTACCCAGTCGAGCAGGCCGGCGGCCCGGGTCGCGGCGGCCAGCTCCTCCTCGTCCGCGCCGGGGCGGCCGAGCAGCAGGTTCTCCCGGACGGAGGCGTGGAAGACGTACGCCTCGGCGAGCAGCCCGCCGATCGCGCGGGGCAGCTCCTCGGCCGGGTACGCCGTCAGCTCCTCGCCGTCCAGGGTGACCCGGCCGGCGTCGGGGCGTACCGCGCCGGTGAGCACGGCGGCGAGGGTGCTCTTGCCGGCGCCGCTCGGCCCGACCACGGCGACCCGGCGGCCGGCCGGCAGGTCCAGGTCGAGCCCGTCCAGGGCGGGCACGGCGCCCTCCCGGTAGCGGACGCGTACCCCGTCGAAGCGCACGTCGTGCGACCCAGGGGTGACCGGCCGGCCGGTGGCCGGCGGTGGGCCGGTCTCGACCGGCGCGGCGAGCAGGTCGGCGACCCGGGCCAGGCCGGCCCGCAGCTGGGTCCGCTGCCGGGCCGCGCCGATCAGGGCCAGCGCGATCTCCACGGCAGCGAGGGCGCCGACGGCCAGCACGCCGACCAGCACCCCGCCCACCCCGGCGCGCAGCGCGACGAGCACCACCCCGGCGGTGGTCAGCCCGGCGACGAGGACCCCGGTCGCGTCGACCGCGAAGCCGGTGGCGGCGAGCCGGCGTTCCAACCGGGCCAGCCGGTCGGCCCGGTCGGTGGCGGCGCGCAGCGCCCGCCCGGCGGCGCCGAAGGCGGCCAGGTCGGCGGCGCCGTGGGTGAGGTCCACCGCGTCGGTGGCGAGCGCCCCGCGCAGCGGCGCCACCTCGTCGGCGGCGTGTCGGGTCAGCGCGGTGGCCAGTGCCGGCAGCGCCGTTCCGGCGACGAGCAGGCCCAGCGCGAGCACGGCGGCGGCGGGCGGCGAGACCAGTGCGGCCCCGCCGACGGCCAGCACGCTGACCAGGGCCGCCGCGGTGGCCGGTACGAGGACCCGCAGCAGCAGGTCCTGGACGGCCTCGACGTCGGAGACGAGCCGGCTCAGCGCGTCCCCGGTGCGCTGCCCGGCGGGCCCCCGGCGGGCGGCGAGGGTGGCGAAGACCCGGGCCCGGACGTCGGTGATCATGCGGAGGACGGCGTCGTGACCGGCGAGGCGTTCGGTGTAGCGGAACACGCCCCGGCTGATCGCCAAGGCCCGGACGGCGACGATGGCGACGGTCAGCCGGTCCAACGGGGGGCGGCCGGCGGCACTCATCAGCAGCCAGGTGGCGGTGGCCATCAGGGCCAGCCCGGCGAGTTCGGTGGCTGCGGCGAGCAGCCCGGCGCCGACCAGCCGGCCCAGGTAGGGGCGGGCCAGCCGCAGGACGACCCGCTCGGGGGAAGCACCGCTCATCGGGTCGCCTCCCCGGCCGGTACCCGGGTCAGCTCGGTGACCCGGCCGTCCGCCACCCGCAGGATCCGGTCGGCGTCGTCCAGCAGCGCGGGCCGGTGCGCGACCAGCAGCGCGGTACGCCCCGCGACCAGTCGCCGGGTCGCCGCGAGCACCACCGCCTCGCTGGCCGTGTCGAGCCGGGCGGTGGGCTCGTCGAGGAGCACCAGCGGGGCGTCCCGGAGGAAGGCCCGGGCCAGCGCGACCCGCTGCCGTTGCCCGCTGGACAGGCCGTGCCCGCGCTCGCCCAGCGTGGTGGCCAGCCCGTCGGGCAGGGCCGCGACCACGTCGTCCAGCGCCGCGTCGGCGACCGCCGTGGCGAGCGCCGCGTCGGGGGTGTCGGGGGCGCCGAGGCGGATGTTGTCGGCCAGGGAGGCGGCGAAGAGGTGGGCCCGCTGCGGCACCCAGGCGACCTGCCGCCGCCAGGTGTCGGGGTCGACGTCGGCCAGGTCGACGCCGTCCACGGTGACCCGGCCGGCGGTGGGGTGGACGAAGCCGAGCAGCAGGTTGAGCAGGGTGCTCTTGCCGGCGCCGCTGGGGCCGACGACGGCGATCCGTTCGCCGGGGCGGACGGTCAGCGTGACGTCCCGCAGCGCGGTCGTCCGCTCGTACTCGACAGTCACGTTCTCGAAGCGGATCTCGCCGTGCCCGTCCGGGGCCGCGACGGGCACGGCGGCCGGGGCGGCGGCCGGGGCGGCGGTGACGGTGAGCGCCTCGTCCAGCGCGGTCAGCCCCTCCATGCTGGCGTGGAACCGGCTGCCGGCCGACCGCAGCGGCAGGTACGCCTCCGGCGTGAGCAGCAGCACCAGCAGCGCGGTGGAGAGGGTGATCCCGCCGCCGAGCAGCCGGATGCCGACCGGCACCGCGACCAGCGCCACCGAGAGGGTGGCGACCAGCTCCAGCACCAGCGCGGAGAGGAAGGCGATGCGCAGCGTCTTCATGGTGGCGACCCGGTGGCCGTCGGCCATCCGGCGCACCACGTCGGTCTGGGCCCGGGCCCGGCCGAAGGCGCGCAGCGTGGGCAGCCCGGCGACCATGTCGAGGAAGTGCCCGCCGAGCAGCGACAACCGCCGCCACTGCCGTTCGGTGGCGGCCTGCGCCTGCCAGCCGAGCAGCGCGCCGAAGACCGGGAGCAGCGGGATGGTCAGCGCGACGATCAGCGCCGAACCCCAGTCGGCGAAGATCAGCCGGGCCAGCACGGCCAGCGGCACGGTCACGCTCAGCACGAGCTGGGGGAGGTAGCCGGTGAAGTAGGCGTCGAGCGCGTCCAGGCCGCGCCCGGTGAGGGTGGCGAGCTGGCCGGCCCGCTGGCCGGCGACCCAGCCGGGCCCGTGCCGGCCGACGGCGGCGAGCAGGTCGGCCCGCAGGGTCGCCTTCACGGTGGCCGCGGCCCGTGCCGCGACGGTGCCCTGCGCCCAGGTGACCAGCGCGCGGGCGCCGACGGCGGCGACGAAGCCGGCCAGCGCGACGGTGTCGAGCCGGCCGTCGATCGCGGTGGCCAGCACCGCGGCCAGGGCGGTCGCCTGCCCCACGACCAGCAGCGCCGTGAGCCCGCCGAGGACCGCGAGCACGGCGAGGTCGCGCCGGGCCGCGGGGACCCGGCGCAGCAGACGCGGGTCGAAGGGACGGCGGTTCACCAGTACACCGGTGCCCTGCCGTCGGTCCGTCCCCGGAAAATCCACCAGCACATCGCCTGAAAGCCTAGTAGGGCCGGCAGGAGCGGAATCGTGAGCCAGCCCAGCAGCCGCAGCGTCGGCCCGCTCGCCGCCGCCTCGGCCACGGTGAGCGTGGCCGACGGGTCGACCGTGGAGACCAGCACGGCGGGCCAGAGCACCGCCCCGACCAGCGCCACCGGCAGCGCCAGCGCCGCCCCAGTGGCGGCGAAGGCCACCCCGGGCTGCTGCCGGGCGAGCGCCACCCGTGCCACCAGCAACGCCGTGACCAGCGACAACGGCAGCAGTACGGCGGCCGGCGGCTGCTGTGCCGTGGCGCGTACCCGGTCGGAGAGCAGGCCCAGGGCGGTGGCGGCGGCGACCGCGGTGACCGCCACCGGGATGAGCCGTCCGGCGAGCCGGCCGAGGACGGCGGCGTCGGCGGCCGGCAGCCGCAGCGTGAGGAACGTCGCACCGTGCGCCGCGACCAGCGCGAGCATCGCCAGCCCGGTGGCCGCGACGAACGGGGTGGCCAGGTGGGTCACCCCGGCGACGTGGCCGTCGGCGTGCAGGGGTACGCCCTGCAACAGCCCGCCGAGCAGCCCGCCCCAGCCGGACGCGGCGAGCGCGCTGCCGACGACCACCACCCGGTCCCACCCGGCGCGGGCCGGCTGCCCGCTCGGCCGGCTGCGCAACTGCACGCCCACGGTCACCAGGATCACCCCGACCAGCGCCCCGACCACGACGGGGTAGAAGCCGGAGAGCAGTTCCCCTTCGAGGGTGGGGAAGGCGCCGAAGAGGATGCCGACGAAGGCCACCAGCCAGACCTCGTTGCCGAGGAAGAACGGGCCGAGCGCGGTGAGGTTGGCGCGACGGGTTCCCGGGCCGCCCCGGGCGAGCAGCAGCCCGACGCCGTAGTCGTAGCCGCCGAGGACGAGGTAGCCGGCGAAGAAGAGGCCGAGCAGGGCGTACCAGGCGAGTTCCACGGGGTCTCCCTCAGGCGAAGGCGGGTGCGGGACGGGGTTCGTCGTCCGGTGTCCCGGGTGGCCGGCCGAGCGCGGGGTCGGCGGCGCCCCGGGCGGCGTGCCGGGCGAGCAGCACCCAGTTGGTGACCGCGAGCGCGCCGAGCAGGAGGCTGAACCCGATCAGCGAGGCGAGCATGACCCCGGGGTCGACCCTGGAGACGGCCTGTTCGGTGGGGAGCAGCCCGTACGCCACCCAGGGCTGGCGGCCGACCTCGCGGGCGATCCAGCCGAGGACCACCGCGACGAACGGCAGCGGCACGGCGAGCATGATCAGCCAGAGCGGGAAGCGCAGCCGGATGATCCAGTCCCGCCAGAGCAGCGGCAGCAGCAGCCAGACGGCGCCGAGGGTGAAGCCGATCAGGATCATGAAGCCGAGCCCGACGCTGGAGAGCACCGGCGGGGTGTAGTCGCCGGGGCCGAAGCGGGCGGTCCACTCGGTGACCAGCGCGTCCGCGGCGGGGGTGCCGCCGAACTTGGTGGGCTGCACCTGCCCGACCGGGCCGAACTGGGCGAAGCCGAAGCCCTGCACCAGGGTGACCGCGCCGGCCGCGGTGACCAGTCCGATCCGCAGCGAGGTGCGGAACAGCAGGAAGTCGGGGGTACGCCGGATCAGGTGCCAGGCGCTGACGGCGGCCATCAGGATCCCGCCGGTGAGCAGCGCGGCGGCGACCACGTGCCCGTACGCCATGCCGAAGGTGGGGTTGGTGAGCAGTGCGCCGAAGTCGGTGAGGTGGGCGATTCCGTCGCGTACCTCGTACCCGACCGGGTTCTGCAGCCAGGCGTTGGCCACCATGATCCAGAAGGCCGAGGCGTACGCGGTGAGCGCGACGCCCCAGAGCAGCGCGAGGTGCACGCCCCGGCGCAGCCGGTGCCAGCCGAAGATCCACATGCCGAGGAACGTCGACTCCAGGAAGAACGCCACCAACGTCTCGATGGCCAGGGGTGCGCCGAAGACGTTGCCGACGTAGCGCGACAGCCCGCTCCAGTTCAGCCCGAACTGGAACTCCATGACGATGCCGGTCGCGATGCCGAGCACGTAGTTGATCACGTAGAGCTGGCCCCAGAAGCGGGTCAGCCGCTCCCACGTCGGGTTGCCGGTGAGGAACCCGGCGGTCTGCATGCCGACCAGCAGGGTCACCAGGCCGAGGGTGACCACCACGAAGAGGAAGTGGATCGAGGTGGTGGTGGCGAACTGCAGGCGCGCGAGGAGCAGGGTGTCCATGGCCGCTCTCCAGGAGTTGGCTCTCTTGTCGTAGCCAGGCTACGCGTAGGAATGCTACCTATCAGTCGGTGAAGATCCCTAGGGGTACGCGCGGGATGCCGCCGCCGGCTCTCCGGCCGGCCGACGCGGCGGTCAGCTCAGGAAGAGGGAGACCGGCAGGGCGACCAGGATGGCCGCGACGGCCAGCGCGGTGGCCCCGATGACCCGGGGCGGCCGGTCGGCGACCATCAGCCGCTGCACCCGGACGTCGAGGTCGCGGTCGCCGACGCCGAGCGTGCCCGCCGGGGTGATCCGGTCGTCGCAGGCCGCGAAGCGGCGCAGCGCCCCCGCCAGCGGGGCCTCGGCGTGCAGCTCACGGGCCTTGTCGTCGGCCCGCATCTCGACCAGCAGGGCGACCCGCTCGTGCGCGTCGCGCACCCAGCGGAACCAGGGCAGCGCGCGGCGGAGCGCGGTGAACGGCAGCAGCACCAGGTCGTGCCGCTCCTGCGCGTGCGCCCGCTCGTGGGTGAGCACCGCCGCCAGCTCGGCCCGGTCCAGCAGGTCGAGCGTGCCGGCGCTGACCACCACCCGGGGCCGCACCCCCGGCAGGCAGTACGCCGCGGCGCTCGGGTGGTCCAGCACCAGCGCGCCCGGCACCGTGGGGTCCCGGCGGGCGACCAGGGTCAGCAGGTCCCGGTGTCGGCGCTGGGCGCGTACGGTCGCCTGGACGCTGCGGACGGTCGTGGCGAGCAGGACCGCGCCGATGCCGAAGCCGACACCGACCAGGCCGAGGTGCACGGCCCCCACACCGACCGGGAGGGTGCCGTGGCTCAGATCGGCGGCGAGAGCGAGCAGGGCGCTGCCGGTCGGCAGGTCGTACGCGGCCAGGCCGAGCGCCATCGGCAGGCCCATCGCGGAGAGGCCGACCGCCAGCCCGACCGCCTGCCAGCAGACGATCGCGACCCGGGGGGCCCGCCACGTCCAGGTCGACGCGGCCAGGACCTGCGCGGTCAGGTAGCCGGCCAGCATCGACGCGGCGAAGTGCACGGCGAAGGCCACGGCGCCCGTCCCTACCGGTCCGTCGCCTCGTCGGCGGCCCTGCTCCGGCCGGCGCGCGGGTCGTCGATCCGGTCGGTCAGCCCCGCCTGCCCGCCGAGCGCCGCGCGGAGCACGTCCGCCTCGGTGCCGGTCACCGAGCGGGCGAAGCGGACCAGGGCCGCGTCCCGACTGCCGCCGAGGTCGAGCGCGTCGAGCATGAGCTGGGCGATGTGCGCCTCCCGGCTGGCGGCGGCCCGGTAGCGCCAGGCACGCCCTTCCCGCTGGCGCCGCACCATGCCCTTGCCGGCCAGCCGGTCCAACACCGTCATCACCGTGGTGTACGCCAGCTCGCGCCCGTCGAGGGCGTCGGCGACCTCCCGCACGGTCACTCCGTCCGACGTGGCGGGGACCGAGTCCCACAACACGTCCATCACCGCACGCTCAAGATCGCCCAGCCGAGTCACCCCGCAATCCTACCCCGCGTAGTAGACCGGGCGGCACGCCCGGCACCCCGCTGATCGAGAACCCGCGAGCTAGACCCCCTTCGGGTGCCAGACCGTCTTCGTCTCCAGCAGGGTGGTCATCCGGGTGATGCCCGGGTCGGCGGTCCAGTCGTGGTCGGCCGGGGCCGGCCGGAGCACCCGCTTGAGGTTCTGCGCCGCCTTGACCTCCAGGTCGGCGGCGAGCTCGGCTTCGGTCACCCCGGTCAGGTCGATCGCGTTGACGTCCATGTGCGCGGCCAGCGCCGGCGCCGTCTCGGTGATCTTTCCGGTGAGGATGTTCACCACCCCGCCGGGCAGGTCCGAGGTGGCCAGCACCTCGGCCAGGGTCACCGCCGCCAGCGGCGCCGACGGCGAGGCCGCCACCACCACCGTGTTGCCGGTGACGATCGCCGGGGCGATCACGCTGACCAGACCCAGCAGCGCCGGCTGCTCCGGGGCCACCACGGCCACCACGCCGGTCGGCTCCGGCGCCGACAGGTTGAAGTACGGGCCGGCGACCGGGTTGGCGCCGCCGTACACCTGGGGGAGCTTGTCGGACCAGCCGGCGTACCAGACCCACCGGTCGGTCGCCGCGTCCACCTCGTCGGCCGGGACGCCCAGGGCGACGAACTGCTCGCGCCGGCCCTCCAGCATCTCGGCGACCCGGTAGAGGATCTGACCCCGGTTGTACGCGGTGGCCCCGGCCCACCCCTTCACGGCGGCGCGGGCGGCGACCACCGCGTCCCGGGCGTCCTTCCGCGACGCCAATGACACGTTCGCGTCCTGCACGAGATACGACCGTCCCGACTCGCTGCGCGGGAACTTCCCGCCGATGAAGAGCTTGTACGTCTTGCGTACCGCGACCCGCTCAGACATTGAGGTAGCCCTCCAGCCCGTGCCGGCCGCCCTCGCGACCGTAGCCCGACTCCTTGTAGCCGCCGAACGGCGAGGTGGGGTCGAACTTGTTGAACGTGTTGGCCCAGACCACACCGGCGCGCAGCCGGTCGGCCGTCCACAGGATCCGGGAGCCCTTGTCGGTCCAGATCCCCGCCGACAGCCCGTACGGCGTGTTGTTGGCCTTCTCGACGGCCTCCGCCGGGGTCCGGAAGGTCAGCACGGACAGCACCGGGCCGAAGATCTCCTCGCGGGCGATCCGGTGCGCCTGGGTGACCCCGGTGAAGATGGTCGGCGCGAACCAGAAGCCCCGCTCGGGCAGCTCGCACGCGGGCGACCAGCGCTCGGCGCCCTCGGCGGAGCCGGCGTCGGACAGCTCCCTGATCCGGGCCAGCTGGGCGGCCGAGTTGATCGCGCCGATGTCGGTGTTCTTGTCCAGCGGGTCGCCGACGCGCAGCCGGGCCATCCGGCGCTTCAGCGACTCCAACACCCGGTCGGCGACCGACTCCTGGACCAGCAGCCGGGAACCGGCGCAGCAGACGTGGCCCTGGTTGAAGAAGATGCCGTTGACGATGCCCTCGACGGCCTGGTCGACCGGGGCGTCGTCGAAGACGATGTTGGCGGCCTTGCCGCCCAGCTCCAGGGTGAGCTTCTTGCGGGTGCCGGCGACGGCCCGGGCGATGGCCCGGCCGACCTCGGTGGAGCCGGTGAAGGCGACCTTGTCCACGCCCGGGTGCTCGACCAGCGCCCGGCCGGTGTCGCCGGCGCCGGTGACGATGTTGACCACGCCGGCCGGCAGGTCGGCCTGCTGGCAGATCTCGGCGAAGAGCAGCGCGGTCAGCGGGGTGGTCTCGGCCGGCTTCAGCACCACCGTGTTGCCCGCCGCGAGCGCCGGGGCGATCTTCCAGGCCAGCATGAGCAGCGGGAAGTTCCACGGGATGACCTGGGCCGCGACGCCGAGCGGCTTCGGGTCGGGGCCGAAGCCGGCGTGCTCCAGCTTGTCGGCCCAGCCGGCGTAGTAGAAGAAGTGCGCGGCGACCAGGGGCAGGTCGACGTCGCGGGACTCCTTGATCGGCTTGCCGTTGTCCAGCGACTCCAGCACGGCCAGCTCGCGGGAGCGCTCCTGGATGATCCGGGCGATCCGGAACAGGTACTTGGCCCGGTCCCGGCCCGGCATCGGGCCCCAGACCTTGTCGTACGCCGTGCGGGCGGCGCGGACGGCACGCTCGACGTCCTGGCCGCCGCCCTCGGCGATCTCGGCCAGCACCTCCTCGGAGGCCGGGTTGATCGACTTGAAGCTGCCGCCGTCGGTCGGGTCGACGAACCGTCCGTCGATGAAGAGCCCGTAGGAGGGCTTGAGGTCCACCACCGAGCGCGACTCGGGGGCGGGCGCGTATTCGAACATCACTCTCAGTCCAGGGTGAAGTAGTCGGGACCGGAGTAGACGCCGGTCGTCAGCTTGGTGCGCTGCATCAGCAGGTCGTTCAGGAGGCTGGACGCGCCGAACCGGAACCAGTCCGGGTCCAGCCAGTCCGCGCCGACGGTCTCGTTGACCATCACCAGGTACCTGATCGCGTCCTTGGTGGTCTTGATGCCGCCGGCCGGCTTCACGCCGACCTGCCGGCCGGTGGCGGCGCGGAAATCGCGGACCGCCTCCAGCATCACCAGGGTCACCGGCAGCGTCGCGGCGACCGGGACCTTGCCGGTGGAGGTCTTGATGAAGTCGCCGCCGGCCAGCATGGCCAGCCAGGACGCCCGTCGCACGTTGTCGTACGTGGCCAGCTCGCCGGTCTCCAGGATCACCTTCAGGTGGGCTGCCGGTCGCCCCTGGCGACCGCCGTCAGCAGAGCCGCAGGCTTCCTTGATCGCGACGATCTCGTCGTAGACCTCCTGGTAGCGGCCGGCCAGGAACGCACCCCGGTTGATCACCATGTCGATCTCGTCGGCACCGGCCTCGACGGCCGCCCGGGTGTCGGCCAGCTTGACCTCCAGCGGCGCCTGGCCGGACGGGAAGGCGGTCGCCACGCTGGCCAGGTGCACGCCGCTCCCGCGCAGCACCTCGGCCACGTACGGAACCATGGCGGGGTAGACGCAGACCGCGCCGACGTGCGGGCAGGACGGGTCGGCCGGGTCGGGGCGCAGCGCCTTGGCCGCGAGCGCCCGCACCTTGCCGGGGGTGTCGGCCCCTTCGAGGGTGGTCAGGTCGACCATCCGGATGGCCAGGTCGATGGCCTGGGCCTTGGCCGTGGTCTTGATGGACCGGGTGCCGAGTTGTGCCGCCCGCTGCTCCGCGCCGACCTGGTCCACGCCGGGCAGGCCGTGCAGGAAGGTCCGCAGAGCGGTCTCGGATCGTCCCAGCTCGGAGAGGTCCGACCGGGCCGACGTCGTCGTCGCCGTCATGCCCCGAATACTACGCATCCACACCCCGAGTGATCTTGGTCACAGCGACTCCGTCGGCAGTGCCACACGTGAGCGGCGTCGCTGGTGGGGCGCACCCGCAGTGCCGGACCGGGCGGACCGGTAGGTTGAGCGATCGTGGACGTACACGTCATTGACCACCCGCTCGCCCAGTCGCGGCTGACCGCCATGCGCGACGCCCGCTCCGACTCCTCGTCGTTCCGGGCGGCGCTGCACGAACTCACCACCATGCTGGTGTACGAGGCCGCGCGCTCCTTCCCCGTGGAGAAGTTCCCGGTGCAGACCCCGGTCACCGGGACCGAGGGCACCCGGCTGGCCAACCCGCCGCTGCTGGTGCCGGTGCTGCGGGCCGGGCTGGGCATGGCCGACGCCGCTCTCGGCCTGCTGCCGGAGTCGTCGATGGGCTTCGTCGGCCTCGCCCGCGACGAGCAGACGTACGAGCCGCGCGCGTACATGGAGTCGCTGCCCCGGGACCTGACCGGCCTGCCGGTGCTGGTGCTCGACCCGATGCTGGCCACCGGTGGCTCGCTGGAGCACTGCTGCCGGCTGCTCGCGGAACGGGGCTGCACCGACATCACCGTGCTCTGCGTGCTCGCCGCGCCGGTCGGCATCGAGCGGCTGGCCCAGTCCGGCCTGCCGCTGCGCCTGGTCACCGCCGCAATCGACGAGGGGCTGAACGACAACATGTTCATCGTCCCGGGCCTCGGCGACGCCGGTGACCGGCAGTTCGGCGGCATGCCCCGGTTCTGACCGGCGTGCCGGCCCGCCGGCTCCCCGGCGGGCGGGCCCGGGCGCGTTGTGGCGCGGCAGGTGCGCGCAACCGCTACCGTCTCGGGCCATGACTGGTGTTGCGCTCGCCGAAGAGCTGCTGCTGTTGGCGTACGACGACGAGACCGGCCGGGCGACCATGCCGCGGATCAGCCTCGACCTGGGCATGGCCGCGGCCGTCCTGGTGGAGCTGGCCCTGGCCGGCCGGATCGCGTACGCAGACGGGTCCCTGGTGGCGACCGACCCGACGCCGCTCGGCGAGCCGATCGTGGACGGGGTGCTGGGCCGGATCGCCGCGGACGCCCCGCGCAGCCCGTCCTCCTGGGTGCAGCGGCTCCGGCACGGCCTGCGCGACCGGATCCTCGCCGACCTGGTGGACCGGGGCGCGGTCCGCGACGTCGAGGAGACCGAGCTGGACTTCATCGTGGTGCACCGCTACCCGGCGGCGGATCCCTCGGTGGAGGAGGACACCCGCGGTCGGCTCGGCGCGGCGCTCGCCGACGGGCACCTGCCCGACGAGCGGACCGCCGCGCTGGCCACCCTGGTGGCGGTGCTGCGGATGGAGCCGGCGCTCGGTCTGACCGGCGGCGACGCCGTGGACGCCCGCCGACGGCTGGAGGAGATCGCCGGCGGCGCCGGCTTCTCCGGCAACGTCAGCCTCGACGACTCCGTCGTCCGCCCCTCCGTCGGCCTGGTCGTCGCCGCCCTGGCCCAAGCTGTAGACGCCGCCCTGGGCCCCCGCCCCTGACCCCCCGCCCTCTCGCCCCGCCCCCGCCTCGTTGATCAAGAGGTTTGCGCCTTCGGGAAACGCTCTCCAGGACGCAAACTTCTTGATCAACAGCGTGTCGGGGGCGGGGCCGGGTGGGGATCAGAGGTTGAGGGCGGTGGCGATCTCGGTGCGGAGGGTCGCGATCGCGGTGTGGGCGCGGGTGCGGGCCGTGGCGACGTCGCCGTCCGCGACCGGCTCCACCACCTCCAGGTACGCCTTCAGCTTCGGCTCGGTGCCGGAGGGCCGGATCACCACCCGGGCGGCGGCGGTCCGCAGGATCACCACGTCGGAGGCGGGCAGGAGGTCCTGCGCCTCGGTGACCGGCTGCCCGAGCAGCGCGGTCGGCCTGGCCGCCCGGATCCGGGCCATCGCGTCGGCGATCACCCGCAGGTCGTCCACCCGCACCGAGAGCTGGTCGGTGTGGTGCACGCCGAACTCGGCGGCCAACTCGTCCAGCCGGTCGGTGAGCGTACGCCCCTGCGCCTTCAGCCCGGCGGCCAGCTCCGCGACGGTCAACGCGGCGGTGATGCCGTCCTTGTCGCGTACGTGCTCCGGGGCGACGCAGTAGCCCAGCGCCTCCTCGTACCCGAACACCAGCGGCTGCGCCCCACCACCGGCCCGGACGATCCACTTGAACCCGGTCAGCGTCTCGTCGTACGGCAGGCCCCGGGCGGCGCACATCGCCCGCAGCAGGGACGACGACACGATCGTGGTGGCGTACAGGCCGCTCACCCCGCGCCGCATCAGATGGTCGGCGAGCAGCGCGCCCACCTCGTCCCCGCGCAACATCCGCCAGGATCCCGCCTCGCGGACGGCCACCGCGCAGCGGTCCGCGTCCGGGTCGTTGGCGATGGCGACGTCGGCCCCCGTCGCGTCGGCGAGCGCCACCAGCCGGTCCACGGCGCCCGGCTCCTCCGGGTTGGGGAAGCTGACCGTCGGGAATGCCGGGTCCGGCTCGGCCTGGTCCGGCACCACGCCCGGCACCGGGAAGCCGGCCCGGGCGAAGGCGGCGGTCAGCACCGCGGCGCCCACCCCGTGCAGCGGCGTGTACGCCACCTTCAGGTCGCGGGGGCCGTCCGGGTCGATCACCGCGGTGGCCCGCTCCACGTACGCGGCCGTCAGGTCGTCACCGAGCACCTGGCCGGCCGGGCCGAGAGGGACCTGCGCCAGCGGGCCGACCGCCCGGATGGCCGCCTCGATCCCCGCGTCGGCCGGCGGCACGATCTGCGCGCCCGCGCCGAGCACCCCGCCGAGCTGGGCACCCAGGTAGACCTTGTAGCCGTTGTCCTGCGGCGGGTTGTGGCTGGCGGTCACCATCACCCCGGCGACCGCGCCCAGGTGCCGTACCGCGTAGGCCAGCACCGGGGTGGGCAGCGGGCGGGGGAGCAGCAGCGCCGGCCGGCCCGCCCCGGTGGCCACCTGGGCGGTGCGCTCGGCGAACGCGCGGGAACCGTGCCGGGCGTCGTACCCGATCACCAGCGGGCCCTCGCCGCCCTCGGCGGCGAGCCAGGCGACCAGCCCGGCGGCGGCCTGGGTGACCACGGCGAGGTTCATGCCGTTGGGGCCGGCGCGCAGCGGGCCGCGCAGCCCGGCGGTGCCGAAGGTCAGCGGCCCGGCGAACCGGTCGGCCAGCTCCGGCGCGCTGCCCGGCAGCCGGTCGAGCACCGCCCGGAGCTCGTCCCGGCTGGCCGGATCGGGGTCGTCGTCGAGCCAACGCCGGGCCTGGTCGCGAAGGTCGTCAAGGTCAGTGGTTTCCGCCGCCATTGCCTATGGATAGCACGGCGGCGGATCACCACGCCCGGGCGGCCTCGACTCAGCCGGCCGCCGTGAGCTGGAACGACTTCACCATCTCGTCGAAGATCGGCCTGCTCTCGGCGAACTTGGCGTCCGTCGAGGTCAGGTAGAACGAGTAGATCCGGCCGCCGTCGACCAGGCCGCGCCACACGCCGTGCCGCATCGTGTCACCGTCGCCGCAGGTGTACTCCAGTTCGGCGGCGTCCTTGCCGGCCAGCTTCTGCGCGGTCAGGTCGACCCGGTTGTAGGGCTTGGCGCAGGACTTGAACTTCTGCAGGTTCTGCTCGGCGACCTCCGCCCAGCCCATGGAGGTGCGTCCGCCCTTCTCGACCAGGATGCGGACCTTGCGGCTCTCGTCCGCCGGGTCGACGTAGTCGACCCAGTCGCCCGCGCTCTTGCGCTGCCAGCCCTCGGGCACCATCAACCGGACGCCCTTGCCGCTGTGCTCCTGCATCTCGGGCACGTCTGCGCCGGCCGTTGGCGCGGTCGGCTGGGCCTGCTGCGGGGCGGGCGGCGCCGGGTCGTCACCGCCGGAGAGCGCGATGACGCCGACCAGCAGCACCACGGCCAGCCCGCCGGCCGCCGCGAGCTGCATCTTGCGGGGCCAGCCCTTCACCGTGGTGACCAGCTGCCCGCCGGCGCCCTTCACCCTGTCGAACGCGCCGCCGCCGGAGCCGGCCGGCGGGTCGGCCGGCGCGGAGGTCCAGGGCTGGCCGGTGCCGGGAACCGACCACTGACCGCCGCCGTACACCGGCTGGGTGGCGTCGGGCGTGCCGCCGCCGTACACCCGCTGGGTGGCGTCCGGGTGGCCGCCGCCCAGGCGCTGGGTCGCGTCGGGGTGGCCCGGGTGCCGGGGGGCGTCGGGGTGGCCGCCGATGCGATGGGTCGCGTCCGAGCCGATCCGCTGGGTGGCGTCCGGGGCACCGCCGTACGTGCCGCCGGCCGGGCGGGCCGGCGCGGGCATCGCACCGGTCGGGGTGTGCAGCGGGCCGGCCAGCGCGTCCGCGCTGGTGTCTTCGAGCCCGGCCGCCGGGGCGGCGGCTGGCCCGGGGCGCTGACCCCGGCGCAGCGCGGCCAGCCGGTCGGTCAGCGACTCGCCCGGGGCGAGCATCGCCCGGCCACCGATCTGCCCGCTCGGCTTCGGTTCGGGGGAGACCGCAGGGGGCGGGGTGGACGGGCGCTGCACCGGCACCACCGCGTACGGGTCGGTGACCGAGTTGACCGCGGTCGCGGTGCTGGTCAGCGGCCCGGCGAGGAGTTCGCGGAGCATGCCCCGGGCGGTGTGCACGTCGAGCCGGCGGGCCGGGTCCTTCTCCAGCAGGCCCATCAGCACCCGGGTCAGCGGCCCGCTGCGCTGCGGCGTGGCCGGCGGGTCCTCGACCACGGCGTGCATGGTCTCGATCGGGTCGCCCTTGTCGAACGGGGGCCGCCCCTCCACCGCCGTGTAGAGCGTCACGCCGAGGGAGAACAGGTCGCTCGGCGGGCCGAAGTCCTGCCCCATGGCTCGCTCGGGAGAGATGAAGTGCGGCGAGCCGAGCACCATGCCGGGGGTGGTGAGCTGCACGTCGGTGGGCATCCGGGCCACCCCGAAGTCGGTCAGCACGCAGCGGCCGTCGGTGCAGATCAGCACGTTGGCCGGCTTGACGTCGCGGTGCAGCACGCCGTTGGCGTGCGCCACCTCCAGCGCGCCGAGCAGCGCGATACCGATCTTGGCGACCGCCCGGGGCGCGACCGGCCCGTCCTCGATGACCATGTCGGCGAGGCTGCGCGCGTCCAGCAGCTCCATCACGATCCACGGCCGGCCACCCTCGGTGACCACGTCGTACACCTGGACCACGGCGGGGTGCTGAATGGCCGCGGCGGCGCGGGCCTCGCGCAGGGTGCGCTCGTACATCGCGTCGCGGTCGCTGGGGGCCAGCCCCGGGGGAAGGACGACCTCCTTGACCGCCACGTCCCGCCGGAGCAGCGTGTCTGTGGCGCGCCAGACCGTGCCCATACCGCCGTTGCCCACCGCCGAGCGCAGCGAGTAGCGGTCACCGATGGTGGCGCCGGGCGCCGCGCGTCCGTTGGGGGGACTCACTGGTCCGCCGCTCCACGTCGGGATCTGAGTCACAGAAAAGCCACCGGGAGGTCGAGGGGGCTGGGACACAACCTCTCTATCTTGCTGGTTCCGACGCCCGATGCGAAACCCGACGCGGCGGTCGTTTGCCTACCGGACGGTATGTGCCCGTGGCCTCACTTCCCGTCCACCGGACAGGTGTGCGCAATCCCTCACCCAACTGCACGGCCGGCCGTCCTACCATCCGGTGATGAGCGAACGGCGGTCCAGCGAGTCCGGTTTCCCCATCAAGGGCGTCTACACGGCGGCCGACCTGCCCGGGGACCTGGAGACCCGGCTGGGTGGCCCCGGCGAGTACCCGTACACCCGTGGCGTCTACCCGACGATGTACACCTCCCGCCCGTGGACCATGCGGCAGTACGCCGGCTTCGGCACCGCCACCGAGTCCAACGCGCGCTACCACCAGTTGCTGCGGGCCGGCACGATGGGCCTCTCCGTCGCGTTCGACCTGCCCACCCAGATGGGCTACGACTCCGACGACCCGATCGCGCACGGCGAGGTGGGCAAGGTCGGCGTGGCGATCGACTCCATCGAGGACATGCGGCTGCTCTTCGACGGCATCCCGCTGGACAAGGTCTCCACCTCGATGACGATCAACGCGCCCGGCTCGGTGCTGCTCCTGCTCTACCAGCTCGTGGCGGAGGAGAACGGGGTCGCCGGCGGCGCGCTCAACGGCACCATCCAGAACGACATCCTCAAGGAGTACATCGCCCGGGGGACGTACATCTTCCCGCCGAAGCCCTCGCTGCGGCTGGTGGCCGACACCTTCGCGTACTGCCGCAAGGAGGTGCCGAAGTGGAACACCATCTCCATCTCCGGCTACCACATGGCCGAGGCCGGCGCGTCGCCCGCGCAGGAGATCGCGTTCACCCTGGCCAACGGCGTGGAGTACGTCCGCGCCGCGCTCGCCGCCGGCCTGGCGGTGGACGACTTCGCGCCCCGGCTGTCGTTCTTCTTCGTCGCCCGGACCACCCTGCTGGAGGAGGTCGCCAAGTTCCGCGCCGCCCGGCGGATCTGGGCCCGGCTGATGCGCGACGACTTCGGCGCGCAGGACCCGAAGTCGATGATGCTGCGCTTCCACACCCAGACGGCGGGCGTGCAGCTCACCGCCCAGCAGCCCGAGGTCAACCTGGTCCGGGTGGCGGTGCAGGGGCTCGGTGCGGTGCTCGGCGGCACCCAGTCGTTGCACACCAACAGCTTTGACGAGGCGATCGCGCTGCCCACCGAGAAGGCGGCCCGGCTGGCGCTGCGTACCCAGCAGGTGCTGGCGTACGAGACGGACCTGACCGCCACCGTCGACCCGTTCGCCGGATCGTACGTGGTGGAGGCGATGACCGCCGAGATCGAGGCGGCGGCCAGCGAGCTGATGGACCGGGTCTTCGACCACGGCTCGGCGGTGGACGCCATCGAGGCCGGGTTCCAGAAGCGGGAGATCGAGCAGTCGGCGTACCGGATCGCCCAGGAGATCGACTCGGGTGAGCGGGTGGTGGTCGGGCTGAACCGCTTCACCATCGACACCGACGAGCCGTACGAGCCGCTGCGGGTGGACCCGACGATCGAGGCGGCCCAGGCCGAGCGGCTGGCCAGGCTGCGCGCCGAGCGCGACAACGGGGCGGTCGAGCGGGCCCTGGCCGAGCTGCGCGCCGCCGCCGAGGGCAGCGCCAACGTGCTCTACCCGATGAAGGAGGCGCTGCGGGCGAAGGCGACCGTCGGTGAGGTCTGCGGGACGCTGCGCCAGGTCTGGGGGACGTACCGCCCGAGCGACCGTTTCTGAACCACCGTCCCCGCCGCCCGGCGGGGTGACCCGACGGCGGTCCCGTCGGCGCTGTCCGCGCCGGTGTGGGCCGCCGTCGCCGTTCCCGGGACTGTGGTTCTTCCGTGCGCCCCGGCGGAGGCGGTCGCGCCGGGGCTCGACCGGGGTGGGGCGTGCCCGGGGCACGGACGGAGTCGCCCGCCGACCGCCACCGGAGCTACCGTCGGTGACGACACCTCGCCGCGGCCCCCGGGCGACCGTGGGGGCGGCGTGGCGCTGCGGGCGGGCGTGTGCCCCCGGGGATCCCGGGGTAATCCGAGTGGATGAACTCCGACGGACAGCGTGTCCGGGCGCGGGTGGGACAGCCGTGTCACCGTCGGGGGTCGCCCGGCCGCCGAGGGTCGTCGGTTAATTGTCGGAGTGGCCGTGAATTGCTGCGACTAATGCGACAATTCGGTAACGGCCACGGATTCGGAGCCGATTTCGCGACCGCCCAAATCGGTTACGCGTTGTAGGAGGTGGGGGGCAGATGACGGCGTTCGACCGCGATCTACCTGCTGTCCCGCAAATATTCGAGCCCTCCCACCAGGGCTTACGTGACGCTGTGCGGTCCGATCACTACCGTAACGAGGTTGCGCAGCGTCACCGTCGGAGGTCTAGGCTGTCTGCTGTCCTCCCCGATGATCCATCCATTCCTAGTGATCGAGAATTCGACGTGACGAGTGCGTTGACGCTGCCGAACGGCAGCCAGCTGGCGTCGTCCTGGCCCGAGGCGCCGTCCGGGTCCCAACCCCTGCCTTTTGATCTCGACCATCTGCTCGCCCTGCGGGTACCGGGGCTCATCGCCACCCGGCGCCACATCCACTCCCACCCGGAGCTCTCCGGTGAGGAGTTCGAGACGGCCGCGCTGATCGCCCGGGAGCTCTCCCTGGCCGGCCTGCACCCACGGATGCTGCCCAAGGGCAACGGTGTCATCTGCGACATCGACGGCCGCCCGGACGGGCCGGTCGTCGCGCTCCGCGCCGACATCGACGCGCTGCCGCTGACCGACGTCAAGGACGTCGGGTACCGGTCCACCGTGGAGGGCGTCTGCCACGCCTGCGGCCACGACGTGCACACCACGGTGATGCTCGGCGTCGGCATGCTGCTGGCGCAACTCGCCGACACCGGCCAGCTCGACGGCCGGGTCCGGCTGATCTTCCAGCCGGCGGAGGAGATCCTGCCCTGCGGCTCGCTGGAGGTCATCGAGGCCGGCGGCCTGGAGGACGTGGTCCAGATCTTCGCCGTCCACTGCGATCCGAACCTGCCGGTGGGCAAGGTCGGCCTGCGGGTCGGCCCGATCACCGCCGCGGCCGACAACGTCACCGTCCGGCTCACCGGCCCGGGCGGGCACACCGCCCGCCCGCACCTGACGGTCGACCTGGTCGACGCGCTCGGCCGGCTGGTCACCGAGGTGCCGGCCCTGGTCAGCCGCCGGGTGCCGGCCAACAGCGGGCTGCTGCTGGTGTTCGGCCACGCCTCGGCCGGCACCCGGTACAACGTCATCCCGTCCGAGGCGTGCGCCTCCGGCACCCTGCGGGTGATGGACCGCGACACCTGGGAGCAGGCCCCCAAGATCGTGGCTCAGGTCGTCCGGGACGTCATCGCGCCCACCGGCGCCACCGTCGACCTGGAGTACCTGCGCGGACGGCCGCCGGTCAGCAACGACTCCCGGGCCATCCAGGTCCTCACCGCCGCCACCGCCGCGGCGCTCGGCCCCGAGGGGATCGCCGAGACGCCGCAGAGCATGGGCGGCGAGGATTTCTCCTGGTACCTGGAGTACGTCCCCGGCGCGCTGGCCCGCCTCGGCGTCGGCCGGTCCGGGCCCAACGTGGACCTGCACCGGGCGTCGTTCGACGTCGACGAACGGGCCATCCCCGCCGGGGTGCGCCTCATGGTGCAGACCGCGCTGAAGGCACTGGCGGCGGCGCGGCAGTAGCGGAAGCCGGCGGGCGTGGCCCGCCGGGAGTCGGCGGGTGCGGGCCGCCGACCGGCGTCGCGGGCGGCGGCGGCGCGGTCCGCCGACGCCGCCGCCGCAGCACCACCACGACCAGCACCAGGGGTACGCCGAACGTCAGCAGCCAGGGCAGCACCGCCCCCAGCACGGTCAGCAGGATGCTCATCGAGGCCCCGAAGACCTTCCAGCCGCCGCGCAGCCCCACCATGAAACCGGTCTCGGCCTCCTCCTCGGCGGTCGAGGCGTCCTTGCCGAGGAAGGTCACCGTGATCGTGGAGAGCGCGGTCAGGTCGGCCAGCCGCTTCTTCTTCGCCTCCAGTGAGGCCAGGTCGGCCTCCCGCTCGGCCACCTCGCGCTCCAGCATCACCAGCTCGGAGACCGAGGTGGCCCGGGCCAGCAGCTTGCGGGCGCTCTCCACCCGGGCCCGCTGGGTCGCGATCCGGGCGTCCAGGTCGACGACCGCCTCGGTGACGTCCTGTGTCTTCACCTCCCGGCGCTGCTGCCGGCCGTACGTGGCCAGCTCGTCGAGGAGCGCGGTGAACTTCTCCGCCGGCACCCGCAGCTCCAGCCGCGCCTGCGCGCTGGCGGCCACGCTGCGCCGGTCGTCCCCACCGACGAAGCCGCCGACCGCGGTCACCGCGGTCACCGCCCGGCGGGCCGCGTCCTCCACGTCGTCCACCTGCACCCGCATCGTTCCGGTGTAGATGATCGACCGCTGGTCGACCCGCAGGTCCGGCGCGCCCGCCCCGGCCTTGCCCTGCTCCGGGGCGCTGCCCCGCTCTGCGGCCCCGCCCCGCTCCGGGGCACCACCCACCGGGGCCTCAGCGGCCGGCGCCTGCGCCGCCGAGTCCCCCGCCGAACCGGAACGGTCCGCCGCCCCGCAACCGGCCAGCAGCACCGCCACCAGCCCCAGCGCCGTGAGGGCCACACCCCCGCGCCGTGTCATCAGTTCCGCCATCCCCGCTCCGTCCTCTCCGGCCCCGGGCTCTCCGGGGCGATAGCTCGGACGCGACGCGACACCGCGTCGGTTCCGGCAGACTGCGACGAGGACATCACGATTCGATAATCGAGGAGTCACGATGCAGGTCACCAAGTACGCCCACTCCTGCCTCCGGGTCGAGCACGACGGCGGGGTGCTGGTCGTCGACCCGGGCGTGTTCAGCGACGCCGCGAGGGCGCTGGACGGGGCGGACGCGGTGCTGATCACCCACGAGCACCCGGACCACGTCGACGTCGAAGCGCTCACCCGCCGGCTGGAGAAGGGCGCCGTCCCGGTTCGTGGCCCCGCCTCACTCGCCGCGGTCCTCGGCGACGCGGCCGAGGCGCTCACCCCGGTCACCCCCGGCGACACCTTCACCGCGGCCGGCGTCCCGGTCCGCGCCCTCGGCGGCCGGCACGCCGTCATCCACCCCGACATCCCCGTCGTGGAGAACGTCGGCTACCTGCTCGACGGGCGCGTCTACCACCCCGGCGACGCACTGCACGTGCCCGAGGGCGTCGAGGTGGAGACGCTCTTCGCCCCGATCCACGCGCCCTGGTCGAAGTTCTCCGAGGTGGTCGACTTCATCCGGGGGGTCGCCCCGCGCCGCGCGTACGCCCTGCATGACGGGCTGCTCAACGGCAACGGGTTCGGCGTCCTCGACCGGCAGTACACGGCACTGTCCCGCACCGACTACCAGCGGGTCGAGCCGGGCACCCGGATCGACGTCTGAGCCGTGGTCGCACCGTCCGACGTGGTCCAGCAGCTCTACCGCACGCCGCCGGAGAAGTTCGTCGCCGCCCGGGACGCCGCCGTCGCCGAGGCCCGCCGGGCCGGTGACGCCGCCGCCGCCCGCCGGATCGCCAGGCTCAAACGTCCCACCGTGGCCGCCTGGCTGGTCAACCTGCTCGCCCTGGAACGCCCCGAACTGGTCGCCGACCTGGCACCGCTGGCCGAGGCGCTGCGCACCGCACAGCGCGACCTGAAGGGACCGAAGCTGCGGGAACTCTCCGCCCAGCGGCGGGCGGTGGTGGGCGCCCTGGTCGCCGAGGTACGCCGGATCGCGGCCCGCACCCCGGACGCGCCCCCGGCCGCGCGCCTGCCGCTGGCCGAGGTCGAGTCCACCCTCAACGCCGCGCTCGCCGACACCGAGGTCGCCGAGCAGGTACGCAGTGGACAACTGCTCAAGGCGGCGCACTACGCCGGTTTCGGTGAGGTGCCCAGGCCACAACTGCGCCTGGTCACCGGCGGCGGGGAGGAGGCTGCCCGGGTACCCGGGAAGGAGACCGACTCCGACGGCGCGCGCCGGGCCCGCGACGAGCGGGCGGCGGCGCGGGCCGCCCGGGCCGAACGGGCGAGGCGGCGCCGGACGCTGGAGCAGGAGCTGACGGCGGCGCGCGGCGAACAGCGGCAGGCCGAGAAGGACCTGGACGGTGCGGCGGCGACCGAACGGGACGGCGCCGCCGCCCTCGACCGGATCGAGGCCGAACTGGCCGAACTGGAACGTCGGCGGGCCGCCGCCGAGCAGGAGCTGAGCCGGTCGAAACTGGCCCGACGCGGCGCGGAACGGGCACTCACCGCCGCCCGGCGCCGCGCGGGTGAGGTGGAGGCGGCGATCGAGGCGTTGGACGCCGAAGAGGAGGATGCCGCCGACGGCGACGGCGAGGCAGACTGAGCGCGATGGATGCACGCGACAGGTGGTGGCGATGACTCCGGAGCAGGTGGCGGCCGCCAGCAAACCGGCCGTGCTCGAACTGGGGGAGGCTTTCAGCCGCTGCCCGGGCACGTTGCGCCGGGCCCGGCTGCTCGGCATCTCCGGCTGGGCCTTCTACATCACCGGGCGGGCCGGCGCGCTCGGCGACGTACGCGCCGAGACCGTCGCCGCCGCGATCGGCTTCATCGCCCCCGAGGCGGTCGCCGACGGCTGGGACGCCTCCGCCCGCGTGGTCCGGCCGCTGGAGGTCGCCGCCGCCAACCTCGCCGAGTGCTGCCGCTGGGGCGCCCAGCACCTCGACGACCTGCCCGGCACGCCCCGGCTGGCGGTGCTGCTGGAACGGGTCGTCGCCGCCGCGGACGCCACCGGCATGCCGCTCTTCGCCGCCTGGCGCGCGATGCCGGTGCCGCAACACGCCGCCGGCGCCCGGGCGGCGGTGGCGTTGCTGCTGCTGCGCGAGCACTTCACCGGGGCGTACCTGCTGGCGGTGCGGGCCGGCGGGATGACCCCGTTGGAGGCGGTGCTGGCCGGGCCGGAGGGGGAGGCCGGGGCGATCGCCTGCGGCTGGTCCCCGCCGTACCCGCCGGTCGGGCCGTTGGTGCGGCGGCGGCTCTGGGCCGAGGCGGTGACCGACCGGCTGGCCTCGACCGCGTTCCGGGTACTCCGGCCGGGGGAGGGCGCGGAGCTGGTGGAGCTGCTCACCGCCACCCGGGCCGGGCTGCGCACCGGGACCGCCCGATAATTCGGCGGCGCGAGGGGCGGTCCGAATGCCACCATCTGCGCCGTGACGCTTCCCGCCGGCTGGACCGCCCGCCGCCCGACCCTGGACGACGTGCCGGCCATTCTCGCCCTGGTGCACGCCGCCGACACCTTCGCCATCGGCTACCCCGACTTCGAGGCCGAGGACGTCAAGGCGGCACTGGCCGCACCCCACTTCGACCCGGCCCGCGACTCGTGGCTCGTGAGCGACCCGCAGAGCCGGGTCGTCGGCTGCACGCTGATCGACAACCCCACCGGCGTGGGCCGGGAATTTATCGACGTCTACGTCGACCCCGAGCGGGCCGGGTCGCTGCGCGCGCTGCTGCTCGCCCGTACGCTCGACCGGGTCGCCGAACGGGCCGCCGAGCGCGGCCTGCCGGCGCTGACCGTCCGCACCACCGTCCACGCCCCGGAGACCCGCTGGGCGGGGGAGCTGGTCGAGGCCGGCTTCACCCGGGTGAAGAGGTACGTGCGGATGAGCCGACCGCTGGCCGGGCTGCCCGCCGAGCCGCCACCCCCGCCCGGGGTGACCGTCCGCCCGCTGCGCGCCGACGACGAGGTCGACCTGCGCCTGTTCCACCGGATCTTCGACACCGCGTTCCGGGACACCCCGGACTACGAGCCGGTCGGCTTCGACCAGTGGCGCGAGCAGCTTCCCGGCTACACCAAGGTCTGGGACGAGTGGTTCGTCGCCGAGGTCGACGGCGAGCCGGCCGGTGCCCTCCAGTCCTCCGGCCAGGCGCTCGATCAGGATTCCGGCTGGGTACGCACGCTGTCGGTGCTGCCCGCGTACCGGCGGCGCGGGGTGGGCGCGGCGCTGCTGCGGCGGGCCTTCACCACGTACGCGGCGAAGGGCCGCTCCGCCGCCGGCCTGGGCGTGGACCTGGCCAACCCGACCTCACCCGCCACGCTCTACCGCTCGGTGGGGCTGCGCGAGGAGTACTGGGCCGACATGTACGAGCGGAGCGTCCCCGCCGGCGGTGTGTGATGCGCGACGCCGGCCGGGGTCGGCGACACGTGCCGGGGACACCCGGAGCAGACTGGGGGCGTGCGACACACGCGGAGAGGCTCAGGAGCCGCGCGTGCCGGGGCTGCCCGAACGGCGCTAGGCCGACGCGGTGCCGGTGGGGCGGGAGCGCAGCTCGCTGAGGTAGTCGTCCGGCGCGCCCGCCTTCTCGGCAGCGTTCGCGATCTCCGACAGGTACCACGAGGTCGGCAGGCCGCCCTCGTAGCCGTCGAAGACGTAGATCCACGCGGTCACGTCCCCGTCCAGGGTCGAGACACGGACGTGCAGCTTGCGGTACGTGCCGGCGGTCACGCCCTCGAGTTCGTCGAGCTGCGCGGCGTCGTACGGGTGGATGTCGTACAGCGCCACGAAGACCCGGTCGCCCGGGGACTCGACGACGGTGCTGACGGAGCCCTCCCAGCCGATCACGTCCTCGCCCGCGAAGGTCAGCCGCCAGCCCTCCAGCCAGCCGATGCCCACCATCGGCGAATGCGGACAGTAGGCGCGCATCCGGGCGGGGTCCAGGTTTGAGCCGTAGGCGGCGTAGTGACGCACGGCGATGACGATAGCCCGGCGGACGGGTGGGGGAGAATACGACGGTGCGTGTCGGACGCGTTCGGGAGAAGAAAGTCACTGTGAGCACTGCGGAAGGGCGAGCGCTGTGAGCCGGATAGTGATCATCGGCGGAGGGCCGGCCGGCTACGAGGCGGCTCTGGTCGCCGCGCAACTGGACGCCGACGTGACCGTGGTGGAGGCCGAGGGGGCCGGCGGTGCCTGCGTGCTCTCCGACTGCGTCCCGTCGAAGACCTTCATCGCCAGCTCGGAGGTGGTCACCGGCTACCGGGACACCGAGGAGTTCGGGGTGCACTCCGACGGGCTGGAGGCGGTGACGGTCGACGCCCGCACGGTCCACGACCGGGTGAAGCGGCTCGCCCTGGCGCAGTCCGCCGACATCCACGCCAAGCTCGTGAAGGCCGGGGTCACCTTCGTCACCGGCACCGCCCGGCTGGGTGAGGACACGCTCGGTCACACCCACCGGGTGATCGTCACCCCGGCCGACGGTGGCGGTGAGTACTCGATCGCCGCCTCGACCGTCCTGGTCGCCACCGGCGCCACCCCGCGCCAGCTCCCCACCGCCGTCCCGGACGGCGAGCGGATCCTCACCTGGCGGCAGGTGTACGACCTGCCCGAGCTGCCCGCGCACCTGATCGTGGTCGGCTCCGGCGTCACCGGCGCCGAGTTCGCCAGCGCCTATCTGGCCATGGGCGTCCAGGTCACCCTGGTCTCCAGCCGGGACCGGGTCATGCCGCACGAGGACGCCGACGCCGCGATGGCGATCGAGCGGGTGTTCCGCAACCGGGGGATGAGCATCCTCAACAACTCCCGGGCGGACGCGGTCCGGCGTACCGACGACGGTGTCGAGGTCCAGCTCTCCGACGGCGGGGTCGTGTACGGCTCGCACGCCCTGATCGCCGTCGGCTCGATCCCGAACACCGCCGGCCTGGGCCTGGCGGAGTACGGCGTCGAGCTGGCCAAGGGCGGCTACGTCACCGTCGACCGGGTGTCGCGCACCAACGTCCCCGGCATCTACGCCGCCGGCGACTGCACCGGAGTGCTGCCGCTGGCCAGTGTCGCCGCCATGCAGGGCCGGATCGCGATGTGGCACGCGCTCGGCGAGGCGGTCCGCCCGCTGCGGCTGCGTACCGTCGCGGCGAACGTCTTCACCGACCCGGAGCTGGCCACCGTCGGCGTCTCCCAGGACGAGGTGGACGCCGGGAAGGTGCCCGCCCGCCAGGTGATGCTGCCGCTGTCGGGCAACGCCCGGGCGAAGATGGACGACCTGGCCGACGGCTTCGTGAAGCTGTTCTGCCGGCCGGCCAGCGGCCAGGTGATCGGTGGTGTGGTGGTCGCGCCGAAGGCGAGCGAGTTGATCCTGCCGATCACCATGGCGGTGGAGAACAACCTCACCGTCAACGAGCTGGCCCAGACCATCACGATCTACCCGTCGTTGTCCGGCTCGATCACCGAGGCGGCGCGTCAGCTCATGCTGCACGAACTGGAGTGACCCGGAGCGTCGCCCTGCCTGCCGGTTCGCCGGTTCGCTGGTTCGGTGGGGACCTGACCCGGGACCTGGCCCGGGACCTGGCCCGACGGGTGCCGGACCGTCGACACGATCGCGCCCGGCAGCGGCCCGCCGAATCGTGAAGCGCACGCCCGCACCCTCGGCCGGACCTCGAGCAAGGTGGCCGCACGCTACGGACCTGATAGCGAGAATGGATCGCCGCTGTGGGGACCTCCGGCGAAAGAAGGCGCCGGGCCATGACCCGATTCCTCCTCACCCTGACGGGCCGCTGCCGCCGAAGCGATCCATCCATGCCATCAAGTCCGTAGCGTGCGGCCGGTACCTGGTAGCCCTCGCCGGCAGGGCCGGCAGGCCGCACCGCGAACGCCGCTGACGCTCGGCAGGTGGGCCCGGGCGGCCGCCTGCCGATGGGCCGCCAGTCGGCGCCACTGCAACCAGCAGCGCCCACTGATCCTGCGGCAGCGGGGCGCTGACGGCACCGGGCATCACGACCGCCACGTCCGACGCGATGGCTCGCTCAGTCGACGGGAACCTCGGGGCGGACGCGGTCACCCAGCGCCGTCATCGCCCAACCCGCCGCCGCGAACCCGACCGCCGCCGCGACCGCGATCACCGCAAGCTGCCAGGCCGACTCGGTCAGCGCCGCGCCACCGAGATGGCCGACCAGCCCGCCGTACGCGGCCCAGCCCGTCGCCGCGAGGGCCTCGTAGAGGAGGAAGAGCCGCCAGGGGTAGCGGCTGCGGCCGGCGGAGAAACATGCCGCCATCCGGCCGCCGGGCACGAAGCGGCAGAGCAGGATGACCAGCGGGCCGGGGCGACGCAGTCCTCGGGTGACCCGTCCGGCCATCCGGCGGGCGCGGGTCGGCTCGGAGTGCCGGGGCGCGCGGCGACCGGGGGCGCTGCGCCCCAGCAGGTAGCAGGCAAGATCCCCGGTGAAGACGCCGAGGGCGCCGACGCCGATGGTCAGGGGCAGGCTCAGCCCGCCGTAGACGGTGAGCGCGCCACCGGTGATCATGACGACCTGGGTGGGGACGACCGGCACGAAGGCGTCGGCGATCAGCAGGCCCAGCAGCGCGAGGTACGCCCACTGCGGCGACGCCATCTCAGTGAGAAGTTCGGGCACGACTGCCACCTCGCCGGTCAAGGCCGATCACGTCCCCGAGCCTGACGGCGTGTCCGGCGTAACGGCGGACAGCCCCGGTCGGTGGTGACCACGGACACGACAGGGCCACCGGGATACAACGACGCAGCTCGACATCATGTGACGGATCGGCCGCCCGGAATCCGTGGCGGTCCGGGACGGCGCGTCGGCGGTCGTCGGCGTACCGTTGGCGGGACGCGGCCTGATGCGCGTCGGGCCCCCGTTCCCGACGACCGGGCCGTGCCGGGCCGCCGGCAGGTCCCGTGCCGGCGGCCCACCTTGCCTCTGCGCGCCGCGCCCGCCCGGAAATCCAGTGGTCCCGGCAGGCGGGTCGGTCATACGGTTGCCGCATGCGCAGCGCGGTGGTGACCACGACGCCGGGAGATCCCGGCGCGCCGCACTGACGTATCCCGTCGACGAGGCCCCGGGCGATCCGCCCCGGGGCCTCGCGGCGTTGGGGACCAGATCGCGGCCCGCCGGAAGGTCCCGTACGTCGGGGTGACCGGCCCCCGGGAGGCGGCCGACGGGGCGGTGGCCGGAGCGCTCACGCCCCGGCCACCGCCCCGACAGTGTCGGCACGGCGGTCAGCCCCGCACCGACGCCGGCTCGGGGGGCGCCCCGGCCTCGTCGTCGTCCACCAGTGCCCCGGCGAACTGCGCCCGGTACAGCCGGTGGTACGCGCCGTGTGCGGCGAGCAGCTCCTCGTGGGTGCCCTGCTCGACGATCCGGCCGTTCTCCATCATCAGGATCAGGTCGGCGTCGCGGATGGTGGAGAGCCGGTGGGCGATCACGAAGCTGGTCCGGTCCGAGCGCAGCGCCGCCATCGCCCGCTGGAGCAGCACCTCGGTGCGGGTGTCCACCGAGCTGGTCGCCTCGTCGAGGATCAGCAGCGACGGCTCGGCCAGGAACGCCCGGGCGATGGTGATGAGCTGCTTCTCGCCGGCGCTGACGTTGCTCCCCTCCTCGTCGATCACGGTGTCGTACCCGTTGGGGAGGCTGTGGACGAAACGGTCCACGAAGGTGGCCCGGGCCGCGGCGTGGATCTCCTCCTCGCTCGCGTCCGGCCGCCCGTACGCGATGTTGTCGCGGATGGTGCCGCCGAAGAGCCAGGTGTCCTGGAGGACCATGCCGATCCGGCCACGCAGGTCGTCCCGGCGCAGCGTGGTGACGTCCACCCCGTCGAGGGTGATCCGCCCGGCGTCCAGCTCGTAGAAGCGCATGATCAGGTTGACCAGGGTGGTCTTGCCGGCACCGGTCGGACCGACGATCGCCACGGTGTGGCCGGGCTCGGCGACCAGGGACAGGTCCTCGATCAGCGGCTTGTCCGGGTCGTACCGGAAGGAGACGTGCGCGAACTCGACCCGGCCGTGCGGGTCGGTGACCCGGGCCGGCGGCTCCGGGTCGGGGCTCTGCTCCTCGGCGTCGAGCACCGCGAACACCCGCTCGGCGGACGCCACCCCGGACTGCAGCAGGTTCGCCATCGACGCCACCTGGGTGAGCGGCTGGGTGAACTGCCGCGAGTACTGGATGAACGCCTGCACGTCGCCGAGGCTCATCGAGCCGGACGCCACCCGCAGTCCGCCGACCACGGCGATCGCGACGTAGCTGAGGTTCCCGATGAAGAACATCGCCGGCATGATGATCCCGGAGATGAACTGGGCGCCGAAGCTGGCGGCGAACAGCTCGTCGTTCTTGGCGTGGAAGGCGGCCTGCACCTCCCGCTGCCGGCCGAAGACCTTGACCAGTTCGTGGCCGGTGAACGCCTCCTCGATCTGTCCGTTCAGCTCGCCGGTGTGGGTCCACTGGGCGATGAACTTGCGCTGCGACCGCTTGGCGATCTGCCCGGTGACCAGCACCGACAGCGGCACCGCCACCAGGGCGACCAGGGCCAGCAGCGGCGAGATCCAGAACATCATGGCCAGCACGCCGACCACGGTGAGCAGCGAGGTGAGCAGTTGGCTCAACGTCTGCGAGAGGGTCTGCGAGATGTTGTCGATGTCGTTGGTGACCCGGCTGAGCAGCTCACCCCGGGGCTGCCGGTCGAAGTAGGGCAGCGGGAGCCGGTTGAGCTTCTCCTCCACCTCGGCGCGCAGCCGCAGCACCGTACGCTGCACCACCCCGTTGAGCAGCCAGCCCTGCCACCACAGCAGCAGGCTGGCACCGAGGTAGAGGGCGACGGCGAGGGCGAGGGTGCGGCCCAGGGCGTCGAAGTCGATGCCCACCCCGGGGACGACGTCCATCCGGGCCAGCATGTCGGCGAAGTTGTCGTTGCCCGCCGCCCGGGCCGCCGCCACCGCCTGCTCGGCACTGCTGCCGGCGGGGAGCTGCCGGCCGATGACCCCGGTGAAGATGATGTCGGTGGCGTGACCGAGGATCTTCGGGCCGACCACGCTGGCCGCGACGCTCGCCACCGCCAGGGTGATGATCGAGGCGAGGTGCAGCCGGTGCGGCCGGAGCCGGCCCAGCAGCCGCCGGGCCGACGGCCCGAAGTTCAGCGACTTCTCCGCCGGCATTCCGGCGCCCATCCACCGCGGCCCGCCGTTCTGCCGGCCCGGGGGCAGCCGTTTCGGCGTCCCCGCGTCGGCGGCCGGCTTCTGATCGGGTACGCGCTGCGCCGTCACGCCGTCACCTCCGCGGTCTGCTGGGACGCCACGATCTCGGCGTACGTCGGGCAGTCGGCCAGCAGGTCCTCATGTCGTCCCAGGCCGACGACGCCCCCGTCCTCCAGCACGATGATCTGGTCGGCGTCGACGATCGTGGAGACCCGCTGGGCGACGATCACCACCGCCGCGTCCTCGGTGACCGGCCGCAGCGCCGCCCGCAGCCGGGCGTCGGTGCCGAGGTCGAGCGCCGAGAACGAGTCGTCGAAGAGGTAGATCTCCGGCTTGCGTACCAGCGCACGGGCGATGGCCAGCCGCTGTCGCTGCCCGCCGGAGACGTTCGTGCCGCCCTGCGCGATCGGGGCGGCCAGCCCGCCGGGCATCTGGGCCACGAAGTCTCGGGCCTGGGCGATCTCCAGTGCCGTCCACAGCTCCTCGTCGGTGGCGTCCGGGTTGCCGTAGCGCAGGTTGCTGGCGACCGTACCGGTGAACAGGTACGGCCGCTGCGGCACCAGCCCGATCCGCCGCCACAGCTCGTCGGGCTCCAGCTCGCGCACGTCCACCCCGTCCACCAGCACCGCCCCGGCGGTCGGGTCGACCAGCCGGGGGATCAGGGCGAGCAGGGTGGTCTTGCCGGCGCCGGTGGAGCCGATGATCGCGGTGGTCCGTCCGGGGGTGGCCCGGAACGAGATGTCGCGCAGCACCGGCGCGCTCGCCCCCGGGTACTGGAACGAGACGCCGCGCAGCTCCAGGTCACCGTGCCCCTCGACCCGGGTCACCGGCCGGGCAGGCGGCACCACGGACGAGTCGGTGTCGAGCACCTCGACGATCCGCTCGGCGCAGACCGCGGCGCGGGGCACCACCATCAGCATGAAGGTCGCCATCATGACGGCCATCAGGATCTGCATCAGGTACTGGAGGAACGCGGTGAGCGCGCCGATCTGGATCTGATCGGCGTCGACCCGCTGCGCGCCGAACCAGAGCACCGCGACGCTGGAGACGTTGAGCACCAGCATGACGACCGGGAAGATCAGCGCCTGGAGCCGGCCGACGCGCAGGGCGGTGTCGGTGAGGTCGGCGTTGGCGGTCGCGAAGCGGTTCGTCTCGTACGGCTCGCGGACGAACGCGCGGACCACCCGGATGCCGGTGATCTGCTCACGCAGCACCCGGTTGACCGTGTCGATCCGGGTCTGCATGAGCCGGAAGCCGGGCACCGTCCGCCTGATGATCAGGCCGAGCGCCACCGCCAGCACCGGCACGCTGACCAGCATCAGCCGGGAGAGCCCCACGTCCTCGCGTAGCGCCATGACCACGCCGCCGACACTGATGATCGGCGCGGCGACCAGCATGGTGCAGCTCATCAGCACGAGCATCTGCACCTGCTGCACGTCGTTGGTGTTGCGGGTGATCAGCGACGGTGCGCCGAAGCGGGCCACCTCGCGCGCCGAGAAGCGGTTGACCTGCTCGAAGACGTCGCTCCGGACGTCGCGCCCGAAGGCCATGGCGGTCCGGGCGCCCAGGTACACGGCGGCCACCGAGCAGACGATCTGCACCAGGCTGACCAGCAGCATCCAGCCGCCGGTACGCAGGATGTAGTCGGTGTCGCCCCGGGCCACGCCGAGGTCGATGATGTCGGCGTTGAGGCTCGGCAGGTAGAGCGAGGCCATCGTGCCGACGAACTGGAAGAGCACCACCGCGAGCAGTGGCCGGTGGTACGGGCGCAGGTGGCTGCGGAGCAGGCGGATCAGCACGGCGGGCTCCCCGGCGTCGGCTGGTCGGAATTGTGGAGTCGTGGGTTCAACCGGCTGTCCTCCCCGTCGGACATGCTCACGATCAACTCGGTCAGGAACTCCCGGATCACCGCCTTCTTCGCCGGGTCGGCGTCGACGGAGGTGAGCGGGGTGTCGCGGTGGATCAGGTCGACGAGCTGCCGCAGGTGCGCGCGCCCCCGGTCGGTCAGGGCGAGCTGCACCGAGCGGCGGTCGGTGGTGTCCCGGCGGCGGACGACGAAGCCGTCGCGCTCGAGGGTGTCGACGATGCCGGTGAGGGTGGCCGGGCGGACGAAGCACTGCTCGGCGACCTGCCGGTGGGTGGCGTCCTCCATGCCGGCCAGGGTGAACAGCACCCGCGCTCCGGCTGTGGTGAGGCCGTGGTGCTCGGCCAGGTAGCGCCCCCAGTGCTGGTCGACGAGGTGGCCGGCGACCGAGACCAGTCGCCCCGTCGGCACCTGTCGCAGCGCGTCCGGAAAGCGGATCAGTGGGTCTCTCTGCACGGCGTATAGGTTAGCCCCCGAATGGTAAGGGGCCAAACGAAATGGCGACGGCGACGGCGAGGAACAGGATCTGCAGCGCGGTGCGGGTCGCCAGCGGGGTGACCGGACGGCCGCCCAGGGTCAGGCGGCGTCGGGCTGCCGAGACGTTCGCGGGGAACATCGCCACCATCAGCAGGGCGAGCGCGGCGGCGGCCCATCGTGCGGCGCCCGGGGCCAGCAACGCCACGGCGCCGGCCAGTTCCAGTACGCCGGTGACGGTGACGAGCAGGTCCGGGCGGGGGAGCCGGGGCGGGACCATGGCGATCAGGTCGGCGCGTCGGGGTGCCACGAAGTGCGCGAACCCGGTCACCGCGAACATGAGTGCCAGGCCGATCCGGAGCGCCGGGTGCCAGCCGTCGAGCGGGTCGACGCCGGCCAGGCCGGCCAGTCGGGCGAGGGCGGTGCCGACGACGAGGGCGATCAGTGGGGCCATGCGAACCTCCCGAGAGGACATCTTGATGATGACAAGATATGCTCGGCGGTGGTGGTCTTGTCAATGACAAGTTACGATCGCGGCATGACGAGCAACCGGCCCTACCACCACGGCGACCTGCGCCGCGCCCTGCTCGCGACGACCGCGGAGGCGATCCGGGAGGCCGGTCCGGCGGCGCTCAGCCTGCGTGACCTCGCCCGGCGGGCCGGCGTCTCGCACGCCGCGCCGGCGCACCACTTCGGCGACAAGGCCGGCCTGCTCACCGCGTTCGCTGTCGAGGGGTACGACCTGCTCGCCGAGGAACTGGGCCGGGCCGGGGACGACCTGCTGGAGATCGGCGTGGCGTACGTCCGGTTCGCCGTCGAGCATCGGGCCCACTTCGAGGTGATGTTCCGCCCCGACCTCTACCGGCCCGACGATCCCGCCCTGGTCGCCGCCCGGGCCCGGTCCGGCGCGACGCTGCACGGCGGGGTGGCCGCCCACCCGGCCGCCTCGGCCCCCGACCGGGACGCCCTCGCCGCCTGGTCGATCGTGCACGGCTTCGCCACCCTCTGGCTGGCCGGCGCCCTGCCGCCCGGCGTGGGAGGCGACCCCGAGGCCACCGCCCGCCAGGTCATCCGCCGCCTCTTCGAGTGACCCGTGGGCCCCGGACCGGGGCGGTCAGTCCGGGCGCGGGCCGGAGCGCGGCTCGTCCGGTGCCGTCGCGACGTACTCGCGCATCACGGTGGCGACCTCGCGCAGGAACGCGGTCGTCGCAGCCGCCTGTTCGGGGGTGAGCCGGGCGACCGCCTGCTCGACCCCGGTGAGCATCGGCCGCAACGCCGCCAGCACCTCGTCGTAGGCCCGTTCGGTGACCTGGAGCGAGAGCCGGCGCCGGTCGCTCGGGTGCGGCCCGCGTTCCACGTGGCCGGCCTGCACCAGGCGGTCGACCAGGGTGGTGGCCGAGGCGGAGCGGATGCCGAGGCGGTTGCCCAACTCCACCGGACCGAGCGGCACGGGGGAAGAGATCAGGTGGTCGATGGCGGCCGCGTCGGTGGTCCCGATGCCGAGCCGGCGGGCCAGGGCGCCCCGGGTGTCGCCGGCGGCCCGGAGCACCTCGCGCAGGGCGCGGGCGGTCTCGCTGGTCGTCGGCGCCTCGCTGTACGGCCCGCGGTGCGACACGCCGGCCGTGCCACGCCCGCCGGTTGACGCCGCCCCCTCCACGGGTAAAAGCTAGCACCTCAGGTAGCTAGAAAATCTAGCTAGTCGAGGAGGCCCGGATGCGCAGCGACGGACGCGGCCGCTGGTGGGGACTGCTGGCCATCAGCCTCGGTGTCGCGATGATCATCGTGGACGCGACGATCGTGAACGTCGCCGTACCGCAGATCATCCGGGACCTGGAGATCACCTCCGCCGACGCGCAGTGGGTGCAGGAGGCGTACACCCTGGTCTTCGCGGCCCTGCTGCTGGTCGCCGGACGCTTCGCCGACCGGGCCGGACGGCGGCGGATGTTCGTCGCCGGCGTGGTGGTCTTCGTCGCGGCCAGCGTGCTCGCCGCCGTCGCCGGCTCCGGCGAGACGCTGATCGCCTCCCGGGTGCTCCAGGGCGTCGGCGGCGCGATGATGCTGCCCACCTCGCTCTCCCTGCTCAACGCCAACTTCACCGGCCGGGAGAAGGGTGTCGCCTTCGCCGTCTGGGGCTCCACCATCGGCGGCGCGGCCGCCCTCGGCCCGCTGCTCGGCGGCTGGCTCACCACCGAGCACTCCTGGCGCTGGGCGTTCGGCATCAACGTCCCGGTCGGCGTCGCCGTCGTCGCGGCCACCCTCGTCCTGGTCCGCGAGTCCCGCGACGACCGGGCCGAACGCGGAATCGACCTGCTCGGCGCGCTGCTCTCGGTGATCGGCATGACCGGCGTCGTCTTCGCCCTCATCGAGGGACGCACCTACGGCTGGTGGGAGCGGGAGCGGCCGTTCCGCCTCCTCGGCCTGGACTGGACCGCCACGATCTCCCCGGTGCCGGTCGCCGGGCTGCTCGGGCTCGTCGCGCTCGGCGTATTCGTGGCCCAGCAGCTGCGCCGGGGCCGGGCCGGCCGTCCCGCCCTGCTCGACCTGTCGCTGTTCGGCATCCGTTCGTTCCGCACCGGCGTTCTCGCCGC
Source organism: Micromonospora halophytica (assembly GCF_900090245.1). GTDB lineage: Bacteria > Actinomycetota > Actinomycetes > Mycobacteriales > Micromonosporaceae > Micromonospora > Micromonospora halophytica. The sequence goes on from NZ_FMDN01000003.1 coordinate 189,583, forward strand.
CGCGATCGTCAGCCTCGGCGAGTTCGGGCTGCTCTTCGCCCTGCCGCTGTGGTTCCAGAACGTCCTCGGCTACAGCGCCTTCGGCACCGGTGCGGCGCTGCTGCCGCTCGCCGTCGGCAGCTTCCTGGCCAGCGGGCTCGGCACGCCGTTCACCCGGCGCTGGGGCGCCGCCCGGATGGTCCAGCTCGGGGTCGCCGCCGAACTGGTCGGCGTCGCCGGGATCGGCCTGGTCGTCGCGCCGGACACCCGGTGGTGGGCACCGCTGGGCTTCCTCTTCGTGTACGGCGTCGGGGTCGGCCTGGCCACCGCGCAGCTCACCGGCGTCTCCCTCGCCGACGTTCCGGTGCAGCGCAGCGGGCAGGGCTCCGGCATCCAGAGCACCGCGCGGCAGGTCGGCTCCGCGCTCGGCATCGCGGTGCTCGGCACGGTGCTCTTCGCCAGCCTGGGCGGCCTGCTCGGCGACCGGCTCGCCGACCAGCCGGGCCTTGACGGGGCGCAGCGCGACCAGGTGGTCGCCGCGGTCAAGGACAGTGCCGGCGCGGCCATCACCGGGCTGGCCGCCGACCCCCGTACGGCGCCGGTCGCCGACGAGGCGAAGGAAGCGTTCTCCGACGCCACCCGGTACGCCGCGTTCGCCGCCGCCGGTTTCCTCCTGGTCGGCCTGCTCGCCTGCACCCGTCTCCCCCGACCCCACCCCACCTTGACGGACCCCGCACCCGCCCCCCGGCAGCCCACCCCGACCGCCTCCCGCTGACCCGCACCCCGGTCCGGCCCAGCTCGGGTGGGTCACCAACTGGTGGGGAGGGGCATGCCTTCGGTGTAGCCGGCGGCGCTCTGGACACCGACCAGGGCGCGTTCGTGGAACTCGTCCAGGTTGCGGGCGCCCGCGTACGTGAAGGCGCTGCGCACGCCGGAGATGATCTCGTCGATCAGGTCCTCCACTCCGGGACGGGTCGGGTCGAGGTACATCCGTGCGGTGGAGATGCCCTCCTCGAAGATCGCCTTGCGGGCCCGGTCGAAGGCGCTGTCCTCGGCGGTACGCGCGCTGACCGCCCGCGCCGAGGCCATGCCGAAGCTCTCCTTGTAGCGTCGCCCGTCCGGCTCGGTGTAGAGGTCGCCGGGGGACTCGTAGGTGCCGGCGAACCAGGAGCCGATCATGACGTTGGACGCGCCGGCCGCGAGGGCCAGCGCCACGTCGCGCGGGTGCCGTACGCCACCGTCGGCCCAGACGTGCCGACCCAGTTCGCGGGCCGCCGCCGCGCAGTCCAGCACGGCGGAGAACTGCGGGCGGCCCACGCCGGTCATCATCCGGGTGGTGCACATCGCGCCCGGCCCGACGCCGACCTTGACGATGTCCGCGCCGGCCTCCACCAGGTCGCGGACGCCCTCGGCGGTGACCACGTTGCCAGCCGCGACCGGGACGGCCGGGTCGACCCTGCGGACCGCCCGCAGCGCCGAGACCATCCGCTCCTGATGGCCGTGCGCGGTGTCCACGACCAGGGTGTCCACCCCGGCCGCCAGCAGTGCCTCGGCCTTGCCGGTCACGTCGCCGTTGATCCCCACCGCCGCCGCGATCCGCAGCCGGCCCCGGCCGTCGACGGCCGGCCGGTAGAGGGTGGCGCGCAGCGCGCCCTGCCGGGTGAGCACCCCGATCAGGCGGCCGTCGGCGTCGACCACCGGGGCCAACCGGCGTCGGCCCGCGGAGAGCCGGTCGAAGCCGGTACGCGGATCCGCGTCCGCCGGCACGGTGTGCAGCTCGGTCGACATCACGTGCCGCAGCTGGGCGAAGCGGTCCACCCCGACGGTGTCCGCCTCGGTGACCACGCCGACCGGACGGTTCGCGTCGTCGACCACGATCACCGCGCCGTGCGACCGCTTCGGCAGCAGGTGGATCGCGTCGCCGACGGTGTCGGTCGGGCCGAGCGTGATCGGGGTGTCGTGCACCAGGTGCCGCTGCTTCACCCAGCCGACCACGTTGGCGACCACCTCGATCGGGATGTCCTGCGGGATCACCGCGATCGCGCCGCGCCGGGCCACGGTCTCGGCCATCCGCCGGCCGGCGACCGCCGTCATGTTGGCGACCACCAGCGGGATGGTGGTGCCCGTGCCGTCGCTGGTGGCCAGGTCGACGTCGAGCCGGGAGCCCACCTCGGAGCGGGCCGGGGCCATGAAGACGTCGTTGTAGGTCAGGTCGTGCGCGGGGACCGCGCCATGAAGGAACCGCACGGGCCCATCATTCCTGCTCCTGCCCGGTCCCGCCGCCGCTGGTGCCCCAAACCACCCACCCAGCCGCCCCGAGTTCCGGGGCGCAGCCGGGAGGGGAGTGGGTCAGGCGATGGTGCAGATGGCCGCGCCGGCGGTGATCACCGCGCCGACCTCGGCGGTGAGGCCGCTGACCGTACCGGACTTGTGGGCGTGCAGCGGCTGCTCCATCTTCATCGCCTCCAGCACCACGACCAGGTCGCCCTCGGCGACGGTGTCCCCGTCCGCCACGGCGATCTTGACGATGGTGCCCTGCATCGGCGAGGCGAGCGCGTCGCCGCTGACCGTGGCGCCGGCCTTGGCGCCACCGCCCCGACGGGCCGGCTTACGGGCGGCGGGCGCGGCGGTGGTCGTACCCCCGCCGAAGCCGGCGGGGAGGCTGACCTCCAGCCGCTTGCCACCCACCTCGACCACGACGGTCTCGCGCTCGGCCGGGCCCTCGACGGGGCCGGCGGGCGCGGTGAAGGCCGGCACGGTGTTGTCGAACTCGGTCTCGATCCACCGGGTGTGCACGGTGAACGGCGCGGCGGTGAACGCCTCGTCCCGGACGACCAGGCGGTGGAAGGGCAGCGCGGTGGCCATGCCCTCGACGACCATCTCGTCCAGCGCCCGGCGGGCCCGCTCGATCGCCTCGGTACGGGTCTCGCCGGTGATGATCACCTTGGCCAGCAGCGAGTCGAAGTTGCCACCGATCACGTCGCCGGCCGAGATGCCGGTGTCGACCCGGACGCCGGGGCCGGTGGGCAGCCGCAGCGCGGTGATGGTGCCCGGGGCGGGCAGGAAGTTGCGACCCGGGTCCTCGCCGTTGATCCGGAACTCGATGGAGTGCCCGCGCGGGGTCGGGTCCTCGGTGAAACGCAGCTTCTCGCCGTCGGCGATGCGGAACTGCTCGCGGACCAGGTCGACGCCGGCGGTCTCCTCGGTGACCGGGTGCTCCACCTGGAGCCGGGTGTTGACCTCCAGGAAGGAGATGGTGCCGTCGGCGCCGACGAGGTACTCGACGGTGCCGGCGCCGTGGTAGCCGGCCTCCCGGCAGATCGCCTTGGCACTGTCGTGGATCTGCCGGCGCTGCGCGTCGGTGAGGAACGGCGCGGGGGCCTCCTCGACCAGCTTCTGGTGCCGGCGCTGCAACGAGCAGTCCCGGGTGCCGACGACGACCACGTTGCCGTGCTGGTCGGCCAGGACCTGCGCCTCGACGTGGCGGGGCTTGTCCAGGTACCGCTCGACGAAGCACTCGCCCCGACCGAACGCGGCGACCGCCTCGCGGGTGGCCGACTCGAACAGGTGCGGGATCTCCTCCATGGTGCGGGCCACCTTGAGGCCGCGCCCGCCGCCGCCGAAGGCCGCCTTGATGGCGACCGGCAGGCCGTGGTCGACGGCGAAGGCCATCACCTCGTCGGCGTTGCCGACCGGGTCGGGGGTGCCGGGGACCAGGGGAGCGCCGGCCCGCTGGGCGATGTGCCGGGCGGTGACCTTGTCACCCAGGTCGCGGATCGCCTGCGGGGTGGGGCCGATCCAGGTCAGCCCGGCGTCGATGACGGCCTGGGCGAAGTCGGCGTTCTCGGAGAGGAATCCGTAGCCGGGGTGGACGGCGTCCGCGCCCGACTTCCCGGCGATGTCGATCAGCTTGTCGATCCGCAGGTAGCTGTCGGCCGCGGTGTCGCCGCCGAGGGCGTACGCCTCGTCGGCGAGGGTGGCGTGCAGGGCGTCCCGGTCGGAGTCCGCGTAGACGGCGACGCTGCCCAGACCGGCGTCGCGGCAGGCACGGATGACGCGGACGGCGATCTCGCCACGGTTGGCGATGAGTACCTTGCGCACCTTGAGGGCTCCTCCCGGAAGGTCGTTGACCGGGAGTGTATCGGCCACGCCGGAGCCCCTAACGATCGCTCAGTGTGGGATGTGGCACTGTTCCGCCGGCCGCCGGTGAACTTGCTCATTACGCTTGGCCGGTGTCTGCGACTCGCATGACGATTCTCGGCCTGGTCCGCTGGATGCAGCCGGTGGAACGCGCCGTCCGGACGCCGTCCCCGAGGGAGAGTGGCCGGTGCGGCCAGCCGGACGACCAGGAGCAGACATGATCGAGACCAGGGCGCTGCGGAAGTCGTTCCGTTCCCGTGCCGGTCGGCAGACGAAGACGGTCGACGCCGTGCGGGGGGTGAACCTCCAGGTCGCCGAGGGGGAGATCTTCGGTTTCCTCGGCCCCAACGGCGCCGGCAAGACCACCACCCTGCGGATGCTCGCCACGCTCATCGAGCCGGACGGCGGTGAGGCCACCATCGCCGGGGCCGACCTGCGCAAGGACCCGGCCGAGGTGCGCCGCCGGATCGGCTACGTCGCCCAGGGCGGCAGCACCTGGGACGAGTCCACCGCCCGCGAGGAGTTGGTGCTGCACGCCCGCATGTACGGCATCGGCAAGGCCGACGCGCACCGCCGCGCCGCCCGCGCGCTGGACGCCTTCCAACTCACCGAGTACGCCGACCGCAAGTGCAAGACCTACTCCGGTGGGCAGCGCCGGCGTGTCGAGATCGCCCTCGGCATCATCCACGAACCGAAGATCGTCTTCCTGGACGAGCCCACCACCGGGCTGGACCCGCAGAGCCGCGCGCACATGTGGGACGAGATCCGCCGGCTGCGTACCGAGGGCATGACCGTCTTCATCACCACGCACTACCTCGACGAGGCCGACGCGCTCTGCGACCGGATCGCGATCATGGATCACGGCGAGGTGGTCGCCGAGGGCACCCCGGCCGAGCTGAAGCGGGAGATCTCCGGCGACGTGGTGCTGGTCGGCCTCGACCTGGACACCACCCCGCAGGCCGCCCAGCTGCTCGATGGCGAGGAGTACGTCACCAAGCTGGAAACCATCGACGAGGGCGGCGTACGGCTCCACGTCGAAGAGGGCGCCACCGCCATCCCGCAGCTCCTGCGCCGCCTCGACGCGGCCGGACTGGCGCTCACCTCCATCGAGCTGCACCGCCCCAGCCTCGACGACGTCTTCCTCACCAAGACCGGCCGCTCGCTGCGCGAGTCCTGAGAAATCGGAGACCGCACGATGAAGCTCGCCCGCGACACCTGGCTGATCTTCCAGCGCCAGTTCCAGCTGCTGATGCGCAACCCGGTCTGGGTCTTCGTCGGCGTCTTCCAGCCGGTGATGTACCTGCTGCTCTTCGCCCCGCTGCTCAAGCCCGCGCTGAACGCCCCCACCCAGGCGGCGGCCTACAAGATCTTCGTCCCCGGCCTGCTGGTGCTGCTGGCCATCTTCGGCGGCCTCTTCCAGGGCTTCGGCCTGATCGCCGAACTGCGCGCCGGGGTGATCGAACGCTCCCGGGTCACCCCGGTCAGCCGGCTCGCCCTGCTGCTCGGCCGCTCGCTGCGCGACGTCGTCTCACTGATCGTGCAGGCCGTCATCATCACCCTGCTGGCGCTGGCATTCGACCTGCGCGTATTCATCGGCGACCTGCTGCTGGCCTACCTGATGCTCGCCCTGATCGCGCTGATGACCTCGGCCGTCTCCTACGGCGTCGCCCTCAAGGTCAAGAGCGAGGACGCGCTCGCCCCGCTGATGAACACCGTCGCCCAGCCGGTGCTGCTGCTCTCCGGCATCCTGCTGCCACTCACCTTCGCCCCGGGGTGGCTCCAGGGCGTCGCCGAGTGGAACCCGTTCTCCTGGGCGGTCGACGGCACCCGCGCGCTCTTCGCCGGAGACCTCGGCAACGACAAGGTCTGGCAGGGGCTGACCATCATCGCGGTGCTCGCCGCCGCCGGCGTCTTCTGGGCCGCCCGGCAGTTCGCCCGCAGCGTCCGCTGACAAGAGCCGGCTCCCACCTGGGGCGGGGCTCCGGCCGTCCGCTTGTTGCGTAAGGGTGGTGCCCCGCCTCACCCATGACAGGACCACCTGGCTGACCCACGCCCAGCTGGGCCTGTGGGGCTTCTCCCTCTACGGGTTCGGTCCGGTCGTACGGCGGACGACCCCGAACCCGTCCCCGCATGATCCCTCCGCCGGGGTGGCGGTGGTGGTCTCCGTGTCGCCGGGGTGGCGGTGGTTGTCTCCGTGTCGCCGGGGGCGGTGTTGTCGCCGTGTCGCCGGAATGGCGGTGGCAGCTGCTGTCCGACACCGCCATTCCGGCGACACGGAGACGGCTGGCCGTCAGCGCACCCGGGCCAGGGTGACCCCGTCGGCGATCGGGAGCATCACCGTCTCGACACGGACGTCGGCCAGCACCTCGTCGTTGAAGGCGGCGATCGCCCGGTCGTCGGCGTCGCGTGGGGCGAGCACCCGGCCGCCGCGCAGCGTGTTGTCCACCGCGATCACCCCGCCCGGACGCATCCGGGGCACCAGCTCGTCCCAGTACACCGGGTAGCCGGTCTTGTCGGCGTCGATGAACGCGAAGTCCAGGTGACGCTCCAGGGGCAGCTCGCGCAGCGTGTCCCCGGCCGGGCCGATCCGCAGCTCGATCCGGTCGGCGACACCCGCCTGTTCCCAGTACCGCCGGGCGATGCCGGTGTACTCCTCAGAGATGTCGAAGCAGGTCAGCCTGCCGTCCTCGGGCAGGCCACGGGCGATTGCCAGCGAGGAGAGCCCGGTGAACGTGCCCACCTCCACCGCCTGCCGTACGCCGAGCAGCCGGACGAGAAAGGTGAGGAACGCGGCCTGCTCCGGCGCCACCTGCATCACCGCCTGGTCGGGGAGGGCGGCGATCGTCTCCTCGTACAGGTCGCGGACGGTCCCGTCCGGCGACGACCCGTGGGCCACAAGGTAGGCGTGCAGTTCCGGTGTCAGCGGCAATGGCTTGGAGGTCATGTCCGGACGCTAGCCGAGATGGGCGATCTCCTGACCCCCCGGCGCGACCTTCGTCCACAGGTCCGTGATGTCGAGCTCCAGCTCACCGAGGAGCCGGCGCAGCATCGGCAGCGAGAGCCCCACCACCGTGCCCGGGTCACCCTCGATCCCGGTCAGGAACGCCCCGCCCAGCCCGTCGATGGTGAACGCCCCCGCCACCGCCAGCGGCTCCCCGGTCGCCACGTACGCGGCGATCTCCTCGTCGCTGATGTCGGCGAAGTGCACCACCGTCGACGCCACCGCCTCCGCCCGGGCTTCGTGCGTCACGTCCACCAGGCAGTGCCCGGTGTGCAGCACCCCGCTGCGCCCCCGCATCCGCCGCCAGCGGTCCGTGGCGTCGGCGGCGTCCGCCGGCTTGCCCAGGATCTCCCCGTCGAACGCCAACACCGAGTCGCAGCCCAGCACCAGCGTGCGCTCGTCCGGGGTGGCGCGCAGGCGGTCCAGCACCGCCAGCGCCTTCAACCGGGCCAGTTCCAGGCACAGATCCTCGGCCCGGTCGCTGACCACCTGGGACTCGTCGACGCCGCTGACCAGCACGTCGGGTTCGATCCCGGCGGCCTGGAGGAGCTTGCGGCGGGCGGGACTCTGGGATGCGAGGACGAGGCGCAGCGGCAGGGAGTTCGGCACGCCGCCGACGCTACCGGCTGATCCGGGGCGGCGGGTCGTCGGCACGGCGACGTCGACGCCAGATCAGGTAACCCCCACCGGCGGCAACGATCACGCCGAGGGTGACGAGACCGCGAGCGGTCGCCGCGTCGTCACCGTCGCTGTCGGCAACTGCCGTGGGTGGGGCACCGTCGGGCGGTGGGGTGACCGTCGACGACTCGAAGCCTAGGGGTGGTACGTCAGCGGTGAGCGCGGCGACGAGGTCGATGACTCCGTACCCGTACTCGTCGTCACGGCCGGGTGGGCCCTTGTCGACAGCGGTGGCGGTGAGCCGGTGCGCGACCTCGGAGGCGGGCAGGTGAGGGTACTTGGCTCGGATCAGTGCTGCAGCGCCCGCGACGATGGCCGTCGCACCTGAGGTGCCGGTTCCCCTTCGGTATCTGCCGTCATTGCTGGTGCTGAAGATATCGACGGCGGGTGCGACAACATCGATTTCCGGGCCAGTGACCGAGATCGCGGCTCGGGTTCCGGTCTGATCAATTCCGCCTACTGCGATCACTCCGGGCTCTGCTGCAGGATAGCCAACGCCGATCTGAGGCGGGCCGTTTCCTGCGGCGGCAACAACTACGATGTTGGCGGCGAGGGCCTCCTTGACTGCCTTCTGTAGCCGGACGCTAGCGGCAGCAACAGCGGAGACGCTAATAACATCTGCATGGTTTGCCGTCGCAAATTCGATGCCGGCGGCGAGTGCATCGGTCGTGCCATCTGCCTTGGGTGGCGATTCATAAATCGGTAGGATTTTAGCCTTGGGGGCAATGCCCATAGCGCCGGCGTCGCCTTCTTGTCCATGTGCGGCAATTAGGCCAGCCATGCCAGTGCCGTGACCATCCCGGTCTTGCCTCCCGTCGCCAGCCCCACCTGGGATGACGTCGGTGCCTGGCAGGAGGTTGCGAAGTAAGTCGGGATGAGGGTCTACTCCACTATCTGGAACTGCGACCGTGACGCCTTCGCCCTGGCTGGTCCGGTGGGCGTCTTCCGCTTTAAGGTAGCGCAGGTGCCACTGTTCATCCCGATTTCGGTCCCCCTGGGCTGGGGTTGCCGGAATTGCTAGGATGACTGTGAGGGCTAGCAGAGCTAATGTGGCCCTGGTTGAAGCTCGATTCACCGGCTGAAGCCAATTGCGGGCCCAGGGTCGATTGGTCCATCCTCGTCTGGTGGACGGACAACCGGATCTACGCCTTCCCGGGTAGCCCACGGATTATCTGGGTCCCAGCGGCCCGAATCCCCCTCCTGTTCTCTGCGGCTAGGCCGGCCTGGGATCCCCTGAGGACTTCCAAAGCCCGGCGAACCGCCAATCGGCGACATCCCATGGGCTGGACTCAAGGGGCTGGTCCGACCGGTTCCTGGTCGGGAGCCCGCTGCTCCCGTGGGCGCGGTCCCAGCGGCTCCTCCACCGATCACGCCACCCACGGGATTAATCCTGCGCGATTGCGTGCCATTTCCATGCTGGCCAGGTCCCGTCCCAGGTGTGCTTCCGATCAAACCTCCAGGCTGCATGAAGCGAGAGGGTGCGTTGTGTGGGGGTTGCCCTCCGCTTGAGGGGAGGTGACCCGTTTGCCCACGGAGTGCAGCCGAGGAGCCTGGACGTGATGACGTAGACGGGGGCGGGGCGGAAGGCAATGTCGGCGGTAGCCCGACGCCTTGTTGAGGCATTGAGGGCAAGCCAGTGCCTGGCATGGGTGAAGGGGTGGAGGGCGTGATCACGGACGAGTTGGCTCCGCCTAAAACAGGGCCGACGTTGGGCGCAGTGGGTGCATGAGCCGAATGCAACGGAGTGGCGGAACGCTTCGCCGGCGATGTCGGGTTAGAGGTTGATATAGGCACCGGCATGATCGGTGGGATGATCGGCGGGGCTGCACCCGCTCCGCTGGACGATTCGAACTGTTGATCGGACTTCGGCGCTGCTCTCTGCGGGGGTTGGCGGAGCATGACCTGGGCCTGCTGCAGTTCGCCGCTCAACCCGAACATGATTCCTCGGGCCCGCGAGTTCAACTGCTCCAGATCCGCGTCCGTCACCGGCGGCTTCGTCGTGCGGTTGCCGGCCAACGCCTTCGGGTCGGTGATCATCTCCTCGTACGAGCGTTTCTGCGCCAGCTTCGTCGAGTACTGCTCGTAGAGGGTCTTCACCTGAGGCCGGGCGCTGTCGATGGCGCGGGTCGCGGCGGCGAGCGCGTCGTGGTTGGCGGCGGCGGTGTCGTGGGTGCGCTGCACCTTCTCGATGAGCTGGTCCAGCTCGGCCAGGTACGCCCGGGCGGCGGCGTTGGTCTCCGGCGGCCACGCCTCGGCCAGCCCGCGACGGTACTCGTGGAGCCGCCTCATGTGATTCATCGCCAGGTCGCACACCTTGCGCCAACCGGCGACCTGCTTCCAGTGCCCGCTGGTGTCGTGGTCCTGCAGGCAGGCCCACATGCTCTGCACGTCCATCAACTGCCAGTCGGTGAGGCCGGACGTCCGGCCGCCGCCCCGTTCGATCACGGCAGCACCACCGGCCCCCGGTTGTCCGGGCCGGTGGGGTCGGTGAGGGTGGCGCCGCGGTGCGGCCTCGCGGCGTACGGGCGGGCGAGCGCCTCGCGTACGTCGCCGACGCGGGCGGCGGCGAAGGCGTCCGTGCCCTCGTACTCGGCGGCGATCTTCCCGGCGGCGCCTGCCAGGTGGCCGGTCGCCCCGCCCAGGTCCCACACCGTGTTGGCGGTGGCCTGCTGGGTCTCGTGGTGGGCGCGCAGGAAATGCACCAGTTCGATGAACGCGTCACACGGGTCGGGAATGGCTGCGGTCATGTCGTCCGCAATGTAGGACAGGTGCGGTGCGTAGTTGCGGTCGACCTCGGCCTGGAGCCGGTCGGCGAACTCGCGCATCTGGCGGATGTCGGCTTCGATGCGGTCGTTTTCGCGCAGCCAGGAAGCTGGGCGGTCCTCCTCAGGGATCATCGATCCTCCCTACCCGTCACGGCCCCGTTCCCCTGAGTGAGGTTAATGGGTCCCGTGTGATCTCGGCAGCCCCGACGAGGAGGCGGGACTCGGGTCGCGTACCCGGGGCAGGTCAGCGGGGCAGGCCGGAGGCGCGCCACGCGCCCGGACCGGCGGTGGGGGCCGCGACGGCCGGGCGGCTGCTGCGCGCCCAGGCGGAGACGGCCACCGGCGCGGGCGCGGCGACCGGCCGGGACCGGACGACGATCGCGCCCACCAGGGCGGCCAGTTCTTCGGCGGTCGGGACACCCCGGACGACCCGGAACAGCGGCTCTTCGGCAGACATGCCGTCAGCGTACGCGTCGCGAACTTGACCTTCGCCGCACAGTGGCGTGCCGGCGGTGTCAGCGTTGGCGACGCCGGGTACCGTCTCAGCGATGTCTGACGCGCTTCCCCAACTCGTTGCCGACCGGTACCGGCTCATCTCGCCGCTCGGTCAGGGCGGCATGGGTCGGGTGTGGAAGGCGCGTGACGAGGTCCTGCACCGGGACGTGGCGATCAAGGAACTCGTCCCGCCGCCCAGCCTCACCGACGACGAGCGCCGCGAGATGCGGGAGCGGTCGTTGCGGGAGGCCCGGGCCATCGCCCGGCTGAACCACGTCAACGTGGTCCGCATCTTCGACGTGCTGCGTACCGATGGCGATCCGTGGATCGTCATGGAGTACGTCGCGTCGAAGTCCCTCCAGGACACCCTCGCCGAGGACGGCCCGGTGCCGCCGTCGAAGGCCGTCGAGATCGGCCTCGGTGTGCTGGGGGCGTTGAAGGCGGCGCACAAGGCCGGCGTCATGCACCGCGACATCAAGCCGGGCAACGTGCTGCTCGGCACCGACGGCCGGGTGGTGCTGACCGATTTCGGTCTGGCCACGATCCCCGGCGACCCGAACGTCACCCGCACCGGCATGGTGCTCGGCTCGCCCGCGTACATCGCGCCGGAGCGGGCCAAGGACGGCACCGCGGGTCCGGAGGCCGACCTGTGGTCGCTGGGGGCCACCCTCTACGCGGCGGTCGAGGGCAAGTCGCCGTACGCGCGGCCGTCGGCGATCGCCACCCTGGCCGCGCTGGCCACCGAGCCGCTGCCGCCGCCGAAGAACGCCGGCCCGCTGAAGCCGGTCCTGCAGGGGCTGCTCCGCAAGGACCCGAAGGAGCGGATCACCGCCGAGGTGGCCGAGCGCCTGCTGCGCCGCGCCGGCGGCAAGCGGGCGAAGCGGGTCCCGCTGCTCGACGGCGTACGCCGGCCGGGGCCGAACGGCCCGCGCGAGCCGCGCCCGCCGCTGGTCCCGGCGCCGCGCGCGGCCGAGCGGTCCGCCGGGTCGACGCCGAAGCCCACCGCACCACCCAAGGCTGCCGCTGCGGCGGCCACGGAGGACGCGACCGCCAAGGTGCCCGCGAACGCGGACGCCGCGCCGACCGCCAAGGTCGACCCGCTGAAGCCGATCGCCAAGGCCGAGGCGCCGAAACCGGCCAACCCCACGTCCGTGATGCCCGCCCCGGTCAGCCCGGCCGCCGCGCCCGCCGGGCGTCTTCCCGGTTCGGTGTACGACGGGACGAAGCACGATCAGCGCAAGCGGAACCTGCTGATCGGCGCGGTGGTGCTGGTGCTGCTGGTCGGTCTCGCGGTGCTCGTCCCGCTGCTCGGCCGCGGTGGCGACCCGGAGGAGGGCGGCGAGCAGGCCGGCCCGCCCAGCGCCGCCGCGATCTCGTCGTCCGCGCCGACGTCGGCTCCGGCCGCGCCCCCGCCGAGCAGCGCGGCACCGCCCAGCCCGACGCCCTCGGCCAGCCCGTCGACCGACCCGAACGCGCTGCCGGCGGGCTGGACCCTGCACAAGGGCCCGACCTTCTCCATCCCGGTCCCGCCGGGTTGGCGAGTCGTTCGCACGGGAGGGGACATCGTCGTCTTCTCCCAGCGCAACGGGGTCGGCGAGATGCTGGTCCAGTGGGGCAGCAACCCCAAGCCGGACGCGTACGCGGACTGGCGGGCACAGGAGCCGAACCGCAAGCGGTATGTGAACAACTACCAGTACCTGAGCATCGAGCGCTGCGACTGGTACCGGACCTGCGCCGACTGGGAGTGGCTGGAGAGCCGGGACGGCACCCGGATCCAGGTCCGCAACCGGGGCTTCGTGACGGCCAGCAACCGGGGTTACGCCATCCGGTGGGAGGTCGCGGAGAAGGACTGGCAGGCCCAGCTCTCCACCTTCGACCAGATCGTCAAGGGGTTCAAGCCCGACCGGGTGAACTGACACCCGGGATTCGTACCGGTGCGAAGTCGATTCGCATGACTCTCCGTCGTACGGGGTATCTCCCCTCCGACGACGGAAGGGGGTACGACATGGGTTCCCGACGCAAGGACACCCGGCCCCGGCTGGCACTGTGGATGCTGGTCGCGCTCGGCGACATCGTCCTGCTGATGGTCAGTGTCGGCCTGTCGGTGCTGGTCGCGTCGCTCGCCGTCGTGGCGGTCACCGCTGCCGGGATCGGCGCCTGGCGGTTCACTCGACGCACTGCCGTGAACCGCGAGGCCGCCGTACCGGTGGTCGGTCGACAGCAGGCCTGAACCGGGCGGCCCGGGGCCACGGCAGCCCCGGACGCGACGGTGGCGGCAGCCGGACCAGTCATCGACCGTACGGTGATGATCGATCCCGCTGCCGCCGACGGAGTGTCGGGGCTGGCTCAGGTGTTGTTCGCCAGCGCGATCAGCCGGGTGCGGTCGCCGTTCCAGTAGTTGCGGTCGACGTTGCCGCTGATCCCGGAGACGCGGCCCGAGTCGGTGTACTGCCAGAAGCTCCAGAACGGAGCGCCGGCCGGCAGCGTGCCGGGGCTGCTCGCCCAGCGGGCGATCCAGAGCGGGTGGTTGGCCCACGGGCCGGTCCAGTAGCCGGTGCACTGGTTCCACCAGCTGGTGGTGGTGTAGATGACCGCGTACCGGCCGGTGCGGGCGCGGTAGGTGTTGAGGAAGTCCTGGATCCAGCTGCGCATGCCGGCGGTGGACAGGCCGTAGCAGTAGCCGCCGCTGTAGGGGTTGCCCTCGACGTCGAGCGCGGCGGGCAGGGTCCGGCTGTCGGCCGACCACGCGCCACCGTTGCTCGCCAGGAAGTTGGCCTGGGTCGCGCCGGAGGAGATGTTCGGGCGGGCGAAGTGGTACGCCCCGCGGATCACCCCGGCGTAGTACGCGTTGGTGTAGTTGCTGTTGAAGTTCGGGTCCTTGTAGGTCGTACCCTCGGTGGCCTTGATGAAGGCGAACTGGATGCCCGAGCTGCGGACGCTGGTCCAGTTGATGGACCCCTGCCAGCGGGAGACATCGATGCCGGGGACGGTGGCCGCGGCCGCCGGTGCGGCGGTGACCACGAGGGCCGCGGCCGCGGTGGCGGCGGCGGTGAGGCCGGCGGCGAGGAGCCGGCGCAGCGAGAATCTGGTACGGGCCATGGATGCCTCCAGGGGGGTGCCGATCGATTGACGACAATCCTTGGAGTTACTTGCCCATGAGCGCAAGGGGGGTTAAGGAAATTTTCGTCGACGGCTTGCACGTCCTTGCAGGACTGATCGGGATCGGTCAGCGTAGTGCGGCCGGGTCGATCTGCCAGCGGAACGGCTCGGCCAGGGTCAGCGTCTCACCGGCCTTGGCCACCTGGTCCTCGGCGTAGTGTTCACCGTCGAGCCGGTACAGCCGCAGGGAGTGGGTCTCGCCGTCCTGCTCCACCAGCAGGTACCACGGGATCCGGGCGATGGCGTAGAGCTGCATCTTGAGCAACCGGTCTGCGGCGACGTTGCCCGGCGGGACGATCTCACCGATGAAGAACACCTGGCCTGCGTCGAGAAACGTTCCCTCGTCGTCGGCATCGGTGACCACGAGGTCCGGAATGACGATCCGGTCCACACCGAGGCGAACGTTGATCGCATCGAACACCGATAGTCCCCGCGGCTCTGCCGCTGCCTCGATGCTGTTCGCCAGGCGCCGCGCCACCCGCTGGTGCCGTCGACTCGGGCAGGGCTCACGATCAGGCTCCCGTCGAGCAGCTCGATCCGGTTCGGGGTTTCGCCCAGGGCGAAGTAGTCGGCCTCGGTCCAGAGGCCGACGTGGTGTTCCAGGGGAGCCGGGCTCACCGGCGTCCACCTCCCGCTCCGTTCGCCACCGATCAGTTTCACACTCCACGAGCCGCGGGTAGCCGAACGACACAGCACCGGGCGGTAGGCTCCCCGCCCATGGTGTCGATCGACGGTCTGGGCGACCTCTGGGACAGGCTCTTCAGCGCCCAACCCGACCCCCCGCCCCTGCTCGTGCTCATCACCGCCCTGGTCGCCCTGGTGGTGGTCGCCGCCCGGCTGCCCTGGCGGATCGCCCGCAACGCGGTGACCATCGCCCATGAGGGCGGCCACGCCCTGGCGGCGCTGCTCACCGGCCGCCGGCTGCACGGCATCCGGCTGCACTCGGACACCTCCGGCCTCACCCTCTCCGCCGGACGCCCCACCGGGCCCGGCATGATCCTCACCCTGCTCGCCGGGTACGTCGCGCCGTCACTGGTCGGGCTCGCCGGGGCGTGGCTGCTCGGCGGCAACCGGATCACCCTGCTGCTCTGGGTCGCGGTGGCGCTGCTGCTGGCCATGCTCGTGATGATCCGCAACGTCTACGGGGTGCTCTCCCTGCTGGTCACCGGGGGAGTCGTGCTCGCCGTCTCCTGGTACGCCTCCCCGCAGACCCAGGCCGCGTTCGCCTGGACCTCGGTCTGGTTCCTGCTGCTCGCCGGCGTACGCCCGGTGGTGGAACTGCAACGGCTGCGCAGCCGGGGCCGGATGCCGGAGTCCGACGCCGACCAACTGGCCCGGCTGACGCCCTTCCCGGCGCTGTTCTGGGTGGCTGTGTTCGGTCTGGTGAACCTGGCCGCGCTCGCGGTCGGGGCGATGCTGCTCGCCGGCCCGATCCTCGCCGACGCCGGCCTGACCCTCTGACGGGTGCGGCCGAAGCCTCCACACCGGACTGATCGCCGCCCTCGCCCTCGGCGAGCGGGACGACGACTGGCCGCTGCCGGAGCCGGCCAGAATGATCGGCTGAGCCGGCAACCTGAACCGGGTCGCCGTGCGTGTCCCCTGCGACCACCACGGGGAGGTAGCAGGTGCCGGACGTCGACGGGTTCGACGAGTTCTACCGGAGCAGCCGACAACGGATGCTCGGCTTCGTCTACGTGCTGACCGGCAACCTGGCCGAGGCGCAGGACGCCGTCCAGGAGGCGTACATCCGGGCCTGGCAGCGCTGGTCCACGGTGAGCGGGTACGACGACCCGGAGGCGTGGGTGCGGGTGGTGGCGAGCCGGATCGCGGTCAGCCGTTGGCGCAGCCTGCGCAGCCGGGCCCGGGCGTACCTGCGGCACGGGGTCCAGGAGAGCGTCCCCGGCCCCGGCACCGACACCGTCGAGGTGGTGGCCGCGCTGCGCCGCCTGCCGGAGGAACAGCGCACCGCCCTGGCCCTGTACTACCTGCTCGGCATGCCCGTCGCCGAGGTGGCCCGGGAGACCGAGGCGCCGGTCGGCACGGTGAAGGCCCGACTCTCCCGGGGGCGGGCCGCGCTGGCCGGACTGCTCGCCGTCGCCGACCTGGAGGAGGCGTGATGCGTGAGAATCTGCACTTCGTCGACCGGCTGCACCGGGACCTCGGCACGGTCCGCTGGGCCGAGCCGGCCCAGATCCGCGCCGTGGCCCGCCGACGCAGCCGGCGGACCGCCCTGCTGGCGGCCACCGCCGTGCTCGCCGTGGTGTCCGGTGCCGGGTACGCGGCGGCCGGACGGCCGGTGACACCCGTGCCTCCGATCGCGGCCACCCCGGCGTCGACCGTCGTACCGGCCGAGATTCCGCCGGAGGTCCTGCTCGCCCCGAGCGACGTGCCACTGAGGACCGGGGTGCGGCTCGGCGAGTCCGGACTCGGGGAGACGGTACGCGTCGACCCGCTGCTGGAGTCGTGCGGTCGCCATCGGGGTGTGCCATCGACCGGACCGAAGTCCCGGTCGTCCCGCTCCCGGACCATGATGCGCCCTGCCGTCGGCAGCCCGACGACGCCGGTGCTCACCCAGGACGTGTACCGCCTCGAGCCGCGGCACGGTCGACTGCTCTTCGGCACCGTCTCGCTGCTGTTGAACGCCTGCGCCGAGTGGCAGTTCACCGACTCCGTGCCGCTGGCGGGCGGGACGACGCCGACCGTGCGTATCCACCGATGGGAGGCGCCGGTCAGCGGGTTCGCCGGCGACGAGTCCGTGATGCTGCGCCACACGTCGTTGCCGCCGCACGCCCGGGCCGCCGGGACGGCGGTGGACACCGCCCCGCGGAGCGAGGTCACCATGGTGGTGCGGGTCGGTGACCTGGTCACCGTGATCGCGACCGGCCCGGACGTCGTCGAGGACACGGGCGAGGGCACCCGTTCCGCGCCCCGGCTCAGCCGCACCCAGTTGGAGACACTCGGCCGTACCGCCGCACGTCGGCTCTGCGTCGCCGCCGACCCGGGCTGCTGACGGGCCGGGCCGCGGGGAGGGCCGCAGGGAACAGGGTCAGCGCGCCGGGCCGCGTGACCCAGCGGTCGTGCGGCCCGGCCAGGTCGGGTCAGAGCGGGATGTTGCCGTGCTTCTTCGGCGGCAGGGTCTCCCGCTTGGTACGCAGCACCCGCAGCGCCCGGACGATCTGGGTGCGCGTCTCGTGCGGCGGGATCACCGAGTCGACGTACCCGCGCTCGGCGGCGATGTACGGGTTGGCCAGAGTGTCCTCGTACTCGGCGATCTTCTCGGCGCGGACGGCGGCCGGATCCTCGGCGGCGGCGAGTTCCTGCCGGTAGAGGATGTTCACCGCGCCCTGCGCGCCCATCACCGCGATCTGCGCGGTCGGCCAGGCGAAGTTCAGGTCTGCGCCGAGGTGCTTGGAGCCCATCACGTCGTACGCCCCGCCGTACGCCTTGCGGGTGATCACGGTGACCTTCGGGACGGTGGCCTCGGCGTACGCGTAGATGAGCTTCGCGCCGCGACGGATGATGCCCTCCCACTCCTGGCCGGTGCCGGGGAGGAAGCCAGGCACGTCCACGAAGGTCAGCACCGGGATGTTGAAGGCGTCGCAGGTGCGCACGAACCGGGCCGCCTTCTCCGAGGCGGCGATGTCCAGGGTGCCGGCGAAGTGCATCGGCTGGTTGGCGACCACACCCACCGGGCGGCCCTCGACCCGGCCGTAGCCGACGATCAGGTTCTGCGCGTAGAGGGGCTGGACCTCCAGGAACTCGCCGTCGTCGAGGACGTGCTCGATCACCCGGTGCATGTCGTACGGCTGGTTGGCCGAGTCCGGGATCAGGGTGTCCAGCTCCCGGTCGGAATCCGAGATGTCGAGGTCGGCGGGGGAGTCGTAAACCACCGGCTCGTCGAGGTTGTTCGACGGCAGGTACGACAGCAGCGCCTTGACGTACTCGATCGCGTCGGACTCGTCGGTGGCGAGGTAGTGCGCGTTGCCGCTGCGCGAGTTGTGGGTGCGGGCGCCGCCCAGCTCCTCCATCGCCACGTCCTCGCCGGTGACCGTCTTGATGACGTCCGGGCCGGTGATGAACATGTGCGAGGTCTGGTCGACCATCACGGTGAAGTCGGTGACCGCCGGGGAGTAGACCGCGCCACCCGCGCACGGGCCCATGATCAGCGAGATCTGCGGGATGACGCCGCTGGCCCGTACGTTGCGGAAGAAGATCTCGCCGTAGAGGCCGAGCGAGGCGACGCCCTCCTGGATCCGGGCGCCACCGGAGTCGTTGATGCCGACGACCGGGCAGCCGATCTTCATGGCCAGGTCCATCAGCTTGACGATCTTCTCGCCGAAGACCTCGCCGAGGGAGCCGCCGAAGACGGTGAAGTCCTGGGCGAAGACGCAGACCTGGCGGCCGTCGATGGTGCCGTACCCGGTGATGACGCCGTCGCCGTACGGGCGGGTGCGCTCCAGCCCGAAGTTGGTGGACCGGTGCCGGGCCAGCTCGTCCAGCTCGACGAAGGAGCCCTCGTCGAGCAGCAGCTCGATCCGCTCCCGGGCGGTCTTCTTGCCCCTCGCGTGCTGCTTCTCGACTGCGCGCGCCGACCCGGCGTGCACCGCCTCGTCGACCCGTCGCTCCAGGTCCGCCAGCTTGCCGGCGGTGCTGTGGATGTTGGTCCCGGTCTCGGTAGTCACCCAGGGAATATAACGATGGTTCAGGGCCGGGCCGCTGTGCAGTACGCCTCAATACCCTCCGTCGCGCCGGCCGTAGGCTGGCGGGATGCCGGGCTCCCCGTACACCGATCTGGACCGACCGCCGCTGTCGGCGGCGCGGCTGGCCCGCGCGTTGACCCCGCCGCACGGGCCGTGGCGCCGGCTCGACCTGCGGGTCGAGACCGGCTCGACCAACGCGGACGCGGTGCAGGCGGCCCGCGCGGGCGAGCCGGAGGGCCTGGTGGTGGTCGCCGAACGGCAGACGGCCGGGCGGGGCCGGCGCGGCCGGGTCTGGCAGTCGCCGGCCAGGGCGGGCATCGCGACCAGCGTCCTGCTCCGGCCCGGTGCGGCCGTCGCGGACCGTGGCTGGCCGCCGGCCCCCGCGACGGGGTACGGCTGGCTGCCGTTGCTCGCCGGCGTCGCGCTGGTCGAGGCGGTGGCCCGGTTGGCCGAGCTGGAGGCCGGGCTGAAGTGGCCGAACGACCTGCTGGTCTCCGACGCCAAGTGCGGCGGCATCCTCGCCGAGGCGGTGCCGGGGGCGTCCCCGGCCCAGCCACCCGCGATCGTGCTGGGTATCGGTCTCAACGTCACGCTGCGCGCCGACGAGCTGCCGGAGAATCCGACCGGCCTGCCGGCGACCTCGCTGCGACTGGCCGGCGCCGTCGCCACCGATCGGGATCCGCTGCTGCGCGCGCTGCTCCGCTCCCTCGCCGAGTGGTACGACCGCTGGCGTGCCGCCGGGGGCGACGCGGTGGCCAGTGGCCTGCGCGACGCCTACCTGGCCTCCTGCGCCACCCTCGACCGCCAGGTACGGGTGCTGCTCCCGGACGGGGCCGAGCTGACCGGCCGGGCCACCGGGGTGGACACCGACGGTCACCTCCTGGTCGAGACGGCGGCCGGCCGGCGCCACCTCGCCGCCGGCGACGTCCTCCACCTCCGCTGATTTTGCCCGGCCGTGTCGATCATGAGGTTGGCGGCACTGAATCCGGCGAAACGCCCCGCCAGCTTCGTGATCGGCGGCCGGGGAGCGGGCCCGGGCGGAGGTGCCGGGGTGGGGTGGGTCGTGTGGGTGATAGGTCGCGGGGGTTCGAGAGGTTACGGTCGGCGCGTCTGATTCCGGCGAGGAGGTTCCCGTGGCGTTCCCCGAAGACGTGCTCACCGAGGACGAGCACGTCGTCCTGCACCTGCACCCGCACTGGAAGGCGCTGCTGCGGCCGGCCCTGGTGCTGGTGCTCGGCGTCGCCGCACTGACGGCGGCCTGGGTCCTGCTGCCCGAGGGCGTCGGCAGCACGATCGCGCTGTACGTCCTGGCCGGGCTGGTCGTGGCGTCGGCGCTGTGGTTGGCGCTCTGGCCGTTCCTGGTCTGGCGGACCACCCACTACCTGTTCACCAACGAGCGGGTGCTGCTCCAGCAGGGGGTGCTGTCCCGGGACCGCCGGGACATCCCGCTGACCCGGATCAACGACCACGCGATGAACCAGCGCTTCATCGAGCGGCTGCTCGGCTGCGGCACGCTCACCATCGAGTCGGCGGGGGAGCGCGGCCAGTCCGTGCTGCGCGACGTGCCGCAGGTGGGCAAGGTCCAGACCAAGCTCTACGAGTTGGTCGAGGCCCACCACGACAAGCACTCGCTGGGCGACGGCGAGATGCGCGAGATCCTCGCCGACATGCGCGACGGCAAGCCCCTCCGCGACTCCACCGCCTGACCTCCGACCACCCACCCCGCGCTCCGGCACGCCGGACGGGCGGGGACGCGGGCGCCCCCGGGGGATTCCCCGGGGGCGTCGTGGTGGGTGGGTCAGCGGCGGGGGCGGCGGGTGCCGGCGTGCAGCTCGGCGGCCAGTTCCGCCTCCAGGTCTGCGCCGACCGTGCTGCCCAGGCCCGCGTCCAGCGGTGCCGGGCGCACCTTGGGCTGCCGGAAGACCGGCTCGGTGACCGGGTTGCGTCGGCCCGTCTGCTGCTGGTGCTGGGCCTCCTCCAGCTCGCTGACCGACTCGGCCAGTTCGGCGATCGGATCCATCTCGGCCATCGTGTCCCACTCGTCGCGCGGGATGGAGTGCCAGGTCTCCTCGGCGTGCTTGGGGACCGGCTGGAAGACGAAGGTCCGGTAGGACCAGAACCGGAACAGGGTGGCCAGCAGGACGCCACCGGTCTTCGCCACGTTGAGCGCGAGCAGGCTGGTCATGCCCAGGCCGTACTTGGCGGCCGCGAGGACACCCAGTTCGATGAGCAGGCCGGCGCCGTTGAACAGGAAAAACAGGACGTATTCGCGCTGAACCGCTGCTTTCGGTCGATCACGGTATGTCCAGTGCCGATTCATCAGATACGACGTGATCGTCGCCACGATGGTGGCGATGACTGTCGCCTTCAGCTGGCCGTCGACAAAAACGGTGAGTGCCAGGGCGTTGAACACCGCGTAATTGATGACGGTGTTGACGCCGCCGACGATGCCGAATTTGAGCGCCTCGTGGATGAACTTCTGCCAGCGCTCGGGCAGCAGACGGACAAGACGCATGCGGAACACCTTAGGACAGTGGGCGGGGCCGGCAGGTTCCGGCCGGACGGGATGGGCGGCAGGTCACGCCTCTGGCGGCCGGTCGTCCGCCGCCTCCGGAACCGGGGGAGTTCCCGCTTCCACGAAGACGAACCGTCGATACGACCAGAACCGGAACAGCGTTCCGAGCCCGGTGCCGACGACGAAGCTGGCGATGTTGTCGGCCAGCGCGGTCTGGAACACCTCCGGCCAGACGCGGCCGAGGCCGTACCGGCTGATGACGAGGCAGGCCACCGCGATACCCAGGCCCACCGTGTTGAAGAAGAAGAAGAGTCCGTACTCCCGGGCGGGGTGCGAGCGCAGGCGGTGGCGCCACGTCCAGAACCGGTTGCCGAGGAAGGCCAGGGTGGCGGCCACCACGGTGGAGATCGTCTTCGCGGCGACCGGCGGGACGCCCCGGCCGACGGACAGGTAGTTGAAGAGCGCGAAGTCGACGAGGAACGCGATCCCGCCCACGGTGGCGAACTTGCTCATCTCGCGGACGAGGTGACCGAAGCGGTCCGTCAGTGTGCGGACCAGACCCGGGCGGGTCTGCGGGGACCCTGGTGGTTGGTCCCCGGTCATCGTCGCGGCCACTCGCCGAGCGTACCGGTTGGGCGCTCCCCGGACGCGCAGCAACGGCGAGCCGCCCGGGCGGCTCGCCGCGGGGCTCGCCGGGCCGGACGCCCACCGGTGGTCTCCAGTGAGCAGAGCGTAACTCCAGGTGGCGTATCGGCTCCACGGTTCCCCGATTCGTCGACGGCGTCACCGGAAGTCCGGTTCCTCTGTCCCTCACCGTCCGTTCCCGCAGCCGTCGACAGTTCGCCGCAGGATTTGCGTGAAACTGCGCGCGAAAGCGGGTATTAGCTCGTGATGCCGCAGCCGGGCCGTACCTTGTGCAGTTCTTCACAACCAGTCCCACTGACTCGCGGGTCCGCCCGGTTTACGCTGAGCGCAATCCCAGGTTTCCACGAAGGCGACGCGGCCCGCGTCCGCCGTGACTCGTGCATCCCATAGATCGGTCAGCGTCGACCACAAGGAGATGTGACATGGTTGCTCCGGCAGTTGTGCGGGGTATCGACCAGGCCCCGACGACCCACCCCAAGCTGCTCGCCTGGGTCAGAGAAGTCGCTGAACTGACCACCCCCGACCGGGTGGTCTGGGTCGACGGGTCCGATGAGGAGTGGCGGCGCCTCACCGACGAACTCGTCGAGAACGGCACGCTGATTCGGCTGAATCCCGAGAAGAAGCCCAACTCGTTCTACGCGCGGACGGACCCGACGGACGTCGCCCGGGTCGAGGAGCGCACCTTCATCTGCTCCGCCGACGAGGCGGACGCCGGCCCCACCAACAACTGGATGGCGCCGGCCGAGATGAAACGGACGATGACCGAGTTGTACCGCGGCTGCATGCGCGGGCGCACCATGTACGTCATCCCGTTCTGCATGGGCCCCGTCGAGGCCGAGAACCCGATGTTCGGCGTGGAGATCACCGACAGCCCGTACGTCGTCGCCTCGATGCGGATCATGACCCGGATGGGCGCCAAGGTCCTGGAGGCCATGGGCGACGACGCGGACTTCGTGCACGCGTTGCACTCCATCGGTGCGCCGCTCGCCCCCGGCCAGCAGGACGTCGCCTGGCCGTGCAACGAGACCAAGTACATCTCGCACTTCCCGGAGACCCGGGAGATCTGGTCCTTCGGGTCCGGGTACGGCGGCAACTCGCTGCTCGGCAAGAAGTGCTACTCGCTGCGCATCGCCAGCGTGATGGGGCGCGACGAGGGCTGGCTCGCCGAGCACATGCTGATCCTCAAGATCACCTCGCCGGAGGGCAAGGTCTACCACATCGCCGGGGCGTTCCCGTCCGCCTGTGGCAAGACCAACCTCGCCATGCTGGAGCCGACCATCCCGGGCTGGAAGGTCGAGACCATCGGCGACGACATCGCCTGGATGCGCTTCGGCTCCGACGGCCGCCTCTACGCGGTCAACCCGGAGTACGGCCTCTTCGGCGTCGCCCCGGGCACCGACTGGAAGACCAACGCCAACGCCATGCGGACGCTGGACCGCGGCAACTCCGTCTTCACCAACGTCGCCCTCACCGACGACGGTGACATCTGGTGGGAGGGCATGGGTGAGCCGCCGGCGCACCTGATCGACTGGAAGGGCAACGACTGGACGCCGGAGAGCGACAGCCTCTCCTCGCACGCGAACAGCCGGTTCTGCACCCCGATCACCCAGTGCCCCATCCTCGCCGAGGACTACTACGACCCGAACGGCGTGCCGATCGACGCCATCCTCTTCGGTGGTCGCCGCCGGGACACCATCCCGCTGGTCACCGAGGCCCGGGACTGGGTGCACGGCGTCTACATGGGCGCCACGCTCTCCTCGGAGACCACCGCCGCCGCCTCCGGCGCGGTCGGCGTGGTCCGCCGCGACCCGATGGCGATGCTGCCGTTCATCGGTTACCACGCCGGCGACTACTTCCGGCACTGGATCGAGATGAGCAAGGGCGTCGACGGCGACGAGTCCAAGCTGCCCAAGATCTACTACGTCAACTGGTTCCGCAAGGACGCCGAGGGCAACTTCCTCTGGCCGGGCTTCGGCGAGAACTCGCGCGTGCTCAAGTGGGTCATCGAGCGGATCGAGGGTCGCGCCGACGCCGTCGAGACCCCGATCGGCATGGTCCCCGCGCAGGACGCCCTGGACGTCGAGGGTCTGGACATGACCCCCGAGGACGTCCGGATCGCCCTGAAGGTCGACCCGGAGGAGTGGCGCCGGGAGCTCCCGCTGGTCAACGAGTGGTTCGAGAAGTTCGGCGACAAGCTGCCGGGCGTCCTCTGGGCCGAGCTGGACGCGCTGCGCGCCCGGCTCGACGCGGAGCAGCCGCAGAAGTAGGTGTGACGGTTGCCCGCACCGGGCAACATCGGATCCCATGAGGACGGCCGCCGCGACCACCGAGGTCCGGCGGCCGTCCGCCGTCCGGGCGCTCACCACACTGCTCGCCGTCACCGCCGCGGCCACCGTCGTGGTCGACCTGCTCAACTGGTGGTACGCCCCGGAGCAGGAGTTCGGGCTGGCCGTACGCACCGGCTGGGCGATGCTGCGCTCGCTGGGCTTCCTCCTGCTTATCGGCCACGTCAACCGGGGTCGTACGGTGGCCAAGCCGCTCGGGCTGATCCTCGCGGTCACCACCGTCTTCGCGGTCGCCCGGCTGGTGGTGCCCCGGCAGGGCGTGCCGCCGCTGCCCGGGCTGCTCGGTTTCGCCCTGCTCACCGGGCTCTGCGTCAGCGTGGTCTGGCTGCTCCACCGCTCCGAGGCGGTCGCCGGGCACCTGGTCCGGCACCGCAAGGGCCTGGTCGTCTCCGGCGGCACGATCTCCTGGCGGGAGGTCGCCCCGAAGCGACCCCCGGTCACCGGATGGCTGCTCACCAGCCGGGTCGCCGCCTTCACGTACAGCCCGCTGATGCTGGTGCCGGCGCTGGTGGCCGGCGGGGCCATCCTGGACGGCCGGCTCTCCGCCGTGCCGGCGGTGCTGTTCTGGTTCCTGGCCGGCATCGCCACCAGCTACGCCGTGCTCCTGTGCACCGCCTTCCTGATGCGCGGCAAGCGCTGGGCCCGCACCCTGCTGGTGGTGATCACCATGGGCGTGCTCGCCGTCGACCTGCCGCTGTGCTGGTGGCTGCTCGGCGTCGACGGGCTGATCCGCGACGGTGCCCCGCTGGTCGCCGCAGCCGTGCTGGCGCTGTACGGTCTCCGCCGCGCCGCCCGCGCCGCCACCCCACCCACCCCCGCCTGACCAACCTCGCCTGGCCGACCCCCGCGTTGTCCACCCGACCGGTCCATGGACCTGCCGCCCCGCCGGCCTGGCCGCTGGCCGAAGTCGCCGGCTGGCCACTGCCCGACCCACCCGCCCGGCTCGGCGTCCCGGCGGTCGGCCGCCGGTTCGCCACCCGGGGCCGCCTTGTTGATCAAGAGGTCCCGGTCTGGGTCTGTCTCGGCGGGGACGCAACTCCCTGATCGCCGCAGCCGAGAGCAGGCGGGTGGGGCGGTGCGGTGTGGGAGGCGGGGTTGGTGGGGGTGGGCGGGGCAGGATGGGCGGGGTCGTCGCGGTGCGGGTCGGGCGGCGCGGGAGGGAGGGCCGGGTGAGCGACGAGTTCGACGTGATCGTGGTCGGGGCGGGACCGGCCGGTGCGGCCGCCGCGCTCGCCGCCCGCCGGGCCGGGACCCGGGTGCTGCTGCTGGACCGCGTCGACTTCCCCCGGGACAAGGCGTGCGGTGACGGCATCGCGGCGCACGCGCTGGACGTCCTCGCCGAACTGGGGCTTACCGACGCGGTGTCCGGGTACGCCCCGTTGCCGGCGTTGCGCCTGGTCGCCCCGGGCGGGGGCGAGGTGGCGCGGGCGCTGCCCCGGCCGGCGTACACGGTGCCCCGGCAGGTCTTCGACGCCCGTCTGGTGGCTGCGGCGGTGCGGGCCGGCGCGGTGCTGCGCCGGCACACGGTCCGCCGGTTGGAGGTCCGCGACGACCGGGTGGTGCTCGACGGCTCGCTGTCCGCCCGGGCGCTCGTGGGCGCGGACGGCGCCGGTTCGGTGGTCCGCCGCGCGCTCGGCCACCCGGTCAATCCGGACCGCCACCTGGCATTGGCCATCCGGGGGTACGCTCCGGCGCTGCCCGGCCCGCCCGAACAGTTCATCGTCACGTCGGGGCCGCGCTGGCCGGCGTACGCCTGGTCCTTTCCGATCGGCGACGGTCGGGCGAACGTCGGGTACGGGGAGGTGCTGCGCGGCGAGCCGCTCAGCCGTGCGCACCTGCTAGACCGGCTCGCGGCCCTGCTGCCGTCGACCGACCCGGCGACGGTCACCGGGCTGCGGGCCCACCACCTGCCGCTGTCCACGCACCGGCCACCGCCCGGCCGGGGCCGGGTGGTGCTGGCCGGCGACGCCCTCTCGCTGATCAACCCGTTCACCGGCGAGGGGATCTTCTACGCCCTGCTCTCCGGCGCGCTGGCCGGCGCGGCGGCGGCGGGCTCGCCGGGCCGGGCGGCCGACCGTTACGCGGCGGCGCTGCGGACGCGGCTCGGCACCCACCTGCGGCACAGTTCGGTGGCCGCCTGGCTGGCCCGCCGCCGCCGCGTGGTCGACGCCGCCGTCCGTGCGGCCCGCCGGGACGATCGGGTCTACGCGACGGTCGTCGAGTTGGGGCTCGGCGACGGACGGCTGGACGCCCGCACCCTTGCGATGATCGGTGTCGGTCTCTCGGCGCGGAGTTAACCTCCGAGGTCACCATCGCTCGTGGCGGTCGCTACCCTGCAAGGTGATGACTCTGCGGAAACTTCTCTACTCCGTCTACGAGCGCCGGCTGACCGCGAAGCTCGCAGACCGGCCGGTGCCCCGGCACGTCGGCGTGATGTGCGACGGCAACCGCAGGTGGGCGCGGGAGATGGGCTTCGTCGACCCGAACGACGGGCACCGGATGGGCGCCGAGCGGATCAAGGAACTGCTGCGCTGGTGCGACGCCGCGGGCGTCGGTCACGTGACGCTCTGGCTGCTCTCCACCGACAACCTCTCCCGGCCGGCGGAGGAACTGGACCCGCTGCTCCAGATCATCGAGGACCTGACCACCGAGCTGGCCGAGGAGGGCAACCCCTGGCGGCTGCGGATGGTCGGCGCGCTGGACGTGCTGCCGGCGCACCACGCCCAGGCCCTCAAGGCGGCCGAGGAGCGCACCCGGGACCGCGACGGCGGCGCCCAGGTCAACATCGCGGTCGGGTACGGCGGTCGGCGTGAGATCGCGGACGCGGTGCGCTCGCTGCTGCTGGAGCACGCGGCCAAGGGCGGCACGATCGAGGAACTGGCCGGCTCGCTGGACGTCGACCACATCTCCGAGCACCTCTACACCAAGGGCCTGCCCGACCCGGATCTGATCATCCGGACCAGCGGCGAGCAGCGACTGTCGGGCTTCATGCTCTGGCAGTCGGCCCACTCGGAGTTCTACTTCTGCGAGCTCAACTGGCCCGACTTCCGCCGCGTCGACTTCCTCCGCGCCCTGCGCTCCTACGCCACCCGCCAACGCCGCTTCGGCGCCTGACTCGGAAGTAGACCTACTTCCTCCCGATTAGGGCCGCTTCGCGTAGCGGAGCGACAGGGACCAACCCCACCCCACCCCCGGCCACAGCCGGTGATCATGAAGTTATCGTCACGACACCCCCCGACGGCGGTGGTCATAACTTCATGATCAACGGAGGCGGGGGTGGGTGGGGTGTGGGTCAGGTGAGGTGGTGGACGGCTTCGGTGAGGAAGTCGCCGAGGGCGGCGGGCGAGTCGATCGTCAGGTCGGCGGCTTCGGCGACCTCGTGACCGGTCTCCGGGTTGGCCACCGCCACGCAGACGCCGAGGAAGTCCGGGTCGGCGGCGGACCGGGCGCGCAGCGCCGCGAACGCCTTGATGTCGGAGACGTCGTCGCCGAAGTACCAGGCGCCGCCCACGTTACGGACGATCTCGCCGATGACCAGACCCTTGTCCCGGTCGACGGGGGGCTTCAGCTCCAGCACCATCCGGCCGGCCTGCACCTTCAGCCCGAGCCGCTCGGCCTGGGCCCGGCCCCACTGCTCGACCTGCGCCCCGAGGTGCGGCGCGGTACGCCAGTGCAGCGCGACGCTGAGCCGCTTGAACTCCACCAGCGTGCCGGCCGGCAGTTCGGCGCGGGCCAGGTCGGCCAGCTCGGCCATGGTCGGCACCCAGGGCAGGGCAGCCGGCTCGGTCACCGTCTCGCCCCCGGAATGGCTGTGCTCCAGGCCGTACAGGCCGTAGAGGTCGATGCCGACGAGGCCGCCGAGGTGGTCGCGGAGGAAGTCCACCGGGCGGGCGGAAACGATCGCCACCCGCTGCACCACCGGGGCGAGGGCCTCCAGCGCGGCCAGCACCTTCGGCGCGGGCTGCACGGCGGTGGGGTCGTCGTCGACCGGCGCGAGTGTCCCGTCGAAGTCGAAGAAGAGCACGGTGTCGGCCGCTCGTGCGGCGGTGGCACGCCAGGCGTGGTCGGCGTCCAAGGGGGTCTTCGGCTGCTGGTTGCCCAGATTCAACGGCGGCACGCGCGACAGCGTACCCCGGGGCGGGCGGGCTATTCGTGGCCGAGAGATGACGCCTTGACACCGCCCCGGTGCGCGCTCCTGTCCCCGACCGGTCAGCGTTCGGCGGCTCCCCGACCACGCCGTCCGAACGGCACCACCGCCGCCTCCTGGCCGTGGCTGAGCAGGTAGCCCTCCACGAAGCCGGTGTTCCGGTCGCCGGTGTGCGCCTCGATCTCGTTGAGCCGGGCCACCAGGAACTCGGTCAGCGCGCTGACCCGGTCGTCGAGCCGCTCGTGCAACTCGGCGACCACGGCCAGCACGACCGCGGTGCCGGCGGTGGTGAGCGCGAAGAGGTTGACGACCAGGGGAAGCTGCTCGCCCTCGACCGCGCCGATCACCACGTTGGCGGTCACGCATGATGTCACCGACACCGCCGCGACCACGACTGCCCACCATTTCAGGGTCATGGACAGACCCCTCCTTCTGTCCCGCAGGGCTTGGTTCGGCCTTGTCCCGTCCCCCCGCCGACGACGAGCCCAAGCAGTACGAATAGGGACGCTAGCGCGCCCGCCGCGACCCCGGGGCGAAACAATCAGGTCTGACCAGGCGTTCTTTCGCCATCTGAGGAACTACCCGGCCTGTTCCTCTCGATTTCGGGCAGCAAGCGGCAGAGTGGGCCGGTATGCGAGGTATCGAATGGTTTCCCGGATGTGGAACTTCTCGGTGTCCGAGACGTCGGGGTCGACCAGGCGGCGCAGCAGCGCCTCGACGTCGGGGTCCATCGGGGGAGCCGTGGTGGCCTCCCGGGGGGTGGTCGCCCGGTCCCAGCCCAGGGCCGCGAAGGCGACGGTCGGGTTGAGGCCGAGCCCCTCGCAGAAGGCGACCACCCGGTCCACCTCCGGGTCGCTGGCCCAGTCACCGCGTACCCAGCGGTTGATGGTCTGGCGGGAGACCCCGGTGCGGCGGGAGACCTCGGTGCCG
Source organism: Micromonospora halophytica (assembly GCF_900090245.1). Lineage (GTDB taxonomy): Bacteria > Actinomycetota > Actinomycetes > Mycobacteriales > Micromonosporaceae > Micromonospora > Micromonospora halophytica. The sequence goes on from NZ_FMDN01000003.1 coordinate 219,082, forward strand.
GTCCAGGCGCGCATGGCCCGGGCGTCGTCGAGGGCGCGGCGGACGAAGGCGGCGAAGGCGATCTTCCGTGCGGGGGCGGTCTCGTTCACGTTTCGACCGTACGGCGGAACGCTTCCGCGGCGGGGGGCGGGCACTCGGGTGTCACGCGGGCGGGACGGCACTTCCCGGGTGTCGGTAAACGATCCGGAACTACTCTTGAGGGGTGTCACCTGGGCAGAATAGGCGGCCTTAGGTGTGGGGGTAACCGGACGAAAAGCTGATACTGTCACGTTCATGGGACAATCTACGGTGTGTCACGTGCATGAGACGATCGGTGCTCACATGCGTCACGCCCCCAGCGCGAGGGGGGTGCGGTGACCGAACTCGCGACCCGTGCCCAGGCCTTCGGCCTGATCGCGGAGGGGGTGGCCGCAGGGCTGAGCGCGCCCTGGCGCCTCTACCTCGCCCGGGGATGCCGTTACCTGTCACTGAGCGTCGGGGACCGGGCCGAGTGGGACGCCTGGCGTACCCATCTCGGCTGCCCGGAGTTGAGCGTCCGGGTCTACGACGCCGGCGGCGAGATCCGCCGTTCCTCGGTCGCCGAGGTGGTCATGGACGGCTGCCGGATCAGTGTCGAACTGGTCGAGGAGGTCAGCACCGACGACCTGGACCGGCTCCTGGTCGTCGATCCCACCATCTCCGATCCGGAGGACCGGTGAGCAGGCCGGCGCGGCGCATCGGAGCCGCCGGATGAGCCCCTTCCTCGCGGTCTTCCTCGTCCTCGTCCTCGGGGCCACCAGCTACGCGGCGGGCCGGTTGCACGGGCAGCTCAGCTACCGGATCGGCTACCGCTTCGGTTACCGGCAGGGCTACTTCGACGGCGACCGGGGGGCGTGGAACCGCCGCCGCCGGGACGCCCAGGCCGCCATCGCCACGGCCCTGGCGGTGCCGGTGAACGGCCCGGTCGTACCGGTGAGCGGCGCCCCGGTGGTCACCACCGTCCGCGCCGGGGCGGTGCCCGCGCCGGTGGTCCGCCAGGGGACCACCTACACGGGCTCCTCCTTCACCGCCCCGGTCACCGGCCGGCACCCCACCGGGACCCTCGTCCGGCGGCCGGGCTGAGCGCCGCCACCTGAGCCGGTGCGTCGTCCGCGGCGGACACGCACCGTCGGGACCACGTCAGACCGGTGGCGGTGGTCCCACCGGCCGGGATGCGCGCAGGGGGCATGCATCCCGGCCGGTCCGCCGCTGCCGTTCATCTCCCGGACGGGCGGGATCCACCGTCACCACTAGCCGCCGGGGCCGGACGCCGCTAGCGTCTAGACATGGCGCGGGGTTCTCCCGGGCCAGCCGGTCCGCCCGGAACTGCGACCTCGCGCACGGGGTTCCGCATCCGACCCCGTGTCCCCGGGCACCGGAGGAGGCGGAACGCGGGTGGCGGGTGCCCATCCGTCGGAGCAGGCCTGTGACCACTCGCCGTACGACCGCCGGTGCCGACCCGATCCCGGCTGCGACTGCCACGACCCGCCGAGCCACCCGGAGCCGCCGGACGACGGCCGCTGCTCCGGCCGGCACCGAGGAGCCCCGACCAGCCGGCCAGGTCTTCGTCCTGGACACGTCGGTGCTCCTCTCCGACCCGGCGGCCTTCCACCGTTTCGCCGAGCACGAGGTGGTGCTGCCCCTCGTGGTCATCTCCGAGCTGGAGGGCAAGCGTCACCACCCCGAGCTGGGCTGGTTCGCCCGCCAGTCCCTGCGCATGCTCGACGAGCTGCGGGTCCGGCACGGGCGGTTGGACCATCCGGTGCCCGCCAACGACGCCGGGGGCACGCTCAAGGTCGAGCTGAACCACTCGGACGACGGCGTGCTGCCGCCGGGCTTCCGCAACGAGTCGAACGACGCGCGGATCCTCTCCGTGGCGCTGAACCTCGCCGCCGAGGGGCGGGACGTCACCCTGGTCAGCAAGGACATGCCGTTGCGGGTCAAGGCCGCCTCGGTCGGCCTGAAGGCCGACGAGTACCGGCACGGCCAGGCCAGCGACCCGACCTGGACCGGCATGGCCGAGCTGGAGCTCGGCGAGGACGAGATCAGCCGGCTGTACGCGGGCGAGGCGCTCGACGTGGACGGTGCCGCCGGGCTGCCCTGCCACACCGGCCTGGTGCTGCACTCGGCCAACGGCTCGGCGCTGGGCCGGGTGCTGCCGGACAAGACCGTGCGGCTGGTCCGCGGTGACCGGGAGGCGTTCGGGCTGCACGGCCGTTCCGCCGAGCAGCGGATCGCGCTGGACCTGCTGCTGGACGAGTCGATCGGCATCGTGTCGATGGGTGGTCGGGCCGGCACCGGCAAGTCCGCGCTGGCGCTCTGTGCCGGTCTGGAGGCCGTGATGGAGCGCCGCCGGCACAAGAAGGTGATCGTCTTCCGCCCGCTGTACGCCGTCGGTGGTCAGGAGCTCGGCTACCTGCCCGGTTCGGAGTCGGAGAAGATGTCGCCCTGGGCGCAGGCGGTCTTCGACACCCTCGGCGCGGTGGTGCACGAGAACGTGCTGGAGGAGGTCACCTCCCGGGGCATCCTGGAGGTCCTGCCGCTGACCCACATCCGGGGTCGCAGCCTGCACGACGCCTTCGTCATCGTCGACGAGGCGCAGTCGTTGGAGCGCGGGGTGCTGCTCACCGTCCTGTCCCGGATCGGGCAGGGTTCCCGGGTGGTGCTCACCCACGACGTCGCGCAGCGGGACAACCTCCGGGTGGGTCGGCACGACGGCGTGACGGCGGTGATCGAGGCGTTGAAGGGGCATCCGCTCTTCGCGCACGTCACGCTGAGCCGTTCCGAGCGGTCGCCGATCGCGGCCATGGTGACGGATCTGTTGGAGGACATCCCGCACTGAGTGGCGTTTTGTCGCTGTTCGTCCCCATTCACTTAGTGGCGGAAGTCACAAAGGGGCGTGGGCGTTTCCCATCAGCCTCACTGTGCGCGATGGTGTCCAACGAGCGCCCACGCCCCGACAAGATCGTCGAGCATCGTTCGTCCCACCCCAGGACGGGCCCCGGCGAGGGTCGGTGCGTCGGTGGCGACCGGCTCCGGTCGGGGCGCTCGCGGCAACGACCGCGCCCGCACGGGCCGGCCGCCGCCGCGTCCTTGCCCCCGACGAAGGGACCACTTCGTGAGTCGGCTGTGGAGCCGGTTCGGCGCCCGTACGGCTGCTGTCGCGCTGCTCTCCGTGGGCGTTGCCGGCGGCTTCTACCTGGGCGAAGACCGCGAAACCCAGCAACAGGGCCTCACCGCGCAGGTCGGCCTGGTGGTCGACGAGGCCGAGTACGACTACCAGCGCGAGCGGCAGGCCGAGCACCGGGTGCAGTCCGCCAAGCAGCGGGCCGCCGAGTACCAGGCGAAGCTTCGCGCCGCCGCGGCGGCCAAGGAGGCGGCCGAGCGGGCCCGCCAGGCGGAGGCCGCCGCCGCGTCCCGGAAGAAGGCCCGGGAGGCGGCCGAGAAGGCAGCCAAGGAGGCCGAGACCAAGCCGTTCACCGGCCCGATCCCCGCCTCCTGCAACGAGTTCAGCGGCAACCGTGAGATCGGCTGCGCGCTGCTGCTCGACGCCGGCTTCAAGATCGACCAGATGCCGTGCCTGGACAAGCTCTGGACCAAGGAGAGCGGCTGGAACCACAAGGCCCAGAACCCGTCGTCCGGGGCGTACGGCATCCCGCAGGCGCTGCCCGGCAGCAAGATGGGCACGGTCGCGGACGACTGGCGGACCAACCCGGCCACCCAGATCAAGTGGGGCCTGGGCTACATCGAGGGCCGCTACGGCGACCCGTGCGGCGCCTGGTCGCACAGCCAGCGCGTGGGCTGGTACTGACCAACCACGGCGACGGCGGGGCGTGTGGGCAGCCACACACCCCGCCGTCGCCGTACCGGGCGCCGGTGGGCCGCTCAGGTGGCGGTCGGCCGGGATTGCTGGTAGCTCTGTTCAGGTGACCCTGCACCCGATGGGCGGCGACCCGAACCGGTTCGGCACCGAGGCGTTCTACGCCGCGCTCGGCCGGGCCTTCGTCGCCATGTGCGCGGTGGTGCCCTTCCTCTTCCTCATCGAGGCGCTCGACCAGGGGCTCGGCTTCGGCCTCGACGTCGCGGCCGGGATCATCCCGCTGCGTATCCAGGGGCTCGACGGGGTCTTCTTCTCACCGTTCCTGCACCACGGCTTCGACCACCTCTACAGCAACAGCATCCCGCTGATCCTGCTCGGCACCTTCGTGCTGGCCGCCGGCACCCGGCGTTTCCTCTGGTCCACCTTGGTCATCATCGTGGTCAGCGGGCTCGGGGTGTGGTTCACCGGCGCGCCCAACTCGGTGGTGGTGGGCGCGAGCGGGGTCATCTTCGGCTACCTCGGCATCCTGCTCACCCGGGGCATCGTCGAGCGGAGCTGGTGGAACTTCGCCGTGGTGCTCCTGGTCGGCCTGCTCTACGGCTGGCAGTTGCTCGGCATCCTCCCCACCGACGAACGCATCTCCTGGCAGGGTCACCTGTTCGGGCTGCTCGGCGGGATCGTCGCGGCGATCCTGTTCCGGCGTCGCCGGCCCGAGCCGTACGGGTCGAACCACCCGGAGTCCCCGCTCTCCCTGCCCTGAACCGAGCCGACCCGCCGGCACGCGGCGGGAGTGGAACATGCTTGCCCGGCCGGGGCGGCGGGCCTACCGTCGACATCAGCACACGTTGATCCGCCAAGCGGAAAGCGACGGTACGCCCATGCGCGAGGTTGATGTCGCGGTGATCGGAGCCGGCCCGACCGGCCTCTTCGCGGCGTACTACGCCGGGTTCCGGGGGCTGTCGGTGGCGGTGGTCGACGCGCTGCCCGAGCCGGGCGGGCAGATCACCGCGATGTACCCGGAGAAGCTGATCCTCGACGTCGCCGGCTTCCCCGCCGTCAAGGGGCGGGACCTGGTGGCCAACCTGGTCGCCCAGGCCGCTCCCTACCACCCGGAGTACCTGCTCGGCTGCCGCGCCGAGAAGCTCTCCCACGTCGACGGGCGACCGGTGCTCGGCCTGGCCGGCGGGGAGCAGCTGCGCTGCGGGGCGGTGGTGGTCACCGGCGGGCTGGGCAGCTTCAGCCCGCGTCCGCTGCCCGTGGCGGAGAGCTTCGTCGGCGGCGGGATCGTCTACTTCGTCCCGGAGCCGGCCGCGTTGGCCGGGCGGGACGTGCTGATCGTCGGCGGTGGCGACTCGGCCTTCGACTGGGCGGCGACCCTGCAACCGCTGGCCCGCTCGGTGACCCTGGTGCACCGCCGGGAACGGTTCCGGGCGCATGCGGGCACGGTCTCCCGGGTGCTGGCGTCACCGGTCCGGGTGATCGTGAACGCCGAGGTGACGAAGCTGTACGGGGATGACGCGGTCACCGCCGCCGAGATCACCGTACGCGGCGGGGCCGCCGAGACCCTGCCGGTCGACGCGGTCGTCGCCGCGCTCGGCTTCACCGCCGACCTGGGTCCGCTCGCCGAGTGGGGGCTGCGGCTGGACCGTCGCCACATCGTCGTCGACAGCGCGATGGCGACCAACCTGCCCCGGGTCTTCGCCGCCGGGGACATCACCGAGTACCCGGGCAAGGTGCGCCTCATCGCCACCGGCTTCGGCGAGGCGGCGACCGCGGTCAACAACGCGGCCGTCGTGATCGATCCCACCGCCCACCTCTTCCCCGGTCATTCCTCCGACGCCGGCTGACCCGGGTCGGGCACCCCGGGTCGCGCCTGGTGGCCCGGCCGTCAGCGGGGCAGGCCGATGAGGTCGGCCATCAGTCCCGTCTGGTGGTCGAAGTACGCCTCCCGGTGCGGCACGGCCCGGTTCAGCCGGCCGAAGAGTTCGAAGCTGATCAGCCCGAACAGCTGCGTCCAGCCCGCCATGACCCGGGCCAGCAGTGACTCCGGCAGGCCGGGGAAGAGCCCGGCGGTGATCTCGGCCAGGTCGGCGCGGACCGGCTCGGGCAGGTCGTCGTCGGCCACGGTGACCCGACCGTCGGCGTACCCGTCACCGAGGATGCCGACCAGGGTCGTCGGGGGGCGCTGCGCCGGCAGGACGGTGTCGTCCGGGGCGGCGTACCCGGGGACCGGGCTGCCGTAGAGCAGGGCGTACTCGGCGGGGTGGGCCAGCGCCCAGTCCCGGGCGGCGCGGCAGGCGGCGTGCCACCGGCCGCGCAGGTCACGCGGGTCGACGGCGGCGTCGGCCGCCTCGACGGCGTCGCCGAGCGCGTCGTACGCCTCCAGGATCAGCGCGGTGAGCAGGTCGTCCCGGCTCGGGAAGTAGCGGTAGAGGGCCGAGGAGACCATGCCCATGTCCCGCGCGACCGCGCGCAGCGAGAGGTTGGCGCCGTCGGTGGCCAGGTGCCGCCGGGCCACCGCCTTGATCTCGTCGATCATCTCGGCACGGACCCGGGCGCGGATGGAGGCAGCGGGCATGCGGTCCACTCTGCCACGGATTGGAGCGGCAATCAAAAGAGAGAGCGCTGCTCTTGACGGCACGGTGGGATGACAGTCATGCTGTGGTGGCACGACGAGAGCGCTGCTCTCGGTTCGTACTGACGCTTCGAAAGGTGTTCCCATGTCGCTGCATGTGATCGTCGGGGCCGGCCCGGTCGGCACCGCCACCGCCCGGCTCCTCGCCGAGCGGGGCGAGCGGGTCCGCATCGTCACCCGGCGCGGCACCGGTCCGGAGCACCCGGCCGTCGAGCGGATCGCCGCCGACGCCGCCGACCCCGGCCCGCTCACCGCCCGCACCGAGGGCGCTACCGCCCTGTACAACTGCGCGAACCCCGCCTACCACCGCTGGCCGACCGACTGGCCGCCGCTGGCCGGGTCGCTGCTCACCGCCGCCGAGCGGACCGGCGCGGTGCTCGCCACGGTCGGCAACCTCTACGGGTACGGCCCGGTCGACGGCCCGATGACCGAGACCACCCCGCTCGCCTGCACCGGCATCAAGGGGCAGGTCCGCAACCGGATGTGGGCCGACGCGCTCGCCGCCCACCAGGCCGGTCGGGCCCGGATCACCGAGGTGCGCGGCTCCGACTACCTCGGCGCCGGAGGCATGTCGCTGGCCATGATGGTGCTGCCGCGGGTGCTCGCCGGGCGGCGGGTGTACCTGCCGGTGAACTGGGACGCCCCGCACACCTGGACCTACATCGACGACGTCGCCCGTACTCTCGTCGCCGCCGCCACCGACGAGCGGGCCTGGGGACGCGCCTGGCACGTGCCCAGCGCGCCCGCCGAGTCGATGCGTGAACTGGCCGCCCGGGCGGCGGCCCTGGTCGGCGCGCCCGCGCCCAAGCTGACCCGGATGCCCTACCCGGTGCTCTGGCTCGGCGGCCTGGTCGACCCCACGGCGCGTGAACTGCGCGAGACCGCCTACCAGTTCGACCGGCCGTTCCTGATGGACTCGGCGGCGGCCACCACCACCCTCGGCGTGGAACCGACCCCGCTGGACCGGGCGGTCAAGGAGACCGTCGAGGCCCTGCGCCGCTGAACCGGGCGCAGGTCAGCGACGCGGCACCGGCCCGAGCGCCGCCACCAGCACCGCGACCAGGGTCAGCGCCGCGCCGGCCAGGGTCGCCGGCCCCGGGCGCGAGGCCGCGGTCGGCAGGATCAGATCCAGCAGTACGGCCCCGACGATCTGCCCGGCGATGGTGGCCAGGCCGAGCAGCAGCACCCCGGTGAAGCGGACGATCGCCGCCGCGATCGCGATGAAGACGATGCCGATCGTCCCGCCCAGATAGAGCCAGGGCTCGCCCGGGAAGGCGCCGGCCGGGCGGCCGCGTACCGCCACCTCGACGGCGAAGGTGGCGAGCAGGGCCACCGTACCGACGGTGAAGTTGACCAGCGTGGCGGTCAGGGCGCTGCCGGACGCCGCCCGGACCCGGCCGTTGACCGCCTGCTGCCAGGCGACGGCCACCCCGGCCAGCAGCGGCAACGCGGCCAGCGCCAGGGTCTGTGGGTCACCGAGCCGGTCACCCACCGCCAGCAGCACGGCGAGCACGGTCAGCACCGCGCCGGCCAGCCGGGCGGTGGTGACCGGATGGCGGCCCGCCGGGCCCACCCCGGCCCGGTCGACGGCGAGGCTGCTCGCCGACTGGCCGGCGACCACGGCCACGGTGAAGACCGCCACCCCCAGGGTGCCGATGGTGAGCCCCTGGGTGGCGACCAGGAACGCGCCGCACAACCCGCCCAGGCACTGCCACGGGCGCAGCGCCCCCTCGCCCAGCGCCGCCCGCAGCGCACGCAGTCCCCGCCGCCCGCCCGGGGTGGCGGGGACCAGCACCAGCAGCACCAGCAGGCCCGATCCGAACGAGACCACCGCGGCGGCGATCCCGTCGGCCAGGCGTACCCCCAGCTCGCCGTTGATCCGGGACTGCACGGCCACGGCGACGCCCGACGCGGTCGCCAACCCGACGCCGGTGATCCGCCGGGATGCCGGGACGGTCGGACGGACCGCCGTCCCGGTCGCGCTCACTCCTGTTCGGCCAGCGGCCGGCCGTCGAAGTCGACGGCCGAGTAGAGAGCCAGCTTCTCCAGCCGGTGGTACGAGTCGATCACCCGGATCGTGCCGCTCTTGGAACGCATCACGATCGACTGGGTGTACGCCCCACCGGCCCGGTACCGCACGCCGCGCAGCAGGTCGCCGGAGGTGACGCCGGTGGCGACGAAGAAGCAGTTGTCGCCGGTGACCAGGTCGTCGGTGCCGAGCACCCGGTCCAGGTCGTGCCCGGCGGCCAGCGCCTTCTCCCGCTCCTCGGCGTCGCGCGGCCAGAGCTTGGCCTGCATCGTCCCGCCCATGCACTTGAGCGCGCAGGCGGAGATGATGCCCTCCGGGGTGCCGCCGATGCCCATCAGCACGTCGACGTCGGACTCGCCCCGGGCGGCGGCGATCGAGCCGGCGATGTCACCGTCGGAGATGAACCGGATGCCCGCCCCGGTACGCCGGATCTGGCTCACCAGGTCGTCGTGGCGGGACCGGTCCAGGATGCAGACCGTGACCTCGGAGACGTCGGTGCCCTTGACCTTGGCGATCCGGCGGATGTTCTCCGCCGGCCCGGCGTTGATGTCGACCACGTCGGCGTACATCGGGCCGACGGCCAGCTTCTCCATGTAGAAGACCGCGCTCGGGTCGAACATCGCCCCCCGCTCGGAGACGGCCAGCACCGCCAGCGCGTTCGGCATGCCCTTGCTCATCAGGGTGGTGCCGTCCACCGGGTCCACCGCGACGTCCACCTCGGGACCGCTGCCGTCACCCACCTCTTCGCCGTTGAAGAGCATCGGCGCGTTGTCCTTCTCGCCCTCGCCGATCACCACCACCCCGCGCATCGGGATCGAGTTGATCAGCTTGCGCATCGCGTCGACGGCTGCCCCGTCGCCGCCCTCCTTGTCGCCCCGGCCGACCCACCGGCCGGCGGCCATGGCCGCGGCCTCGGTGACCCGGACCAGGTCGAGGGCAAGGTTGCGGTCGAGATCCTGCGGGATCCGCGTCCTGGCGTTGGTCATACGGCTTCCTCCTCGCGACGTTGCGGGGTGGACCGGCAGGGTGCGGCGTCGCCGCTGCCGGCTGTGTCGCTGATCCTCACACGATGACAGGTCCGCCGTCGGAGCGGGGCGGAGGTGGGCCGGATCTCCCCAGCCGGGACGGCTGCGAGAATGGACCGGTGGAACCCGCACAGCCTGCCGACCGCGTACCCGCCGATCCGACCCCGCCGGACGGCCAGCCGCCGGTGACCCCGACCGGGGCGACCGACGCGGCGGCCGGGACCCGGCCCTCGACCGGCCCGGGGGCGTCGGACGCCGGCCCGGCCGGGGCGGAGGCTGCGCTGGTCGAGACGCCGCCCGCCGCGGGCCCCGGGGAGCCGGCGCTGGTCGAGCCGGACCAGGCCGAGACGGACGTGCCGCCCGCGCGTCCGGGTGGTCGGCCGGCCGGTCGGGAGAAGGCCCGCTCCGAGCGCTCGCCCCGGGACATGGCGCTGTCGCTGCTGGTGCTGCTCGTGCCGATCGCCCTGCTGCTCGCCTTCTACCGGGGCTTCCTCGGTGGCGAGCAGCCGACCGTCGTCGACACCGCCCCCACCTACGAGCTGGCCCGCTCGGCGAACGCCTTCCCGGTCAGCGAGCCGGCCGGGCTGGACTCCGACTGGCGTACGGTCAGCGCCAGCTACCGCACCGTCGAGGGCGGCGCCAACCTGCGCGTCGGCTACCTCACCCCGGAGGGGCGGGGGGTCCAGCTCGTGCAGAGCAACGTCCCGCCGGAGAAGCTGCTCCCCAACGAGCTGACCGCCCAGGGGCAGCCCCAGGGCCCCACCGACGTCGGCGGGCGCAACTGGCAGCGGTACACCGGCCGGGGCAACGACCAGGCGCTGGTGCTGCTCGAACCGGACCGCACCGTGATCGTGGTCGGTGACGCGCGGGAGAACGAACTGCGCCAGCTCGCCGGGGCGCTGCGCTGACGGGATCCACGGGTGGGCCCGGCATCGTGCCCCCACCGCCGTCCCACCACCGGGTGGTCCGGACAGGGATTGCCGAACGCGGCGTCAGGGAACAGAAGGTACGCGACCTCGCCGGCTCGCTCGCCTCGGCCGGACGGGACTCGTGCGCCGGGGCAGGAGCAGGGCCCCGACGCCACGCCTCCGGCGCCCGCGCGGGCCGGACGATCCTTGAGAGGTTCACGTGACCATTCGGCGATTCAGCGCGGCGGTCTTCGCCGCGACGCTCCTCACCCCTGGTCTGGCCGCCTGCAACAGCACCGGGACCGGCGAGGCGGGGGCCTCCGCGTCCCCCACGGTCTCCGGCAGCGCCTCGCCCGGCGCGACCGGCGCGGTGAGCGGAGACGCCAGGCAGGCCCTGCTGAACTCCACGAACGAGATCCGCAACGGCAACTTCCGGTTCAGCATGTCCGGCGCCGGCTCGACCGCCGAGGGGCAGGTGCACGAGCCGAGCCAGAGCGCCGAGATGCGCGTCATGATCGGCGACGCGTCCTCGGACCTGATGATGAAGCTCGACCTGATCCACTACAGGCCGGACAGCTGGGTGAAGCTGGAACTCGGTGGCAGCTCCGCCAACAGCGTCCCCGGCGTGCAGAAGCTCAACCTCGGCAAGTACCAGCACCTCGACCAGAACCGGATCAAGGGCAACAAGGCGTTGGGCTTCGACTTCGAGAAGATCGACCCGGCCGGCAGCGAGGTGCTGACCCAGGGGATCACCGAGGTCCGGCAGACCGGCGAGGGCAGCTACGCCGGCACGCTCGACGTGTCGAAGGCGGCCGAGGCCGGGTCGGTGGACCAGTCGGTGATCACCGCCCTCGGCCAGCAGGCGAAATCGGTGCCGTTCACCGCGAAACTCGACCCGCAGGGCCGGCTCAGCGAGATGGTCGTCCGGATCCCGGCGGCCGGCCGGAACGCCGCCCAGGAGATCAAGGTCACCTACTCCGACTACGGCAACGCCACCGCGGCCCGCAAGCCGCCGGCCGATCAGGTGGTCGAGGCGCCGCAGGAGTTCTACCACCTGTTCGACTGACCGGCGTCGGGTGCCGGCCCACCCCGTTGCGCGCAGATGGCGGTGTCCCTGGACGCGGATACCGCCGTCTGCGCGAAACGGAGTCGATCAAGAACCTGCCCGGCCTGATCAGGAGGCCGCCGACTGGCGGGCGGCGTCGATCCGGGCCCGCGCCCCGTCCAGCCAGCGCTGGCAGATCGCGGCCAGCTTCTCGCCGCGCTCCCAGAGCGCCAGCGACTCCTCCAGCGACGTGCCGCCGGCCTCCAGCTTCTCGACCACCTGGGCCAGTTCGGCGCGGGCCTGTTCGTAACTGAGCCGCTCGTCCGGCTTCTCGTCCACCATCACGGTTCCCTCGGTTCGTCGACGGTCGCGGTCAACTCGCCCTCGGCGAGGCGTACCCGCAGCGGATCCCCCTTGGCGACCTCGCCGGCCGCGCGGACCACGTGGCCGTCCGCGCGCTGCACGATCGCGTACCCACGGTCGAGGGTGGCGGCGGGGGAGAGGGCGCGCAGCCGGGCCAGGGTGTGCCGCAGGTCGTCGCCGGCCGCGCCGAGCCGATGGTCCAGGCAGCGGCCCGTCCGGTCACGCAGCGCGGTCACCTCGGCGGCACGCTGGTCCACCATCACCTGCGGGCGGGACAGCACCGGGCGGGACCGCAGCAGGTCGAGACGGTGCCGCTCCCGGTCGACCAGGTTGCGGACCGCGCGTTCCAGCCGGGACCGGGCCTGGCCGATGAGGCGTACCTCCTCGGTGAGATCCGGGACGACCCGCTTGGCCGCGTCGGTGGGGGTGGACGCGCGCACGTCGGCCACGTAGTCGACCAGCGGCGCGTCCGTCTCGTGGCCGATCGCGCTGACCACCGGCGTACGACAGGCGAAGACCGCCCGGCAGAGCGCCTCGTCGGAGAAGGGCAGCAGGTCCTCGATGCCGCCGCCGCCCCGGGCGATGATGATCACGTCGACGGTCGGGTCGGCGTCGAGCACCTTGAGCGCGTCCACGATCTGCGGCACCGCGCCCGGCCCCTGCACCGCCACGTTGACCGTGCGGAACTCGACCGCCGGCCAGCGCCGCCGGGCGTTGGTGAGCACGTCCCGCTCGGCCGCCGAGGCCCGGCCGGTGATCAACCCGATCCGCTGCGGCAGGAACGGTGGCCGGCGCTTGCGCGCCCGGTCGAAGAGCCCCTCGGCGGCGAGCAGCTTCTTGAGCTTCTCCAGCCGGGCCAGCAGCTCGCCGAGCCCTACCTGGCGGATCTCGTCGGCGCGCAGGCTGAGGGTGCCCCGCGCGGCGTAGAACTCCGGCTTGGCGTGCAGCACCACCCGGGCGCCCTCGCGCAGCTCCGGCGCGCCGGAGTCGAGGACGTCCCGGTTGGTGGTGACGGTGAGGCTGAGGTCGGCCGACGGGTCGCGCAGGGTGAGGAAGACGGTGCTGGCGCCGGGCCGCCGGCTGATCTGCGCGACCTGCCCGTCCACCCACACCCAGCCGAGCCGGGCGATCCAGGCGCCGACCTTCTGGCTGACCACCCGGACCGGCCAGGGCTCCTCGGGGGTGCTGCGCGGGGCGTCGGTCACCCGCCCACCCTACGGTCAGGCTCCGACGACCTGCGGCAGGCCCGACCGGGCGTGCTGCTCGCCGGGGTGGCGGTGAGCGCCTCCTCCCGTACCCCGGCTGCGGCCTCCTGCCGGCGCGGACGCGGCCACGTACGATGGTCGGGTGACTCAGGCTGAGACGACTCCCCGGACCGGCAAGCGCGTGCTCCTGGCCAAGCCCCGCGGCTACTGCGCGGGCGTGGACCGGGCGGTGCAGACCGTCGAGGAGGCGCTCAAGCTCTACGGCGCCCCGATCTACGTGCGCAAGCAGATCGTGCACAACAAGCACGTGGTGCGGACCCTGGAGGCGCAGGGCGCGATCTTCGTGGAGGAGAACGAGGAGGTGCCGGAGGGCGCCACCGTCATCTTCTCCGCGCACGGCGTCGCCCCCGAGGTCTACGAGCAGGCGAAGGCGCGCTCGCTGAAGGCGATCGACGCGACCTGCCCGCTGGTGACGAAGGTGCACCAGGAGGCCAAGCGGTTCGCCGCGGAGGACTACGACATCCTGCTCATCGGCCACGAGGGGCACGAGGAGGTGGTCGGCACCGCCGGTGAGGCTCCCGCGCACATCCAGCTCGTCGACGGCCCCGAGGGCGTCGACAAGGTCACCGTGCGGGACCCGAACAAGGTCGTCTGGCTCTCCCAGACCACCCTGTCGGTGGACGAGACGATGGAGACCGTGGCCCGGCTCAAGTCGCGGCTGCCGCTGCTCCAGTCGCCACCCAGCGACGACATCTGCTACGCCACCTCCAACCGGCAGCACGTGGTCAAGGAGATCGCCCCCGAGTGCGACGTGGTGATCGTCGTCGGCTCGCGCAACTCCTCCAACTCGGTACGCCTGGTCGAGGTGGCCCTGGACGCGGGCGCCCGCGCCGGTCACCTGGTCGACTTCGCCCACGAGATCGACGACGCCTGGCTGGCGGGGGCCACCACGGTCGGCCTGACCTCCGGCGCCAGCGTGCCGGACGAACTGGTGCAGGAGGTGCTGGCGCACCTGGCCGAGCGGGGCTTCACCGACGTGGACGAGGTGGTCACCGCCAACGAGCGGCTGACCTTCTCGCTGCCGCAGGAGCTCAAGCGGGACATGAAGGCCGCGGCGGCGGTTCGGGGCTGACCATCCGGAACGGATCGGCGCCACGGCACGTCAGAGGGGGTATGAAGACTCCTCGGATGGCTTTCGCCGCGCTGGTCGCCTGCGCGGCGCTGACCGCCTGCGGCGGCCAGGACGCGGGCGACGGAACGGGCACGCCCAGCCCTTCGGAAGGATCGCCGGTGACCAGCGCGCCCAGCACCGACCCGGCCGACCCGACCGGCCCCAGCGCGCCGCCGCCGAGCGACCCGGCGACCGCGCTGCCGCCGACGAAGCGGCCGACGCCCGGCCCCAGCCTGCCGCCCGGCCCCGGCGCGAACACGATCTCCGGCACCGTCGAGGCCGGGGTGGAGCCGGGCTGTCTCATGCTCGACGGCTTCCAGCTCATCGGCGGTCCCCGCGACGTGCTGACCCCGGGTGCGAAGGTGACGGTCACCGGCAAGCCGCAGCCCGACATGATGACCACCTGCCAGCAGGGCACCCCCTTCACGGTCGAGTCCGCCCGCCGGTCCTGACCGACCCCGCGTCCGCGACCGCACACACGACGGCAGGAGGCCCGCCCCCCGACGGGGATCCCCAGCGCGGGAGCCCGCCCCCGACATTCGGGGACGGGCTCCGGCGGGTGCTACGGACGGATCAGTTCACGGCGCCGATGGAGACCGCGCTGCGGCCGACGACCGCGCCTTCGGTGGTCACCACGGCCAGTTCGCCGTAGAGCTCCCGGCCGTCGGCCGGGGCGGCCAGGGCGGTCACCGTACCGGTGAGGGTGGCGGTGGCGCCGTGGGCCAGGGTGAGCGGGGTGCTCGGGGCCGACAGGCTGCCCAGCGCCGACGACGAGAACGAGTCCCGGTAGTCGTACGCCGTGCTGCCGCCGGCACCGTCGACCGCGTAGCCCTCGACGACCACCCGGTAGGTGCCGGGCGCCGGATTGGCGAGGGTCACCGCCTCCTCGGAGTCACCGTCGGCGGACTGGCCGACCGCGGTGTCACCCCGGAAGACGTACAGGTCCAGGTCGGCGGCGGCGTTCGCCGGGTTGCCGATCCGGGCGGTGAACTGGCTGACGCCCTCCGGCACCTCGACGGTGAACTCCTGGGTGCCGAGCTCCGCGATCGTCGGCCGCTCGTTGCGCACGCTGGAGAGGGGACCGCCCTGGCCGGCCACCGAGACCGGGCCGAAGGTGTTGGTCAGGTCCCACGTCACCGGGGTGGCCTCACCGGCGTCGACCGCCGGCAGTTCGACCACGGCCGGCTCGACCGCGACACCCTGGATCCGCACCGTGAGCTGGAACGGGTTGTTCAGCGACGGCGAGGTACGACGCGACTCGACCTCGATCTCCCAGACGCCCGGGATCGGGTTCTGGTAGTCCCGCTCCTGCGGCTTGCAGGTCGCCGGGTTGGAGAAGTTGGTGAAGCAGGCCAGGCTGGAGGTGCTCTCCACCGGAACGCCGTACGGGTTGAAGGCGATGAAGCGGGTCTGCGAGCCGGTGGCGATGCCGGAGAGGTTCACCTGCAGCGCACCGGTACCCGGCGGCACGGTCACGTAGTACGACGTGACGCCGTTGCGGTCCACCGAACCTTCGGCCGAGAACGCGTAGCTCGGCTCACGGGTGTCGACGGACGCGACCACCACGAGGGAGACCTCGAAGTCGACCGTGTTGGTCTTCGGGTCGTCGACCAGCATCAGGGCGCCGTGGGCACCGGCCGCCTTCGCCTTGGCGGTGACGGTGACGGTGACGGGCTTGTTCAGCGGCAGCGAGACGGTCTTCGGCGCCTTGAAGGTGCCGTCGTTGCCCCGCAGCGTGACGTTGTGCCTGACCGAGCCGGCCGGCCCGCTGGTGCGGGTGAGCGTGACCTGGTAGGTCTTGCTCTGGCCGACCTTCTGGCCGCCCTCGACCGAGGCGCAGCGGTTGTAGACGCCCGTGCCGCGGTTCGGGGTGGACAGCTGCTCCGACAGCACGGTGCAGACCGGAGCCTCGGAGGTGTACGAGCGGGTCTCGACGCCCTTGCGCAGCAGCTTCCAGGCGCCCGGCACGTTGACCATGCCGTAGCCCTGGCCGTACGTCGGAACGCCCTTGATCGGCTTGGCCGAGCTGTAGATGGCCCGGCGCAGCGCGGCCGGGGTGACGCCCTTGTCGGTCGCCTTGGCGGCCGACAGCAGCAGCGCGGCGGCGCCGGCTGCCTGCGGGGAGGACATCGAGGTGCCGTTGAACATGCCGTAGCCCGGCGGCAGCGCGTAGCCGGCCTCGGGGACCGGGCTGCCCGCCTGCCAGACCGGGATGGTGGAGATGGCGGAGCCGGGCGCGGTGATGTTCGGCTTGAAGCCGCCGTCCTCACGCGGGCCGCGCGAGGAGAAGTTGAACAGCGCGTTCTTCGCCCGCACCACCGAGCCGTAGTTGGCCAGCCAGGTGTCCTTGCTGATGCTGGCCGCGGTGCTGATCACGTTGGCCGCGACCGACGGGTCGCCGACCGTGTTCAGACCCGGGCCGCTGTTACCGGCCGAGATGACCAGCTGCACGCCGTAGGTGGTGATCAGGTTGTTGTACAGCTCCGCGCGGGCGTTGTTGCCGTCGTTGAGCGCCGGCAGGCCACCGATAGACATGTTGACCACGTCGACCTTGCGGTTGATCACCAGGTCGGCCATGCCGGTGGTGAGCGCCGCGTAGGTGCAGCCGCCGCCCCAGGTGCAGGCGCGGGAGGAGACCACCTTGGCGCCGGGCGCGGCTCCGTCGAAGGCGTCGTTGCCCAGCATGTCGTTGGCGGCGGTGATGCCCGCGACATGGCTGCCGTGCGCGTCCTCGACGATGCCGATGTTGACGTAGTCGACCAGGCCCGGGCCGCCGAGCGGGGTGGTGTCGACGTCCTCGCGGTACTCGACCACGAACGGCATCTGCTCGCGGACCCCAGTCGCCGGGTTGTCGGTGCCGAAGTGCCCGACGTCGAACTTCTCCTTGTACGGCCGCATCAGGGCCTCGTCGGTGAAGTCCCGGTCCAGGTCGACGTCCACCCAGATGTCGTTGGTGGCGGGGTTGTAGAGCACGCCCCACACGTCGGTGGTGTCGCCGTCCCGGTTGACGTCGCCGCCCGGCTCGCTGCCGGCGGTGATCGACTCACGGAAGGTGCTGAACCGGTAGGTGCCCGCCGGAGCGGTCCAGGTCGCGCCGGCCGCGGTGAACGACGGACCGGTCACCTCGGTGATCATCGGACGCCAGGTCGCGTCCTCGAACGGGTCCGTTGCGGTGACCCAGTCGACGATCTTGCGCTCACCGGTGGTGGTCCGCTGGAGAGCAGGGTGGTCGAGGTCCACACCGGAGTCCATGATGCCGATGGTGACGCCCCGGCCGTCCCACTCCGGGTGCTGCTCGACGAAGCGGACGGCGCCAGTCTCGTTGGCCGGCATGTAGGGGTTGGCGGCGCGGGTGGCCTCGCCCGGCCCGGGGAGGGTCGTGCCCTGCTTCGCCGCCTTCCGTCCGGTGGGGGCGGCCTCCGGCTTCGGGTCCGGCCGCTGGATCTTCTCGTCGAGGTCGACTGCGGAGACGCCGGGCAGCGTGGCCGCCTTGACCACCTTGTCGGTGGGCACCTTGGCCAGGACGTAGCCGATGGTGTCGTACCGTTCGGTGACGGCGGCGCCCAGGCCCTTCAGGTCCTCGGCGACGTCCTTGGCCTCACCCTTCTCGGTGGCGACGATGAGAGTGACGGTGGGGGCCTTCTCGGCCTCCGCCTCGGCGAGCAGCTTGGCGTCGTGCGACCCCAACGCCTCCACGGGGGTGGCCGGCGCGGCGCTGGGGCGGGAGGGTGCGGCGCTTGCGGTCGCGGCACCACCCGCGACGGTCACGGCGCTCGCCGCCACGACCGACGCGAAGAGCGCGGCGGAGGTACGCCGGCTCAGGTTTCGGGGTTTGCTCACGTTCTCTTTCCTCCAGAGAACAGGGCCCTGAGATGACAGGGCACGCGTGAGCGAAATCCTTTGTGCTGCGTAGCTCCGGTGTCACTACCGGCCGGTATGTTGTGACCCCATCGTGACATGCACGGGTGCGCACTGTCACATGCGAACTGCTAGGCGGAGCGCTCCATGGTGGACGGATCGTCGAGCAGCTCGGGCGCCTGCGGCTGCCGGGGTGTCAGCTCCACCTGTGCCGGCGTCGTCAACTCCTGGTCGGAGACGCCCAGCTCGGCCAGCTTGCGGGCGCTGACCAGCACCCGCGCCTCCAGCGAGCCGACCGCCCGGTTGTAGGCGGTCACCGCCCCGCCCAGCGAGGCGCCCAGCTTGCCGACGTGCTCGCCCAAGGTGGACAGCCGGCCGTACAGCTCGCGGGCCAGCGAGTGCACCGCCACCGCGTTGCGGGCCAGCGCCTCCTGTCGCCACGAGTAGGCCACCGTGCGCAGCATCGCCACCAGGGTCGCCGGGGTCGCCAGCACCACGTTGCGGGCGAAGGCGTGCTCCAGCAGGGTCGGGTCGCGCTGCAACGCCACGTCCAGGAACGGGTCGGCGGGCACGAAGAGCACCACGAACTCCGGCGTCGAGTCGAAGGCCGCCCAGTACGACTTCGCGGCCAGCGCGTCGACGTGCGCCCGCAGGTGCCGGGCGTGCGCGTCGAGATGGGTGTCCCGCCCCCGCTCGTCGCGCGCCTCCATCGCCGTCAGGTACGCGTCGAAGGGCGCCTTGGCGTCCACCACCACCGTTCGGCCGCCGTGCAGCCGGACCACCAGGTCGGGGCGTACCCCCTGGTGGTCGGTGGCGGCGGTGACCTGCTCGCTGAAGTCGCAGTGCTCCAGCATGCCGGCCGCCTCGACGATCCGGCGGAGCTGGTGCTCGCCCCACCGGCCGCGCACCTGCGGCGCGCGCAGCGCGGCGACCAGCTGCTTGGTCTCGGTGCGCAGCTCGCCGGAGACCGTGCTCATGGCGCGTACCTGCTCGCGCAGCTCGGCGTAGGCGTCCACCCGGTCGCGTTCCAGCTCACCCACCCGCTGCTCGTACCGGCGGAGGGTGTCGTGCAGTGGGGCGACCGCCCGGGCCACCGCCTCCTGGGACTGGGCGGTCGCCTCGTAGCTGAGCGCCCGCATCGACTGCTCCAGCCGCCCCTCGCCCTCCCGGGTGGCCGCCAGGGTGGCCTCCAGTCGGGCGACCTCCGCCGCCGACCGGGCCCGGGCCAGGTGCCAACCCCCGACGCCGCCGGCGGCGAGACAGACGACCACCACGGCCAGCGTCGACAGGTCCATCCCCCGAGCATGCCAAAGGGGTACGACCAGCGCCCGGCGGGTACGTTCAGCGGCATGGAACTTCTGCTCGTGGCGATCCTTGCCGTCCTGCTGGTCGGCGGGCTCGTGTGGTGGCGGCGGGAACGGGCCGCCCGGGAGGCGCGCAGCCTCGCCGACGTCCGGGCCGACGCCCAGCGCTGGTACGAGCGCCTCGGCGGCCAGGTGATGAACCTGCACGGCGACGCCCCAGCCGTACGCCAGGCGCTGGTCGACGCCGCCGAACGCTACAACGCCGCCGGCAGCCAGTTGGAGCAGGCACGCACGGTCCATCAGTACCGGCTGGCCCGGGAGACCGCCCTGGAAGGGCTGGCGTACGCGCGCGCGGCGCGGGTGGCGCTGGGCCTGGACCCGGGCCCGGAGCTGCCGCCGCTGGCCGCCGCGCAGGGCACCGGGGAGTTGACCAGGGAACGCCAGGTGCAGGTGCAGGGGCAGACCTTCAAGGCCGGCCCGCAGCCGGGCCGGGACACGCCGTACTACTACCCGGGCGGGCGACTCCGGGGCCGGCCGGTGCCGGCCGGCTGGTACTCCACCCCGTGGTGGAAGACCGCGCTCGGCGCCGGTGCCGGGGTGATCGGCGGCATGCTGATCGCCGACGCGCTCTTCTCCCCGGCCTTCGCCGACCCGGGCTACGACGCCGGCAACCAGGAGGGCTTCGGCGACGGCGCGACGGACCAGGGCGCCGGCGGCGACCAGGGCGACTTCGGCGGGGCCGCCGGGGACTTCGGTGGCGGCGACTTCGGGGGCGGCGACTTCGGCGGGGGCGACTTCGGCGGGGGCGACTTCGGGGGCGGCGACTGGTGAGCCGCCGCGGGTGGGCCTGCTGAGGGACGCCGGACCCGGCCCGTGCCCCGCCTCACCGCCCGACGACGCCGGCCCCACCGCACGACACGACGAGGAAGGCCCCGGTCACGCGGACCGGGGCCTTCGTCGTACCGGTGGATCAGCCGGTGTTGCGCATGCCGGCGGCGATGCCGTTGACCGTGGTGAGCAGCGCCCGCTCCAGGGCGGTGCCGTCGCTCGGGGCACGCCGGCCGCCCGGCGCGGTCGCCACCGCGCGCCCGGCGGCGCCGGAGTCCCGGTACTGCCGCAGCAGCGCCACCTGGAGGTGGTGCAGCGGCTCCAGGTAGGTGTCCCGCACCGCGAGGGTGCGCTGGAGCACCGGGGAGTTCTCCAGCAGGGCCGGCGCGGAGGTGACCGCCAGCACCTCCTGCTTGGTCAGCTCGTACTCCTGCTCGATCTTGTCGAAGATCGGGTGCAGCTTCTTCGGGACCAGCGTCTCCACGTACCGGCGGGCGATGGTCAGGTCGGTCTTGGTCAGCATCATCTCGACGTTCGACAGGAACGTGCGGAAGAAGTGCCAGTTGCGGTTCATCTCGGCGAGGACGTCCTCCAGGCCGGCCGCCCGGGCCGCCGCCAGGCCGGAACCCACCCCGAACCAGCCGGGCACGATCTGCCGGGTCTGCGTCCAGCCGAACACCCACGGGATGGCCCGCAGGCCGGACAGCCCGGCCCCGGTGTTCGGCCGCTTCGCCGGCCGGGAGCCGATGTTCAGCGCGCCGAGCAGCTCGGTCGGGGTCGACGCCCAGAAGTAGGCCGGCAGGTCCGGGTCCTCCACCAGCGACCGGTACGACCGGTACGCCGAGGAGGAGACCACGTCCATCGTCGCGTCCCAGCGCTCCAGCATCTCGGCCGGCTGGCGGGGCGCGGTGTGCAGCAGCGTCGCCTGGAGCACCGCGGCCACGGTCAGCTCCAGGTTCTCCCGGGCCAGCGCGGGCAGCGTGTACTTGTCGGAGATGACCTCGCCCTGCTCGGTCACCTTGATCGCGCCGTCCAGCGTGCCGTACGGCTGGGCCAGGATCGCGTCGTGGGTGGGGCCGCCACCGCGACCCACCGTGCCGCCCCGGCCGTGGAAGAGCCGCAGGTGCACGCCGTGCCGGGCGGCCACGTCGCGCAGCGCGCGCTGCGCCCGGTGGATCGACCACTGGCTGGTGGTGATGCCGGCCTCCTTGTTGGAGTCGGAGTAACCCAGCATCACCTCCTGCACGTCGCCCCGGGCCGCGACCAGCGCCCGGTACGCGGGCAGGGACAGCAGCTCGTCCAACAGCTCGCCACCGGCGTTCAGCTCGGCCGGGGTCTCCAGCAGCGGCACGATGCCGATCCGGGCCCGGCCGCTGTGCACGTCGACCAGGCCGGCCTCGCGGGCCAGCACCACGGCGGCGAGGATGTCGTCCACGCCCAGGGTCATCGAGATGATGTACGACTCGATGACCTCGGTGCCGAACCGGTCCTGCGCCTCCCGGATCGTCGCGAACACGTCGAACGTCTTCTGCGCGCTCTCGGTCAGCGGCGTGTCCAGGGTGGAGAGCGGCCGGCGGCCGGTCAGCTCGTCGGCGAGCAGCTTGGTGCGCTCCAGCCGGCTCAGCGACGGGTAGTCGGAGACCTCGCCGACGGCCGCGTAGAGCTGACTGAGCACCTCGTGGTGCTTCTCGGCGTGCTCCCGCACGTCCATCGTCGCCAGGTGCAGGCCGAACGCGGAGACCGTACGGATGGTGGAGGCGAGCCGGCCGACCGCGGTGAGCTGCCCGGAGTTGCGGGCCAGCGAGGCGCGCAGCAGCTCCAGGTCGGCGATCAGCTCGGCCGAGCCGCGGTAGTCCCGCCCCGGCGTGTGCGCGGTGCCGGTGCGCAGCCGCTCCCGGGTGTTGGCCAGCTTCGCCTTCACGCACCGGGCCTTGAGCCGGTACGGCTCCTCGGCGTTGACCCGGCGGAACCGGGGAGCCACCTCGGGCAGCGCGTCCAGGTCGGCGGCGAGGCTGGCGGAGAGATCGAGGGAGACCGCGCGCAGCCGGCGGGAGACGGAGACCTCGCTGATGAGGTGGTCCATCGCCTTCTCGGTGGCAGCGATGCCGTGCTCGTGCTGGATGCGCAGCACCTCACGGGTGACCGTCGGAGTGACGAACGGGTTGCCGTCGCGGTCACCGCCGATCCAGGTGCCGAAGGTCAGCGGGCGGGACGTCGGCGAGGTCTCCACGCCCAGGGTGCGCAGCGTGTCGGCGAGGTCGTCGAGCACCTGCGGGGCGGCCTCGGCGTACAGGTCGCGCAGGTAGTAGATGGCGTTGCGGGCCTCGTCGGTCGGGTCGGGCCGGTCCAGCCGCAGCTCGTCGGTCTGCCACATCAGGTCCAGCAGCTCGGCCAGGCGCCGGTTGGCGGGCCCCTCGTCGCTGGCCCCGTAGAGGATGGCGTTGCTGGTCTCGGTGTCCAGCTCGTCGGCGATGGCGCGCAGCTTGGACAGGATGGACCGGCGGGCCGCCTCGGTCGGGTGGGCGGTGAACACCGGGCGTACCGCGAGCCGGCGGGCCGCCGCCGCGATCTCCTCGGCCGGCACCCCGCGCTCGGCGATCATCTTGGCCGCCTGGTCCAGCCAGCCGCCGTGCATGGCCCGGCGACGGCGCAGGTCCCGCGCCCGGTGCACCTGCTCGGTGATGTTGGCCAGGTGGAAGTAGGTGGAGAAGGCGCGGGCCAGCTTCGTGCCGGTGGTCACGTCCAGCCCGCCGAGGCGCTGCGCGGCGGCCGGGGCGTCGGAGCGGACCTGGGCGCGGATCTCCTCGACCAGGTCGAGCAGGGGGCGGCCCTCCTGCCGGGCCAGGGTCTGGCCGAGCAGGGTGCCGAGGCGGCGGATGTCGGCCCGGAGAGCGGCGTCGGGCCCGTCGTGGTCGTGCTGGTCGGTCACCATGCGCTCCTTACGTGAGT
Source organism: Micromonospora halophytica (assembly GCF_900090245.1). Lineage (GTDB taxonomy): Bacteria > Actinomycetota > Actinomycetes > Mycobacteriales > Micromonosporaceae > Micromonospora > Micromonospora halophytica. The sequence goes on from NZ_FMDN01000003.1 coordinate 242,240, forward strand.
ACGAAGGACAGCGCTGTCCGACTCCATGGATCGTATCGGTGCAGACCCCCCGGCAAGGAGGGGGTCAGGGATGTCGCCTTCCCCACGATCATGGCCGGCCGGAGACCTTGACGGGGCGTCCGACGGCCTGCCGGCACTCATCCTCCACACCGCCAGCCTATGGCCCGGGTCCGTCGGTGATGTGAGTTTCTGTCGCTCGACCCGGTCCGCCCTGCCGCCGGCCGGGAAAACCGGTGGTGGCCCTGGCTAACCTCCGGACATGACAGTGCCGAGCTATCCCCTCAAGCCGAAGCCGGGCGACCGGGTCGCGGTCGTCTCGCCCTCCGCCGGCCTGCCGGGCGTGTTCCCGGCCGTGTACGAGCTGGGCCTGCGCCGGCTGCGCGAGGAGTTCGGCCTGGAACCGGTCGAGTACCCGACCACCCGCCAGGTGGGTGCCGACCCACGCGACCGGGCCCGGGACCTCACCGCCGCCTTCGCCGACCCGACGGTCACCGCCGTGCTCGCCACCGTGGGCGGGGACGACCTGATCACCGTCACCCCGTACCTCGACGACGACGTGCTGCGAGCCAACCCGAAGCCGTACTTCGGGTACTCGGACAACACCAACGTCCTCAACCACCTGTACCGGCTCGGCATCGTGGCGTACCACGGCGGATCGGTGCTGGTGCACCTCGGCCGGCCCGGCAGGCCGCACCCGCTGACCTTCGACTCGCTGCGCGCCGCCCTCTTCACCTCCGGCTGGTACGAGCTGACCCCCGCCACCGAGTGGGGCGACAAGCCGAACCCGTGGGACGAGCCGGAGACGCTGGCGTACGAGCCGGAGATGCTGCCGGGCGCCGGCTGGCGCTGGCAGGGGCCGGCACGGGTGGTGCAGGGGCGGACCTGGGGCGGCTGTCTGGAGATCCTGCACTGGCTGATGGCCGTCGACCGGGTCCCGACGGCCGAGCAGCTGGCCGGGGTCGGTGCTGGTCGTCGAGACCTCCAACGAGCTGCCCGACGCGCAGGAGGTCTTCCGGATGGTGCGCAACATGGGGGAGCGGGGGCTGCTCGCCGCCTTCCCGGCGGTCGTGGTCGGCCGGCCCAAGGCGTGGGACTTCGACCACCAGCTCCCGGTCCCGGAGCGGCTGGCCTGGGCCGAGGCGCAGCGGGCGGCGATCACCCGCGCGCTCGCCCCCTACAACCCGGACGCGGTGGTGGTCTTCGATGTCGACCTCGGCCACACCGACCCGCAGCTCATCGTGCCGTACGGCGGGGAGATCCGGGTCGACGCCGTCGAGCGCCGGATCAGCGTCCGCTACTGACCGTCGGGATCGCGGACGAAGACACCTTCCCTTGCCGGCCCTCGATCAGCCCTTCCGCCTTGAGGATCAGCAGGGCGGTGCGGATCGAGCCGTAGGAGACGCCGTAGCTCTCGATCAGCTCCTGCGTCGTGGGTAGCTCTGATCGCCCGCCTTCAGCTTGCCGGTGTGGAGCTGTTCTCGGATGGCTTGGTGGAGCGCTGGCGGTGTCTCCGCCCCATTTGACACCCATGGCGTTCCACTCACTGCTCAGCACGTCTGGATCTTGGCGAGTTGTCGTTCGCTGCGAACAGTAGGTCGCCAAGATCTGGCCAGGGTCCCTGCGCGGGGCGCGGTGGGTCGGGTCAGGGGAGGGTGGCGAAGGCGCGGACGGGGAAGGTGCCCATGCCGGCCACCATCGGCGGGGCGGCGGTGAAGCGGAACCCCTCCGGGGGCAGGGCTTCCAGGCCGGTCAGGTGCTCCACGATCGGGATGCCGGCGGCCAGCAGTGTGCTGTGCGCCGGGCGCTCGCCCCGCGCCGCCGGGCCCATGTCGTCGATGTTGACCGAGTCGATGCCGACCAGGGTGGCACCCGCGTCGGCCAGGGCCCGCGCCCCGTCGCCGGTCAGGTACGGCGCCTCCGGCGCGCCGTACCGGTCGGTGCCGAAGTGCGCGGACCAGCCGGTGTGCACCAGCACCGCCCGGCCGGCCACGTCGTACGGCGCCAGCAGCAGCCGGTCCACCGCCCGGGTCCCGGCCGGTACGCGGACCACGACCCCGGGCAGGTCGGCGAGGCGGTCCAGCGGGGTACCGGCGAGGTCCGCGCCGTCGGCGTACCGGTGCGCCGGGGTGTCCAGGTAGGTGCCGGTGTTGGCGATCATGTCGATCCGGCCCACCTGGAACTCGGTGCCCGGGGCGTAGTTCGCCCGGGACGCCTCCCGGGTCAGCCACTCGGTGATCCGCGGCGCCGGCCAGCCGGGCAGGGTGGTCATCCCGTCCGCGATGACGTGGCTCAGCTCGACCAGCCGCCGGGCCCCGGACCCACTGCCGGCGTCCGGCCCGGCGACGCCCCGGCCGCCCTTGTGCGGCTCCTCGACGACCGTCCTGTTGCTGATCCGCACCTCACCGACCATCAGCAGCCCGAGATGCCGGACGAGAAGTGCGGCGAGGTCGTCGTCGCCGATCTCCCGCCCGGGAATGTCGAGCCGGAATCCGTCGGTCCGCAGACCGCCCCCGTTGGCGAACGTGATCTCGGCGTCGAACTGCGCCCGGTACTGCCCCGTCATGGGCCCACCCGACCACGCCGATCCGGTCCGGTCAAGATCCTTCCCGGTTCGCCCGGAGTGTCGCCGGACCCGGAACGTGGCACGGATCACGCAAGGAAGTTCGGTGGTGGAGACGCCGAACCTGGGGGGTTGGCGACGCCTCCACCACCGGGGCACCCGCAGGGCGCCGCCGTTGCCCGGTGGGGCGTCGGACCTCCCCGAACAGGTCCGCGTACCCCTCGGTCGCCGCCTGGTGGCGGCCCGGCCGGGCTGACGCGTTCCATCCTCGCGGCGGGGCCGCCCCCACTTCTTGAAGAAAATTGCTCGAAACCGTGCCGGCCCGTCGGGTCCGCGCGCCGGGTCAGGCGGCTTCGGTTTCGGGCGCGGTGAGCAGGCGGCGCAGCTGCGCCGGCGGATGCCCGACCTGGTCGCGGACCACCCGGGTGAGGTGGGCCTGGTCGGCGAAGCCGTGCTCGGCGGCGACCGAGCCCAGCGGCTGCCCGTCGTCGTCGGCGAGCGCGTCGAGCACCGCGCGGACCCGCAGCCGGTTCCGGTACGCGGTGAGGCTCTGCCCGGTCACCCGCTGGAACACCCGGCTCAGGTGGTGCGGTGAGCAGCCCACCTGGGCGGCCACCTCGGTCAGGCCCAGCCGGAAGTCGGAGCCGGCCAGCACCTCCCGGGCCCGGTCGGCCAGCCGGCGGTGCGCGGCCAGGGTGGCCGGGCGGCGGCCGACCGCCCGTTCGATCTCCGCGCCCGGTTCGCCCGCGCCGATCGGGCTGGCGGCGAGGAGCCGGCCGAGGAACCGGTGCAGCCGCTCGGCGAACTCGAACCCGTCCAGGCCCCGCACGCAGCGGGCGACCAGCATCCGGTGCTCCAGGTCGAGCCGTTCGTCGACGGTGCCGTCCCAGCCGCGTCGGTCCAGCCACCGGCCGGCGTCGGGGCGGTCGGCCAGCAGTTCCGGCGTGAACTCCAGGCAGGAGTAGACGTCACCGTCGCCGTACGGGTGGGCGACGTGCATCTCGTCGCCGGGACGGGTGAGCAGCACCGTGGTGGGGTCGGCCACGGTGACCTGCCCGTTGAGCCGCCGCAGGTAGGCGCCGGAGCGGCCGAGGAAGACCCGGTGCCCGAGGTGGGGGACGGGCCCGTGCCAGCCGGGATCGTCCACGACGCAGCGCACCTGGTAGACGAGCATCCCCTCGGCGAAGCCGAGCACCCGCCACCGGGCCGGGGTGCTTCCTCCCCGGGGATCACTGCCGACCTGCTCCGGCACCGTACCTCCCCCTCAGCACACCCGTCGGGATCCGCCCCGACCTGCCGCCACCCGGATCGTGCCCCGACCGTGCCGGGAGCGACGGAGGCATCCCGTCACGCGGGCACGGCCCGGGCCGGGTTGCGGCGTCAGAGGAGCCGGCAGCGACCGGCGCTGTAGTGCGCGACCGCCGCCAGGATCTCCGATTCCGGCCGGTCCGCGAAGTTCAGGGTCGCGACCAGCCCGGAGCCGTAGAAGGCGCTCAGCAGCCCGCTGTCCAGTGCGGTGAACGTACCGAGGTTCTGCAGGGCGCGTTGGTCGTAGGGCTTGACGACCAGCATCTTCTCCAGGCTCCACCGGCGGCGGGAGATCTGGGCGACGGCCTCCCAGGGCAGCCAGACCGCCTGCCCTCGGGTCGGCCGGGTGCGGATCCAGAGCCCGGCCGGACCGAGCGCCAGCACCGGGCCCCCGGAACCGATCAGCCAGAGCTGGAGGCCGATCGGCAGAGCGATCGCGACCAGCAGGCAACCCACCAGGGCGAGGAGGCCGGCCACGGCGCTGCCGCGGGCCTGCTCGTCGGTGCCTCCCAGGAGGCCGACGCCGAGGATGCAGAGGATCGGGACGAGCAGCACCGCCACGACCCCGCCCATGACCAGGCCACGTTTGGCGACGTTGGGCCGGACGACGAACGGCTGGTCCTCCGGGATGCGCTTGGTCACCGGCGCGGGCGGGGGCGGGGGCGGGTATCCCGGCGGCGGAGCGCCGTACGGGTGCTGCGGGGGCGGGCCGTACGGGTGCTGCGAGGGCTGGCCGGACGGCGGCCAGGGTGGCGGGGTGGTCACCGGGGGCGCTCCCACTGCTGCGCGGACAGGAGGGCCAGCCTACGGGCCGGCGGCCACCACGGGTGCCCCCGGATCCGTCGGCGCGGAGCCCGAGGCCCACGGGCGGGCGGCTGGAGCCCGGAATGTCCGGGCGGCGGGATAGTCTCGACGGGTGCACCCCCCGTCCGGCTGGACGCGGGGCCGTCGTCGTGTGTCGACTTCCTGGAAGTGATCACAGATGCTCACCGGACTCTTCTCCGCCGCACTGGCCGACCCCGGGCTGGCCCGGGCGCGTGACCTGGCGCGCTCCGGTGCCGCCCAGGTCGACGGGCTCGACCTCACCGCCCCGGCCGCCCTGCGCCCGTTCGCCGTCGCCGCCGTCGCGGCCGACGAACCGGCCGGCGGGGCCGGCCGTCCCGTGCTCGCCGTGACCGCCACCACCCGGGAGGCCGACGACCTGGCCTCCGCGCTGGGCAGCCTGCTCCCGCAGGACCAGGTGGCGGTCTTCCCCTCCTGGGAGACGCTGCCGCACGAGCGACTCTCCCCGCGCTCCGACACGGTGGGCCGGCGGCTCGCCGTGCTGCGCCGCCTGGCACACCCGGGATCGACCGACGCGCACGGCCGCACCGGTCCGCTGCGGGTGGTCGTCGCTCCGGTCCGCTCGCTGCTGCAACCGCAGCTCAAGGGGCTCGGCGACCTGGAGCCGGTGCAGCTCGCCGCCGGCGCCGAGGCGGACCTGGAGGAGGTGGCCCGCCGGCTCACCGACATGGCGTACGCGCGGGTCGACCTGGTGACCAAACGTGGCGAGTTCGCCGTGCGCGGCGGCATCCTGGACGTCTTCCCGCCCACCGACGAGCACCCGTCCCGGGTCGAGTTCTGGGGCGACGAGGTGGAGGAGATCCGCACCTTCGCCGTCGCCGACCAGCGGACCATCGAGGGCGTCCCGCTGCTCTGGGCCCCGCCCTGCCGGGAGCTGCTGCTCACCCCCGGGGTGCGCAAGCGGGCCGCCGTGCTCGCCGAGGAACACCCGGAACTGGCCGAGATCCTGGACAAGCTCGCCGAGGGCATCCCGGTCGAGGGCATGGAGTCGCTGGCCCCGGCGCTGATCGGCGCCGACGCCCTGGAGCTGCTGCTGGACTGCATGCCGGCCGGCACCCACGTCCTGCTCTGCGACCCGGAGCGGATCCGCACCCGGGCACACGACCTGGTGCGTACCTCCGACGAGTTCCTCCAGGCCAGCTGGGCTGCGGCGGCCGTCGGCGGGCAGGCCCCGGTCGACGTCGGCGCTGCCGCCTTCCGCACCCTGTCCGACGTCCGTACGCACGCCCGCGCGCTGCGCCAACCCTGGTGGACCCTGGCGCCGTTCGGCCTGGTGGAGGCCGACGTCACCGCGCCGGCCCGGCAGCCGTGGGAGGACGAGCCGAGCGAGGTCGACGTCACGCCCGACGCTGCGATCGCGGTGACCCTGGCCGCCCAGCCCGCCCCGCTCTACCACGGCGAGACCGCCCGGGTGGTCGACGACCTCAAGCGCTGGGCCGGCGAGGGCTGGTCCATCGCGCTGGTCTTCGAGGGGCACGGCCCGGCCCAGCGGGCCGTCGAGGTGCTGCGCGACGCCGGGCTCGGCGCCCGGCTGGTCGACCAGGTGCCGGCCGCGCCCGCCCCCGGCGAGCTGCTGGTCTCCTGCGGCTGCCTGACCGCCGGCTTCGTCGACGAGGCGTCGAAGTTCGTGCTGCTCACCGGCAACGACGTCACCGGCGGTCGGGGCACCTCGACCCGGGACATGCGCAAGATGCCGAGCCGGCGGCGCAACACCATCGACCCGCTGGAACTGAAGGCCGGCGACCACGTCGTGCACGAGCAGCACGGCATCGGCCGCTACGTGGAGCTGGTGCAGCGCAACGTCAACGGCGCCAGCCGGGAATACCTGGTCATCGAGTATGCCCCGAGCAAGCGCGGCCAGCCCGGCGACCGGCTCTTCGTCCCCACCGACCAGCTCGACCAGCTCTCCCGCTACGTCGGCGGCGAGCAGCCCACCCTGCACAAGATGGGCGGCTCGGACTGGCAGAAGTCCAAGGCCCGGGCGCGCAAGGCGGTCAAGGAGATCGCCGCGCAGCTGATCCAGCTCTACGCCGCCCGCAAGGCGTCCAAGGGGCACCCGTTCGGCCCGGACACCCCGTGGCAGCGGGAGCTGGAGGACGCCTTCCCGTGGCAGGAGACGCCCGACCAGCTCGCCGCGATCGAAGAGGTCAAGCGGGACATGGAGCAGACCGTCCCGATGGACCGGCTGATCTGCGGCGACGTCGGCTACGGCAAGACCGAGATCGCGGTGCGGGCGGCGTTCAAGGCGGTGCAGGACGGCAAGCAGGTGGCGGTGCTGGTGCCGACCACGCTGCTGGTCCAGCAGCACTACAACACCTTCGCCGAGCGGATGAGCCAGTTCCCGGTGGCCATCCGGCAGCTCTCCCGCTTCCAGACCCCGAAGGAGTCCGAGCGGACCCTGGAGATGGTCGCCGACGGCACCGTCGACATCGTCATCGGCACCCACCGGCTGCTCCAGTCGGCCACCCGGTTCAAGTCGCTGGGCCTGGTCATCGTCGACGAGGAGCAGCGCTTCGGTGTCGAGCACAAGGAGCACCTGAAGTCCATGCGGGCCTCGGTCGACGTGCTGAGCATGTCGGCCACCCCGATCCCGCGGACGCTGGAGATGGCGATCACCGGCATCCGGGAGATGTCCACCATCGCCACCCCGCCGGAGGAGCGGCACCCGGTGCTGACCTTCGTCGGGGCGTACGACGACCGGCAGGTGGCCGCCTCCATCCACCGTGAGCTGCTCCGCGACGGGCAGGTCTTCTACCTGCACAACCGGGTCGAGTCGATCGAGCGGGCGGCGCGGCGGATCCGGGAGCTGGTGCCCGAGGCCCGGGTCGCGGTGGCGCACGGCCAGCTGGGCGAGGAAGCCCTGGAGAAGGTGATGGTCGGCTTCTGGGAGAAGGAGTTCGACGTCCTGGTCTGCACCACCATCGTCGAGTCGGGCATCGACATCCCGAACGCCAACACCCTGATCGTGGAGCGGGCCGACCTGCTCGGCCTGGCCCAGCTGCACCAGATCCGGGGCCGGGTCGGCCGGGGCCGGGAGCGGGCGTACGCGTACTTCCTCTATCCGCCGGAGAAGCCGCTCACCGAGCACGCGCACGAGCGGCTGGCCACCATCGCGCAGCACACCGAGCTGGGCGCCGGCATGTACGTGGCGATGAAGGACCTGGAGATCCGGGGCGCCGGGAACCTGCTCGGCGGTGAGCAGTCCGGCCATATCGAGGGCGTCGGTTTCGACCTGTACGTCCGGATGGTCGGTGAGGCGGTCTCCGCGTTCAAGGGCGAGCACCCCGAGGAGGAGACCGAGGTCAAGGTGGATCTCCCGGTCGACGCGCACCTGCCGCACGACTACGTCGGCGTGGAGCGACTGCGCCTGGAGATGTACCGCAAGCTGGCCGAGGCCCGCGACGAGGAGCGGTTGCGCGAGGTGGTCGCCGAGATGACCGACCGGTACGGCGAGCCGCCGGCCCCGGTGCAGAACCTGGTCGCGGTGGCCCGGTTCCGCCTGCTGGCCCGCCGGTACGGCCTCGCCGACGTGAGCATGCAGGGCAAGCACATCAGGTTCGGCCCGCTGCCGCTGCCCGACTCGAAGCAGCTGCGGCTCAAGCGGTATCACCCGGACTCGGTCTACAAGTCCGCGCTCGACCAGGTCAGCGTGCCCCGGCCGAGCACCCGCCGGGTCGGCGGCGAGCCGCTGCGCGACCAGGCCCTGCTCCAGTGGTGCGCCCAGCTCCTCTCCGACGTGCTGGGCGAGCCGGCACCGCTGGCCGGGGCGAAGGCGTGACCGCGGGGCAGCGGCCGGCGCCGGGCCCCCGCCGACCGGCGGCCGGCCCGTGGTGGGCGGCGTTACAGCGGGTCGGAGGACATGAGAGAGTGACCGGCATGCGTGCACGCCGTCTCATCGCCGCCGCCAGCGTCGCGGCTCTCGGTGTCCTCTCCCTGACCGCCTGCGGCCGGACGTCGCCGGACGTGGCCGCGTACGTCGGGGACCGCACCTACTCGGTCGACCGGGTGGACGCGGTCTACGACGACGCCCAGGCGCGGTACGCGGAGGCGGTGCGCCAGAGCGCGGCCCAGGCCGGCATCACCCCCACCGCCGAGCAGCTGCGTTCGTCGGTGACCCGGCAGGACGTGCTGAACCTGCTGGTCAGCATCGAGCTGGGCAAGCGGATCGTGGCCGAGCAGGGCCTGTCGGTGCCGGACCAGGTCACCCCGGAGCAGCTCGCCCAACAGCTCCAGATGCCGCCGCAGGCCGAGTACGCCAAGCTCTGGGCGGAGTGGTGGGACATCTCCCAGGTGCTGAGCCAGAGCCTGCCGCCGGCCCAGCTCAGCGACGAGTCGGTGATGGCCGTCTACCAGGCGATCGTGAAGGCCGGCGGGATCCAGCCCGGCCTCTCCGTGGGCCAGGTGCGCCAGCTCTTCGGCGCGGGCGGGTTCGTGCGGACCGCGTCGGCGCTCAGCGCGGCGCTGGAGGCGGAGGCCGACGAGGTCGACCTCTCGGTCAACCCGCGCTACCGTCCGCTGGGCGTGCCGTCCTGGGTCAACAAGGGTCAGGAGCTGGTCTTCTACGCCCTGCCGTACGTCGAGTCCGGCAGCCCGGTCACCGACATCTCGACGCCTGAGCCGGTCGTCACGCCGGCCGAGCAGAACGCGCCGGTGGCATCCTGAGCACGTCCGCACGCATCGTCCTGCTGGTCACCTCGCCCCGGCTGCCGGCCGGCCTGCTGACCGCCGCCGCCTGGGACGTCGTACGCTCCGCGCCGGTGCTGGCCGGTGCGGAGAGCCCGGTGACCGCGGCGGTCCGCGCGGCGGGCGCCGAGGTCACCGTGGTCGGGTCCGGGGCGACGCAGGTGCTGCTCGACGCGGTGGCGGCGCACGGCACCGTGGTCTGGCTGGCCGGCCCGGCGGGCGACGAGTCGCTCGCCCGGGAGTTGGGCCTGCGGCTGGCCCGGGAGCCCGGGCTGGCCGAGCTGGAGCTGATGTACGGCTCGTGGGATCCGCCCGGAGCCCGGCTGCTCGACGCGGTCGAGGTGATGGACCGGCTGGCGTCCCCGGGCGGTGACCCGTGGAAGCGGGCGCAGACGCACCGTAGCCTGGCCGGGTTCCTGCTGGAGGAGTGCTACGAGGCGTACGACGCGATCAGCGCCGACGACACCGACGCGCTCCGCGAGGAGCTGGGCGACGTGCTGCTCCAGGTGCTGCTGCACGCCCGGCTGGCGGAGAACCTGCCCGAGGGTGAGCGGTGGACCGTCGACGATGTGGCCGGCGTCCTGGTGGACAAGATGGTCCGCCGCAACCCGCACGTCTTCGCCGGGGACGAGGCGGGCACCCTGGAGGAGATCGAGGCGAGCTGGGAGCGGATCAAGCGGGCCGAGAAGGCCCGCGAGTCGGTGCTGGACGGCATCGCGCTGAGCCAGCCCGCACTCGCCCTGGCTGCCAAGATCCTGGACCGGGCCGGCCGGATCGGCCTGGCCGTCCCGCCGCCGCTGGCCGACGGTCAGGTCGACCCGGAGGCACGCCTCGGCGCCGGCCTGCTGGCCACGGTTGCCGCCGCCCGGGAGGCCGGCATCGACCCGGAGGCGGCGTTGCGCCGCGCCACCCTGGCGTACGCCGATGCGGTGCGCGCCGCCGAACGCGAGGCGCGCGGCCCCGGCCGACCGTGACGCGGGCGCCCGATGCCCGGGGATGCGCCTCGTGGCACCGGGCGGTGACGCCCTGCCCTCGACCGGCCGCGCCCCCGGCTGGCCGATGTAGCTCTCGGTGACCTTCGCCTACGGTTGCTGAGGGTGACCGCGTGGGCGAGATCCGTAAAGGGTCGCCTGGGCCCTTTGCTCTGCTGTCATCACCGCACCACCGCATTGAGCAGCGGATTTCCCGTGTGCCGCCGTCGGCGTGCCCCGACTGTCAGTGACTCGCCGTCACTGGTGCGTGGGTGGGTGCAGAGCAAAGCGTCGGCACGGATGCCCGGCCGGTCGTCCGGCCGACACAACGGGTGACGGTCCGAGGGTCGGTCGTCGGGGCACGACGGGCGTCGGCGGGACGGTTAGGGTCGGGGGATGGAGTCCTTCGTGCCCCTCGCCGAGCGGATCGTCGACGCCCTGCTGGAGAGCCACCCCGGCCTCGCCACGTCCACCGGCGACCACCGGTACGACGACCGCCTGCCCGACCTCTCCGCCGAGGCGGTCGCGGCGGACCGGGCGATGCTGAAGGAGGCCGCCGACGCCCTCGCCGAGCTGGACGCGGACTCGCTCGACGTCGACGAGCAGGTCGACCACGCGCTGCTCGGCTCGTTCGTGGACCGGGCGCTCTTCGAGAGCGACGAGATCCGCGCGCACGAGTGGGATCCGCTGCGGCACAACCCCGGTCCGCTGCTGCACGCCCTGCTCGCCCGGCCGTACGCTCCGGTCCAGGAGCGGCTGACCCATCTCGCCGGCCGGCTGGAGGCCGTACCGGATGCCCTGGCGACCGCGCGCGCGACGCTGCGGGACATGCCACGGATCCACGCCGAGACGGCGGTCGGGCAGTTCACCGGCACGGCGGCGCTGATCCGTGACGAGCTGCCGGCGTTGCTCGCCCAGGCTCCCAACCGGTACGACCGGGTGGAGTCGGCGGCCACCGCGGCCATCGCCGCACTGGAGGAGTTCGTGGCGTGGCTGCGGGCCGGCCTCGCCGCCGATGCCGGGCCGGGGCGCGACCCCCGGCTGGGGCGACGCCGCTGGGAGGCGCGGCTCTGGCACACCCTCGACACCGAGCTGGGCGCGGCGGAGATCCAGCGCCGGGCCTGGGCCAACCTGGAGCGGGTCACCGAGGAGATCCGCGCGGCGGCGGTCGAGCTGGTCGGCGGTCCCGGCGACGACGAGACGGTACGCCGTGCGCTGGACCTGCTCGCCGCCGAGCACCCGGACGACCACTCCATCGTGGATCTCGCCTCGGTCAGCCTGGACGAGGCGACCGACTTCGTCCGCGCCCACGACCTGGTCAGCCTCGTCGACGACCCGTGCGTGATCCAGGAGATGCCGGAGTTCGCCCGTGGCGTCGCGGTCGCCTACTGCGACTCGCCCGGCCCGCTGGAGACGGCGAACCTGCCGACCTTCTACTGCATCGCGCCCACCCCGGCCGGGTGGCCCGCGCACCGCGTCGAGTCGTTCTACCGCGAGTACAACGACCACATGATCCGCAACCTGACCGTGCACGAGGCGATGCCGGGGCACTTCCTCCAGCTCGCCCACGCCCGCCGGTACGTCGGCCCGACCCGGGTCCGGCCGCTGACCGAGTCCGGGGTGTTCATCGAGGGCTGGGCGGTGTACGCCGAGGAGCTGATGGTCGGCCTCGGCTTCGGCGGCCTGCCGGTACGGTTGCAGCAGCTCAAGATGCAGCTGCGGATGACCATCAACGCGCTGCTCGACCAGCTCGTGCACTGCGAGGACCTGCCCGAGGCCGACGCGATGGCGCTGATGACCGGGCGGGGGTTCCAGGAGGAGGGCGAGGCGGCCGGCAAGTGGCGGCGGGCGCTGCTCACCTCCACCCAGCTCTCCACGTACTTCGTGGGGTGGAGCGAGATGGCGGACATCGCCCGGTGCCGGCCGGACGGGGTGCCGGTGCGCGAGTGGCACGACGCGATGCTGGCGCACGACTGCCCGCCGCCGCGCCACCTGCGGACCCTGCTCGGGATCTGACGCCGCCGGCCGGGGACCCGGGCCGTCGGGTGTCAGCGCCGCCCGGTCACGGGGTGACGGTGCGGCGGTCCACGACGCCCGCGCCCGCCGGCACGTCGAAGGCGGCCGGGTCGACCGACTCGGTGTAGCGGCTCAGGGTCACCTCGGTGGGGGTGCCGGCGAGGGTGCCGGAGAAGCTGCCCAGTACCCCTTCGGTGGTGACGCAGGTGGAGAAGTCGCCGGTGGAACGCTTCACGTCGACGCAGGTGGCGTGGTGCCCGGCGACCGTGGTGTCGCTCTGCGTGATGACCGCGTCCGGGTCGAGGGCGGCGTCGGTGAGCAGACCCATCACCGCCGGCGGGGTGACCAGGCCGCGCTTCTCGGCTTCGGTCCAGACGAGCACCGAGGGCTTGCCGGCGGTCAGCTCCGGGGGCAGCACGGTACAAGCGGTGCGGCCGGCGGAGGTCTCGCACCGGGTGACCGACTCCTGGGTGACGGTGATCTTGCCGTCCGGCCAGGTGTACGCCGAGCGCAGCGGCGTCTTCGTCTGGGCGACGGAGGCGGTCCGACCGCCGGGGAGCTGGTAGTCGGCGGCCCACGTCGCGGTGAGCGCGCCGTCCATCCGCGCGGCCAGGTCGTTGACCAGGTCGGAGCGGCCGAGCGCCCGACCGGCGTCGTCGAGGGTCTGACAGCCGGTGACCGTGAGCGACGCGATGACCGACACGGAGAGCATGCGGAGAGTGGTCGAGACGGCGGGCATGACGACCAGCGTCGTCGATCGGGTCCACCGGACGCAAACCCGTTGCCGGTTGAGGACCGAGAATCCGGGAATGTCCGTACCGTCCGTCACGGTGACGGGGTCCCACGGCACGGTCCGTACGGCGGGCGACGGCATGCGGCAGGCCGTCGCCCGATACGCTGCGTTCAACACACCTGCCCCAGCCGCACCGTCGCGGCCCATACCGGACTCGCACACACGAACGAGGAGCGACTCAGTGGCAAGCATCGAAGGAATCGTCGCCCGGGAGATTCTCGACTCGCGGGGCAACCCGACCGTCGAGGTCGAGGTCGGGCTCGACGACGGCACGATCGCCCGCGCCGCGGTGCCGTCCGGCGCCTCGACCGGCGCCTTCGAGGCGATCGAGCTGCGCGACGGTGACAAGGACCGTTACCAGGGCAAGGGCGTCGAGAACGCGGTCGCCAACATCGAGGACAAGATCGTCGACCAGCTCATCGGGTACGAGGCCAGCGAGCAGCGGCTGATCGACCAGAAGATGCTCGACCTCGACGGCACGGACAACAAGGGCGAGCTGGGCGCCAACGCGATCCTCGGTGTCTCGCTGGCCGTGGCGAAGGCCGCCGCCGGCAGCGCCGAGCTGAGCCTCTTCCGCTACCTGGGCGGCCCGAACGCGCACCTGCTGCCGGTGCCGATGATGAACATCCTCAACGGTGGCGCGCACGCCGACTCCAACGTCGACGTCCAGGAGTTCATGATCGCGCCGATCGGTGCGCCCAGCTTCCGCGAGGCGCTGCGCTCCGGCGCGGAGGTCTACCACGCACTGAAGTCGGTGCTGAAGAAGAAGGACCTGTCGACCGGCCTGGGCGACGAGGGCGGCTTCGCCCCGAACCTGCCGAGCAACGCCGCCGCGCTGGACCTGATCGCCGAGGCGGTGGAGAAGGCCGGTTACCGGCTCGGCACCGACATCGTCTTCGCCCTCGACGTCGCCGCCACCGAGTTCTTCGACAACGGCACCTACACCTTCGAGGGCAGCGCGAAGAGCGCCGAGGAGATGAGCAACTACTACACCAAGCTCATCGGCGACTACCCGATCGTCTCCATCGAGGACCCGCTGTCGGAGGACGACTGGAGCGGCTGGGCCACCCTGACCGCCGCCGTCGGCGACCGGATCCAGATCGTCGGTGACGACCTCTTCGTCACCAACCCGCAGCGCATCGCCCGGGGTATCGCCGAGAAGGCCGCCAACGCGGTGCTGGTGAAGGTCAACCAGATCGGCTCGCTGACCGAGACCCTGGACGCGGTGGACCTGGCCCACCGGGCCGGCTTCAAGTGCATGATGAGCCACCGTTCCGGCGAGACCGAGGACACCACCATCGCCGACCTGGCCGTCGCCACCGGCTGCGGCCAGATCAAGACCGGTGCTCCGGCCCGCTCGGACCGGGTCGCCAAGTACAACCAGCTCCTGCGTATCGAGGAGGAACTGGCCGACGCGGCGCGGTACGCCGGCGCGGGCGCGTTCCCGCGTTACCGTTCGGCCTGAGACGCGAGAGGCCTCGGGGGAGGGGTGTGACGATGCAGCAGCGCCGCACACCGGGTGGCCAGCGCCCCGTCCGTCGACCGACCGGTCGGCCGGGCGGGGCCCGCGCCCGGGCTGCCGTCCGTGACAGCGGGGTCCGCGCCGAGCCGCGGGCCGGTGCCGCGCGGGCACGGGGCGCGGAGGGCGTACGCTCCGCGAACCGGCCCGCCGCCGCTCGGCGTACGGCGGCCAGCGGCACGATCAAGCGGCTGACCGCACCCCACCCCCGACGCTTCACCGGGCGGGCCACCGTGCTCTTCGCGGTGCTGATCGCGCTCGCCCTGGCGTACACCTATCCGGTCCGGGTCTACCTCGACCAGCAGGTCGACATCGAGCGCATGCAGGCGTCGCAGGCCGCCCAGCGGCAGGAGATCTCCCGGCTCTCGGCCGAGGCGGCGAAGTGGCGGGACCCGGAGTACATCAAGATCAAGGCCCGGGAGCGGTTCTACATGGTCCCGCCGGGTGAGGTGCCGGTGATCGTGCTGAACGACCCGGAGGGCGCCGCCCGGGACGCCGCCGCGGGCCGGCCGAAGGCCCCGCCGAAGACCCCGGATCCCTGGTACGACACCCTGTGGTCGAGCGTGCGGGCGGCGGACGACGACCAGCCCGGCCAGTGAGCAGCAGCACCCGAGCACCGAGCGAGAGATGGGCACCGTGACTGTCGTACCACCGCAGGAGCCGGCGGCGGACTCCGTACCCCCGCCGCAGCGCGAACCGGCCACCGAGGCCGACCTGGCCGCGGTGGCCGCGCAGCTCGGACGCCCGCCGCGCGGCACCCGGGCGGTGGCCCACCGCTGCCCGTGCGGGCTGCCCGACGTGGTGGAGACGACGCCTCGGCTGGCCGACGGCACCCCCTTCCCGACGCTGTTCTACCTGACCTGCCCGCGGGCGACCGCGGCGTGCAGCCGGTTGGAGTCGGCCGGGCTGATGAAGGAGATGGCCGACCGGCTCGCCGAGGACCCGGAGCTGGCCGCCCGCTACCGGGCCGCGCACGAGGACTACCTCACCCGCCGGGAGGCGATCGGCGAGGTGCCGGAGATCGCCGGTATCTCCGCCGGCGGCATGCCGGGGCGGGTGAAGTGCCTGCACGTCCACCTGGGCCACGCGCTGGGCGCCGGGCCGGGGGTCAACCCGTTCGGCGACGAGACCCTGGCCCTGGTGGAGAAGTGGTGGTCCGCCGGGCCGTGTGTGGACGTGCCGGCGGCGGAGTGACCATGGACGAGATCGTCGTCCGGCGGGCCCGCACCGGCGACGTGCGGGGGATCCGGCGGCTGGTCGACACCTACACCGACGACCGGCGGCTGCTCAGCAAGGCGACCGTCACCCTCTACGAGGACGTGCAGGAGTTCCGGGTCGCGGTGACCGGCGACGGCACGGTGGTCGGCTGTGGCGCGCTGCACGTGATGTGGGAGGACCTGGCCGAGATCCGCACCGTCGCGGTGGACCCGGCCTGCCGGGGCCGCAAGCTCGGTCACCGGATCGTCGGCGAGTTGATCGACGCGGCGCGTGAGTTGGGGGTCGCCCGGATCTTCGTGCTCACCTTCGAGACCCGGTTCTTCGGCTCGTTCGGCTTCACCGAGATCGACGGGGCGCCGGTGCCGCAGCCGGTCTACGAGCAGCTGCTCCGTTCGTACGACGAGGGTGTCGCCGAGTTCCTGGACCTGGAACGGGTCAAGCCGAACACCCTGGGCAACACCCGGATGCTGCTGCGCCTGTAGCGGTGGGCGGACGCACCTTGTTCTTCTTCCGCTTGGCGCTGTGGGTCGGCCAACTCGTCACACTGGGTAGGTTCTGTGGAGGGGCGGGATGGGTCCTGTCGCCCGCTTTGCTCTGCAGCCATATAAGCGCCAGTCACGTATCGTGGTTACTTGTGGCCCGTCGCGCATGTGCCTCTCATCGGGTATCGGCAGGTCGTGCGTGGTGGTGCGGTGGTGGCAGCAGAGCAAAGGGCGAACGTCACCCGCGTCGACCTCTCCAGCTCGGTGACGTTCCGTGAGCAGCGCGCCTATTGACGCTCCGTGTCCAAAAAGGGCTCCGGACGAGGTACGGCCGACGGGGCGTCGGACCGGGTGCGTCGAGGGGCGACGAGCCCGCTGCCGGTCCGGCTCGGCTGCCGTAGGGTTGCTGCCGTGACGACGCGTGTGGCCGCCATCGACTGCGGGACCAACTCCATCCGCCTACTGGTCGCCGACCTGCCCGAGGAGTCGGCGGGGCCGCAGGCGCCGCTGGTCGACCTGAGCCGCCGGATGGAGATCGTCCGGCTCGGCCAGGGCGTGGACAGGACCGGCCGGCTCGCCCCGGAGGCGATCGAGCGGACCCGGGTGGCGCTCGCCGACTACGCCGCCGAGATCGAGAAGCTCGGCGTGGAGCGGGTGCGGATGTGCGCCACGTCGGCCTCCCGGGACGCGTCCAACGCCGGTGACTTCCGGGCCATGGTGGAGCAGACCCTCGGCGTCGCGCCCGAGGTGGTCACCGGCGACGAGGAGGCCCGGCTCTCCTTCACCGGCGCGGTGCGCGGCCTGCCCGCCGACGCCGAGCCGCCGTACCTGGTGGTGGACATCGGGGGCGGCTCGACCGAGTTCGTCGTCGGCACCCGCGAGGGTGGGGTGCAGGCGGCGATCTCGATGGACATCGGCTGCGTCCGGATGACCGAGCGGCACCTGCACGGCGACCCGCCGGCCCTGGACGAGATCGCCGCCGCGCAGGCCGACATCGCGGTCGCGGTGGACCGCGCGCTGGAGGCCGTCCCCGGCCGCGAGGCCGCCACGCTGGTCGGCCTCGCCGGGTCGGTCACCACCGTCGTCGCCATCGCCCAGGGCCTCACCGGGTACGACCCGGAGCGCATCCACCACGCCCGGGTGCCGTACGACGGGGTGGCCGAGGTGACCGCCGACCTGCTGGCCAAGTCCCGCGAGCAGCGGCTGGCCATCCCGGTGATGCATCCGGGCCGGGCCGACGTGATCGGGGCGGGCGCGCTGGTGCTGCGGGTCATCATGGAACGGGCCGGGATGTCCTCGGTGATCGCCTCCGAGCACGACATCCTCGACGGCATCGCCTGGAGCCTCGCGGAGATCCAGGGATAGGTCGTTGTCCCTGCGTGTGGCCGGTATGATTTTCATTTGGTCACCAGTTCGATCTGCCTGAAGTGCCTCGATCGTGATGGGGGAGGCACCGTCCGTGTCTTCCTCGCGCTCAACGACGTAGCGATCAAGGACGTCGATGTGGACCAGGCGGAAGCTACGACAGCCTGCGCCGGCTCTTCGCCGCCGGCCTGCTGACCACGTACGTGGTGCCGAGCGAGTCGGGGCCGCACCGCAAGTACTACGCGCCCCCGACCACGACGGAGGCGCCGGCCCGACCCGGCACGTCCCCGACTGCGACGGCCGACGCGGCGACGCCCGGCGCCAGCGCGACCGCGTCCGTCGGTCCGGCCCCCACGTCCGCCCCGCCCGCCCCGGAGCCGACCCGGTGAGTATCGACCCCCGGAAATGGCTGAACGGATGAGCCCGACGGGACAACCCTTTTCGATCTTGGTGGCTACGGTGTCGTCTGCTCACTGACCCCACGGGAAGGAACGTCATTGTCCGAGCAGGTCGCACCGCCCGCCGGTTCCCCGGCAGGACCACCGGCCGGGGAACCGGCAGCGCAGGTCACCCACCCCGGACCGGAGCCGTCCCCGGCCGGCACCCGGGTGGACACCGACGACCCGGAGACGGAATCGGGCGGGACACAGGTGGACACCGACGACCCGGAGACGGAGTCGAGCGGGGCCGTGCGGCCGGTGCTGGCCGTGGCGAAGATCCTCACCGTCGTCGCCGCGGTGGTCGGGGTGCTCGTCGTCGCCGGGTTGAAGTTCGGCGCCGGCGCGGCGCTGGCCGACCTGCTCCGCCCCGACCCGGTGGCCGGCGCGAAGGCCGGTGACTGCCTGACCGATCTGCCGCAGGTCAGCGGCACGGAGGAGCGGACGGTCCGGGACGTCGCGGTGGTCGACTGCGGCTCCGCCGACGCCGCGTACACGGTGGCCGGCCGGGTCACCGACCAGACCCAGGAGCAGGCACGTTCCGGCCGGGCGTGCGAGCCGTTCGTCAAGCCCGGCGAGGACGGCTACGTCTTCTACAACATCGCCCCGGGGGAGACGGGCTACCTGCTCTGCCTGACCAGGCGCACCTGACGGCACCGGTCGGACACCGCCGACGGCGGCGCGGGAAGGACTCCGTGCCGCCGTCGGCGTCTTCCCGCTCCCCGCCTGGTGAACGGGAGGTATATGCCACTGTTCTCGCGTCTTCCCGGCGCGGTCACGGCGTGGCAGGCTACCGGCACGTACGACCACTGGGCGACCAGCCAACGATGACTGACCGTCAGGAGGACAGACCAATGGGCGAGATGGTGAGCTACACCGGCAACGGAGGGACGCGCGAGGGGTATCTCGCGATACCCTCCACCGGTGCGGCCAGCCCTGCGGTCATCGTCATCCAGGACTGGTGGGGGCTCGTCTCCCACGTACGGTCGGTCGTGGACCGTTTCGCCGAGGCGGGCTTCGTCGCCCTCGCCCCGGACTTCCGGCACGGCCAGTCGGCGAGCCGGCCGAGTGAGCCGCGGCAGATGCTGAACAGCGTCCAGATGGACGAGGCGGCGGCGGACATCGCCGGTGCGGCCGACTACCTGGCCGGTCGTCCCGAGGTCGCCGGCAAGGTCGGCTGCGTCGGATTCTGCGCCGGGGCCAGCCTGGCCCTCTGGGCGGCCACCCGCTCCGAGCGGATCGTCGCCACCGCCGCCTTCTACCCCCGTCTGCCGTGGGAGGGCATGCGCCCCGAGTGGACCGACTACGCGGGCAAGGCCGCCGTCATCCACTGCGCGGAGGCGGACGGCACCTCCGCCGACGAGGGGGTGCAGACCGTCCGGCGGGCCGTCGAGACCGCCGGCGGCACCTGCCAGACGTACGACTACCCGGGCACCGCGCACGCCTTCTTCAACGAGGACCGGCCGGAGAACTTCGACCAGCGTGCCGCCGCCACCGCCTGGGCCCGTAGCCTCGAACTCTTCCGGGCCAAGCTTGGCTGAGGCCCGTACCCCCGACGAGGTGGTCGCCCGCGCCGCGCGGGCGACCGACCTGGCCGACCTCGACGGCGCGGTCAGCGACTGCTTCGCCTGCCCGCGCCTGGTCACCTGGCGGGAGGAGGTCGCCCGGACGAAGCGGGCGGCCTTCCGGGACCAGGACTACTGGGGACGCCCGGTCCCCGGCTTCGGCACGCCGGACGCCCGGATCGCCATCCTCGGCCTGGCCCCGGCCGCGCACGGTGGCAACCGCACCGGCCGCATCTTCACCGGGGACCGCTCCGGCGACGTGCTCTTCGCCGCGCTGCACCGCGCCGGCCTGGCCAACCAGCCGACCAGCGTCGCCGCCGCCGACGGATTGACCCTGCGCGACCTGCGTATCTTCTCCGCGGTGCGCTGCGCGCCACCGGACAACAAGCCCACCCCGGCCGAACGGGACACCTGCGCCCCCTGGCTGCACCGCGAGGTGGCGCTGATCCGGCCCACCCTGCGCGTGGTGGTGGCGCTGGGTGCCTTCGCCTGGGCCGCGTGGTGGCCGACGCTGCGGCAGGTGTACGGCGTCCGCCCGCCCAGCCCGCGACCGGTCTTCGGCCATGGGGCACACTGGTCCGGGACGGCCGCCCCCGAGCTGCTCGGCTGCTACCACGTCAGCCAGCAGAACACGTTCACGGGACGGCTGACACCAGGGATGCTGGACGACGTGTTCGCCCGGGCGAAACAACTCGCCGGGGTGGACTGAAGCGTGGGGCGGTGGCGATGGACCTCGGCGTGCTGCGCAGGTGGTGGCCCGTCGCCGTGGTGGTCATGCTGCTCGCCGCCGCGGCGCTCGCCGCCGGCAACTCCTCGATCGGCGCCAGCCGTATCCCGCCGGTCGCCGACAACATCCCGTACGTCCCGGAGTACCCGGCCGGTGAGCCGGCCCCCTCGATCCCGGTCGAGCCGCGGACCGGCGCCGAGCGGACCCAGGCCGACGTGCCGCAGTGGATCGCGACCGTGGCGATCGTGCTGCTCGGCCTCGCCGTCCTGGCCGCCCTCGGCTACCTGACCTGGACGCTGCTGCGCGGCGCGCTGCGCCGGAGGACCCGCGCGGTGCCGGTGGCCCGGACCCGGCGCACCGCCGAGGGCACCGCCCGGGAGGTGGTCGCCGCCCTCGACGCCGGCCTGGTCGAGCTGGACGACGCCGACACCGACCCGCGTACCGCGGTCATCGCCTGCTGGGTACGCCTGGAGGAGGCCGCCACCGAGGCCGGGGTGCCGCGCCGCACCGGGGACACCCCGACCGACCTGGTCACCCGGCTGCTCCGGGGCGACCCGGCCGCCGGGGTCCCGGCGATCGCCAGCGCCGACGTGCTGGCGGAGTTCGCCCACGTCTACCGCGAGGCACGCTACGCCACCCACACCGTGGACGCGCGGATGCGCGACCAGGCCCGGGCCGCGTTGCGCCGGCTGCGCGGCGAGCTGGCCGCCCTCGCCACCGCCACCGCCGACGAGGTGCCGGCATGAGCGAGCGGACCGGCCTCGACGACCTGCTCAGCTTCGAGGAGGAGGCCCCGCCCCGGGCCGGTCGTACGCGGGGCGGACGGGCCCGGACGGTGTTCCGTACCCTCGCGGTGGCCGCCGCGGCGACCGCCGTCGTCCTGGTCTGCCTGCGCGCCGTCGGCCTCCAGCTCTCGGTCTGGATCGTCGTGGCCGGCGTGCTCGCGGTCCTCGCCGTGCGCCGGGTCACGGCCGCGCTCTCCCCGCCGCCCCCGTCCCGGTCCGGCGTCCGCGCCCCGGCCGGGGAGGAACCCGGCGGATGGAACTGGGGTGCCCGCGACGCCCTGCGTGCCGCCATCAACGGCTGGGAACGGCCGCTGGACTGGTCGTCCGCCAACCGCGAGCGGTTCACCGAACGGATCCTGCCCCGCCTCGGCGAGCTGGCCGACGAGCGGCTGCGCCAGCGGCACGGGGTGACCCGCGAATCCGACCCGACCCGGGCCCGCGCCCTGCTCGGGGAGCCGCTGTGGACGTTCCTCGACACCCCCTCCCGACGCCCCCCGTCGCCGCGCGACCTCGCGGCGATCGTCGCCGAACTGGAGAAGATATGAACGACGTGGACCGCACCATCCCCGCCACCGAGGTGGGCCACCTGGCCCGGGCGGTGCTGGACGCGGTCGGTCAGGTCGTGGTCGGCAAGCGGGAGGCGCTGGAGCTGGTGCTCGCCGGCATCCTGGCCGGCGGACACGTGCTGCTGGAGGACCTGCCCGGCCTCGGCAAGACGCTGACCGCGCGGTCCTTCGCCCAGGCGCTCGGGCTGGACTTCCGCCGCCTGCAGTTCACCCCCGACCTGCTCCCGGCCGACGTCACCGGCTCATTCCTCTACGACCAGCGCAGCGGCGACTTCTCGTTCCGCGCCGGTCCGGTCTTCACCAACCTGCTGCTGGCCGACGAGATCAACCGGACGCCGCCGAAGACCCAGTCGGCGCTGCTGGAGGCGATGCAGGAGAAGCAGGTCTCCGTGGAGGGCGTCACCTACAAGCTGGACGAGCCGTTCCACGTGCTCGCCACCGCCAACCCGATCGAGTACGAGGGCACCTACCCGCTGCCGGAGGCGCAGCTGGACCGGTTCCTGCTGCGGGTGTCGTTCGGCTACCCGCAGCGCGAGGAGGAGTGGGACGTGCTGCGCCGGCGGATGGCCCGCCGCCGCGAGGAGGCCGAGATCAAGCCGGTGGTCGACGCGGCCACGCTGCGCGCCATGCAGGCCGCGCTGGAGGACGTGGTGGTCGAGGACTCCGTCGGCCGGTACATCGTCGACCTGACCGCGGCCACCCGGGAGCACCCGTCGGTGCTGGTGGGGGCGTCCCCGCGTGGCTCGCTGGCGCTGCTGCTGCTCTCCCGCGTCCGGGCGGTCTTCGCCGGGCGCGACTACGTGGTCCCGGAGGACGTCAAGGAGGTGGCGGCGTCGGCGCTGGCGCACCGGATCACCCTGCGACCGGAGATGTGGCTGCGCCGGGTCGATCCGTCCTTCGTGGTCGGTGAGGTGCTGGAGCAGACCCCCGCCCCGGCCAGCGGCGCGCTGCCCAGCCACGCGGCCGGGCGAGCCGGGCGCTGACGGCCGTGCCCATCGAGGACGGGCAGGAGCCCGCGGCGGGCTGGGCGCCGACCTGGGCGCTGGGCCGGGCGGTGCTGCTCACCGGGCTGCTGCTGATCGCCGCCGTGCTGCTCGGCCGGGCCGACCTGGTGGTGCTCGCCACGCCGTTCGCGCTCGGCACCGCGTACGCGTTGCGCCGCCGCCCGGTCGCCGCCCCGCAGCTCGAGATCACCGCCGAGGACGCGCATCTGGTCGAGGGCGGTGCGCTGGCCGGCACGGTCAGCGTCGGCAACCCGGACACCGTCCCGTACCACCTGGCCGTGGTGCGGACCCGGGTATCGCCCTGGCTGCGGGTCGAGCGGGTCGGCTTCGGCGGCGCCGGGGTGGACGTCAGCCGTTCCGGCGGCGCGGACCGCCCCTTCGTCACCGCCATCCCCACCGGGGCCGCCGTCGACCTGGAGCTGACCGGCACCGCGCTGCGGTGGGGCCGGCACCCGATCGGCCCGGCCGGTGCCCGGGTCGCCGCCGCGGACGGGCTGCTGGTCTCCCGCGCGGTCATCACCGAGCCGGTGAAGATGCGGGTCTACCCGATGACCGAGGCGTTCGAGGCGGTGGAGGCGATGCCCCGGGCCGCCGGGCTGGTCGGCGCGCACCACTCCCGCCGGCCGGGCGAGGGCGGCGAGCTGGCCGGCGTACGGGTGTTCGCGCCGGGCGACCGGCTGCGCCGGATCGACTGGCGGGTGTCGCTGCGGGCCCGGCAACTGCATGTGGCGGCCACCCTCTCCGACCGGGACGCCGAGGTGGTGGTGCTGCTCGACGTGCTCGCCGAGGCGGGCCGCTCCGGCGGGGTGAAGGGCGCGGCGTCCGTACTGGACACCACGGTCCGGGCCGCCGCCGCGATCGCCGAGCACTACCTGCACCGCGGTGACCGGGTGGCGATGCTGGAGTACGGGCCGGCGGCCCGCCGGCTGCGTCCGGCCACCGGACGACGGCAGTACCTGACCGTGCTGGAGTGGTTGCTCGACACCCACGCCGAGTCCTCCCCGCACGAGCCGTACGACCAGGTCTTCGGCCCGCAACTGCTCTCCGCGGACGCGCTGGTGGTGGTGCTCACCCCGCTGCTGGACGAGCGGTCGGCGCAGATGCTGGCCCGGCTGGCCCGGGGTGGCCGGTTCGTGGTGGCCGTGGACACTCTGCCGGTCGACCTCCCGCCTCCCGGCGACAAGGGCTGGGCGCCGGTGGCGTACCGGTTGTGGCGGCTGGACCGGGACACGATGATCGCCCAGCTCCGTGAGCACGGCGTGCCGGTGGTGCCGTGGGCCGGCACGGGCAGCCTCGACCAGGTGCTGCGTGACGTGGCCCGGCTGGCCACCGCCCCGAGGGTGGGTGTCCGGTGAGCACGAGGAAGGCAGCGCAGCGGACTCCCGCAGTCGCGAACGAAGGCTGGCACCGATGAATGTCGTCGCCGAGCGGGCGAAGGCGGTGCGTGCCGCGGTGAACCGGGTGAGCCCGACGGCCCTGCTGGTGCGTCTCGGCATCTTCGTGGTGGTGTGGGCCGGTCTGCTGCTGGCGTACCCGGCGCAACTGTTCAACGCGCGGGCGCTGCTCGCCCTCACCGTGGTGGCGGTGCTGCCGGCGGCAGGGCCGCGCCGGGTGTGGCCGACCTTCGCCGCCCTGGTCACGGTGGCCGGCTGGGTGGTCGCCTCCGCCGGGTACGACCGCCCGATCGCGCTCTGGCGGCTACTCGCCGTGGCCGCGACCCTCTACCTCGGGCACACCCTCTGCGCGCTCGCCGCGGTGCTGCCGTACGACGCGGTCGTCGACCCGGACGTGCTGGTGGGCTGGCTCACCCGGGCTGCCGCAGTGGTCCTCGCCACGTCGGTGGTCGGGGTCGTCCTGGCCTGGTTGGGCGAGATCGGCGGGTCCGACGGGTTCCAGGCGGCGACGGTGGCCGGGCTGCTGGTGGCGGTGGTGCTGAGCGGGCTGCTGGGGTGGCTGTTGCGTCGCAGATAGCGGGACGGGGAGGGACGTCGCGCAGGTCACAAGGGTTGTGCTCCATCACAGAAGGGGGTCTCGGACGGGATTAGCCGGGCCGCTGAGGGAAAGATGGATGACGTGAATCCGAAGCGGATCCTTGTCGTGGGTGCCGGGCACGTCGGCCTGTACGCCGCTCTGCGCCTGTCCAAGAAGCTGAGCTCCCGTGAGGCCGAGGTCGTCGTCGTCGACCCGCAGCCGCACATGACCTACCAGCCGTTCCTCCCCGAGGCGTCGGCGGGCAACATCTCGCCCCGGCATTCCGTGGTGCCGCTGCGGCGTGAGTTGCGCAAGTGCAAGGTCCTGGTGGGCGCGGTGACGCGGATCGACCACGCTCGCAGGACGGCGGTGGTGCAGCCGATCAGCGGCCCGACCCGGGAGATCCAGTACGACCATGTCGTGGTGGCCCCCGGCTCGGTCTCCCGGACGCTGCCCATCCCCGGCCTGCACGAGCACGGGATCGGCTTCAAGACCATCGGCGAGGCGATCTACCTGCGCAACCACGTGCTGGACCGGCTGGACGTGGCGGCCGCCACGGTCGACCCGGTGGTCCGCCGCAACGCGCTGACCTTCGTCTTCGTCGGTGGCGGTTACGCCGGCATCGAGGCGCTCGCCGAGATGGAGGACATGGCCCGCGACGCCCTGCGCTACTACCCGGAGCTCAAGCCCGAGGACATGCGCTGGGTGCTGGTCGAGGCGACCCAGCGGGTGCTGCCGGAGGTCGACCGGGACATGGGCGCCTACACGGTGCAGCAGCTGCTCAAGCGCAACATGGACATCCGGCTGGGCACCCGGCTGGAGTCCTGCGTCGACGGCGTGGTGAAGCTCTCCGACGGTGACAGCTTCAAGGCCGACACGATCGTCTGGACGGCCGGCGTGAAGCCCTCGCCGATGCTGGACGCGACGGACTTCCCGCGTGACGACCGGCGGCGGGTCACCTGCCTGCCGACGTTGCAGGTCGTCGACGGCGACACGGTGGTCGAGGGGGCGTGGAGCGCGGGCGACTGCGCAGCCGTGCCGGACCTCACCAAGGAGCCGGGCGACTTCTGCTCGCCGAGCGCGCAGCACGCGGTGCGCCAGGCCGGCCGGATGGCCGACAACATCGCGAACGTCATCCGCGGGCGTGCGCCGGTCAACTACAAGCACAAGCACGCGGGCAGCGTGGCCAGCCTCGGCCTGTACAAGGGCGTCGCCCAGGTGTACGGCGTCAAGATGACCGGCTGGCCGGCGTGGTTCATGCACCGGACGTACCACATGAGCCGGATCCCGTCGTTCAACCGCAAGGTCCGGGTCGTGGTCGACTGGACGCTCGCGTTCTTCCTCAAGCGTGAGGTCGTCGCCCTCGGCCAGCTGCACGACCCGCGTGAGGAGTTCGTCGAGGCGTCCGCGCCGCCGGCCAGGAAGCAGCCGGTGGGCACCGGCAAGCCGGTCTGACCCGACCCGCACGCCGACAGGGTCCTTCCCGGGGCACGGGAGGGGCCCTTCGTCGTCGGCGATCCGGTCAGACCCGCCAGGTCCAGGCGTCCGCGATCCGGGTCCCCGGGCCGTAGAGCTGCACCAGCGTGCGGCGCAGACTCTCCGCGTGCGGGGCGTCGTCGGTCACCGCCACGCAGGACGCGCCCCAGAAGTCGGCGTCCTCGCGGGCCTGCCGCCGCTGCTCCTCGCCGATCACCGGCTCGGTGCCCCGCTTCGCCACGTCCGCCAGCAGCGCCGAGGTGGGCTGCTTGAAGGTGCCCATCGCGGCCGAGCCGTCGCGGCCGTGCGGGCCGATGAAGAAGCCCTCCGGCAGGCCGAACTCCGCGTCCGCCGCCGTCGCCCAGCGCATCGGCCACGGCTGGCTCGGGGTGGCCGCCGGCACCGGCACCAGCACGCCGCCGGGGCGTACGCAGTCGCGCCAGTGGCCCCCGGTGACGAACTCGGGCAACGCCGGCCGGAAGGTGGTCGGCAGGGGAGCGGGGAAGACCGTGAGCAGGGCCGCCCCGACGGCGGCCGGGACCAGCAGCCGGACCCGGCCGGGGGCGCGCAGGGCCCGGTCCACGGCGAGCACCAGCAGCGTGCCGGCCAGCGGCAGCACGGCCAGGGCGAACCGCATCGGCAGCGCGCCGTCGACCACCGGCAGCCCGGCGAGCAGCGCGTACGGCCCGGGCACCGGGCTGGGGTCGCCGTCGAGGACGACCTGCGGCCCGAGCGACAGCGCCCCGGTCACCAGCGCCCCGGCGGCGCAGGCGACCACCAGTGGCCGGCGGCGCAGCCAGAGCGCGCAGGCGGCGGTGACCAGCAGCAGGGGCGCCCCGAGGAAGGTGTTGTACTCGGCCGGGCCGGTGGTGAGTCGGGCCGAGGCGTCGTCGCCGACCACCGACAGCGGGGAGATCGTCCACCAGCTGCGCAGGTCGGCCGAGAAGTGGTGCGGGCTGAACATGCCGTCCGCCACGCCCTGTGGGCCAGCGAACTGGAACCACAGCGGGTAGCCGAGGACGACCAGGGCCAGTCCGGTGGCGATCAGCATCCCGCCGGCGAAGCCGGGCAGCGCCCGCCGTAGCAGCTTCCGGTCGGCGAAGCCGTACGCGACGGCCATCACCAGCAGGGTCACCGCGGCGAGGAAGAGCACCTCCTCGCCGACGAAGACCTGCGCGGTGACCGCCGTGGCCAGCCCGACCGCCGAGGTGACCAGTCGCCGCCGGTCGGCCCGACCGAGCGACCGCGGCCCCGGGGCGGCGGCCCGCAGCAGCCGGACGACCAGCCAGACGATCACCGGCACCAGCCACTGCGCCGTCATGTGCAGGTGGCTGTTGGACTGCGACACCATGCCGGGGCCGAAGCCGCAGAGCCCGGCGCCCAGCGCGGCGGCGAGCCGGCGGGCGTGCAGGGTCCGGGTGAAGAGCAGGTACCAGGCGA
This sequence comes from Micromonospora halophytica, assembly GCF_900090245.1. Classification (GTDB taxonomy): domain Bacteria; phylum Actinomycetota; class Actinomycetes; order Mycobacteriales; family Micromonosporaceae; genus Micromonospora; species Micromonospora halophytica. Next base: position 269,969 of record NZ_FMDN01000003.1, read on the forward strand.
TCGCGGTGCCGGCCAGGTTGACGGCGACCAGCAGGGCGAAGGTGACCGGCGCGCCGAGGAGCAGGGTGACCGGGGCGAGCAGCACCCCGAGCGCGATGACCGTGGTGTTGGTCATCAGGTTCACCCCGTCCGGGGCGTTGAGCCGGTCGGTGAGCAGGCCGAAGTCGCCTCGCAGCACCCGCGCGTCGACGGCCAGGAACCATTCGTAGAGGGTCTGGTCCGCCGGGTTGAGGGCCAGCACCCGGCCGCCGGGGTCGGGCCAGAGCCCGTGGGTGAGCCAGCCGGCGAGCAGGACGAAGCCCAGGCCGACCGTCAGGTCGACCCGGTGCCGGAGGAGGAAGGCCAGCCGGCGGTCGGTGCGGGAGCCGGCCGCGGCCGGTGCGGTGAGGCCGACAGCCAGGTCGGGGTCGGCGCCGGGCGCCGTACGGGCTGCGCTGGTCACGCGCTCGACCCTAGTGCGGCGGCGGTCACCGGGTACGCCGGGTGACCGGGGAACGGTTACGGTGGCACTGCACCGCCGCGTGTCGGCACGCCGGTGTCCCTCGCCCGGGTGGTGGAACGGCAGACACGGCCGCCTTAAAAGCGGCTGCCGCAAGGCGTGCGGGTTCGACCCCCGCCCCGGGCACCGAGACTCTCAGCTTTCCCACAGCCTGCCGTGCGGCGCGGCGTGGCCTGTACCCGTACCCTGGAAGAGCACGTCGGACGTGCGACGACCCCCTGAGGGAGGCCTGAAAGTGAAGACCTCGAACCCGGTGCTCGCCCGGCTCGGCCAGGCGGCCGAGCGGGAGCGTTCCGCCGGGTACGCCCAGCCCGGGCAGTACGGTTACGGCCAGCCCGGCATTCCGCAGCAGTACCCGGGTCAGCCCGGCTCCCCGGTCGCCCCGGCGGCGACCGGCACCATGACGCTCGACGACGTGGTCGTCAAGACCGTCGCCCTCCTGGGCATCCTCGGCGTCTCCGCCGCGGCCGCCTGGGTGCTGGTTCCCGACGCCCTGCTCGGTGTCGCCTGGATCGGTGCCGCCATGGTCGGCCTGGCCCTCGGCCTGGTCATCTCGTTCTCCCGGATGGCGAACCCGGCGCTGGTCATCGCGTACGCGGTGGTCGAGGGCGCCTTCGTCGGCCTGGTCAGCAAGGTGTTCGAGACGCGGTACGACGGCGTCGTGCTCCAGGCCGTGGTGGCCACCTTCGGTGTCTTCTTCGTGATGACCATGCTCTACAAGGCGCGGGTCATCCGGGCGACGCCGAAGTTCGTCAAGGGCATGATCGCCGTGATGGCCGGTCTCTTCGCCGTCATGATGATCAACTTTGTGCTGGCGCTCTTCGGCGTCAACACCGGCCTGCGCGACGGCAGCCCGCTGGCCATCGGCTTCAGCCTGGTCGCCATCGTGGTCGCCGCGCTCAGCTTCGTGCTGAGCTTCAAGGAGGTCGAGGACGGCGTCCGGATGGGGCTGCCGGCCCGCTATTCCTGGACGGCCGCGTTCGGCATCGTGGTCAGCCTGGTCTGGCTCTACCTGGAGCTGCTCCGGCTGATCAGCTACTTCCAGGGCGACGACTGACGCCTCAGCCGCCACCCGGCGCCCGCCACCGCTTCCCGCGGCGGCGGGCGCCGTCGTCTGCGCCGCCCGCCGCCCTCCCCGCCACCGCCGGGCCGTCCCGGGCAGCGTGACACCCGCGGCGCTGAGCGGGCGGTGTCCCGGTGCGGCCGTAGACTCGGCGGCGATGAGCGCAACGGAGCTGGACCGGACGGTGGGACTGCTGGTCCGTCAGGTGGGGCACTGGCAGCAGCCACGGTGGGCGGCGGGCGCCGACGGCGGCGACGGGTCCCGGGCGGACCATCTTCACCGGCTGGTGCAGAAGCTCGCCGACCTGGGTGCGGACGCCGAGGGCGGACCGCGCCGGCGGGTACCCCGGCTGGCGAACGACCTGGCCCTGGTCGACCAGCTCCGGGTGGTCGCGGCCGACCTGGTCGCGGCCGCGCCGCCGAAGGAGGTGCTCGCCCGGGCCGCCGCCGAGGTGGCGGCGACCCGGGACGCGCTCGGGGCGCGCTAGCTCAGCCGCTCCAGCACCATCGCCATGCCCTGCCCGCCACCGACGCACATGGTCTCCAGGCCGATGGTCCGGTCGTGCCACTCCAGCGCGTTGAGCAGAGTGCCGGTGATCCGGGCACCGGTCATGCCGAACGGGTGGCCGATCGCGATCGCGCCGCCCATCACGTTGAGCTTCTCCTCCGGGATGCCGAGCTGCCGGTAGGAGGGGATCACCTGCGCGGCGAACGCCTCGTTGATCTCGACCAGGTCGACGTCGTCGATGGTCATGCCGGCCCGCTCGAGGGCCTGCTTGGACGCCTCGACCGGACCGAGGCCCATGATCTCCGGTGACAGGGCGGTCACGCCGGTGGAGACGATCCGGGCCAGCGGGGTGAGGCCGAGGTCCTTCGCCCGCTGGGCGCTCATGATCACCACGGCGGCGGCGCCGTCGTTGAGCGGGCAGCAGTTGCCGGCGGTGATCCGGCCGTCCGGGCGGAAGACCGGCTTGAGCCCGGCCACACCCTCCAGGGTGACGCCCGGGCGGGGGCCGTCGTCGGTGCTGACCACGGTGCCGTCCGGGGTGGTGACCGGGGTGATCTCGCGGGCCCAGAAGCCGTCGGCGATCGCCTTCTCGGCGAGGTTCTGGCTGCGGACGCCGAAGGCGTCCATGTCCTCGCGGGTGACGTCGTACGCCTGGGCCAGGTTCTCGGCGGTCTGCCCCATGGTGAGGTAGATGTCCGGCAGCTCGTCGGCCTCACGCGGGTCGGTCCACACCTCGGCGCCGCCCGCCGCGCGCCGCGTCGAGCGCGCCTGGGCCTCGGCGAAGCGCGGGTTCTCCCAGCCGCCGCCGACCAGCGCCTGCGCCTCCGGCGGCAGGGTGTCGGAGTTGCCCCGGGCGTACCGGGAGACCATCTCCACCCCGGCGGAGATGAAGACGTCGCCCTCGCCGGCGCGGATGGCGTGCATCGCCATCCGGGTGGTCTGCAGCGACGAGGCGCAGTAGCGGGTCAGCGTGGCACCCGGCAGACCGTCCAGGCCCATCAGGGTGGCGACCACCCGGGCCATGTTGAAGCCCTGCTCGCCGCCGGGCAGCCCGCACCCGAGGTAGAGGTCGTCGATCTCGGTCGGGTCGAGCCCGGGGACCTTGTCCAGCGCGGCCTGGACGATGGTCGCGGCGAGATCGTCCGGGCGGACCTCGCGCAGTGAACCCTTGAACGCGCGACCGATGGGGGACCGGGCGGTGGCGACGATGACGGCGTCGCGGGACGACTCAATCGGCATGAACCAACGTTAACTCGCGAGTAACTTAAGGCGGAAGGAGCCCACCCGGCGGGAAATGTCACCCCGCCCGACGCTGCCGGCGGTCAGTGCGGGGACGCGGCGGTGGCTGCGGCGGCGACCGCCGGGAGCAGGGCGTGCGCCCAGACCCGGTAACCGTCTCCGGAGGGGTGGAAGCCGTCGTGGCAGAGCGTCCCGGCGTCGGCGCGGAACACCGGGCCGGTCTCGGTGGCCAGGTCGACCACCGTGCCGCCGGCCTCCAGCACCGCCGTGGTCTGCGCGCGGGCGATCCGCCGGCCCGACCAGCCGATCACCTGCCGTAGCGGCTGCGCCACGGCGCGGATGGCGCCGAGATCGGGGCAGGTGCCCACCACGACCTCGACCCGCGCCTCGCGCAGCCGACGCACCGCCGAGCCGAGGTACGCCGCCGCCTCGGCCGGACGGCGCATCGCCGTGGCGTCGTTCGCCCCGATCAGGATGACCGCGACGTCCGGGCGTTCGCCGAGCAGCGCGCGGGCCACCTGGGTGGCGAGGTCGGTGGAGCGCGAACCGGAGACGCCGACGCTGGACAGGTGCACCCGTCGCCCGGTCGGACCCTCGGCCAGCAGGTGGGCGAGCTGACCGCCCACGGTCTCGTCGAAGCGTTCCACGCCGACGCCGAGGGCGGAGGAGTCGCCGAGCAGCACCAGCCGCAGCGGCGGGGCGCCCGCCCGCCCGACGGTGGCGCGCAGCGCCAGGCCGAGCTCCGGCTGCGCGTAGCTGCGACTGCGCGCCGCCACAGCCTGCCCGGCGAGCACCGCGGCCCCGCCGATCGTGCCGGCGACCAGGGAGACCGCCGCCGCCTTGCCGAGTCGGAGTGCCAGCTCCGCCCCGGACGACCGTTCACTCATGCCGTTCCCTCCCTCCGGTCGGGACCGGCATGAGGCCGAGCCGCGCTGAGCCCGATGATTCGCTCACTGCGTTCGCTCATGCCGTTCCCTCCCTCCGGTCGGGACCGGCATGAGGCCGAGCCGCGCTGAGCCCGATGATTCGCTCACTGCGTTCGCTCATGCCGTTCCCTCCAGTGTCGGTGAGTCGGCGGCGGTGCCGGGTTGCGGCACCGCGCCGACGCCGAAGAAGGCCCGCCGGCGCAGTTGCGCCCACCGGCCGGCAGGCCCACGGTCGCGGCCCCGGACCTGGGTGCCGCTGACCTCGGTGCCCGCGTGCCGCGCCGCCTCCTGGGCGGCCTGCGGCAGCGAGCGTACGCCCTCACCGCGGCCGAGGACAGGTCTGCGATCCTGGCTGGCGCCGAGGGCGGAGATCACGGTGGGCAGCAGCGCGGCGGCGGCGACGGCGTACCCCTCGGCGGAGGGGTGGAACCGGTCCCAGGCGAACATCCGGGTCGGCTCCGCCGCGAAGCGGGGGCCGAGCAGGTCGCCGAGGGAGACCGTCCAGCCGCCCGCCTCGACGACGGCCACCGTCTGGGCGGCGGCGAGCTGCCGGCTCCACCGTCGGGCCAGCCAGCGCAGCGGCGGCTGGATCGGCTGGATCGCGCCCAGATCGGGGCAGGTGCCGACGACCACCTCGCAGCCGGCCGCGCGTAGCGCGCGGACCGCGTCGACCAGGTAGCGCACGGCCAGGCCGGGCGGGGTGCGGTTGGTGACGTCGTTGCCGCCGATCAGGATCACCGCGATGTCCGGCCCGTGCTCCAACGCCGACTCGACCTGCGGCTTCAGCCCGGCAGACAGGGAACCCACCACGGCGAAGCGGTGCAGCCTGACCTGCCGGCGCAGCCGGCGGGACAGCCCGGTGGCGAGCAACGCGCCGAGGGTCTCCCGCCGCCGGTGCACGCCGTAACTGGCGGCCGAGGAGTCACCGAGGATCACCATCGTCAGCGGCGGGCCGGGCAGCTTCGCACCGTAGACGCCGTCGCAGCGCGGCGGGGGCGCCTCGGCCATCGGGATGGTCCGCCGGGCCTGCCGGGCCTGCCCGAGCAGCACCCCACCGGTCGCGACCACGGCCGCCGCGGTGGCGCCCGTGCCGATCGCCGCGGCCCGGGCGATCTGCCGGACGCGCTGCCAGCGCGGACCAACCGGTACGACGGAACCAGCGACCCCCATACGGCGACAGTATCGCGCCGGCACGACACGCCGCTGTCGTCGTACGTGCTGTCGGGTGGCTGAGGGACGACGGTTCTGGGTACCGGTGGGGGTGACGACGACGGGTGGCCGGGCCCAGGGGCGCAGGTGGCGAGGGCTTGCGGGCCCGCGTCACCCTTGGACCGGCGAGAGGGGCTGGACGATGGGCAGGACGTTGAAGCGGAGCGCGGCCTTCACCGCGCTGGCGAGGGCGCTGGCGGCGGGCGCGCGGGGTGGCCCGTCGCTGGGCGCCCGGCTGGCCGCGTTGCCCCGGATGATCCGGGCGACCGCCAGGGGCGAGTACGACGGGGGCCTGCGGCTGGCGCTGATGGCAGCGGCGACGGCGTACGTCGTCTCCCCGGTCGACGTGGTGCCGGAGCTGTTCCTGACCGTCTTCGGCCTGCTGGACGACGCGGTCATGGTGACCTGGCTGGCCGGCAGCGTGCTGGCCGAGACGGAGCGTTTCCTGGAGTGGGAGGCCGCTCGCCGCTCCGTAGTCCCCGGGCAGGTGATCGGCTGACGGGACGTACGCTGGGCGGCGAAGAAAACGTCTGCCCGGCAGCCGACGCCGGCGCCGCAACGAAGGGCACAACGAGGTGCAGTACTACGACAACGTCGTCGACATGATCGGCAACACCCCGCTGGTACGGCTGCGTAACGTCACCGAGGGCATCCGGGCGACCGTCCTGGCGAAGGTGGAGTACCTCAACCCGGGCGGTTCGGTGAAGGACCGGATCGCGCTGCGGATGGTGGAGGACGCCGAGGCCGCCGGCATCCTGAAGCCGGGCGGCACCATCGTCGAGCCGACCAGCGGCAACACCGGAGTCGGCCTGGCCCTGGTCGCCCAGCTCAGAGGCTACAGGTGCGTCTTCGTCTGCCCGGACAAGGTCAGCCAGGACAAGCAGGACGTGCTGCGGGCGTACGGCGCCGAGGTGGTGGTCTGCCCGACCGCCGTCGCGCCGGAGGACCCGCGCTCGTACTACAACGTCTCCGACCGGCTGGCCCGGGAGATCCCCGGCGCGTGGAAGCCCAACCAGTACAGCAACCCGGCGAACCCGCGTTCGCACTACGAGACCACCGGTCCGGAGCTGTGGAAGCAGACCGAGGGGGCGATGACCCACTTCGTCGCGGGCGTCGGCACCGGGGGCACCATCTCCGGCATCGGCCGCTACCTGAAGGAGGCGTCCGAGGGCCGGGTGAGGGTCATCGGGGCGGACCCGGAGGGCTCGGTCTACTCCGGCGGCACCGGCCGGCCGTACCTGGTCGAGGGCGTCGGTGAGGACTTCTGGCCCCAGACGTACGACCGGGGCGTCGCCGACGAGATCATCGAGGTCTCGGACAAGGCGTCCTTCGAGATGACCCGGCGGCTGGCCCGCGAGGAGGGCCTGCTGGTCGGCGGCTCCTGCGGCATGGCCGTGGTCGCGGCGCTGGAGGTGGCCCGCAAGGCCGGCCCGGACGACGTGGTCGTGGTGCTGCTGCCGGACAGCGGCAAGGGCTACCTGTCGAAGATCTTCAACGACAGCTGGATGGCCCGGTACGGCTTCCTGGACAACTCCGGCACCGAGCCGACGGTCGCCGACGCGCTGGCGAACAAGCCGGGCGGCCTGCCCGAGCTGGTGCACGTGCACCCGACCGAGACGGTCCGGGACGCCATCGACTACATGCGCGAGTACGGCGTCTCCCAGCTTCCGGTGCTCAAGGCCGAGCCGCCGGTCGTCACCGGTGAGGTGGCCGGCTCGATCGCCGAGAAGGACCTGCTCGACGCGCTCTTCACCGGCCAGGCGCACCTGCACGACACCATCGAGCGGCACATGGCCGAGCCGCTGCCGATGATCGGCGGCGGCCAGCCGGTGAGCGAGGCGGTCAACCTGCTGGAGAAGTCCGACGCGGCGCTGGTGCTGGTCGACGGCAAGCCCCGGGGCGTGTTGACCCGGCAGGACCTGCTCGCCCACCTCGGCGCGCGCTGACCTGAAGTCCGTCAGGGCCTCTCCCGGGTTCGGGAGGGGCCCTGACGTCGTCAGAGCAGCCGGGCGTACCGGAGCTGAGGCACGGCCACCGGGCCGACGTGCTCGTCGCGCACGGCCCCGGTGGCCGCCCAGCCACCGCGCTGGTAGAAGCGTCGGGCGTGCGCGTTCTGCCGCAGCACCCAGAGCGCGGCGCGGGACCACCCACGGGAGCGCATCGTGTCCAGCGCGTCGACCATCAGGATCCGGCCGGTGCCCCGGCCCCGCTCGTCCGGCTCCAGGTGGATGGCGTTGAGCAGGCCGGTGGCCGGGTCGTCCTCGTCGTCCGGGCCGAGGTAGCTGAAGCCGACCAGCCGCCCGTTCCGCTCGGCCACGGCCATCCGGTGGTCGTCGCGCTCCCAGCCCCACCGCTCCACCCAGTAGGCCCCCATCGCCTGCGCCGACGGCTCGGCCAGCGCCTCGGGCGGCAGGAACGACGAGTACGCCGCCACCCGGGAGCGCTGGTGCAGGGCACCGACCGCCATCAGGTCGTCGACGGTCGCGGGACGCAGCGTGACGGTCACCCGGCCGAGGCTACCCGCCGGGGCGGGACCGGCACGGTGGTCAGGTCCTCGGCGACCACCAGCTCCCCGGCGAAGTGTTCCCGCGCCTCGTCGGCGAAGCGCCGCGGGTCGGCGTACCGCTGGGAGAAGTGGGTGAGCACGAGCGTGCGCACTCCCGACTCGGTGGCCACCCGCGCGGCCTGCGCGGCGGTCAGGTGGCCGACCTCGGCGGCCAGCGCGGCCTCCGACTCCAGGAAGGTCGACTCGATGACCAGCAGGTCGGCGTGCTCGGCGAGGGCGTACACCCCGTCGCAGAGGCCGGTGTCCATGACGAAGGCGAACCGCTGCCCCGGCCGGGTCACGCTCACCTCGTCCCGGGTGACGCGGCGCCCGTCGAGGTCCAGGTGACCGACGCGGAGCAACTCGCCGACGGCCGGGCCGGCGATGCCGTACGCGGCCAGCCGCTCCGGCAGCATCCGGCAGCCGTCCGGCTCGACCAGCCGGTAGCCGTACGTCTCGATCGGGTGTCGCAGCCGGCGGGCCTCCAGCGTGCCGACGCCCAGGCTGATCCGCTGTCCGTCCGCCTCGATCGGCTCGACGGCCAGCTCGGCGGTCTCGTGGAAGCTCGACGCGTGCCGCAGCCGGGCGAAGTACTCGGCGCCGCCGGCCGGGAAGTGCACCGCCACCGGCCGGGTGACCCGGTCGAGGGAGAGCCGTTGGATGGTGCCGGGCAGGCCGAGGCAGTGGTCGCCGTGGAAGTGGGTGACGCAGATCCGGGTCAGGTCGGTGGCGGTGACCCCGGTGTGCAGCAGTTGCCGCTGGCTGCCCTCGCCCGGGTCGAAGAGGATCACCTCGTCGTCCCAGCGCAGCACGTACCCGTTGTGGTTGCGCAGCCGGGTCGGGGCCTGGCTGGCCGTCCCGAGCACCACCAGCTCGCGCATCGACACGCTGGCTCCTCCCGCTGCTGACATGAAGCGACCCCCGGGGCTTCCGCGCTGACGCGCGGGCCGGCTGGACTGGGCCGGCACCCCGGGGGTCGGGTGGCTGTCGTGGTTTCGCCGCACCGCTGCCACACGGTCTCGACGATGGTGCTGTGCCCGCCTCGCGGCGGACGGGTCTTCACTGTCGAGGACAGCGGCTAGCGGACAGCCACCTCACGAGTCCGATTGCTATACAAGTCTGGACCACCTCCTTTCCCGTGTACGGCCACGCTATCCACTTCCGTGGGGCAGCGGCAACGGATTTCGATCACACGCTCGGGCGGGAGTCAGCCGCCGCCGGCGCGTAGCGCCCGGGCCCCCAGCTCGCGCAGGTGGGCGCGGAGTTCGGGTGGCTCGTGCACCTCGACCTCGCAGCCCAGCGTGGTCAGCCGGAACGCCAGCCAGTCGAGGGTGTCGGTGTACGAGACGAGCCGGCAGGTCCGCGCGTCGACCGGCGCCAGGTCGGCGTCGCCGAGCCGCTCGCGTACCTGGTCGACCGGCGCGTGCAGGGTGGCCACCGCCCGGTAGGTGGGGGCGAGCCGGAGCAGCCTGTCGTACACGTAGGTGGCCGCGTCCGGGGCCGGGAGCTGCCGGGGCACGGCCCGTGCGCCGGTGTTCGTCGCCCCGTCGATCCGGTCCAGCCGGTAGATCCGCCAGTCGTCGCGGTCGTTGTCGTGCCCGACCAGGTACCACCGTCGCCCGGCCGAGACCAACCGGTACGGGTCGACGTGCCGGCGGCTCCGCGCGCCGTCGTGCCCCCGGTAGCCGAACCGGACCCGCTGCCGGCCCGTGATCGCCGCGGCGAGGGTGGTGAGCAGCTCAGGGTCGACGGGGTCGGGGGTGCCGAACGGCGCCATCGGCACGGTGGCCGTGGTGAGGTTGCGGACCCGGTGCCGCAGCCGGGACGGCAGCACCTGGTCGAGCTTGGTCAGCGCCCGCAGGGCGGCCTCCTCGATGCCGGTCACCGCCTGCCGGGCGGCCGTACGCAGCCCGACGGCGACGGCGACGGCCTCCTCGTCGTCGAGCAGCAGCGGCGGCATCGCCGCTCCGGCGACCAGCCGGTAACCGCCGGTCACGCCGAGGCGCGCCTCGACCGGGTAGCCGAGTTCGCGCAGCCGGTCCACGTCCCGCCGGATCGTGCGGGGGCTCACCGCCAGCCGCTCGGCCAGTTCGCTGCCCGGCCACTCGCGGGGGGTCTGGAGCAGGGAGAGCAACCGGAGCAGCCGCCCGGCGGTGTCGGTCATGAAGGTCAGCGTGCCAGCGAACGAGGACGGGAACTGACCTGGAATCAGTCGATGCCGATCGGGCCCTCGCGCGGGCCCTCCTCGTTTGCCGGCTGCACCGCCAGCGACGGGAAGTCGGCCAGGTCGCCCTCGGGCTCGGCGTCCCACTCCGGGAAGACCAGGTCGCTCTGCAGGTAGAGGCAGAGCAACTGGGTGAGGTGGCGCAGCCCGTCCAGGTGGGTGCGCTCGTGCCCGTGGGTGGCGTCCACCCCGAAGCCGAGCAGCGCCACCCGGGCGTGCGCGCCCGCCTCGACCGCCGCCGCCACGTCCGAGCGGTAGTACTCGAAGACGTCGCGGACCAGGTCGACCCCGTGCTCCTTCGCGATCGAGGCGAGGTTGCGGGTCAGGTGGTAGTCGAACGGGCCCACGCCGTCGCCCATCGCCAGGGTCGCCGCGTGTTCCCGGGACTGCTGACCGGGGGCGACCACCGCCGCGTCCACCGAGACGATCTCCGCCACGTCCGGGTCGAGGCCGTGGCTGGCGCCGTGGCCGATCTCCTCGGTGACGGTGACCAGCAGGTGCGCGGTGACCACCGGGGTGATCCCGGCGTCCACGATCGCCTTGAGCGCGGTCAGCACCGCGGCCACACCGGCCTTGTCGTCCAGGTGCCGCGACTTGACGTACCCGGACGGAGTGATCATCGGGTTCGGCAGGAACGCCACGAAGTCGCCCGCGTCGATGCCGAGCGCGCGGAGCCCGGCGATGTCCTCGACCGGCTCGTCCACCCGCACCTCGACCTGCTCCCAACCGACACCCTGAAGGTCGACGGCCTCGTTGTAGCGGTGCCCGCTGGCCTTGAGCGGGAGCACCTGGCCGGTGATCACGCGGTCCAGGTCGTCGGTGAAGATCCGTACGTGCGCGCCCTCGGCGAACCGGGCGCTGTGCGTGCCGATCGTCTTCAGCTCCAGCCGGCCGTTCTCCTTCAGCCGTTTCACCATGCCGCCGATGGTGTCGGTGTGCACCACGATCGCCCGGTCGGCCCCGGTCTGCCGGGGGCCCGGCAGGCAGGCGCTGAGCGCCCCGCGCCGGGTCAGCGTCGACGGGATCCCGAGGGCGGAGAGGCGTTCGCCCACGTACTGCTGGACGTGGTCGGTACGCCCCGACGGGCTGGGGATCTCCAGCAACTCCAGCAGCACCTGGCGCAGATAGTCCAGGTCGATCTCCAGCGGCTTGAGACTCACGCGACGCCTCCCGGCCCGGCCGGGCTCCACAGCCGCTGCGGCGCCCGGGTGCCGGGGAAGAGCAGGTCCACGAAACGTTCGGCGGTCGGCTGGGGCTCGTGGTTGGCCAGCCCCGGCCGTTCGTTCGCCTCGATGAAGACGTGCTCGGGTCGGTCGGGGGAGGCGACCAGCAGGTCGAGCCCGGTCACCGGAATGTCCAGCGCCCGGCTCGCCGCCACGCAGGCCTCGGCGATGGTGGGATGCAGTTCGGCCGTCACGTCATGGATCGTCCCACCGGTGTGCAGGTTCGCGGTACGCCGCACCGCCAGCACCTGTCCCTCGGTCAGCACGTCGTGCATCCGGTACCCGGCCTCCGCCACCACCTCGCGGGTCATGTCGTCGATCGGGATCCGGGACTCGCCTCCGGTCGCGGCGGCCCGCCGGCGGCTCTGCCGCTCGATCAGCTCGGTGACGTCGTGGACACCGTCCCCGGTGATCTGCGCCGGCCGGCGTACCGCCGCCGCCACCACCTCGTGGTCGATGACGACCACCCGCAGGTCCTCGCCGGCCCGCATCTCCTCGATCAGCACGTCGGGGCAGAACCGCCGGGCCAGGTGCACCGCCGCGGTCAGCGCCTGCGGCGTGCGTACGCCGACGGTGATGCCGTTGCCCTGCTCGCCCCGGGCCGGCTTGACCACGACCGGGCCGACGTCCTCCAGGAAGGCCAGGTCGTCCGGCTCGCCGGTGGCGGTCCGCCCACGCGGCACCGACAGCCCCGCCTCGGTGAGGATGCGCCGGGTGACCCGCTTGTCGTCGCAGCGGCTCATCGCCACCGCCGAGGTCAGCTCCGACAGCGACTCCCGGGTGTGGACGGTCCGGCCGCCGTTGCTCAGCCGCAGCTCGCCCCAGTGCGCGTCGGTCACCTCCACCCGGATGCCGCGCCGCATCGCCTCGTCGGCGACGATCCTCGCGTACGGGTTGAGCTCGTCGTAGCCCTCAGGGGCGGCGGGCAGGAAGAGCCGCTCGTTGATCGGGTTCTTCCGCTTCACGCAGAGCGTGTTGGTGCGGTGGAAGCCCAACCGCTCGTACAGCCGGATCGCGCCGGAGTTCTCCGCCAGCACCGACAGGTCGACGAAGGCGCGGCCGCGTTCGTCCAGCCGGTCGGCCAGCGCGGTGAGCAGCGCCTGGCCGGTGCCGGGCGGCGCGGAGTTGAAGTCGACGGTCAGGCACCAGAGGCTCGCGCCGTCGTCCGGGTCGGCGAAGACCGCCACGTGGTCCACCCCGGTGATGGTGCCGACGATCTCACCGGTGCTCCCCTCGGCGACCAGGTGCAGGAAACGGTCGCTGCGGGCGTTGTCCACCAGCACCTCGACCGGCGCGGTGACCATGCCGTTGCACGCGTAGATCCGGTTCACCGCGTCCGCGTCGTCGGCGTCGCGCAGCGGGCGGATCACCAGCCCCGGCACCTCGCCGCCGTCGTCGATGGCCGCCGGCCGCCGCTCGCCGAGCGGCAGCCGGTAGGTTAGCGACGGGTCGATGAACAGCTCGTCGGGGAGCCGGGAGACCAGCACGTGCGGATCGCGCAGGTAGATGCAGATGTCCCGCGCGCCGGCCGCCTCGGAGCGCAGCACGTCCGCCACGTCCGCCTGGTCGGTGAAGGTCTGCCCGAAGACCAGCCGTCCCCAGCCGCAGTCCAGCACCACGTCCGCCGCGCCGGTGGTCCGCTCGCGCGGTTCGGGTGCGCCGGGAGCCACCGGGTCGCCGCCGGGGCCGACCCGCTCCCGGCGTCGGCCCAGCACCCGCTCCCGGTCGGTCCGGGCCGCGCCGGTCGCCAACGTCTCGGTCACGGTCAGTCGATTCCGTGGCTCTGGAGCCACATTTCCAGGAGTCCCAGTTGCCACAGCTTGTTTCCGTTCAACGGGGTCAGTTCGGCGTTCGGATCGGCGAGCAGCGCGTCGACGTAGTCGGCCCGGAACAGGTCCCGGCGGCGGGCGGCGGGCGCGGAGAGCGCGTCGCGTACCCGGTCGAGGAGCTTGCCCTCGAGGTGGGTGAGGCCCGGCACCGGGAAGTAGCCCTTCGGCCGGTCGATGACCTCGTGCGGGAGGACCCGGCGGCCGATCTCCTTGAGCACGCCCTTGCCGCCCTGGGCCAGCTTCAGCTCCGGCGGGCAGCTCGCGGCGAGTTCCACGAACTCGTGGTCGAGGAACGGCACCCGGGCCTCCAGCCCGTGCGCCATGGTCATGTTGTCGACCCGCTTCACCGGGTCGTCGGTGAGCATGATCTGGGTGTCGATCCGCAGGCCGGCGTCGACCGCGGTGTCCGCCCCGGCCCGGGCCAGGTGCGCGGCGACGAACTCCCGCGCCGGGTCGCCGTCGGCCAGCCAGTCCGGGTTCAGCACCCGGGCCAGGCCGGCCGCGTCCCGGTCGAAGAACGCCGCGGCGTACGTCTCGAGCGCCTGCTCCCGGTCGATGCCGGCGAGCGGCGGGTACCAGTGGTAGCCGCCCAGGATCTCGTCCGCGCCCTGGCCTGACTGGACCACCTTGACGTGCTTGGCGACCTCCTGGCTGAGCAGGTAGAACGCGACGCAGTCGTGGCTGACCATCGGCTCGCTCATCGCCGCCACGGCCGCCTCCAGCGGCGGCACCAGGTCCTGGGCGGCCACCCGGAGCTGGTGGTGGTCGGTGCCGAAGGTCTTCGCGACCAGGTCGGAGTAGACGAACTCGTCGCCCTCCCGACCGCCGACGGCGTCGAAGCCGATGGAGAAGGTGGCCAGACCGGTCTGCCCCTCGCCGGCCAGCAGCGCGACGACCAGGCTGGAGTCGAGCCCGCCGGAGAGCAGCACACCGACCGGCACGTCGGCGACCATCCGGCGGCGTACGGCGGTGGTCAGCGACTCCAGCAGCGCGTCCTGCCAGTCCTGCTCGGACCAGCCGGCGCGCTCGGTGGCGCGGGTGAAGGCCGGGTCCCAGTAGACCCGCTCGTGGGTACGGCCGTCCGGCTCGTACACCCGGACGGTGGCCGGGGGGAGTTTGGCGACGCCGCGCAGGATGGTGCGCGGTGGCGGCACGATGCTGTGGAAGCTGAGGTAGTGCGCCAGCGCGACCGGGTCGATGGAGGTGTCGATCCCGCCACCGGCCAGCAGCGCCGGCAGGGTGCTGGCGAAGCGCACCACACCCGGGGTCTCGGCCAGGTAGAGCGGCTTGATGCCGAGCCGGTCCCGGGCCAGCACCAGCCGGCCGGTGTCCCGCTCGGTGATGGCGACGGCGAACATGCCGATCAGGTGGTCGACGAAGTCGAGCCCCCACTCGGCGTACGCCTTGACGACCACCTCGCTGTCGCCGCTGGAGAAGAAGCGGTGGCCCTTGGCCTGCAGCTCCTCGCGCAGCTCGCGGTAGTTGTAGACGCAGCCGTTGAAGACGCCGGTGAGCCCGGCGTCCGGGTCGACCAGTGGTTGGCCGCTCGCCGCCGACAGGTCGATGATCTTCAGACGTCGGTGCCCGAGGGCGACAGGCCCCTGGGACCAGACCCCACTGTCGTCGGGCCCTCGGTCACTCATCGTGGCCGCCATCCGCTCCACCGCCGCGACATCGGCGCGTGAGCCGTCACGTCGGAACTCCCCAGCCAGTCCGCACATGCCAGGCAATGCTGCCAGAGAGTATTGCGATTTGCCTGTTGAGACCATGACAGTCAGGTAACAGGGTTGCTATCATCCGCGCCCGCGCCAACCAGGTCCGTGATCCCGCCCGGGGCACTGGCGTTCCGTGTCCGTGCAGGTCACGCTGCGAGGATCCGGCCGGGTCGCCCGTGTGACAAAGACCGCACCGACGTGACGGCGTCGAGCCGGGACACCCGGAGGAGTGGACGCCGGTCGGCTACGCTCCGCCCACCGCCGGCAGTGAGGGGCGGTGCCGTGAGACGAGGTGGAGCCGGCTCGTCGCGCTCGTGACGACCTGGTGCGGATGGCTGGTGATCGTGGCCCTGATGAGCCTCAACTCCCGGCGGAGGGGGTGACTCGTGCCGGCCGAATTCCGGGGCACCCTGGCCGCGCTCGAACCGTGGCTGGTGTCCGCGGCCCTGGCGGGCTGGTGGATCTATGTGCTGGTGCGCGCCGTCCGTTCGCGGGCGGTGCCCTGGCGGTTCAAGGTGTGGTCCGTGCTCGCCTACCCGGTCGGCGTCGGCGCGCTTCTCCTGCCGCGACTGGAGTTTCCGCTCGGCGTGGCGTTCCTGGTGCTCGTCGTGATCGGCTTCGTGCTGGACGGGTTGTGGTTGCGGACGGACCTGCTGGGTCGGTTCGACGACCCGGCGCGTCCTTCGCGACCGGGTCGTCACCGCAACCGGTAACCGGCGCTGCCGGCCGGGTGGAGGCTGACGCGAGCGCCCGTCGACCTGCCTCCGCCCTTTCCGGGCGGAGCCGGTCTCGGTCAGCCGGCCGTACGCGCCACGCCGACCGGGCAGCTCAGCCCGTTCGGGCCGTGGTTGCAGTACCCGTTCGGGTTCTTCGTCGCTGCCAGGTACTGCTGGTGGTGGTCCTCGGCGAGGAAGTAGTCACCGAGCGGTGCGATCTCCGTGGTGATCTCGCCCTTGCCGGCCCGGGCCACGATCGGGGCGAACGCGTCGCGGGACGCCTGCGCGGTGGCCAGCTGCTCGTCGGTCGTGGTGTAGATGGTCGAGCGGTACTGGGTGCCGACGTCGTTGCCCTGGCGCATGCCCTGGGTCGGGTCGTGGTTCTCCCAGAAGACCTTGAGCAGGTCCTCGTAGCTGATCTGCGTCGGGTCGTAGACCACCTGGACCACCTCGGCGTGCCCGGTCCGGCCCGAGCAGACCTCCTCGTACGTCGGATTCGCCGTGTAGCCGCCCGCGTAGCCGGCGGAGGTGGTGAGCACCCCCGGCAGGGTCCAGAACAGTCGCTCGGCGCCCCAGAAACAGCCCATCCCGAAGACCGCGACCTGCGAACCGGCCGGGAACGGGCCCTTCAGCGAGGAGCCGAGCACCTCGTGACGGTCGGTGATCGGCATGGCGATCGGCCGGCCCGGCAGGGCCTGGTCGGGGGTGATCATGTCGGCCTTCATACGGCGCAGGAACACGGTGGGACTCCTCTCGTACCTCTCCCCGCGTGCAACGCCGCCGGGCCTGACTTCCTTACCCGCGCTGCCGGCGCTCAGGCCGCCGGCAGCGCGGCGGCGACCCGGTCGGCGTACTCCTGCGCCTCGGCGTCGTCGGCGTAGCGGGTGCGCGGCCAGAAGAAGCCGCGCAGGCCGTCCCCCTTCGTCCTCGGTACCACGTGGGTGTGCAGGTGCGGGACGGACTGGGACACCTTGTTGTTCATCGCCACGAACGTGCCACCGGCCCCCAGGCCGGTCTCCACCGCCACGGCCAGGCGTTGCACGAAACGGAAGTACCCGGGCAGCGAGTCGGCGGGCAGATCGGTCAGGGCGAGCATGTGGGTGCGGGGCACCACCAGCACGTGCCCCTTGAAGACCGGCCGGGTGTCGAGGAACGCCACCCCGTCCGCCTCGTCGGCGACCCGGAACGCGGGCACCTCGCCCGCCACGATCCCGCAGAACACGCATCCCGGCACCCCGGCAGCCTATCCGCCGCCCGCCGCCCGCAAGCCGGGTGGCGTGATCGACTCCATGTCGCCGAAGTGGCGGTGTCAGCGGGTGCCCGACACCGCGATATCGCCGTAATGGAGTGGATCGACTCTGCTGCCCGCCGACGCGCGGTGCGGGTTCCAGGAGATGGGACAGCGGCGGCGACTAACGTCTCGGTCATGAACCACGGCTTCGAGACGCTCGCCATCCACGCCGGCCAGGACCCCGAGGCCCGCACCGGCGCGGTGATCCCACCGATCTACCAGACAAGCACCTACGCCCAGGACGCCGTCGGCGCGCCCCGGCAGGGCTACGAGTACAGCCGCTCCGGCAACCCCACCCGCGACGCGCTCCAGGAGTGCCTCGCCGCCCTGGAGGGCGGCCCCGTCGGGCTCGCCTTCGCCAGCGGCCTGGCCGCCGAGGACACCCTGCTGCGGACGGTCTGCACGCCGGGTGACCACGTGGTGATCCCGGACGACGCGTACGGCGGCACGTACCGGCTCTTCGCCCGGGTGGCGGAGCGCTGGGGGCTGGCGTACACCCCGGCCAAGGTCTCCGACCCGGACGCCGTGCGGGCCGTGATCCGGCCCGGCAGCACGAAGATCGTCTGGGTGGAGACGCCGACGAACCCGCTGCTCGGCATCGCCGACATCGCCGCCCTCGCCGCCGTCGCGCACGACGCCGGGGCGCTGCTGGTGGTCGACAACACCTTCGCCTCGCCGTACCTGCAGCAGCCGATCGCGCACGGCGCGGACGTGGTGGTCCACTCCACCACCAAGTACGTCGGCGGGCACTCCGACGTGGTCGGTGGCGCGCTGATCGCCGCCGACACCGGGCTCGGCGACGAGCTGCGCTACCACCAGAACGCGATGGGCGCGATCAACGGCCCGTTCGACGCCTGGCTCACCCTGCGCGGCATCAAGACCCTCGGGGTACGGATGGACCGGCACTGCGACAACGCCGAGCGGATCGCCGCGTACCTGGAGGGGCACGCGAAGGTCGGTCAGGTCATCTACCCGGGCCTGCCCTCGCACCCCGGCCACGAGGTGGCCGCCAAGCAGATGCGCCGCTTCGGCGGCATGATCTCCTTCCGCGCGGCCGGCGGCGAGGAGCACGCCGTCCAGATCTGCAACCGGGCGAAGCTCTTCGTCCTCGCCGAGTCCCTCGGCGGCGTGGAGTCCCTGATCGAGCACCCGGGCCGGATGACACACGCAAGTGCTGCCGGCTCGCCGCTTGAAGTTCCCGGCGATCTCGTGCGACTGTCTGTCGGCATCGAGACGGTCGACGACCTGCTCGCCGATCTGGAGCAGGCGCTGGGCTGACCGCTGGCTGGGGAGGGTGGCCGTGCAGGACATCATGCCGACCTGGGTGGGGGCGACCGCCAAGCAGATCGCCCGGGGCGTACGCCGGGGCGACGTCTCCGCCACCCAGGTCGTCGCCGACCACCTGGAGCACATCGCCCGGGCCGACGCCGACCTCGCCGCGTTCCGCGCGGTACGCGGCGGGGAGGCGATCACCGAGGCGGAGAAGGTCGACGAGCAGGAGGACCTGGCCAACCTCCCGTTGGCCGGGGTTCCCGTCGCGGTCAAGGAGAACACCGCCGTCGCCGGCCTGCCCACCTGGAACGGGTCGGCGGCGGTGCGGACGCCCGTGGCGGAGGCCGACCACGAGGTGGTCCGCCGGCTGCGCGGCGCGGGCGCGGTGATCCTCGGGGTGACCCGGATGCCGGAGCTCGGCCTCTGGGGCCTCACCGACGACGAGACGGCGATCACCCGCAACCCGTGGGACACCGGCCGTACCCCCGGCGGCTCCTCCGGCGGCGCGGCCGCCGCGGTGGCCGCCGGGCTGGTGCCGATCGCGCACGGCAACGACGGTCTCGGCTCGATCCGCATCCCGGCGGCCTGCTGCGGACTGGTCGGGCTGAAGCCGGGCCGGGGCGTCGTCCCCTGCCAGCTCGGCGCGGAGGACTGGTTCGGCCTCACCGAGCACGGCATGCTCACCACCACGGTCGCCGACGCGGCCGTCGGCTTCCAGGTGCTCGCCGGCCGTCCCCAGGAGAAGCTGGTCCCGCCGTCGCGGCTGCGGGTCGGTGTCTCGCTCCGCTCCCCGGTGCGCGGTGTCGCGCCGGATGCGGCCAACCGGGACGCGGTGGCCGCCGCCGGCCGGCTGCTCGCCGCCGCCGGCCACGACACCGTCCCCGCCGACCCGGTCTATCCGACCGCGCTCGGCCTGCAGGGCATCGCCACCTGGTTCGCCGCGGCCGCCGCCGACGTGCGCGCCGCCGGCGTCGCGCCGCGCCACCTCCAGCGCCGCAGCCGCCGGCACGTCGCGCTCGGCGAGTGGGCGCAGCGGCGGGGATACGTCCGGGAGGCCGACCGGGCCGCCTGGCGGGACCGGTCGATCGGGTTCTTCACCGACCACTCGGTGGACCTGCTGCTCACTCCGGCACTGGCCGGACCGCCGCCGGAGGCCACCGCCTGGTCCAGCCGCTCCTGGCTGGCGAACATGAAGGCCAGCATCCGGTACGCCCCGTACGCGGCCCCGTGGAACATCGCCGGCCTGCCGTCGCTCGTGGTGCCGGTCGGCCGTCGCCCGGACGGCCTGCCGGTCGCCGCGCAGCTCATCGGTCCGCCCGGCTCGGAGCTGCTGCTGCTCGGCGTGGCGGGGCAGTTCGAGATGGAGGCGCCCTGGGCCCGGCACGCCCCCGGCTACCCGCGCGTCGGAACGGGGTCGCCGACCATCGCTTGATCGTCTAGCGTGTGCGCACCATCCCCACGCAACCCCTCGGACGGTCATCGGTGCCCTGCCCGACCTGCGCCAGCGAGGCGCCGCCCAGCTTCGACGCCTGCGGCACCTGCAACACCCCGGTCGGGTCGCCGCCGCTGTACCCGGACGTCCCCACGTACGGCGTACGTCAGATCGGAGTGGCCGCCGCGGTCGCGGTGGGCGTCGGCACCCTGAGCTACCAGCTGTTGGGGTTGGTGGCGCTGGCCGTCCCGACGCTGGCCGAGCAGGCGCAGGGGCAGGACGACGGCCGGTCGGCGCTGGTGGCCGTGGCCGCGACCGGCCTGGTGGGGTTGTTGCACCTGGTGTCGCTGGTCACCGCCGGGGTGCTGGTCATCATCTGGACCTACCGCGCCCGACGCAACCTCGACGCGTTCCCGGGCAGCCGGGCGTCACTCAGCGCCGGCGTGGGGATCGCCGGCTGGCTGGTGCCGCTGGTCAACCTCGTCCTGCCGTTCCTGGTGCTGGCCGAGCTGGCCCGCGACAGCCTCTGGCGGGAGCGCACCCCGCCGTCGGTCGTCCTCTGGTGGGCCGGCTGGCTGGCCTTCATGGTCGGTGACCGGATCTCCGGCAACATGGACGATCCATCGGCCTTCTGGCAGCTGCTCCCGATGGTCGGCTGCGCTCTGGCCGGCACCGCGCTGGTCGTCCTGATCATGCGGATCTCGTCCGCCCAGGAGGCGCGCGTGGCGTCGGGGAGGCCCGCCTGGCCGGTCCTGCCGGGGACGACGGTGACGTCACCGCAGGTCCCACCGGTGCCGGGTGGCACGATCGGGGCATGACGGAACTGGTCGGTCTCGCCGACGTACGGGCCGCGCGGGATCTGCTCGCCGGCGTCACCCGCACCACGCCGCTGGAGCCCTCCCGGCCGCTGAGCGCCGCGCTCGGCGGACCGGTCTGGTTGAAGTGCGAGAACATGCAGCGCGCCGGGTCGTACAAGGTGCGCGGCGCGTACGTGCGGATCTCCCGGCTGTCGGCGCAGGAGCGGGCCCTGGGCGTGGTGGCCGCGAGCGCCGGCAACCACGCCCAGGGGGTGGCGCTCGCCGCCGGTCTGGTCGGCACGCACGCCACGGTCTTCATGCCGGTCAACGCGCCGCTGCCGAAGGTGGCGGCCACCAAGGGGTACGGCGCGCAGATCGAACTGGTCGGCAACACGGTCGACGAGTCGCTGGTGGCGGCGCAGACCTTCGCCGAGCGCACCGGGGCGGTGCTGATCCACCCGTTCGACCACCGCGACGTGATCGCCGGCCAGGGCACGGTGGCGCTGGAGATCCTCGAACAGTGCCCGGCCGTGAAGACGATCGTCACCGGGGTCGGCGGCGGTGGCCTGATCTCCGGGATGGCGGTGGCGGCCAAGGCGTTGCGCCCCGACGTACGGGTGGTCGGGGTGCAGGCGGCCGGCGCCGCCGCCTTCCCGCCCTCGCTGGCCGCCGGCGAGCCGGTGCGCCTGCCGGCCTTCTCCACCATCGCCGACGGCATCGCGGTCGGCCGGCCGGGGGAGATCACCTTCACCCACGTCCGCAAGCTCGTCGACGAGATCGTCACGGTCGCCGAGGAGGACATCTCCCGGGCGCTGCTGATGCTGCTGGAGCGGGGCAAGCAGGTGGTGGAGCCGGCCGGCGCCGTCGGCGTGGCCGCGCTGCTGGCCGGGATGGTCGAGGTGGAGACCCCGGTCGTCGCGGTGCTCTCCGGCGGCAACATCGACCCGCTGTTGATGCTGCGGGTGATCGAGCACGGCCTGGCCGCCGCCGGGCGCTACCTGCGGGTGACGGTGCGCTGCTCCGACCGCCCCGGCCAGCTCGCCTCGCTGCTCGCCGAGATCGCCGAGCACCGGGCGAACGTGGTGGACGTCGAGCACCAGCGGGCCAATCCGCACCTGCGCCTCGGCGAGGTGGAGGTGGCGCTGTCGGTGGAGACCCGCGGTGTGGCCCACTCCGACACGCTGATCAGCGCGTTGCGGGCCAGCGGCTACCAGGTGGTCTTCGCGGCCGAGGCGTGACACCTGACGGCGCCACGCCTCGGCGTACGCGGGAAGGTCCCGCCGGGTCGTGGACCCGGCGGGACCGGAGTCAGCCGGAGAAGGGCTCGAAGCTGACGATCGTCACCTTGATGTCGGCGCCGCTCGGCGCCGTGTAGGTGCAGGCCTGGCCGGCGCGGCCACCCAGGATCGCCTTGCCGAGCGCCGACTCGGGGCTGTAGACGGTCAGCTCGGTGGTGGACGCGATCTCGCGCGACCCGAGCAGGAACGTCTCGGTGTCGTCGGTGTCGTCGTCGAAGTAGATCGTCACCACCATGCCGGGCGCCACCGCGTCGGCGGTCGGTGCCTCGCCGACCTGGGCGGTGCGCAGCAGCTCCTTGAGGTAGAGGATGCGACCCTCGGCCTTGCCCTGTTCCTCGCGGGCGGCGTGGTAGCCACCGTTCTCCCGCAGGTCGCCTTCCTCACGCCGGGCGTTGATCTCGGCGGCGATCACCGGCCGGTTGGCGATCAGCTCGTCGAGCTCGGCCTGGAGGCGGTCGTACGCGTCCTGGGACAGCCAGGTGGCGGGCGCCTCTTTGCCGTTGGTGGACACAGGGCGTTCTCCTCGGTTGTGCGGACTGGCTGACAGGTGAGTTACCAAGTTACCAGCGCGGCACACCCCGGGGTGTTGTCGATCAGCAGGGGGCAACCGAACGCGAATCGGACGTCGGAGCGTCCGCGCCGGTCGGCGCAGGGCTCAGCCGGCGGGCCGGCAGCGGACCACCTCGCCGATGAAGGGGCGCGCGGTGGTGGCGACCCGGTGCCGCACGGTGAGGTGCCGCTCGCCGGGCGCGGCGTCGACGGGCACCTCCGCCCGGCCCACCTCGGCTCCGTCGTGCGAGCGGGCCCGCAGCAGGCACACCGCCGCACCGCCCTCGGGCACGGTGACCCGGAAGTCGACCTGTACACCGGTGTCGGTGATGTCGGTGTAGGTGATCACCTCGGCGTCGTAGTCCGGGTCGCCGTAGCGGGCGTACTGCTGCACGGCGACCAGGCTCAGCCCGGCGACCACGGCGGCCACCAGCAGCCGGACCAGCAGCGGACGGCGTCGCCCGGGCTCGCGCCGGCGGCCGTACCGACCGGGCGGGAACACCGGCGCGCCCGATGGGATTGTGGCGTGCGTCTCGGTCACCGGCGGGCATCTCCTGGCGTCGTTGTCGGTGGCATCGGCAAGAATGGGAGGGTTCCATTCTCCCAGCCCGTCCTTCGTCAAGGATGACAGGTCGGTGCCGGCAGGGTCCGGTGCGGGGGGAGGATTCCGGCAGGTCAGCCGGGGCCCGGGCGGGTCGCCGGCGGACACAGACGAGGAGCGCCCGAGTTGGCAGAGCAGCTGCGTCTCATGGCCGTGCACGCGCACCCGGACGACGAGTCCAGCAAGGGCGCCGCGACCACCGCCAAATACGTCGCCGAAGGCGTGGATGTCCTGGTCGTGACGTGCACCGGTGGCGAGCGCGGCAGCGTGCTCAACCCGAAGATGGACCGGCCCGACGTCTGGGCCAACATCGCCGACATCCGCCGGGCCGAGATGGACGCGGCCCGGGCCGTGCTCGGCGTGGAGCAGGCGTGGCTCGGCTTCGTCGACTCGGGGCTGCCCGAGGGTGACCCGCTGCCGCCGCTGCCCGAGGGCTGCTTCGCCCTGCAGGACGTCGAGGTCGCCGCCGGCCCGCTGGTGCGGTTGATGCGCGAGTTCCGCCCGCACGTCGTCACCACGTACGACGAGGAGGGCGGTTACCCGCACCCCGACCACATCATGACTCACAAGATCAGCGTTGTGGCGTTCGACGCGGCCGGCGACCCGGAGCGCTATCCGGAGCTCGGTGAGCCCTGGCAGCCGCTCAAGCTCTACTACGACATCGGGTTCTCCAAGGGCAAGATCATGGCCCTGCACGAGGGGATGCTCGAAGCCGGTCTCGAATCGCCGTACGAGGAGTGGATCACCCGCTGGGAGGGCCGCCCGGACAAGGGCCCCCGGATCACCACCCGGGTCGAGTGCGCCGACTACTTCCCCGTCCGCGACGACGCGCTGCGGGCCCACGCCACCCAGATCGACCCGGACGGCTTCTGGTTCCACGTGCCGATGGAGCTGCAGAAGCACGCCTGGCCCACGGAGGACTTCGAACTCGTCCGCTCGCTGGTCGACAGCCCGCTGCCCGAGTCGGACCTCTTCGCCGGGGTACGCGAGACGGTCCATGCCCGCTGACCGGGCATCGGGCTACGCTGAAACCCCACCGCACATCGGAGACCCACCATGCTGACCGCTGCCCAGGTGCTCGCGGCGAACAACTTCGGTGACACCCGCACGGGTGGCCTGGCCGGGCCCATGGGCCTGCTCCTCATCCTGCTGCTGTCCGCCGCCACCATCCTCCTGATCCGCAACATGAACTCCCGGCTGCGCCGGCTGCCCGACCGCTTCCCCGACCAGCGCGGGTCGGCCGACGGTGGCCGGTCCGACGCGTCCGCCGTCGATCCGACCGACGGGACGGGGCCGCAGGAATCACGTACGAATGCTCCCAACGGCCACCAGCAGCACCGGAACGGGTGATCGGGTCGTGATTCACGCCGATCCGGGTCGTCGCCCCCTGTTGCGGCCACCCGGATTGGCTTAGCCTTCCGCCGGGGGATCGAAAGTCCCTGAGCCGTGCGCGGGAGGGGGGCGCCATGACCGTGGCAGCAACGTCCGTGCCGCGCGCCTCCCGGACGCCGGCGGACGGAGCGGGCCGGTGAGCTCCGGCAGGGCCGGCGATCCCGTCGACCGGCCCGACCCCCGCGGCACCCCGCCGCGGGTCCTCCTGCTGGTCGCCGCCGTCACACTCACCGCGCTGGCAGCGGTCGTGATCGGCCTGACCGTCCCGGTCACGCTCCCGCCGGACGACCCCCTGCCCGCGCCGGCGCGCTTCGGCCTCGCCGTCGCGGCGTTCGCGGTCGCCCAGTTGGCCCGGCTGCGGTTCCGCACCGCGACCGGCATGGTCAGCATCACCTGGGGCGAGGCCGCCCTGATCGTCTGCCTCTACTTCGTGCCGCCCGGGTGGCTGCCCGCCGCCGCGCTGCTCGGCGTCGGCCTGGCCTGGGGCGGGATGTCCCTGGCCGTCGACCGCCGGCCCCCGGTCGAGGTGCTGCGGATCGCCGCCTCGCTGACCGCCGCCACCGCGCTGGCCGTCACGGTCGCCACCGCGTTCGGCTCGCCGCTGCTGGCCGCGCCCACCCCGGGGCTCGCGACGGCCCTGATCGCCGGCTCGGTCACCTACCTGCTCGCCACCGCCTGCCTCGGCGGGGTCACCCTGGCCCTACGGCACGGCGTCCCCGTCGGCCCGCCGATCCTCGCCGCGCTCCGCGGCAAGCTGCTGATGTTCGTCGGCAACGTGGCGGTCGGTCTGGCCGTGGTGGCGCTGCTGGAGATCGACGCCCGCTGGCTGCTGCTGCTCCCGCCGCCGCTCTGGCTGCTCCAGCAGACCTACCGGCACCGGCTGCGGGCCGAACGGGAACGCCGGGACTGGCGGGCGTTCGCCGAGGCCACCGCCGCGCTCAACCAGCTCGACGAGCGGGGGGGTGGCCACCGCCGCGGTGACCGGCGCGCTGCACCTCTTCGGCGCCGACCTGGTCGACGTCGACGTGGTCCGGGGGGACGGCCGGTGGCGGCGCTACCGGGGTGACGCCACGGGCCAGGTGCGCGACCGGGAGGTGGGCCCGCCCGGGCCGTCCACCGCCGGTGAGCACGAACTGACCCGCCAGCTCGCCGTCGGCGAGGTCGTGGTCGGCCAGCTGCGGGTCCGCTTCCCCACGTCGGGGCCACCGAGCGCTCGCGAGCGCGACGCGGTGGCCGCCTTCTCCGACGCCCTCGCCGCCGCGCTGCACGACGCGGCCACCCATCGGGAGCTGCGGCTGGTCAGCGCCCGATCGTCGTACGAGGCGGTGCACGACGCGCTGACCGGGCTGGTCAACCGGGCGGCCATGCTCAGCAAGGGCGACCAGTCGCTGCGGCAGCTCGCCCACGACCATCCCGTCGCCCTCCTGCTGCTGGACATCAACCAGTTCAAGGAGGTCAACGACACCCTCGGGCACGCGGCCGGCGACCAGTTGCTGCGGCTGACCGCCAACCGGCTGGGCACGCTCGCCCGCCCCGGCGACCTGCTGGGCCGCCTCGGCGGCGACGAGTTCGCCCTGCTGCTGACCTCGGTCCCGGTGGTCGGCGACCGGGCGGCCCCGATGGCGTACGCGCTGCGCCAGGCCCGGGAGATCGCCGAGCGGCTGGCCGCACCGACCGAGGTGGCCGGGGTGCGGATGTCCGTCGAGGTCTCGGTCGGGGTGGTGGTGGCCGGTGCGGGCACCGCCGACCTGACTGAGCTGCTGCGCCGGGCCGACATCGCGATGTACCAGGCCAAGGAGGGCGGCGGCAGCGTCGCCGCGTACGACAGCTCCCGTGACGCCGCGAGCACCGACCAGCTCGCGCTGCTGGCCGAGCTGCGGGAGGCGTTGCAGACCGACGACCAGCTGGTGCTGGCCCTGCAACCGGCGGTCGACCTGGCCACCGGCGCCCCGACCGGGGTGGAGGCGCTGATCCGCTGGCGGCACCCCCGGCGCGGCTGGCTCGGCCCGGTGGACTTCATCCGCCCGGTGGAGAACAGCGAGCAGCTCGGCACCTTCACCCGGTACGTGCTGGACAAGGCGCTCGCGGTGGCGGCCGACTGGACCCGGCAGGGGCTGGACGTGCCGATCTCGGTGAACCTGTCGGCGCGCAGCCTGCTCGACCCCCGGCTTCCGGCCGAGATCGCCGACGCGCTGCGCCGGCACCAGGTGCCGCCGCACCGGCTGGTCCTGGAGATCACCGAGACGGTGGTGATGAGCGAGCTGGAGGTGATCGACGAGGTGCTGGCGACCCTGCGGGCGATGGGCGTTCAGCTCGCCGTCGACGACTTCGGCACCGGCTTCTCGTCGCTGACCTTCCTGACCCGGATCGCCGTGGACGAGTTGAAGGTCGACCGTTCCTTCGTGATCCGGATGGCCGACTCGCCGGAGGCCGCCGCGATCGTCCGGACCACCGTCGGGCTCGCCCACGAGTTGGGGCTGCGGGTGGTCGCGGAGGGGGTGGAGACCGCCGAGCAGCGACTCGCCCTGGCCGAGCTGGGCTGCACCGCCGCGCAGGGCTACCACTTCTTCAAGCCGATGCCGGCCGACAAGATCGGCGCGGTGCTCGGGTCGCTGCGCGACTCCGCCGAGTCGAACGTTCTCCCGCTGCGCGCCGACGGCGCCTCCTGACCGTCTGCGGCGGTGATCGACTCCATGCCGGCGAGATGGCGGTGTCCACGTCCGTCCGACCCCGCCACATCGCCGACGTGGCACGCCCGGCCCCGCCCGAACAGGCGGGCGGGGCCGGGGGGCCGGAGGGGTCAGCCGCGGGGGACGACCTCGCCGACCACGGTGGGCATCGCGGCCCAGTCCGCCGAGGCGATGCTGGCGTGGGCGGCCGCGAGCTGGGCGACCCGGGCCCGGGCGGCCTCGACGTCACCCGCCGGCACGGCCGGGGCGACGTTCTGCGCGTCGGTCATCACCAGCAGGTAGTGGTTGGCGTCGTACCAGGAGGTGTCGATCCCGCCGGTGACGTACGCGCCCGCGTCACCGTCGAACAGGACGAACCACGGGCGCAGACCGGCGTCGGCGTACCGGGTGCGAGGGTCGCCGGCCTGGGCCCGGTGTACGGCGGGGAACGCCTGCGCCCGCTCCAGCGTGCCGGCCGCGGCGAGCGCCCTCAGGTTCTGGGCGTATTCGACGTCGGTCCAGAGGGTGTCGGTCGGGTTGCCCTCCTCGACCGTGCCCGGGATCAGCTCGACGATCACCTTGCCGGCGAGCTGCTGCCGGCTCGGCCAGGCGTTCGCCCGGGCGGCGGCGTCGAGCGTCGGGTACCCGCCCTTCAGGTCGGCCGGGCGGAAGACCCGGGTGCCCAGGCGGGCCGCGAGCAGCGCGTCGAGCTGGACCGGCCCCTGCCCGGTACGGGAGCTGAAACCCGTCTTCAACTCCAGCTTGAGCTGGATCGGGCCGGCGTCGGGGTGGGCGTCGAGCCAGAGCCGGATGTCGTCCAGGCAGTGCTCCAGGTTCTTGTTGCGGGTGCCGGTGTAGAGCTGGGCGGCGCTGGTGGCGGCGACGCAGTTGTTGTCGTTGCCGAGCGGGTTGGAGTGGCTGACCCGCCACTGCCGGGTGAACACGTCCGGCCAGACGTCCAGCTCGATCAGGCCGGGCCGCGCGTCGAGCGCCTGCGCCAGGTAGGTGTAGGTGCTCTTCTCGTACGCGTTGTGGGTGCCGACGGCGGTGGTCCCGGAGACGCGGGTCTGCGGGTCCACGGCGGCGGAGGCGGGTTGTCCGGTGAGCACCGCCGTGAGCACCGCGACCGAGGTGAGGGCTGTCAGGGTACGGAATCCGCGCATGCGTGCCTCCTCGCGAGGCCGGCGACCACCGCCGGCATGCACAGATATAAATAGATGAACGTGAACGAGGGAAGGCCCCCGGGATGCCGTCGGTCCGACCGCCGGGTGCGTCGCGGGATGGATATGGTCGTCGGGTGAACCGACTCGCGGACGCCACCTCGCCGTACCTGCTCCAGCACAAGGACAACCCGGTCGACTGGTGGCCCTGGTGCGCCGACGCGTTCGAAGAGGCGAAGCGGCGCGACGTGCCGGTGCTGATCTCCGTCGGCTACGCGGCCTGCCACTGGTGCCATGTGATGGCCCACGAGTCGTTCGAGGACGAACACGTCGGCGCGCTGGTCAACGACGACTTCGTGGCGATCAAGGTGGACCGCGAGGAGCGGCCGGACGTCGACGCCGTCTACATGGCCGCCACCCAGGCGATGACCGGGCAGGGCGGCTGGCCGATGACCGTCTTCGCCACGCCCGACGGCACCCCGTTCTTCTGCGGCACCTACTTCCCGAAGCCGAACTTCGTCCGGCTGCTCCAGTCGGTCGCCACCGCCTGGCGCGACCAGCGCGAGGCGGTGCTCCAGCAGGGCGCCGCCGTGGTCGAGGCGATCGGCGGGGCCCAGGCCGTGGGCGGCCCCACCGCCCCGCTCACCGCCGAACTGCTCGACGCCGCCGCCGACCAGCTCGCCCGTGAGTACGACGAGACGAACGGCGGTTTCGGTGGCGCGCCGAAGTTCCCGCCGCACATGAACCTGCTCTTCCTGCTGCGGCACCACCGGCGTACCGGATCGGCGCGCAGCCTGGAGATCGCCCGGCACACCGGTGAGGCGATGGCCCGGGGCGGCATCCACGACCAGCTCGCCGGCGGCTTCGCGCGCTACTCGGTGGACGGTCACTGGACGGTGCCGCACTTCGAGAAGATGCTCTACGACAACGCCCTGCTGCTGCGCTTCTACACCGACCTCTGGCGGCTCACCGGCGATCGGACGGCCCGCCGGGTCGCCCGGGACACCGCCCGCTTCCTCGCCGACGAGCTGCACCGGCCGGGGGAGGGGTTCGCCTCGGCGTTGGACGCCGACACCCAGGGCGTCGAGGGCCTCACCTACGCCTGGACGCCGGCACAGCTCGTCGAAGCGCTGGGTGAGTCCGACGGCCGCTGGGCCGCCGACCTCTTCGACGTCACCGAGTCCGGCACCTTTGAACACGGCATGAGCGTGCTGCGGCTGGCCCGCGACGTGGACGACGCCGACCCGGAGATCCGGGCCCGCTGGCAGGACGTCGTCGGACGGCTGCTGGCCGCCCGGGACACCCGCCCGCAGCCGGCCCGCGACGACAAGGTGGTGGCCGCCTGGAACGGGCTGGCGATCACCGCCATCGCCGAGTTCCTCCGGGTCGCCGCCGGGTACGCCTCCCGCGAGGACGAGGACGCGAACCTGATGGAGGGCGTCACCATCGTCGCCGACGGGGCGATGCGGGACGCCGCCGAGCACCTGGCCGCCGTGCACGTGGTGGACGGGCGGCTGCGCCGCGCGTCCCGCGACAAGGTGGTCGGCGAGCCGGCGGGCGTGCTGGAGGACTACGGCTGTGTCGCCGAGGCGTTCTGCGCCATGCACCAGCTCACCGGCGAGGGGCGGTGGCTGGAGCTGGCGGGAACCCTGCTCGACACCGCCCTGGCCCGCTTCGCCGCCCCGGACGGCGGCTTCTACGACACCGCCGACGACGCCGAGCAGCTGGTCACCCGCCCGGCCGACCCGACGGACAACGCCACCCCGTCCGGTCGTTCGGCGATCGTGGCGGCGCTGGTGGCGTACTCCGCGCTGAGCGGGGAGAGCCGGTACCGGGAGGCAGCCGAGAAGGCGCTCTCCACCGTCGCGCCGATCGTCGGGCGGCACGCCCGGTTCACCGGCTACGCGGCGACCGTGGGGGAGGCGCTGCTCTCCGGGCCGTACGAGATCGCGGTGGTCACCGACGACCCGGAGGGGGACCCGCTGGTCGCCGCCGCGGTGCGGCACGCCCCGCCCGGCGCGGTGGTGGTGGCCGGCCGCCCGGACCAGCCGGGGGTGCCGCTGCTCGCGGACCGGCCGTTGGTCGACGGGCGGCCCACCGCGTACGTCTGCCGGGGCTTCGTCTGCCAGCGGCCGGTGACCTCGGTCGACGACCTGGTCGCCCAGCTCGGTTGACGGGTCACGGCCAGAGCAGCTCGCGGTCCCAGCCGTCCGGGGTCCGACGGTAGCGGAGCCGGACGTGCCGGCGTTCCCGGTCGGCCTGCCAGAACTCGACGGACTCGGGGCGTACCAGGTAGACGGTGTGGGCCTCGGCGACGAGGTCCGGGTCGGCGGCCAGCGCCGCGCGGACCCGGGCGAGTTCCGTGTCGAGGGCCGACCGGTCGGTGAGCTGCTCGCTCTGCCGGCCGGCCAGGGTGGCGACCCGGGAGCCGAGCGGGCGGGCCAGGAAGTCGCGCCGGGAGACCTCGGGGTCGGCCGGGCGGGTGATCCCCCGGACCCGCACCTGCCGGCCCAGTTCCCGCCAGTGGAAGGTCAGCGCCGCCCGGGGATCGTCGGCGAGCTGCCGGCCCTTGGCGCTGTGGGCGCTGGTGGCGAAGTGCCAGCCGCCGGCGTCGAGGTCCTTGAGGATGAGCACGCGCGCGTCGGGGAAGCCGTCGGCGTCCACCGTCGAGACGGTCATCGCGTGCGGCTCGTCCACCCCGGCGCTCACCGCCGTGGCGAACCAGGAGGCGAAGAGGGGCACCGGATCGTCCGGCACGTCGGTGGGGTCGAAGGAGGGCATCTCGTGTGCCAGCACCGGAAGTCCACGCAGCGTGTCACGGGTCGTCATGACGTGATCATGTCAATCGCCGGCCGTCGGAGTGGCCCCGCCCGCCGGCCGGGGCACGGGGTCGGTGGGTTCCGGCGGGTGCCGCCGGCCCTCCGATCGGGCGCCGCCGGCCGTCCCGATAGGCTGGCGGCGCTATGGATTCCCGTACCGGTCTGCCTGTCGTCGGCATGGTGGGCGGGGGCCAGCTGGCCCGGATGACCCACCAGGCCGCGATCGCCCTCGGCCAGTCGCTGCGCGTGCTGGCGCTCGCCCCGGACGACGGCGCCGCCCTGGTCGCCGCCGACGTCCAGTACGGCGACCACACCGACCTCGCCGCGTTGCGCACCTTCGCCAAGGGCTGCGACGTCGTCACCTTCGACCACGAGCACGTCCCCACCGAGCACATCCGCACCCTCACCGACGAGGGGGTGAAGCTCTTCCCGCCTGCGGACGCCCTGCTGCACGCCCAGGACAAGCGGATCATGCGGGAGCGCCTCACCGCGCTGGGCGCGCCGAACCCGGCCTGGCGTCCCGTCACCACGCCGGCCGAGCTGGTCGCCTTCGGCGAGGAGCAGGGCTGGCCGGTGGTGCTCAAGGCGGCCCGGGGCGGGTACGACGGCCGGGGCGTCTGGATGGTCGCCGACGCCGGTCAGGCCGCCGAGCTGGCCGCCACCCTGCTCGCCGGCGGCACCTCGCTGCTCGTCGAGGAGCGGGTGACGCTGCGCCGGGAGCTGGCAGTGCAGGTGGCCCGCTCGCCGTTCGGGCAGGTCGCCGCGTACCCGGTGGTGGAGACCGTGCAGCGGGACGGGATCTGCGTGGAGGTGCTCGCCCCCGCCCCCGCCCTGCCGGAGGAGCTGGCGCTCGCCGCCCAGCAGCTCGCCATCGACCTGGCCACCGCGCTCGGCGTGGTCGGCATGCTGGCGGTGGAGCTGTTCGAGACGCCCACCGGGCTCGTGGTGAACGAGCTGGCCATGCGTCCGCACAACTCCGGGCACTGGACCATCGAGGGGGCCCGCACCTCGCAGTTCGAGCAGCACCTGCGGGCCGTGCTCGACTACCCGATGGGGGACACCTCGCTCACCGCGCCGGTCGTCGTGATGGCGAACGTGCTCGGCGGTGAGCCGGGCGGGATCTCCATCGACGAGCGGCTGCACCACCTCTTCGCCGCCGAGCCGGGCGCCAAGGTCCACCTGTACGGCAAGCAGGTGCGACCCGGCCGCAAGATCGGGCACGTCACGCTGCTCGGCGACGACCTGGACGACGTACGGGCCCGGGCTGCGCGAGCCGCCCGCTGGCTGCGCGAGGGACACAGTGAGCGCGAGGAGTGAGCTCGCGAGCCCCGCGGTCGCGAACGAAGGGAAGTCGGGCATGAGCACCGTCGGGCTGATCATGGGCAGCGACTCGGACTGGCCGACCATGAAGGCCGCCGCCGAGGCGCTGGACGAGTTCGGCGTGCCGTACGAGGTGGGCGTCGTCTCCGCGCACCGCACCCCGGGCAAGATGATCGAGTACGGCCGGTCCGCCGCCGACCGGGGCCTGAAGGTGATCATCGCGGGGGCGGGCGGGGCCGCCCACCTGCCCGGCATGGTCGCCTCGGTCACCCCGCTGCCGGTGATCGGCGTGCCGGTGCCGCTCAAGCACCTGGACGGGATGGACTCGCTGCTCTCCATCGTGCAGATGCCGGCCGGCATCCCGGTGGCCACGGTCTCCATCGGCAACGCCCGCAACGCCGGCCTGCTCGCCGTGCGGATCCTGGCCGCGAGCGACCCGACGCTGCTCAAGCGGGTGGCCGACTTCCAGGCCGCCCTGGAGGCAATGGTGGCGGAGAAGGACGCCGCCCTGCGCGCCTCGCTCGGCTGAGCCGCCTCCCGGCCGGTTTTTCGGTGCCGGTCCCGTGACTGGTGCCCGGCCGGCCGGGCCCGCCTCGGTCGCCGTCTCCGTCGCCGATTCGGGGCGCGTGCTACCCGGTCAGCTCGCTCCATCCGCTGGCTGCTGGCTGGCTGGCTGCGGCTGCTGCGACGGCGGCGGCTGCTGCGGCTGCTGCGGCGATGAACTGCCGGATGCAGCATCGGCGACTCACTGTCCGTGGTCTGAAGCGGATGTCACGTAGTGTCATGTGCTTCGCGTCGGCGAGATGGGGTCGTCGCGTCCTTTGCTCTGCTTACCCGGACGCACCACCGCGCTGACCAGCACTGATGTGGCGAGTCCTCTGTATGGACTCCGGCCGGTCAGTCACTATCGGTGAGTGGTGCGTGGATGGGTGCAGAGCAAAGGATGAACACCGCATCACCCGGCCCTGCCCGAACCTCACCCACCGTGACGGATGCCCGATCCGCGCCGGGTCCCTGACGACCGACGAATGCACACCACCGCCGTCCTTCGGGAGCGCCGACGGAGATACCGGCACCATCCGCCCCGGGCCCCGGCCCCCGGGCCCCGCCCTCCGACCCGGGGCGCGGGCTCAGCGCATGCCGCGCAGCGCCGTCTGCAGGCGCTCCTGGGCCCGGCGGCGGCGCTCGTTGCTCGCACCGAGCACCAGCAGCACCAGCCCGACCGGGATCAGCACCAGCCACGGGCCGAAGCTGAACAGGGCGTGCACCGCCGCGATCGCGGTCACCGTGGCCCCCACGATCACCGGCGCCTGCTGCTGGCTCATCGAGCCGAAGACCAGTACGGCCACCGCGCCGAGCAGCAGCAGCACCTGCCGGAGCATGCTGGAATCGGTCGCCAGCACGATCGCCAGGGTCGGCACGAATGCGGCGACCAGCGCCGGGCCGTACGCGACCCAGCTCGACAGGTCCGGCCGGTGCCGTAGTTCGAGGACCCCCACCAGCAGCGCCAGCGCCGCGAACGGCAGCGTGTACGCCTCGGCCAGCGCCACGTCGGCGACCCGCATCAGGATCCACCAGGCGGTGATCTCACAGGCCACCACCGACCAGAACAGTATCCGCCGTTCCACCGGGCGCCGGCCGGGCCGGATCGCCGCCACCCCGAGCACGGCGCCCCAGGCGGCGAGCAGGGCGGCGATGTGCCGGGGCGAATCGAAGGCCAACGCCAGGGCGATCAGCGCGGCGGCGTACCCGCTCCACTCCACGGTGGCCGCCTCACGCTGCGCCTCGGGGCGGCGCAGCCGGGGCAGGGTTGCCGCGAAGACCTGCAACGCCGCGCCGACGGCCAGCACCCCGAACGCCGACCAGACCGCGGCGAACCCGGCCACCAGGCCGGCGGTGAGCACGAAGAGCTGCGCCATCAGCGAGGCGAAGAGCCAGCCCAGGATCCGCGCCCGCTGGGTGGTGCCGAAGAGCGCCGCCACCGTGCCGACGCCGACCGCCCCGCCCAGGGTGAACAGGGTCAGCCCCCGGGTGCCGAGACTGCCGGCCAGCCCGGCGCCGCCGGCGGCCAGCCCGATCACGAAGACCAGCACCCGGGCGACCCGCAGCGACCGGGCCCGCTCGACCAGCGGCGGTGGCGGGGTCAGCGCGAGCCCGAGCATCGAGATGGTGAAGACCGCGAGCGACGCCAGTGTGCTCTCCGGCCAGGCGTGACCCAGGGCGGTCGGCGTGATCAACAGGGTCACCGCGAGCCCCGGCAACACCACCGGTACGGCCCGCGAGCGCCGCCCGTCGCTGAGGCCGGTGGCGGCAAGCGCCGCCGTCGCGGTGAGCAGCAGGGCGGTGAGCACATGCGTGCCGTCGACCGCCTCCGGCGGCGGGGTGAGCAGCTCCGGGGGCGGGCCCTGCCAGATCCGGGAGAGCATCCGGTGCGGCTCCACCAGCGCGACGTAGAGCAGCGGGGCCAGCGAGACCAGCGCCAACAGGGTCGGTAGGGCGGCTGCGGCGAGGGCACCGGCAGCGGGGCTGACCCGCCAGCGGCGGCGCGTGCCGTCGTCCGGCAGCCGACGCAGGGCACCGTCCAGCAGCACCGCCCAGCGGCGTACCGGCTGGGCCGAGCCGACGGGCGGGACGGTGGCCGCCCGGACCAGTTCGGCGAGCACCCCGAGCAGCGCGGCAGCGGCGGCGTACACCCCGGAGGGCAGGCCGGCGACGATGGCGGCCAGCGCGCTGATCGTCGCACCTCCGACGACCGCCGCGCTCGCGTACGGCAGGTACTGCGGCACCTGGCGGCGGACCGCAGCCACCGCCGCCAGCCCGACGCTGGAGGCGGCCAGCGCGGCGGTCAGCACCACCTGGGCCGGATGACCGAACTCCGCGGCCAGCGCAGCGACCGCCCCCGGCAGCGCGAGCAGGGCCGCTCCGGCCGCCACCCCGCCGATCTGCACCAGGTGCGGCGGCATCCCCTCGGTCTCGACGTCCTCCACCAGGGACGGCGCGAACGTGCGAGCCAGGCTGGCGACGACCAGGCCGATGAGCGCGACGCCGCCCAACGCCAGCGCGGTGGTCCACGGGCGAACCAGGCCGGCCCCGGCCGCGTGCAGCGCGACGGCGCCGGCCACGGTGGCCCGGGACAGCGCCCCGCGCGGATCGACGGTGGCCGCCGAGGCCGTGCCGAAGACGGTGGCCACCGCCAGGCCCACCAGCACCGGCGACCACCACGGCAGGTCGAACGCGGCGGGCGCGCCGATCGTGGCGAGCACCGCGGCGGCGCCGGCCACGTCGTACTTCCAGGGCGGTGGGAGGAGGATCCCGGCGGCGGTGCCGAGCAGCGCCAGCGCGACCGGCGCCTGCCAGGCGGAGCCGCCGGTCGGCGCAGCCGGCCAGCCGGTCAGGTCACCGGCCCAGATCGGGCCCGGGGTGGCCAGCACCCCCCAGCCGCCGCGCAACGCCGACCAGCCGGCGATCAGCCCGATCAGCACCCCGCCGACGGCGATGCCGGCCACCGGGCCGCGCCGCCACTCCTCCGGCATCGCACGGGCGGCGACGGCGACCACCAGGACCAGCGCGGCGGCCACCACGAGCTGCCCGCCCGGGGAGATGACCGCGGCGATCCGGGCCAGCGTGGCGATCAGCGCCGCGGTGACCGCGGCGGCGGCCAGGTCCGAGCTGTCCAACGTGGCGTCTGAGCGGCGGGACGCGTCGATCTTCGGCGCGAGGAGCAGCAGCAGGGTCGCGACCAGCAGCAGCCCGCCCACCCAGGCGTCGGCGGCGGTCCGGCCCGGCGCGAAGAAGGCTGCCCCGACGACGGCGAACGCGCCGAGCCCGGTGCCGACCGCGTGCGGCAGGGCGATGTGCCGCTGGGAGACCTGGACCATCGCCGCGTACCCGAGGGTCACGCAGACGGCGAGGAAACTCGCGGCGAGGATCGGGACGGTCAGCTCGCGCAGCACCGCCGGGGTGGGCGCGGGGCCGGCCGGTTCGGTGGCGGCGACGAAGGCGGCCACCGCCCCGGGCAGCGCGAACGCCGCCCCGCCGGCCGCCCAGCCGGAGAGCGTGTCGGCGACCGCCGGGGTGATCCGCACCCGGGGCGCGAGCGCGACCAGCACCCCGGCCAGCATGAGCGCGGCCAGCGCCGCCGCGGTCAGCGCGGGCCGGCTCAGCGCGGCGCCGGCCCCGATGATCCCCACGACGGTCGCGGTGACGGCGTGCGCCAGCGCGGCCCGTTCGGTGCCGGCGGAGAGACCGAGCACCCCGATGGCGACCGCGGCCAGCACCATCGGCCAGGGCGCCGCCGCCCAGCCGAGGCCGAGGGAGGCGGGTACGGCGAGCGCGGTCAGCCCCGCGCCGACCACCGCGAACTCCCGGCGGATCTCCGAGGGCAGCGCGAGCACCGCCGCCACGGACAGCAGCAGGGCGCTGGCGGCGAGCTGCCAGGTGGTCGGCCCGACCGCGGCGGCCAGCTCGGCGGGGAACCGGTCCAGGTCGGCCGACCAGGCGGGCTGGGCGGCGCGGACCGGGGCCAGGCCGGCCCGCAGGGCACCTCCGGCGACCACCACGCCGCTGACCGTCAGCGCCGCCGCCGAGGCGAACTGCGGGCCGCGCCGGGCCGCCTCCGGTACCGCCCGGACGGCCAGCCCGGTGAGCGTGATGACGGCGGCGATCAGCAGCAGCGCGCGGCCGGGGAAGGCGACCGAGGCGATCCGGCCCAGCGCCCCGATCACGGCCAGGGTGAAGATGCCGGCGCCCACGTCGGGCAGCGGTGGCCGACGCAGCACCATCGTGCCGGCCAGGGCCACCGCCGCCGCCAGCAGCAGCGCCGCGCCGGCCACCACGGCCGTCGGCACGGTGCTCGCGCGCAGCAGCGCGGTGACGCCGTACGCCAGGGCGAGCGCCACCGCCGCGCCGTGCAGCAGCCAGGTCAGCTGGGGCAGCCACGGCACCGGTCGGGCCGCCTCCTCCGGCGCGGGGGCAGTCGCCTCGCCGACCACCTCGCCGGACTCCTCGGGGGCCGTCTCCGGCCGGGTCTCGCCGGAGGTGCGCTGCCGGGGCGGGACCGGTGTGGTCGGGGAAGCCGGGCCGCCCGGCGGCAGGTCCTCGCGGACCGGGCGTTCGAGGAGCAGCCCGGAGCGGGCCAGCCAGAGGTCGAGCACCGCCACCACGGTCAGCACGAGCGCCCACCCGCCCGGACCGGTGACCCGGTCGTACGCCAGCAGCGGCACCACGGGTTGGGCGGCGAGCACGGCGGCGAAGCGGGGCGCGCGCAGGCCGGTGCCCCTGGCGTAGGCGAAGGCGACGCCGGCGGTGACCGCGAAGATCATGCCGGAGAAGACCGCGCCGGAGGCACCCCCGTTGCCGATCCGGTCCACCGCCCACAGCGCGTACCCGGCGAGCGGCACCAGCAGCAGGCCGACCGTGGCGATGGTCTCGGCGGTCGAGGTGAGTCCACGCCGGGCCAGCACGGGCGGGGCGAGCAGCAGCAGCACGGTGGCGACGAGCAGGATGCCCAGCCGGGCCAGCGCGTCCATCGAGCTGGTGGCGACGGCGGCGAAGACCACGGCGGCCACGGCGAGCAGCAGCGCGCCGAGTCCGAGGGGAATGTTCTGCACCTCGCGGGAGGACGCCTCGGGCGGGTGCTCCGGGTCGTCCGCGTCCAGCCAGGTCGCGGCGGCGCGGGGCGGCGGGGGCGGTGGTTCGTCGGGACCGGCGGGGGAGGAACCCTGCCGGGGCACCCGGGACGGCGCGCCCGTGGCGGCGGTCGGCGGGCGGCGGCCGGGCTTGCGGCGCAGCACCCGCCGGGGGCGGGTGGCCTGCTTGACCTGTTCCTCACCGGCGTGCGCGAGGATGTCCCGCTGGAAGAGGGCGGCCTGCATCTTCGCGGCGATCTGCCGTTGCTCGGCGGCGATCGCGGCGTCGCGGGCCTTCAGTTCCGCGATGGAGCGTTCGATCTCCGCCAGGTGCTCGCGCCAGCGCGGCTGCTCGGCCCCGCAGTGCGGGCAGTGGGCGGCCGGCGTGAACTGCCGCCCGCACGAGGAGCACTGAAAGTTCTCCACCACACCCCTCCACCCGGCCGGACCGCACTGTGGATCCCCACTGTCGCAGCATGCCCTGACCCGGCGCGGATTTCGACACCCGGCAGTGCGATTCGGGACAACAAAAACGCGCCGGTCGGGAAGCGGTGCTTCCCGGCCGGCGC
This sequence comes from Micromonospora halophytica, assembly GCF_900090245.1. GTDB lineage: Bacteria > Actinomycetota > Actinomycetes > Mycobacteriales > Micromonosporaceae > Micromonospora > Micromonospora halophytica. The sequence goes on from NZ_FMDN01000003.1 coordinate 308,460, forward strand.
GTCAGGACGAGGTCAGGGGCGGCCCATGCCCCGGTACTCCCAGCCGGCCTGGGTCCACAGTGCCGAGTCGAGGCAGTTGCGTCCGTCGACCACCTTGCGGCCGGCGACCAGTTCGCCGAGGGCGATCGGGTCGGCGTTGCGGAAGTCGGCCCACTCGGTGAGCACGCACACCAGGTCGGCTCCGGTGACGGCGTCGTTCACGCTGGCCTCGTAGGTCAGCTCGGGGGCCACCCGGCGGGCGTTCTCGGTGCCCTGCGGGTCGTAGACGTGCACGTCGGCGCCGGACTTGTGCAGCAGCGCGGCGACGGCGAGCGCCGGGGCGTCGCGGACGTCGTCGGTGTTGGGCTTGAAGGTCGCGCCGAGCACGGCGATGCGGGTGCCGGCGAAGTCCGGGCCGGCCGGGCCGGAGCGGCGGCCGAGCAGGTCGGCGGCGAGCTGGAGCACCCGGGTACGGCGGCGCAGGTTGATCAGGTCCACCTCGTGCAGGAAGCGCAGCGCCTCGCCGGCGCCCAGTTCCTGCGCCCGGGCCTGGAAGGCGCGGATGTCCTTGGGCAGGCAGGCCCCGCCGAAGCCGAGGCCGGCCTGCAGGAACCGGTTGCCGATGCGCGGGTCGTACCCGATGGCCCGGGCCAGCTGCGTGACGTCGCCGCCGGAGGCTTCGCAGACCTCGGCCATCGCGTTGATGAAGGAGATCTTGGTGGCCAGGAAGGCGTTCGCGGCGACCTTGACCAGCTCGGCGGTGGCGAAGTCGGTGACCACCAGGGGGACCTCCCGGTCCTCGGTGGCGGCCAGGTCGAAGACGCCCTTGTGGGCGGCGTAGAGCATGGCGTTGGCCCACTCGCTCTTGACGCCGACCACGATCCGGTTGGGGCGCAGCACGTCGTCGACGGCGAAGCCCTCCTGGAGGAACTCCGGGCTCCAGGCCACCTCGACGCCCAGGTCGGCCGGGGTGTGCTTGCCGACCAGCTGCTCCACCCACTCGGCGGTGCCGACCGGCACGGTGGACTTGCCGACGATCAGCGCCTTGCGGGTCAGGTGCTGGGCCAGGCTGGTCACCGACGCCTCGACGTACGACAGGTCCGCGCCCATCCCGTCGGCGCGCTGCGGGGTGCCCACGCAGATGAAGTGCACGTCGCCGAACTCGGCGGTCTCGGCGATGTCGGTGCTGAACCGCAGCCGCCCGGCGGCCAGGTTGCGCTTGAGCAGCTCGTCGAGGCCCGGCTCGTGGATCGGCACCTCACCGGCGTTCAGCTTGGCGATCTTGTCGACGTCGACGTCGAAGCCGAGGACCTCGTAGCCCAGCTCGGCGTAGCAGATCGCGTACGTCGCGCCGAGGTACCCGGTGCCGAGGAAGGTGACCCGGGGCCGCGGCGCACCCGAGGGCGGCGTCACCGGGGCGATGGCGGGCACCGGCTGGATGTTCGGGTACGGGATCGTCACGCCTGTCTTCTCCGCTCGCACTGGCGGCGCTTCGTTGCGTCGCAATCGGCTGGGGCGCCATGGCCGGGCACCGAGGGGAACTTTGTCGTCTTGTGTGAGGGTAGTTGTGCCGTGTCGACGCCTGTCGTGCGCGAGCCTACCCGCCGGTAGGGTCCGGCCGGACCTGGTGGCTATCCTTCAGTCTGCGGCAGTCGGCGGTCTCTCGGACGCCACAGACTGCGCATGATAGCGGTGAAAGGGGAGGGCCGACATGGCCGCAGAGCAGTCGTTCGACGTCTACCGGTTGCCCGAGGAGCACGACGCGATCCGTGAGGCGGTCCGCGAGGTCTGTGACGCGAAGGTGGCCCCCAACGCCGCCGAGGCGGATGAGACCGGTGAGTTCCCGAAGGCGTCGTACGACGCCCTGCGGGCCGCGGACTTCCACGCCCCGCACATTCCCGTCGAGTACGGCGGCGCCGGGGCGGACGCCCTGGCCACGGCGATCGTGATCGAGGAGGTGGCGCGGGCCTGCGCCTCGTCCTCGCTGATCCCGGCGGTCAACAAGCTCGGCACGATGCCGCTGATCCTGGCCGGCTCCGAGGAGTTGAAGCAGAAGTACCTGACGAAGGTCGCCTCCGGCGACGCGATGTTCTCGTACTGCCTCTCCGAGCCGGAGGCGGGCAGCGACGCGGCGTCGATGACCACCAAGGCTGTCCGCGACGGCGACCACTGGGTGCTCAACGGCGTGAAGCGGTGGATCACCAACGCGGGCGTGTCGGAGTTCTACACGGTCTTCGCTGTGACCGATCCCACAGCTCGCTCGCGCGGCATCTCCGCCTTCGTGGTGGAGAAGTCCGACCCCGGGGTCAGCTTCGGCGCGCCGGAGAAGAAGCTCGGCATCAAGGGTTCACCGACCCGTGAGGTCTACTTCGACAACGTCCGGATCCCGGCCGACCGCATGATCGGCGCGGAGGGCACCGGCTTCGCCACCGCGATGAAGACCCTGGACCACACCCGGGTCACCATCGCCGCCCAGGCCGTCGGCATCGCCCAGGGCGCGCTCGACTACGCCAAAGGCTACGTCCAGGAGCGCAAGCAGTTCGGCAAGCCGGTCGCGGACTTCCAGGGCGTGCAGTTCATGCTCGCCGACATGGGCATGAAGCTGGAGGCGGCCCGGCAGTTGACGTACGCCGCCGCCGGGAAGTCGGAGCGGGGCGACGCCGACCTGACCTACTTCGGCGCGGCCGCCAAGTGCTTCGCCTCGGACGCCGCCATGGAGATCACCACCGACGCGGTGCAGCTGCTCGGCGGCTACGGCTACACCCGGGACTACCCGGTCGAGCGGATGATGCGGGACGCCAAGATCACCCAGATCTACGAGGGCACCAACCAGGTCCAGCGCATCGTCATGGCCCGTCAGCTGCTCAAGGGCTGACGTTCGGGCGGGCGGGCCGGTCACCCGGCCCGCCCGCGGCCGTCAACTGTTCTCGGTGCTGCTCTCCGACTTGGCCCCGTACCGGGGCGGCGGGGCCGTCCACGGCGACTCGGTGCCGGCGCGCCGGGGCAGCGGCTCATTGGGCGTGTCCGCAGCCGGGTAGCCGAGCGAGGGCGGGGCGGTGTCCGCCTCGCTGCGCGGGGCGGGCGGCGGCCAGTCGCTCAGCGTGAAGGTGTTCTCCGGGGGTGTGTCGTCGGCCGGGGTCAGCTCCGCCCCGGACGTCGACGGCACCGGCTGGCGCCGCCACCGCTGGAAGCTGAACGTCGCCATCAGCAGCAGCAGGCCGATCAGGAACAGGGTGCCGTTCTGCACGGGCAGGCTCAGCGGCAGCGGGTCCCCGAGGACCTTGCCGCCGTCCGGGATCCGGTCGAGCACGTTGAACGGTGCGATGAACATCCCGACGTACGGGGTGATCAGCAGCAGCCCGGCGACGAGCGGACCGAGCGGCGAGACGCGCAGCGTGCCGAGCAGGCCGAGCAGGATGCCGGCGACGCCGAGGTAGACGGCGGGTTCGATCAGGTTGGGCGTGCTGAACGTGCCGATCTCCACCCAGCGGCGCACGGTCCGGTCCGACCCGTCCTGCCCGAGGGTGACCAGCACCCAGGTGATCGGCGCCACCACCAGCCCGGCGAGGAAGCTCCAGAGATGTCGCATTGGCGCACCGTACCGTTTCCGGCATGACCGAGCACCCCTCCGCCCCACAGGGCAAGCCGACCTCGTACTCGCGGGTCACGCTGAGTCGCATCATGACTGCTGTCGATGTCAATCTGTACGGCACCGTGCACGGCGGGGTCCTGATGAAGTTCGTCGACGACGTGGCCGGCGCGGCGGCGGCCCGGCACAGCGGCGGCACGGCGGTCACCGCCGCGATCGACGAGATCGTCTTCTCCGAGCCGGTCCGGGTGGGTGACCTGGTCCACGCGCACGCCCAGGTCAACTGGACCGGGCACACCTCGATGGAGATCGGGGTGAAGGTGGTCGCCGAGCGGTGGGACCAGGTCGAGGACGCGCCGGTCCGGGTGGCAACCGCGTACCTGGTCTTCGTCTCCGTCGACCTGGGCGGCGCGCCGCGGCCGGTCCGGCCGGTGTTGCCGGAGACCCAGGAGGACGAGCGCCGCTACCGGGAGGCGGAGATCCGCCGGGCGCACCGGCTGGCGAAGCGGCGGGCGATCCAGGCGCACCGGGCGGGCTGAGGCGGCACCGGAGGGTGGGCGTCGGCCCCGCCCACACACCGGGCGGGCCGGTGGTGTGGGCCGGCCACGCCCCGTCACCGGCACCCGGTGCGGAGAATGGCGCTGCGAGGTAGGGCAAGATGGCGCCACGGCCCATGGACAGTGTCGTGCGGGGCCTCAGGGAGGGTGGAGCAGTGGGTGACGTGCTGTGGACGCCGCCGGCGGACGTACTCCAGCGGTCGCGGATCGGGAACTACCTGCGCTGGCTGCGTGAGCACCGCGGGCTCGACTTCGCCGACTACGACGAGCTGTGGCGCTGGTCGGTGACCGACCTGGACGCCTTCTGGCGTTCGATCTGGGACCACTTCGAGGTCGTCGCGCACACCCCGCCCACGGCGACCCTGACCGACGCGGGCATGCCCGGCACCCGCTGGTTCCCCGGCGCGACGCTCAACTACGCCCAGAACGTGCTGCGGATGCCGGGCCGGGCCGACGACGACCCGGTGGTGATCGCGCACGGCCAGACCCGCGCGCCGGTCACGCTGACCGCGGCCGAGCTGCGCGAGCAGGTCCGCCGGGTGGCGGCCGGGCTGCGCCGGCTCGGCGTGGTCGCCGGGGACCGGGTGGCGGCGTACGCGCCGAACATCGGAGAGACGTACGTGCTGCTGTTGGCCACCAGCAGCCTGGGCGCGATCTTCTCGTCCTGCGCCCCCGAGTTCGGCACCCGCAGCGTCACCGACCGGTGGCAGCAGATCGAGCCGAAGGTGCTGGTGGCCGTCGACGGCTACCGGTACGGCGACAAGCCGGTGGACCGGCGCGGCGAGGTGGCCGCGATCCGGGCCGCGCTGCCGTCGCTCCAGCACACCGTCGGCATCGCGTACCTCGACCCGGCCGGCGTGCCGGCCGGGGCGATCACCTGGGACGAGTTGGCGGCGGAGACCGACGAGCCGCTGACCTTCACCCCGGTGCCGTTCGACCACCCGCTCTACGTGCTCTACTCCTCCGGCACCACCGGGCTGCCGAAGCCGATCGTGCACGGCCACGGCGGCATCCTGCTGGAGCACCTGAAGATGCTGGCCCTGCACCACGACCTGGGCCCGTCGGACCGGTTCCTCTGGTTCACCACCACCGGCTGGATGATGTGGAACTTCCTGGTCTCCGGCCCGGCGGTGGGGGCGGCGATCGTGCTCTTCGACGGCAACCCGGGCCACCCCGACCTGGGGGCGCTCTGGCGGCTGGCCGAGGAGACCGGCACCACGTACTTCGGCACCTCGGCGCCGTTCCTGCTGGCCTGCCGCAAGGCCGGGCTGGTGCCGAAGGAGATCGCCGACCTCTCCGCGCTGCGCGGGCTCGGCTCGACCGGTGCGCCGCTGCCCGCCGAGGGCTTCACCTGGGTGTACGAGACGGTCGGCGACCGTCTCCAGCTCCAGTCGCTCTCCGGCGGCACGGACGTCTGCACCGGCTTCGTCGGCGGGGTGCCGCTGCTGGCGGTGCACGCTGGCGAGATCACCTGCCGGGCGCTCGGCGCGCGGGTGGAGGCCCGCTCCGCCGACGGCACCCCGGTCGTCGGTGAGCTGGGCGAACTGGTGATCACCGCGCCGATGCCGAGCATGCCGGTCGGCTTCTGGAACGACCCGGACGGCCGCCGCTACCGCGAGGCGTACTTCGAGGTCTATCCGGGCGTGTGGCGGCACGGTGACTGGATCACCATCAACTCCCGGGGCGGCTGCGTGATCACCGGTCGCTCCGACGCCACCCTGAACCGGGGCGGCGTGCGGCTGGGCACCGCCGAGTTCTACTCGGTGGTGGAGGGGCTGGACGAGGTCGTCGACTCGGTGGTCGTGCACCTGGAGGACGACGAGGGTGGCGCGGGTGAGCTGCTGCTCTTCGTGGTCCTCGCCGAGGGCCTGGAGCTCGACGACGACCTGCGGCGCAAGATCTGCCGCGAGCTGCGCACGTCGCTCTCGCCCCGGCACGTACCGGACGAGATCCACCAGGTACGCGCCGTGCCGCGCACCCTGAGCGCGAAGAAACTCGAGGTCCCGGTCAAGAAGATCCTCACCGGTACCCCGGTCGACAACGCCGCCGCCAAGGGCGCCCTGGCCAACCCGGAGTCGTTGACCGCCTTCGCCGCCCTCGCCCAACGCCGCACCGCCACCGACACCCCCACCCCCGCCTAACTCGGAAGTAGACCTACTTCCTCCCGATCAGGGCCGCTTCGCGCAGCGGAGCGACAGCGACCAACCCCCACCCACCCCACCCACCCCACCCACCCCACCCACCCCACCCCACCCCTGCCCCGCCCCGCCGCCCCCGCGATCTTGCACTTGTGGTCGCGACTGAACGGGCAAATGCCGCGAAACGGCGACCTGAAGTGCAAGATCGACGGGGTGGAGGGACGGGGTGGAGGGACGGGGTGGCGGGACGGGGTGGAGGGACGGGGTGGAGGGACGGCGGGGAGGGACGGCGGGGAGGGGAGGGGTGGGGGCGGGGCAGTCAGGTGAGGGGGCGGGTGATCTTCTCGGTGGTGGTGCGGGACGTCACGCGGGTGGGGTCGAGGTTGGCGCAGAGAACCAGTGTCGCGGCGCGGGTCAGCGGGGCGAGCAGCCAGTCGACCGGGTCCGGGTGGCGGGCCGTGTCGACCAGGAGGCGGTCGCCGACGGCGATGCCCAGTTCGGTCGCGCGGGCGTCCGCGCGGGCCAGCAGGTCCGCGTCGCCCGGGCCGCCCTGCGGGTACGGCGTGAAGTGGTCGCCGTGGCCGCGTACCTCGCCGACGAAGTCGGCGAAGCCGGCCGGCACCTGGCGCATCGGCAGCCCGAACGGGTCCAGCGCGAGGGCGTAGCGCTCCCCGGCCGACCAGGCGTCCGCCTCGGCGACCCGGGAGGTGGCGGCGAAGAGCACGGCCACGTCGCCCGGAGCGTCGACCACCGTCAGCTTGGCCGACCAGCAGCCCAGCAGCACCGCGGCGGTCTGCCAGTGCGGCGGGAGCAGCACTCCGGCCACGTCGCCGGGGGCGAGGGCCAATTCGTCGACGAGCAGGTTGGCGGTCTTGGCCACCCAGTTCGCCAGCGTGGCGCCGGACAGTTCGGTGCGCTCGCCGGTGGCGTCGTCGTACCAGGTCAGCAGGGGGCGGGTGGGGTCGGTCGCGATCGCGTCGGCGAAGACCCGGGCAATGTTGTCGGCCATCGGCGCGAACGATACGCCGGTCGGTGTCCGTACTCGATGTCGATGACAAGTCGGCGTACCGTCGGGTCGCAGTCGGCGTCCGGACCGGGCACCGGCGTAGGCTTGCCCGGAGTGTTGTTCCCCACAGCCCCGCCAGTTCAAGGAGTCGCCCCGTGACCGCCGGTCGCCCGCCCCGCGTACTCATCGACGCCACGAGTGTCCCCGCCGACCGTGGCGGCGTCGGTAGATACGTCGACGGCCTCCTCGGCGCCCTCGGCACGGTCTGTGGATCGGCGGTCGACCTGGTCGTCGTCAGCCTCCGCACCGACCTGGAGCGTTACACCCGCATGCTGCCGGGGGCGGAGGTCGTCCCCGCGCCGGCGGCCGTCGCCCACCGCCCCGCCCGCCTCGCCTGGGAGCAGACCGGCCTGCCGCTGCTCGCCCAGCAGGTCGGCGCCGAGGTGCTGCACTCGCCCTTCTACACCTGCCCGCTGCGGGCCGGATGCCCGGTCACGGTCACGGTGCACGACGCGACCTTCTTCACCGAGCCGGAGCACTACGACAAGTCCCGGCGGACGTTCTTCCGCAGCGCGATCAAGACGTCGCTGCGCCGCGCCGACCGGGTGATCGTGCCGAGCAAGGCGACCCGCGACGAGCTGATCCGGCTCCTCGACGCCGACCCCACCCGGATCGACGTGGCCTACCACGGCGTCGACCACGCGGCCTTCCACGCGCCCGGCGACGAGGAGAAGGCCCGGGTCCGGGCCCGGCTGGGGCTGGGCGGGAGCAGCTACGTGGCCTTCCTCGGGGCGAAGGAGCCGCGTAAGAACGTGCCCAACCTGATCCGGGGCTGGGCCCGCGCGGTGGCCGACCGGGAGAACCCGCCGGCCCTGGTGGTCGCCGGCGGCCAGGGGCACGACGACGACATCGACCGCGCGGTGGCCGAGGTCCCGTCGCACCTGCGGCTGCTGCGCCCCGGCTACCTGCGCTACGCCGACCTGCCCGGCTTCCTGGGCGGGGCGCTGGTGGCGGCCTACCCGTCGTACGGCGAGGGATTCGGGCTGCCGATCCTGGAGGCGATGGCGTGCGCCGCCCCGGTGCTGACCACCCCCCGCCTCTCCCTGCCCGAGGTGGGCGGGGACGCGGTCGCCTACACCAGCGAGGACCCGGACCAGATCGCCACCGACCTGGCCGCCCTCCTCGACGACGAGCCGCGCCGGTTGTCGCTGGCCAAGGCGGGCTTCGACCGGGCGAAGGAATTCACCTGGGAGTCCAGCGCGGAGGTGCACATCGCGGCGTGGAGCCGGGCGCGGTCCTGACCGGGCGCCGACCGTACGGCCGACCCGGCTTCCCGCCTGTGCCGGTTCGGGCATGATGTGCTGATGCTCTACGCCGTCATCCCGGCGGGTGGCAGCGGCACGAGGTTGTGGCCGCTGTCCCGCGCGGGGCACCCCAAGTTCCTCCACCCGCTCACCGGCACCAACGCGTCCCTGCTCCAGGCGACGGTGGACCGGTTGGGACCGTTGACCACACCGGAGCGGATCCTGGTCGTCACCGGGGCAGCCCACGCGGCGGCGGTGGCCCGGCAGCTGACCGGGCTGCCCGAGGAGAACATCCTGGTGGAGCCCTCGCCCCGGGACTCCTGCGCGGCGATCGCGTTGGCCGCGGCCGTGATCGCGCAGCGCGACCCAGAGGCGGTGATGGGCTCCTTCGCGGCCGACCACCTGATCCGGGACGCCGACGCCTGGGTGGAGACGGTCCGCGCGGCGGTGCGCGGCGCGGAGCAGGGGCTGCTGATGACGGTGGGCATCACCCCGACCCGCGCGGAGACCGGCTACGGCTACCTGGAGACGGGCGAGCCGACCGGTGACGGTCCGCTGCGTCCGGTGGCCGAGTTCAAGGAGAAGCCGGCGGCGCCGGTCGCCGAGGCCTACCTGCGCTCCGGACGGCACCTCTGGAACGCCAGCATGTTCGTCTGGCGGGTGGACGTCTTCCTCGCCGAGCTGGCCCGCCAGCAGCCGGCGCTGCACGCCGGGGTCATCGCCATCGCCGCCGCCTGGGGCACCCCCGAGCAGGACGACATCCTCGGCACGGTCTGGCCCACGCTGCCGAAGATCTCAGTGGACTACGCGGTGATGGAGGGCGCGGCGACCGCCGGCCGGGTGGCGACGGTCCCCGGCGACTTCGGCTGGAACGACGTCGGCGACTTCCACACCCTCGGTGAGGTGCTCCCCGCCGACGAGGCGGGCAACGTCGTCCTCGGTACCGACGGCAAGCCCGACGTGCTGCTGCACGACACGCACGACCTGGTGGTGGTGCCGCAGTCCGGTCGGCTGGTGGCCGCGCTCGGGGTACGGGACCTGATCGTGGTGGACACCCCGGACGCGGTGCTGGTCTGCCCCCGCGACCGCGCCCAGGACGTCAAGGCGCTGGTCGACGAACTGAAGGGACGCGGCGAGGAGGGCCTGGTCTGACCGCCGGCCACCGGTGGCGGCGCGGGGTCGGCAGACGCCGGTCGGCGGGCCGGCAGGGGCGGGTCAGCGGGCCGGTGCGTGTCGGGTCAGGGCGGCCAGTGCCGGCGCGACGAGCTGGGCCGTCCCGCCGGCCAGCGGCTCGGGCAGCCGGTCCGGCGGGAACCAGCCCAGCGCCTCGGACTCGTCGCTGACCCGCTCGACCGCGCCGGGCGGGGCGAAGACCGCGAAGCGTACGTCGTGGTGCAGCGAGCCACCCTGGCAGCCGACCGGGTGGATGTCGACGTCGATCGGCACCGGGTCCACCACCAGGCCGGCGATGCCCGACTCCTCGGTCGCCTCGCGCAGGGCGGCGGCGGCCAGCGTACGGTCGGTCTCCTCGCAGTGCCCGCCGAGCTGGACCCACTTGTGGAACTTGCCGTGCAGGCAGAGCAGCACCCGGGAACCGGTGGTGTCGAGGATCAGCGCGCTCGCGGTGACGTGACCGGGCCGGTGGCTCCGGTCCATCGCCACCGGGCCCGCGGTGAGCAGGTCGAGGGTGCGGTTCCGCGCCTCGGCGGCCGCCGGGCTGGTGGGCGCCCATCCGGTCAGCACCGCGACCGCGTCGGCGTGCAGCGCGCGATGCCGGTCGGTGGGGCCGGCGGAACGTGGGGCGGGGGTGGTGTCGGGCACCCCGACACTCTACGAGCGTCGGCTCCGTACCCTGGCCCGGTGACCTTGCGACTCGTCGAGTTCGTCGTGGCCGGCAACGAGGCCAGTGATCTGCTGCCGGTCCGTTCCCCGGCGGTGCTGCGCGCCCACCGGGCCCGGCGTGGCTTCTGGACCGTGTTGGACGAGGGCCCGGTGGAGCGCTGCCTGGCCCTGCTGCTGGAACTCGAGGACGGCGAGTGGGTCGCCCACCACGTGCCGGCCGACGCGGGCCCGGAGAACGGCCGTACCGAGGACGGTGAGGCGCTGGCCCACCATGACGGCTGGGTGTACGTCTTCGGCTCGCACTTCGGCTCGAAGGGCGGCCCGCTGCGCCCCCGCCGCGCGTTCGTGGCCCGGTTCCGGGAGGACGACGCGGCCCTCGGGACGCTGCCGGTGCAGGTGGTGCGCAACAGCTTCCGGGTGCACCGCGCGATCAACGACGCGCTGGCGAAGGCGCCGTTCGCCCCGTTGTCCCCGGGTGAGCGGGTGCGCAGCCGGTTCATCGTCGAGACGCGGGCCCGGGGGACCGCCCGGGCGAAGAGGTGGGTGACCCGGCTGGCCGAGGACGACCTGCCGCTCAACGTGGAGGCCGCGGCCTTCGCGCCGGACGGCACCGTGCTGCTCGGGCTGCGGTTCCCGGTGACCGCCGCAGGGGAGCCGACCCTGGTCGAGCTGTCCGGGGTGCCGGAGATGTTCACCGGCGGGGACTGGCCCCGGGCCGGCCGGGCGTACGCGCTGACCGGGGTGACCCCGCCCGGCACCCTGGTCGGCTTCCGGGCCGTCACCCCCACGCCCGACGGCGGGTACGCGGCGGTGGTCGGTTCGATCGACGCCCTCGGCAAGGGTTCGGTGCTGCTGGACGACCACCCGGAGGGTGGTGAGGTGACTTCCCGGCACGTCCGGTTCCGCTGGGAGCCGGGTGCCGACGAGTACCGGATCGCCGGGGAGGTGGTGGCCGACCTGGCGCCCTTCCACCACGTCGAGGGCCTGGCGGAGCAGGACGGGGCCTGTTTCTACGTCACCGACGAGGACCACCGGGTGGCGCTCTGGATCGGCTGACCGTGGGACGCCGACGCCCGGGTGACACCTCTGCGGAACTGGGGCCGCAGACCCTCGTGGTGCCGCCCGGGCGCCGCGTCCACCCGGCCCCCGTGACCCGGGCGCGTGACGGGAGTACCCCCGTGCACGCCGTACCGGGCAGTAGGAGCATGCCAAGCGACGGCGGGGCACGTCGAGGAGTTTCAGCCCACGCTTAAAAGTGCAGGTTAGTGCCGCACGGTACAGTGCAGAGGGTCGGCGGGCGTCCCTCTGCCCGCCCTCGGGAGCGCCACCATGCTGACGATCCACTTCTCCCCGGAGGACATCCTCCGGACCCGGATGGCCCCGGCCGCGGACCCGGTCTGGGAGCTGGTACTCAGCCTGCACCTGCTCCAGGGGCGCAGCAGCGACCCACTGATGGCGCACTGGCGTCAGGGCGTCACCCGCGAGCTGCGTCGCGACGCCGCCTCGGAGCGGCTGCGGCTGCTCTTCGCGCTCAACCCACCCCGCGGATACTTCCCCGACTTCCTCACCCCGTACGACAGCGTCGAGGGCTTCGAGGCGGGGCTGGAGGCCGTCCGGTCCACCCCGGCCGGGATCCTGCACCGGGACCTGACCGTGCTGGCCGGCGCGAACACCCTGCCCACGTCGGCCGCCCCGCTGGCCCGGGGCGAGCCGGAGGTGCTGCGGCACCTGACCGAGTCGATGTCCCGGTACCGGTCGGTGGCGCTCACGCCGTACTGGGGGCGGATCCAGGCGGCGGTGGAGGCGGACCGGACCCGCCGGGCACGCGCCCTGCTCGACGGCGGCGTGGAGGGACTACTGAACAGCCTGCGCCCCGCCATGATCTGGAAGTCCGACCGGCTGGAGATCCACGGGTACCCGGACAGCCGGGAGCTGCACCTGGGCGGGCGCGGGCTGCTGCTGGTGCCCTCGTTCTTCTGCGCGCGCACCCCGGTGGCCCTGCTCGACCCGGCGCTGCCGCCGGTCCTGGTCTACCCGGTGGACCGGTTGGGTGGGCTCGTCCCGGGTGACGGTGCCGGCGGGGCCGGGAACGGGGCCGGCCGGGAGGCGCTCGCCGCGCTGCTCGGGCGGACCCGGGCGGCCGTGCTGGCGGCCAGCGACGACGGCTGCACCACCGGTGAGATGGCCCGCCGGCTGCACATCTCGCCGGCTGCCGCCAGTCAGCACACCGCCGTGCTCCGCAGGGCCGGGCTGCTGGTGAGCCAGCGGGACCGCAACACCGTGCTGCACACCCTCACCCCGCTGGGCCGCGCCATGCTCGACGCCTGACGCCACCGTGGGCGCGCCTGCCGGGGTGTCAGAGCGCCAGGCAGGCGCTCGCCGTGCTGCCCGCGGGCGGGGGCAGCAGCGCCGACGGCACGCCCTCGGCGGCCAGCGCGGTCCGCAGCCGCTGCACGTCGGTGCCGAAGCGCACCAGGTCGGCGCGGTCGATCGGGGTGGGCGCCGCGCCGAGGAGCAGTCCGGTGGCCTGCTCCGGCCAGCCGGGCACGCTCGCCACCAGTCCGGCGCGTACCTCGTCGTCGGTGACGTGGGTGAAGGCGGTGCCGGGCGCGACCACCTCGGCCACGGCGGCGATCGCCCGGGCCACCGCCGCCGGGTCGGCCGGCGTCGCCCCGGGCCCGTCGGTCAGGGTCGCGGCCTCCCGCAGCCCGGCGGCCTTCGCCTCGGCGGTGCCGAGGGAGAAGAGGTCCATCGCCGCGTCCCGGATCAGGGTGGCCGCGCCGCCGCCGTCGTCGGTACGGGTGGCGGCCAGGTAGCCACGGACCACCGCGACCGGGACCTGGTCGCACTTGCCCTTGATCAGCTCACCCGCGCCGGCCAGCTCGTCCACCACGGCCATCTGGGTGAGCTGCAGCTCGTTGCCGTACGGGTCGATCTCGCCCCGGTGGTCCCGGAGGGCGGACATGCCGGCCACCCCGAGCGCGACGTCGGTGAGCCCGTTGCGCCAGGGCCGGCCCATCGTGTCGCTGATGATCACGGCGACGTCCAGCTCGTAGCGCTCGCGCAGCGCCGCCCGCAGCGCCCGGGCGGAGGCGTCCGGGTCCGTGGGGAGCAGCACCAGCCGGGTCTTGCCGACGTTGGAGGCGTCGATCCCGGCGGAGGCCATCACGAAGCCGTGGTGGGTCTGCACGATCCGGGTCGCGCCCCGGGTCGCCACCACCCGCGCGGTCTCGGTGGCCAGCACCTCGTCGCGGGCCGCGAGCCGCTCCGGCCCGTCCGCCGGCACGTCGACCAGCCGGCCCTCCGCCTTGGACACGATCTTGCTGGTGACGACCAGCACGTCCCCGTCGCGCAGCCACGGTGCGGCGGTGGCGATCAGCGCCGCCAGATCGTCACCCTCGGTCACGTCGCCGATGCCCGGCACCGGCAGGATCTCCAGCCTCACACCAGCTCCAACGCGGCCCGGACCATCTGCGCCGTCGCCGCCTCGTCGGTCATCCGCAACGGCGCGGACCGGACCGTCGTCCCCGGCACCACCGTGCCCTCGTCCTCCGGCGCCACCAGCCAGGCGTCGAGCAGCCCACCCTCGCTCCGCGCACCGTACAGCCGGCCGACCCCGGCCGCGCTGCACTCCACGCCCAGCACGGACAGGCAGCGGTCGGCCATCCCCCGGACCGGGGCACCACCGATGATCGGCGAGACGCCGACGACCGGGGCGGAGCCCTCGGTGACCGCCTCGCGCAGGCCCGGCACGGCCAGCACCGGGGCGACGCTGACCACCGGGTTGCTCGGCGCGATCAGCACCACGTCCGCGCCGGCGATCGCCTCCAGCACCCCGGGGGCCGGCTTCGCGCTCTCCGCGCCGACGAAGACGAACCGGTGGGTCGGGATGTCCGCCCGGTGGCGCACCCACCACTCCTGGAAGTGGATCGCCCGCTGGCCCTGCTCCCCGTCGACCACCACGTGGGTCTCCAGGCGGTCGTCGGTGGCCGGCAGCAGGCGTACGCCGGGCTGCCAGCGGGTCGCCAGCGCCTGCGTCACCTCGGACAGCGGATATCCGGCGTTGAGCATGGTGGTCCGCACCAGGTGGGTGGCGACGTCCTTGTCGCCGAGGCCGAACCAGCTCGGCTCGGCGCCGTAGGCGGCCAGTTCCGCCTTGACCGTCCAGGTCTCGCCGACCCGACCCCAGCCCCGCTCCGGGTCGGCCCCGCCGCCCAGGGTGTACATGACGCTGTCCAGGTCCGGGCAGACCTTGAGCCCGTGCAGGAGCAGGTCGTCCCCGACGTTCACCACGGCGGTCACCTCGGCGCCCACCTCCCGGGCGTACGCCCGGACGCCGAGCAGGAACCGGGCGCCCCCGATGCCGCCGGTCAGAACCACGATGCGCATGCCGTCCATCCTCGCGTACGCGACGCCTGCGATCGGCCGGTGGTCCGGGAGACTAGGCTCACGTCGGCATCTGTCCGTTTCGCCCGAGGGAGAACTCGTGACCAGCCCCGCCGAGCCGGCGTCGAACGACGCCTCGCAGGCCAGGAACCTCACCCGCCCGTTGCGCGAACTGGCCGCGCTGGTGCTGCTCGGCGCGAACGCCGTGCTGCTCTTCGTCGGACTGATCCGGCTGCTCGCGCCGGCCAACGAGTACAGCACCTTCTCCGGCCGCGCGGGCAGCACCTTCTTGGCGTTCGTGGGCATCGAGTCGACGGTCCTGCCGCTGCTGGCCGTCCTGCTCGCCACCCACGTCCCGCCGGTGGTCGGCCGGGCGCGGCAGATCACCCAGGCCGCCGTCGCCGAGTACGCCTTCGGCGCGCTGTTCGGTGCGCTGACCTTCCTGATCTGGCTGGTCGGCCGGCTCGCCAAGGCGGAGGTGCTGGAGGCGCTGCTGGGCACGCTGACCCGGGCGGCCTGGTTCGCGATCTTCGGGGTGGCCGCCTTCGTCGCGTACCAGGTGTGGCGGACCCTCTACCACGTTCCGAAGCCCAAGCCGCAGCCCGGCGTGTACGGCCAGCCGCAGCCGGGCTGGCCGCAGCAGCCCGCGCAGGGCGGCTTCCCCTCCGCCGGGTACCCGCCGCCGGGCCAGTCCGGCTTCCCCGGCCCGGGTGCCCAGTACGGTCAGCCCGCCCCCGCCGCGGCCCCGCCGTTCGGCGCCGCCCCGCAGCCGGCCCCGCCGTACGGCCCGCCCCAGTCGGCGCCGCCGTACGGGAGCGTGCCGCAGTCCGCGCCGTCCTTCTCCGGGCCGAACACCGCCCCGCCCTTCGGGCAGCCGCCGTCGGCCGACCCGACCCAGGCCATCCCGCGGCAGCCCGGTGAGGCCGGCACGTCGCCGGCCGGGCCGGGTGGCGAGGACAGCGACCGGACCCAGCGGTTCCAGCGGGACGACCCCCACTTCCCCCGCTGACCTGGACGCCCTGCCGGGCGGGACGCGCGGGCGTCCCGCCCGTGGCGGGTCCGGCGGTGGTGAGCGGGCCGCCCGCGCTGCCGGGGGCGACGTCACACCGCGTTCCGTGCGCGTCGCGCCGTCGGCCGCAACGCATAGGCTGAGCGGATGGTTGACCGCACCGATCCCGGCCCGACCACGGCGAGCGTGCGGCGCGCGCTGCGTCGGGCGGCCTCCGGGCGCGCGTTGGACGTCGAGGAGGCGACCGCGCTGCTGGCGGCCCGGGGCCCCGAGCTGGACGAACTGCTCCGGATCGCCGGGGAGGTGCGCGACGCCGGGCTGCGGGCGGCCGGGCGGCCGGGCGTGGTGACGTACTCGAAGAAGGTCTTCATCCCGCTCACCCGGCTGTGCCGGGACCGCTGCCACTACTGCACCTTCGCCACCGTGCCGCACCGGCTGCCGGCGGCGTTCCTGGAGCAGGACGAGGTGCTGACGATCGCCCGCGAGGGGGCGGCGCTGGGCTGCAAGGAGGCGCTGTTCACCCTCGGCGACCGGCCGGAGGAGCGCTGGCCGGCGGCCCGACGTTGGCTGGACGAGCGCGGCTACGACTCCACGCTGGACTATCTGCGTGCCTGCGCGGTGGCGGTGCTGGAGCAGACGGGGCTGCTGCCGCACCTCAACCCGGGTGTGCTCTCCTGGTCGGAGCTGCAACGGCTCAAGCCGGTGGCGCCGAGCATGGGGATGATGCTGGAGACCACCGCGACCCGGCTCTGGTCGGAGCCGGGCGGCCCGCACTTCGGCTCGCCGGACAAGGAGCCCGCCGTCCGGCTGCGGGTCCTCGACGACGCCGGCCGGGTCGGGGTGCCGTTCACCACCGGCATCCTGATCGGCATCGGCGAGACCCCGGCCGAGCGGGTCGACGCGGTCTTCGCGATCCGCCGCGGCATGCGGGAGTACGGCCACCTCCAGGAGGTGATCGTGCAGAACTTCCGGGCCAAGCCGGACACCGCGATGCGCGGCATGCCCGACGCGGAGCTGCACGACCTGGCGGCCACGGTGGCGGTCGCCCGGGTGCTGCTCGGCCCGAGGGCCCGCATCCAGGCCCCGCCCAACCTGATCGAGGGCGAGTACGACCTGCTCCTGCGCGCCGGCATCGACGACTGGGGCGGGGTCTCCCCGCTGACCCCGGACCACGTCAACCCGGAACGCCCGTGGCCGCAGCTCGACGAGCTGGCCCGGCACACCGAGAAGTCCGGCTTCACGCTGCGCGAGCGGCTGACGATCTACCCGGAGTACGTCCGGGCCGGCGACCCGTGGCTCGACCCGAGGCTGCTGCCGCACGTCGGCGCGCTGGCCGACCCGGAGACCGGCCTCGCCGTGGAGTCCGCCCGTCCGGTCGGGCGCCCCTGGCAGGAGCCGGACGAGACGTACGGCGGTCGGACCGACCTGCACGCCACCATCGACACCACCGGCCGCACCGGCGACCGGCGGGGCGACTTCGACAGCGTGTACGGCGACTGGTCGGAGGTGGCCGGCAAGGTCGCCCCGGAGGCGGCAGCCCGCGGGCCGGGCGGGGGCGTACCGGTGGCCGGCGGTGACCTGGCGGCGGGCCTGCGGTTGGCGGCGGACGACCCGGCGGCGCTGCTGGAGCCCCGGCACGCCGACGCCGCGCTGGCGCTGTTCGGCGCGGACGGCCCGGCGTTGGACGAGTTGTGCCGGCTCGCCGACGACGTCCGGCGGGACACGGTCGGCGACGACGTGACGTACGTGGTCAACCGCAACATCAACTTCAGCAACGTCTGCTACGTGGGCTGCCGGTTCTGCGCCTTCGCCCAGCGGGAGCGGGACGCCGACGCGTACCGGCTCTCGGTGGAGCAGGTCGCCGACCGGGCCGAGGAGGCGTGGGCGGCCGGGGCGAGCGAGGTCTGCCTGCAGGGCGGCATCGACCCGAAGATGCCGGTGACCGGCTACGCCGACCTGGTCCGGGCGATCAAGGCCCGGGTGCCGGGGATGCACGTGCACGCCTTCTCCCCGATGGAGATCGTCACCGCCGCCGCGAAGGCCGGGGTGCCGGTGCGGGAGTGGCTGACCCGGCTCCGCGAGGCCGGCCTGGACACCATCCCGGGCACCGCCGCCGAGATCCTCGACGACGACGTGCGCTGGGTGCTCACCAAGGGCAAGCTGCCGGCCGCCGCCTGGGTCGAGGTGGTCTCGACGGCCCACGGGCTGGGCATCCGGTCCAGCTCCACGATGATGTACGGCCACGTCGACCACCCCGGCCAGTGGCTCGCGCACTTCCGGGTGCTGGCCGGCGTGCAGGACCGCACCGGCGGCTTCACCGAGTTCGTGGCGCTGCCGTTCGTGCACACCAACGCGCCGATCTACCTGGCGGGCATCGCCCGGCCGGGTCCCACCTGGCGGGAGAACCGGGTGGTGCACGCGATGGCGCGACTGCTGCTGCACGGCCGGATCGACAACATCCAGTGCTCCTGGGTGAAGCTCGGCGACGACGGCACGGTGGCGATGCTCCGGGGCGGCTGCAACGACCTGGGCGGCACGTTGATGGAGGAGACCATCTCCCGGATGGCCGGTTCCGGGAACGGATCGGCGCGTACCGAGGAGCAGCTGCGGGCCATCGCGACGGCGGCCGGACGACCGGCGCGCAAGCGGACGACCGCGTACGGTCACCGATCCGGATAGCGTCGAACCTTTCTCCGGCGGGAGCCGTACCACTGGTCGCCGGCGGCGGTTTGGGCGAGGGCCGCTGCCGGCAGCCTCGCGCTCCACACCGCGCGCGCTGACGCGCCGCCGGAGGAAAGGTTCCCCATGACGAGTGAAGTGCGGAAGCGTCCCTGGCCGCGACTGACCCGCAGGCAGACACTGACCGCCGCCGCGAGCGCCACGCTCGGCGCGGCGGCGCTGACCGTGACCGGTGTGTCGGCGGCGCAGAACGCCCCGTCGGCCGCGCGTTCGAAGGACGACCGGATCGTCGTCCACCTGCGCGACGCCGCCTCCGGGACGATGGACATCTTCGTCGGCACGTCCCGGATCGAGGTACGCGACCGCGGCCTGGCGGACCGGCTGCGCAGCGCCGCCGGGCGGCGCTGACCCCGTTCTCGTTCCGCTCTTCCGCACGACCCGGCGCAGGCTCCCGGCGCCCGGCTCGTCATGCCCCGACGTCCTCCTGATCCCGCAAAGGTTGGCCCGCCATGTCCTCCCACCGCGAAGCACCGGAGATAAGCAAGGACCCGGTCGCCGACAGCTCCGACCTGTACGCCTTCGTCACGCCTGACCGGCCCGACTCGGTGACGTTGATCGCGAACTACGTGCCGTTGCAGCTCCCCTCCGGCGGACCGAACTTCTTCGAGTTCGGCGACGACGTGCGGTACGAGATCCATATCGACAACGACGGCGACGGCCATCCCGATGTGACCTACCGTTTCGAATTCACCACCGAGATCACGAATCCGAACAGTTTTCTCTACAACACCGGGCCGATTGAGTCGCTGGACAGCAGGAACTGGAATCGCCGCCAGTTCTACAAGCTGACCAGGGTGACCGACGGCCGGGAGCACGTGCTGGCGCACAAGCTGCCCTGCCCGCCGTGCAACGTCGGCCGGCTCTCCATCCCGAAGTACAACGACCTGGTCCGGCAGGCGACGTACCGCCTCTCGACTGGTGAGAAGGTCTTCGCCGGGCAGCGCGCGGACGGCTTCTTCGTCGACCTGGGGGCGATCTTCGACCTGGGTACGCTCCGGCCGTTCCAGCAGCTTCACGTGGCCGGGAAGAACATCTTCAAGGCCGAGGGTGAGCCGGTCAACGCGCTGGACCGGATGAACGTCCACAGCATCGCGGTGCAGGTGCCGCTGAGCAAGGTGCGCCGCAGGGCCAACCGGTACGGCGCCGCGGACCGCGCCTCGGTCATCGGGGTGTGGACGACGGCCTCCCGCCGGCAGGTGAGGATCCTCGGCGACAGGGTCGCGGCGGACTCCGCCGCCGGGCCCTGGACGCAGGTGTCGCGACTCGGCAACCCGTTGTTCAACGAGGTCATCGTGCCGATGTCCAAGAAGGATCTGTGGAACACGCTGCCGCCGTCGGAGGACAAGCGCTTCGCCCGCTTCGTCGAGCAGCCGGAACTAGCCGCCCTGCTGCCGGCCCTCTACCCGGACGTCTTCCCCAACCTGGACAGGCTGAACAGGTCCAGGAAGGCGCGGGCCGACCTGGTGGCGATCATGCTCACCGGCATCCCGTCCGGGCTGATCGACGGGTTCACCAACAACACCGGCGACGTCCAGGCCGACATGCTGCGGCTCAACACGGCGATCAGGCCGTCGGCGAAGCCGGACCGGTTCGGCGTGCTCGGCGGTGACCTGGCCGGCTACCCCAACGGTCGGCGGGTCGGCGACGACGTGGTGAGCATCGCGCTGCGGGCGGTGGCCGGGGTCACCGTCCCGCTGGTGGACAGGAACTTCACGCCGGACGCGGCGGCCGGCGCGGTCACCCCGGGGCTGAGCGCGGCCGACGTCACCGCGCCGTTCCTGCGCAACTTCCCCTTCCTCGGCACGCCGTACGACGGGTTCAACAACCCGCCGGCGTCGGCGTCCTGACCGGACGGAGACCGGCATGCACGAGCACCACCACGACCACCGGTACGGGCCGACGGAGAGCGGGACCGTCATGCTCGACCTCGGTGCGGACACCGGCGCGCTGATCATCTACACCGGACGTGATCTGCACGGTCGGGAGATCGAGATCAGCCGGGCCGACCAGCCCGCAGCGAAGCGGATTCATGCGGCGGTGCGCGAGCGGATCGTCCGGGACGGGGTGTTCCACAGTGCCGTCTACCCGGACCTGCCCGGAGGGCTCTATACCGTCTGGTGGGACGAGGAAACGCCCGCCGGGGCGATCTCCGTCACCGGGGGCGCGATCGCCGAATTCGCCTGGCCGAGCAGTGCTCCGCCGGGGGTGGGCTGATCGCCGTGCCGTGCTGGAACCGTCGCGCCCCGTCCACATTGTGGACGGGGCGCTGTCGGCATTTCCGCCTCGACGGGCGGCTCGCGCCGAACCGCGTTAACCTGTGCCCCACTGAGAACCTGATCTTGGTTGGCTGGTCCACCGGAGCCTCCGCCGGCGTACCCCGGCGGCGTCCGCGATGGCGACGCCACGGCAGAAATCTCGGGCAACTCGCCGGAGAGGGCGTTACTCGTCCGGGGTCTGAATCGATAGGGCAGGTTGCGAGGCTGGGCGGCCGAAGTGGTTGCCCGCGAAGGTGTCGGGAGGGCGACTCCATTATCAAGTTCGGCTTGACGGCGCACGCATTACACGCGTGTAATTTGAATGGGGTTGTTCGCGCGGAACGCAACAAATTGGGACCGGACGGACAAGCACGCCTTTCGCGTGGGGGGTTGCAGCGGCGGTGAACGCCGGTGCGCGACAAGGAGGCATCTGATGGACGGCCAGCTCGAGGTGGCCGACCTGCTCGGAAACGCGCCGGAATGGCAGGAGCGGGCGCTCTGCTCGCAGACCGATCCGGAAGCGTTCTTTCCCGAGAAGGGCGGCTCGACCCGCGAGGCGAAGCGGATCTGTTCGCGGTGCGAGGTCAAGACGGAATGCCTCGAATACGCTCTCGGTCACGACGAGCGGTTCGGGATCTGGGGCGGGCTCTCCGAGCGGGAGCGGCGCAAGCTCAAGCGGCGGGCCGCCTGAGTCGAGGTCGAGCCGGGGCGGTGGGGGCCGCCCGGCTCACGTCCGGCGGAGCGTCGCTCCGCCGGTGCACCGGCCAGGGTCGCGGGGGCGGCCCGGCCAGGGGTCGGTCAGGCCAGCTCGTCCGGGTCGACCCCGAGCAGGTTCGCCACCTGCTCGATGATCACATCGTGCACGAGGTCGGCGAGGTCCTCCCGGTCCATCGCCCGGAACTCCAACGGACGCCGGTAGAGCACGATCCGGGGCGGCACCTCCTGCCGACCGGGTCGCCCCGGCAGCAGCCGGGCCAGCGGCACCTCGCCGTCCTCCAGCACGTCGGAGTCGTAGACGTTCAGGTCCGGTGGGACGTCCTCGACGGCGAACTCGACGCCGGCCAGCTCCTTGGCGAAGCGGCGCTCCAGCGTCTCGACGGTGTCGAGCACGAGGTCGTCGAAGACCTCGGCCTTCGTCCGGGCCAGCGGCACGGTCGCCGGCACCAGCCGCCCGCGCAGGCCGCGGCCGTGGCGGTCGCGGTGGGTGCGCCGGCCGGGGCCGGGGCGGCGGTGTTCCGGGCTCGTCATGAGGCAAAGGGTAGCTGCCGCGATGGCCTGGCCTGCGGCAGCGCCGCGTACCTGGCGCGCCGGGTGGCCGATGGTGCGAATTGTGATCACCGTGACGGGCGTGTCGGAACGCGAACCAGTGCGCCGGACCCGGTATTGGGGATACCCTGCCGCCGTGAGGTCACCACGGCGCTGCTCCCGTAACGGCTGCCCCCGGCAAGCGGTCGCCACGCTGACCTATGTCTACAACGAGTCGACGGCCGTGGTGGGTCCGCTCGCGGCCTTCGCCGAGCCGCACACGTACGACCTCTGCGAGCCGCACGCCCGGAGCCTGACCGCCCCGCGTGGCTGGGACGTGGTCCGGCACGAGGGCGAGTTCGAGCCGCCGCCGCCCACCACCGACGACCTGGTCGCGCTGGCCGAGGCGGTCCGCGAGGCCGCCCGCCCGGTCGCCCCGCGCCCCCCCGAGGGCGACCAGACCACCCACCAGGGCCCGCAGACCGGCCGCCGCGGCCACCTCCGCGTCATCCCCCCCACCCACTGACCCACCCCGCCCCCGCCCCCGCCCCCTGCCGCTGCGCGCCTCCGTGCCGCTGCACCACTGAGCTGATCAAGAGGTTTGCGGGTGATTTCGGCCCGGATTCCGACCAGAACTTCTTGATCAACCCTGGGTGGCGTGGGCGGGGTGGGTGACGCGGGGGAGCAGGGTGGTGGGTGGGTCAGTGGCCGAGGAGGCGGGAGAAGGCGGCGGCGCGGCGGGAGGGGCGGCCGGTGCGGAGTTCGGCGCGGTCGGCGTCGGACATCACGCGTAGGCCGGCGTTGACCGCGAGCCAGCGCAGGGGCTCCGGCTCCCAGCGGGGAGAGCGGTGGCCGACCCAGGGCAGCCGGGTCAGGTCGCTTTCCCGGCCCAGGATCAGGTCCGCGAGGGTACGGCCGGCGAGGTTGCTGGCGCCGACCCCGTCGCCGACGTAGCCGCCGGCCCAGCCCAGCCCGCTCGCCCGGTCCAGCCCCACCGAGGCGTGCCAGTCCCGGGCCACCCCGAGCGGCCCGCCCCAGCTGTGGGTGACCGGCACGTCCGGACCGAGCACCGGGAAGAGCTCGCCCAGCGTCCGGCGCAGCGCGGCGAAGACCCGCGGCTCCCGGTCGTACGCGGGGGAGACGCGGGAGCCGAAGTGGTACGGGGCGCCCCGGCCGCCGAAGGCGAGCCGGCCGTCGGCGGTGCGCTGGCCGTAGACGATGACGTGCCGGTGGTCGGAGAAGGTCTCCCGGCCGGTCAGCCCGATCTCGTCCCACGTCGAATCCGGCAGCGGCGCGGTGGCGACCATCAGCGAGTACACCGGGGCGATCGTGCGCCGGTGCCCGGGCAACCCCGGCGTCCAGCCCTCGGTGGCGCGGACGACGACGGGCGCCCGGACCGTCCCGTGCCCGGTGACCGCCGCGCCGGCCCGGATCTCGGTCACCGGGGTCCGTTCGGCGATCCGCACCCCGCGCGCCTCGACCGCCCGGGCCAGCCCCCGGACCAGCTTCGCCGGGTGCACGGCGGCGCAGTGCGGGGTGTACGTCCCGCCACGTACCCCCTCGGCGGCGCAGCGGGCGGACGCCTCGGCGGCGTCGAGCAGCACCAGGTCGTCCGGGTCGAGGCCCTGGGCGTGGGCCGCCGCCACCTCGGCGCGGGCCCGGCCGAGCTGGACCTCCGAGCGGGCCAGCACCACCGTCCCGCCCTGCCGCCAGTCGCAGTCGACGCCCTCGACGGCGATCACCCGGCCGACCTCGTCGACGGTCTCCCGCATGGCCCGCTGCATCGCCAGGGCCCGGTTTCGGCCGTGCCGGCGGGCCAGGGCGGGCAGCGAGGTGGGGAAGAGCGCCGAGCACCAGCCGCCGTTGCGCCCGGACGCGCCGTACCCGGCGATCTCGGCCTCCAGCACGGTGATCCGCACGGTGGGGTCGGCGACGGCCAGGTAGTACGCCGTCCAGAGCCCGGTGTAGCCGGCGCCGACGACCACCACGTCGGCGTCCGTGTCGCCGTTCAGCGGCGGGCGCGGGATCAACGGCTCGTCCACCGTCGACAGCCAGTACGACAGCTCCTGGTAGCGCATGCGGGCTCCGGGGGTGGGAAGGAGCCGGGCCGGACGGGCGCCACGGGGTAGGCGTCCGTCCGGCCCGGTCGCCGTGCGAGGAAGGGCTACAGGCGGGTCCACGCCTCGGTCAGCACCGCGCGCAGGATCTGCTCGATCTCGTCGAACTGCTGCTGCTCGGCGATCAGCGGCGGGGCGAGCTGCACGACCGGGTCGCCCCGGTCGTCGGCGCGGCAGTAGAGCCCGGCGGAGAAGAGCGCCGACGACAGGAATCCGCGCAGCAGCCGCTCGGACTCGGCCTCGTCGAAGGTGGCCCGGGTGGCCTTGTCCTTGACCAGTTCGATGCCGTAGAAGTAGCCGTCGCCCCGGACGTCGCCGACGATCGGCAGGTCGGTGAGCTTCTCCAGGGTGGACCGGAAGGCGTCCTCGTTGGCGCGGACGTGCCCGATCAGGTCCTCCCGGGCGAAGACCTCCAGGTTGGCCAGGGCCACCGCGCAGGAGACGGGGTGGCCGCCGAAGGTGACCCCGTGGGCGAACATCCCGGTCTCGGTGAGGAACGGCTCCATCAGCCGGTCGCTGGCGATCATCGCGCCGAGCGGGGCGTACCCGGAGGTGATGCCCTTGGCGGTGGTGATGATGTCGGGCCGGTAGCCGTACCGGACGGCGCCGAAGTACTCGCCGAGCCGGCCCCACGAGCAGATCACCTCGTCGGAGACGAGCAGCACGTCGTACGCGTCGCAGATCTCGCGGACCCGCGCGAAGTACCCGGGCGGCGGCGGGAAGCAGCCGCCGGAGTTCTGCACCGGCTCCAGGAAGACCGCGGCGACGGTGTCCGGCCCCTCCCGCTCGATGGCCCGGGCGATCTCGTCGGCGGCCCAGCGGCCGAACGCCTCGGGGGAGTCGCCGTGCTCGGGGGCCCGGTAGAAGTTGGTGTTGGGGACCTTGATGCCGCCGGGCACCAGCGGCTCGAAGTCGCTCTTGATGCCCGGCAGGCCGGTGATCGACAGCGCCCCCATCGAGGTGCCGTGGTACGCGATGTACCGGCTGACCACCTTGTGCTTGTTCGGCTTGCCGGTGCGCTTGAAGTACGCCCGGGCCAGCTTCCACGCCGCCTCGACGGCCTCCGAGCCGCCGGTGGTGAAGAAGACCCGGTTGAGGTCGGCCGGGGTCAGCGAGGCGATCTTCTCGGCCAGCTCGACTGCCTTCGGGTGGGCGTACGACCAGAGCGGGAAGTAGGCCAGCTCGGCGGCCTGCTTGGCGGCGGCCTCGGCCAGTTCGGCGCGCCCGTGCCCGGCGTTGACGACGAAGAGCCCGGCGAGCCCGTCGAGGTAGCGGCGGCCCTGCGCGTCCCAGACGTACGCGCCCTCGCCGCGCACGATGGTCGGCACCTCTCCGGCGGAGTAGCTGGCCATCCGGGTGAAGTGCATCCAGAGGTGGTCGGTGGCGTTGGCCATGTCAGCCCCATCGGGTCCAGGGCCGGGTCAAGGGGGTGGCGCCGGCCGCTCTGCCCACGGTTATCCCACAGTCTCACCGCGAAATGCAACCCTGTCGCCGTCGACTGGCAACGGATTCAGCGTGGATGTGTGGCAGGTGCGACGGAATCCGTATCAGGCCGTACCCCAGGTGTAGGTCTGCTTGCGCAGCTTGAGGTAGACGAACGCCTCGGTCGCCAGCACGCCGTCGACGGCGCGCAGCCGTTGCAGGATCTCCAGCAGGTGGGCGTCGTTGCGGCAGACCACCTCGGCCAGCAGGTCGAACGAACCGGCGGTGATCACCACGTAGTCGACCTCGTCGAACTCGGCGAGCCGGTCGGCGACGGCCTCCAGGTCACCGTCGGTACGCAGGCCGATCATGGCCTGCCGGGGGAACCCGAGCTGGAGCGGGTCGGTGACCGCGACGATCTGCATAACCCCGGCGTCGAGCAGTCGCTGCACCCGCTGGCGTACCGCCGCCTCCGAGAGCCCGACCGCCTTGCCGATCGTCGCGTACGGCCGGCGGCCGTCCTCCTGGAGCTGCTCGATGATCTGCTTCGCCACGTCGTCCAACAGGGCGTGGCTGGCGCCTTCGCGCACGGCGACGCGCCGCCCGCCGTTGCCGTTCTCCTGCTGCCGGTTCGTCATCGACCACTCCCCATGTCCGGTACGCGCTGAGCCTAGTGCCACCGGGGAGTGTGGCGTAATTCGTCGTCCATTGCTATTCCCGCAACGGAATCCCTTGTAAGGGAGGGAACCTCATGTCAGGATCAGTCGTCCCTGGCAAAGACCCCCCTCCCGCCGGCGCGTCAACCCCGTCCCCGTCGCCGACGGACGACCCCCTAGGAGTCGTCACATGCGCACTCCCCCCATGCCCCTCACCCGACGTGGACTGCTCACCGGCACCCTCTCCTCGGCCGCCCTGCTCGCCGCGGGCGGTGTGCTCGCCGGCTGCGGCACCAAGGCTGCGACCCAGACCGAGGAGGGCTGCAAGAGCGACGACCTCTCCGCCACGGAGAAGAAGCTGGCCTTCGCCAACTGGCCCCAGTACATGGACGTGGACGAAAAGGACGAGTCGAAGCGGCCCACCCTCGACGCGTTCGTCGCCAGGACCGGCATCCAGGTCACCTACACCGAGGACATCAACGACAACAACGAGTTCTTCGGCAAGGTGCAGAACCAGCTCGCGAGCTGTCAGAGCACCGACCGGGACATCATCGTCCTCACCGACTGGATGGCCGCCCGGATGATCCGGCTCGGCTGGATCCAGAAGCTCGACCCGGCGAAGATCCCCAACGTGGCGGCGAACCTGCTGCCGTCGCTGCTCAACCGTTCCTTCGACCCGGAGAACCGGATCTCCATCCCCTGGCAGTCCGGTCTCGCCGGCCTCGCCTGGAACGGCAACGTCACGAAGGAGGTCCGCACCGTCGACGAGCTGCTCACCCGCCCCGACCTCAAGGGCAAGGTGACCGCGCTGAGCGAGATGCGCGACACCATGGGCCTGCTGCTCCAGGCAGGCGGACACGACCCGGCGAACTTCACCGCCGCCCAGTTCGACGACGCGCTCAACAAGCTCAAGAAGGCCGTCGACTCCGGCCAGATCCGCCGGTTCACCGGCAACGACTACGCCCCCGACCTGGCCAAGGGCGACATCGCCGCCTGCATCGCCTGGTCCGGTGACGTCATCCAGCTCTCCGGCGAGGACGAGAAGGTCCAGTTCGTCGCGCCCGAGTCGGGCGTGATGCTCTTCAGCGACAACATGATGGTGCCGAACAAGGCCACCCACAAGGGCAACGCCGAAGCGCTGATCAACCACTACTACGAGCCCGCCGTCGCGGCGCAGCTCGCCGCGTACGTCAACTACATCTGCCCGGTCAAGGGCGCGCAGGCCGAGATGGAGAAGATCGATCCCGAGCTGGCGGCCAACCCGCTGATCTTCCCGGACGAGGCGCTGCTGCGGAAGTCGAAGGTCTTCATGGCCCTCGACGAGAAGCAGGAGAAGGAGTACGAGTCCAAGTTCCAGCAGGTCATCGGGGCGTGATCGGGATGGGCGCGAAGCTCCGGGAACGCGATGCACCGGCCGGCGACCTGCGGCTGGCCAACCTCACCAAGCGGTTCGGCATCTTCACCGCCGTCGACGACCTCAGCCTGACCATCCCGCAGGGCTCGTTCTTCGCCCTGCTCGGCTCGTCCGGCTGCGGCAAGACCACCACCCTGCGGATGATCGCCGGGCTGGAGGAACCGACCAGCGGTCAGGTGCTGCTCGGCGCCCGGGACGTGACCCGGCTGCGGCCGTACAAGCGGCCGGTGAACACCGTGTTCCAGAGCTACGCGCTCTTCCCGCACCTCGACGTCCACCAGAACGTCGCCTTCGGGCTGCGCCGGCGCGGGAAGCGATCGACCGACGACGACGTCATGGGCATGCTCGAACTGGTGCAGCTGCGCGACTACGCCCGCCACTATCCCGCCCAGCTCTCCGGCGGTCAGCAGCAGCGGGTCGCCCTGGTCCGCGCCCTGGTCAACCACCCGCAGGTGCTGCTGCTGGACGAGCCGCTCGGCGCGCTCGACCTGAAGCTGCGCCGGCAGATGCAGATCGAGCTGAAGCGGATCCAGACCGAGGTCGGAATCACCTTCGTGCACGTCACGCACGACCAGGAGGAGGCCATGACGATGGCCGACACGGTCGCGGTGATGAACGCCGGGCGGATCGAGCAGCTCGGCGCCCCTGCCGAGCTCTACGAGTTCCCGGCCACCGCGTTCGTGGCGAACTTCCTCGGCCAGTCCAACCTGCTCGCCGCCGAGGCCGCCGGCCCCGCCGGGTCGGACGTGCCGGTCACCGCCCACGGCGCCCGCTTCTCCGTCCCCGCCGACCGCGCCCGGTCCGACCGGGGCGCGGTCTACCTGGGGGTACGCCCCGAGAAGCTGCACCTGGTCGGCTCCGCCGCCCAGGTTCCCAGCGGACACCAGCACGTCGAGGGGGTGGTCACCGACGCCTCCTACGTCGGGGTCAGCACCCAGTACCTGGTCCGGACCGGCTGGGGGAGCGAGATCTCCGCGTTCACGGCGAACAGCGGCACCGGCGGGCAGCACCCGGTCGGCACCCCGGTGGTGGCGCACTGGGATCCCCGGCACGCCTTCCTGCTGCCCCGCGAGCCCGGCCAGGACGACCGGACCACCCCGCTGCTCGACGAGCCGGTCGGAGCGCCGTCGTGAGCCGGCCGGCCGTCGGCGTCACGCGCTTCCCGGCGGCGCCATGAGCGCGCTGGCGCACGTACCGACCCCGTCCGGGCCGGCGGCCCCGGCACCGCCGCCCCGCCGGGGGCGGCACCGGCTGCTGCCGTACCTGCTGCTCCTGCCGGGCGCGGCCTGGCTGTTCGTCTTCTTCGCCGTGCCGCTGCTGCAACTGGCCGCCGCCAGCCTCTACGACCCGAGCGGCTCGCTCTCCACCGGGTACGCGCTGACCTGGGCGTTCAGCAACTACCCGGACGCGTTGCAGGCGTACTGGCCGCAGTTCGCCCGCTCCTTCGGCTACGCCGGGATCGCGCTGGTGCTGGCGCTGCTGCTGGGCTACCCGCTGGCGTACGCGATCGCGCAGAAGGCCGGCCGGTGGAAGAACCTGCTGCTGGTCTGCGTCGTCGCCCCGATGTTCACCAGCTTCCTGGTGCGCACCCTGGCCTGGAAGACCATCCTGTCGGACAACGGCTGGTTCGTCGGGCTGCTGCGCGACGTGCACCTGCTCGCCCCCGACGGCCGGCTGCTGGCCACCCCGTTCGCGGTGATCCTCGGCCTGACGTACAACTTCCTGCCCTTCCTGGTGCTGCCGCTGTACGCGAGCCTGGAGCGGCTCGACCACCGGCTGCTGGAAGCGGCCGGTGACCTGTACGCCAACCCGGTGCAGACGTTCCGCCGGGTCACCCTGCCGTTGTCCATGCCCGGCCTGATCGCCGGCACGCTGCTCTTCTTCATCCCGGCCACCGGCGACTACATCAACGCGGAACTGCTCGGCACCCCCAACGAGTACATGATCGGCAACGTCATCGACTCGGCGTTCCTGGTCCGGCTGGACTACCCGCAGGGCGCGGCGCTGTCGTTCCTGCTGATGGCGGCGATCCTCGCGGTGGTCTTCGGCTACCTGCGCCGGGCCGGCACCGAGGAGGTGTTGTGATGACCCGCGTCTGGAGATGGCTGGCCGACCGCTGGGTGATGGGCGTGGCCCTGCTGGTGCTCGGCTACCTCTCGCTGCCGATCATGGTGGTCGCCGGCCTGTCGTTCAACCGTCCGTCGAGCCGGTTGTCGTACGACTTCGACGAGTTCACCCTGGACAACTGGCGCAACCCCTGCGCCACCTCCGACATGTGCGACGCGGTGGTGCGCAGCGTGCAGATCGGCTTCATCGCCACCGTCGTCGCCACCGTGGTCGGCACCCTGATGGCGTTCGCCCTGGTCCGGCACCGGTTCCGCGGCCGCTCCGGGATCAACCTGCTGATCTTCCTGCCGATGGCCACGCCGGAGCTGGTGATGGGGACGTCGCTGCTGGCCCTCTTCGTCTCGGCGGGCGTGCCGCAGGGCTTCTGGACCGTCGTCATCGCGCACGTCATGTTCTGCGTGTCGTTCGTGGTGGTCACGGTCAAGGCACGGCTGGCCGGGATGGACCGGCGGCTGGAGGAGGCGGCGATGGACCTCTACGCCAGCGAGTGGCAGACCTTCCGACTGGTCACCCTGCCGCTGGTGCTGCCCGGCATCGTGGCCGCCGCGCTGCTGGCCTTCTCGCTCAGCTTCGACGACTTCATCATCACGAACTTCAACGCCGGCACCACCGTCACCTTTCCGATGTACGTCTGGGGCGCCGCCCAGCGGGGCATCCCGCCGCAGGTCAACGTCATCGGCACGGCGATGTTCGTGATCGCGCTGCTGCTGGTCGGCGTGAGTTCGCTGCGGGGGCGGCGGGCCCGACGTGCCCGCATCATGTCGGCTGTGCGCCCGAACGGCCCGTCATGACGCTCCCGCACACCGGCAGGGCGCTCGCCGACGCGGCGCCCGTGCCCTACTGGCTGGACCGTCCGGAACGCCCCGACCCGCTGCCGCCGCTGCACGGTACGCACACCGCCGACCTGCTGGTCGTCGGCGGCGGGTACGCCGGACTCTGGACCGCCCTGCTCGCCAAGTCCGACGCCCCCGACCGGGACGTGCTGCTGGTCGAGGCGGGCACCTGCGGGTGGGCCGCGTCCGGGCGCAACGGCGGATTCTGCGCCGCCTCGCTCACCCACGGCCTCGCCAACGGCGTGGACCGCTTCCCGGGCGAGATCGACGAGCTGGAACGACTCGGCCGGGAGAACCTGGACGCGATCGCGGCGACCGTCGAGGCGTACGGGATCGACTGCGACTTCGAACGCACCGGCGAACTGGCGGTGGCGGTGGCGCCGTACCAGCTCGCCGGGCTGGCCGACGACGCCGAACTGGCCCGCCGGCACGGCCACGACGTACAGCTGCTCGACCGTGACGAGGTCCGCGCCGAGGTGGACTCGCCCACGTACCTCGGTGGCATGTGGGACCGGGGCCGGGTGGCCATGCTCGACCCGGCGAAGCTGGCCTGGGGGCTGCGCCGGGCCTGCCTGGAACTCGGCGTCCGCATCGTCGAGCACACCCGGGTCACCGGGCTGCGCCGCGACTGCGCCGCCCTGCGCGCCGTCACGGCTGGCGGCCCGGACGCCGTCCCCGGCCTGGTCCGGGCCCGGCAGGTCGTGCTCGCCACCAACGCCTTCCCGCCGCTGCTGCGCCGGCTGCGCGCCCGGATCGTGCCGGTCTACGACTACGCCCTGATGACCGAGCCGCTGAGCCCGGCCCAGCGGGACGCCGTCGGCTGGCGGAACAGGCAGGGGCTCGCCGACACCGGCAACCAGTTCCACTACTACCGGATCACCGGCGACGGGCGGATCCTCTTCGGCGGCTACGACGCGGTCTACCACTACGGCAACCGGGTCGCCCCGGAGCTGGAGCAGCGACCGGCCACCTTCACCGCCCTCGCCGAGCATTTCTTCACCACCTTCCCGCAACTGGCCGACCTGCGCTTCAGCCACCGCTGGGGCGGGGTCATCGACACCTGCACCCGGTTCTGCCCGTTCTTCGGCACCGCCTACGACGGGCGACTGGCGTACGCGGCCGGCTTCACCGGCCTCGGCGTCGGCGCCACCCGGTTCGGCGCGCGGGTGATGCTCGACCTGCTGGCCGGCGGGGACACCCCGCTGACCCGGCTCGACCTGGTCCGCAGCACGCCGCTGCCGTTCCCGCCGGAACCCGTCCGGGCCGCCGGCATCAACCTCACCCGGTGGTCGCTGGCCCGCGCCGACGCGCGCGAGGGCCGGCGCGACCTGTGGCTCCGTACCCTCGATCGTCTTGGACTGGGGTTTGATTCCTGATGCGCATCCTGCTCGTCGGCGCCGGCGGTGTCGGCTCCGCCGCCGTCGCCATCGCCGCCCGCCGATCCTTCTTCGAGACCATGGTCGTCGCCGATCACGACCTGGACCGCGCCGTGCGGGCCGTCGCCGGCCACGGTGACCGGTTCGTCGCCGCGACGGTCGACGCCTCCTCGACCGAGGCGGTCACCGCGCTCTGCCGGGAGCACCGGATCACCCACGTGCTCAACGCGGTCGACCCGCGCTTCGTCATGCCGATCTTCGACGGCGCGTTCGCTGCCGGGGCCGACTACCTGGACATGGCGATGTCGCTGTCCCGGCCACACCCGTCACGCCCCTGGTCCGAGACCGGCGTGAAGCTCGGCGACGAGCAGTTCGCCGCAGCCGACCGGTGGGAGACGGCCGGGCGGCTGGCGCTGTGCGGCATCGGCATCGAACCCGGTCTGTCCGACGTGTTCGCCCGCTACGCCGCCGACGAACTGTTCGACGAGATCGACGAGATCGGGGTACGCGACGGCGCGAACCTCACCGTCGACGGGTACGACTTCGCGCCGTCCTTCTCCATCTGGACCACCATCGAGGAGTGCCTGAACCCGCCGGTGATCTGGGAGGCCGGCCGGGGCTGGTTCACCACCGAGCCGTTCAGCGAGCCGGAGGTCTTCCACTTCCCGGAGGGCATCGGCCCGGTCGAGTGCGTCAACGTGGAGCACGAGGAGGTGCTGCTGATCCCGCGCTGGGTCGAGGCGAAGCGGGTCACCTTCAAGTACGGCCTCGGCGACGAGTTCATCGAGGTGCTCAAGTCCCTGCACAAGGTCGGGCTCGACGCCACCACCCCGGTCACGGTGCGCGGGGTGCAGGTGTCACCGCGGGACGTGGTCGCCGCCGCGCTGCCCGACCCGGCCACCCTCGGCGACCGGATGCGCGGCAAGACCTGCGCCGGGACCTGGGTACGCGGCCGGTCCACGTCCGGCGAACCCCGCGAGGTCTACCTGTACCACGTGGTCGACAACGAGTGGTCGATGCGGGAGTACGGCCACCAGGCCGTGGTCTGGCAGACCGCGGTGAATCCCGTGGTCGCTCTGGAACTGCTCGCCACCGGCGCGTGGTCCGGCACCGGCGTGCTCGGGCCGGAGGCGCTGCCGCCGAAGCCGTTCCTGGACCTGCTCACCGGGTACGGCTCGCCGTGGGGGATGGAGGAACGATGACCCGCTATGGCCCGATGTACGGCCCGGACGTCACCTTCCTCGGCGTGCCGCCGTGCACCCTGGAGGAGCCCGTCACCTACGTCGACGCCGACGTGGTGATCATCGGCGCGCCCTTCGACGGTGGCACCTCGCACCGGCCGGGCACCCGGTTCGGTCCGTCCGCCATCCGGCAGGCCTGCTACCTGCCGCACGACGGCTCCCGCCCGTCCCTGGCGATGCGGGTGGACGGGCTGCGGGACCTGCGCGTCTACGACGCCGGTGACGTGGAGATGTTCGCCGGCGACATCGAGCGGTCGCTGGCCGCGCTGGAGTCCGCCGTGCACGCGGTCGCGCACGCCGGGGCGATCCCGGTGGTGCTCGGTGGCGACCACTCCATCGCCCTGCCCGACGCCACCGGGGTGGCCCGCCACCACGGGCTCGGTCGGGTGTCGCTGGTGCACTTCGACGCGCACGCCGACACAGGCGACGTCGAGTTCGGCTCGCTGCACGGGCACGGCCAGCCGATGCGCCGGCTCATCGAGTCCGGTGCGGTACGCGGCGACCGGTTCCTCCAGATCGGCCTGCGCGGCTACTGGCCCGGCCCTGCCACGTTGGAGTGGATGGCCGCACAACGGATGCGCTCGTACGAGATGACCGAGCTGGTCGCCCGCGGGCTCGACACCTGCCTGACCGAAGCCTTCGCGATCGCGGTGGACGAGTGCGAGGGCGTCTTCCTCTCCGTCGACGTGGACGTGGTCGACCCCGGCATGGCCCCCGGCACCGGCACCCCGGAGCCCGGCGGGCTGACCTCTCGGCAGCTCCTCGACGCCGTCCGCCGGGTCTGCTACGAGCTGCCCGTCGTCGGCCTCGACGTGGTCGAGGTGGCCCCGCCGTACGACCACGCAGACATCACCGCGTACCTCGGCAACCGGGTGGTCCTGGAGGCCCTGTCGGCGATCGCCCGCCGCCGCCGCGACGCCGCCGGCGGCCCACCCTGGAACCCCCACCAGCCCCTCCTCGACGCCCGCTGACGACCCCCGCGCCCGCCCCGCCCTTCCCCGCGCCCCGCCCTTCCCCGCGCCCGCCCCGCCCTTCCCCGCGATCTTGCAGTTGCGGCCTGGATTTTCGGGACAGAGGCGACATTCCGTAGACCCAAACTGCAAGATCAACGAGGGGGACAGGTGGTGGGGTTGTCCACAGGGGTGGGGGTTGTCCACAGGGGCGGGGGCGGGGGGAGCGGTGGGGTGGTGGGGCGGGGGATTCTGCCGACATGGCGAACCGGCTATGGCGGACCACTTCTCTGCTCCAGCTGACCACCCGCAGGCGGCTGCGTACCCATGTCGAGAGAGGGCGGATCATCCGGGTGCGCCGTGGCGTCTACGGAGACCGGTACGCCTCCGACCTCGACGTCGTGCGGGCGGTGCTGATGTGCCTGCCTCCTGAGGCGATGCTGGCCAGGCACAGTGCCGCCCGGCTCCACGGCTTCGGTGTGCTGCGAGAGGACGCCGTCCACGTCCAGTTGCCGGCCCAGGTGTCGAAGCCGCGGCTTCCGGGCCTGGTGGTGCACCATTCGGTACTGCCCGTGCAACCCGTCCTGGTACGTGGGCTGCCCTGCGTCCCGCCGGCTCGGTGCGCGGTGGACCTCGCCCGGACCGTTCGTCGGTTGGACGCCCTGCCGGTGCTCGACGCGGCCGTCCGCTCCGGTGCCGTGTGTCGCGACGAGTTGATCGAGGAGGCGCTGGCCCATCGAGGGCTGCGAGGCGTACGGCAGGCCCGTGACCTGGCCCGGTTGGCGGACGGGCGGGCCGAGTGCCGGCAGGAGAGCCAGCTGCGGTTGGTGCTCGTCGACGGTGGGTTGCCGGCTCCCGAGCCGCAGATCGAGGTGTGCGACGAGGACGGCATACCGCGCTTTCGGCTCGACCTCGGATACCGGGAGCGGCGGGTCGGCGTCGAATACGACGGCATGTCCCATCTCGACCGTGACCGGCTGCGGCACGATCGGGACCGTGCCAACTGGCTGGCCGGCAACGGGTGGACCATGCGCCACTTCACCGACCGCGACCTCTACCGTCGACCGGCCCACATCGTCGCCACGGTCGCTGCCGCATTGACCTGAACCCCGTCTCCCTCTCGCGATCTTGCAGTTGTGGCCGGTGCGAATGGTGCAGAACGAGCATTGCGGAGGCCTCAAGTGCAAGATCGCGGGGGTGGGTGGGGTGGCCGCTGCCAAGGACGAGATTCGGGAGCCCGGCAAGAACCTGGGCCGCCGCAAGGTGGTCGAACTGTTCCGCTGAGCCGGCTGGGGCCAGCGGTCCCGGCACCCGCGCGCCGAGCTGATCACGGCGCACGACGACGGGTGGAACAGCCGACAGGGCCCCTCGCCAACCGATGGCGAGAGGCCCCGGGGGCCGACCCGGTCGAACCGGGGCAGCAGAGCTACAGGGTCAGCGTCCAGCTGTCGATGTAGCCGGTGTCACCGCCGGCGGCGTCCTGGACCCGCAGGTTCCAGGTGCCGTTGCGGGTCTCCGAGGAGAGGTTGACCGTGTAGGTCTGGTTGATGTTGTCGGTGGAGCTGCCGCTGCGGTTGTGCAGGGTGTAGACGCTGCCGTCGGGGGCGACGAGGCTGACCACCAGGTCCCCGATGTAGGTGTGCACGATGTGCACCTCGACCTTGCTGGTCGACGAGGCGGTGCCGCTGCAGCCCGAGACCGCGATGGCGCTGGAGACCGTGGTGTTGTCGCTGATCGTCACGTTGTTGCCGTTGTTGCCGCCGCAGGTGGCCGACGAGCCGCCCAGGTTGAGCGTCCAGCTGTTCAGGTAGCCGGTGTCACCGCTCGCGGCGTCCTGGACGCGCAGCTTCCAGGTGCCGTTGGCGACCTCGGAGGAGAGGTTGACCGTGTAGGTCTGGTTGATGTTGTCGGCCGAGCCGCCGGTACGGTTGTGCAGGGGGTAGGCGCTGCCGTCGGGAGCGATCAGGCTGACCGCCAGGTCGCCGATGTAGGTGTGCACGATGTTCACCGCGACGGTGCTGGCGGCACCGGCGTTGCCCGTGCAACCGGAGATGGTGATCGCGCTCTCGACGGTGGCGTTGTCCCTGACGGTCACGTCGGTGCCGTTGGTCTGCGTGCAGCCGGGCGTCGGCGTGGTGGTGCCGCTGCCGACGTGGAGCAGCTTGTTGGGCGAGCCGGTGCCGACGTTGGTCACCACGTTGCTGGTGGCGTCGGTGACGAGCTTGTCGCGCACCTGCCGCGGGGTGAACGACGGGTTGGCGGCGAGCACGAGCGCCGCGGCGCCGACCACGTGCGGCGTCGCCATCGAGGTGCCGCTGATGGTGTTCGTCGCGGTGTTGCTGGTGTGCCAGGCCGAGGTGATCGAGCTGCCCGGAGCGAAGATGTCCAGGCAGCTACCGATGTTGGAGAACGACGAGCGGGCGTCGGTGTTGGTGGTCGAGCCGACCGTGATGCCCTCCGGGGTGCTGGCCGGCGAGCTGTTGCAGGCGTTCGCGCCGCTGTCGTTGCCCGCAGCCAGGCCGTAGGTGACGCCGTCGGCGATGGATCGGGCGACCGCGTCGTTCAGCGCCTGGTTGAGGCCGCCGCCGAGGCTCATGTTGGCGACCGCGAGCTGGCCTGCGGTGTGGTCGCCGGTCACCCAGTCGACGCCCTGGATCACTCCGGCGTTGGTGCCGCTGCCCTGGCAGTCGAGCACCCGGACGCCGACCAGGGTGACGCCCTTGGCCACGCCGTACGAGGTGCCGCCGACCGTGCCGGCGACGTGCGTGCCGTGCCCGTTGCAGTCGTCCGCGGTGCCGCCGTCGACGGAGTCGAACCCGGAGATGGCGCGACCGCCGAAGTCGCTGTGGCTGGTCCGGATGCCGGTGTCGATGATGTACGCCTTCACGCCCGAGCCGGTGTTCGGGTACGTGTAGGAGTTGTTCAGCGGCAGGGCGCGCTGGTCGAGCCGGTCGAGCCCCCAGGACGAGGTCGGGCTCTGCGTACCGGTGATGCGCATGGTGTGGTTCTGCTGGACGTATCGGACGGACGGGTCGGCGGCGAGCTTGCGGGCCTCGGCCTCCGACAGCCGGGCCTCGAAGCCGCGCAGCGCGTTCTGGTAGGTGCGGGCCACCGCGCCACCGTGCTCGGCGGCGAGGGCGCGTGCCGTCCTCGCGACGTCGGCCCGGCCGACCGCGGCGTCCTTCAAGACGACGATGTACGAGTCGGTGACCGCGGTGGCGCCACCGGCCTGGAGGATCTGTCCCTCGGCGGGGGCGGTCGGGGCGGCGGTCGCCGGGGCGCCGAGGGCCACCGCGGTGGTGACGGCGGCTGTGGCGATTCCGATGCGCCAGGGGCTTCGGGGTGCGTGGGGGTTCGTCATCCCTGGGGGTGTTCCTTCCGGTGAGGTGTGCTCGTGGCACACCGCCCGATCGATGTTGATCGAGTTGAAGGAGATCGTAGGGCCAGACATCGACGCATGTAGAGACTTCGACAAGATCGGAAAAAAATCACAAACGCTGGACGGGACGGGCCTCGGCCTCGTATGCGCAGGCAGCTGGGCCCGTCTGGCTCGTGCCCGGCTGACTGAAGAGTCAGTTTTTCGGTTGCCGTGCCCGTCGCAACGGTCGGTGGAACACCACGGGTGCCACGCACCCGTGGTGTTCCACGGCTCGTCAGGCGATGCGCCGGATGCGGCGGACGGCCAGGTAGAGCAGGAGCACGGCGAGGGCGACGAAGATGCCGGTCTCGATGCCCTGGAACAGCCAGAACCGGTCGGCCGGCTGGTAGAGCTGCCAGTTGTACGCCCCCGGCTGAAGGCCCAGCTCGGCGCCGCAGGCCCGACCGTCCGGTGCCTTGCCGCCGGGCGGGCAGATGATCCGTGCGTCCTCCGCCACCATCGTCCCGTCGGCGTTCCGGATGCCCCGGGCGAGGACCCAGTCGCCGCGTCCCATGTCTGCCTCGGTGGCCCCCTCGATGGGGAAGGTGAGGGTGCGGGCCGGCTGATAGTGCGGTCGGGCCAGGATCGCCACCGCCGCCCGTACGCCGATGAAGCCGGCCAGGGTGATGCCCATGGCGGGGAGCATCCGCTTCCACACGGTGCCGGCGAAGATGCCCAGGGCCACGGCGAAGAGGGTGTATCCGATCGGGACGACGCCCTGGAGGTCGAAGACGATCATGCCGAACCGGCCCTCCCGCGCGGCCTGGGTGAGCGGCGCGACCCACCACGACATGCCCAGCCCGTAACCGACGGCGAGGGCCGTCACCGCCGTGCCGACCAGCCCGAACTTCGCCAGCGCCCAGCGGCTGCGAGCGACGCCCTGGGTCCAG
Organism: Micromonospora halophytica; assembly: GCF_900090245.1. Classification (GTDB taxonomy): domain Bacteria; phylum Actinomycetota; class Actinomycetes; order Mycobacteriales; family Micromonosporaceae; genus Micromonospora; species Micromonospora halophytica. The sequence continues at coordinate 346,953 of NZ_FMDN01000003.1, forward strand.
ACGAACCGGTGCGTGCCCTGCTCCACCTCGCGGGCGACCAGCGGGGCGCCCCAGAACAGGCCCACCAGCACCGGCAGGGTGAGCAGCAGCACGGCCAGCAGGTTCAAGTTGCCGTACTCGTGGGTGAAGCGGTAGAAGCCCGCCTCGCAGGTCTCCCGGGTCGCCGCCGCCACGTCGGTGCCGGCGACCTGGCGTACGCACTCCGCCAGCCCGAGGTCGGCGAAGGTGTGCCGCATCGACAGGCCGATCGGCACCATCAGGGCGGCGAGTGCCGCGAACCCCAGCAGAGTGAAGAACGCCTGCTTGCGGTGTTGCCGCCAGGTCAGCCAGATCATGCCGGCACCCCCCACTCCCGGTGACTGGTCTGCGTGGCGCCGTCGGCCAGGTAGGCCAGGACGACGTCCTCCAGGCCGACGTCGCGCACGGTCCAGGTGGGGTCGGTGACCGGGCCGTCGGTGCGGACCAGCAGCGTGGACTGCCGGTCGGTGTGGCTGGCCCGGACCACCTCGGCGACGCCGCCGATCGAGCCGTCGTCGTGCCGCGGGCCGACCAACTGCCGGTGCGCGGCGATCAGGTCGTCGACGACGCCGACGAGCTGCACCCGGGCGGAGTTGAGCACGATCAGGTAGTCGCAGACCCGTTCCAGGTCGGCCAGCAGATGCGAGGAGAGCAGCACGGTCGTCTCCGACTCGGCGACGCTGCCCATCAGCGACTGGTGGAACTCCCTGCGGGCCAGCGGGTCGAGGCTGGCGACCGGCTCGTCGAGCAGCAGCAGCCGGGGTCGTTTCGCCAGCGCGAGCGCGAGCGCGACCTGGGCGCGTTGGCCGCCGGAGAGCCTGCCTACCGGCAGGTTCGGTGGGATGCCGAGCTGGGCGAGCCGGTCCCGCGCCAACGTGGCGTCCCAGCGCCGGTTCATCCGGCCGCCGAGGTGGACCAGTTCGGCCGCGGTGAAGTCGCGGTACAGCGGGGTGTCCTGGGCGACGAAGCCGATCTCCGGCAGGACCCCCGGGTTGTCGTACGGCGACTCGCCGAAGATCCGCACCGCGCCGGCGTCCGGTCTCAGGAGGCCGACCGCCAGGTGTAGCAGGGTGCTCTTGCCCGCACCGTTGGGCCCGACGAGGGCGGCGACGCGCCCGGCGGGCAAATGCAGTGAACAGTCCCGCAGCGCCCAGCTCTTGCCGTACCGCTTGCCGAGCTGCTCGGCCTCCAGCACGATCTCCATCTGCTGTCCTCTCATTCCGTTCGTGCGGTCTGGTCGCGCGACGCCTCGGCGGCGAGTGCGGCCCGCATGGTGGTCTCGACCAGGGCGGTGACGTCTTCCGGGGCGAGCCCGGCGGCCCGGGCCCGCTGCACCCAGGCGACGAGCTCCTCGCGCAACTCGAGCTGGTTCCCCAGGGACGCGCCGGCGAGGGTGCGCCGGACGAAGGTGCCCACCCCGGGGCGGCCCTCGACCAGGCCCTCGATCTCCAGCTCGCGATACGCCTTCAACACCGTGTTCGGGTTGATCGCCAGCGACTGTGCGACGTCGCGGACCTTGGGCAGTTGGTCGCCCGGCATCAGCAGCCCGACGCGCAGGGCCTGTTTCACCTGCTCGATCAGCTGCACATACGTGTTCACCCTGGACCGGCCGTTCAGCACGAACTCGATCACCCAGGACCAACCCTTCTATTGTCCTACGACAGTAAGACTATAGGACAGGGTGGCGGGGTGGGAACCCTGCGTCGGGCGCCTCGGACGAGGTGGGCGCTGCTGAGGGGAGAGCGCAGCGAACCCGCCCCTGGTGGTGAGGGACGGGTTCGGTGGCGGGTCGGACGGGCGTCAGCCGAAGGCGGCGTCCAGGATGTCCAGGCCGCGGGTGAGATGCTCGTCGGAGATGACCAGCGGGGGCAGGAACCGCAGCACGTTGCCATGCGTGCCGCAGGTCAGGGTGAGCAGGCCGGCGGCGTGGCAGGCCGCCGAGATCGCCGCCGCCGCGGCCGGGTCCGGGATCAGGGTGCCCGGCTGGACGAGTTCCACCGCCAGCATCGCGCCACGACCGCGTACCTCGGCGATGCGCGGGTCGCGGGCGGCGATCACGCGCAGCCGGTCGCCCATCACCTGCCCGATCCGCCGCGCGGCGGCGGGCAGGTCCAGCTCGTGCATCGTCTCGATGCTCGCGAGCGCCGCCGCACAGGCGAGCGGGTTGCCGCCGTACGTGCCGCCGAGGCCGCCGACGTGCACCGCGTCCATCAGCTCGGCCCGGCCGGTCACCGCCGCCAGCGGGAGCCCACCGGCGATGCCCTTGGCCAGCGTGATCAGATCCGGCTCGACGCCCTCGTGCCGGCAGGCGAACCAGTCGCCGGTGCGGCAGAAGCCGGTCTGGATCTCGTCGGCGATGAACACCACCCCGGTGGCGGTCGCCCACTCGCGCAGCGCCGGCAGGAACCCCGGCGCGGGTACGACGAAACCACCCTCGCCCTGGATCGGCTCGATCAGCAGCGCGGCCACGTTCTCCGCGCCCACCTGCTTCTCCACCGTCTCGATCGCCCGGGCCGCCGCCTCGGCGCCGGAGAGACCGCCGTCGCGCAGCGGGTACGACATCGGCACCCGGTAGATCTCCCCGGCGAACGGCCCGAACCGGTGCTTGTACGGCATGTTCTTCGCGGTCAACGCCATGGTCAGGTTGGTCCGCCCGTGGTACGCGTGGTCGAAGACCACCACCGCCGGCCGCCCGGTGGCGTGCCGGGCGATCTTCACGGCGTTCTCCACCGCCTCGGCGCCGGAGTTGAACAGCGCCGACCGCTTCTCGAACATACCCGGCGTGAGAATGTTCAACTGCTCGCACACCGCCACGTACGACTCGTACGGGGCGACCATGAAACAGGTGTGGGTGAAGCGTTCGACCTGCGCCTGCACCGCCTCGACCACCCTCGGCGCGCAGTTGCCGACGTTGGTGACCGCGATGCCGGCGGCGAAGTCGATCCACTCCCGGCCGTCGACGTCGGTGATCGTGCCGCCGGAGGCCCGGTCCACGTAGTACGGGACGACGCTGCCGACGCCACGGGCGACCGCCGCGTCACGCCGCTTGTGCAGCTCCTCCGACGACGTCACGGCGGTGCCTCCCTCGTTCGTGGCCTCACTCCCCGCGCTCACGGATCAGCCCTCGATGTTGTGCATGACGTGCTTGATCCGGGTGTAGTCCTCCAGGCTGTACACGGAGAGGTCCTTGCCGTGGCCGGAGTGCTTGAAGCCGCCGTGCGGCATCTCGGAGACGAACGGGATGTGGGTGTTCACCCAGACGCAGCCGAAGTCGAGCCGGCGGGTCATCCGCATCGCCCGGCCGTGGTCCTTCGTCCAGACCGAGGCCGACAGGCCGTAGTCGACGCCGTTGGCCCAGCGCACCGCCTCGTCCTCGGCGGAGAAGCGCTGCACGGTGATGACCGGGCCGAAGACCTCGTCCTGGATGATCTCGTCGGCCTGCCGGACGCCGGAGACGACGGTCGGGGCGTAGAAGTACCCGCGCTCACCCAGCGTCGACCCACCGGTCTCGACCGAGGCGTGCTCCGGCAGCCGGTCCACGAAGCCGCGTACCCGGGCGAGCTGGTTGGCGTTGTTCAGTGGGCCGTAGAGGACGTCGGAGTCGTCCGGTGCGCCGGTCCTCGTGTTGCGGGCCTGCTCGGCGAGGGCGGCGACGAAGTCGTCGTACACGCCGGGACCGGCGAGCACCCGGGTCGCGGCGGTGCAGTCCTGACCTGCGTTGAAGTAGCCGCCCATCGCGATCGCCTCGGCCGCGGCCGCCACGTCCGCGTCGTCGAAGACCACCACCGGGGCCTTGCCGCCCAGCTCCAGGTGGGTCCGCTTCAGGTCGGGCGCGGCGGCGGAGGCGACCTCCATGCCCGCGCGGGTCGAGCCGGTGATCGACACCAGCTGCGGGGTCGGGTGCGCCACCAGGGTACGACCGGTGTCCCGGTCGCCGCAGACCACGTTGAACACGCCCGGCGGGAAGAACTCGGCCGCGATCTCGGCGAGCAGCAGCGTGGACACCGGCGTGGTGTCCGACGGCTTGAGCACCACCGTGTTGCCGGCCGCCAGCGCCGGGGCGATCTTCCAGACCGCCATCATCAGCGGGTAGTTCCACGGGGTCACCTGCGCGCACACACCGATCGGCTCACGCCGCACGTACGAGGTGTGCCCGGCCAGATACTCGCCGGCCGAGCGCCCCTCCAGCAGGCGGGCGGCGCCAGCGAAGAAGCGGAACTGGTCCACCGCCGGCGGCAGCTCCTCGTCGGTGGTGAGCTGGCGCGGCTTGCCGGTGTTGCGCACCTCGGCGTCGACCAGATCGGCCGCCCGGGCCTCGACCGCGTCGGCGAGCTTCAGCATCGCGCGCTGCCGCTCGGCCGGAGTGGTGTCCCGCCAACTCTCGAAGGCGGTGGCAGCAGCCGTCATCGCCGCGTCCACGTCCGCCGCACCGGAGACCGGCGCCTGGGCGAAGACCTCCCCGGTGCACGGGTCGATCAGGTCGGCGTACCCGCCGTCCACCGGGTCGACGTACTCGCCGTTGATGAAGTTACGGAGCTTCTGCTGCTCGCTCATGAGGGTGACTCCGAGGGTGGCCGGGAGATGATCAGCGGAGGTAATCGCAATCTGTCTGCCATCTTGGCTACTGAATTCGCGGCAGACAAGGCCCACGGCGACTGTTTCCGTGTGGACGGGGAGTCGTCTACGCTGCCGACGTGGAGCCGAGAGCCTTCTACGTCGCCGGCCGGGAAGTCCACGGCGAGGGCGAGCTGACCGTCACCCACCCGTACGACGGCCGGACGGTGGGGCGTACCACCCTCGCCACGGCCGACCAGGTCGAAGCCGCCGTCGCGGCAGCGGCCGGCGTGGCGGCGCAGGCCGCGGCCCTGCCCGCGCACGCCCGGGCGGCGGCCCTGGACCAGGTGTCCCGCCGGCTGGCCGAACGGGCCGACGAGGTCGCGGCGCTGATCACCGCCGAGAACGGCAAGCCGGTCAAGTGGGCGCGGGCCGAGGTGGGACGCGCGGTGTCGACGTTCCGCTGGGCGGCCGAGGAGGCCCGCCGCTTCTCCGGAGAGCTGCAACGCCTCGACACCGACCCGACGGCGACCGGGCGGATCGCCCTGGTACGCCGGGTGCCCCGAGGGCCCGTGCTGGGCATCGCCCCGTTCAACTTCCCGCTCAACCTGGTCGCGCACAAGGTCGCCCCGGCGATCGCGGTCGGTGCACCGATCATCGTCAAGCCAGCCCCGGCGACCCCGCTGTCCGCGCTGCTGCTCGGGGAGATCCTGGCCGGGACCGACCTGCCGGCGGGCATGTTCTCGGTGCTGCCGCTGCCCAACGACCGTGCCGCCGAACTGGTCACCGACCCGCGCCTGCCGGTGGTGTCGTTCACCGGCTCCGGCCCGGTCGGCGCGGCGATCCGCCGATCCGTGCCGGAGAAGCACGTCACCCTGGAACTGGGCGGCAACGCGGCGGCGGTGATCTGCGAGGACTGGGCCGCCGACGAGGACCTCACCTTCGCCGCGCACCGGATCGCCACGTTCTCCAACTACCAGGCCGGGCAGTCGTGCATCGCGGTGCAGCGGGTGTTCGTGCACGAGTGGCTCTACGACGGCTTCCTGCCCCGGCTGGTCGCGTCCGTGCAGGAACTGCGCACGGGTGACCCCGCCTCGGAGTCGACCGACGTCGGGCCGCTGGTGTCGGAGGACGCCGCGCGCCGGGTCGAGGCGTGGGTGGACGAGGCGGTAGCCGCCGGGGCGACCATCGAGGTGGGCGGCCGGCGCGACGGCGCCACCTACCCGCCGACCGTGCTGTCCGGGGTGCCGTCGTCGGCCAAGGTCTGCGCCGAGGAGGTCTTCGGGCCGGTCCTGGTGGTCGCCAAGGCCGAGACCGACCGCGCGGCGTTCGCGGCGGTCAACGACTCGGCGTACGGGTTGCAGGCGGGTGTCTTCACGCACCGCCTCGACGTGGCCTTCGAGGCCGCTCGGGTGCTGGAGGTCGGCGGGATCATCGTCGGGGACGTGCCGTCGTACCGGGCCGACCAGATGCCGTACGGGGGCGTCAAGGGCAGTGGGGTCGGGCGGGAAGGGCTGCGCAGCGCGATGGAGGACTACACCGAGCCGCGGGTGATGGTGCTGACCGGGGTGCAGTTGTAGACGGTCCATGCCGGCCTGACGGTCGGCGGCCCGGCGCGATCACCGGACGGGCAGGCCCGGTGCCTGCGGGCGGCTGTCACCAGGTGCCGTCGTCGTGGACCCGCCGTGGGGCCAGGCCGAGCAGCAGCGTGGTCAGCGCGGCGTCGATGTCGTCACCGAGGAACCACTCGCCGGCCTGGTCGAGGGCGAAGATCCTGCCCCGCTCGTCGACCGCGAGGATGCTGTCCTGGCGTTCGGAGCCGATCGGGAAGAGCCGGACGCCGAGGACGGCGCCGAAGTCGGCGAGCGTGTCGGCGGTGTACGCGGCTCGTAGCGGATTGGTGTCGAAGAGGCGAACCCACACCTCCTGCCCCGGCCGCCGGCGGAATGTTCCGATCGCCGGGAAGTCCAGGAAGACGCGTTCGGCGGCCGGGAACGGCTCATGGCGATGCGTCGGTCCTAGCACTTCGCAGGTTTCGGCAATGGCACCGTCGGCCATGGCCCAGTTCAAAGGATTCTGGTCCCATCCCGCGTCGGCCAGAGCTTGGGCCACCTCATGAGGAAAGCGGTCGGGAACCGGAATCTGCCGCCTGAGAGCAGGAGGTTCCGTGATCGCCCCTAGCTCTCCCCATGGAAGAGGGCCGAGACGGACAAGAGCGGTCGTGCACGACTCGCACAGGTTCTCCGTCCTGCCACCGGCCGGGTCGCCGGGCTCCCGAACGCGGAAGACCTCCAGTCTGCCGCTAGCCAGCAGAGACCTGGCTTCTTCTGCTGTCAGTGGTGGCTTACCAACGGCGGCGCGGCGGTGGTCGTAATCGTGAAGGACGTCGGAGACGACGATCAGTTCGGCGTGGCGGTCCCCGCCCCGGACCAGGTGCCCGGGCGGCAGTTCGTCCAGGTAGGCGCGGACCAGCGGGTGGTGATGCAGATCGATGTCGCCCTTGGCGCCCTGCGCCACGTACGTCCGGCCGTCGACGGTGAGATGGGCGACCGTGGCCGGAGTCGGCAGCCGACGGATCTCGCGGAGCAACTGGCTCGCCGGATCGACGGTGCGCGGCGCGGGCGTGCCGGTGGGGCGACTGCGGCGGTACATCTGCTCGACTGCGGTGGCCGGCACCCGCGGCCAGGTGGAGACCACGCCGGTCTCCTTGTCGACCACCGTGGTCGGCAGGTCGCCAGGGACGGTGTCGACCTCCGGGGCCACGACCGACCTGATGACGTAGCCCAGATCGAACTCGTCGACCCGGGGCCGGCATTCGTGCCCGAGGCGCTCGGAGTCGCGGCGGGCCCACACCGTGGCGAGCTGCTCGGCCTGCTGGCGATCGATCACGAGGCTGAAACTACCGGACCCTCACGATTCCGTGGCGCCCGGTATGGTTCGCCTGACTGAACGTGACCGGGGGAGGGTGGCGTTGGCCGAAAGTGTCGACCGGGAGGCCAATCGCGCGCTCCGGGCGCGGTTCGACGAGATCCACGGGCAGTACCAGCGGCTCCGGTCCGGTCTGGACGAACTGCAGACGAAGCTGGCACAACTGCGGGTCACCGAACGCTCCGACGACGGTCAGGTGACCGCGACCGTGGGAGCCCGAGGCGAGCTGATCTCGGTGGAACTCCACCCCAGCGTCTTCCACGACCGCGACGCCAAGGCGCTGAGTCGGAAGATCACCCTGACGGTGCACCGGGCCACCGCGACCGCCGCCACCACCACCCAGGAACTCGTCGCCGGTTACCTGCCGGCCGGGTCGGGGTCGGTGGAGTTCCTGCGTACCGGCGACTTTGGGGCGCTGTTGGGCCGGGCCGACGCGGTGTTCCGAGGCGAGGGGGAGCGGCGTGGCTGAGGGACAGCTCTGGCTCGACCCGGACCGGGCCCGCCGGGGCGGCAAGGACCTCCACCTCGCCGGCGAGACGGTCGGCAGCCGGCGGAAGGAGATCGGTGGCCGGATCGCGGCGGCGAGCGCCCAGCGGCCCTGGGGCCGCGACGACATCGGGGCCGCGTTCGAGAAGAGCTACCGGGGCTACGAGGAGACGCTGCTGCGCGCCTGGGAGGGCCTCGGCCGTTCAGTGGCCGGGCTCGGCGCGGACGTGGTCACCTCCGTCGAGGCCACCGTGAACACCGACACCGCGAGCGGCCGGCGCCTCGACGGAGTCGCCGGCCGGCACGACTACCGGCGCTGACCTGCGGAGGACCAGGCGTGAGCATCCTGCCGAGCCCGATTCCGCATCCGCTCCAGTACAGCCCCTGGGACCTGCCGGGCTGGGTCTACGAGGCGTTTGACTGGGTCATCGGGGTGGAGTGGCCCGAAGGCGACGAGCGCGCCGTCTGGGACCTCGCCGACCAGTGGTACGCGGTGGCCTCGACGCTGACCGGTCCCCGGGACGACGCGATCACCGCCGCCGCCGAGGTGCGCAGCGGGTACGGCGGTGTCGGTCTGGTGGCCGAGGCGTTCGACACGGCCTGGCGGCGGGTGGCCGAGGGCGACGACGCTCCGCTGGCGGTCCTGCTCGCGGTCAGCAGCGACCTGGGCCGGCTCGTCGAGGAGTGCGGTTGCGACATCGAGGGCGCCAAGCTGGAAGTCTGGATCGAGCTGGGCATCCTCGTCGTCGAGCTGATCTCGCTGGCCGTGGCGGCGGTGCTGACCGCAGGCGCGGCGTCGCCGGCCGCCGCAGCGGCGATCACCGCCACCCGGGTCCTGGTCCAGCAGATCTTCAAGCGCCTGCTGGCTCAGCTCGCGAAGAAGGAGCTCAAGGCCGGCCTGAAGGAGGCCGGGGAGCGGGCCGCCAAGCAGGTGACGAAGGACGGCATGCGGGGGCTCGGCAAACGTTCCCTCAAGGGCGGGTTGGAGGAGGCGGCGGAGGAGTCCGGGATCAACCTCGCCACGCAGGCGTACCAGAACACCACCGGGCGACGCGACGGCCTGGACATGGCCGACCTGGGCGCGTCGGCCGTCGGTGGCCTGGCCGGTGGCGCGGTGGCGCCCCTGGCCGGGCTGGGACGGCACGCCCAGGGCCGGGGCGGGCGGATCGCCGAGCACTTCGGTCGGGAGATGACCGGCGAGACGATGGCGGAAGGGGCGGCGAGCCTGGCGACCGGCCAGGGCACGCTGTCGCTGGAGGACGCGGCCAGGGCTGCCGTCTCCGGTGCCACCGGCTCCGCGACCGGCCAGGCGGACGCGGCGCTGCGTGCCCGCCTCGACAGCCAGTTGGGCGCGCTCGCCGCGCCTGTTCCATCAATGGACCTACCGCCTGCGCCACCAGTGACGGCTGTAAGCGAGGTTCCCTCCCCTCGGAGCGCACCAGACGTTGATGCGGACACGTCCACGCCGACCGTGTCGAGCGCTGGTGTCGCTTCCGCAGGCGTCCACGACAGCCCGGTGTCCGCCATGCAGCCTGACCCGGCTGCTGCCGCCACGAGGGGCGCGTCGCCCGCTCTAGTCGAGGACCTGGGATCGACGGCAAACGCTGCCGTGTCGCTCGGCACTGTTGGCGCCGACGGTTCGACCGGGAGCGACTCCAGCTCGGCCAGCCCGACGCTTTCCTCGGTGGCCGAGCGTCTGTCGTCGCTTCCGCACCAGCCGGTCGACATGCCGGCGACGGCGGGTCAGTCGACAGCCCAACAGATGGCTACGGCCACCATGGCGACAGCCGGCCCGGTGACCCCTGCACCCGCGACGTCGTCCGCGACGGCAATGGTCTCTGGCAGCGTGGGGGTATCCGCGACTTCGGTCTCATCCGCCGGTGTGGCGGCCGGGGGCACATCGTTAACCGGCGGCACACCACCTCTCGATTCGCAGAACGGTCGTGCCTGGACAGCGGCGTTCCATACACCGGTGGCGGCACCCCACTCCGCTGCCTCGACCGCCGCTGCACCCTCCCATCCAGGGCAGTCTTCGGAGATCGGTGCGGATTCGACACCGAAGCCGGCCGGCGCGACGACGGAGCGAAACGGCGACGCCAGCACGGCACGGAAGCTGAACCGCTTCCCCGAGCTGGAGGTACTGGCCCCAAAAACGGCGGCCCCGCCACCGTCCGACGTGCCGCCTCCCGTGTCGCCCTCGCTGGGCCCTGGCAATGAGGAACCTCGTCCGAGGACGCCGGAATGGTATGCCGCCAAGTGGGCCGCTGAACGTGAAGCTCTGGAGCGGCGCCGCTACCAGGGCTACTTCGAGTCGCAACGCGCTTGGTACGAAGACAGGCGGCGAAGGGATCTGGCGGCTCATCTTCTGCAATCAGCAAGTCACTACCTCGACCGAGCGCGGTGGTTGAAACGACGCGCACGCCAACTGGTCGAGGCAGGCCTGACGCTCCGCGCTGAGCACATGTTCAAGGCCAGCAGCGTCGCGGAGCGGGACTCGTACGATTTCACCGACTGGGCGGACGCGGTTCGGGACGGCAGGGTCGTGCCGGAGCAGGTTGTCATTGACGATCCAGCCGACTTCCAGCGGATCAACGATGACGTCGCCGAGTTGGCTATCGGTGCGGTGGAGACGAGTGACCGGTCGGCGTTGACCTGGGACGACCACCCACCACCGATCGACCGATCCCGTCCCTACGGGCGGTGGGGCGGTCTGCGACCGCCGCTCGCGTTGCATCAGACCGACCTCGAACGGGCGATGCCGCGCAACGCCGACGGCAGCGTCGTGCGTACCGCCGACCCACGGCAGGGCGGGTGGTTCGCGCTTGCCAACGACGGAGGATCGCAGGCCGACCCCACCCGGGGCATCAACTGCCTCGACTGCACGCTGTCGCTCTACGACACCTGGATGCACGGCCGGCCGCGCGTCTCCGCGCCGCGTACCTTCGACGGCTACACCGACGGCGACATCTCACGGCCGATCATGGGCGAGCAGGGCGGCCCTGGCCGGGTGGAGGAGGTGACCGGCGGGCGCTTCCAGAGGCTCATGGCGATCCCCGAACACGAGGAGTGGAACCCGAGCCTGACGCGCCACGCCGTCAACCGCCGTTTCGACAACCTCCAGTACCAGTTGCAACTCGGTGGCCACGGCAGCTACGCCTTCCTCATCACCGAGTGGGAGAGCGGAGGCTCGCACGCCTGGGTCGCGCTCAACCAGAACGGCACCATCCTCTACCTCGATCCGCAGAGCGGCGCGGTCCGTGACCAGCCGCTGTACGGGCACGCTGGGGTGGCCCACGAGGACAACGTTGTCGGCATCGACGTGCTGATACTCGGTGGGGACGGGCGGCCGATGCCACTTGGCGGGCTGGCCCGTGGACGGTTCAGCGCCCTACCGGACCTGCCCGACTATCCGTCGGTGCCGGACGAACTGGCGGGAGCCGGGGACCCGTACCTGAACCGCCTGTATCTGCTCGACGGACCGGGCTCCGCTGCACCAGTGTCTGGTTCAGAGGGAGAACCCTTTCCTGGTGTTCCACCTGCCCCGCTTCCGAGTCGAGGCGAACCGAACGCCGACCAGGAGGTGCTGCGGCGGGAGCGGGATCGGGCCGTGGCGAATCGGCTCTCCACTGGAGCATCACCACGCGACGCCATAGCAGTCAGCCGGGATCTCGGCCAGGTCTTCCTCGCTGGGATCACGCCTGCGGAGGTTGCGGCACATCTCGACGTCCCGACGCTGCGGCGGCTTGTCCCGCATCTTGACGAGGCGGCGGCCAAGGATGTGGCTCGGTTCTTCGCCGACCCACAAGTCAGGCACATGCTGGACGACACCTGGCGGGCGCCGCCACGCGGGGAACCGATGCTCGCCGAGGTGCTGGTCCGCCAACTGACCCGGCAGCCTGACCTCGTACGTATGGTCCTCGACACACCCGAGTTGGCGTACTCGCTCACGGCTCGACCGGTGACGCTGCATCACCTCGCCGGGCACCAGCAGGCGATCAATGTCCTCGGTTCGGTGCTCGATGGAATCACTGAACAGGGTGCGGCCGCGATCGTAGCTGGAAATCCGCCCCTGCCTGCTCCGACGCCGCTGTCGGACGACCATCGCCAGATCAGTGCCAGCGTCGAGGCGGACGGGGAGAACGTCAGGCAGCCAGGGTTCGACCGGAGCCGGCTGGGTGATGCTGCTTACTGCAGCGCCTACCTTGACGATCTATATGCATCGGCCGCCGTCGCCCAGGCGGAACTCAACAGGCTCGCGCAAGAGCTGGCGTGCGTCGATGACGAGGTTGTCGGCCGCCCCGGCTGGCGTCTGAAGCCCAAGGACCGTCGGCGGGCCGAAGACAAGATCGAGAAGTATCGAGGTGATGCCGCGAAGCTGATCGACCTGGCTGCGGCAAAGGTGGAGTTCCAGTCGCTGGATCAGGTGTACGCAGCACTCAGTCGTCTGAGGGATCACCCTGGCGTGCGCATCGTGCGGTACGAGGATAGGTTCGTTGTCCCGCAGGACAGTGGCTATCGTGACATTCAGCTCGTCCTTGAGATGTCGAACGGGCATCTCGCGGAGTTCAGGCTGCACCTCGCCGTCCTCGACGAGGTTGCGGGCTGGGAGCATGCGCTGTTTGAGGTACGTCGTGACCTCAAGAGCCTTGCTCGCAAGGAGAACCGGGCCCTTTCTGTTATGGAGAAAGCGATCGCCGAGAGGATCCTGCGACATGAGCAGCAGTTGTTTTGGCGTGCGTTGCTCTCGACGTACGAGGAGATGCCTTGACTAGTGGTGCGCCAGGTCTGGTGCTGCCTTCCTACTACTCTTACTACGACTCGCCCGTCAAATTGTTGGCGACGCGTGACGGCGGTGTGTGCGTATGGCGCGTTTCGCGCGACGACGGCGGGTGGCGCGAGGAGAACGACCTTTTCGAAGAGGTTTCCTTCGCCCGTGGTGGGGAGATATTCAAGCGCACCCCGGCGGAATTCGTCCAGGATGTCGAGCGCTACCGTGCCGACCATCTTACTGGAACTGGTCCGGTATTCGCACTCTATGAGACGGTTAATGCGATCATCGATGCCAGCAGGCGGGAGGGGAGATCGCTGACATTGGAGGAGCGAGCTCTCATCGCCGGCATCCGACGCAGGACCTTCGTGATGTTCGAGGACCAGTTGCGAAATTTCGGTGACCGAGCAGCGGATCCTGGTATTGCCGCCTAACCCTGCTCGATGTCGACCAGTCCCCGGACCTGGGCGTCAAGACAGCCGGGGCGACCTGAGCACCTCGCTACGCGAGCTGCTGGGTGCCCATGCTCGAGGAGCATGCCCCGTCAAAACGGGCACGCCGACCTGCTCCGGGAACGGATCGACGGCTGCGTCGACCAGTGACCGGGTGGTCCGCTCGCCCTGGCCGGCGGGCGCTCTTCGGCGGCGATCCGCAGCCTCGTCAGTTGCGCGTGGAGATCGGCTTCCGGGTGTCGCGGGGTACCGCGCTCGGATTGAGCCACATTTGCGCTCACGTCGGAAGCTTCTCCCGCGCCGGCCCGGGAGCGCGGCTCAACAGGCGCGACACCAGCTTGCAGCGGCCAAATAGGATCAAGTGATGACGAGTTCCGAGAGCACGAAGCGGCAGTCCGCCGCCTGGGGGTTGGGCCTCCTCTTCGGCGTCGTCATCGGCCTGACCGTGTTCCAGGACGCCTCGGGGGTGGCGTTCGGGATCGCGATCGGCGTCGCCTTTGCGGTCGCCTTCGGCGCCATGAGCAAGGGTGGTCGGGCAAAGGACAGGTCGGGGATGGGCGACGTAACCCCGTGACAGGTCATGCCAGCCGATCCGAAGATGTGTGTCAGAGCCAGGACCAGCCGCGCACGGTGGCCGAGGCGGTGGCCGTACAGGACCGGTTGCGACCGCTCGCCGACCTGGTCGGGCCGGGTCCGCTCCGGCCCGCGACGGTGGCCGGCCTCGACGTGGCGTACGCGGAGAGCGGTGACCTGCTCGCGGCGGCCGTGACCGTGCTCGACACCGCGACGCTCGCCGTGGTGGACCGGGCGGTCAGCGTGGGACGGCCGGCGTTCGGGTATGTGCCGGGGCTGTTCGCCTTCCGGGAACTGCCGGCGCTGCTGGCCGCGCTGGACCTGTTGACCACCCGTCCCGAGTTGCTGGTCTGCGACGGGCACGGGCTGGCTCACCCGCGTCGGTTCGGGCTGGCCTGCCACCTGGGCGTGGTCACCGGGTTGCCGGCGATCGGGGTGGGCAAGACCCCGCTGGTCGGGCAGTGGACCGAGCCGGCGCGGGAGCGGGGCGCCAGCGCACCGCTGGTGGACCGGGGCGAGACGGTGGGGCGGGTGCTGCGTACCCGCGACGGGGTGAAGCCGGTCTTCGTCAGCGTCGGGCACCGGATGAGTCTCGACAACGCCGTCGAGCAGGTGCTCGCCCTCACCCCGCGCTACCGGCTGCCGGAGACCACCCGTACCGCCGACCGGCTCTGCCGCGACGCCCTCGCCGCTGCCATTCCTGCCGCCGGACCGGGCGGTGCCGGCCTCGGACCGGGCGGCCCGGGCTGACGTCGGCACCGGACCGGGTGACGTCGGCACCGGCAACAGACGCGGCGCCGGCAGGCCGGGCGGCGCCGGCGAGCGGGCCGTTGCGCGGCTGGCGTGATTCAGGCCACGGCCGGCAGGGTAATGCCGCACACATGTGGAGCGTTCAATGAGCGGGGGACCCCCTGACCCGGTAGTAGCCTGACCGCCGGACCCCAGCGGGGGCAGAGACGGTGAGGTGGAGATGTCGGTGCGTCGGCACCTGGCGCGCCTGGTGACGGCGGGCGCGCTGCTGGGTGGCCTGCTGGTCGTCGGCGCCGCCCCCGGGTACGCGGACTCCGACCGGGTCGGGGTGCGCGTGGCGAGCAGCTTCGCGGCCGGCGGTTCTCCGGGCGGCGCCTCCCTGGAGGTGCGCAAGCGCACCGACGGGTGCGTGCAGCTGCGTAGTTCGCTCGGGCTGCGCCTGCGGGGATTGAACCCGGACCAGGTGCGGGTACAGGTGAACGTCGGAGGCCGCTGGTTCCCGGTGCCGGTCTCCGGTGGGGGTGGCAGCGTGGCCACCGCCCGTACCTCGCCGGCCGAAGCGACGTTGTGCAAGGGGAAGAGCATCACCGTCCGGTACCGGATCGCGTTCGTCGCGGGCGCACCCGCGGGCCGGCTGGAGGTGGTCGGTGAGGCGACGACCGCGGTCGGCCGGCTCATCGGCCGGGCCGTCGACACCTCCCGGGTCGGTGGTCGGGCGGCTGCCTCCCCGACGCCGAGCAGGAAGCCCACGCCGACCCCCAGCCCGAGCGCGATCGAGACCCCTGCCACGGACGAGCCGACCCGGGCCGTCCCGGCAGCCCCGACCACCGGCCAGGCCACCGCCGCTGCCGAAGAGTCCTCCGGAGGATCCATGCTCATGTGGTTCGGCATCGCCCTGGTCGCCGTCGGCGTCGGGCTGATCGCCCTCCTCGTCCGCAACAACCGTAAGGACCGCTCGCACGTCGAGGAGCCGTCGGCCTACCCGGGCGTGCCGCTGCCGCGCAACCCCGGTCCGACCACCTACCGCTCCGGCGGCGGGCTGCCGGGCGGAGCCCCGGCACCGACCGGCCAGGTGTACGGCCAGCAGGCCGCTCCCGCGCCCCGCTCCAACGGCCTCTACGGCAGCCCTGGCGCGTACCCGACGGTCAACCCGGCGTCCCGCCCGACCAGCGGCGTGTACGGCGCCCCCGCCGCGCCGGACCGCCCGCACCCCGCGCCGGACCGGCCCACCTCCGCGCCGCCCACCCCGCACAACCCGCCTCCGGCGGCCGCGGGCGGCGACGCGACCACGGTGATGCCCCGCCTGCCCGGCTAGGACGGGACGGACCCGTCCGCTCCGTTACGCTCAGGTTCGTTGACGACCTGCTGCCGAGGAGCTGAACCGGTGTCTGACCTGTCCCAGATCGTGAAGGCGTACGACGTCCGGGGGACGGTGCCCGACCAGTGGGACGAGCGTACGGCTGAAGCCCTCGGGGCTGCGTTCACCCAGGTCCTCAACGCCAGCGGCGAGCCGGGTGAGGCGGTGCTGATCGCGCACGACATGCGGGCCACCGGGCCCGGCCTGGCGGCTGCCTTCGCGGCCGGTGTCCGGGCCGAGGGGCGGCGGGTGATCGAGTTGGGGCTGGCCTCCACCGACATGCTCTACTACGCCTCCGGCGCGCTGGACCTGCCCGGGGCGATGTTCACCGCCAGCCACAACCCGGCGCAGTACAACGGCATCAAGATGTGCCGCTCCGGCGCCCGTCCCATCGGGCAGGACAGCGGCCTGGCCGACATTCGGGACCGGGCCCAGGCCCTGCTGGACCGCGGCGAGCGTCCGGCCGGTGAGCCGCAGGCCCCGGCCCAGCGGCGGGACCTGCTCGCCGACTACGCCGCCCACCTGCGCAAGCTGGTCGACCTGTCGACCATCCGACCGCTGAAGGTGGTCGTGGACGCGGGCAACGGCATGGGCGGGCACACGGTGCCCACCGTGCTCGGCGATGCCGCCCTGCCCGCCCTGCCGCTGGAGATCGTGCCGCTCTACTTCGAGCTGGACGGCACCTTCCCCAACCACGAGGCGAATCCGCTGGACCCGAAGAACCTGGTCGACCTGCAGCGTGCCGTGGTCGACCACGGCGCGGACATCGGCCTGGCCTTCGACGGCGACGCTGACCGCTGCTTCGTCGTCGACGAACGGGGCGAGCCGGTTTCCCCGTCGGCGATCACCGCCCTCGTCGCGGCCCGGGAACTGGCCAAGCACCCCGGCTCCACGGTGATCCACAACCTGATCACCTCCCGCGCGGTGCCGGAGATCATCCGGGAGCACGGCGGCGAGCCGGTGGTGGCCCGGGTCGGCCACTCCTTCATCAAGGCCGAGATGGCCCGGACCAATGCGATCTTCGGTGGTGAGCACTCCGCGCACTACTACTTCCGCGACTTCTGGTTCGCCGACACCGGCATGCTCGCCGCCATGCACACCCTGGCCGCGCTGGGCGAGCAGTCCCAGCCGCTGTCGATCCTGGCCAGCGTCTTCGAGCGGTACGTCGCCTCCGGTGAGATCAATTCCACGGTGGTGGACCAGGCGGCGAAGGTCGCCGAGGTGCGCGCCGCGTACCCGGAGGCGGAGGTCGACGAGCTGGACGGGCTGACCCTGCGGTTCCCCGACGGGGCCTGGTTCAACCTGCGCGCGTCCAACACCGAGCCGTTGCTGCGGCTCAACGTCGAGGGCCCGACCGAGGAGCGGATGATCTCGCTGCGCGACGAGGTGCTGGAGCGGGTTCGCCGATAAGATCCCCAGCGCCGGTCGGCACCGCCGGCCGACGACGACCGCACAGTGGAAGGAGCCGCACCGTGGCCCTGGACCCGCAGTTGCTCGAGATCCTCGCCTGCCCGGACACACACCACGCCCCGCTGGACTATGACGCGCAGGCGCAGACCCTGACCTGCACCGAGTGCGGCCGCGTCTTCGAGGTCCGCGACGACGTGCCGGTGCTGCTGCTGGACGAGGCGCGCGGCGGGCCGGAGGCGCAGCAGTGATGGACGGGACGGCCGGCGTCAGCGGCCGGCGGGTGGCCGACGAGTCCGTGCTGGACGACCCGGACACCTTCGCCGAGCAGGATCCGGGCGGCATGCTCCGCTTCACCGCCTCCGCTGGCGCCCAGGTACGCGAGTCGGCGGCGCTGGCCGCCGAGGCGAACCTTCAGCTGCTGGAGGACGAGGGCCGCCCCCGCGCGGTCGTCATCGCCGGTATCGGCACCGCCGGGCGGACCGGTGACGTGCTTGCCACGGTCGCCGGGCCGCGCTGCCCGGTGCCGGTGATCCCGCACCGCAGTGCCGGCGTGCCCGGCTGGGTCGGCGCGGCCGACGTGGTGATCGCGGTCAGCGCCTCCGGCCGCAGCCCCGAGGCGCTGGGCGCCGCCGAGGCCGCGCACCGGCGGGGCGCCCGCCTGGTCGCGGTCGGCGCGCCGGACTCACAACTGCAGTCGGTGGCGGAGCGGGCCCGCGCGCCGTTCATCCCGGTGCCTCGGCGTGCCCCGGCCCGGGCCAGCCTCTGGGCGCTCACCGTGCCGGTGCTGCTGGCCGCCCGCACGCTCGGCCTCGTCAAGGTCAACGAGGCGGATCTGGCGGAGACCGCGGCCCGGCTGGACGCCGACGCCGACCGGTGCCGCCCGACCGCCGAGTCCTTCGTCAACCCGGCGAAGTCGCTGGCGCTGGGGCTGGCCGGGTCGATCCCGATCGTCTGGGGGTCGTCCCCGCTGGCCACGGTCGCGGCGCGACGGTTCGGCGACACCCTCTCGGCCAACGCCCGCTACCCGGTGGTGACCGGGGCGCTCGGTGAGGCCGGCCGGGGGCGGGTCGGCCTGCTCGACGGTGTGTTCGGCGGGCTCGTCGAGTCGACGCGGGACATCTTCGCCGACCCGGCCGACGTCGAGGCCGACCCGACCCGGCTGCGGCTGGTGCTGCTGCGCGACGGTGGCCTGAACGCCGAGGACGACACCGACGAGCCGCTCGCCGTCGAGGAGCGCCGCGCCGACGCGGTGCAGACTCTCGCCGAGCGGCGCGGGGTGCGCTGCGACGTGGTGACCGCCGAGGGGGGCTCGGCGCTGGAGCGGCTCGCCTCGCTGGTCGCGGTGCCCGACTTCGCCTCGATCTACCTCGCTCTGGCCCACGGCCTGGACCCGATGGCGGTCCCGGCGATCACGGAAATGAAGGAGCTGGCAAACCAGTGAGCGACCGTAGGGAGCGAACCATTCGGCTCAGCGGTGTGGTGCCTCGCGCTGCCGCGCAGCGGAGCGGAGCGGCGGCGTGAGTGCAAATGGCGGGACGAAGGCGATCGTCGCCGCCCTGCTGGCCAACGTCGGCATCGCCGTCACCAAGTTCATCGCCTTCCTGCTGACGGGTTCGTCGTCGATGCTGGCGGAGTCGATCCACTCGGTGGCCGACTCCGGCAACCAGGGCCTGCTGCTGCTGGGCGGCAAGCGGGCCAAGCGGGAGGCCACCCCGCAGCACCCCTTCGGGTACGGCCGGGAGCGCTACATCTACGCGTTCATCGTGTCGATCGTGCTGTTCACCGTCGGTGGTCTGTTCGCTCTCTACGAGGCGTACCACAAGTGGTCGCACCCGGAGCCGATCACCAGCTGGCAGTGGGTCCCGGTCGTGGTGCTCGTGGCCGCGATCATCATGGAGACCTTCTCCTTCCGGACGGCCATCGTGGAGTCGAACCATGTCCGGGGCAACCAGTCCTGGGTGAAGTTCGTCCGCCGGGCCAAGGCTCCCGAGCTGCCGGTGGTGCTGCTGGAGGACCTGGGCGCGCTGGTCGGTCTGGTTTTCGCCCTCTTCGGCGTCGGCATGACCCTGATCACCGGCAACGGCAAGTGGGATGCCGCCGGCACCGCGATGATCGGTGTGCTGCTGGTGGCGATCGCGATCATCCTGGCCATCGAGACCAAGAGCCTGCTGCTCGGTGAGGGTGCCGAGGAGCACGACGTGGCCGCGATCGAGCGGGCGGTCACCGACGGCCCCGAGGTCGAGCGGATCATCCACATGAAGACGCTCTACCTGGGTCCGGAGGAGCTGATGGTCGCCGCGAAGATCGGCGTGCCGGCCTGCGACAACACCGAGAAGCTGGCCCGCGACATCAACACCGTCGAGGCCCGGATCCGGGCCGCCGTGCCGCTCGCCCGGGTCATCTACCTGGAGCCGGACATCTACAACCCGGCCGCTGCCGGGCGGGCGGGCGCGGTGCGGTCCGAGGCCGGTTCGGACGAGGTGTCGGAGCGGGCCGGGAGCTGAGCGTGGAACTGCTGTACGGGCCGATCCGCGACTACGCCTGGGGGTCCCGCTCGGCCATCGCCGCGTTGCAGGGGCGTCCGGTGCCGAGCGACGGACCGGAGGCGGAACTGTGGCTGGGCGCCCACCCGGGCGCCCCGGCCATGGTCGACCGGGACGGCAACCGGGTGAGCCTGGTCGACCTGCTGGTCGCCGAGCCGGACCACTGGCTCGGCGAGCGGGTGGTCGACCGGTTCGGCACCCGGTTGCCGTTCCTGATGAAGGTGCTCGCCGCGGACGCCCCGCTGAGCCTGCAGGCCCACCCGGACGCCGAGCAGGCCCGGGCCGGGCATGCCGCCGACGCGGCGCGCACCGACGGGCACCGCAACTACGTCGATCCGTACCACAAGCCGGAACTGCTGGTCGCCATCTCGCCGATGGAGGCGCTCTGCGGTTTCCGGGACCCGGCCGAGTCGGCGCAGGTGCTCGCCGCGTTCGGCGTACCGGCGCTGGAGCCGGTGGTGGCGGCGCTGCGCACCGGGCCGGCGGGGCTCCGGGAGGCCGTACGCCTGCTGCTGACCTGGCCGTCGGCGGAGCGGGCCGGGCTGGTCGAGGCGGTGGTGGCGGCGGACGTCGCCGGCCCGGACGCGGAGCTGGCGCGGGCCCTGGCCGCCGGCTACCCGGGCGACCCGGGGGTGCTGGTGGCGCTGCTGCTGCACCATGTGGAGCTGGCGCCGGGGGAGGGGATCTGGATGCCGGCCGGCAACCTGCACGCCTACCTGCGGGGCACCGGCGTGGAGGTCATGGCGGCCAGCGACAACGTGCTGCGTGGCGGGCTCACCCCGAAGCACGTGGACGTCGACGAGCTGCTGCGGGTGCTCTGTTTCGAGGTGCTGGCCGATCCGGTGGTCACCGCGCGGCCGGTGGCGCCGGGGGTGGTCTGTTGGCCCGTGCCGGTGGACGACTTCGCGCTGCACCGGGTGACGGTGGACGCGGCCACGCCGCAGGTGCGGCTGCCGCTGCCGGGGCCCCGGGTGGTGCTCTGCCGGGCCGGCAAGCTCTCGGTGGACGATGGGGCCGGCGTGGTCACCATCGGCCCGGGGCAGGCCGCCGTGGGTACGGCTGTCGCGGAACCGCTGGTCTTCTCCGGCGAGGGTGAGGCGTTCGTCGCCACCTGCGGCGCCCACTGACCTGACCCTCGCTCGGACGACACGAGTCCGACTTTCCCGAAATAGCTTGACTCGTCGGTGGCGCGGTGTGAGTCTATGGGTACGCAGCGTTGTCGTGACGAAGGTCCGGGAACGTGCGGGGGAAACCAAACCGGGGGGATGCACGGGGCGGCCGGCCGTGGACGGAGAGTCAGTCCACACCGACCGCCCCGTGCGCTGTCCGCGTTCATTCACGGCGGTGCTCCCTGCGATCCACGGGCACGCGCGTAAGGTGGAGGGTCGCGCAGCACAACGTTCGACAGGAGCTTCCATGACCAGCACCCTCCCGGCGTCCACCAGCGGCGCCCGGCCGAGCACCCTCGCCGAGGGCGACTACAAGGTGGCGGATCTGTCGCTCGCCGAGTTCGGGCGTAAGGAGATCCGGCTTGCCGAGCATGAGATGCCCGGCCTGATGGCGATCCGTCGTGAGTTCGCCGATGCGCAGCCGTTGGCCGGTGCGCGTGTCACCGGTTCGTTGCACATGACCATCCAGACTGCTGTTCTGATCGAGACCCTGGTCGCGCTCGGTGCGCAGGTCCGGTGGGCGTCGTGCAACATTTTCTCGACCCAGGATCATGCCGCGGCGGCGATCGTGGTGGGCCCGCAGGGGACTCCTGAGGCTCCTGCCGGTGTCCCGGTGTATGCCTGGAAGGGGGAGAGCCTGCAGGAGTACTGGTGGTGTACCGAGCAGGTGTTGAACTGGCCGGACGGGCAGGGTCCGAACATGATCCTCGATGATGGTGGTGACGCCACTCTGCTCGTGCACAAGGGTGTCGAGTTCGAGAAGACGGGTGTGGTTCCGCCGGTCGAGTCCGCCGATTCCGAGGAGTACGCGGTCATCCTGGAGTTGCTGCACCGTTCGTTGGCCGAGGACGGGCAGCGGTGGACGCGGGTGGCGTCGACCATCAAGGGTGTGACCGAGGAGACCACCACCGGTGTGCACCGTCTCTACGAGATGCACCGTGCCGGCACGTTGCTGTTCCCGGCGATCAACGTCAACGACTCGGTGACCAAGAGCAAGTTCGACAACAAGTACGGCTGCCGGCACTCGCTCATCGACGGCATCAACCGGGCCACCGACGTGCTCATCGGCGGCAAGATGGCCGTCGTGCTCGGCTACGGCGACGTGGGCAAGGGCTGCGCCGAGTCGCTGCGCGGGCAGGGCGCCCGGGTCGTGGTGACCGAGGTCGACCCGATCTGCGCGCTGCAGGCGGCGATGGACGGCTACCAGGTCGCCACCCTGGAGGACGTCGTCGAGCAGGCCGACATCTTCATCACCGCGACCGGCTGCTTCGACGTCATCACCAACGAGCACATGGCCCGGATGAAGCACCAGGCCATCGTCGGTAACATCGGCCACTTCGACAACGAGATCGACATGGCCGGCCTGGCCAAGCGCCCGGACGTCACCCGGGAGAACATCAAACCGCAGGTCGACGTGTGGCGCTTCGACGACGGCCACGCCATCATCGTGCTCTCCGAGGGCCGCCTGCTCAACCTCGGCAACGCCACCGGCCACCCGAGCTTCGTCATGTCGAACTCGTTCGCCAACCAGACCATCGCCCAGATCGAGCTGTACACCAAGACCGACCAGTACCCCGTCGGCGTGTACGTGCTGCCGAAGCACCTGGACGAGAAGGTCGCCCGGCTGCACCTGGACGCCCTCGGCGCCAAGCTGACCGAGCTCACCAAGGAGCAGGCCGCGTACCTCGGCGTCTCCGTGGAGGGTCCGTTCAAGCCGGAGCACTACCGCTACTGAGCCCCACCCGCAGACCGGGTCGGCCGCCGCGCGGCCGGCCCGGTCTGTTCTTCGGGTACGCCCGCGTCCGGTCTCCCCCGGCGCTGCGCGCCGGCTCCCGGCGTCCGGGTGGCCCGTGCCGCCGTGCTCGACTCCGTCGTGGGACGCGACGGCGTCCCGCCGTGCCGAGGCCGTGGATCCCGGCCCGGCGCGTCCGCCGTGGCACCCGACCGGTTGGCGCTGGAGGTCAGCGTGGGCCGGGGCGGACCCAGGTCCAGACGCACCAGACCAGCCAGGCGAGCGACACCACGGTCGCGAGGGCGCGCAGGCGCAGCGCACTGAGGACGAAGACCACCGCCAGCACCGCCACCCAGGGACCCCACCCTCTCACCCGCACCCCCTCCTCCCGACCCCGTCGATCATGGCGTTGGCGGTACGACACGTCGTCCCGCCGGATGGCAGCTTCATGGTCAACCGAGCGTCGGCGGGGTGGCCGGAGGGCCGGTGCGGGCGGTGGGGACCGACGGGCGAACGGCGTTCGGCGCGGACCCCGGTACGGCGGCGGACGCCGGGGTGAGCCGTGGCGTTGGGGTGAGCTGCGGGGCCGGGTTCAGCTCCGGCCACAGGGTGGCGGTCACCGCCCGGGTACGGCGCAACCGCAGCGACCCCCGACGGTTCCGTTCGGCCAGCACCGTGGCGAGCAGCAGCTGCTCCGGTACGCCCCGCGGCGGCGGCGGGGAGGTCACCGCCGCCATCTCGCTCCACAGCCCCTGCGCCAGCCGGGTCCGGGACGGCTCGGCGAACCCGTGCGCCCGGGTCAGGTACTGCCGTACGGCCAGCGCCAGCGCGTCGTCCATCCGGGTCAGGTCCAGCGTGGCCGCCCAGCCGACCAGCGGCGGGATGATCATCGGTGTCGGTCGCCACGACCGTGTCGTGCGGGTGTGTACCACCATGGTGCCGGCCACCAGGTCGCCCAGTCGTCGCCCGCGCCGGTCGGTCAGCATCACCGTCACGCCGGCCACCCAGCTCAGCAGGGGCAGCACCAGGCCGGGCCACTCCACCGCCACCCCGACCAGCGCCCGGGTCAGCGACTGCCGCAGCCCGACGGGGCCGCCGTCGACGCTGACCACCCGCAGGCCGACCGCCATCTTGCCCGGCGTACGCCCGTGGCAGAAGCGCTCGAAGAGCACCGGGTAGCCGACCAGCGCGAACACGAGGAAGACCGTCGCGAGGCCCTCGAAGAAGGCGCCGTCGACCAACCCCGAGGGCAGCAGTGGCACCGCCAGCGTGCTCAGCAGGATCGCCAGCAGCAGCGTCAGCACCGCCTGGGCGACGATGTCCAGCAGCAGCGCCAGCACCCGGGATCCGAGTCGGGCGGCTCGTACGTCCAGCTCCACGGCCTCGCCGCTGACCAGGCCGGCGTCGGCCCACGCCGGGGCACGGCCGGCTGTGCCGGTCGGGGCGGACACCGGTGGTTGCGCGGTCACCCGCACAGTGAACACTATGAGCGCCGGACGGGGGAGGACGAGTGGATCTCGACGCGTACGTCGCCGAGCACGAACACGAGTGGCGGCGGCTGGACCAGCTCTGCGGCCGGCGGCGGCCGGACGCCGACGAGATCGACGAGCTGGTGGCGCTCTACCAGCGCACCGCCACCCACCTCTCCGCGCTGCGCAGCCGAGCGCCCGACCCGGCCCTGGTCAGCCGCCTCTCCCAGCTCGTGCTCCGGGCCCGGGCCCGGATCGCCGGCCGGCGTCGCCCGTCCTGGGCGGCGGTGGGCCGGTTCCTGACCGTCGGTTTCCCGGGGGCGGTCTACCGGGCGTGGCCCTGGTGGTGTGCGGTGTCGACCGGCTTCACCGCGCTCAGCTTCTTCCTGATCTGGTACGTCGCCGACAACCCGGACACCGCTGCGGCGTTCATCGGCCCGGAGGCGGCGGCCGACCTCGTCGACTCCGGCTTCGCCGGCTACTACACCGAGTTCTCCGCGCCGACCTTCGCCTTCCACCTCTGGACGCACAACGCCTGGATCGCGGCCCAGTGCCTGGCCTCCGGGGTGCTCGTCGTGCCGGTGTTCTACCTGCTCTGGCAGAACGCGCTCAACGTCGGAGTGGTGGGCGGGGTGATGGTCTCCTACGGCCGGGCCGACGTCTTCTTCGGCCTGATCACCCCGCACGGGCTGCTCGAACTGACCGGGGTGTTCGTCGCTGCCGGGGTGGGGCTGCGGACCGCCTGGGCGTGGATCTCGCCGCCGTCGCACCTGCCCCGGGGGCGGGCGGTGGCCGAGGCGGGCCGCTCGGCGATCCTGGTCGCCGTCGGCCTGGTCGGGCTCTTCGCCGTCTCCGCGCTGCTGGAGGCCTTCGTGACCCCGGCGCCGGTGCCGACCGCGCTGCGCGTGGGTGTCGGGGCTGCCGTCTGGCTGGGTTTCCTCGGGTACGTCGTCGTCCTCGGCCGCCGCGCGGTCCTCGCCGACCCCACCCGCCCCCTTTCCTGGCGTTGACCATGAGGTTGGCGGCACCATCAGCCCATCACCTTCGGGTCAACCCGGCCAGCCTCACGGTCAGAGTTGGCCGAGGGCCTTGAGGCGGAGGTAGGTGTCGGCGACGGTAGGGGCCAGGCGGTCGGCCGGGGCGTCGACGACGGCTACGCCGTAGCGGGCCAGGGCGGCGCGTACCCGGCCCCGCTCGGCGAGCGCCCGCCAGCCGGCCGCCGCCGCGTACGCGTCGCCGGGGCGGGCCGGCTCGGCGGTGGTGAGTCCGGTGAGCACCGGATCGTGCACGGCCGCCACCACCACCCGGTGCCGGGCGGCCAGCCGGGGCAGCACCGGCAGCAGCCCCTCGCCCAGCGCACCCGGCTCCAGGGCGGTGAAGAGGACCACCAGGCTGCGCTGCCGCTCCCGGCGCAGGATCTCCCCGGCGATCAGCTCGAAGTCCGTCTCCACCAGGGCCGGTTGGAGCGGCGCGACCGCGGTCACCAGCCGGCTGAGCAGCGCCGGCCGGCCGCTGCCGGTCACCGTGGCCCGGATCGTGGCGTCCGCGGCGAGCAGGTCGACCCGGTCGCCGGCGCGGGCGGCCAGCGCGGTGAGCAGCAGCGCCGCGTCGATCGCGGTGTCCAGCCGGGGCTCGTCGCCGACCCGGACCGCCGAGGTGCGGCCGGTGTCCAGCACGCAGAGCAGTCGCCGGTCCCGCTCCGGCCGCCAGGTGCGCACCAGCACGTCGGCCCGGCGGGCGCTGGCCCGCCAGTCGATCGAGCGGACGTCGTCGCCGACCACGTACTCGCGGAGGGTGTCGAACTCGGTGCCCTGGCCCCGGCCCCGGGTCACCTGCGTGCCGTCGATCACCCGCAGCCGGGACAGCTTCTCCGGCAGGTGCCGGCGGGAGTCGAAGCGGGGCAGCACCCGCAGCGTCCAGGCCGGGGTGGCGGGCCGCCCGGCCCGCTGCCGGAAGGCCAGCCCCAGCGGCCCGTGCGAGCGCACCGTCAGGGCCACCGCCGGCCGGTCGCCGCGCCGGGTCGGGGTCAGCCGGCCGGGCAGCACCGCGGTCGCGCCGGGCGCCACCCGGGTCACCCGCTCCGGCGGTACGTCCGCGACCGCGCCCGCCGAGGGCACCCACGCGTCGCGCACCTGGGCGCGCAGCGTACGGCCGGAGGTGTTGGTCAGGCGCAGCGTGACGGTGGCGGTGCCGCCGAGGCGTACCGACCGGTCACCGTCGCGGGTGGCGGTGAGCGCGTGCAGCGGGGCGGCGAGCGCCCAGTCCAGGGCGCAGAGCAGCAGCACGGCGCCGGTCATCACCGCGACGCCGGAGAACGGGTCCGGCCAGACCGGCAGGGTCAGCGCGCCCACCAGCAGCAGGACGGCCGCCCGCCAGGTCATCGCGGGGTCGGCACGGTGGCGAGCACCGTGTCCAGCACCGCGTCCACCCCGACGCCCTCCAGTTCCACCTCCGGGCGCAACCGCAGCCGGTGCCGCAGCGTCGGCCGGGCGGTCGCCTTGACGTCGTCCGGGGTGACGTGGTCCCGCCCGGCCAGCCAGGCCCACGCCTTGGCGGTGCTGAGCAGGGCCGTGGCGCCCCGGGGCGAGGCGCCCAGCTCCAGCGCCGGGGTGGCCCGGGTGGCCCGGCACAGGTCCACGATGTAGGCGAGGACCGGCTCGGCGACGTACACCCGGCCGACCGACTCCCGCGCGGCGGCCAGGTCGGCCGCGGTGGCCACCGGCCGTACGCCGGCGGCGGCCAGGTCACGCGGGTCGAAGCCGGCGTGGTGGGCGCGCAGCACACCCAGCTCCTCGTCCCGGGTGGGCAGCGGCACGGTGAGCTTGAGCAGGAACCGGTCCAGCTGCGCCTCGGGCAGCGGGTAGGTGCCCTCGTACTCGATCGGGTTCTGGGTGGCGGCCACGATGAACGGGTCGGGCAGCGGGCGACGTGCCCCCTCGACGGAGACCTGCCGCTCCTCCATCACCTCCAGCAGCGCCGACTGGGTCTTCGGCGGCGTCCGGTTGATCTCGTCGGCGAGCAGCAGGTTGGTGAAGACCGGCCCCTCCCGGAAGGTGAACGCGGCGGTGTGCGGGTCGAAGATCAGCGACCCGGTGACGTCCCCCGGCATCAGGTCAGGGGTGAACTGCACCCGCTTCGAGCCGAGGTCCAGCGCGGTGGCGACGGTGCGGATCAGCAGCGTCTTGGCCACTCCCGGGACGCCCTCCAGCAGCACGTGGCCACGGCAGAGCAGCGCGATCACCAGCCCGGTGACCACGGCGTCCTGCCCGACGACCGCCTTGGCCACCTCGGCGCGCAACCGGTGCAGGGCGGCACGGCCGTCGTCCGCGCCGGCGGTCGCGGGCGCGGCGGGTGCGGCGGGGTGGGTCACCGGGGGTCTCCTTCGGTCGGGTGGTCGGGGGCTGCCGTGACCGTACGGGTCACCCGGTCCAGTGACCGGGCCAGCGCCAGCAGTTCGGCGTCGGTGCTCGGCTCCGCCCCGTACAGCAGCTCGTGGACCTCGTCGGCGGTGCCGCCGGCGCGGGCGGCGACGAACGCGGCGACCTCGGCGGGCGGCGTGGTGGCGGGCAGGTTGAGTCGGGTCAGCAGTCGGTCGAGGGTGGCCGCGCGCAGCGTACCGGCGGCCGGGCCGCGCGCCCGGGCCTGCTGGTAGAGCCGGGCCCGGCCGAGCACCGTCTCGGCGGCGCGGACCTGCACCGGCAGCGGTTCGCCGACGGGTGGGCCGAGCCGGCGGGCGCGCCAGAGCACCACCAGCAGCGCGGCCAGCGCGAGCTGGAGCAGCAGCGCCCAGAACCAGGGCGGGAAGGCGGACCAGAGCGGGTTCTCCTCCGGCTGCGGCCCGTCGGCCCGGTCCTGCTCGTCGCTGTCGCCGCCGTCGCCCGGGCCGCCGGGACCGCCGCCGGCCGGACCGCCGTCCCCGGTGCCGCTGCCGTCGCCCCAGGTGGTGGAGCCGCCCGGGGCCGGTGACCAGGCCGGCGGGCCACTGCTGCCGGTGCCGAAGTGCGGGGGCGGCGCGGGGCCGTCCAGGTCGAGCCAGACCACCCGGCCGCGTACGCCGAGCAGCCCGGTGGACAGCGCCTCGTTGCCCCACTCGCCGATCCGGTCGTTGCGGAACGGGTCGCTGGCGCCGATCACCACCACGTCCGCGGCCCACGGCAGGTGGACCAGGCCGCCGGAGTAGCAGCGGCGCAGGTCGCCCGCGTAGCCTCCGGCCGCGGCGTAGCCCTGGAGCCGGACGGCGGCGGTGCCGGCCCGGTCCGCCTCGGGCAGCGGGCACGGCCTCCCGTCCGCTTCCGGGTCGACCGCGCGGGCGGCCCAGCGACGGTCGGTGGGCGCCACCGGCAGGTCGACCGACTCCAGTACGCGCCGCGACGGGTCGACCAGCACCAGCCGGCTGCCGGCGGGCAGGTCGCCCAGCGCGCCGACGGTGTCCGGGTGCAGCAGTTCCGGGGCCGGTACGAAGAGCGTCGCCGGCCGGCCGTCGAGCGCCAGCAGCGCCCGCAGGGTGTCCGTCTCCCGCTGCACGGTGACGCCCTGCCCGCGCAGCGCCTCGGCGAGCCGACTGCCGCCGTCGTCGCCGGTCGCCACCGGGGAGAGGAAGCCCCGGTCCCCCGCGTCGGGCTGGTCCGCGGCATGGGTGAGCAGGGTGACCGTGACCAGCACGGTGGCGAGCGCGAACGGGATCACGATCCGGTGCCACCGTCGCCGCCGCCGCACCGGGGCGGTCTTCGCGGGTACGGGCGCGGGTGGCGCGGCGGTGGCGGTCATCGCGGCTCCTCCGGGTGGCCGGCGAGCACCCGGTCGAGTTCGTCGGCGAGCTCCCGCATCCGCCGGTCGTGCGCGGCCGAGGCGGGGTGGTGGGCGTACCAGAGCTCGGAGAAGATCGTGCCGGCCGCGCGCAACGGAGGGTCGACCGGCGGCCGGTTGCGGGCCGCCTCGTCGGCCAGTTCGGTCACGGTCATGCCGGGGCGTTGCTCCACCACCCCGACGGCGACCAGCCGGCGGACCATGTCGCGCAGCCGCTCCCGGACGGCCTCGGCGAAGCGCCCCTCGGCGGCCAGCCGGTCGGCCAGGCAGAGGCCGGCACCGGCCGGCGCGTCCGACCCGCCGTCGCGCGGGCGGGGCACCTCGGCCACCGACACGTCGGCCTCCGGCCGGCGGCGCCGTCGGCGCTTGCGCCGAGGCCGGCGGAACCGGGGCAGTCGGGGCAGGCGTCGGGGCACCCAGGCGGGGAAGTGGTACCAGGCCAACGCCGCCAGCGCGGCGGTCAGCAGGAGGAGCACCGCCGCGAGCGGTAGCGGGACGAGGTCGCCGAGCGCGGCGGTGGCCTCGGTCCACCAGCGGCTGAAGCTCATCGGTCGGCCGCCAGCAGGACGGGCTCGGTCAACCCGGCGGGGGAGCGGGAGAGACGGATGTCCAGCCCTTCGGTGCGCATCCGGTTGTCCAGGTGCAGCACGGCGTCCAGGCAGGCCAGGGCGGGGTACGCGACGGCGTTCACCGCCGCGAAGACGGCCATCGCGGTCAGCGTCCGCATGCCCGGCTCCCGCAGGTCCAGCAGGTCGAACGAGGCCAGCCCGTAGAACGCACCGAGGGCGAGGCCGACCCGCAGCAGCCACCAGCCGAGGTAGCCGAGCAGCCGGATGCCCGCCGCCCGGGCCCCGCCGCGCAGCGCGAGCCCGGCTGCCCGGTCGAGCGCCCGCCACGCGGGCACCCGGTCGAGCACCAGGGCCGCCGCGAGGGAGCCCCACATCCCGAACGCGAGCAGCCAGACCGGCCCGGCCAGCGAGGCCAGCAGGACGAGGGCGCCGACGGGCGGGGCGAGCAACAGGGTCGCGCCCCACCGGGCGCCCCGGGGGCGGAGCAGCTCGGCCACGCCCGCGCGTCGGCCGAGCAGCGCGGCGCCGGCGGCCCGGGCGGCCGGGTTGCCGAGCAGCGTGATGATCACCGCCTCCGTCCCCGCGCCGACGGCGAGCATGAGCCACACCCAGCCGAAGTTGTCCAGCTCCGGCCACCAGGTGGGCGGGTCGACCCGGGCGGCGTGCCGCAGTGGCAGCAGGAGGAGTTGTTCGCCCACGGCGAGCAGGGCGCCCAGCGGGATCAGCAGCCGGCCCTGGCCGCGCAGCAGCAGCACCGCGGAGTCGAGCAGTTCGCCCACGGTGAGTGGTCGGCGGGGGAGCACGGCGGTCGGGCCGACGTCGGGCAACGCGTACTCCTGGCGGTCTTGGTGGCGGGCGGCGGCGCGCCCGGGGATCATGGTGACACGACCGGTCCGATCCGGTGGACCCGCACGCCGCGTGAGCCGCGGCGGCGACCACGGAAACGGTCGTTCCGCGTGGAACGTGCGGGGACGCCTCTCCCGGCAGTACGGTGCCGGGTGACGCCGATCCCACCTGACAGAACGGGGATGGGAACATAAACCCCATGAGAGCCCGGGTACTGGTGGTCGACGACGACCCCGCGCTCGCCGAGATGCTCGGCATCGTCCTGCGCAGCGAGGGCTTCCTGCCCTCCTTCGTCGCCGACGGGGAACGGGCACTGGCCGCGTTCCGGGACAGTCGACCCGATATCGTCCTGCTCGACCTCATGCTGCCCGGTATGAGCGGTATCGACGTGGCCCGGGCGATCCGGGCCGAATCCGGCGTGCCGATCGTGATGCTCACGGCCAAGAGCGACACCGTGGACGTGGTGCTCGGCCTGGAGTCCGGCGCCGACGACTATGTGGTCAAGCCGTTCAAGCCCAAGGAGCTGGTGGCCCGGATGCGGGCCCGGCTGCGGCGCGGTGAGGACGTCGCCCCGGAGATGCTGACCATCGGTCCGCCCGGCAACCAGATCACCATCGACGTGCCGGCACACACCGTCAGCCGGGACGGCGAGGAGGTCAAGCTGACGCCGCTGGAGTTCGACCTGCTGGTCGCGCTGGCCCGCAAGCCGCGCCAGGTGTTCACCCGTGAGGTCCTGCTGGAGCAGGTGTGGGGCTACCGGCACGCGGCGGACACCCGGCTGGTCAACGTGCACGTGCAACGGCTGCGCGCCAAGATCGAGCCGGATCCGGAGCGGCCGGAAATCATCCTCACCGTTCGGGGCGTGGGCTACAAGGCGGGTACCGGATAGCCTGGTCTGCACCGTGACCAGCGCCCCGAGTTCCCTCCCCGAGTCCCCCGCCGGCTGGCGTCCCGCCGCGCGGGCGCTGGGGCGTGCCCTGACCGGCCGGGTCCTCGGCCTGGCCGCCGGGCTGCACCAGACCTGGCGACGCTCGTTGCAGGTCCGGGTGGTGACCATCACGTTGGTGGTGTCCAGCCTGCTGGTCGGCGGGTTCGCCTACCTGATCGCCAACAAGATCACCGACATCCTGGTGGAGAACGCCAAGGCCGACACGCTGCTGCGCCTGCGCAGTGGCAGCGACTACTCGGCCAAGCAGTTCTACCTCTACCACCAGCCGCAGGAGGCGCAGCTCCAGGACACCATCGAGGGCACGGTCAACTACCTGGCCGGGGGCGACCCGCAGCAGACCAGCGGGGTCGTCGTGGCGATCACCGCGGACAGCTACGCCGGGGTCATCGAGACCCGGACGTCCCCGGCGACCGACGTGCGGCCGCTGGTCAGCCGGGAGCTGCGGGCTGCCGTCGCGGACGGCAAGGTGGCTCACCAGATCCGGACCGGCCGGCTCGGCGACGAGCGCACGAAGTACCTGGTCTACGGCTCGCCGGTGCCCACCCGCTTCGGCCAGCTGGAGCTCTACTACCTCGTCCCGCTGACCCGGCAGGACGCCACCGCCGCCGACGCCCGGGCCACCGTGCTCGCCACCGGCCTCGCCCTGGTGCTGCTGCTGGGCCTGCTCGCCGCCCTGGTGACCCGCCTGGTGGTCACCCCGGTACGGGTGGCCGCCCGCACGGCCCAGCGGCTCTCCGCCGGCCTGCTCGACCAGCGGATGGAGGTCAACGGCGAGGACGACCTGGCGCTGCTGGCCGCCTCGTTCAA
Source organism: Micromonospora halophytica (assembly GCF_900090245.1). Classification (GTDB taxonomy): domain Bacteria; phylum Actinomycetota; class Actinomycetes; order Mycobacteriales; family Micromonosporaceae; genus Micromonospora; species Micromonospora halophytica. The sequence continues at coordinate 379,139 of NZ_FMDN01000003.1, forward strand.
CCAGATGGCGACCAACCTGCAACGGCAGATCCTCCGGCTGGAGGAGATGTCCCGCCTGCAACGCCGGTTCACCTCGGACGTGTCGCACGAGTTGCGCACCCCGCTGACCACCGTACGGATGGCCGCCGACCTGATCTTCGCCGAGCGCGACGAGTTCGACCCGGCGGTGGCCCGCAGCGCCGAGCTGCTCCAGGCCGAGCTGGACCGGTTCGAGGAGCTGCTCACCGACCTGCTGGAGATCAGCCGGTTCGACGCCGGCTTCGCCATGCTCGACTCCGAGCCGACCGACCTGGTGCCGGTGGTGCACCGGGTCGCCGACCGGCTGGCCGGGCTGGCCGAGCGGGTGGGCGTGGCCATCGAGCTGGACGTGCCGAGCACCCCGGTGATCGCCGAGGTGGATCCGCGCCGGGTCGAGCGGGTGCTGCGCAACCTGGTCGGCAACGCGGTCGAGCACGGCGAGGCCAAGCCTGTCCTGATCACCCTCGGCGTGGACCGGAGCGCCGTCGCGATCACCGTGCGGGACCACGGCGTCGGGCTCAAGCCGGGGGAGGAGAAGCTGGTCTTCAACCGCTTCTGGCGGGCCGACCCGTCCCGCGCCCGGCAGACCGGCGGCACCGGGCTGGGCCTGTCGATCAGCCTGGAGGACGCCCGGCTGCACGGCGGATGGCTGGAGGCGTGGGGCGCGCCCGGGCAGGGCGCCCAGTTCCGGCTCACCCTGCCGGCGCGCGCCGGGGACCGGCTCACCACCTCGCCGCTGCGGCTGGTGCCGGCCGACGCCGCACTGCCCTTCGGCGGCCCCCGCGACGGCGAGATCCTGGCCATCGGCCCGGCCGGCGGCGGTGCGCTGGCGATCGGGCCCGGTCCGGCGGCCGAGGCCGGGGACCGGGCGGAGGTGCGGTCGTGAGGCGGGTGCTCGCCGGCGTGCTCGGTGCCGTCCTGCTGGCCCTGACCGGGTGCGGCATCCCGGCGAACACCGAGGTGCAGGTGGACGGGTCCGGGCCGGCGGTCGAGGCGGGGGCGTCCAGCTTCCGCCGGGACGAGCCGCCGAGCCGTACGGCCAGTGGCGACGACCGGGAGCTGTTCGTCCGTAACTATCTCGCCGCCGCGGCGGGCGAGCCGGAGCAGGCGTACCCGCGGGTGAAGAAGTTCATCGCGCCGGAGAACAAGAGCCGTCTGCAGGAGAAGCAGGGCAGCGAGATCGCGGTCAACGTGGTCCGGCTGACCGAGAAGCCGGTGATCACGGAGAACGCCAACGGGTTCTTCTCCGTCCGGCTGCCGGTGCAGCAGATCGGGCTGCTGCGCGCCAACGGCGTGCTCGGGCCCCCGGTGGCGACCGACAAGGAGTACCGGTTCAGCCTGCGCGGCGCGGGCTCGCCCGGGCAGGACGGGCCCGCGGAAGCGGGCCTGTTCGTCACCGACCCGCCGAACGTGCTGCTGCTCAGCGTCGACGCCCTGCGCGAGTACTACCAGACCTCGCCGGTCTACTTCTGGAGTTCCGACCAGAGCCGGCTGGTGCCCGACCAGCGTTACCTGCCGCTGGCCGTGCCGCACGAGCGGCGGGTCAGCGAGGTGGTCAAATGGCTGATCGCCGGCCCCTCGGAGTGGCTGAGCGCCGGGGTGAGCCGCCTGCCGGACCGGACGGCCCTGATCAACAACGCCACCGAGACCGACGGCCGCTGGGACGTCACCCTCGACCTGCCCGGTGACGACAGCCGCCGGCTCGCCCAGATCGGCACCCAGCTCGCCTGGTCGCTGCCCGAGTTGGACGGGCAGCTCCAGCTCACCACGCGCAACCAGTCCCGGGTCTTCATCGACGACCTGAAGAAGCACCGCCTCGCCCACCCGGTCTACCCGGTGAACGACAACCCCCAGCGGTACGCCGTCTACGAGGGCGCGGTGCACCCGCTGGCCTTCTCCGGCGAAGCGAGCGGCCCGGTGCCGCTTGCGGCGGAGGTCAACCGGAACGTCGTGTCGGCCGGGCTCAGCCGCGCCGACGAGCGTGTCCTCGCCGCCCTCGTGGTCGACGCGCCGGGTGGTCGGCGGCGCCTGGTCACCGGCTCCGGGCCGGATCCGGTGCAGGTGGGCAATCCCTCGGCGCAGACCTTCAAGACGATCGGGCGGCCGGTCTGGCTGCGCTCGCCGGACCCCCGCCAGCCGTACGGGCTGGTGGTGGCCGACGGCAACCTGTGGCGCTTCGACGACCGGGGCCGGATGGAGCAGGTGCCGCTCAACGTCCCCGGGCCGGTGACGGCGGTGGCCGCCTCGTTGGAGGGCCACCGGATCGCCCTGGTGGTCGGTGGCGCGCTGCACCTGGCGGCGGTGAACCTGGACGGCGGCGTGGTCACCCCCGGCCCGGCCCGCCGGGTGGCGACCTCGCTGACCGAGTTGTCGGCGGTGGACTGGGCGGGAGAGAACACCCTGGTCCTGGCCGGTACGGCCGGCCGCTCGGCGGTCTACCAGGTGAGCATCGACGGCGCCCTGGAGACGCCCCTGGTCGCCGACGTGGGCGCCCGGGTGACGCACCTGTCCACGTATCCGACCAACCCGGTGGTGCGCCTGCCCAGCGCACTGATCATGTACGAGGCGAACGGGGTGGCCTACCGGTACCCGCAGGGCGACACCATCCGCCGGGACCAGGTCCTGGAGGTCACCCCGCCACCGAACGGCGTGCGTCCCGGCAGCCCGACCGCGCCGTTCTTCCTGTTCTGAGCACATCGTGCGGCGGGACCTCGGGGACATCTGGGCGGACCTGACCGACCTGGTGCTGCCGGTGGAGTGCGCGGGCTGTCGGCAGCGTGGCCCGGCCGTCCGGCGGGGCTTCTGCCCGGCCTGCGCCGACGCGCTCGAGGCGCTGCGTCCCGCCCCGGCACGGCCCGATCCCGCCCCGCCCGACCTGCCGCCCTGCCACGCCCTCGGCCCGTACGCGGGTGAGCTGCGGGAGGCGCTGCTGGCGTACAAGGAGCGGGGCCGGCACGGGCTGGCCCGGCCGCTGGGCGCGCTGCTGGCCGAGGTGGTGGCCGTCGCGGTCGGCGGCGCGGCACGACCGGTGCTGCTGGTGCCGGTGCCGGACACGGCGGCCGCGGCCCGGGCCCGCTACGGCGACCACCTGGCCCGGCTGGCCCGGCACGCCGGGGCCCGGTTGCGTGCGGCGGGCTGGGACGTGCGGACAGCCCGGCCGCTGCGGGCGCTGCCCCGGCCGGACTCGGTGGCGCTGGACAGCGCCGGGCGGGCCGCGGCGGCGGAGTCGGCGTTCCGGGCGCGGGCGCGGGCCGGGTCGGGGCCGGTCGGCGGCGGTCGGGTGGTGGTGGTGCTCGACGACATCCTCACCACGGGAGCGACCCTGGCGGCGGTGAGTCGGACTTTGCGCGGCGTGGGAATGACGCCAAACGTCGCGGCGGTGCTCGCGGCAACGCAAAAGTGGCGGCAATGGTGACGCTTCGTGTTTCCTTTTCACCCCTTGGTGGCGAGAGCTGTGAGTTTTCTGAGGGTTGTCGACAACCAGGGGTGACGGCCGGGCGAACAAGAGTTAGCGTTTCCATTACCGGGGTAGGAGGTGTCAAACCCCACCCCGGCGGTGGAAGGAGGCGTAGCCGTACTGACCGGTCGACGCCACGCGGGGCGCTCCCCCGAGGGCCGGTCGACCGGGTCCTGAAGATCAGACGACCATCCGAAAAAGGGAGGTCACGTGGACATCGTGGTCAAGGGCCGAAACGTCGAAGTGCCGGACCATTACCGGGTGCACGTCGCGGAGAAGCTCGCGAAGATCGAACGCTACGACCACAAGCTCATCCGGGTCGACGTGGAACTGTTCCACGAACGCAATCCCCGACAGTCCGACATCTGCCAGCGGGTGGAGATCACCTGCGTCTCGCGCGGGCCGGTGATCAGGGCCGAGGCCTGTACGAACGACTTCTACAGCGCGCTCGACGCGGCCATCGCCAAGCTCGACACCCGACTTCGCCGCGCGGCCGACCGCCGCCGCGTACACCGGGGCCGCCACGCGCCGATCTCCGTCGCCGCCGCCACCGCGGACCTGCCGGTGGCCGACCTCGACGGGCCCGGCCTGGCGACGCTGAACGGCCGCTCGGCCACCGCGGTCGCCGAGCGCGACGAGGAGCCGGCCGACGAGTACGACGAGCAGCCCTGGCACATCGCCCGGGCCAAGGTGCACCCCGCCGAGCCGATGACCGTGGACGACGCCCTGTTCCAGATGGAACTCGTCGGGCACGACTTCTACCTGTTCCACGACAAGGAGACCGGCCGGCCGAGCGTCGTCTACCGACGGCACGCGTACGACTACGGGATCATCTCGCTCGACACCTGACCCCTGTCCACCCCTCGCGACCGGTCACGGGGTCCCGGTGGTCCGCCACCGTGGACTCCGTGACCGTTTCCGTCTCCGCCCACGCGGCAGCGGGGTCGTCCCGTCACCGGCGGCCGGCGTCCTCGCGTGCCGTGCGCGGATCGTCGCAGCCGGCGGCGAGGTCGTCGGCGTCCTCCGGCCGGAAGGGCCGCAGCCGGATGTCGCCCGCCTCGACGACCTCCGGGATCACGTCAGGTCCTCGGCCAGCAGCGCGGCGACCCAGGCGTCGCCACGGCCGCCGTCCCGGGTGGGCAGCCGGCCCCGCGCGGTGCCCTCGACGGTGAAGCCGGCCTTCTCCGCCACCCGCCGCGAGGCGGTGTTGCCGACCAGCGCCAGCCACTCGATCCGGGCCAGGCCGAGGGTGGTGAAGCCCCAGGCGGTCAGAGCGCCCACCGCGGCCGGCATGTAGCCCCGGCCGCGGGCGTGCGGGGCGGTCATGAAGCCGACGTGCCCGAGCAGCGGGTCGGGGCCGACCCGCAGGTCGACCGAGCCGACGTACCGGTCGTCGGCGTCGGCGATGGTGTAGTACGCCCCGGTCCCCCGGGCCCAGGCCAGGTCGGCGATGTCCCGGACGAAGCTCTCGGCGTCCTTCCGGTGGTACGGGTGCGGCACGGTGGTCCAGCGGATCGTGTCGGCGTCCCGGCAGGTCGCCACGATGGCGTCGAGGTCGCGCTCCTCCCGTGGGCGCAGCCGCAGTTCGGTGTCGCCGGCGGTGGCGAAGAGGACGGGCTGCGGCCGGCCGAAGACGGCGGCGCGGCGGGCGTCCAGGGTGTCCGGGCCGGCCGGGCCCGGCTCGCCCGGGGCGGGCACCTCGCCGGGGAGCAGCGAGCCGACCCAGCCGTCCGTCCGGCCGCCCTCGGCGGGGTGGGCCAGCCGCAGTTCGCCGGAGACGCGGAAGCCGGCGCGCAGCGCCACCAGCCGGGAGAAGTGGTTGCCCACCTCGGCCTGCCAGACCAGCCGGCGCAGCTTCAGCGTGTCGAACGACCACCGGGCGACCGCCCGGGAGGCCCGTACGGCGACCGCGCGACCGCGTGCCCACGGCGCGGTCCAGTAGCCGAGTTCCCCGGAGTCGAGGGACCGGTCGATCGAGACCAGCCCGCAGGAGGCCAGCAGTTCCCCGGTGGCAGCGTCGCAGACCGCGAACGGGGCTCCGGTGCCCTCGGCCCAGGCCCGGCCGCTGAGGTCGGTGACGAAGCCGTGAGCGTGCTCCGGCAGGTAGGGGCGCGGCACGGTGGTCCAGCGCTGGATGTCCTGGTCCTGGCAGGCGCGGTGTACGGCGTCGGCGTCGTCCGCGCGCCAGGGGCGCAGCAGCAGGCCGTCCTCGGTGATCTCCACGGGCTCCATCCGGCCCATCGTGCCGGACCGTTCGCGATGGGCGTAACCGGATATCCGCCGGTGGGGCCGTGGGTCGCGTGTTATGTCGTTTTCGTCGCCACGGACCGCCGCCACCAGTGACCATCACGCCGATGGAGCGCCTACGATGGTTCGAGACTGTCTAGGGGAGCGTTGATCCGTGTCGATTCTGGAAAAGGTCCTCCGCGCCGGCGAGGGCCGCATGGTGCGCCGGCTGAAGGCCATCGCGGCCGCCGTCAACTCGATCGAGGACGACTACGTCAACCTCACCGACGACGAGCTGCGGGGCCTGACCGCGCAGTACAAGGAACGGCTCGCCGACGGTGAGACCCTCGACGACCTGTTGCCGGAGGCGTTCGCCACGGTGCGCGAGGCCGCCGCGCGGGTGCTCGGCCAGCGCCCGTACGACGTCCAGGTGATGGGCGGTGCGGCGCTGCACTTCGGCAACATCGCCGAGATGAAGACCGGTGAGGGCAAGACGCTGACCTCGGTCATGGCCGTCTACCTCAACGCGCTCTCCGGCAAGGGCGTGCACGTGATCACGGTGAACGACTACCTGGCCCAGCGCGACGCCGCCTGGATGGGCCGGGTGCACGAGTTCCTCGGGCTCACCGTCGGCGTGGTGCTGCCGAACCGGCCGGCCAGCGAGCACCGCGCCGCGTACGAGTGCGACATCACCTACGGCACCAACAACGAGTTCGGTTTCGACTACCTGCGCGACAACATGGCCTGGTCGAAGGACGAGCTGGTCCAGCGCGGGCACAACTTCGCGGTGGTCGACGAGGTCGACTCGATCCTCATCGACGAGGCCCGGACGCCGCTGATCATCTCCGGCCCGGCCGAGCACTCCGCCCGCTGGTACCAGGAGTTCGCCGGCGTGGTGGCCCGGATGCAGCCGGGCACCGACGGCGCGGGCGACTACGAGGTCGACCACGCCAAGCGCACCATCGCGGTCACCGAGCGCGGTGTCGCCAAGGTGGAGGACCGGCTCGGCATCGACAACCTCTACGAGTCGGTCAACACCCCGCTGGTCGGCTACCTCAACAACGCCATCAAGGCCAAGGAGCTCTACAAGCGCGACAAGGACTACATCGTCAGCGACGGCGAGGTCCTGATCGTCGACGAGTTCACCGGCCGCATCCTGCACGGCCGTCGCTACAACGAGGGCATGCACCAGGCGATCGAGGCCAAGGAGGGGGTGGAGATCAAGCAGGAGAACCAGACCCTGGCCACCATCACCCTCCAGAACTACTTCCGCCTGTACGAGAAGCTCTCCGGCATGACCGGTACGGCCCAGACCGAGGCGGGCGAGTTCAACAAGGTCTACAAGGTCGGCGTCGTGACCATCCCGACGCACCGGCCGATGGTCCGGCAGGACCGCGCCGACGTCATCTACAAGACCGAGCGGGCCAAGTTCAACGCGGTCATCGAGGACATCGCCGAGCGGCACGAGAAGGGCCAGCCGGTGCTGGTCGGCACCGTCTCGGTGGAGAACTCCGAGATCCTGTCCCAGCTGCTGCGCCGCCGTGGCATCCCGCACTCGGTGCTGAACGCCAAGTTCCACGCCCGGGAGGCGGAGATCGTCGCCCAGGCCGGTCGCAAGGGCGCGGTCACCGTCGCCACCAACATGGCCGGCCGGGGTACGGACATCCTGCTCGGCGGCAACGCCGAGTTCCTCGCCGCCAACGAGCTGCGCCAGCGCGGCCTCGACCCGGTGGAGAACGAGGAGGAGTACGCCAAGGCGATGGAGGAGGTCCTCCCCACCTGGAAGCAGGCGTGCGAGACCGAGGCCGAGGAGGTCGCCGCGGCCGGCGGTCTCTACGTGCTCGGCACTGAGCGGCACGAGTCCCGCCGGATCGACAACCAGCTGCGTGGCCGTGCCGGCCGGCAGGGTGATCCGGGTGAGTCCCGCTTCTACCTCTCCCTGCAGGACGAGCTGATGAAGCGGTTCCGGGCCGGCGCGGTCGAGGCGGTGATGGAGCGCTTCAACATCCCGGAGGACGTGCCCATCGAGTCGAAGATGGTCACCCGGCAGATCAAGAGTGCGCAGGCCCAGATCGAGGGCCAGAACGCCGAGATCCGCAAGAACGTCCTGAAGTACGACGAGGTGCTCAACAAGCAGCGCCAGGTGATCTACGCCGAGCGGCTGCGCGTGCTCAACGGCGAGGACCTCTCCGACCAGGTCCGCAACATGATCGACGACGTGATCGGCGCGTACGTCGTGGGTGCCACCAGCGACGGCTACGCCGAGGACTGGGACCTGGAGCAGCTCTGGGCCAGCCTCAAGCAGCTCTACCCGGTCGGCGTCACGATCGAGGACCTGGAGGAGGAGGTCGGCTCCCGGGCCGGCCTCGACCAGGACTTCCTGCTCGCCCGCCTCAAGGAGGACGCGAACGCCGCGTACGACCGGCGCGAGGAGCAGCTCGGCGAGGAGGCGGTACGCCAGCTGGAGCGGATGGTGCTGCTCCAGGTCATCGACCGCAAGTGGCGTGAGCACCTCTACGAGATGGACTACCTCCAGGAGGGCATCAGCCTGCGGGCGTACGCCCAGCGCGACCCGGTCATCGAGTACCAGCGCGAGGGCTTCGACATGTTCGCCACCATGATGGACGGCATCAAGGAGGAGACGGTCGGCTTCCTGTACAACCTGGAGGTGCAGGTCCAGGAGCCGGAGCCCGAGGCCGAGGAGGTCCAGCTGTTGGAGAAGCCGGTCGAGATCCGGGCCAAGGGTCTCAGCCGTGCGCCGCAGCAGCAGGGCCTGCAGTACTCCGCCCCGACCATCGACGGCGAGGCCGGTTCGGGCGCGGTGGCGGTCGAGCGGCCCGAGGAGCAGGCCCCCGCGCTCGGCGTCGGCCGTCCGGAGGCGCCGGAGCGCCCGGCGGCGCAGGCCAAGTCGCGTCGTCCGCTGGGCGGGCAGGCGATGGCCGCGGCGAGCACCGCCCGGCGGGCCGTGCCGGGTGAGGCCGCCGAGGCCGGCCCGTCCCGCAACGCCCCCTGCCCGTGCGGCTCCGGCCGCAAGTACAAGCGCTGCCACGGCTCGCCCAACGGCGGCGCCTGATCCCCACCAGACCGGCCCGCCCGGTCGCCCCGCACGACACCACGGAGCCGCGGTCCCCAGGGGGCCGCGGCTCCGCTGCCTCTCCCTCCCCCTGCCTCTCCACCCCGCTCCGCCCACCCGTTCCGCCCGCCCCTGCCCCAATCCCGCGATCTTGCAGTTCGGGTCGGTGATTCATGGGGTTTTGCGCCACTTTATCCCGACCGGAAGTGCAAGATCGCGGGATTGGGGCAGGGCCGGGCGGGCTGTCAGAGGATGTGCAGGGTGGTGCAGAGCCAGGTGCCGCGGCGGTGTTCGAGGCGTACGGCCATGGCCCAGCTGCGGCCGGCGGCGGCGAGTACGGCGGCCACCTCGACGGCGGCCGGGCGTGGCTCGCAGACCCGTAGCCGGCGCAGGTGCACGGTGGGTCGGGTGGACCGGCGGCGGACCGGCCCGGTGCGGGACGTGGCACGGGCCAGTTGTTCGCTCGCCTCGGTCATCCGCCCCGGTTCGACCAGGGCGCGGAGCTGCCCGGGTGGCCGGTAGCCGTTGAGGATCTCCAGGAAGGTGCCGACGAACCGCTGCGCGGCCCGGGTCGCCTCCGGCGTGGCGGCGGGGACGCCCGACGGTGGGCCGGTGGGTGGCCGGCCCGGCCGGGTCGGTGCCGGTCGGGGATCGTGCCGGCGACCTGACGGGCGTCCGGCGGGCTGCTGCCCGGTGCCGAAGAGGTCCAGGGCGAGCTGGCCGCTGGGGCGGGGCCACAGGTCGGGGGCCTCGTCGGCGTACGGCGGCTCGCTGACCGGGGCCGGGCGCAACCGGATCGGGGGCCGGGACGGCCCGGGACGGCGGGAGTCGACCATCACCTCACCCCTCAATCGTTGCGTTTGCTTTCGTTTGCCTTCAACAGGCTTTGATTCTTGGGCACGGTAGTGCCCGCCGTCAATGTCAGAATGGGGTCGGGTCGCTACTCGGAGTCGCGGTCGACGAGGGGATTGCCGCGTACCCACTCCGCGGTCTCGGCGTACTTGCGTTGGATGTACTCCTCCAGCCGGGCGCGCTCGACGCGCCACTGGCCACGCCCACCGATCTTGATCGCGGGCAGCTCGCCGCTGCGGACCATGTGGTAGACCTGCGAGTCCGACACGTTCAGCTCGGCGGCCACGTCGGAGAGCAGGAGAAACCTCGGCTCCACGGTCAACCCCCGGTGTTGGCGTCGTTTGCCTCAGTTTGCCACCGCCGCCCGGCGCGGCCCAGTGCCGCCGCCCGGTACGGCCCGGCATCCTCGCCCGGCACCACCCGGACACCGCCGGCCGGCCCGGCCGAGCACCGCCGGCAGCGGACGTACGGTGAGCCGCCTTCCACTGGCGCGGTGCGAGGTGTATGACGGTCTCGGCGTGCGGCATGATCGGCGCCCGGGACCGGCGGACCTGCCGGTCCGGCGAACGATCGGGGGAGTTGACGTGAGCGACCAGTTGGTCCGGGTGTACGTCCCGGCGACCGTGCCGATGCTGACCCGGCTGCGCGAGCACGGGCTGCCGGCTGCGGAGGCGCACGCCGTCACCCCGGCCCTGCGCGAGTGGTACGCCGAGGGCGACGAGGAGGAACTGGAGTATGTCGCGTTCACCCGCGCCGCCCAGGACGCCCTCCAGCTCCTGCGGGAGGACCCGGCCGCCCCCCGTCGGCGGGTGGTGGTCTCGGTGGACCTGCCCCCGGCGGCGGTCGGTCGAGGCGACGGCGAGCTCGGGTCCAGCTACGTGCTGCTCGACGGGCCGGTGCCGGTCAGGTCGGTGGCGGCGCTGCACGTGGACGGGGCGGACGCGGTCGACGACGTCAGTGCCGCGGTGGAGGTGATCGCCGAGGCGCTGGCCGGTGACCCGGACGCCCAGTTCACCGTCGACAGCGCCGAGGACCACGAGCTGGAGTGGTACGACCCGTCCGAGCTGGACCTGCTGCTGCGCGCGGCGACCTCCTGACCACACACGGCGCCGGCGGGTCGGAGGCTCAGTCCGTGGCCGGCTCCGGCTCGCCGTCCTCGTCGTGCCGGGCCGGGCCGAGGGTGCGGCCGAAGAGGACCAGCGCGGTGAGCGCCCCGACGAAGAGCACCCAGATCCCGTTGTCGATCCGGGAGGTGCCGAGACTGGTCTGGGCGACCGCGTCCGCCTCGCTGAGTGCGCCGGCCAGGTCGAGCAGGGTCCCGCCGCCGATCCGGATGATCACCTCGGCGAGCAGCAGGAGCAGCCCCGGCCCGGCACCGGCGACCAGGTAGACGGGCCAGCGCAGCGCCGGCGCGGCCGGGTCGCGTCGGACGGCCCGGCGTCGGGCCCAGGTCAAGTAGCCGAAGACGAGCAGGCCGGCGAGCAGGCCGGCGAGCAGCGACTCGGTGCGGGAGACCCACTTCGCGGCGGTGACCAGCGACGCCTGGGAGCCGTCGGAGCCGAAGAGGTCGAAGAGGGGGTCCCGGGCCCGGCTGAACGCCACCACGAACAGCAGCGTGCCGAGGGCGGCGGTGACGACCGCGCCGACCGGGGCGGCGGTGCGCGCCCCGGCGATCGCCCCGCCGATGATCGCCGCCGCCGCGCTGGTGCCGGCGATGGTGTTGGTGGTGGCGTTGTCGGCGTACGTCAGGTTGATCGCGAGCGCGGTGCCGAGCCCGACCAGCATGCCGGCGCCGATCGCCGCCGCGAAGCGCACGCTCGTCCGTTCGCCGAGCCGGCGGGCGGCCAGTTCGCTCGCCGCCAGTGCGACGGCCGTGCCGGCCACCAGCGCGGCGGAGATCACCCCGGGCAGCGCGAAGGCGGAGAGGCTGATCGCGGTGAGACCGGCCGCCGCCGAGGTGATCGCCTCCCGGGTCGACCAGAGCATGGCGGCCAGCCAGCCGACCGCGAGCAGGGCCAGCACCGGCGTGCCGGGAGCGCCGGCCGGGTGGGCCGTGCCGGCCTCCGGCGCGACCTCGTCGACCGGGTCGGTGGTGTCCGGCTGGTCCGGCTCCGCGGCCGTCGAGCTGCCGGGCTGGTTGCTCATGCTCTCCCCTTCGACACCGCGCCCGCCGTGTCGACGGGCCGGGCAGGTCACCGGCCATCCAGCGTACGCGCCCGGCCAGGGCGGGCCCGCGCGCCCGCAGGGCTGCCCGCAGCCTGCATTCCTTCGGCAGATCACCACATTCGGGTACGGATCAGTGCCCGATGCCGGTGTGCGCTTGACGATCCACGGTTTCGGGGCGGGCGTGGCGTGATCGTCGGGGTGCGGGCGTGGGAGAATCGCGGCAGGTCCCGCCGCCGCGACCGGGTACGCCGTGCGGTGTCCGGCGTCCGGCCGCCCGGTCGGTGCCCGCGGGTCCGGTTTCGCCACCGCCGTCGAGATCGCACAGGAGCCTGTGATGGACGCCGTGTTCTCCGTACCCGAGCCGCGCAACGAGCCGGTACGCACCTACGAGCCGGGCAGCGCCGACCGGGAGCGGCTCCAGCGGAGGCTGGCCGAGCTGGCCGCCGAGCGGATCGAGCTGCCGATGACCATCGCCGGTGAGCAGCGGATGGCCGGCGGCGCGTCGATCGACGTGGTCCAGCCGCACAAGCACGCGCACGTGCTCGGCGTCACCGGTCACGCCACCCACGACGACGCCCGGGCCGCGGTGAAGGCCGCCAAGGACGCCGCCCCGATGTGGCGGGCGCTGCCGTTCTCCGAGCGTGCCGCGATCTTCCTGCGCGCCGCCGAACTGCTCGCCGGCCCCTGGCGGGACACGCTGAACGCGGCCACCATGCTGGGCCAGTCCAAGACCGCCGTGCAGGCGGAGATCGACGCGGCCTGCGAGTTCATCGACTTCCTCCGGTTCAACGTGCACTTCGCCCGCAACCTGCTGGAAGAGCAGCCGATGTCGTCGCCGGGGGTGTGGAACCGCTTCGACCACCGCCCCCTGGAGGGCTTCGTCTACGCGGTCACCCCGTTCAACTTCACCGCGATCGCCGGCAACCTGCCCTCGGCGCCGGCCCTGCTCGGCAACACGGTGGTCTGGAAGCCGGGCCCGACCCAGCAGTTCGCCGCGCACTTCACCATGCGGCTGTTCGAGGCGGCCGGCCTCCCGCCCGGCGTGATCAACATGGTCACCGGGCGCGGCGAGGAGGTCTCCGACGTCGTGCTCGCCGATCCTGACCTGGCCGGGATCCACTTCACCGGCTCCACCAAGGTCTTCCAGCACCTGTGGAAGACGGTCGGCGAGAACATCGCCGGCTACCGGGGCTACCCGCGCCTGGTCGGCGAGACCGGCGGCAAGGACTTCGTGGTCGCCCACTCCAGCGCCGACGTCGACACCCTGCACACCGCGCTGATCCGCGGCGCGTACGAGTACCAGGGCCAGAAGTGCTCGGCCGCCTCGCGGGCGTACGTCCCCCGGTCCATCTGGGAGGGCGGGCTGCGTGACCGGCTGGCCGCCACCGCCGAGGCGCTCACCTACGGTGACGTCGCCGACTTCAGCAACTTCGGTGGCGCGGTCATCGACGACAAGGCGTTCTCCCGGCACACCGCCGCACTGGAGCTGATCTCCGGCGACGACGCCTGCCGGATCCTGGCCGGCGGCACCGCCGACGACTCGGTCGGCTACTTCGTCCGGCCGACGCTCTTCGAGTGCACCGACGCGGCGCACGAGACCTTCACCACGGAGTACTTCGGCCCGATCCTCGGCGTGCACGTCTTCGACGACGCCCGCTTCGACGACGTGGTGACCCAGGCCGAGTCGATCGCGCCGTACGCGCTGACCGGCTCGATCTTCGCCACCGACCGCCGGGTGGTCGACGCGGTGGCCGAGAAGATGCGGTACGCGGCCGGCAACTTCTACATCAACGACAAGCCGACCGGCGCGGTGGTCGGGCAGCAGCCCTTCGGTGGCGCCCGGGCCAGCGGCACCAACGACAAGGCGGGCTCCTGGCACAACCTGGTCCGCTGGATGTCGCCCCGGACGATCAAGGAGACGTTCGTGCCGCCGACCGACCACACGTACCCGCACATGGGCTGAACCGGCGACGGCCGTCGGCGGCGCGAGCGGCGTCGCCGGCGGCCGGGCCGGCCCTCGACCCGCCCCTCGGGGGAGGGCCGGCCGCCGATCATCGGAGTCCGCGTGGCCGGACGGCGGCGAGGCATCGATGGTCCTGGCACCACTGTCGTCCGCCGACAGTGCACATAGGAAATCCTGCCGGGTGGCAAATACGGAAATCCTGGACGCGGTGACGGCAAAGTGGCAGCTTAGAGGGCATGGCGGAATCCGGAGTCAACCCCACCGCGGCGGCCCTGCTCGGCCTGCTGCACGAGGGGCCGATGACAGGCGGTCAACTGATGGCCGCCGCCGAGCGCCGACTGGCGCCGTACTGGTCGATGACCCGCAGTCAGGTCTACCGGGAGTTGCCGGTGCTGGCCGAGCGGGGTCTGGTGCGGCTCGGCAAGCCCGGGCCGCGGATGAGCCAGCCGTACGCGATCACCGCGAGTGGGAAACGGACGTTTTCCCGCTGGTTGGCGGAGAGCCCGGGGCGGGACACCATCCGCAACCCGGTCGCCCTGCGTATCGCCTTCGGTGAGCTGCACTCGGCCAGCCAGCTGAAGAACCTGTACGCCTCGGCGAACGAGTACCACACCGAGGCCCTGGCGCACGTCCGTGAGCAGGTGAAGAACGCCAAGAAGGAGGGCGACACGTACGACGCCAGCGCGCTGGAGTTCGCCGTGGCGTACCACAAGGCCGCCCTGTCCTGGCTCAAGACCGCCCCGGTCGGCTGACGACCTGTGTCGGCTCGGCCATCTGAGGTGAACGGACCGCAGGTCGCCAAGTACCCTTGTCTGTCGTGACCGCTGCCGATTACGCCGAACAGCTCAAGGAACTCGACGCCACCCTGCGCAACATCGAGTCGGTGCTCAACCTCGACCGCCTGCGGGAGGACAAGGCCCGGCTGGAGGAGCAGGCGTCCGCGCCGGACCTCTGGGACGACCAGGCGCGGGCGCAGCAGGTGACCTCGCAGCTGTCGTACGTCAACGGCGAGATCAGCAAGCTGGGCAGCCTGCGCTCCCGCCTCGACGACGCGCACGTGCTGCTGGAGCTCGCCGAGGCCGAGGATGACGCCGGGGCGCTGACCGAGGTCGAGACCGAGGTCGCCGGGCTGAAGAAGGCCATCCAGGAGATGGAGGTCCGCACCCTGCTCTCCGGCGAGTACGACTCCCGGGAGGCGCTGGTCGCCATCCGGGCGGGCGCCGGCGGGGTGGACGCCGCCGACTTCGCCGAGATGCTGCTGCGGATGTACCTGCGCTGGGCCGAGCGGCACGGCTACCCGACCGAGGTCTACGAGACCTCGTACGCCGAGGAGGCCGGCCTGAAGTCCGCCACCTTCGCGGTGAAGGTGCCCTACGCCTACGGCACCCTCAGCGTCGAGTCGGGCACCCACCGGCTGGTGCGGATCAGCCCCTTCGACAACCAGGGCCGCCGGCAGACCAGCTTCGCCGGGGTCGAGGTGCTGCCGGTGGTGGAGCAGACCGACAGCATCGACATCCCCGAGAACGAGATGCGTGTCGACGTCTACCGCTCCTCGGGCCCGGGTGGGCAGAGCGTCAACACGACCGACTCGGCGGTGCGGATCACCCACATCCCGACCGGCATCGTGGTGACCTGCCAGAACGAGAAGTCCCAGCTGCAGAACAAGGCCTCCGCGCTGCGCGTGCTCCAGGCCCGGCTGCTGGAGCGCAAGCGCCAGGAGGAGGAGGAGAAGCTGGCCGGCCTCAAGACGGGCGTCACCAGCTCCTGGGGCGACCAGATGCGGTCGTACGTCCTGCACCCGTATCAGATGGTGAAGGATCTGCGAACCGAGCAGGAGACCGGCAACCCGTCCTCCGTCTTCGACGGGGAGCTGGACAGCTTCATCGAGGCCGGCATCCGCTGGCGCAAGCAGCAGCAGTTGGCCGGCGACGCTGCGTGATCGTGCGCGGACGGGGCGCGTCGCCGATCTCCTGGTGAGCGGGCGAATCGACGACGCGCCTCGCATCGGTGGGGCGTAGGACTTGGCTCAGCGGTTACACCGCGTAGACTCACCACCCGTGATTCAGCTTGAGCAAGTGACGAAGACGTACCCGAAGGCGTCCCGGCCTTCGCTCGACAACGTGTCCGTCTCGATCGAGAAGGGCGAGTTCGTCTTCTTCATCGGTCCTTCCGGCTCCGGCAAGTCCACGATCATCAAGATGCTGCTGCACGAGGTCAGCCCCAACAAGGGCCGGGTCGTGGTCAACGGCAAGGACGTCACCTCGATGCGCTCCTGGAAGCGACCCCACTTCCGGCGTTCGATCGGTTGCGTCTTCCAGGACTTCCGGTTGCTGCCCAACCGCACCGCGTACGAGAACGTGGCGTTCGCCCTCGAGGTGATCGGCAAGACCAAGGCGGTGGCCCGCCGGGTCGTACCCGAGGTGCTGGAGCTGGTCGGGCTCGGTGGCAAGGAGCACCGGTACCCGCACGAGCTCTCCGGTGGTGAGCAGCAGCGCGTGGCCGTCGCCCGGGCGTTCGTGAACCGTCCGCTGATCCTGCTCGCGGACGAGCCGACCGGAAACCTCGACCCGGACACCTCGATCGAGATCATGCGCCTGCTGGACCGGATCAACCGCACCGGCACGACCGTCGTGATGGTCACGCACGACTCCAACATCGTGAACCAGATGCGCCGCCGCGTCATCGAGATCGAGAGCGGCCGCATCGTGCGTGACCAGGCCCGCGGCGTCTACGGGTGAGCCGACGCTCCACCCCTGCCGTACGACCTGACGACGAACATCTCACGCCGGAGAGCCGGAGGAACACCCGATGCGGATGAAGTACGTCCTGTCCGAGGTACTGGTCGGACTGTGGCGCAACGTCACCATGACCGTCGCGATGATCATCACGATGGCGGTGTCACTGACCATGCTCGGCGCCAGCGGCCTGATGTACCAGCAGGTCGGCGACATGAAGGACCTCTACTACAAGAACATCCAGGTTTCGATCTTCCTGAAGACCGACGTCAGCGCCCAGCAGCGTGACGACCTGGACGCCAAGTTGAAGAGCGACCCCCTGGTCAAGGAGGTCCTCTACGTCAACAAGGACGAGGCGTACAAGCGGTTCCAGGAGATGTACCAGGACGCCCCGGACCTGGTGAACGCCGTCAAGGCGGACCAGCTGCCCGAGTCGTTCCGGATCAAGCTGGTCAACCCGGAGCAGTACAAGGACATCTACGACCAGTACAAGGACACCGAGGGCGTCGACGAGATCGTCGACCAGAGTCGACTGCTGGACAAGATCTTCGACATCCTCACCGCGATCCAGAACATCGCGTTGGCCGCCGCGATCGTGATGGCCGTCGCCGCGCTGCTCCTGGTCGCCAACACCATCCAGGTGGCCGCGTACAGCAAGCGGCGTGAGGTCGCGGTCATGAAGCTGGTCGGCGCGTCCAACTGGTTCATCCAGGCGCCGTTCGTGCTGGAGGCCGTGGTCGCCGGTCTGATCGGTTCACTGCTCGGCCTGATCGCGCTGATCGGCGCGAAGTACTTCCTCTTCGACGGGTCGTTGCAGGCGCTGCGCGGGCTGCTCTCGCCGATCCAGTGGTCGGACATCTTCCTGATGTTCCCGCTGATGGCCGGCGTCGGCGGTCTGGTCAGCGCGGTCACCGCCTGGGTCACGCTCCGCTTCTACCTGCGGGTCTAGTCGCCGTACGGCTCTCCGGGGGCCCTTCCGCGCCAGGAATAAACGGCGCGGGAGGGCCCTTGTCGTTCGGGTAGCATGATCTCCGCCCACCGGCCGGTCGCCGGCGGGCGGATCACCGGAAGGGGGTGGCGCCGATGCCACGGGAAAAGGGTCGCAAGGTGGTCGCCTCCAACAAGAAGGCACGCCACGACTACGCCATCCTCGACACGTACGAGGCGGGCATGGCGCTGACCGGCACCGAGGTGAAGTCGCTGCGCGCGGGTCGGGCCTCGCTGGTCGACGCGTTCGCGCAGGAGCGCAACGGCGAGCTCTACCTGCACGGCATGCACATCCCGGAGTACACCCAGGGCACCTGGACCAACCACGAGCCCCGGCGTACCCGCAAGCTGCTGCTCAAGCGCCTGGAGATCGACCGGCTGATCGGCAAGACCCGCGAGGGCGGCCTGACCATGGTGCCGTTGCAGGTCTACTTCTCCGACGGCTGGGCCAAGGTGGAGATCGCCCTGGCGAAGGGCAAGAAGTCGTACGACAAGCGTCAGGACCTGGCCAAGCGGGACGCCGACCGGGAGATCGCCCGGGCGGCGGGTCGGCGCGGCAAGGGGATGGACGACTGATTCATCCCGTTCGTCCGGTTGGCAAGTTCGCCCCGGGCCTCGGGATGAATCCGGTTGCGGCAGGCGTTACGCTTGACGGAGCCGCCAACACCGGCGGCCCGCCGAGGGGGTGACTGGTTTCGACTTCGTACGTTGCGGCAGGGGAAGCGAGCCGAGGAAGCCGACGTCGTCTCGAGAATCGTTCGTCGGAAACCAATAAGCGCCAAGAACAATCGCGCTGACTTCGCTCTCGCCGCCTGAGGCGAGTAGTGAGTCTGTCGGCCTGGGAGCGCCTTCGACCCAGTTAGCCGGCATCAGCTAGAAGGCTGGCCAACCGGACCCGGTCGCGGGGTCCGTGCGGCGAGATCAATCAGCGACTGGGCCCGTCACACCGACTCGCTCGCGTGATCGGAGGGGCCGAGTAGAGGCACAGCGAGCTGCGCTCGGAGAAGCCCTGACAAACCGGCGAAGGACCCGGGTTCGATTCCCGGCACCTCCACCACCTGAACTGTGCGCCCCGGTCCACCGGACCGGGGCGCACAGTCGTCTCCAGGTCCGGTCGACGCTGCCGCCCGGTCGGCGCGTTCGCCGCCGCGCGGGCCAAGCCGGGCGCCGAGCGCGGCTTCCGGGCGTCCCGACCGCGCCGCGCGGGCCCGCACCCCGGCGAGACGGTGGGGCAGGAGAGACAGCTGTGACCAGCGGGACCGGTGGGGCGGACGGGCCGAATGAGACCGCGCCGGAGCCTGGACAGGGCCCCGTCACGGGTCCACCATCGCTGTACGCGGAAGCACGCAGCGCGGGAGGTGCCCATGGTCACCGGTCCGATCCAGCAGCCGTCCGTCGCCCCCACGACGGTCCGCCCGCCCGCCGCCCGCCGGCCCGTCGGCGACCTGCCCGCCCTGACCCGGGCGTTGGCCGTGCCACCGGGGGAGCCGCACTGGCGGGAACGGGTCATCCGGCAGCTCGCCCCGGTCCGCCGGGGCTTCGCCGAACACGTCCGGCTCACCGAGGGGCCGGCCGGTCTCTACGCCGAACTGCTCGCCCAGGCGCCCCGACTGCACCGGGGCGTACGGCTGCTGGCCAGGGAGCACGCGGCCATCGTCGCGGCACTCGCCGAGCTCCAGCACGCCGTCGAGCGGCCCGGGATGCCCGCCGAGGAACTGCGACGGCGCACCGACGAACTGCTGGACGCCCTGGCCCGGCACCGGCAGCACGGCGCGGACCTGCTCTGGGAGGCGTACCAGACCGACCTCGGTGGGGAGACCTGAGCCGGCGGAACCGGACGACGACGCGGGCCGTCCAAGGGGTATGCGTCGACTTCTGGTCCTGCTGAGCCTGCCCCTGGTCGCCGTGGCCGCCTGCGCGCCCGCCGGCTCCGACCCGGCCGACGGCGGGTCCGCCGGCAGCCCCGACCACCGCCGCGAGGCGTTCGCGCAGCGGGCCGTCGAGGTCGCCGAGGCGTGGCGCCCCGGCCCGGCCTGGACGACCGGCTACGTCCCGTTGCAGGACCAGACCGTGCTCGTCGGCGACCCCGACTTCACCGCCGACACCGAGGCGGCCTTCCGGGCCGGCTGGTACCGGGATCAGATCGAGCTGCCGGCCGCCCGCCCGGCCGCCGGCACGATCCGATTCCCCGACGGGACGATCACCGTGCCGCTGGTCAGCGCGGCCGAGGCGTACCGGCAGCTCGACCAGGGCGACCCGCCGCCGTGCGAGGGCCGGCCCAAGGAGCCCCGCCCGACCATCGAACCCGGTCCGGACGGTTCGGTCTCCAGCCCGGTCGCCACGGCCTGCATCCCGCTCACCGTCACCGCCGTGCGGCTCGGCACCGCCGGAGTACGGACCAGCCGGGGCGTCGCCGAGGTGCCGGCCTGGCTGTTCACCGTGGAGGAGTTGGCCGCGCCGGTGGCCCGGGTCGCGGTCGCGCCGCAGTCGGTGGGTGCCCTGCCGGCGCCGACCGCGCCCGCCCGGCCCGCCCCCGACGGGGTGGTGGCGGCCCAGCACCTCCGCGCGACCGACGGGGCGACGCTCACCTACGTGCTCGGGGTCGGCTCCTGCGACACCGGGATCACGCCGCTGGTGCAGGAGCGCGACGACCTGGTGGTGGTCGGTGGCGCGGTGACCCGGTCGACCGGCGTCTGCGACGCCATGCTCAGGCTGGCGCCGGTCACCGTCACCCTGGCGGCGCCGCTCGGCGGCCGGCCGGTGCTCGACGTGGTCACCGGCCAGGTGCTCACCGAGCAGCCCGGCTGAGGCGTCAGAGGATCCGCGGCACCTCGCCGCTGACCGGCACCGGGAGCACCGTCGGCCGGTCGGCCCGCAGCGCCCGCTCCAGCGCCTCCGGCAGCTCGTCCAGCGATCCGACGGTCCGCGCGGCGCAGCCGTAGCCGTGGGCGATGGCGGTGACGTCCAGCCCGGGCAGCTCCAGCCCGGGCACCCCGGGGGTGGACTTCAGCTCGGCGAACGCCTTGAGGATCGCGTACTGCCGGTTGGCCGGCACCACGACGGCGAGGGGCAGGCGCAGCTGGGCCGCGGTCCAGAGCGCCTGCACCGAGTAGTGGAAGGAGCCGTCGCCGATCACCGCGACCACCGGCCGGTCCCGCCCGGTGTCCCGCTCGGCCAGAGCGATGCCGACGGCCGCCGGCAGGCCGTAGCCGAGCCCGCCGCTGGCCATGGTGAAGTACGACGCCGGTCGGGTCACCGGCAGCCGGCGGCGCAGCGCGGCCAGGTTGGACGGTGACTCCTGGACCAGCACCCCCTCGGTCGGCCAGCAGTCGGCCAGCGCGGCGAAGAGCGCGTCGGCGCTCGGCGGGTCGCCCGCCTCGGGCGGCTCCGGGTCTCCCCGGGGCGACGGCGCGGGCCGGTCGGCCGCCGGCAGCAGGTCCAGCAGCGCGGCGAGGGTCAGCCCGGCGTCGCCGAGCAGGCTGTCGCCGACCGGGGCGCGCGCCGCCTCGTCCGGGTCGTCGGTGACGTGCAGCAGCCGGGCCCCGTCCGGCAGGTGCTCGCCGGGCACGTACGGGTAGTAGCGGAACACCGGGGCGCCGACGACCAGCACGACGTCGTGGCCGCGCAACTGTTCCGCCAGCGGGGCCATCGCGAACGGCAGCACACCCCGGTAGTGCGGGTGCTGTTCGGGGAAGGCGGCCCGCTCCGGCGCGGGCGCGGACCACACGGGCGCGGCGAGCCGCTCGGCCACCGCCACGGCCACCGGCCAGCCGGCGGCCCGGTCCACGGCCGCGCCGAGGACCAGCACCGGGTTGCGGCTCGCGGCCAGCAGCGCGGCGAACTCCCGTAGCCGCCGGGGATCGGGGGCGAAGCGGGTGGCCACGGTACGCACCTGCGGCGGCGGGTCCGCCGGCTGCTCCCAGTCGTCCAGGGGCAGGGAGAGGAAGACCGGCCCGGCCGGAGGCTGGGCGGCCGTGGCGTACGCCCGCATCACCGCCGCCGGCACGTCCTGTGCCCGGACCGGTTCGTGGCTCCACTTCACGTACGGCTGGGGCAGCTGCGTCGGGTGGCGCGCCGCCAGCCGGGGCTCCATGAGCAGCATCGTCCGGCTCTGCTGGCCGGCGGTGACGATCAGCGGGGTCCGGTTGTGCCAGGCGGTCACGAGGTTGCCCATGCCGTTGCCGGTGCCCGGGGCCGTATGCAGGTTGACGTGCGCCGGGCGTCCGGTGGCCTGGGCGTACCCGTCGGCCATCGCCACCGCGGACGCCTCGTGCAGGGCGTGGACGTAGCGGAAGTCGGCCGGGAAGTCCTGGAGGAAGGGCTGCTCGGTGGAGCCGGGGTTGCCGAAGACGGTGGTCATGCCGAGGGCGCGCAGCAACTCGTACGTGGTGTCCCGGACGGTCGCCATCGCACCTGCCTCCGTGTCGCCGCGCCTGCCGGGAGCGGCGGCCCCGACCTGCCGAATCTATCGGGGCGAACCGGGTGCTTCGGGCGCTTTGCGCGGCGCGGGTCGGCTCACGGCAGGTCGAACGGGAGCGTGATGCCGTCCAGGGCGTGCCCGCACGGGCAGTCCCGGTCGGCCGGCAGCGCCGCCACCGCGTCCAGCAGCACCGCACGCAGCCGGTCGGTGTTCTCCGCGAAGACGCGGAACACCTCCTCCTGGGTGACGGATCCGCCGGCCTCCACGCCCGCGTCCAGGTCGGTGACGAGTGCGATCGAGGTGTAGCAGAGTGCCAGCTCGCGGGCCAGCACCGCCTCCGGATGGCCGGTCATGTTGACCACCGTGCCGCCCATCGCCGCGTACCACCGGGACTCGGCACGGGTGGAGAAGCGGGGCCCCTCGACCACCACCACCGTGCCGCCGTCCACCGCCGGCACGTCCCGCCCGGCCGACGCGCCGAGCAGCGTACGCCGGCCCACCGGGCAGTACGGGTCACCGAACGCGACGTGCACCGCGCCCCGGTCGTAGTAGGTCTGGGTACGGCCACTGGTCCGGTCGATGAGCTGGTCCGGCACCACGAAGGTGCCCGGCCCCAGGTCCGGCCGCAGCCCGCCCACCGCGCACGGGGCGAGCACCTGACGCACCCCGAGCGAGCGCAGCGCCCACAGGTTGGCCCGGTACGGGATCAGGTGCGGCGGGTGCCGGTGGTCGCGGCCGTGCCGGGGCAGGAACGCCACCCGTCGCCCGCCCACCTCGGCGATGGTCACCGCGTCCGAGGGCGCTCCGTACGGCGTGGCGACCTCGTGCTCGGTCGCGCCGTCGAGCAGCGCGTAGAGCCCTGACCCGCCGATCACCGCGATGTCCGCCGTCGGACCCATCGCACCTCCCTCGATCTTGCTCGATCACCCGCCGGTCAGACCTTAGCCAGCGCCCCGGACGCAGGCTATGGTGCCAGGCATGGCGGTGACAGCACGGACGGACGGCGGCGCCTCGTCTCACGACGCGGAGCGCGGCTGACCATGTCCGAGATGCAGGAGGAGGGACGCGCGATCGGCGGTCGAGCCACGGAGTCGATGACCGGACGGCTGCTGGTCGCGACTCCGGCCCTCAAGGATCCGAACTTCGACCGTACGGTGGTGCTGCTGGTGGCCCACGAGCCGGGCGGGGCGCTCGGCGTGGTGCTCAACCGGGCCACCGAGGTGCCGGTGGCGGACGTCCTCGGGGACTGGAGCGACCTGGCCCGCCACCCCGCGGTGCTGTTCGAGGGCGGCCCGGTGCAGCCGGAATCGGCGATCTGCCTGGCCCGGATGCGACACCCGATGCGGCGGCTCAAGGGCTTCCAGCAGATCTCCGGCGCGGTGGGCACCGTCGACCTGTCGGCCGACCCGGAGAAGATGCGGGACAGCATCGGTGGCATCCGGGTCTTCGCCGGTTACTCCGGCTGGGGTTCCGGCCAGTTGGAGCAGGAGATCGAGGAGGGGTCCTGGTTCGTCTTCGACGCGCTGCCCGGCGACGCCTTCGTCGATCGCCCCGACGACCTGTGGCCGATGGTGCTGCGGCGGCAGGGCGGGATGATGGCGGCGGTGGCCCACTTCCCGCCCGATGTGGCCCTGAACTGAGCCCGGCGCGGGGGGACCCCCGCGATATGACCATGCCGGCCGTCGTGTGTATAGTTCTCTCCGTGCCCGGGACACCGGGGACGACAGCAAGGGGCCGTGGCGCAGCTGGTAGCGCACCACACTGGCAGTGTGGGGGTCAGGGGTTCGAGTCCCCTCGGCTCCACCCATACGAAACGCCCTGGTGGGGGACAGGATCCCCCACCAGGGCGTTTGTCATTGCGCATGCCTGAGTCGCTACGTGCCAGAACCGTGCCAGATCACGCGTCGACCTTGCCTCGCGCCTCGTTGATCAAGACGTCTAGAAGGCGGCGATGGCGTGATCGCGAGCACGGGTGACGGCGAACGGCTGCCCCGTTGTTCGACGCACGTCGGCTCCTCGCATCGCCGACCGGATCTGCCGACATGTCGGGGGGCTGGTGTCGCCAGGGCGTGGCGGCGAATACCGGCCTCCGTTACGATCATTACCCCGCCTCCCATTAGGAGGGATATATGGAAAATTCCCTTCTGGCTTGGTTTGCTCCTAGGTGTTCCGTTGTCCATCATGGCAAATATGCTCACCACTCCAATTCAGCGCCAAGTGGCCCATCACAGCCGCAAGGTAAGGATGCGCCAAGAGGAGAAGCGG
Organism: Micromonospora halophytica; assembly: GCF_900090245.1. Taxonomy (GTDB): domain Bacteria; phylum Actinomycetota; class Actinomycetes; order Mycobacteriales; family Micromonosporaceae; genus Micromonospora; species Micromonospora halophytica. The sequence continues at coordinate 403,301 of NZ_FMDN01000003.1, forward strand.
AACCGAAGTCAGCAACTGGCGGAGATCCACGCTCAGCACCCCGAGTCGCTAGGGGCGCAGCCTCGCGCCTCTTCGGTCAAGGCGTCCAGCGCGGCGGCGATGGCTTGATCGCGGTCACGGGTTGCGTGCTGGTAGGTCATAGCGGCACGGGTGCTGGAATGCCTGATGCGTGCCATCAACTCCTTGAGCGTCGCGCCGCTCTGCGCCGACCAGCGGCGGGTGCCATGCTCGGCCCGACTCGCGTCCTTGGCGACTCGGCGAGCGATTTCGCAGCGGCAGGGCATTGCTTCGTCGTCCAGCTCGACAGTTGGCGGAGATGCGGGCGGGGCCGGGCTTCGGTGAGGCGGATTTCGCCGTCTTCCGGTGCCCGTCTTCGGGAGCCGTGAGTCAGTTCTGGCCGGGGCTTGCTACGGGTAGTCCTGCTTCCTTGGCGCATTCGAGCAGTCGCCGGTCGTAGGTGACGAAGGCGATGAGCGCCGTTCCGGACTCGTTGGTCAAAACCTGGGCGGTGGCCAGGTGGATGGCATCGAGGCTGCGTAGCGTCGGCTCGGCGAACGCGGCCGCGGTCGCGCGGATCGTACTGTCGATCTCCAGTCGGAAGAGCCGTCCGACGGCCGCTGGTACTCCGATCAAGGCTTGGGGAGCTGATCGGCGCAGCGCTCTGGGCACTTCCACCTCGACGAGAGCGGAGGAGACCAGTGGCACGTCGTCGTGGTTGTTGAGCCAGGTGACGAGGTCGGCGCTGCATGCCTCCTGCCGGACCAGTTTGACGACGGCGGCGGAGTCGAGGTAGATCACCAGCGCTCCTCGTCTCGCATCGCGGTGAGCGTGGCGGCCACGTCCACATCCTCGTCACCGAGCTTCGGAGGAAGCGGAACAGGACCGCCGCCGGTCGGGGCGAGGGCTCGCCCCGCAGCTACCAGCTTGGCCAGCGTCGACCTGTCGTCACCGACTGGAACAAGTCGGGCGATCGGGTGCCCGCGATCGGTGATCTCGACGGTCTCACCGCCGCTCACCCGAGCCAGCACCTGGCTCGTGTTCTGGTTCAGCTCCCTGACACCGATACGTTCCATGGCAAGAGTGTAGAACCAAATGTTCTACGTTTCCAGTTGCTCGCGTGACCAGCGGCTTCCTCCTCGTCACGGCCAGAACCGACGGCATCAGGCCGCCATTGAGAGGGCCCGCCGGTAGTTCCTCGCAGGACAGGACCCGGGGGCGCATTCGATCACCGTCTGCCCCTGTGGTCGCCACGGATGTTGCCGGCCGTCCCCGGCGCGGGTCGACGCGCTCCAGGCATGGTGGTCGACCGGCGGTTCGGCCGGTCGGGCCGGAATCATCGGGCGCCATCCGAGCTCCGTGAGTTGGACAAACTCAGCGGTAGCGGGTCACCGGCGATGGTGGCGATGTGGTTCGCCTGGTGGTACCTCCGGCCCACCCGAGCGGAAACGCCTTGGTGAGGGAGATGATTCCCACCAAGGCGTTCGTCGTTTCCCCCTCCCTCAGGTCGCTACGTGACCCAGGCGGTTCGGCTCAGGGCCGGCAGGGTTCCCGTCGCAATGCCGCGTCGGGCTGGTCGGCGGCATGCCATGCCGGGTTGAGTGCCAACGGCAGGGCCGGCGCCTGCCACGCCCCGGCGACCCGCTGGAGGGCCGAGTACTCCCAACGGAGCAGGTTGCTCGGTGGCTTGCCGGTGAGGTGATCGGCCAGGTGGCGCAGTCCGGCCGGCCGGTCGATCAGGTGGCCGTGGAAGCCGGCCATCTGGATCACGGGAATCTGGGCGTTGAGCTCCGCCGGGACCGCGATGGCGTCGACAATCGGCAGGAGCGCGATCATCCGCACGCCCGGCACCGGGCAGAGCAGGCGGTTGCGGTAGAACGGGGCGTCGTCCAGCAGGGAGCGGATGAACGGCGAGTCGGGCGTGTCCGGCGCCTCGCTGGTGGCCTCCATCAGCTTGAACATGCCGCGCAGTTGCCAACCCGTGGCGATGCCCCAGCCCGATCGAGCCTGCGGCGGCGGGTAGTAGGCACGCCCGGCCCGCAGGATCGGGCTGTCCAGCACCACCGTGTCGACTGCGGGGTGCGGGTATCGGTCCAGGTAGTAGCGGACGACGAGGGCGCCTTCGCTCTGCCCGACCAGCGAAACCCGTTTACCGCTGCGCGCGTGGAGCTGGTCCACCTGGGTGGCGAGCAGTTGGGCGCTGGTGGACAGCGACTGGTGGGTGTCGACCGGTGAGTAGAACACCGGCTTTCCGTGGTTGTCGGTCCCGCGGTACGAGAAGCGCACGATGGGAGGTTGGGATTCTGACGGGTCCCCGTAGTGGGCCGAGTTGTAGCCGCCGAGGAAGATCACCGGATGGCCGATGTCCCCGAACTGTGGCAGGGCGTCGATGGGTTGCAGCGACTGGCCGGCGCCGCGGGCCCCCCGGTCCTCGGCGTATTCGACCAACAGCAAGCTGCTCACCACCAGGGCGACGACCAGCGGCGTCACGGGCAGTCGGGACCACCGCACCCGTTGCTGGAGCACTGTGGCGCGCACCTTCTGCTGCCACAGAAGGCCGTTGACCATTCCGGCCACGGCGGCTGCCGGTACCGTCAACCAGTCCGGGACGGACCAGACGAGCGCGGCGCCCGCGGCGAGGGTCACGAAGTTGAGCAGCGACCAGCCGACCATGGCGGCCGACGGCAGACCGCGCCACCAGTTCGGCACGATCCCGCCCCGCTGGAGCAGCGGGGCCAGGATTATCACCGGCACCAACTCGAGAAACTGGAAGTAGGCCAACGAGACATCCGAGGCGACCACGGCCAGCGCGGTCCACGGCGAGAGAATCACGGCGACGACGGCCGCGAAGGCCAGGTTGCGACCGGCCAGCCGGCGAAACGACGGACACGGCCGCTCGGCCGGCCAGGCGAGCGAGACCAGTAGGGCCGAGAACAGTCCGCGGAGCACGATGGCGCCCAGTAACAGCCCGGCGAACATGGCCCAGGAGTTGTGGTACACCAGCACCCAGCGCAGGTCGAAGAACGCCCCGTACGGCGAGATCGCGCTGGCCTGGGGGGCCAGGCCGAACGCCGAGGTGAAGTCGACGGCGTACAACACGGTCGCCACGGCCGCCGCCGGCAGGGCGGTCAGGACGAGCAGCCACAGCAGACGTACCCGATCAGGGCGCACGGCTTCTCCCTTCCGCCAGCCGACCGGAGGGTGCGAGACCAGTTGGGGTCAACCTACCGTTCTGCTGCTATTTCCGGACCAAGTAGGTAAGACCTGGGTAGCCTGGGCGCACGGGACGGTAGGTCGGGGCGTCGGCCGACTGCTCATCCCGCACGCGTGGTCGGCCAGCGCCCGCGCCGCCGCGGTGCGGCCCACGGCGATGCTCTTCGACGAATGGTCCGGCGCACTCGACCCGCACCTGGTCGGCGAGCAAGCGGCCGAGGACTTCCTGCCGACGATCCCGATGCGCGAGGGGTCCCGTGTGGGTGTGCGGCTTCGGGGTCGTGCGCAGTCGGGGAAGGAGAGATGAATGCGTGCCAGGCGGGCGGCGGTGATGGCCGTGGTTGCGGCACTCTCACTGACCACCGGCGCCTGCGGTGAGGGCGACAGCGGCCCCGGTGTCATCGAGAAGGCCGCGAGGACAAAGACGCTCGCCATCGGCGTCATTCCCGACCAGCCGGGCCTCAGCCTGAAGACCGACGGCACCTACGTGGGCTTCGACGTCGAGATCGGCAAGATCGTCGCCAAGGGACTCGGCGTCGACCCGGCCAACATCCAGTGGAAGGACACCAACGTACCGATCCGCGAAGAGGCCATCAAGGAGGGCACTGTCGACCTGGTCGTGGCCGCCTACACGATCAACGACGCGCGCAAGAAGGAGGTCAGGTTCGCCGGTCCGTACTACGTCGCCGGCCAGGACCTGCTGGTCAAGACCGACTCGACCATCAGAGGGCCGGAGGACATCGACGGCAAGGTCGTCTGTTCGAACACCGGCTCGACGTCCGCCAGGCGGATCCGGTCGCAGTATCCGAGCGTCCGCCTGCAGCAGTACGACCAGGACTCCAGGTGCCTGCCGGACCTCGAGTCAGGCGCGGTCGACGCGATGAGCACCGACGACGTCGTCCTCCTCGGCTACTCCATGCAGCCGGAATACGTGGGCAAGTTCAAGCTGGTGGGCAAGACCTTCTCCGAAGAGCCCTACGGCATCGGAATGAAGAAGAAGGACACAGCCGGCTGCGAGAAGATCAACGAAATTCTGCAGGCCGCCGCGCGGGACGGGTCGTACCAATCGGCCTGGAACGCCACGTTGGGCAAAAATGACCACTCGGTACCGACGCTGGACGCCGGCAGAATGAGCCACTGCGGTGCATGAGTGATCGAGGCCGGCAGCGGCAACGGTCGCGATCGGGGCGCCGGCGGCGTGAGGGGCCCCGCCACGTCGCGCGGAGCCCCTCACCTGCCTGCTACTCGGCCACGACAATCATGTGGCCCTGGCCGGGGATGCCGTCCATGTTGGTCATGCTGTACATCTGGCTCGCGGTGACCAGATGGTGGTCGTCATGGGCGGGGTCCCACACGATGAACTTGTCGATGTCGTAGGTGCCGTTGCTGTTCTTGATGCCGGAGTAGCCCTGCACCACCAGGTAGTGCATGGTGAAGTAGTCGTCGTTGCTCCACCAGGGGATGTCCTTGGCCTGCACGACGATGGCGGCCGGCTGGCTCAGGTCGACCGAGCGGGCCAGCTTGTTCATCACCAGCTTCCACTTGTCGCTGGAGGCACCCTCGGCCGCGTAGTCGTGGTACACGTAGCTCTTGATCCCGGACCTGCCGGCGAGTTCGGCGTTGAGCACGTCGCGTACGTCCCACGGATTGGTGCCGAGCGAGTCGGTGCCGAGCTTGGCGGCGTACCCGGCCTGCGTGTCCAGCGGCGTCTTACCGAGCGACTTGAGGATCGCCTGCAGCGCGGTCGGCCCGCACCAGGTGCCGGTCTGCTGCTGCTCGCCGTTGACGTTCATGCTGGCCACCCGCAGGGTGTGCTTCCAGCCGCCGTCGATCTCGATGCCGGTCTGCAGCACCGTCGTCCCCCCGGTGGTCGAGACGAAGCTCGGCCCGTCGCAGGATCTGTCGTTGCTGTAGTACGCCGCCTGGCAGGTGTTCAACGTCAGGTCACCGGCTGAGTCGATCATCGTTAGCTTGCCGCGGATGACCCTTGAGGTGCTCAGCGGTTGCGCGTACAGGTGGGCCTTGACGCTGCTGCCGGAGTACTCCAGACAGCCGGTGTAGTACACACCCGGGTACGCCGAGGCGGCGCACAACTCCTCGCCGCTGTCGACGCCGTCGTTCTCCGCGTCTTGGTCGGAGATGGCCTTGGTGCCCCACTTCTTGTCGGTGGACGGGTCGGCGACCGGGGCGACGACGGCGTAGATGTTGTCGTACGTGTGCACAGCCCCGGGGTTGTTTGGGTGGAACGGGCCGACCTTCTTCACGGTGTTGCCGTAGTTGCCCTCGATGGTGGTGATCCGGCCGTCCGGCAGCACGTCGACGACGACCCCGACGTGCTGGCTGGAGTAGTAGCCGTTGCCGTAGAGGACCACGTCGCCGGGGCGGATGTTGGACTTCGAGCGCAGCAGGCCGTGGTTGCGGCCCCAGGTCTCGAAGGTGCCCGAGTACGGGAAGTACACGTCGACACCGGCCTGCTGCCAGGTCCACGAGGCGAACATCGAGCACCACGGGTCGCCGCACTTCACGGTGCCGTGGTAGCCGTAGGGGTTGCAGTTGTCGCCCCACTCGTCGGTGCCGAGCTGACCGTAGGCGGCGTTCACGATCGCCGAGCGGATGTTCGACGAGGCGACACTGCCCGGGCTCGGGGTCGTGGGCACGGTCGGGTTACCCGGTCCTCCGGTGGGCTTGGGGTCGCTGTCGCAGCGCGGCAGGATGATGTCGACCGAGCCGGTGGAGACGTAGAAGTCGGGCACCCACAGCCCGTCGCTGGTCTTGTCCCACACCGCCGAGCCGCCGTAGTTGAACTCACCGTACGCCTGGCAGGTGATGGTGAGGTAGCTGCCGCCCGGGTACTTGTCGACGACGCTGCCCGAGGTCAGGCTCTTGCCGTAGTAGCCGTTGAGGGTGGTCTTGGCGAGGAACCGGTTCCCGCCACCGGACGGCGAGTCGCTGTCGCACTGGCGCATCACGAGGCTGCTGGATCCGGTGATGACGTAGAAGTCGGGAATCCACAGCCCGTCGCTGGTCATGTCCCAGATCGCCGAGCCGCCGTAGTTGACCTCGCCGTACGCCTGGCACATGACGGTGACGTAGCTGCCCTCACCGTACTTGTCCCAGACGTTGCCCGCGCCGAGGCTCTTCTCGAAGTAGCCGTTCAACGTCGCGCGGATCTTGAACTGGGTGCCACCGTTCGGGTTGGTGGCCACGCCGCCGCTGATGCCGATCGAGGAGCACAGCGGAACGCCGGTGATGCGACCGCTCGTGCCGGTGGTGACGTACGCGTCGGGAACCCAGTAGCCGTCCGTCGTGTAGATCCACAGGGTCGAGCCGCCGGCGCTGACCCCGTAGTCCTGGCAGCGCACCCAGAGCGAGCTGCCGTCGGGGTACGCGTCGACGCGGATGCGGTCGTTCGGATCGGCGCTGCCGCGGCCGTCGATGGCGAACTTCACCGGGTACGGGCCGGAGTTGGAGCCGCCGCCCGACGGGGTGCCGTTGATGCCGATGGACAGGCAACGCGGAACGCCCGCGACGAAGCCGCTGGTGCCGGTGCGTACGTAGGCGTCGGGAATCCAGTAACCCTCACGGGTGTAGTCCCAGATGGTGCTGCCGCCGGCGGTCATGCCGGAGTCCTGGCAGCGCAGGTAGATCTGCTCACCGCTGAGGTACAGGTCGGTCGCGGTGCGGTCGTTCGGGTCCATGCTGCCGCGGCCGTCGATCGCGGTCGTGGCCGGGTAGGGGCCGTACAGCGGGAAGGTCGGATCGGCTTGTGCGGGAGACGTGATCGCCACGGCGGCGACCAGTGCTGTGCAGGCACTGACCGTCATGGCGAGCACGCGTTGCAAGGTACGCAGCTCCGTTCAGAGATGGTGAGCGATCCGAGCGGTCGCCCGTCTGATCAGACCGAAGCAGGCAGGGCTGCACAAGGTGGCTCATCGGGGAGGTCTCGCTGACCTTCCCGGCCGTGCGGCGAACGCCGCGTCTCGTGGGGCGCGGCGACCGCCACGCCCCACGAAAGCCAGTCTCACCGCAGGTGGAACCGTTCGTCGCCGGTCATGGCCGCGAGCTGCTCGACGGAGAACGGCAGCGCCGTCAGCCCTGGACCGGTGCCCAGGCTCCTGGCCTGTGCGACGTAGACCACCACGCCGTCCGGGTGCCGGTACGCCGCCCACTGGTCGAACCGGTCGTCCCCGGTGGGACGGACCACCACGCCGACCTTCCGCCCGCCGACGGTGGACACCTGGCACTCGCCCTGCATCCCCCAGAACCGCCGGGCCAGGTCGCACGGTTCGGACGGCAGCGTGTTGCCCGCGGTGTGCACCTCGACGGCGAGGCGGCCCGTCCGAGCCCCCTGCTTGAGGGTGACCGTGGACAGGTAGCTCCACACGTCGACGCCGTTGATCTTGTTCTCGAACTGTGCCTGGTGGTCCCGCAGCGGCATCTGGCCGGCGGGCCGGTTCGCGGGGTTCTCCGGCGCGGTGTAGCCGGCGGGCACCACGGCGAGGATCGCGTCGAGCAGCCGTACCCCCTGGTCGTGCCGGGTGCCGGCCCGCGCGGTCCGGTCCTGCTGCGGAACACCGTCCGGTCCGGTCGGCCAGGGCTTCGCGGTGTCCTTCGCCGACGGGTTCGGGATGCCCTGCGGCACGGGTCCGGCCGGGCCGGGGCCCGCCGGGCGGTAACCCTCCGCACCCGGGACGCCGACGGCCGCGACCCCGGCGACCGCCAGCACCGCGGCGGCGGCGCCGGTACAGGCCCAGGCGGTGTGGCGGCGGACCCGGGCCCGTCGTGCGAGGGCCAGGGCGGTGGCCGCGCTCAACGGTGGCGGCGCGTCGACCTCCGCCATCTCGCTGCGCAGCGTCTCGCGCAACTCTTCCCCGTTCATCGTTCCCCCTTCTCGGTCCCGCTGTAGGTGGGGGTCAGGAGCCCGCGCAGCGTGTCCAGACCGCGAGCCGCCTGGCTCTTGACCGTCCCGGCCGAGCACCCGAGCAGCGCCGCCACCTCGTCGACCGACAGGTCCTCCCAGTACCGGAGCACCAGGACGGCCCGCTGGCGCGGCGGTACGGCGGCCAACGCCCGCAGCATCACCAGCCGGTTCTCCGGCGAGTCGGGCGGGGTGGGCCGTTCGGCGTCCTCCCCGCCCACCCGCTCCCGCCGCCACCAGCCGCGACGCCGCTCGTCCAGGAAGGTCCGGACCAGGATCTGGCGCACGTAGGCGTCGAGCACCTCGTGCCGCGTCACCCGGTTCCAGACCAGGTAGAGCTTGGTGAACGCGGTCTGGACCAGGTCCTCCGCCCGATGCCAGTCACCGCAGAGCAGGTACGCGGTGCCGCGCATCGACGCCGACCGTGCGGCGAAATACTCCGCGAACGCGGTGTCGCGATCGCCCATTCGAGCCTCCGATCCCCGATTCGGAGATAGTCACGCGGGGTCGGCCTCCCAGGGTTGCAGCCGGACCGGCGCCTTCGACGCACGGCTCGCCGGCGCGAGTCCCGTCGTGTCCGGGCGGACCCGGACGGGCAGCGACCGCGCAAGCCGTCGTCACGGGTGCCCGTCCGCCGTGCCGTGGACCGCACGTGCGCACCGCGCACCGAGGGCTCGGACGGCCTCGACGAACTCCGGTGGCCCGGACACGGTGAAGTCGACGCCGAGCACCGTGACCATCCAGGCCAGGTCGGCCGGGGTGTCGGCGCCGAGGTGCAGCAGGCAGCTCGTCGCGTCGACGGCCTCGACGGCGCCCATGCCGGGCCAGAGCCGCCCGGCCACGAGGGTCGCCGGCTCGGGCACGGTGACCGTGGCCCGCACCGCCCACGGCCCGACGGAGAGCTGCCGTGCCAGGTACGCGGCGGCGTCGCCACCGGGTGGGTCCCGGCGGGTGAACCGGGGCCCGGTCGGTGTCCACGGCCGCAGCCGGTCCACCCGGAACGACCGCCAGTCGTCGCGGTCCGGGTCCCAGGCGATCAGGTACCAGTGTCGGCCCCAGCTGACCAGGGTGTGCGGCTCGACCAGCCGGGTCGACCGGTCGCCGTGGTGGTCGGTGTAGTCGAACCGCAGCTGTTCCCGGCGGTGGCAGGCGTCGGATATCGCGGTGAGGACGTCCGGGTCCACGGTGGGCCCGGGGTGTGCGGCCCGGACGGTCGCCTTCTGCACCGCCGTGACCCGGTGCCGCAGGCGGGACGGCAGTACCCGCTCCAGCTTGGCCAGCGCACGCAGGGCGGTCTCGTCGATGCCGGTCACCGCGCTGGCGGCGGCGGTGCGCAGCCCGATCGCGACGGCGACCGCCTCGTCGTCGTCGAGCAGCAGGGGAGGCAGTGCCGCGCCGACGCCCAGCCGGTAGCCGGCGGTGCCCTGGGCCGCGTGCACGGGGTAGCCCAGCTCCCGCAGGCGGTCGACGTCCCGGCGTACCGTCCGGACCGTCACGCCGAGCTGGTCCGCCAGCTCGGCGCCGGACCAGTGCCGGTACGTCTGCAACAGCGACAGCAGCCTGAGCAGCCGCGCGGACGACCTCAACATGACCACGAGACTGCCAGCCACTTAGGTCCGGAACTGACCTGACCGGCTCCTACCGTCGGATCCGTGACGACATCACCGGACATTCAACCCTTCCGTATCGACGTGCCCGGCTCCCAGTTGGACGACCTGACGGCTCGGCTGGCGAGCACCCGCTGGCCCGACCTGCCCGACGTCGGCTGGCACCGCGGCGTGCCGGTGTCCTACCTGCGCACGCTCGCCGAGCACTGGCGCACCGGGTACGACTGGCGCCGGCACGAGGCGGCGCTCAACGAGATCCCGCAGTACGTCACCGAGGTCGACGGTCAGCGGCTGCACTTCCTGCACGTACGCTCGCCCGAGCCGGACGCGACCCCGTTGCTGCTGTTGCACGGCTCGGCGGGCTCGTTCGTGGAGTTCCTCGACGGCATCGGCCCGCTGACCGACCCGAAGGCCCACGGCGCCGACCCGGCCGACGCGTTCCACCTGGTGATTCCGTCGCTGCCCGGCTTCGCGTTCTCCACGCCGCTGTCCGGGCCCGGTTGGGGCAGCGAGCGGATGGCCGGCGCGCTCGTGCGGCTGATGGCCCGCCTCGGCTACGACCGTTACGGCGTGCAGGGCGGCGACACCGGGTCCTGGGTCGCCCCGGCGATCGGCCGGCAGGCCTCGGACCGGGTCGTCGGGGTCCACGTCAACGCGCTGCTCACCTTCCCGACCGGCGCGGCGGGGGAACTCGACGGGCTCACCGAGATCGAGCGACGGCGTCTCGAGGCGATGGAGAGCTACAACGACGGCTACCTCCAGATCCAGGCGAAGTCACCACACACGCTGGCGTACGGGCTGCAGGACTCCCCGGTCGCCCAGCTCGCCTGGATCCTGGAGCTGTTCCAGCGGCTGACCGACCACCCCGACGACGGGCTCGCGGAGGACGTGGTCGGCCGGGACCGGTTGCTGACCAACGTCATGCTCTACTGGCTGACCGGTGCGGGCGGCTCGTCCGCCCAGGTCTACTACGAGGACATCACCGCCAGCGCGTGGGGCGACGAGGCGTGGGGCGACGGCACGGGATGCGGTGCCGGCGACGCCGGCCGGGAGGCGGCGGCACCGGGCACCGTACCCACCGGGGTCCTGGTCGCCACCACCCGGGACGTCACGGTCCGCCGCTTCGCCGAGCGCGACCACCACGTGGTGCACTGGTCGGAGTACGACCGCGGCGGGCACTTCTTCGCGCTGGAGCAGCCCGATCTGTTCGTCGCCGACGTGCGGCAGTTCTTCGGCAAGGTCCGCTAGCCGTCCCCGCCCGGGCCGGGCCCGCGCGTGCGGCCCGGCCCGGGCGGAGGCGAGTGCGTCGGGTCAGTGCTCCCGGTAGGTGGCGAGGTCGAAGTCGGCGTGCACACCGTCGCCGCCGAGGTCCTGCACCCACAGGCCGAGGAACGCGCCGGTGAAGCCCCACGCCGCCGGTTCCCCGTCGATGATCAGCGCGGCGTGTTCGTCGGAGAGGATGGTGGCGTCCAGTTCCACCGGGAGCTGTCGCCAGCCGGCGCCGAGGTCGTGGGCGAAACGCACGACGGGCCCGTCGAACACCGCTCGCAGGCCGACCCGGGCGGCGCCGGTGGCGTCGACGGTGAGTGCGGGGTACGCGGTGCGCCGGCCGCTGTCGGAGCTGAGCAGCTCCAGCACCGTCCGGCCGTCGTCGGCGCGGGTCAGGTAGAGGTGGTGCCAGTTGAGCGTGTTGTAGTAGGCGGTGATCCCGGCCAGCTGGCGGTGGTCGACCGGGTCGAACTCGACGACGGTCTCCAGCGAACAGTGCGTCGCGCCGACGCGCCGTGCGACCAGGCTGGGGGTCTGCCGGCCCACCGGGGACTGTCCGCCGTGAACGCGCAGGTGGGACGGGCGCGACCGCAGGTCGATCCAGTCCGGGGTGGCCGGCCGGCGCAACGTCGACCAGCAGTGATCGAGCTGTGGGTCGTCGAAGTGGTCGGTGGCGGGCTCCGCCGGCCACGGGTGTGCGGGCAGGCCGGGCGCGACGACCTCGTCCGCCGGCACGCCGCCCGGGATCCGGGGCCAGCCGCCCCGCGGCCACTCGACCCGCTGGATCGCGGTCTCCCGCCCGAGCACGCAGTTGCCCAGTGGGGTGTAGGGACGGCCGACCAGGTGGGCCAGGTACCACTCGCCGTGCGGGGTGCGAACCAGGCTGCCGTGACCGGCCTTCTGCAGCCGCAGGTCGGGCCGGCCCACGGAGGTCAGCAGCGGCCCTTCCGGGTCCACCTCGTACGGCCCGAACAGCTCGCGCGACCGGGCCACGGTGACCTGGTGCTCCCAGCTGGTGCCCCCCTCGGCGGTGATCAGCCAGTACCAGCCGTCGTGGCGGTACAGGTGCGGGCCCTCGGTGAGCCCGGCCGGGGTGCCGGTGAACAGCAGGCGTGGTCGGCCGACGAGGCGGCGCGCGACCCGGTCGTACTGCTGGATCTCGATGCCGCCGAAGCGGTCGCGACCTGGCCGCCAGTCGGCGCTCATGCTCAACAGCCAGCTGGTGCCGTCGTCGTCGTGGAACAGCGAGGCGTCGAACCCGTGCCCGTGCAGCTTCACCGGGTCGGACCAGGGGCCGCCGATGTCGGGGGCGGTGACCAGGTAGTTCTGCGGGTCCCAGTAGCCGCTGGCGAAGCTGGCCACGTCGCTGTAGACGAGGTGGAACTCGCCGTCGTGCCAGGACAGGTCGGGTGCCCACACCCCGTTGGAGTCGCCGCAGCCGCGCAGGTCGAGCAGGCGGCGCTCGGTGATGATCCCGCCCAGCGGACGCCAGTGCACGAGGTCGCGCGAGTGGTGCACGCGGACTCCCGGATACCACTCGAACGTCGAGGTGGCCAGGTAGTAGTCGTCGCCGACCCGCAGGATCGACGGGTCCGGGTGGAACCCGGCGAGGACGGGATTGCGGATCGACCGGGCAGCGGTCGCCACGTCAACGGTCTCGGTCGACACGTGGACTCCTCTGGTGCGGTTCTCGGAAACTTTCGGAGAGTATTCCGGAAGTTCGGGAAGTCCTGACCACGCTAGCCGTTCTCAGCGCGATGCGACAGACCCCTTGACCCGCACGGAATCAGCTCGTAGCGTGCCGGCCATCGATCGGTAATACCGAGCAAGACCCTGAAAGTTTCGGAGTTCGACGTTGGGTGTCCCGCCGAGCTGATCGGCACCCGAGCACCTCGTGATTTCTGGAAGGGACGGATCATGACCGCGCACCTCTCCCGCAGAACGCTGCTCGGCCTCGTCGGCGCCGGTGCCGGCGCCTACCTGCTGAGCGCCTGCAGCGACGACGAGTCCGGCGACCCGGACGGCCCGCAGACCATCAACTGGTGGCACATTCAAAACACCGAGCCGATGCTGCCGGTGTGGGCGGCGATGGCCCAGGAGTACCAGGGCGCGCACAGCAACGTCACCGTCAAGATCCAGCCGCTGGAGAACGAGGCGTTCAAGGCAAAGCTGACCACCGCCACCCAGGCCGGGGACCCGCCCGACCTCTTCCAGTCCTGGGGCGGCGGCGTGCTCCGGCAGCAGGTGGACGCCGGCCTGGTCAAGGACCTCACCGACGACGTGCGGCCGTGGATCGGTGGCCTGCTGCCCGCCGCCCTGCAACCCTTCACCATCGACGAACGGATCTACGGCGTTCCGTTCGACGTCGGCATGGTCGGCTTCTGGTACAACAAGGACCTCTTCGCCCGGGCCGGGATCACCGCGATGCCCACCAGTTGGGCCGGCGTGCTCGACGTGGTCCGCAAGCTCAAGGCCGCCGGGATCGTCCCGATCGCGCTGGCCGGCAAGGACAAGTGGCCGGGCCACTTCTACTGGGCCTACCTGGCGATGCGCATCGGCGGGCTCGGCGCCCTGCAACAGGCCGCCAAGGACAAGAACTTCGACACCCCCGACTTCGTCGCCGCCGGCGAGCGGCTCAAGGAACTGGTCGACCTGCAGCCGTTCCAGAAGGGCTTCCTCGGCGCGGAGTACGGCTCCCCGGACGGGCAGGCCGCCACCATCGGCAACGGCGGCGCGGCCATGGAACTCATGGGCCAGTGGGCACCGTCGGTGCAGGCGTCCAGTTCCACCAGCAAGAAGGGCCTCGGCGACAAGCTCGGCTTCTTCCCGTTCCCCGCCGTCGACGGGGGCAAGGGCTCGGCGGCGGAGGTGTTCGGCGGCGGCAACGGCTTCGCCGTCGGCAAGGACGCCCCCGCGGCGACCGTCGACTTCCTCAAGTCCCTGCTGACCGCCGACAGCCAGCGCCGGGCCGCCAAGACCGGCGCGGTGCTCCCGACGGTCAAGGAGGCCGCCCCGGCCATCTCCGACCCGAACAGCAAGATCGTCGCGGAGAACCTGGCCAACGCCACCGGCTTCCAGCTCTACCTGGACCAGGCGTACCCGCCCGCCGTCGGCCAGCAGGTCAACGACAGCGTGGCCGAACTGATCGCCGGCAACAAGTCGCCGGCACAGGTCGTCAAGGACGTCACCCAGGTGGCGAAGAGCCAGTAGCCGTGGCGACCCCGTGCCGGTCCGCAGCCGGCGGCGAGACCCGAGTGGAGCAGGCATGACCAGTTCATCGGCCGTGTCGGGCGCGTTGCGCGGTGGCCCGGCGACCGACCCGCCGGCACCGGGGCCGGGCACCGCGCGTCGGCGCGACCGACGGCCCCGGCCGGGCCGCCGCGGCACCCTCGCGGCCTTCCTGACCCCGTCCCTGGTGCTGTTCCTGCTGCTGGTCGTCGCCCCGATCGCGGTGGCCAGCTACGCGAGCCTGTACAAGTGGAACGGCTTCGGCCTGCCGGAGAACTTCGTCGGGCTGGACAACTACACCCGCGCCTTCGCCGACCCGACCTTCCGGGGCGACCTGTGGCGCGGGCTCGTGCTGATCGTGCTGTCCCTGGTGGTCCAGCTGCCGATCGCGCTGGCGCTGGCCATGCTGCTCAACCAGCCGCTGAAGGGCCGCAGCGTCTACCGGCTGATCTTCTTCGCCCCGTACGTGCTCTCCGAGGTCACCACGGCCGTCCTGTTCACCCTGGTGTTCTCGCCCAACCGAGGGCTGGGCGACACGATCTCGCGGTGGCTGGGGGCCGACGCCGGCGCGGTCTTCGGTGACCCGGACACCGTGCTGTTCGCCGTCTTCCTGGTGGTGTCCTGGAAGTACTTCGGCCTCTACATGATCCTCTTCCTGGCCGCCCGGCAGAGCATCCCCAAGGAGCTGTCCGAGGCCGCCGTCACCGACGGCGCCAGCGCCTGGCAGGCCTTCCGCCACGTCACCCTGCCCCTGCTCGGGCCGACGATCCGGATCAGCGTGTTCCTGTCGGTGATCGGCACCATCCAACTGTTCGACATGGTCTGGGTGCTCACCGGTGGCGGCCCGATCCACGCCTCGGAAACCATGGCCGTGACGATGTACCAGTACGGCTTCCGCCGCTTCGAGGTCGGCTACGCCAGCGCGATCAGCATCGTCATGTTCGTCCTGAGCCTCGTCTTCGCCCTCTTCTACCAGCGCGTCGTCATGCGCCGCGACACCGAGGGCGCGCTCACCAACCAAGGAGACCAGCGATGACCGGCACGGCGAACCCGGCCCTGCGGACCCGCCGCCTCGTGCTGCACCTCGTCTGCATCGCCGTCGGCGCGCTCATCGTCGTACCGGTCTGGTTCGGGGTGCTCGGCGGATTCAAGGACAACGGGCAGCTCTCCACCAACCCCCTCGGCTGGCCGGACCCCTGGGTGCCCGGCAACTACACCGGCATCCTCGGCTCCGAGGTGTTCTGGCGGCAGCTCGGCAACAGCGTCCTGATCGCCGTCAGCAGCACGCTCATCATGGTCGGCGCGGCGGCGATGGCGGCGTTCGTCTTCGCGCGCTTCGCCTTCCGGGGCCGGGAACTGCTGTTCACCCTGTTCGCGATCGGACTGATGTTTCCGTTCGCGGTGGCCATCCTGCCGTTGTTCGTCCTGCTACGCGGCATGGGGCTGCTGGACAACCCGCTCGGGGTGATCCTGCCCCAGGCCGCCTTCGGACTGCCGATCACCATCGTCATCCTGCGCCAGTTCTTCCGCACCATCCCCGGCGAGGTCGAGGAGGCCGCGACCCTCGACGGGTGCAGCCCGTTCGGGTTCTTCTGGCGCATCCTGCTGCCGATGGCCCGGCCGGCCCTGGCCACCGTCTCGGTGCTCGCCCTGGTCAGCAGCTGGAACAACTTCATGCTCCCGCTGGTGGTGTTCACCGACCAGAGCTGGTGGACCCTGCCCGTCGGGGTGCAGGCGTTCCAGGGCCAGTACGCCGACGACACCGCCCGGGTGCTCGCCTTCGTCGTGCTGTCCATGCTCCCGGCCCTCGGCTTCTACGCCGTGGCCGAACGCCAGCTCATCGGCGGTCTGGCCGGCAGCGTCAAGGGGTGACCGACAAGCCCTGCGGTAGCCTTCTGCGACCGTAGGATCCCGCCACGACGAGAGGGTGGACCGTGGACTCCGACAACAGCCGGAACGTCACCATCGCGATGATCGCGCGCTTGGCCGGCGTCTCCGTGCCCACGGTCTCCCGGGTCCTCAACGGCCGCTCCGACGTCGCCCCCCAGACCCGGGAACGGGTCGAGGACCTGCTCTCCCGGCACGGCTACCGCCGCCGCCCGCCGAGCAGGCGTACCAGCTCGGCGCTGATCGACCTGGTCTTCAACGACCTCGACAGCCCCTGGGCGGTGGAGATCATCCGCGGGGTGGAGGACGTGGCGCACAGCAGCGGCGCCGGCACCGTCGTCTCGGCCATCCACCGGCGTACCTCCTCGGCCAAGCAGTGGCTCGACAACATGCGTACCCGCTCCACCGAGGGCGTCATCTTCGTGACCTCGATGGTGGAGCCACCCTTGCAGGCCGAGCTGCGCCGGCTCCGCCTCCCCGTGGTCATCGTCGACCCGGCCGGGGTGGCCCCGCAGGACGCGCCCACCATAGGCGCGACCAACTGGGAGGGCAGCCTGCGCGCCAACCAGTACCTGCTCGGCCTCGGTCACCGCCGCATCGGCTTCATCGCCGGCCCACCGCAACTGATGTGCAGCCGGGCCCGGATGGACGGCTACCGGGCCGCCCTCGACGCCGCCGGCATCGCCATCGACGACACCCTGATCCGCCCCGGCAACTTCTACCACGAGGCCGGCTACACCGCCGGCACCCAACTGCTGGCGCTGCCCGATCCGCCGACTGCCATCTTCGCCTCCAGCGACCAGATGGCACTCGGCGTCTACGAGGCGGTCCGCAAACGTGGCCTGCGGGTGCCCGACGACATCAGCGTGGTCGGCTTCGACGACCTGCCCGAGGTCCGGTGGTGCTCGCCTCCGCTCACCACGATCCGTCAGCCTCTGGCCGAGATGGGCATGCTGGCCGCCCGTACCGTGCTGCGCCTGGCCCAGGGCGAGAAGATCGAGAGCCCGCGCGTCGAACTCGCCACCGAACTCGTCATCCGCGACAGTGCCGCGCCGCCCCGGACGCGCTGACGGCGGGGAACCGGCCGCTGTGCCGTGCCGCCACGGCCGGATGACCGTGACGGCGCGGCGGGGTCAGCGCGTGCTGCGCCTCTTGGGCAGGTCGAACTGGTCGGCGGCCTTGCAGTCCTTCTGGCCGCCGGCCGCGCCCGGCCCGAGCCGGTCGAGTTCGGCCCGGGCCCGGGCCCGGCCCAGGTTCCAGGCGTACCAGGGGTCGGGCTGGTCGAGGTCGTCGTCGATCCAGCTCAGCGTGCACCGGCGGACCCGGTCGGGGAGCGTGGCCAGCGTCGGGGTGGCGTCGGCGGAGAGCGCCCGCAGGTACCAGGCGTCGATCTTGCCGGTCTGCTCGTACCGGGCGACGTTGCGGCGGGCGGCGTAGTCCTCCGGGTTGAGCACGGCCAGGCTCAGCAGCATCGCCACCGCCAGGGCGACGGTGACCCCGGGGATCCACCGCCCCCGCCACCGCACACCGGCCGCGATGATCATCAGGAAGACGGCCCCGAGCAGCAGCTCGAACGCCATCACGAAGATCCGCTCCCCGGTGAAGCTGTAGACCTTCTGGTACGTGTACATGCGCGACAGCGCCGAGATCACGATCACCACGCTGAGCGCGCTGAGCAGGCCGAGCAGCACCCGCAGCAGGGTGCGCTCCACCGGCTTGTCCCGCCGCGCCCACCGGGTGACCCCGCCCAGCACCGCCAGGGTGAGCAGGGTGACGACGACGAGCTGCCAGAATCCGCTGCGGGCGTACTCGGCGTAGCTGAGGCCGGCGGTACGCAGGACGTGGCGCTGACCGCCGAAGAGCACGGTGAACTGCACGGCCACGAAGCCGCCGAAGAGCGCGGTCAGCGCGGCGATCGCCGGGGCCCACTCCAGGATGCCGAAGCGCCGCTCACCCGGCCTGTCGACGGTGGAGAGGTCCGGCGGGGCGGCCAGGGTGTAGACGGCGGCGACGGCGATCAGGCCGCCCACCGCGGCCAGGAAGAGCCACCGGAACACGCTGCCGACGTTGATCTCCGGCACGATCGCGCCGAGGACCTCGGAGAAGGCCGCGTCGGCGGAGGAGAGCAGGCCGCCGAAGACCAGCAGCACCAGCGCCGTGGCGACCACCGACCAGGCCACCCGGCGGACCGCCCCGGTGTCCGGTCCGGCGGTGACGTGCCGGCGTACCCAGGGCAGGCCCCTCAGGGCCGCGAACGGGGCGGCGACCAGGCTGAACAGGATCGAGCGGAGGAGTCGGCCGCCGACGATCGCCAGCGCCGCGCAGCCGAGCGCGCCGAGCACGCAGAAGGTCACCAGCCACCAGGCGTTGCGGAAGGCGAGCACCGCGAGCAGCGCGAGTGCCGCCCCCGCCCAGCCTGCCCGGACCAGCCGTTCGGTCCGGGGCAGCGCGGCGGTGCCGCGCCGGACCGCGACGACCACCGCGACGGTCAGCACGAGCCAGCCCAGGAACCAGCCGATGCCGACCCGGCTCAGCGGCACGAAGGACGCCACGCCCAGCGCCGCGGCACCGACCGCGGCGGGCACCGCCCATCCGGTGGCGGGCTCCGGGCCGGGCCAGCGCGTCTGCAGGAACGACGGCGGCGGGTCCGCTCGGGGCGCCCAGGACACCGGCGGGCCGCCGTACTGCGGCATCGGCCGTGCCCCGGGAGGCGGCGGCACGGCGAGCGGCCCGGGGCGTGGGTCGGACGGCACCGGCAGCGCGGGGCCCGCGACGGCGACGGCCGGCCCGGTCGCGGCCGGCGCGGCCTCCGTGCGGGGGGCGGGGACAGCGCCCGTGGCCGGGCCGCCGGCCGGTGGCGTGGGGGCGGCGGTCGAGGGTTCCGCGGGCGTGGGGGCGCTGGTCACCTGGGTCGGGATCACCGGGCCGGGAGACGCCGCCGGGTCCGGGCCCGGCGCGCTGCCGGACGCGGCCGAGGTCGCGGGTGCGGCGTCCGCCGGTGCGGCGGCGGGCTCGCCGGTGGTCGCCGGCGTCATAGGGCTCTCCGGCGCCGCCGCCGGCACCAGAGGCACGAACACCGCGTACCCGCGGGTGCCCGGTGGCACGGTGACCGGGATGGCCCAGGCGGGCTGGCCCTGCTGGCCCGGCCACACCACGCTCGGCGGCGCGCCGTCGGCGGTCGGCATGACCAGCAGGTACGGCGTCCCGTCGGCGGGCAGTGGGCTGCCGGCGTCCCCGGCGGGCGCGGTGGCCCCGGGGGAGTCTGGCGTCGGTGGCGGCTCGGACACGGCACGCTCCTCGATCATGGAGTGGTGCGGTCACTGTAGAGCCGTGCAGGTGCCGCCCGCCGTCCCGTGACCCGGCGTGCCGCAGGCCGGTACGGCCGGTCAGCAGACCCGGGCCGGGCCGGTCACCCCGTCCGGGCCGTCACGCTCGACGGCGGTGAGGTTGGCGATCGTGGTGGCGGCGATGTTGTGCAGCGCCTCCTCGGTGAAGAACGCCTGGTGGCCGGTGATCAGCACGTTCGGGAAGGTGCTGAGCCGGGAGAAGTCGTCGTCGCGCAGCATCTGGTCGGAGAGGTCCTCGAAGAAGAGGTCGGTCTCCTCCTCGTACACGTCCAGGCCGAGGTGGCCGATCCGGCCGTTCTTCAGCCCCTTGATGACCGCCCGGGTGTCGACCAGCGCGCCCCGGCTGGTGTTGATCAGCATCACCCCGGGACGCATCTGCCGGATCCGCTCCTCATCGATGAGGTGGTGGGTCTCCGGGGTGAGCGGGCAGTGCAGGGTCACCACGTGCGACTGGGCCAGTAGCGTCTCCAGCGGCACGTACTCCACCCCGGCGGCGAGCGCGTCGGCGTTGGGGTAGGGGTCGCTGGCCAGCACCCGGCAGCCGAAGCCGGTCATGATCCGGGCCACGCAGACCCCGATCTTGCCGGTGCCGACCACGCCGACGGTCCTGCCGTGCAGGTCGAAGCCGAGCAGCCCGGTCAGGGCGAAGTTGTGTTCGCGTACCCGGTTGTGCGCGCGGTGGATCTTGCGGTTGAGGGCGAGCATCAGGCCCACGCTGTGCTCGGCGACCGCGTACGGCGAGTATTCCGGCACCCGGACCACGATGAGGCCGAGCTTCGCCGCGTTGGCCACGTCGACGTGGTTGTAACCCGCCGACCGCAGTGCCACCACCCGCACCCCGGCCCCGGCGAGCTGCTCCAGCACGGGCGCGCCCAGGTCGTCGTTGACGAACGCGCAGACCGCGTCCGCGCCGCGCGCCAGGGTCGCCGTCTCCACCGACAGGCGGGGCTCCAGCAGGGCCAGTTCGTGTCGCCCGTCGGCGTTCGCCGCGGTGAGGAAGTCCCGGTCGTACGGCTTGGTGCTGAAGACGGCCACTCGCATGGTGATCACGTTAGGCGGCCCGGGACCGGAGTGCGGAGCGGCTCCCAGCAGCCGGGCGCGGATCGCCGGTTTCCGGCCCGTCGAACCTTTGCCGCCCGTCGCCCGTACCAGTAGGTGGGAGGTCCGCCTGATGACCGTACGCCGAGTGCTCGTCGCCGTCGCGGCCGTCGCCGCGACCGTCCTGCCGACCGCGACGCCCGCGGCGGCGCACGGTGCGCCCACCAACCCGATGAGCCGCTCCGCGGCCTGCGGTCCCGAGGGTCCGCACGCCTCGATTCCGGCCTGCCGGGCGGCTGTCCGGGCCGGCGCCGCCCTGCGGGAGTGGGACAACGTCCGGGTCTTCGGCGTCGCCGGCCGGGACCGGGAGAAGATCCCCGACGGTGAGCTGTGCAGCGGTGGCCTCTCCGCGTACCAGGGGCTGGACCTGCCTCGCGCCGACTGGCCGGCGACCCGGCTGACCGCGGGCGCGACGTTCACCTTCCGCTATCGGGGCACCATTCCGCACAGGGGCACGTTCCGGCTCTACGCCACCCTCCCCGGGTACGACCCGCAACGGCGACTGACCTGGGACGACCTCTCGCCGCGCCCGTTCCTGACGATCACCGACCCGCCGCTGCGCAGCGGGTCGTACCAGATGCGGGGGCAGCTGCCGGCCGGGCTGACCGGACGACATCTGATCTACACGGTGTGGCAGAACTCGGACAGCCCGGACACCTACTACTCCTGCTCCGACGTGGAGTTCCGGGCGGCGGCCGAGGTGCCCCCGGCCGCCCGCGCCAGCGACCCACCGGCCGCCGAGGCCGCCACCCCGAAGCCCTCCGTGGCGTCCGACGCCACCGCGGTACCTGCCTTCACGGCGGCGCGGGACCCGGGCGTACCGGTCGCGTCGGTGACCGAGCTCGGCGGTGACGACCTCCGGTTGGTGATCGGTGGCGTAGCGGTCACCGCAGTCCTGGTCGCCGTGCTGGCCGCGATGCGGTTGCGCCGGCCCGTTCCCGTTCCGCCGGGCCGCCCCTGCGAGGTGCGCAACCACCGCGCCGGCCGCCGCCGCACCTGGTGACGCCGGGGGCGTCCCGGCTCACCCCGTCGGGCCTCGACGCCCGTGACGGCGGGTGACCGGCGGCGCGGTGGCTGCGCAACGGCGGCGCGGTGTGGTGGCGGCCGGTGCGACGGGCGCAACGGCTGTCGGGATCACGGCGGCCGGCGCGACGGGCCACAACGACGGGCATCGACGTCGGCGTACGTGGTCGTCAGCTTGTCCACCGCCCAGGAGGCCGGCGGGTGCACGGACCGCCGGGGCAGGCGGGCGCGCGGTCGCAGGCGGCGGGCCCGGTCGCGATGGTGGTCATGCCGTCACCCCCAGCGCAGGCGGTGGGCCCGGTCGCCGGGCGGGCGCGGAGCGAGCGGCGTCGTCGGCGGTGCTGGCGGGACCGGCAGGGTGTCGGTGGGACGCTACGGACCTGATCGCATGGATGGATCAGCGCGGCGGGTCGATGGATCGGGCACTCTCACCTGGCCGGCGGCCCGCCGGCACCCGGCCGCACCGGCATCGGCTTGGTCGGCGTCGGGTAGACCAGCTTCCGGAACGCCAGATGTCGGCCACAGGGCGCTGGTCCCGATCACTGACATGCCGGTGCGCGCACGCCGGGCCGATGGCGAGGCGCTGATCCACCCATGCGATCAGGTCTGTAGCGTCCCACCGACACCCCACCGGTCCCGCCTGGAGCGCCGACGACACCGTCAAGGAGTCGGTCCCGCCGTCCGCCCGATCGCCGCCCGATCGCCGCCCGATCGCCGTCCGCCCGATCGCCGCCCGATCGATTCCGGTACGCCGGCGGCTCCTGTCACGTCGACGGTGTCGGCCACGCCGTGCCTGCGACCCCGCCGCCGCCCCACTGTTCGCGTTCCCGCGCGGCTGCCGTGCTCGCCTTCCCCGCGCGGTTGCCGTGCTCGCCTTCCCCGCGCGGTTGCCGTGCTCGCGGTCCCCGCGTGGTTGCCGTGCTCGCGGTCCCCGCGTGGTTGCCGTGCTCGCCTTCCCCGCGCGGCTGCCGCGCCGCCCTTTCCGCGCGGCGGCCGCGCTCGCGACTCCCGCGTGGTGCTGCGATCGCGACCCCGCGACCCGCCCACCTCAAGGGCGACGCCGCCGCGAAGCAGTGGGGCCGGCAGGGAGCTGCGGTGGTCAGCCGAGCAGCCGGTCGATCTCGGCCAGCTCCTCGGCGGTGAAGTCGAGGTTCTCGACGGCGGCGACGTTGGTCTCCAGTTGCGCCACGCTGCTCGCCCCGATGATCAGGCTGGTCATCCGCGGGTCGCGCAGCGCCCAGGCGAGGGCGAGCTGGGCCAGGGTCTGCCCGCGCTGCTCGGCGATCCTGCCGAGCCCTCGGATGGTGGCCAGCTTCTCCTCGGTCAGGTCGCTCTCGTTGAGGAACACGCTGGTCCGCACCCGGGAGTCCGCCGGGATGCCGGCCAGGTAGCGGTCGGTGAGCAGCCCCTGCGCGAGCGGGCTGTAGGCGATGCAGCCCGCGCCGACCTCGGCCAGGGTGTCCAGCAGGCCGTCGGACTCCGTCCAGCGGTTGAGCATCGAGTACGACGGCTGGTTGATCAGCAGCGGGGTGCCCAGGTCGTGCAGGATCGCCGCCGCCCGGGCGGTCTGCTCCGAGTCGTAGTTGGAGACGCCGACGTAGAGCGCCTTGCCGGAGCGGACGGCGGCGTCGAGCGCGCCCATCGTCTCCTCCAGCGGGGTGTCGGGGTCGTAGCGGTGCGAGTAGAAGACGTCGACGTACTCCAGCCCCATCCGGCGCAGCGACTGGTCCAGCGAGGAGACCAGGTACTTGCGCGAGCCCCACTCGCCGTACGGCCCGGGCCACATCAGGTACCCGGCCTTGCTCGAGATCACCAACTCGTCCCGGTACGGCTTGAGGTCGGTGGCGAGCATCCGGCCGAACGACTCCTCGGCCGCCCCGGGCGGCGGGCCGTAGTTGTTCGCCAGGTCGAAGTGGGTGACCCCCAGGTCGAAGGCGCGCCGGACGATGTCCCGCTGCCGGTCGAAGGGCCGGTCCGGCCCGAAGTTGTGCCAGAGCCCCAGCGAGACGGCGGGCAGCCGCAGCCCGCTGCGCCCGCTGCGACGGTAGGTCATCCGGTCGTAGCGCTCATCCGCGGCGAGGTAGGTCACGGCCACGACCCTAGACCGCCGCGACCCGGCCTGACGGTGCGGGCGGGCCGGCGGCGGCGGCGCGGGTAGCGTCGAGAGCATGCGTTTCGTCCCGCTCGACACCCCCCGGCCCATCTCGAAGATCGGCCTCGGCACCTGGCAGTTCGGCTCGAAGGAATGGGGTTACGGCCCCGACTACGAGCGGCGGGCGGCGGACATCGTCCGGCGGGCGCTCGACCTCGGGGTCACCCTGTTCGACACCGCCGAGCTGTACGGCTTCGGCCGCAGCGAGCGGATCCTCGGCACGGCGCTCGGCGACGACCGGGACAGGGTCGTGGTGGCCAGCAAGATCTTCCCGGTGCTGCCGCTCGCCCCGGTGGTGCAGCAGCGGGCGGTCGCCTCGGCGGCCCGGCTCGGTGTCCGCAGCATCGACCTCTACCAGGTGCACCAGCCCAACCCGGTGGTCGCCGACACCACCACCATGCGGGGCATGCGCGCCCTGCAGGACGTCGGGCTCGTCGGCGAGGTCGGGGTCAGCAACTACAGCCTGCGCCGGTGGCGGTTCGCCGAGGCGGCGCTGGGCCGCCGGGTGCTGAGCAACCAGGTCCGCTACAGCATGATCGACCGTGGCCCGGAGGAGGACCTGATCCCGTACGCGCAGCAGGCCGGCCGGATCGTCATCGCGTACAGCCCGCTCGCGCAGGGCTTCCTCTCCGGCCGGTACGGCGCGACGAACCCGCCGACCGGCGCGATCCGGCGGGCCAACCCGTACTTCCTGCCGGAGAACCTGGAGCGCGGCGCCGCGCTGGTCGCGACGCTGCGCGAGGTGGCCGACGCGCACCGGGCCACCCCGAGTCAGATCGCCCTGGCGTACCTGCTGCGCCACCCGAACGTGGTGGCCATCCCCGGCGCGTCCGGCGTGGAGCAGATGGAACGCAACGCCGCCGCCGCCGAGATCGACCTGGCCGACGACGAGTACGCGGCCCTGGCCGCCGCCGCCCGGCAGTTCCGGCCGGTCACCGGCCTGGCCGCGGTGCCGAAGCTGATCCGGGCCCGAGCGGGCCGATCTCCCCGTCGCGGGGGATCCGCCGGGCCCGACGGGTGGCGAGAATGACCGGATGGGCCTCCGGACGGCCGTCGCGCCGCTGATCCGTGCCAGCACCCTCCGACGCGGCGTGTTTCTGCTGCTTGGCGGGGTGCTGGTGCTGCCGTACGTGCTGCTCGGGGCTACCTTCGCCCAACTGCTCACCCGTGGGGAGGTGCCCCGGCCGCTGGTCCTCGGGCTGGCGGTGATCGCCGCGGTCATCGGCGCGGTGCCGTTCTTCCTCGACGGCAGCCGGGCGTTGGAGATCGCCGCCGTCCGCGCCCTGCTCGGCGTACGGCTGCCGGAGCCGGCCACCGGCCACCCGGCGGACCGGGAGACCCGGCTGCGCGCGGCGCTCTGGATCGCCATGCACATGACCGTCGGCGGCGTGGTGATGTTCGCGCTGATCAGTGCCCTGCCGATGGCGCTGTCGTTCATCGCCGCGCAGTTCGGCATCGGCGCCGAACTCGTCGCCCGGGAACGCTTCGGCCCGCTCGACGGGCGGGACACCGGCTGGCTGAGCCTCACCGGGGTGCTGGTGCTGCTCGGTCTCGGGTACGCCGTCGCCGGGCTGGGCGCGCTCGCCACCTCGATGGCTCCGGCGCTGCTCGGCCCTTCGCCGGGCGAGCGGATCGCTGCCCTGGAGGCGCGGGCCGCCCGGCTCGCCGAACGCAACCGGCTGGCCCGGGAGCTGCACGACTCCGTGGGCCACGCGCTCACCGTGGCCACCCTGCAGGCCGGCGCGGCCCGGCAGCTCCTCGACGACGACCCGGAGTTCGTCCGGCGTGCGCTCACCGCGATCGAGGAGACCAGCCGGCACGCGATGGACGACCTGGACCATGTGCTCGGCCTGCTCCGCGACAACGGCGACGGCAGCCGCGCGTCGGCGGGCACCGCCCCGCAGCGCACCCTGACCCAGCTCGACCGGCTGGTCGCCGACACCCGTACGGCCGGACTGCCGGTGACGGCGGAGATCACCGGCGACCTGGGGGAACTGCCCGCAGTGGTGTCCCGCGAGGGCTACCGGATCGTGCAGGAAGGGCTCACCAACGCCGCCCGCTACGGTCGTGGGCCGGTACGGCTGCGGGTGGGCGTACCCGGGGAGCCGCGCGCCGGGGCCGACCCGCCGGACGGCCGGTGGCTGGAGATCGAGTTGGACAACGCCCTCGCCGGGGCGGCCCGGCCGGGGCGCGCCGGGCGCGGGCTGGACGGCATGCGGGAACGGGTGCTGCTGCTCGGCGGCCGGATCACCGCCGGGCCGGAGGACGACCGCTGGCGGGTCAGGGTGCGGCTGCCGGTGTCGGGAGGGGAGACACGGTGAGCGTGGACGTGCTGATCGTCGACGACGACGAGCTGATCCGGGTGGGGCTGCGGGCGATCATCGACGCCCAGCCGGACCTGCGGGTGGTGGGGGAGGCCGCTGACGGCGTGGAGGTGCCGCCGCTGGTGGCGAAGCTGCGTCCCCGGGTGGTGTTGATGGACGTCCGGATGCCCTCGATCGACGGCATCCAGGCCACCCGGCGGCTGCTCGCCACCTCGGCCGACCCGCCCAAGGTGCTGGTCGTCACCACCTTCGCCAACGACGAGTACGTCTACGAGGCGCTGCGTGCCGGGGCGAGCGGTTTCCTGCTCAAGCGGGCCCGGCCCGCCGAGGTGGTGGAGGCGATCCGGGTCGTGGCGGCCGGTGACTCGCTGCTCTTCCCGGCGGCGATCCGGCAGCTCGTCGGCGCGTACGGCGGGCCGGGCGGGGACCGGTTGCGCTCGGCCCGGCTCACCGATCGGGAGGCCGAGGTGCTGCGCCTGATGGCCACCGGGTTGTCCAACACCGAGATCGCCGGGCAGCTCGTCGTCGGTGTGGAGACGGTGAAGACGCACGTCGGCAACGTGCTGGCCAAGCTCGGTGTCCGGGACCGCACCCAGGCGGTGATCGCCGCGTACGAGTCGGGCTTCGTGGTTCCCACCGGCTGATCCCCGTCGCGGGCCGGGCCGGTCCCCCGGGTGGGGGAGCGGGTTCGCCGGCGCGCGGGAGGGAAGCCGCCCCGGCGCGGCCGACGCTGGAGCCATGACGACGATCACCACAGCATCCCGCACCCGAGGTGGCTGGACCCGGCGGGCCGCACCGCTGGCCGCCGGCTGGCTCGGCCTCTGGGGCGTGCTCGCCCTGCTCTGCACCCTCACCGGCGCCGGCTACCCGTTCGGCGCGAACGACCCGCACGGCGGCGACGCCACCCTGCTCCGGCTGGTGCCGGTGGACGTGGGGCCACCGGTCTTCGCCGTGCTTCTGCTCGGCGCCGCGGTCGCCGCCCTGGCCATGAGCGGTGGCGTGGCGACCGGTCTGCCCCGGCCGCTGCGCGCCCTGCTGCTCGGCTACGGCTGGACGGTCGCCTTCCTGCTCGCCGTCGTGGTGCCGGACTTCCGGGTGCTGGCGTTCCTCGGGTACCTGCCCGTCCTGATCGTCGGTGCGCCGTTCGGCTGGCCGGAGGTGGACTACGCCGACATCTTCACCTGGTCGCTGTTCGCCCGGTTCGCGGCCGTCGTCGGCGGGGTGCTGCTGGCCGGGGCGGTGCTGGCCTGGCAACGCCGGACGGCTGCCGGGTGCCCGGCGTGCGGGCGGGACGGCACCGACCGCGACGTGGCCCGGGCGGCGACGGTCGTCCGCCGGGGCCGGTGGGCGACCTATGTGGCCGCGGTCATCCCCGCCCTGTACGCGGTGACCCGGCTGGCCTGGGCGGTCGGCGTGCCGCTCGGCATCGACCGGGCGTTCCTGGACGAGATGCGGGATTCCGGATCGGTGTGGGCCGCCGCCGGGCTGGGTGCGTTCGCCCTGGTGGGGACGGCCCTAACGCTCGGTCTGGTGCAGCGTTGGGGCGAGCGGTTCCCGCGCTGGATGCCGGGGCTGGCCGGCCGGCGGGTGCCGGTGGCTCTCGCCGTCGTGCCCGCCGGCGGGGTCGCGGTGGCGGTGTCGGCGGCCGGTGTCGGCCTGCTCTCCACCCCGGCCTTCTGGGACTTCTCCTCGGGAGTCGACCTGGCGACCGCGCCGGTCCTGCTCTGGCCGCTCTGGGGTGCCGCGCTCGCCGTCGCGACGTACGCCTACCACCTGCGTCGCCGGGGTGCCTGCCGCCGGTGTGGCCGGCACTGACCGCGTCCGGGTTCGGGACGCCCCGCCCTCGGGACGGCGGGGCGTCCCGGACGGGTGGGCGGCACGTGGAAGGAGGCGGGGTCGGGTGCACCGCGCTAGCGTGGTTCGGGTGACTGCGCCCCATCAGGTTCTCCCGGTTCCGCCCGCCGACCTGCCGGGCACGCTCGGCGCGCTGCGCGCCGCCGGGTACGGGTACAAGACCGTCAAGCAGGAACTCCGTGACAACCTCCTCGCCCGGATGCGCGCCGGCGGTGACCGCTTCCCCGGCATCGTCGGCTACGACGACACCGTCCTGCCCGAGGTCGAGCGGGCCCTGCTCGCCGGCCACGACATGGTGCTGCTCGGCGAGCGGGGCCAGGGCAAGACCCGGCTGATCCGTTCGCTGGTGGCGCTGCTCGACGAGTGGACCCCGGTCATCGAGGGCTCGGCGCTCAACGAGCATCCGATGCGCCCGCTCACCCCGGCGTCGCGCGCGCTGGTCGCCGAGGCCGGTGACGACCTGGCGGTCGGCTGGCTGCACCGGTCGCTGCGGTACGGCGAGAAGCTGGCCACCCCGGACACCAGCGTCGGTGACCTCATCGGCGACGTCGACCCGATCCGGCTGGCCCAGGGGCGTACCCTCGGCGACCCGGAGACCATCCACTTCGGACTGGTGCCGCGCACCAACCGGGGGGTCTTCGCGGTGAACGAGCTGCCCGACCTGGCCGAGCGGATCCAGGTGGCGCTGCTGAACGTGCTGGAGGAGCGGGACATCCAGGTCCGCGGCTATCAGCTCCGGCTGCCGCTGGACCTGCTCCTGGTGGCCAGCGCCAACCCGGAGGACTACACCAACCGGGGCCGGATCATCACCCCGCTCAAGGACCGCTTCGGTGCGGAGATCCGGACCCACTACCCGGTCGACCTGGAGCTGGAGCTGGCGCTGATCCGGCAGGAGGCCGACCTGGTCGCCGAGGTGCCCGAGCACGTGCTGGAGGTCCTCGCGCGGTTCGCCCGTGCGGTGCGCGAGTCCCCGTCGGTGGACCCGCGCTCCGGGGTCTCGGCCCGCTTCGCGATCGCCGCCGCGGAGACCGTCGCCGCCGCCGCGCTGCGCCGCTCCGGCCTGCTCGCCGCCGGTTCCGCCGCGTCGGAGACCGGCGACGCCACGGTACGCCCCGAGGCGCCGGTCGCCCGGGTCGGTGACGCGGTGTCGGTGACCTCC
This sequence comes from Micromonospora halophytica, assembly GCF_900090245.1. GTDB lineage: Bacteria > Actinomycetota > Actinomycetes > Mycobacteriales > Micromonosporaceae > Micromonospora > Micromonospora halophytica. The sequence continues at coordinate 432,377 of NZ_FMDN01000003.1, forward strand.
ACCCTGCGCGGCAAGGTCGAGTTCGAGAGCGGCGAGGAGGGGCGGGAGATCGAGATCCTGGCCCATCTGCTGCGTACCGCCACCGCGGAGACCTTCCGGGCCCGGCTGGCCGGGCTGGACCTTTCCGGCTTCACCTCCCTGGTGGCCGAGGGCACCGTGATCGAGACCGGTGAGCTGGTCGCCTCGGCCGAGCTGCTGCGCCAGGTCGGCACCGTCCCCGGGCTGGCGAAGGCGCTCGACCGGCTCGGCCTGGGTGACGCGCCGACGCCGGAGGAGGCCGCCGCCGGTGTGGAGTTCGTCCTCGAAGGACTGCACCTGAGCCGGCGGCTCGGCAAGGACGTCACCGAGTCGGGCCGCACCGTCTACGGCGGCCGGAGCTGACGATGGCCGGCGACCGGTTCCGGTACGGCCAGTGGCGCGGCGGGCCCGACCCGCTCGCCCCGCCGTACGACGTCCGGGCCGCGGTGGACGCGGTCGGCGCGGAGGTGCTGGCCGGCGGCAGCCTGCGGGAGGCGCTGCGCGATCTGCTGCGCCGCGGCCCGCAGGGGCGGGGTGGCCTGGACGACCTGGCCGCCCGGGCCCGGCGGCTGCGTCGGGAGGCGCTGCGCCGGGGCGACCTGGACGGCGCGGTGACCCGGGCCCGGGCCCTGCTCGACCAGGCCCTGGCCGCCGAGCGGGACGAGTTGCGCGGGCGCGACGGCGACGACGCGCGTTTCGCCGAGGCGGTGCTGGACAACCTGCCCCGCTCCACCGCCCGGGCGGTGGCGGAGCTGGCCGGGTACGACTGGGCCAGCGACGAGGCACGGCAGGCGTACCGGAAGATCCTCGACGGGCTGCGTGGCGAGGTGCTGGAGCAGCGTTTCGCCGGGCTGCGGGACGCGGCGCGGGCGGCCGGCGATCCGGCCGTGCAGCGGCAGCTCGCCGAGATGATGCGCGACCTCAACGACCTGCTGGCCCGGCACGCCCGCGCCGAGGACACCACCGACGCGTTCGCCGGGTTCATGCGCCGGCACGGGCAGTTCTTCCCGGAGCAGCCGAAGGACGTCGACGAGCTGGTCGACGTGCTGGCCCGGCGGGCGGTGGCGGGGGAGCGGCTGATGCGCTCGCTGTCGGAGCGGCAGCGCGAGGAGCTGGCCGGGCTGATGCGGCAGTCGCTCGGCGACCGGCTGGCCGGTGAGATGTCCGCGCTGGACGGGCACCTGCGGGCGCTGCGTCCCGACCTGGACTGGCAGCGCGGGGAGCGGGTGCGGGGTGAGCAGCCGCTCGGCTACGGCGAGGCGACCGGGGCGCTCGGCGAGATCGCGGAGCTGGACGAGCTGCTGGACGCCTTGGACCAGGACCATCCCGGGGCCAGCCTGGACGACGTCGACGTCGAGGCGGTCGCCCGGACGCTGGGCCGCGACGCCGCCGACGACGTACGCCGGTTGCGGGAGTTGGAGCGGGAGCTGCGCCGGCAGGGTTGGGTGGGCCGGGACGCCGACGGGCTGACCCTGAGCCCGAAGGCGCTGCGCCGACTCGCCGGCACCGCCCTGCGGCGGGTCTTCGCCGACCTGACCGCCGGCCCGCGGGGCCAGCACGACCTGCGTGCGGCCGGTGCGGCCGGGGAGGTCAGCGGCGCGTCCCGCCCGTGGGAGTACGGCGACGAGCAGCCGCTGGACGTGGTGCGCACCCTCACCCGCGCGGTACGCCGGGGCGGGCCCACCGTCCCGGTGCAGCTCGCGGTCGACGACTTCGAGGTGGTGGAGACCGAGCGGCGGGCGTCGGCGGCGGTGGCGCTCTGCGTGGACCTGTCGTACTCGATGATCTCGCAGGGGCGCTGGGGGCCGATGAAGCAGACGGCGTTGGCCCTGTCGCACCTGGTGGCTACCCGCTTCCCGCAGGACGCCCTGCAGATCGTCGGGTTCGGTCGTCGGGCGCTGCCGCTGACCCAGCAGGAGTTGGCGGCGGTGGAGCCGGACCTGGAGCAGGGCACCAACCTCCAGCACGCGTTGCGGCTGGCCGGGCGGCACCTGCGTCGGCATCCGGGTGCGGAGCCGGTGGTCCTGGTGGTCACGGACGGGGAGCCCACCGCCCACCTCGACCCGGACGACGGAGAGGCGTACTTCCACTGGCCGTCGCTGCCGGAGACGATCGAGGCGACCGTCCGCGAGGTGGACCGGCTGACCCGGTACGGGGCGACGTTGAATCTGTTCATGCTGGGTGACGATCCGGGCCTGCGCCGGTTCGTGGACGCGGTGGCCCGCCGCTCGAAGGGGCGGATGTTCACCCCCGACCTGGAGGATCTCGGCGAGTACGTGGTCTCCGACTACCTGCGCGCCCGGCGGGGTGGCCGCTGACCCGTCCGGGTGATCTGGCCGGGCGGCGGGGTGCCCGGCGTGCCCGGGCACGTTGACTGGGGGCATGGACAGCGGCGACCTGCGTCGGGCGTACGAGGAGCTGCTCGCCGAGGTGGAGGCGGGTGGCTTCGGCGGGCCGCCGCCGGGGCAGCTGAGCGCCGAGCAGATCGTGGCGCACCTGGCCGCCAACGACGAGCTGATGAGCGAGGCGACGGAGGCGGTGCTGGCCGGGTCGCCCTTCGCCTACTACGACCTGGAGACGATCCACCGGCCGCAGGTGGACGCGCTGGTCGCCGAGTGCGGCGGGCTGGACGGCCTGGCCACCCTGCTGCGCGCCACCAGTCACAAGTTGTGCGCCCTGGTGGAGCGGCTGGGCCCGGCGGCCGACACCCCGGTCGAGACGCACCTGCGGGAGGGTTTCGATCTGCGGGTGGACGAGCCGCTGCCCTGGTCGCGCACCCTGGACCTGCACACCCGCGTGCACCTGCCCAAGCACCTGGCCCAGCTGCGGATGCTGCGCCCGGTGGTGGCGTAGCCGGCGCAGCCTCAGCCGACCGTCCACTGCTGCTGGGCCGAGCCGGTGCAGGGGACCTGGCGCAGTTCGTCGCCGGCCTCGGTGCCGCCGTCCTTGGCCTCTGCGCACTTGCCGGAGTGCACCGCGACCAGCAGCACCGGGCCGCTGCCCATCGGGGTCAGCCGCCACTGCTGGTTGGCCTGGCCGTGGCAGGGGTACTGCTGGAGCTTCGCGCCGTCGTCGCCGCTGCCGCCCTCGACGTCCAGGCACTGGCCGTGTGCCGCGTTGGTCAGGGTGACCAGGTCGGGGGTGACCGGGTTGGCCACCCACTGCTGCTCCGGCCCGCCGGTGCAGGCGGCCAGTTCGGCCTCGGCCTTCTCGTCGTCGCCGTCGGTGCCGACGCAGAGGCCGGAGACGACCGACCGGAGCACCTTCGGCCCGGTGACGGCGGCCGGGGCCGGCGGGGTGGTGGGTGAGGCGCTCGGCGAGGGCGTGGCGGGGCTGCTCGCCGTCACCTCGGGGATCTCCGGGGTCGGCTCCTGGGTCGGCGGCGCGGACGCGGCCGCCGCCGGCACCACCGGTGGTTCGTCGCCGCCGCCGAGCACCCCGGTGGCGAAGAAGACCCCCAGCAGGACGCCGACCAGCCCGGTGGCCAGCGCGAACCGCATCAGCGGGTCCCGGGGCAGCCCGGGGCGCGGGGCCGGGCGGGCGCCGTAGACGGTGCCGGACGGGTCGTGGTGTTCGTCGGGGACGGACATGGGGGCATCCTGACCCACCGGCCGGGTCGACGGCCACCCGGCCCGTCCGGCGGTGACTCACTCGACGACGGTGACGTCCTTCCAGAAGGCCACCCGGTCGCGCACCATCTCGGCCTCCGGCTTCGGGTCCGGGTAATACCAGACGGCGTCGGCGCTGGTCCGGCCTTCGTGGGTGAGCGTGTAGTAGGAGGCGGTGCCCTTCCACGGGCAGACCGTGTGGGTGTCCGACTCCCGGATCAGGTCGGTGCGCAGGGCGGAGCGGGGGAAGTAGTGGTTGCCCTCCACCATGACGGTGTCGTCGCTCTCGGCGACGACGAGGTCGTTCCAGACGGCTCTCGGCATGGACACCACGCTATGTCGGCCCGGCCGGCGTGACCACCGCTCGGCTGCGGTCCCCGGGGCGATGACGGCCGTCCGGGCCGCGGCGACCGCCGCGTCGGTGTCCGGCCCCACCCGGCTGTCCGGTTCCGGACGCGCGAGGCCAGCGTGGACGTCCCCGCACGGAGGGCATGCGGCGCGTAAGGTGATCTCATGCGCGCTCTGCGTGATCATGACCAGGCGGTGGCGACGCTGCGGCGGTCGTACGCCGCGGTGCCCCCCGGACAACCCGTCCGCCTCGCCAAGCGCACCTCCAACCTGTTCCGGCCGCGGGCGGCCACCCGGGCGCCGGGGCTGGACGTCGCCGGTCTGGACGGCGTCCTCGCGGTCGACCCGCAGGCCCGCACCGCCGAGGTGCAGGGCATGTGCACCTATGAGGATCTCGTCGACGCCACCCTGCCGTACGGGCTGATGCCGTTGGTCGTGCCGCAGCTGCGCACGATCACGCTGGGTGGCGCGGTCACCGGGCTGGGCATCGAGTCGACGTCGTTCCGCAACGGCCTGCCGCACGAGTCGGTGACCGAAATGGACGTGCTGACCGGTGCCGGCGACCTGCTCACGGTCCGGCCGGACGGGGAGCACGCCGACCTCTTCGCGGCCTTCCCCAACTCGCTGGGCAGCCTCGGGTACGCCACCCGGCTGCGCATCGAGCTCCAGCCCGTACGGCACGCGGTGGCGTTGCGCAACGTGCGGTTCAGCCGGCTGGAGGAGCTGACCGAGGCGATCGGGGACGTGATCACCAAGGGGGAGTGGGAGGGCCGGGGAGTCGACGCGATGGACGGGGTGGTGTTCAGCCCCGGCGAGGCGTACCTGGTGCTGGGGAGCTTCACCGACGACCCGCCGCGGCCGAGCGACTACACCGGCCAGGCGATCTACTACCGCTCGCTGCGCGAACGCACCCGCGACGCGTTGACCACCTACGACTACCTGTGGCGCTGGGACACCGACTGGTTCTGGTGCTCGGCGGCGTTCGGGGTGCAGCATCCGCTGGTCCGCCGGCTCTGGCCGGCCCGCTGGCGGCGCAGCGACGTCTACCACCGGCTGGTCCGCCTGGAGCACCGGCACCAGGTGGCCGCCCGGGTGGACCGCTGGCGCGGCCGGCCGGCCCGGGAGCGGGTGGTGCAGGACGTGGAGATCCCCCTCGATCGGACGGCCGACTTCCTGCGCTGGTTCGCCCGGCACGTGGGGATGTCCCCGGTCTGGCTCTGCCCGCTGCGGCTGCGCGAGCCGGCCGGGCCGGGTTCGGCCCGGGGGTGGCCGCTGTACCCGCTGCGGCCTGGGCAGACCTACGTCAACATCGGTTTCTGGGGGACTGTGCCGATCGCCGAGGGTGCGGCGGACGGCGACGTGAACCGCTCTGTGGAGCGGGCGGTGTCCGAGGCGGGCGGCCACAAGTCGCTCTACTCGGACGCGTACTACGACCGGGAGGCGTTCGACCGGCTCTACGGCGGGGACGTCTGGCGCGCCGTGAAGGACCGCTACGACCCGGACCACCGGCTCACGGGACTGTACGAGAAGGCGGTAGCGAGGAAATGAGCCTGACCGACCGAGAACAGGGGGCGGCGAGCACCCCGTCCACACCGCCGGCGGGGGGCCGGCGCATCGGCACGACCGTCGCGGACGTCGTCCGCGCGGTCACCGCCCGGGACCTGCCGGTCCGTGTCACCGGGTACGACGGCAGCGCGATCGGCCCGACCGACTCCGGGATCACCCTGGCCATCCGCTCGGAGCGGGGCCTGTCGTACCTGCTCACCGCGCCGGGTGACCTGGGCATGGCCCGGGCGTACGTCAGCGGTGACCTCGCGCTGGAGGGGGTCCATCCGGGCGACCCGTACGAGGCGCTGCGGGTGCTCAAGGACGAGTTGCGGCTGCGGCCGCCCTCGGTGGCCGAGGGGCTGGCGCTGGTGCGCGGGCTGGGTTGGGAGCGGCTGCTGCCCCCGCCGCCCCCGCCGCAGGAGGCGCAGCCGCGCTGGCGGCGGGTGGTGAACGGGCTGCGGCACTCCCGGCTGCGGGACAGCACCGCCATCTCGCACCACTACGACGTCTCGAACGCCTTCTACGAGAGGGTGCTCGGCCCGTCGATGACGTACACCTGCGCGGTCTACCGCAGCCCGTCGGACACCCTGGAGCAGGCCCAGGCGGCCAAGTACGACCTGGTCGCCGGCAAGTTGGCGCTCAAGCCGGGGATGCGGCTGCTGGACGTCGGGTGCGGCTGGGGCGGGATGGTCCGGCACGCCGCCCGTGAGTACGGCGTGCGGGTCCTCGGGGTGACCCTGTCGCGGGCGCAGGCGCAGTGGGCGCAGGCGGCGATCGAGCGGGAGGGGCTGACCGGGCTGGCCGAGGTGCGGCACCTGGACTACCGGGACGCTCCCCGGCAGCAGTTCGACGTGGTCTCCTCGATCGGGTTGACCGAGCACGTCGGGGTGCGCAACTACCCGGCGTACTTCGGGGCGCTGCGGGACCGGCTGCGTCCCGGGGGCCGGCTGCTCAACCACTGCATCACCCGGGCCGACAACCAGGCCCCGCACCGCTCCGGCGCGTTCATCGACCGGTACGTCTTCCCGGACGGCGAGTTGGCCGGGCCGGGCCGGCTGATCGGTGAGATCCACGATGTCGGGCTGGAGGTGCACCACGAGGAGAACCTGCGCCAGCACTACGCGCTGACGTTGGCGGCCTGGTGCCGCAACCTGGTCGAGCACTGGGACTTCTGCGTCGGCGAGGTGGGCCAGGGCACGGCCCGGGTGTGGGGGCTGTACATGGCTGGGTCGCGGCTGGCCTTCGAGCGCAACGGCATCCAGCTGCATCAGGTCCTGGCGACCCGGAACGGGCCGGACGGGGTGAACGGGTACCCGCTGCGTCCGGACTGGACGCCCTGATCCGAGTCGACGAGAGCCGCGTCGGATCACCGGCGCGGCTTTCGTCGAACCGATTGACAAAGGAAGTTTTTACGTACAAGATGATTTTGCCATGAGAGACGTCCTGTACCTGGAACGGATCGAGCAGGCCGAGGTCCTGCTCAAGCCGCAGCGCATCGAGGTGCTGCGGCAGCTGGCCGAGCCACGCACCTGCACCGAGGTCGCCGGCCGGCTGGGGCAGACGCCGCAACGCGTCTACTACCACGTCCGGCAGTTGGTGGCGGCCGGCCTGGTCGAGCAGGTGCAGACGCGCCAGGTGCGCGGCATCAGCGAGGGCATCTACCAGGCCGCCGCGCGGTCGTACTGGCTCTCGCCCCGGCTCGTCGGGCGGGTCGGCGGGCTGCGCCGGGCCCGCGACGAGTTGAGCCTCGGCCACCTGCTCGACCTGATGGAGGAGGTTCAGGCGGACGTCGCCGCGCTCGACCGGTCGGCGCCGGAGCTGCCCTCGATCGGGGTCTCCGGCGAGATCCGGGTGCCGGCCGAGCGCCGGCAGGAGTTCCTGCACGACCTGCAGTCCACGCTGCAGGACCTGTTCACGCGCTACGGGGGCGCCGAGGGGGACGCCTTCAAGCTCGCCGTGGCCTGCTACCCCAAGGGGGATGACCATGACTGAACCGATGAAGCTGAGTGCCCGTCTCGCTGCGCCGGTCGAGGCGGTGTGGCGGGCGTTGACCGACCCGGCCGAGCTGCGCGTCTGGCTGACCGAGCACGCCGAGGTCGAGCTGCCGCGACGGTACGAGTTCTGGGGGCGGCACACCCCCGAGGGTGACGCGCCGCACCAGCGGCTGCTGCAGGCCGACGACCACACGTTGCGCTTCGCCTGGCTGCTCGACGGCGTCGAGACCACCAGTGAGATATCCCTGGCGGTCGACGGGCCGCAGGCGACCGTGCTGACCCTCACCCAGAGCCACTTCGACCTCGCCGCTGCGATGAGCGGCAGCAGCAGCAGCCACGGCGTGCTCCAGACCTGGTGGAGCCTGTCGATCGCCAATCTCGCCTCTCACCTGGACGGTCGTCCGCTGCTGCCGAAGACCGACTTCACCTCCGCCGAGCTGCGCGGCGAGCTGGTGATCGGCGCCGCAGCGGAGAAGGTCTGGCAGTCGCTGACCGACTCCGAGCAGGCCAGCGCCTGGTTCGGCTACCCGATCGGGATCGAACCCTGGGTCGGCGGCCGCTACGCCATGGGTGGCTTCGAGGCGGGCAACGCGGCCAAGGTGATCGACCTGGAGCCCGGCCGGAGGCTCGCCATCGACTGGGGACCCATCGGCGTCAGCACCTGGGAGCTGGCCGAGTCGGACGGAAAGACGAAGCTGACCCTCGTGCAGAGCGGCTTCGACGAGGGCAACCCGCCGTACGACGGGTGGAGCGGCATGGTGTCGGGCCTCTACGAGCTGCGCCGCTTCAACGAGATGGCCGACTGGCAGCCGATCTGGGTGACCGAGGAGGTGCCGACCGGCGCCTGAGGGCCGTCCCGTCGGGGTGGGCCGCGTCCACGGCCCACCCCGACGTGCGCCACCCGCCCGTGGACACCCACCGGCCCCGAACCCGGTGGGTGTCCGACGGACGCGCTACGGACCCGAGGACCTCAGCGCCTCGGCCCGGCGCAGCAGGGCCCGCCGCTCCGGCTCGGTGTCGGTGCAGACGAACATCATGAACTTCATCGTTCGGCTCCTCGGTGTCGTGGTCTCACCAGGGTGACGAACGCCGGAGCCGGATCCGGACACCCGCGTGGCGAAAAGTTCCGCGACCGGCATCGGGACACGGCCCGGCGGGTCAGACCGCTTCCGGGCCGCGCTCGGGGATCATGTCATCGTCACCGCAGCTCGGCGAGGGTTCGCCAGAGGAGGCCAACGATGCCCCGCGACGACTGGAAGGGTGTCGTCAACCAGATCCTCTACGGATTGATCTTCACGAGGGAGTTGGACGACGTCGCCGCGAGCCGGATGGCCGACGCCATGGTGGAGCGGCAGCACTTCGTCGCCGGCCCGGGCGTGTACGCCGCCGCGATCCTGCGGGCCCGCCGGCACCGCGGCCCCCTCACCGACGAGATGCCGACGCCGCACGGCGAGGAGGGGTTCCGGGCGTTCCTGGAGCTGCTCGCCGCCGAACTCGACGCGCGCCGTCCGTGGCGGCGCACCACTTCCTGAGAGATCGGGGATTCAACCGCGGCGGGCGGGGTACAGGCGGGCGATGTTCTTCATCTTCGGACTTCGCACGTCGGTCAGCCGCTCGGGTGTGGCCACCGCCGTCTGCCGCAACTGCGGCAACCAGGCCGCGCAGGTCGTCACCCGGCGGTCGACGAAGTTCAGCCTCTTCTTCGTCCCGTTGATCCCGGTGCGCACCCGCTACGTGCAGCAGTGCACGTTCTGCGGGGCCGAGTACGCCATCTCGAAGGACGAGGCCCGTCGCCTCCCGGTCGGCTGAACGATGGCCCGCTTCCTCTGCTGGCTGATCGGCCGGCAACCCGTCGTACCGGACCCGGCGCCGGTGCACACCGTCTCCCGCCCGCCCTGCACCCCGGGCCGTCGTCGGTACCGTCGCCGCCGCCGGCCGTTGGCCGGGGCACGGTTGCCCCGCTCACCCTGGACCCGGTCGGCCGAACGCTGACCCGGACCCGTACCGGAGCCGGCTCCACCTGCCCGTTCTAGGCTGATGCCGCCGAGTAACGGGGAGATTCATTGCGCAACCACCCGGCCGTCGTGCTGGTCGCCGTCCTGCTGTCCACCATCTCGCTGCCCGCGTCGCTGACCGGCGCCTCGGTGGCGTTGCCGGAAATCGGCCGGGACCTCGACGCCGGGCTGGCCGGCGTGCAGTGGGTGGTGAACGGCTACAACGCCACCTTCGCGAGCTTCATGCTGGCCACCGGCGCGCTGGCGGACCTGTTCGGCCGGCGGCGGGTCTTCGCCACCGGCGTCGCGATCTTCGCCGGGGCCGGGCTGGCGGCCTCGGTGGCGACCGGCATCGTGCTGCTCGACCTGCTGCGCGCGCTCGCCGGGGTCGGCGCGGCCGCCGCCGCGACCAGCGCCTCCGCCATCCTGGCCGCCACGTTCACCGGCCGGGCCCGGGCCCGCGTGTTCAGCCTCTTCGGTACGACCATCGGCGTCGGTCTGGCCTTCGGCCCCTCCGTCGCCGGGCTGCTGATCGACGCCTTCGGTTGGCGGGCGGTCTTCGCCGGGCCTGCCCTGGCCGGCCTGGTGGTGCTGGCGCTGACCCCGCTGCTGCCCGAGTCGCGCCAGCCGCACGCCGGCCGGATCGACTGGCCCGGCACGGTCACCTTCACCGCCGCGCTGCTGCTGCTCATCTTCGGCTTCGTGCAGGGTCCCGAGACGGGGTGGTCCGATCCGGTGATCGTGGCCGCGTTCGTCGCCGCGCTCGTCCTGCTGGTGGCCTTTGTCGTGGTGGAGCGCCGCCGCCACGATCCGATGTTCGACCTGGCCCTGCTGGCGAGCCCCCGCTTCGTCGGGATCTGCCTGGCGGCGGCCACCATCGTCGCGGTGCTGGTGCCGCTGCTGGTCTACCTGCCGTCGTACCTGACCACGGTGGTCGGGATGAGCCCCGGCGCGGCCGGCGCCACGCTGATCCTGCTGACCGCGCCGACGCTGGTGCTGCCGCTGCTCACCGGCGCGACGGCCCGGCTGGTGCCACCCTCGGCGGTGGTCGTCACCTCGGTGGCGGTGGTCGCGGCCGGCGCGGCCTGGGCCACCGTCCTGGCTCCCGACAGCGGCGCGGCCGCCCTGGCGGGTCCGCTGCTCACCATCGGTGTCGGGGTGGGCCTGTCCATCGGGCTGCTCGACGCGATGGCGATCGGCAGCGTCGTGCCGCACCGGGCGGCCACCGGCGCCGGGATGATCAACACTGCCCGGTTGGCCAGCGAGACGGTCGCCATCGCGGTGGTCGGCGCGGTGCTGGCCAGCACGACCGGTGGCCGGCTGGCCGATCCGGGCTTCACCGGCGGGCTGCGCACGGTGCTCTGGTCGATGGCGGCGCTGGCCCTGACCGCCGCGGTGGTGACCGCCGTGCTGGTCCGCCGCGCCCGGGTCCGGGGCGGTCCCGTCGGTTGAGGCGCCGCAGGCCGCCACCCGCCCGCGCGGTGCCGGCCGTGGCGACGGCGGACGGCTATCGTGGCCTGTCGTGACGAGCACCGCGCAGCGACTGGCCGCCATCCGGGGTGACGCGCCGCCGAAGCGGCACAACGCCCGTACCATCGCCGCGCTCACCGGGAACCCGGGCTGTGCCCGACGGGCGGTGCTCGACGGCGCCGGGGCGGACAAGCCGAAGCTCGCCGAGCGGATCGGTTTCCCGGCCCGTTTCGGGCAGTCCCGGTTCGCCATCACCCGCGGCAACGCGTTCGAGGCGCAGGTCAAGGCCGATGGTGGGGTGGAGCTGCTGCGGCTGGTCGCGCAGCGGCTGGGCGTACCGGTGCCGGAGCGGGCGAGCTGGACGGACCTGGGCGGCGCGGACGACCTGCCGGACCGGCACGAGCGGTCCCGGCGGGCGTTGACCGCCGTCGGGCCGGACCCGGCGCTGTTCGACCATCCGCTGCTCGGGCTGGACGTCGCCGGGCAGCGGGTGAGCCTGGAGCCGGATCTGGTCGCGGCCCGACTCGGTGGCCGGTTCCACGTAGTGGAGATCAAGTCGTTCCCGGTGGTGGACGGGCAGGCCGACCCGGCGAAGGTCTCCGCCGCCGCCGTCCAGTCGGCCGTCTACGTGTTGGCGCTGCGCGAACTGCTCGTCGCCGAGGGGTACGACGAGGAGCTGGTCTCGCACGACGTGGTGCTGGTCTGCCCGCGCGACTTCACCAACCGGCCGGTGGCGAGCCTGCTCGACGTGCGCAAGCAGTTGCTGGTGCTGCGCCGTCAGCTCGACCGGATGGCCCGGCTGGACGACCTGCTCGCCGGGGTGCCGGCGGGGTTCACCGCCGACCCGTCGGCCGAGCCGGCGGCGCTGGCCGCCGCGCTGCGCACCGTCGAGGCTCGTTACGCGCCGGAGTGCCTGGCCAGCTGTGAGCTGGCGTACTTCTGCCGGGACGAGGCGCGTGGGCACACCGGCGCCCTGGGCCGGCCGGTCCGCGAGGCGCTGGGCGGCGTCGGCACGGTGGCCGACGTGCTGGCGCTGGCCGCCGGTGAGCGCGCTCCCGACCCCGGGCAGGAGGAGGCCGCCGCGCTGCTGCGGGCCGCCGCCCGCCTGCGCGCCGACGCCCTCGCCGGAGACCCCGCATGAGTACGCTGCGGGCGCTGGCCCGGGCGCAGGCGGTCGCCGCGGGGGCGGCCCAGCGGGTGGCCACGGTCCGCCACCTGCACCTGGCCGAGCGGCCGCTGGTGCTGGTGCCGCTCGCCATGGCCGGTGAGGCGAACGCCCCGCTCGCGGCGCTGGTCGGCGCGGCTCCGGACGAGGCGCGGCTGCTGATCGTGCCGCAGCCCCGCAACCGGGACCAGCGGTTCCGGTTCGCCGCCGAGCTGGCCGCGATCGTGTTGCCGTACCTGGACTCGTTCCGGGGGGTTTCGGAGGCGGTGCCGGTGGACCGGGGCCGGGACGTGCGGTACCGGTACCTGGACGCGCCGCAGCTGCTGGTGCCGAGTCCGGCCGGGGTCGGCTTCCTGCGGCTGTTCGGCCGCTCCACCCGGTTCCGCCGCACCGACGGCGAGTATCCGGTGCACCCCGACGTGCCGCTGCTCGGGCGTTGGCTGACCTTCTTCACCGAGCGGGCCGAGCATCCCGGCTCGTCGGCGTTGCTGGCGATGACCGACGCGCTCACCCTGCACTGGGCCACCGGGCAGAGCACGGTGGAGGATCTGCACCTGCCTGCGCTGCTGGGCTGGATCGACCCGCCCGCCGGGCTCACCGGCGCGCAGGCGGCCGTCCGGGCGGAGGATCCGAGCGCCTGCCCGCCGGCCGGCCCGGCCACCGACCCGGACTTCGACAACCGGGTGCTCGCCCCGGCCGTGGCCGCGTACGCGGAGGCGGGGGAGGACCCGGTCGCGGCCGCGGCGGCGTACGCGGAGCTGGAGCGGGTGCTGCGCGCGCAGCTCGCGCCCACCTGGGAGCTGATGTGGCGCGGCGTCGGGTTGTTGCGTGCGCTGACCCCCGGGGCGCGGGTGGCGGGCCGTTGGGACGGCGACAAGGACGCCTTCACCGCGCACGCCGAGCACGTCGACTCGGGTGGCGCGCCACAGCCCCGCCGGGACGGGGCGGTGGCCGCGGCCGTGCGGCTGCACCGGCTGGAGCGTGCCCTGACCTCGTACGCGGTGCAACGCGCCTACGACGACGCGCTGGTCATGGCGGAGCACCGGCTGACCGGTGAGGCGTTCGTCGGCGACGTGACCCTGGCCGATGCGAAGCGGGTGGACGACAGCGGCAGGCGGCCGGTGCTGCGCCCGCGTATCCAGGTGGTGACCGCCGAGCCGGTGCTGGTGCCGGTGGGGGCGACGCTGTACTCCCCGGCCCGCCCGGCGCAGAAGGCGAAGGTGGTCTTCGTGACCCCGGCGGACGGCAAGACCGAGGTGGTGCTGGAGCTCTCCGGCGGGATGGGGCGCGGGCTGACCGCGCCACCGGGCACGGTGCCGGAGGTGGGGGAGCGGCTCTGCCTGACCACGCTCTCCGACGCGTTCATGCCGGCGGGGGCGTTTCCCGCGCCGGAGGAGACCCCGTGGACGCACGGCGGACCGCCGGTGTCCGGAACGGACCCGGCAACGGACGGTGACGCGGCCGAGGAGTGGGCCTGAGTCACTCGGCGTGACGGCAAGCATTTACCTGCTTGAAACTTAACCGGTTCAGTAGTCCACTGGATGAACGGACCCTGACCGCGCGGAGGGTCCGGACCACCACCCCCGTCCCCGTAAAGGTTGGTCCGATGGAAAGTAGACGACTCCGCCTCGCGCTCAGCGCCGCCGCCACCGCACTCGTCGCGGCCTCCGTGCTGACCGTGATCGGGCGTGCCGACGCGCACACCGTCCCACCCGTCAACCCCAACGCCTCCGCCTCGACCCGCAGCGTGCTCAACTGGCTGGCCCACCTGCCCAACCGGAGTTCCAACCGGATCGCCTCCGGCTTCTTCGGCGGCTACAGCAACAGCGGCTTCTCCCTCGCCCAGACCGAGGAGCTGCGCAACGCCACCGGGCAGTACCCGGCGATCCTCAGCTGCGACTACGGCTCCGGCTGGGCCACCAACAGCGACATCACCGCGCTGGTCGACCACTCCTGCAACTCCAGCCTGAAGTCCTGGTGGAACAGCGGTGGTCTGGTCACCATCAGTGTCCACTCGCCCAGCCCGGCCAACGCCAACGGTGGTGGCCTGAACACCGCGATGGGCAACTTCGCCGACCTGCTCAACCCGTCCACCGCCGCCGGGGCGCGCTGGCGGCAGCTGATGGACAAGATGGCTGCCGGCCTGCAGGACCTGGAGAACGCCGGGGTGCCGGTGCTGTTCCGGCCGTTCCACGAGATGAACGGCGACTGGTTCTGGTGGGGCAACCGGGACCAGGCCACCTTCCGGCAGGTCTGGCAGCAGATGCACAGCTACCTCACCGGCACCAAAGGGCTGGACAACCTGCTCTGGGTCTACTCCGCCGACTTCAGCCGGGGCAACCGCACCGCCTTCTACCCGGGCGCGTCCTACGTGGACATCGTCGGCATGGACGCCTACGACGACAACCCGCAGACCTCGGGCATCCAGTCCGCATACAACGAGCTGACCGCGTTGGGCAAGCCGTTCGCGTTCGCCGAGATCGGGCCGGACAGCCAGGGCTCCTTCGACTACGGCAGGTGGATCACCGCCTTCCAGCAGAACTACCCCCGGACCACCTACTTCCTGGCCTGGAACGACGGCTGGGGCCCGGCGCGCAACGCCGGTGCGAGCACCCTGTTCAACAGCTCCTGGACCGCCAACCGGGGCGAGGTCGACCTGGGCGCCGTCACCGAGCCGGGTGGCGGCACCACCAGCCCGCCGCCGACCGGGGGCACCCTGCTGGCCGGCTTCGAGTCGGGCACCGACGGCTGGGCCGGCACCAACGTCACCGGCGGCCCGTGGCGGGTGAACGAGTGGGCCGCCCAGGGCTCGTACGCCCTGAAGTCCGACGTCAACCTCGCCGCCGGCGCCGCATACCTGCGCCGGACCGCGACCACCAGCCTCAGCGGGAGGACCACGCTGCGGGCCACCGCCCGGGTCGCCCTCTGGGGCAACTTCGGCACCGGCAGCCAGGCCAAGCTCTACGTCAAGACCGGCTCCGGCTGGCAGTGGTACGACGGCGGCGCGGCCACCGTCACCTCGTCCGGCGTCACCCTCACCCTCAGCCTCGGCGGCGTGGCCAACCTCGGCGACGTCCGCGAGATCGGCGTGCAGTTCGTCCCCGGCAGCGGGGCGAGCGGCGGCTCCGCCGTGTACGTCGACAACGTCACCGTCCAGTAGGGGCGAGGGGCGGGCCGGCGCGACCCTCCCGGTCACGCCGGCCCGTCCGCGTCTGCTCGGCCGGATCGGCCGGACCTGGCGGCCCGCCCGCCCGGTGGCTACGCTTCGATGGTTCGCCGCTCGTGAGGCGGTCCTCAGCCTTGAGGTGCGCGCACAAAGAAGAGAGCCGGAGCGACCACCGTGCTGCCCCAGGACGTCCGCCGCGAGGCCGTCACTCCGCGCGCCCGCCACGTCGGCGTCGTCGTCGCGGCGACGGTCTTCCTCGTCGAAGCGATCTGGCTGGCAGCGGAACTGCCGCAGGCGGCCCTCGCCAGCGACCTGGGCGCGATCACGGTGGCGACCTGGGCCGCCGTCGCGTGCGCGGGCGCGGCCCGCCGGCACCCGACCCCGCTGCGCCGGTTCTGGACGCTGCTCGCGCTCACCATGGGGCTGGCTGCCGCCGGCCGTACGCTCTGGACCGTCGAGCGGCTCGGCAGTCACGAACTGCCGCACACCTTCCTGATCGGGGCGGTCTTCACCGCCGGGATCGTCACCGGCACCGCGGCCCTGCTCTGCTCGCTGTCGGCCCCCCGCAGCCTCGTCGGTCAGGCCCGCACCCTGCTCGACGGGGTGATCGTCGGGCTCGCGCTGATCCCGATCGGCTGGGTCGTGGTGTTCCGGGACATCGCCACCGCCGACCTCATCGACCCGCTGCGCACCTTCGGCCTGCTCTACCCGATGCTCGACCTGATGCAGCTGACCATCCTGGTCGCGGTCGCCGGACCGAGGCGCCCGGTGTGGCGGCCGCTGACCCTGATCGGGGCGAGCCTGGCCGTCCGGGCCGGAGCGGACGCGTTCTACGTCTCGCTGGTCGCGCACCACAGCTACGCCCCCGGGCACCCGATCGACCTCTGCTGGCCGCTGAGCTACCTGCTGATCGGGGTGGCGGCGAGCCACCCGCCGCCGCCGGTCCACGACGGCCTCGACGACGCCGCCGAGTCGCCGCTGCCGCCCTGGTGGCGGGTGGCCCTGCCGTACCTGCCGGTGGGTGGGGCGATCATCGCGGTGGTGCTCGCCCGCCGCCCCACCGGGCAGACCCCGCACCTCGTCTTCACCGGCATGATGGCGCTGCTCGGCGTGCTGGCGCTGCGCCAGGGGCTGGCCGCCAACGAGAACCTGCGGCTGGTCGGCCGGCTGCGCCGGCTGGCGTACACCGACCAGCTCACCGGGCTGCCCAACCGGCTGATGTTCAACCGGCGGTTGCGCCGGGCGCTGCGCGACGGCCCTCCGGTCGCCGTGCTGCTGCTGGACCTGGACGGGTTCAAGCAGGTCAACGACCGGTTCGGCCATGCCACCGGGGACGCCCTGCTGACCGCCATCGCCGGCCGGATGCGGAACGCGGTCGGCGGCGACGGCGACATCGCCCGGCTCGGTGGCGACGAGTTCGCCGTGCTGGTCGACGCGGCCCGGCCGGTCGCGCCGGAACGGCTCGCCGAACGGCTGCTCGCCGCCCTGCAACCCTCGCCCGGCGAGGAGGACGTCGGCATCCACCCGTCGGCCAGCATCGGCATCGCCGAGTACGGCCCGCAGCACGCCTCCCACACCGACCTGCTGCGCGACGCCGACATCGCCATGTACGCGGCCAAGGCCGCCGGGAAGTGCGCCTACCGGACCTGCACGCCGGCGCTGCGGGAATCCGCGGTCAGCCGGGCGGAGCTGATCGCCGACCTGCGCCGGGCGGTCGACGAGCGGCAGTTGCACCTGGACTACCAGCCGATCGTCGACCTGGCCACCGGCGCGGTACGCAGCGCGGAGGCGCTGGTCCGCTGGCGGCACCCCCGGCTGGGGCTGCTCGGCCCGGCGGCGTTCCTGCCGCTGGCGGAGGAGACCGGGCTGATCGTGCCGATCGACCGCTGGGTGGTCCACGAGGCGTGCCGGGCCGCCGCCGCGTGGCGCGAGCGGGTGCCGGAGGCCACCGTGGCGGTCAACATCGCCGCCGCCCACCTGCGCCGCCCGGACCTGATCGCCACGGTCACCTCGGCGACCGCCAGCGCCGGCCTGGCCCCCCGCGCGTTGACCCTGGAGCTGACCGAGTCGGCGCTGATCGACGGCAGCGAGGCGGTGCTGGAACGGCTCGCCCAGCTCCGTGAGCTGGGCATCCGTATCGCCATCGACGACTTCGGCACCGGCTACTCCTCACTGAGCTACCTGCACCGCATCCCGGCCACCGAGCTGAAGATCGACCGCTCGTTCGTGGCCCGGCTCGACACCGACTCCCGGGCGTACGCGACGGTGGAGATGGTGACCCGGCTGGCCGGTGCGTTCGACCTGGCGGTGGTGGCCGAGGGGGTGGAGACCGAGGAGCAGCATGCCGCGGTGACCGCGATCGGCTGCGTCCACGGCCAGGGCTACCGGTACGGCCGCCCCGGCACCCTCAGCACCCTCCACCCCCACCCCACGCCCGCCTGACCCACCTCACCCCCGTGCCCGTCTCGCCCCCACACCCCGGGGTGGCGGAAAGCCCGGGGTGGGGCGGGTACAAGGTCCCGGCGGGGACGGGGGGTTCGGCCCTGACCGGGGCCTTCCAAGATCGGGCAGGATGGAGCGCGACACACCGACGCCCCCTTTCGCACCCTCGGGAGACACCACATGAAGCGCCGCACCCTCGACCTCCTGCTCAGCATCGGCGGGCTGGGCCTGACCGTCCTGCTGCTCGTCGCCGGCATCGTGCTCACCACGAACGCCAACTTCGCCAACAACTACGTGCGTGACCAGCTCGGCGCGCAGCACATCTCCTTCACACCGGCCGACGAGCTGAGTGACGAGGAGAAGAAGGTCGACTGCCTGGTCGAGTACGCCGGCAAGCCGCTGACCACCGGCAAGCAGGCCGAGTGCTACGCCAACGAGTACATCGGGCTGCACCTGAAGAACATCGCCGGCGGCAAGACGTACGCCGACCTGGGCGAGCCGCAGAGCGAGCTCAAGGCGAAGGTGAAGGCCGCCACCGAGGCGAACGACCCGGCCCTGGCCGACCTGCAGAAGCAGCTCGCCGAGGTGTCCGGCCAGCGGGACACCGTCTTCAAGGGCGAGACGCTGCGTGGCCTGCTGCTCACCTCGTACGGCTTCAGCGAGTTCGGCCGCAAGGCCGGGCAGGCGGCCCTGGTCACCTTCATCGCCGCCGGACTGCTCCTGCTGCTGTCGATCGCCGGCCTGGTGCACGCCTTCCGCACCCCGGCCAGCGAGGCCTTCGCCGCTCCCGCGCCGACCAAGGAGCGGCTCACCTCCTGACCGTCCCGACCCGGCCGCCCCCGCTCTCCCACACCCCCTCGGGAGACCGGGGGCGGCCGCGTGTCCGGCCCCGGCAGGCCGTCCGCCGCGCAGAATGGGGCTTGACCCTCACGCAGCGGGAGGCGGGAGCCTCGGTCGCGGAAGGGAGGGAACCCATGGCGTACACGGTGGGGCAGGTGGCGAAGGCGGCCCGGGTGACGGTCCGGACGCTGCACCACTACGACGAGATCGGCCTGCTGTCGCCCGGCGGCCGGACCCCGGCGGGTTACCGCCGCTACGACGACGCGGACCTGGAGCGGTTGCAGCACATCCGCTTCTACCGCGAGCTGGGGTTCCCGCTGGAGGAGATCGCGGCGATCCTCGACGACCCGGCGGCGGACCCGGCGGCGCACCTGCGCCGGCAGCACGAGCTGCTCACCGACCGGATCGGCCGGCTCCGGGAGATGGTCGCGGCGATCGAGATCGCGATGGAGGCGAGACGGATGGACATCAGGCTCACGCCGGAGGAGCGCTTCGAGGTCTTCGGCGACTTCGACCCGGACGCGCACGCCGAGGAGGCGGAGCGAAGGTGGGGTGACAGCGACGCGTACCGGGAGTCGACCCGGCGGACGGCCGGCTACTCCAAGGAGGACTGGCTGCGCAACAAGGCCGAGACCGAGGACTGGGGGCGGCGGTTCGTCGAGGTGATGGCCTCCGGCGCGGCGGCGGACTCGCCGGTGGCGATGGCGCTGGCCGAGGAGCACCGGCAGCTCATCACCCGCTGGTTCTACGACTGCTCGTACGAGGTCCACACCGGGCTGGCCGACCTGTACGTGGCGGACCCCCGGTTCACCGCGCACTACGAGCAGATGGCGCCCGGGATGACGGCGTACCTCGCCGAGGCGATCCACGCCAACGCGATCACCCGCGCCTGACCGATGAGTCGGGTGCCTCCCCGACGTTAACCCTCGGGGAGGCATCCGCCTCCCGACCAGGCCCGTACCACCGGAGGTCCGCAGTGCTCATCGTCGCCGGAACCCTGTACGTCGACCCGACCGGGCGGGACGCCCACCTGGCCTCCTGCGTGGAGATCGTCCGGCAGGCGCGGTCCGCGCCGGGTTGCGTCGACTTCGCGATCAGCGCCGACCTGGTCGAGCCGGGCCGGATCAACGTCTACGAGCGCTGGGAGAGCGACGAGCAGTTGCTCGCCTTCCGGGGGTCCGGGCCCGCCGGGGAGCAGGTGACGGCGATCCGTGGCGCCGAGGTGCACAAGTTCCGCATCTCCGGCGTCGAGGCCCCGTGAGACGGCGTCGGCCGGACCCGGTGGTGGGCCCGACCGATGTCGGTCAGCAGGTGGCGGATGACGGAGTCATGCTGGTCGCCGCAGGCGTTTGTCGACGGCGACCACGAGGCTGGCCGCTACCGCGATGGCCAGGATCCGCAGCCAGGCGTCCCCACCGATGGGCGCGGTACCGAAGACCGTGTTCATGGCGGGCAGATAGGTGATGGCGAGCTGACCGATGGCCTGCACGGTGACGCCCAGGATGATCCAACGGTTGGTGAACAGGCCGATCCGCCACGCCGAACGGGTCAGGGAGCGGCAGCTGAACAGGTAGAACGCCTCGACCACGACGAAGAGGTTCATGGCTGCGGTCCGGGCTTCGGTGAGGCTCGCGCCGTGCGTGCGTTCCCATTCGAACAACCACCATGATCCGGCCACCAGCAGCGTGGACACCAGCAGGATCCGCGCCATCAGCGCGCGGGTGAGCAGCGGCTGGTCCGGGTCGCGGGGCGGCCGGGTCATGATCCCGGCCTCCTTGGGCTCGAAGGCGAGCATCAGGCCGAGCGCGACGGCGGTGGTCATGTTGATCCAGAGGATCTGGGTGGGCAGGATCGGCAGGGCGGCGCCGGCCATGATCGCGGCCAGGATGACCAGGCCCTCCCCGATGTTCGTGGGTAGGGTCCAGATGATGAACTTGGTGAGGTTGTCGAAGACGCCGCGGCCCTCTTCGACGGCCGCCTCGATGGTGGCGAAGTTGTCGTCGGTGAGCACCATGTCGGCGGCGTCCTTGGCCACCTCGGTGCCGCTTGCGCCCATGGCCACACCGATGCCGGCCTGTCGCAGGGCCGGGGCGTCGTTGACGCCGTCGCCGGTCATCGCGACCACATGCCCGCGGGACTGCAGGGCCTCGACCAGCCGCAGTTTCTGCTCTGGTGACACCCGGGCGAACACGGCCGCACGGTTGACGGCGTCGGGGAATTCCTCGGCCGGCAGCGCGGCAAGGTCGGTGCCGGTCAGGACAATGCCCTGACCAGGCTTGTGGCCGTCGAGCAGACCGACCTGGTCGGCGATCGCGGTCGCGGTCGCGGCGTGATCCCCCGTGATCATCTTCACCGAGATGCCAGCCGTGTGGCAGGCGGTGACCGCGGCGGTAGCGGCGGCGCGGGGCGGGTCGAGCATCGCCTGCAACCCGGTCAGGATCAGGCTGCCCGGCAACGTGTCCTCGGCGAACTCGTCCGCTCCGGCGGCCGGGCCCATCGCGGTGGCGAGTACCCGCAGGCCCTGGCTGGCCAGGTCGCCGGCCGTGCGCAGCACCACGTCGGTGTCCAGGGGCCGGACGGTGCCGTCGGCGTACAGTTGCGCACCGCAGAGGTCGAGTACCCGTTCCACCGCCCCCTTCGCCAGGATCACGTGTCCGCCGGCGTGCCGGCCGGTGGTGTCGCGGTGCAGGGTGACCATGTACTGGCGTTCGGAGCTGAACGGGATCGTCGCCGTACGGGGAAGAAGGGTGTCGACGTGGCCCTTGCGGAGGCCGGCTTTGGCGGCGACCACCAGCATCGCGCCCTCGGTGGGATCACCGATGACGTCTGACCGCCCGTCCTGCTCGGTCAGGGCGGCGTCGTTGCAGGCGGCGCCGGCCAACAGGGACCACCGCAGCGCCGAATGGGAGTCCGGCACCGCCGGTGCGCCCCGCGTGTCCCGCACCGTCCCGTCGAGGGCGTAGCCCGAGCCGGTCACCTCGAACCGGCCGCTCGGGGTCCACACGGCGCGTACGGTCATCTGGTTCTCGGTGAGGGTGCCGGTCTTGTCCGAGCAGATGACGGTGGTGCTGCCCAGCGTCTCCACCGCGGGCAGCCGGCGGATCACCGCGCGTCGCCGTGCCATCCGTGCCACGCCGATGGCCAGGGTGATCGTGACCGCGGCCGGAAGTCCTTCGGGGATCGCGCCGACCGCGAGGGCGATGGCGGCGGTGAAGGTCTCCACCGCGTCCTGGCCGCGCAGCAGGCCGACCCCGAAGGTCACCGCAGCCAGGGCGAGGATGCCGACGGTGAGGATCTTGCTGAATCCGGCGAGCTTCCGGGTCAGCGGGGTCGCCAGCGTCTCCGCCGCCCCGACCAGCCGGTGGATCTCCCCGAGTTCGGTTTCCGCGCCGGTGGCGACCACGATCCCGGCGCCACTGCCGGTGGTGACCAGAGTGCCTGAGTAGGCCATGTTCTGCCGGTCGGCCACCGGGATCGCCTCGGGCAGCACGACCTCGTCCTTGGTCACCGGCACGGACTCGCCGGTCAGCGCCGACTCGTTCACCCGCAGCTCCGCCAACCTGGTCAGCCTCAGGTCGGCGGGCACCTTGTCACCCGCCTCGAGCAGGACGAGATCGCCGGGGACGAGATCATCGGACAGCACGGTCCGCTCGTGCCCGTCGCGGATCACCGTCGCGTGGGTACGCACCATCGACCGCAGGCCTTCGAGGGCGGCCTCGGCCTTGGACTCCTGGATGAAGCCGACGATCGCATTGATCAGCACGACACCGAGGATCACCGCCGAGTCGACGTACTCGCCGAGCCCCGCGGTGACCGCGCCCGCGGCGAGCAGGACGTAGATCAGCGGGTGGTGAAACTGGCTCAGGATCCGCACGAACAGCCCGGTGCCCTTCGCGGCGGGCAGGGTGTTCGGCCCGAACCGTGCCAGCCGCTCGCTGGCCTGCGCACCCGTCAGCCCACGGTGCGGGTCGGTCTCCAGCAGCAGCACCACCTCGTGGGCCGCCAACCCGTGATGGGAGGTGCCGGACGAGAGTGCGGAGGTGGTCATCACGTCACGCGCTCCGGGGCAATCACGGCCAGCACCGGGCCGAGAGCCACCGCAATCAACATCCACAGCCGATCCCGATGACCCCGGCGGGCCATCCACAGCGCGCTGGCCAGTCCCGAACCGACCAAGAACGCCAGCGCCACGGTGATGAACTGTGCGCGTGTCATGACTCTACGATCCGCGTGGGCGCCCTCCGCCGGCAGAGGAGGACGCACCGCGGCCCCAGGCCGGTCGCCTCTGGCGCCTCGGTGTCCGGACGATCAACCTGAGGTGGCGGTCGTGTCGAGAGCTTGGGCGTGGGATCCTCAGCCGGCGCGGCGCAGGAAGGCGCGGATCAAATCGGCGATCTCAGCGCCGTGGGTCTCCAGCGCGAAGTGGCCGGTGTCCAGCAGGTGGATCTCCGCCTCCGGCAGGTCCCGGGCGTACGCCTCGGCGCCGGCGGCCCCGAAGATCTCGTCGTGCCGCCCCCAGGTGACCAGCGTCGGCGGCTGGTGCTCGCGGAAGTAGCGCTGGAAGTCGGGGTACACGTCGAGGTTGAACTGGTAGTCCCAGAACAGTTGGAGCTGGATCTCGGCGTTGCCGGGCCGGTCCAGGCCCGCCTGGTCGAGCAGCCAGGTCTCCGGGGCGATCCGGTCGAGCAGGTCGGTGGGGACTCCGTGGGTGTACTGCCACCTGGTCGCCTCGACCGTGAGCAGTCGGCGGACGGCGGGCTCGTGGGTGGTGCGGTCCTTGGCATGGGCGAAGAGGGCGTCCCAGAACGGGGTGAAGCCGTCCAGGTAGGCGTTGCCGCTCTGCACGACGAGCCCGGTGACCCGGTCCGGGTGGCGGGTGGCGATCCGCAGGCCGATCGGTGCGCCGTAGTCGTGCAGGTAGAGGGCGAAGCGGTCGAGTCCGAGGGTGTCGAGCAGCGCCTCGGTCACGGTGGTGAGCCGGTCGAAGCTGTAGTCGAACCCGTCGACCGGTGGCGCGGACGACTGACCGAATCCGACGTGGTCGGGGGCGATCAGGTGGTACTCGTCGGCCAGCGCGGGGATCAGGTCGCGGAACATGTGCGAGCTGGTCGGGAAGCCGTGCAGCAGGACGAGGGTGGGGCGGGTGGGGTCGCCGGCCTCCCGGTAGAAGATCTGCTGGCCCTGCACCTCGACGGTCCGGTGGCGGGTGGCGGACAGAGACATGGGGACTCCTCGACAGTCGGGAGAACGATCGTTCTCCGGCTGCCTGCTACCGTAAGAGAACGGACGTTCTCCGCGCAAGGGGGTTCCGCTGTGGACCAGGCGACAGCCGAGGAGCGGCTGCTGGACGCCGCCGACACGCTCTTCTACGAGCGCGGCGTGCAGGCCGTCGGGATGGACGCCATCCGGCAGGCGTCCGGGGTGTCCCTCAAGCGGGCTTACCAGCTCTTTCCGTCCAAGGAGCACCTGGTCGAGGCGGTGCTGCGCCGACGGGACCGGGCCGTGCTCGCCGGGCTGCAGGCGTACACCTCGGCGCGGGCCACCCCGGCGGCGCGCATCCTCGCCGTCTTCGACTACCTCGACGACTGGTTCCGGCAGCCGGACTTCCGCGGCTGCGCGTTCATCAACTCGTACGCCGAACTGGGCGGCGTGTCGGAGGGCGTCGCGGCCCTCGTACGCGGCCACAAGCGGGCGTTCACCGCGCACCTGGCCGCCCTCGTCGCGGCGGCCGGCGAGCCACCCGCCCTCGCCGATCAGCTCGCCATCCTGGCCAACGGCGCGATGGTCACCGCCGCCGTAACCGGCAGCCCCGAGCCGGCCCGCCAGGCCGCCGACGTGGCGCGCCGCCTGCTCGAGCCCGCTCAGGGGGTCACGTAGTCGTAGACCGTGCGGGCGAGCCGGCGGACGAGATCGGCGCCGGTGGCCTCCGGACCGGAGGTGAGGAAGGCGACGGCCAGGACGTGAATCGACGCGGCAACTCCGCCCAACGTGCGCCGATGGATCCACCGATCGGGTGAAAGATCGGCAATGCCGGTTCCGCCCACGCTGGTCCGCTGTTAACCCGTACGACACCCCGGTTGGTGGCTCGCGCGGCGGAGGAGTCGGCGTGGCAGAAACTGATTCGACGGGTTCCACCTGGCGCTACACCTGGGCCCGGAAGCAGAACGAGCGCCGGCAGCACACGTACCGCGAGGCCGAGGCGGCCTGGCGGCGGCACGACGACGAGTTGCGCCGGCTGCGGGCCCTCGCCGTCGGCCTGCGGGGCTCGGTCGCGGCGGGCAGCGGGCTGCCCCTGGAACTGGCCCCCGGCGAGGTGGTCCTCCGGGCGTGGCCGGCCGCCCAACTGGTCGAGGTGCGGCACACGGCGGTGCTGCCCGCCCCCGACCTGACCGTCGAGCCGCACCCGGCGCCGCTGCGCCACCGACCCCCCGACGGGGTCCGGGCCACCGACGCCGGGATGGCGGTGATCACCAACCGCCGCCTGGTGTTCGTCGGCGGCAGCGGCCGGCGCGACTGGGCGTACGGCAGGATGACCGGCCTGTCCCACGACCCGGCGGCCCCGGTGACGCTGGTCCAGGTTCTCGACCGCAGGCAGACCGTCGGCCTGCTGCTGCCGGCCGTCGAGGCGGCCGACTTCCGCTTCGTGCTCACTCTCGCCTTCGCCGACGCCATCGAGCAGCGGGACACCGTCCTCGCGCAGCTCGACGAACTGATCGCCGAGCACGACCAGACCCGGCCGTTCCGCCCGGCGATCGCCACCCCCGGGCAGGCCCGGATCATCGCCCGCGTCCCCGGTGGACGCCGCACCGTCGCCGTCGCCGCCGCGCTGACCCTGGTCGTGCCGGCGGTGCTGCTCGATTCCGACCCGCCGGTGCGGTCCGGCTCCGAGGTCGCCGCCGCCGCCACGCCCGCGCCGGCGAAGTCGGCCGCGCCGAAGCCGAAGCCCGCCGCGAAACCCCGGCCGAAGCCCTCGCCGTCACGCAGCGCCGTGCCGGCCGAGCGGCGCTGCGGTGCCCCGGCAAACCCCATGGGGTACGACTACTGCGGCGGCGAGCGCATCCGCCGGCCCGACCACCGGGTCTGCGACCACTTCGACTGCGTGCAGGAGTTCTACGCCGGGCGGGGCTACCTGGTGCTGTGCAGGGACGGTTCGGTCAGCCTGACCGGTGGGCGGCGCAACGCCTGCGCCGGCCACGAGGGGGTACGCCGCACCATCTTCACCTGACCGGTCAGGGCGACGGCGGGGTGTCGAAGTCCGGCACGGTCAACGTGCCGTCGTAGAAGGCGCGGGCGCGGGGCAGGTCGGCGACGCCGAGGGTGACCAGGCTGATCCGCTGCTCCATGCCTCCGGACGCTACCGGTGCGCTCCGACACCGTCAGCGCGTCCCACCCCGGGCGAGCGGCAGCAGCCCGACCAGCACCAGAGCCGCGCCGACCGGCAGCAGGTCCAACTCGACGGCGATCGCCACGAAGCCGACCAGCACCAGCACCGGGCTCCACGGCGGCAGCAGACGCGGCCGGACCAGGACCGCCCGCACCAGCAACGCCAGCAGGCCCAGCTCGAACAGGGCCGGCCCGAGGAGGAACACCGGGCCGGGGATCACCGCCACGTCCTCCAGTCCGGGGAACAGGTCGTAGACGATCACCCAGAGGAAGCCGGCCGCACCGAGCAGGGTGGCCGCCGTCGCGACCGTCAGCCCCGCCCGCCACCCGGCCGGCAGCAGCACACGACGCAGCCGCAGCGCCAGCGCGCCGAAGACCAGGATGCCGAGGCCGAACGCGACGTGCCCGACGTCCCAGGCCCAGCCGTTGCCCCGGTCGCCGTCGAGCCCGTCGGCGAAGCGGAACAGGCCGTAGACGAGCAGCAGCAGCGGGGCGACGACGGCGGGCAGGCGGAGCGACGAGCCGGCGCGGGTATCGGTGAGCGTCATCAGCCCAGGCTGGCAGGACAGCCGCCGCCGGGCATCCGGGCCGACCCGTAAGCGGCCCCCGAGGCCGCCCCGGATTCCCGCCACCTGCAAGGTGGCGCGGCTGCCGCATCATGTACGACGTGATCGACCTCAAGCGCAAGCGGCACCCGTCCAAGAAACACAAGAAGCGCGACTGGTGCGACTGCAACTGCGACGGCCCGGACTGCTGCGACTTCGGGCTCTTCTCCTTCCTGCTCACCCTCGGCGCGACCACCGCGCAGGTCAGCCGCGCGCCACTCGTCGACCGGGCCGGCCGCGCCGCCATCCTCGGCTACCGGCGCTGGCTGTCGCACCGCTGGCCCGGCCAGTGCCGCTACACCCCGACGTGCAGCGCGTACGGCCTCACCGCCGTCGAGAGGTACGGCCTTGCCGTCGGCGGGCGGATGGCCGCGGACCGGCTGCGCCGCTGCAAGCCGCACATGCCGCGCGGCACCCACGACCCGGTCCGATAACCACTGGCCGGCCCACGCCGGTGGCACTACCGTCGGCGGGCGTGACCCGCACCGTGACCCTCGTCCTGGTCGATGCCACCGGCCGCCCCCTCGGGGCGCTGCCCGAGTACGAGGTGGAGTCGCCCTGGTGGCAGGAGGTCGACCCGGTGGTGCGGGGCGCGCCCGTCGAGGTGAGCGTGCTGCGCCTGCTGGACGGACACGGTGACCGACCGGGCGTCGGCGGCCGGGTCCGCTACCTGGCCGAGGTCGCCGAGCCGCCCGCCGTGCCGCTGCGCCCGACGCCGGTGGACCTCGCCCCGCACCCGCTGCGCGCCCCGTACGCCGAGCCCGGTGGCCCGGCCGCCAGCGTCGCCTGGGCGCGGGCCGTCCTGGACCGCCTCGGCCGGCCCGCCGGCGAGGTGACGCAGCGGCGAACCTGGAACCTGTCGGCGATCTGGCGACTCGACTCACCGCACGGAACGGCCTGGCTCAAGCAGGTGCCCGGCTTCTTCCGGCACGAAGCGGCGGTGCTGCGCCGGCTCGGCACGGTCACGCCCGGGCGGGTACCGGTCCTGCTGGCCGCCGACGGCGACGGGCGGATGCTGCTCGACCACGTGCCGGGGGAGGACCGCTACGACGCCGACACCACCGAACGCGCCGCCATCGCCACCGACCAGCACGACCTCCAGGTACGCGCGCTCGGACTCGTCGACGACCTGGTCGCGGACGGCGTGCCGGACATGCGTGGGCCGGCGCTCGCCCGGTGGATCCGCGCGACGATCCCGCCGTCGGCGCTGCCCGCCACCGATCCGCTCGACGCTCTGGAGGACCGGCTCGCGCAGGTGGCGCGGTGCGCGCTGCCGGACACCCTCGTCCATGGCGACCTGCACCCCGGCAACGTCCGGGGCGACGGCGCGCGGCGAGTGATCATCGACTGGGGGGACGCGTTCGTCGGGCACCCGGCGTTCGACATCCTCCGGCTGACCGAAGGGCTGCCCGCGTCCTCGGCCGCCCCGCTGCTGGCGGGGTGGTGCGCGCGGTGGCGGGACAGCGTGCCCGGGTGCGACCCGGAACGGGCGGTGGAGTTGCTGCGGCCGGTGGCGGCGCTGCGGATGGCGGCCGTGTACGCGATGTTCCTCGCCGGCATCGAGCCGAGCGAACGCATCTACCACGCCGACGACGTGCCGCAATACCTGGCGAGAGCAGCCTCCGAGATCGGCTGACGGCGCTCTACGTACGCGAGCTCGCCGTGCGCTTCGCAGCCGAACGTCGATGCTGCCTGATCCTCCTCGGACACCGTCACTCCGGGGCGTGGCAGACCGCCTCGACGTTGTTGCCGTCCGGGTCGCGGACGAACGCGCCGAAGTAGGTCGGGTGGTACTCCGGCCAGACCCTGGGCGCGTGCAGCACCTCCGCGCCGGCCCCGACCGCCGCGTCGTGGAACGCCTGCACGGCCGCCCGGCTCGGGGCGGTGAACGCGACGTGCGTCTCGTACCCGTTCCCGGGGGAGGTCGCGGGGCTGATCCAGAAGTCGGGGTGCTCGACGCCGTAGCCGATCACGTCGCCGAATTCCATCATCCGGCGCGCGCCCAGCGGGGCGAGGACGGTGTCGTAGAAGGCGCTGCTGGCGGGGATGTCGCGGGACTGGATGCCCAGGTGGTCGAGCACGTCGTGTCTCCTTCATGTGTCGTGGCCCGGCAAGGCTAGGACCGGCCTACGACCTTTCCGTGTGCTGCTCAAGGCGTGCCTGGCCGACCGGCACTGCCTGTCGTCGCCGCGCGTCGCCGACGACAGGCCGACGTCGCCGCACGACCAGGACCGAAGGTCCCGCCCGCCGGTGACCTCGCCCCCTGCCGCATCCCCGTGACGCCGCGCAGGCTGGAGGGAGACAGGGACCGGCGCCACGCCCGCCGGCGGCAGGGTCGGGAGGCATCATGGCCACGCAGCTCACCACCCACCCGGCAGCACGGGCCGTCGACCGGTACCGGCCGCTCGGCGTCGCGCTCACCGCCCTCGCAGCGGCCATGGCGACGGCCTCGCTGCTCGGCCCGCTCGGGTTCGACCTGATGCGCTACCGCACCTCACCGACCACCCTGCACCAACTCCTCGTGCTGTTCGTGATGGCGCCGCTGGCCGTGGCCGCCGCCGTGCTCGCGTACCGCCGGCACCCGGTCGCGCCGCCGCTGGCCACCGGCGTCGCCGGGTACGCCGTCTACACGTATGCCCAGGTGATCATCGGTCAGGAGTACCTGCGGCTGCCCGGCACCGTGGAACGGTTCTTCCCGCTGCTGCTCGCCGTGTTCCTGCTCGCCGAGGCGGTACTCGTGCTGGCCTGGCGGGCGCTGCCGTCGTCCCTGCCCGCGCCGTCGGCGCGGCTGCGGCGGGCCACCGGGACGACCCTGCTCGTGGCGGCCGGGTTTCTGACCTTCGGGCTGCACCTGCCGACCATGCTGACCGCCTGGTCGGACCCGACCGCCATGACCGAGTACGCCTCCAGCCCCACCCCGTTCTGGATGGTCAAACTGATGGACCTCGGCATCGTCGTCCCGGCCGCCGTGGCCGTCGGCGTCGGCGTGCTGCGGCGGGCCGGCTGGGCGCAGCGGGTGGCGTACCCGCTGCTGACCTGGCTGACCTGCCTGGCGGTGTCGGTGACGTCGATGGCGGTGGTGATGTTGGCCGACGGCGACCCGGATGCGTCGCCGGTGCTGGCGGTCGGGTTCGGCGTGGTCACCGTGGCGCTGGCTTGGCTGACGGTGGCGGCCCACCGGCCGCTGGCGGTCCGCCGCGTGCCGGCGGCCAGCGCGCTCTGCTACTGCGCCCCGGACATCCCCCGGGACCTTGTCACGCTGTCGGCGGGCAGAGGTGCGCCTCGGCCGGCCGCCGGCGTTAGGCGGTAGAGCGGTACGGCTTGCTCAGCCTGCACGTCCCTTCCACCGTTCGCGCCCGTTGCGGGTGTCGTCGGTGTCCCGGGCAGTCCCTGTGATTGAGTGACCGGTGACCGACCAGTTTGCTCATGGGGATGCGATGGCTGCCGCAGTACGGGAAATTGAGGTCAAGTACCGGGTGATCGACTCGGCGGCGCTGGTTCGAGCCCTGGCTCAGCGTGGAGCCGTTCTTTCGGAACCGGTTCGCCAGGATGACCAGGCATACGCCGCCAGTGACTGGACCTACGGGCAGAGTAAGGTAGGGGCCGCGTTCGCCCGGCTGCGTACGGAGAACGGTCGGCACACGTTCTGCGTCAAGAAGCCGCTCGAGAACGAGCTTGCCTGCGCGGAGCACGAAACCGAGGTCCTCGCCCGAGACCCGATGCACGCGGCGATCCTTGCCATGGGTTTCTATCCGACCACTCGAATCGTGAAGACCCGGCGTACCACCCGGCTCGACGAGATGTCGCTCTGTCTCGATGAGGTGGAGGGGCTCGGCGTGTTCTTCGAGATCGAAGTCATGGCCGATGATGATCGGCCGGCGATCGAGGTCCAAGAGGATCTGGACGGCTTCGCCCGCTCCCTCGGCGCCGAACTGGTGCGCATCACCGAGACCTACGACGCGTTGGTGCACGCGGCCTCACCGGTTGGCTGCTGACCGCAGGCCGTGCCGAGCACCAGCTTCACCTGGATGAGCAGTTCGGCGGCGACCTCATTCGGCGTCTGCTCGCCGATATCGTGCAGATGGACGGGGAACCCCGCCTCTGCCAGCTCCACCGCCACCTCCGCATAGCGCTCGCGTTCCTGCTGGCCAGCCCCCGGACCGCCGCGATGGAATCGGCTGTGGATGCCCCGGGCCGCGGCCCTGGCTCGGGAGCGGGTGGGGTCGCCGGTGAGAATGATGGTCAGGTCCGGGCGGTCGACGTACTGGTTGAGGGCCCAGATGAACTCGCCGTCCACCCCGTCGAGCCGTTGCAACACCAGCGATGTCGCCAGATAGCGGTCGCAGATGACCAGTTTCGCGGCGGCGAGCGCGGGCCGGATCTCGGTCTCCAGGTGCTGGTAGCGGTCGGCGGTGACGAGACAGGCGAGAGTCAACCCGTGATAGTCGTCGGTGCCGTACCGCGCTGTCTCGCCGAGCTGGGTGTGCGTCGGTTCCTTGGTGCGGTGAACGTCCCACCCGTCTTCGGCCAGCAGGTCGGCAAGGAGCGCGGTGACTGTCGTCTTGCCTACGCCACTCGGGCCGTCGAGGACGAGGAACCTACCGCTCACCGGTTCACCAGCCGCTGGTGCTGAGCGCGTGCCAGTTCCACCAGCCGGCGGCGTACGTGGGACAGCTCGACCTCGCCGAACTGCAGGTTCACGGAGAAGTTGAATTCGTCGCGGTCGCGCATCGCCTCATCCAGTCCGTCACTCGTCAGGTCCACTGCCGTGTAGTCAAGGAGCTGAGCGGAGTCGTACCGGCCTGTTGCGAGCAGCCGCTGCCATTCGGGCGTGCCGGGGTACGGCCGGAACTCGAACACGCTTGCCCGGAACCGGCCGGAGCTGTTTTCCGTGAGATCCCACAACTCGTGGATGTGCCGGACGGTCGCCTCCAGATCGTCGTGCGTTTCCGTGGGTAGACCGAGGATGAAGTAGCCCTTGACGTCGATACCGAGCCGGGTGAGTCGGTCCACCACGTTCCGGGTCCACTCCGGTCTGATCCGCTTGCCGATATGGCGGAGGATGCGCTCGCTACCGGACTCGACGCCAATTGCCACCTCTCGACAGCCGTTCGCGGCGAGCAGTTCCAAGAGGGCGTCTTCGCTTCGGGTGAGGATGTTGATGCGTCCAGTGGCGTCCCAGACGTACCTTCCGCCGATGTCCGCTTCGGTGAACGCGGCCATGCATCGTCGGATGAACCGTTCGTGCCCCAGGAACAGGTCGTCGACGAATCGGAAGGCTGTCACACCGTAGCGTGCATGGACCTCGTCCATCTCGGCGATGATGTTGGAGGGCTCACGGGTGCGAATGGTGACATCGGGATTGGCGCTGACCGCAGCGCCGCAGAACGAACAGTCGTACGGGCAGCCGCGTGCGCCCACCATGGCCGCCTCGAGCGGCCCACCGTCAGGCTGGTACGGGTCGGCGGCGAAGAAGCGGCGGTCGACGAAGGGCAGGGCGTTGATGTCGGGAGCCAGGTGCCAGGCCATTCCCGGCACGCCGCCGGTGACAGGCGACTGCAGAATCGGATCTCGCCACATGACCCCCGGCAGTCGCACCCGACGGTGGCGGTCTTCGAGCAACTCGGCCACCCGAGTCTCGCCTTCGCCGATGACCAGCGCCTCGAGCCGGGCGAATCGAGGGTCCGCGATGACCGCTTCCGGCATCGCCTTGGCCTGGTGCCCACCGACCATCACTTGGATGCCGGTGTCGATCCCGGCGGCGATGCGAGCACTCAGTGCGTAGGTCGGTGCCAGGAGATTGAAACCCACCCAGCGGGGCGCCGCCTGGTTGATGATCTCCTGAATCCGGTCGATGCCCAGACCGCGACTCTCACCGTCGAGGACACCGACGGTGAAACCCTGTGCCGCGGCGTAGGTGGCGAGATAGCCCATCCCCAGCACTGGCAGGGTGAAGTCGTTGATCCTGGGGCGCCGGGCGTAGTCCCGTAGCGGTGCATTGACCAGCAATAGGTCGATCGGCGCGCCAGCGGGGGCACCGACGATGCAATTGTCAGAGTGCTCCGGCGTGTTGGTTTCCGTACGCGAGGGTGAGGAGGGTGTAGGTGGCGAGATGGTCACCTGTCATCCGCCGCCATTCGCGGGCGAACGCCGGCTCGTCCGCAGGCCACGGTTGGTGTGGACTCGCATGGCGGGCCCAGGTGCGGACCGCCAGGTCGGCGTAGGGGTAGAGCGTCCAGTCGTTGCTCCAGTCGGCGACAGCTGCGCCCGCGCTCCACGGTCCGATGCCGGAGACGTTCTGGAGCTCTTTGACCAGGACCGACGGTGACAGCTCCAGCCAGGACCCGCCATGGGCGAGGAATGCGGTGGCGGCGTTCCGGAGTGGCCTGCGCTTGAAGGCCATGCCACACTCGGTGAAGTCATCATCGCTCAGGGTTAACACACGTTCGGCGGAGGGGAAAGTGTGAAAGTCCGTCTCATCGGATGGTGCGATCACCTCTCCGAAGCGGCGACAGAAGTCCCGATACAGCTTCCGGGCCTGCCCGGCGCGGATCACCTGCCGGATGATGGCCGTCGCGAGCGCCTCCCACAGGCCGGGGTTGCGAAGTCGCGCGACCGTGCCGATCGCCGCCAGCGGTGCGTGGATCGCGGTGGCCTGCCGATGAGGCGTCCCCGGTGCTGAGAAGACGTCCAAGTGAGGCAGCGGCTGCTCGCCACGTACGCACACCGTCGACACCTTCGTTCCCTGCACGGTGATCAGGCCGACGGTGCCGGTCGTGAAACTCAGGACCCGCGACTGACGGAGCCCGTCCGATCTCCAGGCGGGGTGGTCCGTCATGAGGAAATCGAAGCTCACGAGCCACCCCTGCGTGATCGTCCGGGACTGACTTGGCGATTCTTCCACCGTGAAAGGCGGCCCGCAGCCCTGGCTCGCCGCACTCAGGGATCAGGCTGCGATGACCCGGGCAGCGGCATGCATGTCGGCCGGCGGCAACTGCGTCCAACTCCGTACGATCCGCATCGGTGCCTCCAATCTGCTGCTGGTGCCTCAGCGGCCCGCCGTAGAGCCGCCCCCGTGCGACCCGGATCCTTGTCGTTGGCCCTGCCGTGCGAACGAACATCCGACTCATGGCGGAGGTTCCTGCCGTAGTGGAGCGGCAAGCGCTGTCCGGCGTCGTGAAGTAATGCCGACTCAGGGGTCCCGTCGGCAGGACCGGCGCGGGTAGGGTGCGGGGACCGCCAGTGGGGAGGTGGGCCGGATGTATGCCAGGTCAAGGCATGTGCGGGTGGTTGGACGAGCTGAGCCGCGAACAGGCGGGGATCCTCGGGCCGTCGTCCGCAGGTGGGCCGTGCGCCGAGGCCCGTCGCCCTGCCTGGCGTCGGGTCGGGCCTGAACGACTGAGGATCGTCTCGGCGTTCCGCTCCCTCGACCTGCACCCTCCCAGCCACCCAAAGGTGTTGCATGCTCTCCCGCTCTGCGTCCTCCGTCGAATCGCCCTCCCTGATCCTCGACCGGGCCACCTCACTGGTCGAGTACCTGATGGCCGTGCGCGCCCAGATGGAGAAGCCGGCCCGGACGGTGCCGTCGGCGGACGCGTTCTGGCAGCAGGACCTGCCCACCCATGCTGACTGCGAGGTGGGCGTCTCGCGGGACGGGGCCAGCTGGCTGAGCGTGGGCCTACCCGCTGCGCCCCGGCCGCTCCGGCCGCCTGCCGAGTTCGCCCCGTACCTCGACGGCGACGTTTCGTACGCGAGCGAGCCGCGGCTCAGCGGTGACGACGAGGTGGTCGACCGGCTCCGGGCACGCTTCGAGCAGTGGCGGGAGCGGGAGTGGCGGCCGTGGACCGAGCAGGCCCGACGTACCGAGCAGGTGCGGCAGCTGCACCGCAGCCTGTTCGACCTGAAGCACCGCGTCGACATGAACGCCGCCACCCACGAACTCGTCTGGGGACACGGCGTCATCCGGACCGACGTTGCCGGGCACCGGGTGCAGTACCCGCTGGTGGTGACCCCGGTCGCCATCGAGTTCGACGCCGACCGGTCGCTGGTGCGGGTGGTGCCGCAGGGTGCCGCCCGCCTGCAGACCGACCCGCTGACCGGCCTCGACGAGCGTTACCTCAGCCAACTGCTGGCACTGGCCGGCTCGGGCGGCCAGCTCGACCTCGACGTCTGGGACGACCTCACCCGCCGCGAGTTCTTCGAGCGGGCGCTGCGCCGGCTGGGACACGACCCGGTGCTCCGGGACGCCGATGCGATCGCGCCCACCGGGGCGTACGTCCACGACACCGGCGTGCTGTTCGTCCGGCCCCGCCAGCGGATGCTGCGGCGCTTCCTCGAAGAGCTGCGTGCCCGGCTGTTGAAGGGCGACACCGCCAGCATCGGGGCACTGGCCGCCATCCTGGCCCACGAGCCGAGCCGGCTGGAGATGCCGCAGGACCAACCGGCCCAGTGGAAACCGCTGGGGGAGCGGCTGCTCATGCCGCTGCCGACCAACGAGGCGCAGGAGTCCATCGCCCGACGACTGGCGCAGCACCGCAACGTGGCGGTGCAGGGCCCGCCCGGCACCGGCAAGACCCACACCATCCGGAACCTCATCTGCCACCTGATGGCACACGGCAAGCGGGTGCTGGTCGTCGCCCAGAAGGAAGACCCGCTGCGCGTCCTGCGCGACGGGCTGCCACAGGAGATCCAGTCCCTCTGCCTGGCGGTTCTCGGCCGCTCCACCGACCAGCTCGTACAGCTTCAGCTCGCCGCCCGGGAACTCTCCGACCGCGGTGCCACCCTCGACCGGCGGGGCGAGCAGCAGCGGGTGGACCGGCTGCGCCGCCAACTCGAAGAGGCCGAACGCGACCTCGGCCAGGCGCTCGGCGCACTGCGCACGATGGCGGAGAACGAGTCCGCACAGTACGAGATCGACGGCATCCGGCTGTCGCCGAGCGACGTCGGTAGCTGGCTGCGGGACCGGGCCGACCGGTACGGCGACATCCCCGACGAGATCGCGCCGGACCTCGACGCCCCGCTGACCGTCGAGGAGTTCACCGAACTGCTCGACATCGCCCGGCGTACCGTCCGACAGGACCGGGCCCAGGCGCTGCGGCACCTGCCCACGGTGGCCGACCTGCCGGCCGCCTCGGCCATCCTCGCCGAGCGGCGGGAACTCGCCGCCGCCCGCGGCGAGCTGGAACGCCTCGCCGCTGCGGGCGTGGTCCTGCCGGAGGTACGGGCGTTCGGCCAGCCCGCCCTCGGCGAACTCGCCGGGCACCTGCGGGAATCGCTCACCGTGCTCACCGCCCGCGAGGGCGCCTGGACGGACCGGCTCGCCGCCCTCCTGCAAGCCGACCCGAACTGGCGGGCCATGTGGGAGGACCACGTCGGCGCCTGCCAGCGGGTGCTCACCGACCTGACCGCGACGGCCCGGATCGTCGCCGGCCACCAGGTGACCGTCCCCGAGGCACACCTGGCCGAACCGCGCCGGCTCCTGGCCCAGCTCGGGGAACTGCGGCAACGGTTCGCCGCCGGCAAGGGCG
Source organism: Micromonospora halophytica (assembly GCF_900090245.1). Lineage (GTDB taxonomy): Bacteria > Actinomycetota > Actinomycetes > Mycobacteriales > Micromonosporaceae > Micromonospora > Micromonospora halophytica. Next base: position 468,485 of record NZ_FMDN01000003.1, read on the forward strand.
TCAACCGTCTCTTCCAGGGCACCCTCGCCAAGCTCGCCGCCGACTGCCGCATCGACGGCGAGATCCTGCGCACCACCGACGACGTCGACATCGTGGTCGCGTACGTCAACCGCCTCCGGCTACGACAGGAGCTGACCACCCGGTGGACCGAGTGGCGGCAACTGCTCAACCTCACGCAGGAGCTCGGCGACCAGCCGGAACTCTGGGCAGGCCGGCTGCTCGCCGACGCGACGACCACGCTGGACTGGGACCGCCGCCGCTGGCCCACTCTGCTCGCCACCGTCCGCCGGTTGGTGCCCCGGGCGGAGCAGACCGTCGACGTACGACGACTGACGGCACTCCTTGAGCTGGTCGACCGGTGCGCGACGGTGTTCACGCACGACCGGCTCGTGGCCGACGAACGCCACCTCGACGCGGTGCTGCAGGCCGGCATGTCCACGACCAACGCCAGTGAGCTGTGGCGGCTGCTGGACCAGAGCCGCCAGCACGCGGACCTCGCCAGCTGGGACGGCACCCTGGACGAGGTACGCCGGCTCGCCGCCCTGCGCCCCGACGCGCAGCGCCTCGCCCAGCTCACCGACCTGCTCCGCCCCGCCGCTCCCGGCTGGACCGGCCAGATCGAGGACGGCACGGCAGCGGCCCTCGCCGGCACCGGCGCCGACTGCCTGCACCGTTGGCAGTGGCGTCAGGCACAGACCTGGTTCGACACCGTGGTCGGCAGCGTCGACCCGGTCGCCCTGGGCCGCCGGATCGACCGGACGCGGGAGCGGATCCGACAGCTGACGCAGGAACTCGTCGTCGCCTCCTCCTGGCTGGAGGTGTCGCTGGCGCTCGACGACCGGCGTCGGGCCGCCCTCGCCGACTGGACCACCGCGCTCCGCAAGATCGGAAAGGGTACGGGCAAGAACGCCGCTCAGTGGCAGGCCCACGCCCAGCGGGCGATGACCGCCGCCGTCGACGCCGTGCCCGTCTGGGTCATGTCCGTCGACCGGGCCATCGAGCAGTTCGCCGGCGGCGCCCACTTCGACGTGGTCATCGTCGACGAGGCGTCCCAGGCGGACATGTTCTCGCTGCCCATCCTCAGCCTCGCCGAGCGGGCCGTGGTCGTCGGCGACGACCAGCAGATCGGCCCGCAGCTCTCCTTCGTCGGCACGGTCACCGCCCTGATCAACTCACACCTGGTGGACGTGCCGTCGGCCGAGCACTTCGACCCGGAGAGCAGCCTCTACGACCACGCCGTCCGCCGCTCGCCCGAACGGATCCTGCTCACCGAGCACTTCCGGTCCGTACCGGCGATCATCGGCTTCTCCAGCGACACCTACTACGGCGGGGAGATCGAACCGCTGCGCACCGACCGGCCCGCGGGCATCGGTGACCCGGTGATCGCCGTGCATGTCCCCGACGGCATCCGCCAGGACCTGACCGCCTACGGCAACGTCAACGTCGCCGAGGCGGAGGCGCTCGTCGCGCGGGTCGCCGCGATCGTCGCCGACCCCGCGTACGAGGGACGGACGATCGGCGTGGTGAGCCTGCTCAGCACCAGCGGGCAGGCCCTCTACCTGCTGGCCCGCCTGCGCGAGGTGGTGGGCGAGGAGGAGATGGAACGACGCCGGCTGCGCGTCGGCGACTCGTACACCTTCCAGGGCGACGAACGGGACATCGTCCTCGTGTCGACGGTCGTGTCACCGCACAACGGTGTCGTCTCCGCGTTCACCAAGCGTGACCATCACCGGCGGGTCAACGTCGCCGCCTCCCGCGCCCGCGACCAGCTCTGGGTCTTCCACTCCGTGCAGCCCGCCGACCTGCGCGACGACGACGCCCGGGGGCTGCTGCTCACCTACTGCCAGAACGTCAACGCCGCCGAGGAGGCGTACGACGACCTGGAGAAGCGCTGCGACAGCGACTTCGAACGCGAGGTGCTGCGCCGCATCCTGCGCCGCGGGTACCGGCCGCTGCCGCAGTTCCGCATCGGCGGGTACCGGATCGACTTCGTGCTGCCTGCCCCGGACGGCCGGCGACTCGCCATCGAATGCGACGGCGACGCCTACCACGGGCCGGAGCAGTGGGAGAGCGACATGCGCCGGCAGGCGGTGCTGGAACGGGTCGGCAACTGCGTCTTCGTCCGGATCCGGGGGAGTGTGTTCAGCCGGGACCCGCAGGCGGCGCTGGAACCGCTGTGGCAGCGCATCGACGAGTTGGGCATCAGCGTCGACTCCTCGCCGGCTCCAGTCGTCGACGGCACGGTCGTTGAGCCCGCGCGGGTAGCGCCGAATCCATCGCTGGAGTCCACGGAAGAGCCGGCGCCGGTGCCCGACGCGCCGCCGTCGCCACCGGCTCCGCCGTCCACCACGACGCCTGCCCCCATTCCTCCGGCCAGGTCCGCCCCGCCGGCCCCACCGAAGCGTCCGGCCGTAGCGCCGCAACCTGCGGTGGCTGTACCCAAGGAGAATGCCGCGCCGGTGCCGAGTGCTCGGTCTGGGGATGAGCCAGCGGCGGGCGACGACGGCACCGTGCCCGTGCCGGTCGGCTACCGCAACGTCGCCTGGCTGCGGCCCTACGAGGCGGTGGCCGCGATGGACAGCTACCGGCACTGTCGGGACGTGCCGATCCGGCACGAGGGCAAGGTGCTCGGCTGGGCCCGCTACTACGACAGCGCGTCACCCGAGGCCCGCAAGTACCGGGCGAACGTCCGCGTCGAACGGGCGCACCCGTCAGGCGCACGACTGGTCTGCTGGGTACGGCCACACGAGGCGAAAGCCGTCATCAGTGCCGCCTCCATGAAGCGGGACGTGCCGGTGGACGACAGCCGGGGGCGGCACACCGGCTTGGTCCAGTTCTTCCCGACAGGTAGCCCGGCGGCCACCCGGTTCCGCAGCGTCACACGGCTGTTGCGGCTCTCCGGCGGTGGCGAGGCCGCCCCCAGCGCACCGGTGCCGGCACCAGCGGCATCAGGGCCGCGTGAAGCGCTCGACCGCGCGGCGCTGGAGGAGACGCTGGACCGGGCTATGCGGCGTGCGTACTCAGGGAGGGACACCGAGCCGGAGCCGGCGGATGGCCACACGACGGACCGGCGGGCGCTGGAAGCGGCCTTCCACCATGCGATGGTCCGCGTCTATGAGCGGGCCCGCGATGAGGCCCACTATCAGGCGACGCTGTTCCTGCGCATGGTCACCGAGAAGGGCGGCCTGGCGACGGCCCGGCAGTTGCTGCACCATCCGGTCGTCTCGGACGGGTTCACGGCGCTGTGGGAGCGGGGGCGGGTCGACCTGACCGTTGAGGCGCTGGTGATCCAGCCCCGGTTCCGGTCGCTGTTCACCGACGAGGAACTGGCGACCGCCAGCCGACGGGTCGTGGAGGCCTCCACGCACACGTCCTGAGTAGCGGTACGAGTCGCTGCGCGGAGTGGCGGCCAGTGTCTGCTGGCTGCCACTCCCGGCTACGGATCAGGCCGCGATCGCCCGAGCAGCGGCGTACATGTCGGCAGGCAGCGGCGTCGCCAGCTCCCAGACGATCCGCATGGGCCGCTCGCCCGAGTGGCTCTGATACGACATCCGCCCCGCATACAGGTAGGCCGGTGCGCCCAGGTCCCGGTCCGGGATCCGCGTCTCCCGCACGAACAGATGCACCGTCGACCCATGCGAGGCGTGGTGGATGTACCGCTGCCCGGTCGCCGACGCCGCCGAGGTCGTGCTCTGCGACTCCCACTGGAACAGCCGCTCGGTAATGGCGCGGTCGGCGTACATGGTGGTGGGGGAGTAGTGCTGTTCGGACTTGACCAGGGTGACGAAGAAGAGGTCCGCCTGGGCATCCGGCAGCCACTTCACTCCCTCCCGTAGCGATCCGGGGTTGGCCATCCCGAACGCCGCGCACGCCTCGTTGCGGCTGTACCGGGCGTGCACCCGCAACGCCCCCAACGGCTGCGTCACCCGGTGGATCCGGTCCCGCAGCACCTCGGCGACCTGCCGCAGCTCGACGCAGCGGGCCGTCTCCTTCCACAGCCGCGCCAGCCGTTCGTCCCGCGAGGTCAACGCCGCGTTCGGCCCCCACAGGTCGAAGTGCAGCATGTCCCACAGCCGCCCGCGCGGCGGCTGCTCACCCGCCGCGACCCGGGCCAACAGGTCCAGCCGGTCGATGTCGTCGAGGTGCAGCATCCGCCCGATGGCACGCCCCAGCTCGCGGTCATCCGGCCCAGGCAGCGAGGTCTCGATGCCGGCGAGCCGGCGCAGCCCGGTCCAGCCGCCGAGCGCCGCCGACCGGTACACGTCCTCGACGTCCAGCCCGGTCTCCCGCAGGAAGCCGGCCAGGCTCACGTCCCCGAGCTGCCGCAGCTCCGCGACCAGGCCCTTGCGGGACGTCGGCATCGCCGCACGCAGGTTGTCGAGCACGATCTCCTTGGCGACCCGGTCGAGCTGGACGTGACAGCCGCTCGGCAGCATCGGGAAGTCCTGCTCGACGGTGTCCCTGATCGCCCGTCGGGTCACCCCGGTCAACGCCCGCCACCGTAGGTCGAAGCGGAAGTTGGCGTGCTGGCCGCCGATGAAGTCGAGCACGGTCAGACAGGGTTTGTCGTCGTCCAGGCGCAGGCCACGGCCGAGCTGCTGAAGGAAGATCGTTGCGCTCTCGGTGGGCCGCAGCATCAGGATCGTGTCGACCATCGGCAGGTCGACACCCTCGTTGAACAGGTCCACCGTGAAGAGCACCCGCAGCTTGTCGGCCTTGAAGTCCCGCAGCAGGCCGTCCCGCGCCGCGCGGTCCGCCCGCGACGTCACCGCCGCCGACGGTACGCCGTGCCGGCGGAACCAGTCCGCCATGAACTCGGCGTGCCCGATGCTCACGCAGAACCCGAGCGCCCGCATCCGACCCACGTCGACCGTGTCCTGGACCGCCTTGAGCACCATCCGTGCTCGCGCGCTGTTGCCGGTGTAGAGGCCGTCCAGCTCTGCGGGGTCGTACCCCTGGCCGCGCTTCCACCGTAGTTGCGACAGGTCCACGTCGTCGTGCATCCCGAAGTACTGGAACGGTGCCAGCAACTGCCGTTCCAGGGCGTCCCACAGGTGCAACTCCACTGCGGCGCGGCCGTCGAACCACCGCCGCACGTCGCCGCCGTCCGCCCGGTCGGGTGTCGCCGTCAGCCCCAGCAGCACGCGGGGTCGCAGCCGCTCCAACAACCGGGCGTACGTCGGCGCTTCCGCGTGGTGGAACTCGTCGACGATCACCATGTCGTACGCCTCGGGGTTGATCTCCCGCCGGTGCAGCGACTGGATGGAGGCGAAGACGTGCCGCCAGTGGGTCGGCTCCTTGCCGCTGACCAGCATCTCGCCGAAGCTGCCGTCCCCCATCACCTGGCGGAACGTCGATAGGCTCTGCTTGAGGATCTGCTCCTGATGGGCGACGAAGAGCAGCGAGTCGACGCTTCCGCTGCGGTGCAGCCGCCGGTAGTCCAGCGCTGCCACCACCGTCTTGCCGGTGCCGGTCGCCATCACCACCAGGTTGCGGTGCCGGCCGTGCACCTGCCGCTCCGCCTCCAGGTCGGCGAGGATCTCCGCCTGATACGGGTACGCCCGCACATCCAGATTCGCGATCTGCATCGGCGCGTCGGTGGTGCGCTCTCCGCTGAGTGCCTGCCTCAGTCGGTCGGCGTTCGTGGCCGGGTCGTAGTCCTCGAACGCCGGGTCGTTCCAATAGTCCTCAAAGGTGGCGGTGAAGGTGTCGATGACGTGCGGCTGCTCGACGTTCGAGATCCGGACGTTCCACTCCACCCCGTCGACCAGGGCGCTCTTCGACAGGTTGCTGGAGCCGACGTACGCCGTGGTCATGCCGTTGTTGCGGCGGAACAGCCATGCCTTGGCGTGTAGGCGGGTGGTCCTGGTCTCGTAGGAGACCTTGATGTCAGCACCCAACTCGGCGAGCCGGTCGAGGGCGCGCTGGTCAGTGGCGCCCAGGTAGGTCGTGGTGATGACGCGGAGCTTGCCGCCTCGGGCGATCAGGTCGCGGATGGCGGGCTCGACGATGCGCAGGCCGTGCCATTTGATGAAGGCGCAGAGGAGGTCGACGCTCTCGGCGGACGCCATCTCGTGCGTGACTTCGTGGCCGATCCGCGGTTGATGCTTGCCGTTGACCAGGAGAGCGCCTGTGGAGAGCGGGGTGGTGGGGCGTGCCGGAAAGGTGGGCTGCGCCGGTGGGGTCGGTGGGGCAGCGATGGCGTGCAGGAGGTGCTTGGCGTCGGCCACCTGGTCGTCGTGGCTGGCCGCGCTTGGGTTGAGGTCTGCGATGGCGGCGGCGAGTCGGTTGGCTATCGCGACCTGGCGGGCAAGCTTGTCCTCCCCGCTGGGGACGGCGTGCATGGCGCGGTGAGCCAGTCCAGCGATGTAACGAGCAAGGGTGCCGGGGGCGTCGACGGGGTCGAGGTTGGCATGCTGAACCAGAGTCGGGTCCACACCCTGGAGGCGGTCGGCCAGATCGCGGGTGATGACATGCTCGTAGATGCCCAGCTCAAGATCCCTCACCTCGGCAAGGTAGCTGGCCTGTGGACCGAGGCGTATCCCTGCCGCCGGCTGAATTGCTATCTGTCGGGTCTACGACAGATATTCGAAGTCAATCCTGGACCTGCCCGCTCGTCATCCGATGCCGGTGGGCCTGGGCGGGCCTCGTCCCCTGCGACCTGCCCCAACACTGCGGAGACGCCGCAGTGTTGGCAGGTGCTTGCCGTCCGATAGCGAATTCGAAGCTTATTGACAGCGCAGCAGGGCGATGTGAAGGCCCTCTCAGGCTATCTTCGCGTGATCTTGTGGGCGATGCGGGGCTTCTGATTGCCGTATCCGCATGAGTGCGGACCATCCGGCAGCGTTGACTGCTGGGCGAATCAGACTCTCCCCGATTTCCTGATCGGCGTGGTGAGGTCGGCGAATGCTGTCCAGCGCGTCTCGTGATCATCCTCTTGCACGGAACGGAGACGGGTAGCGAACTCGGCGGCGATCTTCGTCGAAGTCGCGAGGAGCGGCACAGCGGCGACGATCATCTTAAGTTCCCGAGCCTGGCAGAAGAGCGGCCATGACGGGTCCGAGGTGACGTCGAAGCCGTAGGCGGTGGCTAGCGTGCGGTGGGCCCCCGAGACCCCGAAACGGGCCTCGCCGACGGCAACCGCTGCCAGGTCAACCTGCCACGGGCCGATGCATGTCGCGTCGAAATCACACATCACCGTACGGCCGGAAGGGTGACGGAGCAGGTTGCCGACATGGGCGTCTCCGTGGATGAGCTTCAGCTCTGCGCCCCTGCTGAAAGCAGAGATTTGCGGATCGAGTCGGTCGCACCACTCCAGCAGGAAGTCTCGGTCCTCCCCGTCGAGACCTTCGGCGTCGGCCAGCCGCTGGCGTGCGTCCTGGATCGGGTCCCAAAGGGGAAGCGGCAAGGATGGAACGCCGAGCGCGTGGAATTCGCGCAACACCAAGCCGAGGTCCTCCACCGCCGGTGCGGGTGACAGCGGCGGAACGTACGTCCAGATCGAGGCGACCAATTCGCCGACCCGAATCGGCTGCTCGACGCCTGGCGGTAGGCGGATCGTCGGCGCGTCGATCTCGGCGAACCACTGCGCGAGCTGGACCACCTTCGTCACCCGGTCGCGGAGGCGATGGGTGCGCCCGATCCGGATGACGATCCCTGATCTGGGCAGGGCGAAGACGGCGTTGTTGGTCAGTCGTAGCAGTTCGGCATCGTCGGAAGGAACGCCCAGAACGGTGGCGATCTGCCGCATGGCCGCAGTCATCGTCTCCTTGGAGAACCGCCCGCTCATTTGGCCGCCGCAGCTTCGATGCAGAGACGACGCTCGAACTCGGCCACCTCCGAGAGTTCCAGGTGCCGTGCCAGATCACGGCGCAAGTTAACGACCCGATCGGTCACCCGCTTGGAACTCATGGCTCGCGCCTGCTCTATCACGCGGGCACCTACAGCGAGTGCCTCTTCAGGCTCGTCAGCCAGGAACAGTGCGCTACACAGCCCGACCTCGTTCAGCACCGTGCTGCGCACGTTCGCCGGGCCGAATGCGGCTATGGCGTCCTGTACCCACCGCACCGCCTCGCGCGCGTATCTGCGGTCTTGCCGTGCCTTGTCCCGGTACACGCGGCCGTACTGGGCAAGCAACTCGCCACGGTCGTAGAAGCCCAACCAGTCCGGCTCGCGCTCGTTGCTGATGCGCTCGAATTGATCGCTCGCCTTACCGAGGGCGGTCGTGGCGGCCTGGTGGTCGCCAAGTGCCGCGATGGAGGCTGCTTCCGCACCCCAGAGAAGGGCCTTGATCGTCGGAGTAGCCCGCGATCCCAGCTGCGCCTGAGCGAGCTGCAACGTAGCGAGCGCGTCCCGATTGTGCCGCAGGTGTTGAAGCTGCTTGGCCTGCGAGTATCGGATCATCGCGGCAAGCAGGACATCGCCAGCGGTGAGCGCAGCCCGTTCGCCGGCGGCGAAATGTCGCTGCGCGTCACCGTGCCTACCCGCGTCGAGCGCCGTCCAGCCGGCCAACTGTCGCGCTGCCGCCACCGCTGCGACGAGGCGTGGAGTGAGTCCGGCCGGGTGCGACCAATCGAGCATGCGGTAGACCGACTCAGCGAACCGTGCCACCTCCCCGTACAGCAGCCCGCCGCCGCATTCATAGTCCACCGAGCGGTACAGCTCCAGTACGGCGTTCAGCCGAGCGACATCTGCGGAGCCGATACGTCGGGGCTGGACGAGACCCCTGCCGCCTACGAGCCCTGCGCCTGCGGCGACGGCGGCGATACCAGCGAGCAATGCCCGCCGGCCTTGGTCTGCTTCCGAGACTTGCGCGTGGGACATCGGGCTGATGTTGATAGCGCCGACTGCGCTGTGGGTGTGGCCGAGGGCTGCGAACCACAGATGCTCCAGGGGGATACGAAGAACCTGTGCCCAGTGCGCCAACCGGTCCAGGTGCACCACCGGCGGCCCGTTCTCGACCCGGCTCAACTGCGCCTGCGTGATTCCCAGCCACCCGGCCACCACGGTCTGCGGCAATGCCGACCGCCCGTGATACGGATGGCACCGATACGCCCGGATGACCCGACCCAGGTGCCGTGACGCCAACGCCTGCCGCACCGGCTCGTGCTCCCAGAACGACGCCGGCACCGCCGGCGGCGCGCTCATCCGGGCCCGCTCGGCCGCCTGGCAGGGCGCGCAGCGTCCGCTGTCGTTGTCGCGGGCCAGGCGTCCGCCGCATCGGGGGCAGTTCGTGTGTGTCACCGGCAACCTCGCCATCGGCAGGTGGCTCCCGTCCGTGTCGCCTCGTCGAGCCTATCCATTCAACCCGCTGAGTGGGGGAGCGGTATACGCAGCGCGCATATCGATGATGTTCGCGCTGCCATCCCTGGACCAGGCGCTCGCCTTTCTCGGTGCCTGCCGTCACCACCGAACCGATCGGCCCGTCCGAGCCGGTTGACATCGGCTGGCACGCCTTTGTCCTGCACACCCGCCTTCGCCGTCGCGCTCGTCCGGCTTTGGGAACGCAAGCAGCGCGCCACCTCCGCCCCACACCACGGTCCGCCCCTCGACGTGACCGCCCGCCGCCGGGCGACGTACCGGACGAGTCACCGCGCGCATACGCAGCGCGCATAGCTCGCACGATCATCACGGCATAGCTCCGCCCCCGCCCAGCGGCGAAGGTCGTCGCATGGCCCGGGGCGGGTGCCGGGCTCCGGTTGCCGCGCCGACCCGAACGGCGCGGTAGCCGTCCCCGCCCGCCCCGGTGCCCCTCCACCATCCACGAGCGAGGGACGACCATGACCGACTTCCCCGTCCTCACCCCGGTCACCGACGAGGACCTGACCGTCGCCATCCGCGCCGTGCGCACCCACGCACCGGAACCGTGGCCCGAGGGCCTGCTCTGTCGCAGTGAACGCGTCCCGTTCCCGTGCCGGCTGGCCCGCTGGGGGAGGGCGACGCTGGCCGCCGCCGGCCTGCCCGAACAGGCCGCACTGGTCGAACCACATGCGCAGGCTGATCTGCCGGAGCAGGCCACACCGGTGGAGCACAAAGACACGGTGAAGGCCACCCGGCGGTGAGCCCGGAGCAGATCACCGCCCGGTGGCTGCGCCTGGTGGTCGCCGACGCGGAGCTGTCGCCGTACCTCGTCGGGGTGGACCTGGAGCGGCTCGGCACGCACCTGACCGCGAGCCTCGCCGCGGCCCTCGGCGATGAGCCGGCGACGGACGGGCGGACGCCGGGCACGGGCCGCCACGACGGCTGGCGCGGCCTGGGCCTGTCCGAGGCGCAGCACCGGCGCATCGTGGACTACCTGACGGGTGTGCTCTGGGCGCTGGACCTGCCCGACGACCGGATCGCCCGGCTGACCCAGGCGGTCAGCCGGTGATCGACGAGCTTCGCGACGCGCTGCGGCCGAAGTTGGCGGAGCACGACGCGCGGCTGCTGGTCGCCGCCCTGCGCCGGCACGCCGACACCGACGACCCGGCCGAGCGAGCGGCACTGCGGACGGTGCTCGGTCACGCCGCCGGGTACTTCGACCTGCGCCCGCACGCCGACGTGATCTCCCGGCTCACCGGCTGCGCCCTGCCCACCGGCACCGGCGACGACCCGCCCTGGCGGCCCGCCGAGGTCCTCACCCACGACCGGCCCTGCGCCGGCATCGCCGTGGTCACCGTCCGCCCCTGGCGGCGGCTGCACTGGCGACCCGGCCAGGCCGTCCCGGTCAGCCTGCCGCGTCACCCGGGCCGCTGGCGCTGGTACTCCCCGGCCAACGTCCCACGCCCCGACGGCACCGTCGAGCTGCACGTCCGCGCCGTGCCCGCCGGCACCGTCTCCGGCAGCCTCGTCCACGAGGTACGCCCCGGCGACCTGCTCCACCTCGGCCCGCCCGCCGACACCGGGCTGCACCTGACCGGCCCTGACCTGCTGCTGGTGGCCGGCGGCACCGGGCTGGCCCCGCTGCGCGCCCTGGTCGAGCAGGCCGCCGCCGAGGCGGGCGACCGGCGGGTCATCCTGGTCGTCGGCGCGCGCACCTTCCCCGAGCTGTACGACGCGATCAGCCTCGACACACTCCAGTGCGCCCACGGCTGGCTGACCGTCGTACCCGCGCTGTCCCACGACCCGCACGCCGCGCCCGGCGAGTGGGGTGACGCGCTCACCGTCGCCCTCGACCACCTGCGCCCCGACCAGGACGTCCTGCTCTGCGGGCCGCCGGCGATGCTGGCCGGCTCCCGGCTGCGGCTGCTCGCCGCCGGAGTACCCGCCGACCGCATCCACCTGCCGCACCTGCCGGAGGGGTGATGGCCGTCTACCGCAGCCGCAACGCGCTCGCCGGCCCGCTCGGCCCGGACGGGCTCACCACCGTCACCCTGCCGCGCACCCCGCTCGGCCGGCGCGGCTACCGGCCCGCCGACGTCGACGCCCTGCTCCACCGCCTCACCCACGAGCTGCGCGAACGCACCCGCGAGCGGGACCGGGCGTACGCCGAGAACCAGCGCATCAAGAACGCCCTGCGCACCTGGCAGTCCGCCCGGACGGCCGCCCGACAGGGCGACGGCATCTGACGAAGGTGGGAGGTGCCGGCCGGTGGTGGCGCATCAGCCTGCGAGGTCCGCTGGCAGGAGACCGCCAACCCAGGGAGTACGAAGGAAGGTCTGGTCCTGGCTCTCAAGCCGCGTTTCGACCGGCAGGTGCCACGCCGGTAGTGTCGGCCGTCATGCGGATGGTCTACACGTCGGCGCCGGACGACCTCTTCCTCTCCGCCCGCCAGCGGCTGGTCCGGCGGTTCGACCGCTGGGCCCGACGGCACCGCCGGCCGGTCGACCTGTTCGTCATCGAGGCGCTGCTCGACCACCGCTGGTCCGACGGTGACGGCCTGCTCGGACGATGGCAACCCGAAGATCTGGAAGGGGCGCTGCTCGACTGGTTCCCCCGCCAGGTGACGCTGCCGCCGAACCAGTGGGTCTCCGTCGCGCCGACCGTGGGCGCGTTCGTCGACTTCCTCTTCGACCAGGACCTCGCCGACCGGCGCTGCGCCGACCGGCAGCTGCTGCACGCTGCCCTGGACAAGCTCGCCGATCCGTTCGCCGACGCGATGGCAGACCAGAGCCGGTACGGGCTCGCGAAGTTCTGGACCACCCGGATGCTGGACGAGGGCATCGATCCCACCGACCAGGTGGCCGCCGAGCGGTTCATCGCCGACCTGCACGCCGGTCGCGTCGCCGTCGACAAGGACCTGCTGAACCAGGTGATGGCCAACCACCTGCTCGGCGAGGATCCCGACCGGCACCCACCGCTACCGTTGGTGGCCGTGCCCGACGACGACACGCTCCGTGGGCTGGCCGCCGAGTCAGTTGTCGTACGCCGGATGCGGGAACTCGTGCGGTGGCTCGGTGATGGGCGGACGCTGACCAGCACCGGCCGGCTGCGGCTGGCCGACGCGCGGGAACTCGTCGCGCTGCTCGACACCGGCGACGTCGTCGACCCGGTGATCGGCGACCGGGTCTTCAAGACCGGCAGCAGCGACGAGCTGTACGTGCTCACCGTGCTGGTCGCCTGGGCCCGGGCAGCCCGCGTCGTACGGGTGGTGAAGGGGCGACTGGTGCCGGTCAAGAGCGCGGCGAAGGTGCTGGCGGACCCGCTGGCGCTGTCCCGGCGGGCGTTCACCGGGTTGTTCGAGCTCGGCGAGGCGGTCTGCGGCGGCGGGTGGGCCGAGTCGGTGCTGCGGTGGCGGTTCGACGAGGCGGTGTTCGCCGTGACCATGGCGCTGTACATCGCGCCGGAGCCTCTGGAACTCGACGAGCTGCGGGAGCTCGCCTACCAGGCGGCTTGCGACGGACTGGGGTTCACCCCCGGCACCGAGGAGCAGGAGCGGAGCTGGCGCCGGCTCGCCGACAACGACACCGACCGTCTACTCGACCAACTGGCCACGCTCGGTGTGATCGACAGGGGCGTCGCCGCCGCACTGACCCCCATGGGTGTTGGTCTGCTCGCCGGGCACCTGCGTGAGCTGGGCGTGACCGTGCCGACCATCGACCAACTGCTGGAGGAAACCGCGGAGGTGGTGGTCGCCACCGCCACCGGGAGCCCGCCGGAAACCGCCACCGCCCTCATGCACGCCTGGTGCGCACGCAACACCGCCACCGCATCCTCGGAACTGCGCGCGCTGGCCGACCGCACCAACGACGTCGAGCACCGCCGGCTCGCCCTCGCGTACGCCTGAACCGGCGCACCGCATCCGGATCGAACCGCGCCCGGTCCGGTACGCGTCAGGCCGGGCTCGTATGGTGACGGGACCGCTGCCAGGGGTGGCAGCCGTGCGGGAGGTGGTCGATGCGCGCCACGTTGGCGGTGCCGCCCGCCGTCGAGGCGGAGCAGGTCATCACCGCCGTCCTCGCCGACCTGCGCTCCGGCGTACACCGGGGCGTGGTCGTCGACTCCCCGCCCGGGGCCGGCAAGTCCACGCTCGTCGTCCGCGCCGCCGTCGAGCTGGCCGCCGCCGGTGAGCCGCTGATCATCGTGGCGCAGACCAACGAGCAGGTCGACGACCTCATCGACCGGCTCGCCCGCAAGGCCCCAGAGCTGCGTATCGGCCGGCTGTCCGCCGGTGACTACCAGCCGTCCGAGCGGGTGAAGGGCCACGAGTCGGTCCGGGTCGCCGCCAAGGTCGCCGACCTCGGCGGTCCGGCGGTCGTCATCGGTACGGCCGCCAAGTGGGCCACGGTCACCGAGGGCTGCTGGCCGTGGGCGATCGTTGACGAGGCGTACCAGATGCGCTCGGACGCCCTGCTGCGCGTGGCCGGCAGGTTCGAGCGGGCGCTGTTCGTCGGTGACCCGGGGCAGCTCGACCCGTTCTCCACCGTCGAGACCGGGCGCTGGACGGGCCTGACCTGGGATCCGATGCAGGCGGCGGTCGCGGTGCTGCTGCGGCACAACCCGCAGCTGCCGGTGCACCGGCTGCCGGTGTCGTGGCGGCTGCCCGCGTCGGCGGCCCCGGTGGTCGCGCAGGCGTTCTACCCGTTCACCGGTTTCCGCGCCGGCACCGGCCCGGCCGAGCGGGCGCTGGCGTTCACCGGGCCCGGGCCGGGCGATCCGCTCGACGTAGCGGTGGAGACGGCCGCGGCGACCGGCTGGGCGCTGCACGAGCTGCCGGCCCGGCACACTGTGCGTACCGACGCGGAGGCGGCCTCGGCCTGCGCGGCGCTGGCGCTGCGGGTGCTGGCCCGGGGTGCGGTCGCGGTCAGCGAGCACGCGCCGGCCGGCTCGCCGGTCACCGCCGACCGGATCGCCATCGGCGCCGCGCACCGCGACCAGGTCGCCGCCATCCGCGCCCGCCTCGGCGAGGCCGGGGCGGGCGTCACCGTCGACACCGCCAACCGGCTCCAGGGCCGCGAGTACGACCTGACGATCGTGCTGCACCCGCTGTCGGGGCGGCGGGACGCGACCACGTTCCACCTGGAGTCGGGGCGGCTCTGCGTGCTGGCGTCCCGGCACCGGCACGCCTGCGTCGTGGTGGCCCGGTCGGGCATCGGCGAACTGCTGGACGCGCACCCGTCGACGGAGACGGTGCACCTGGACGTGCCGGTGAAGTTCCCGGACGGGTGGGCCGCCAACCACACCATGCTCACCCACCTGGGCGGGACGTAACCGGTCCACCGGTCCGGTGGGTTCAGGCGGCGCGTCCGAGGCTGCGGCTCAGCCCCTGGAACTCCTGGTCGAGGAGGACACCCGCCTCCGCCCCGGTGACCTCCTTCAGCAGATCCATCAGACACAGGCAGTTCGCCGCCGCCGCCCCGCGCAGCATGCAGGTCAGGACACCGAGGAGCCGTAGCGCTCGTGCCGCCGCCCTGAGTTGTGTCAACGGCGGCACGGGCGCGCGTGCGGCCACGGCTGCGGCGAGTTGGCCGGCGAGGGTGGGCACCGAGATCGCCGAGAGGGCTTCGGTCACCGTCTCGCCAGTCGATCGCCGTAGTGTGGCGTCGACTTCCAGAAGGTGCCGGGCCGCGTACGCCAGTCGTGCGCAGTTGGCGGTGCGCATCCACGGGTGGCCCCGCTCGTAGGCCCTGTCACCGACCAGATCCCGGATGTTTCGCTCGACCGATCGTCGCCAGGCGTCGTTGTCGATCCTCGCTCGTAGCCGTGCGGCGGATTCGGAAGGCCGATCCGCTCTCCGCGAAGGTGGCCCACCGAGCATGTCCAGCAGATCCCCGATCGGCTCCGGCCCGCCGCCCGAGGGCGGCTTCCAGGTGACACCTGTCGAGGGAATCCGCGGGTAGCGGTGCTGGTAGCAGGGCGCGTTCCTGACAGGTCTCCGGCACGGACGGCTGTCGAGCCTCGGCTCTCCGCATCTGAAGGTCATAGAAACATGCTGATATCAACCGAGGGTAATTTCAATATGACGAACAGTAGTTCCTGGTGGCGGGGTGGACCGCGGTGGGCGCGTGAATGCCGTGCCCGGCAGGCACAGGAATGCCTGTTCACGCCGCCCATGATCACCGCGTTTACTGTCGGCGTCCCGACAGCAGAGCCGTATCAGTGATCTATATCGGTCTATAGAGTCCGTCGCATGGACCACAACGGACACCCGCTCTCCCGCCGCTGGCTGCTCGCCGGCGCGGCGGCGGCCTCGGCGGTCACCGTCGCCGGCGTGGCCGCCCGACCGGCCGCCGCCACGGCGGCCCCGACCCGCACCACCACCCCGCTGGTCGTCCGCGACGGGATCGCCACCGCACAGCTGCGCACGGTGGACGGCGCGGTGGCCCGGTTCCAGACCGACTTCCACGAACGCCTCGCCGGCTGGCTGGCGTTCTGGTCGGCGAACTCGCCCCGCTCGTGGAGCGTGCCGGTCGAGGTGGTCGCCTCGGTCGGCGCGGACGGCGACACCCTCACCCTGCACACCGTCCGCCACCGGTACGGCGTCCAGCTGCGCGACGGCTTCGCCGCCGGCCGGGTCGACGCCGCCTGGTGGGGCACCCTCGCCAGCCTGCACCACCACTTCCCGACGGTCCGCGCACTGCCCGACGGGAGCCTGCGGGTGGTGGACGGGGCCGGCGGCTGGACGGGCTCGTCCGCCCAGGTCGCCTTCGCCGGCGCGGCGCTGCGCGAGCTGTGGGGGCAGCAGCCGACCGGCTGGCAGGAGCACGCCAACCGGGTGCTCCGCCGGGCCGGGCACCGGACGGACGTCGCCTCCCGGGCCGGTTGGGCCGCGTTCACCAGGGCCAGCCTGCGCCGCGGGCTGGGCACCGAATCGTACGAGTGATCGGAGACACGACATGGCCCGCAACGAGTTCCGCTTCGTCGTCGACGGCGTCGACCTCACCCCGGATCAGCAGAGCCACATCGCCGGGGAGATCCAGAAGGCCGGCCTGGCCGCCCTGTCGAGCGCCGGGGCCAAGCTGGCCACCCCGCTCGCCCTCGGCCACGCCAACCTCAAGCTCCGCCCCGAGTGGTACGGGATCTGGGTCATCGACGGCCCGTTCGCCGAGGACCTCGGCCAGAAGATCAACGACCTCGGATTCTGGATGCCCCGGTGACCGAGCCGGCCCGCCGGCCGGATCCGCCGGAGCGGATGTGCCCGAGCACCTCCGCGGCCAACGCCACGGTCTTCCTCGGCATGATCAGCCCGGCGGGCCGGGTCGCCTACGTCACCCCGCAGGTCCCGGCCGAGGTCGCGCTCGCCGTGCCCGTCGAGGCGGGCACCCCGGTCGAGGCCCGCTACCGGCTCGCCGGCCCCTGCATCACCTCGTCCTGCGGCTTCTGGACCGGCGACCACTGTGGCCTCGGGGCCCGCGTCGTGGAGTCCTACCGGGAGGTGGCCGACCCGGCCGAACCGGAGCTGCCCAAGTGCGCAATCCGGCGGACCTGCCGGTGGTACGCCGAGCAGGGGCCGGCGGCCTGCCCCGCCTGCTCCCACGTCGTCACCGACGCCCGCTGAGTGGTGAACCCGTCACCGTCGATCATCAGGGTCCCCGGTCGTGGGGATCGGGGCCGGCGGCGGTGGCCGTGGACGCGGAATGTCGGCGGTGGTTGCTTCACTTGAGGCCGGGCGACCGGACGGGGGAGCAGGGATGACCGAGGTGCGCATCACACCGTGGGACGAGGACGACCTGGCGCTGCTGCGGCGGCTCAACGCGCCGGAGATCCGCCACCACACCGGCGGTCCGGAGACCGACGAGCAGGTGCTCGCCCGGCACGAACGCTACGTCCGGTTCGCCGGCACCGGCCAGGGCGTCATGTTCACCGTCGTGCTGCCCGACGGGGCGAAGGCCGGCAGCGTCGGCTACTGGGAGCGGGTCTGGCGCGACGAGCCGGTCTACGAGATGGGCTGGGCGATCCTGCCCGAGCATCAGGGGCGCGGCCTGGCCACCGCAGCCGTCCGGGCGGTCGTCGCCGAGGCCGCCGCGCGCCGACGGCACCGCTGGGCGCACGCGTACCCGTCGGTGGACAACCCGGCCTCGAACGCGGTCTGCCGCAAGGCCGGCTTCACCCTGCTCGGCGAGACCGAGTTCGAGTACCCGCCCGGGCACCTGATGCGCTCCAACGACTGGCGGATCGACCTGAGCGCCTGACACCACGGCGCGACGGCGAGCGGGTGAGTCAGGTGGGTGGTGGATACGCGCAGGAGCAGGGCCGGGCGTCCGAGACCCGCCGGGCACCCGCGGATCCTCAGGCGGGGAGGTAGTCGAAGGTGTCCGGGTCCGGCCCCTGCCGCCCGGCCTCACCCCTGTCCAGCCCGGTGATCCGTTCCATCGTCGCGTCGTCCAGGTCGAAGACGAAGATGTGGAAGTTCTCCTCGATCCGCTTCGGCGTGGTCGACTTCGGGAAGACGATGTCGCCGCGCTGCACGTGCCAGCGGAGCACCACCTGGGCCACCGTGCGGCCCAGTTCCTCGGCGATGTCCACCAGGGTCGGGTCGTCGAGGACCTTCCCCTGGGCGATCGGCGACCACGCCTCCGTCGGGATCCCGTGCGCCCGGCCGTACGCTCGCACGTCGGCGTTGCCGAAGTACGGGTGCACCTCGATCTGGTTCACCGCGGGCACCACCTCGGCCTCGGCGGCCAGCCGCTCCAGGTGCGCGACCTGGAAGTTGGACACGCCGATCGAGCGGGCCCGGCCGTCGCGCCGGAACTCCTCCAGCGTCCGCCAGGTGGACACGAAGTCGCCGTCGTAGCGGGTGGGCAGCGGCCAGTGGATCAGGAACAGGTCGATGTGGTCCATCCTCAGCGCGGCCAGCGTCGAGTCGAACGCCCTGCGGGCGTCGTCCGGGCGGTGGAAACCGTTGTTGAGCTTGCTGGTCACGAAGACCTCGCGCCGGTCCAGTCCGGAGCGGCGGATCGCCTCGCCGACCTCGGCCTCGTTGCCGTACATCTCGGCGGTGTCGATGTGCCGGTAGCCGATCTCCAGGGCCTTGCCCACCGCCTCGACGGTGTCCTTCGGCTCGATCTGGTACACCCCGAAGCCGAGCTGCGGGATGGTGTTGCCGTCGTTCAGGGCGATGTCGGGAATCGTGTTCGCCATCCGGGTTCTTCTCCCATCGTCAGGTACGCCCGGTTCGCACCGTGACGGCGTCCACCGGGCGCGTGCCACCGGACAGGAATACCCGGCCGGGCCGTACGCTCACGGCCCGACCGGGTGATCGGCGACAGGTCAGCCCCAGATGGCGCCCGCCCACTCGGGGTGGTCGACGAACGGGTTGCGGTTGCCCTGCCAGCGCTCGTAGATGCGCTGGTTGCGACGCTTCTCGAAGGCGTCCGGCGGGTCCTGGGCGTGCCACTGCAGCAGCACCGACTGCCGGCCCAGGTACGGCGCGGTGCCGTTGGAGACGTAGTTGTTCATCTCCAGGTTCGGCCAGCCGTCGTTGCCCTCGTACCGGATCGCCATGTACATGATCATGCGGGCCACGTCGCCCTTGACCGCGTTGCGCGGCTCGAACGAGTCGGCGTCGGTGTAGCAGCCCGGCGCCTCGGCGACCGCGCTGCCGCCGGTGTCGAAGTCCTTGTTGCCGCGCAGCGAGTTGACCGAGGCGTCCGTGGGGCGCAGGTGGTGCACGTCGGTGCCCGGCCCGGTGGTGGTGCCGAAGTCACCGTGCGACTTGGCCCAGACGTGCTCGCGGTTCCAGTCGTCGACCCCGCCGCCGTTGCGGGTCTTGCTCTGTGAGCGGCCGGTGTAGAGCAGGATCACGTTGTTGGCGTTGGCCGGGTCCTGGTCGGTGTCCCGCAGTGCGTCCCAGACCTGGGAGTACGAGAGCTTCGTCTGGTTCCGGATGATCGAGTGCAGCGAGCTGCGCAGCGCGGTGCCGGTCTTGCCCATCGCGTTCGCGTAGTAGGTCGAGTCGTACGGGCCGCCGGTCGAGGTCGGTGACGGCGAGGCGGTGGGCGACGGCGCGGTGCCGCCCAGGCTCATCGCGGTCGGGCTCTTCAACCCGCCGTGGCTGAAGTACGCGGTCAGCGTCCCGGTGGCGGTGATCTGCCTGCCCCGCAGCGACGGGTTGGTCAGCAGCCCGAAGCTGCTCCGGTACGCCGAGGTGACCTGGACGTAGAGCATCCGGCCGGTGCTGGTCTCGCCGGCGGCGTCGGCGATGGCGATCGCGTAGTCGGCGGTGTAGTTCGAGGTGATGACGGTGGTCGAGGCGACGGGTTGCCCGATCACGTAGCCGGTGACGGTGGCGGTCCGGCCGTCCTGTGCGGCCAGTGCCTGCGCCACGGTCAGGGTGGCCGCCGCGGACGCCGACGTCGCGGCCACCGCAACCGAGGCCACCAGGGTGACGGCGAGGGCGAACGCCGTGACCAGCCGCCCGGGTCGCGGGCGGGTGGAGCTCTTCGTATCCATGGCTGGCGATGTTAACGGGATCGGGGCGGCCGGTGGGAGAGCGGCGACGTTAATTCTCAGTGGCGGGTGGTGTCGAACAGCACCGGCCAGGGCCGGGCCGACGGCACGATCGGGGCCGGCGGTGGCGGCTCCTCGGCGGCCAGCACCTCGACGGCGAGCTGGCCGAACATCACAGCCGCCGGATGCGCCGAGCGGTCCGGCCAGGCCGCCGACGTCCGCTTCGCCAGGGGCGCGCCGGCGAGCGGACGCCACGCGATCCGAGGCTCCCGCCGGGCGGACGCCGCCGGTTCCAACGCCACCGCCCCACCCGCCAGCAGCAGACCGAAGATGAACTCGGGGTTACGGGCCGGGCGTACCCGGCGGGGCGTGAATCCGTGCCGGCGGCAGACGTCCAGGACGTGGTCGTACCAGCCGGGCGCGGTGGTCCGGGGCGGACCGACCAGATCCAGCCCGGCCAGGTCGGCCAGCGCCACCTCACGCGGTCGGGCCAGCGGCGACGCCCGGGGCAGCAGCACCCCCACCGGTACGTCCACCGGCGGACCGAAGCGTAGCCCGTCCGCCCGCACCGGGTGGTGCAGCAGCCCTGCGTCGAGCCGCCCCTCGGCGAGCATCCGCACCTGCTCGCCGCTGGTCAGCTCGTGCAGGTCGACGTCGAGCCCGGGCGCGGCGGCGGCGAGCCGGTCCAGCAGCGCGCGCAGCGTCACCGCCGGGGTCTCCGGCGGCACCCCGGCCCGGAAGACGCCGAGCGCGCCCTCGCGGATCTGGCGCATCAGATGGCGTACCCGGCGTTCCCCGGCCAGCAGATCGTCGGCCTCACCGAGCAGTAGCTGGCCGGCGGTGGTGAGCCGGACCTGCCGGCGGGACCGGTCGAACAGCTCCACCGCCAGCTCCCGCTCCAGCCGCTGGATCGACTGGCTCAGCGGCGGCTGCGCCATGCCCAACACCTCGGCCGCTCGGCCGAAGTGCAGCTCGCGGGCGACCACCACGAAGTGCCGCAGGTGGCGGAGCAGGTCCACGCACGGACCCTACGACAGCGCCGGCTACCGTGCTGCGGTGGCAGTTCAGCAGCGGATCGGGCAGCTCTTCGCCCAGGCGGGGATCACCGGCAGCCTGCACGTCGTGCCGGTGGACGGGCCGCACGAGCAGGAGGTCGCCCTCGACGCCGACCGGCGGACCGTCATCGCCTCCGTGTTCAAGATCCTGCTGGTGCTGGAGTTCGCCCGGCAGGTCGCCGCCGGGCAGCTCGACCCGACCGAACGGGTGCTGGTGACCGCCGGCGACCGGCTCGGCGGCTGGGGCGTGGCCGGCTGCGCCGACGACGTCGAGGTGTCCCTGCGCGACCTGGCGTACTTCGCCATGTCGGTCAGCGACAACACCGCCGCCGACCTGCTGCTGCGCCGGGTCGGGGCGGACGTGCTGCCGATGCTCGCCGCCGAGCTGGAACTGGGGCGTACCCGGCTCCGGGGTGGACCGCGCCACCTGGTGGAGCTAATGCTCGCCGACGTGGGTGCCCGCACCGAGGCGGACTTCGCCCGGATCTTCCCGACCCTGCCCGAGGAGCGGATCCGGGCGATGCGGGTCTTCGACCCGGAGCGGACCTCGTCGAGTACCGCCCGCGACCTCACCCGACTGCTCACCCTGATCTGGTGTGACCGGGCCGGCCCGGCCGTTGCCTGCGCCACCGTACGGGAACTGATGTCCCGCCAGCTCGTGCGGACCCGGCTCGCCTCCGGCTTCCCGCCCGGGGTGCGGGTGGTGTCGAAGACCGGCACCCTGCCCGGGCTCTACCTCGACGCCGGTGTGGCCGAGTACCCGGACGGCGCCCGGTACGCGATGGCCGTCCTCGTCCGCGCCGAGCACCTCGCCGCCCGCCGCATCGACGTGGACCTGGCCATGGGCGAGGCCGCCCGGATCGCCGTGCAGGCGCTGCGGGACGCCTGAATCCCCGGCCGGGCGTGCCGCTCGCAGCGGCGCTGAGCTGGTCCGATATCCGAAGCGGTATCGACGGTTGCGGCATTCGGTCTTGGACGTGACGGCCCGCGCGGTGGTGGGCTGTGGGTCGACCACGTACCGCGTGAGACGGGGAGGATCCATCATGTCCGTACACCAGCTCGACCGCCGCCGCTTCCTGCGCGACACCGCCGCCGGGGCCGCTGTGCTCACCGCCGGCGGGCTCGTCGCCGGGGTGCCGGCCGCAGCCGCGCCCGCCGCCGGGGCCCGGCCCGCTCGCTCCGGGCCGGTCACCTTCCGCTGGTGGGGCACCTCCGGCTGGCGGATCGACATCGGCGACCGGACCGTGCTGGTCGACCCGTACCTCAGCCGCTACGACACCGGCCTGTTCCGGGGCGCGTTCGACCCGGCCACCCCGCTGACCGTGCGGTCGTCGGTGGTGGACTCCCTGGTGGACCGGGCCACCACCGTCCTGGTCACTCACACCCACTGGGACCACTTCAACGACGTGCCGTACATCGCCGGGCGAACCGGTGCCCGGGTCTTCGGCACGCTCACCGCCTACCACCTGGGCATCGCGTACGGGCTGCCGGCCGGGCAACTCAGCCCGGTCTCCGGTGGCGAGGTGCTGGAGTTCGGCGACCACACGGTCGAGGTGGTGGCCTCCCTGCACAGCCGCAACGCGTCGTGGTCGATGGCGTTCCCCGGCGTACGGGTCAGCCCGCCCTCGAAGCCGGCCACCATCGCCGACCTGCCCGAAGGGGACACCCTGGCGTACCAGCTGCGGGTCGACGGTGGGCCGTCGGTCTTCCTGATGGGTGCCAGCGACTTCGCCGCCCGCAACATCACCGGCCTCGCGCCCGACGTGGCGATGGTGGCGCTGCCGGCCACCGGCTCGACCGCCGACTACGTGCCCCGGCTGATGGCGGCGCTGGACCACCCGGCGGTCGTGGTGCCGGTGCACTGGGACAACTTCGAGACGCCGCTGGCCAACCCGCCGGTCGTCGCCCCGGACGACCGCAGGCGCCTGGACGAACTGGTCACGGCCGTACGCAAGGCGTCGCCGCGCAGCCGGGTGCTGGTCCCCGAGTACGGCACGGCGTACCGCTTCTGACCGACGGCGGGGCCGGGACCCGACGGGGTCCCGGCCCCGCCGGTGTCACTTGGCGAGCGGCTGGCCCTGCTTGTCCTTGAAGGAGCCGACCAGGATCATGATGAAGTCGATAAGCGTCCAGACGCCCAGGCCACCGAAGGTGACGAGTTGCAGCACACCGGTGCCGACCTTGCCGGTGTAGAAGCGGTGCACACCGAGGGCGCCGAGGAAGAAGCAGAGCAGCAGGGTGACGAGCCAGGACTTCTGGGTCGTGACGGGAGTGGTCACAGGGGGTCCTTTCACGAGGGATAGCCGCGGGAGCGTATCGGGGGCCCAGGTCAGAGGCAAGATCAATAACGCGCTGATCAGCCGGACGGACGAGCCGGCCCCGACCGGTGCGGTGCCGCGATGACGCCTGCTCAGGTCGCTCGCCGACACGCGTCGGCGACCGGAGCGGCCAGGGGGCGGCACCCGGCGGCGGTGATCCACCGGCGAGCGCCTCAGAGCTGACGGATCGCCGTGGAGTTCAACCGGAAACCGACCGTCCGATCGACGATCCGCTCCACCAGGTCGGCCTTGCGGGCGCCGGCCACCCCGCGCAACCCGAGCCGGGCCGCCAGCGCCCGCAGCTCCTTCGCCGACCAGCCGGCGAGGTACGCCGTACCGTCGTGGCGGGTGGTCAGGGCGGCCAGCGCCGCCACCGCCCGGTCCGGGTCGGTGACCGGCGCGACCGGCCGGTGCGGCGTGCCCCGGCGCCCGGTGACAGCGGTGGCGGTGGGCGGGGCGGCCCGCTCGGCGGTCGACGGCTGCGCGACGGGCACGACCGCCAGCCGGGCCCGCCCCTCGGCCAGCGCGACCACCTCGGCGGCCGGGAGGGCCCTCACCAGCTCCGCGAGGCGGATCAGCAGCGTGGCGGTGACGCTCGGGTCGGTCACGCCGCCACCTCGGCCGGTTGCAGGTGCGCGATGAACTCGGTGGTGATCTGGCGCAGCTCCTCCTGCACGGCCGGCAGCCCCACCCGGGGACGCAGCACCGCCGGCACGCCGCGCGGGGTGTTCGTGGCGAAGAGGGTGACGTTCTCCCGCAGCACGGTCGGGAAGACGGGCAGGCCGAGCGCGCGGACCTGGTCCATGTAGCCCTGGTGGGCGGCGACCGGCCGCTGCGCGTTCAGGTGGATCATGGTGAACACCACCCCGGCGATACCGGGGGCGACCTTGTGGTGCCGCCGGATGGTGGCGAACCGCCGCGAGTCGGCGTTGTAACGGTCGACCAGTTCCCGGACGTTGCCGCAGAGGTAGTCGATGCCGAGGGTGGAGAGGTAGTCCGCCTTCGCCGGGATGAGCAGGTGGTCGCTGGCGATGACGGCGGACTGGGTGACCACGTTGAAGTTCGGCGGGCAGTCGATGAGCACCAGGTCGTAGCCGCCCAGCGCCTCGTCGTGCAGCCCCTCGGCGAGCGAGCCGCGAACCCGGAACAGCTCCCGGTCGTACTCCTCGCCGTCGGCCACGCCCCGGGCCAGCGCCAGGTCGATGTCGGTGAGGCCGAGGTGCGAGGCGATCAGGTCGAGCCGCCCCGCGCCGGCCAGGTGGGCGTTGGCCGGGCCGGGGGAGACCACCAGCTCACCCAGGGTGACCGCCGGGGTGTCCCCGCGCAGCCCGTCGTACCAGCGTTTCACGGTGCGCCCGTCGCGCAGCCGTTCCCGCCAGTCGTCCGGCTCGTAGAAGCTGAAGGTCAGGCTGGTCTGCGGATCGAGGTCGACCAGCAGCACCTTCATCCCCCGGTTGGCCAGCTCCGCACCGAGGTTGGCGGTCAGGGTGGTCTTGCCCACCCCGCCCTTGTAATTGATCACGGACACCACGTACACCGACGGCACCTCCCAGACGGGGGAACCGTAGCGGGCGCGGCGGAGTATGACCATCCGTGACGGCGACCCGTGACGGTCACTCCGCGACCGGGAGGACCACCTCGTTGCGGCGCAGGAACCAGGGCTTCCACGGCGGGTCGAAGCGGGCGTACCGGATCGCGCCGGACGGGGTCAGGCCCGCCGCCGTCACCGCCCGGCCCAGTGCGGTGGCCCGCCGGCCGAACGACTTCTCCGTCCACCGTCCGGAGAAGCGGACGGCGGCGGCGAGCTGCCCCGGGACCTCCCGGACGGTGATCCGTGGGTCCTGCGGCTCGGGCGCGGTGTCGGCGGAGAGTTCCGCCGGCAGCACGAACCGCACCAGCCAGCAGCCGGGCCGGTCACCCTCCTCCTGCACGACCGGCGCGGTCATCGCGATCCGTTCGGCGCCGTCGGACTCCTGGACCACGGGAGCGGTCACGGTGGCCCTCCGCCGGGACCGGTTGGCCCCGCCGAGGTATCCGGCCAGCGGGCGGAACGCGGCGTTGCCGGCCTCGACGAACGTCCCGTCCACCCGCATCTCGGCGACCAGGTGGGCCGGGTACCGGCGCAGCTCGAAGCCCGGATGCGTGGCCACCACCCGGTACGGCTGCTGCTCGGTCATCAGGCACGCTCCCGGGCCGTCAGGACTCCTCCACCAGCACGCTACCGCTCATCGGGGGTCTGCTCCCGGCGAAGCGGAACCCCCACCGACCACCGTGGCGGTGCCGTGCCGCTGGGCGTCCACGGTCAGGACACCTCCCGCCGCAGGGTGCGGACCAGCCCGGCGGCCAGCGGCACGACCAGCCAGACCAGCAGCGAGACCGCGAGCCGGCCCCACTGCCCGGCGGTGACCTCGGCGCCGAGCAGCGGCTCCATGGTCACCGAGGTGTCCAGCCACGCCGCGGGCCGGTGCAGGGCCTGCACCATCGCGGAGAGGATGCTCCACACGGTCGGCAGCAGCAGGTACGTGACGATCGCCAGGGGGGTGTTCAGCAGCAGCAGGCCGAAGCCCGCGCCCATCAGCACGTTCGCCACCTGGAACACGGCCGCGTGCGGCAGCAGCTGCCAGTCGAAGTTCCATTCGCCCGCCCCGCCGGTGGCCCCGGCGAGCAGCGTGCCGACGGCGGCGACGGCCAGGCTCACCCCGACCGAGGCCAGCGCCGCCAGCACCACCGCGGCGAGCTTGGCGACCACCACCCGTTCCCGGCGGGGGACCAGGGCGAACGTGGTCAACGCCGTCCGCTGTGACCACTCCGAGCAGATGGAGAGGATGCCGAGCACCGGCAGGAGCAGACCGACCGGCAGCAGCGACGGGGCGAAGAAGGCGGTGAACGTCTGCTCGGCGTCGTCGAGGACGAACAGCTGCACGGTGACGATGGCGGCGGCGATCAGCCCGATGGTGGCCAGCAGCCAGCGTCCGGCCCGGGTGTCGGCGAGCTTGCGCAGCTCCACCCCGGTCAGCCGGGCCAGGGACGGCCCGTCGGCCACCGGGCGGCGGTTGGTGACGGCGGGTGCGGTGGTGGTGGTCATTTCACGGCTTCCTTCGTCGACGCGCCGGCGGTGAGGGTGAGGAAGAGCTGTTCGAGGCCGCCGTTGCCGGCGGGACGCAGCTCGGTGAGGACCAGGCCGGCGTCGGCGGCGACCTGCCCCACCGCGCCGGGCTCGGCCCGGACCAGGAAGCCGCCGTCGGTCCCGGCGGTGGCGGTCAGGCCGACCCGGTCCAGGGTCAGCCGCAGGGCGTGCGGGTCGCGGCCGCGGACCAGGGTGCCGGCGCCGGCCAGCAGCTCGTCCTTGCCGCCGGCGGCGACCACCCGGCCGCCGCCGATCACCACGACCCGGTCGGCGACCGCCTCCACCTCGCGCAGCAGGTGGGAGGAGAGCAGCACGGTGCCGCCCCGGTCGGCGAAGTCGCGCAGCAGGCCGCGCATCCAGAAGATGCCCTCCGGGTCGAGGCCGTTGGCCGGCTCGTCCAGGATCAGCACCCGGGGGTCGCCCAGCAGCGCCAGCGCCAGGCCGAGCCGCTGCCGCATCCCGAGCGAGTACGCCCCGACCCGCCGCTTCGCCGCCGTCGCGTTCAGCCCCACCTGGTCGAGCACCGCGCCCACCCGCCCACGGTCCACGCCCATCGTCCGGGCGGCCAGGGCCAGCGCCTCCCGGCCGGTGCGCCCGGCGTGCTGCGCCGAGGCGTCCAGCAGCACCCCGATCTCCCGACCGGGGTTGGGCAGCTCCCGGTAGCGGCGTCCGGTGACGGCGGCGTTGCCGGACGTCGGTGGGGTCAGCCCGCAGATCATCCGCATGGTGGTGGACTTGCCGGCGCCGTTCGGGCCGAGGAACCCGGTCACCGTCCCCGGCTCGCAGTGGAACGAGACGTCGTCGACGGCGACGTGCGGGCCGTACCGTTTGGTGAGGTGTTCGACCATGATCATGGCGTCGAGCCTGCCCGCGCCACCCGGCCACGCGCTGCGGCCGGCGGTCGAGAGCCACCCGTACCTCGGTCTACCGGCAGACCTCGACTTTGGTAGGTGTCGACGCGGCGGAGCGGCTTCCTAGCATGGACGGGTGAGCAGCGCCGCCGTCGTGCCCGAACATCCCTGGCTGCTGCCGGGGACCCTGACCCGTCCGACGACGACCGTACGACGGACGCCCCGGGACTGGTTCGTCGACGGACTCTGCTTCCTGCTCGCCCTCGGCTGGGCGGTGCTGGCCTTCCACGACTCGGTGGGGCCGGAGCCGGAGTTCGCGGTCAACGTCGGCCCGTCCTGGCTCAACGAGATCGACCTGGTGCTCGGGGTGTCGGTGAGTGCGGCGCTCTGGCTGCGCCGACGCTGGCCGGTCGCGCTGGCGGTGGCCAGCCTGCCGCTGGCGCTGTTCTCGGTCAACGCCGGTGTGGCCCTGCTGATCCTCCTGTTCACCGTGCTGGTGCACCGGCCGCTGCCGATCGGCGCCGCGCTGGTCGGCGTGCACCTGCTGACCACGCCGATCTACACCATGATCCGGCCCGACCCGGTGCTGCCGTTCTGGGCCACCATGGCCTGGACGCTCCTGTTCATCGGCGCGGTCGTGGCGTGGGCGCTGTTCGTCCGGGCGCGACGGCAACTCGTGTGGTCGCTGCGCGAGCGTGCCGACCGGGCCGAGGCCGAGCAGCAGCTGCGGGTCGCCCAGGCCCGGCAGCTCGAACGCACCCGCATCGCCCGGGAGATGCACGACGTGCTGGCGCACCGGATCTCCCTGCTCAGCCTGCACGCCGGGGCGCTGGAGTTCCGCCCCGACGCGCCTGCGGAAGAGGTCGCGAAGGCGGCCGGGGTGATCCGGGCCAGCGCGCACGCCGCCCTGCAGGACCTGCGCGAGGTGATCGGGGTGCTGCGCGCCGAGCCCGGCGGCGCCGAGACGGCCACCCCCGAGCGCCCGCAGCCGACCCTCGGTGACGTGCCGGCGCTGGTCGCGGAGTCCCGGGCCGCCGGGGTGCGGGTCGGCGTGGTCGACGCGGTCGCCGACGCCGCGGCCGTGCCTCCGGCGGTCGGGCGCAGCGTGTACCGGATCGTGCAGGAGGGGTTGACCAACGCCCGCAAGCACGCGCCGGGGGCGCTGGTCTCGATCCAGCTCGCCGGCCGCCCCGGCGACGGCCTCGCCGTCGAGATCCGCAACCCGTGGCCGGTCGGTGAGCCGGCCGCCCCGGTGATCCCGGGCACCGGCACCGGCCTGGTCGGCGTCGCGGAGCGGGTCAGCCTCGCCGGTGGCCGGCTGGAGCACGGGCGGGACGCCACCGGCGACTTCCGGCTGGCCGCCTGGCTGCCCTGGCCGGCGTCGTGAGCGCGGGCGAGCAGGCGCCGGTCCGGGTGCTGATCGTGGACGACGACGCGCTGGTCCGCGCCGGACTGTCGATGATCCTCGGCGGGGTGCCCGACGTCCGGGTGGTCGGCGAGGCCGCCGACGGTGCCGAGGTGCCGGCCGCCGTCGAGGCGTACGCGCCGGACGTGGTGCTGATGGACATCCGGATGCCCCGGGTCGACGGGCTGACCGCCACCGAGGCGCTGCGTGCGGCGGCCGACCCGCCCGAGGTGCTGGTGCTGACGACGTTCGATGCCGACGAGCAGGTGCTGCGGGCGCTGCGTGCCGGGGCGGGCGGATTCCTGCTCAAGGACACCCCGCCCGCCGAGATCGTCCGGGCGGTGCGCCGGGTGGCGGCGGGGGAGGCGACCCTCTCCCCGGCGGTGACCCGCAAGCTGATCACGCACGTGACCGTCGTCGGCACGCCGTCCGGGCCCGATCCGCGCCGGCAGCGGGCGTTGCGGCTGCTCGACGGGCTCACCGCGCGGGAACGGGAGGTCGCGCTCGCGCTCGGGCAGGGCCGCACCAACGCGGAGATCTCGGCGGAGCTGTTCATGAGTGTGGCGACGGTGAAGGCGTACGTGTCCCGGCTGCTGACCAAGTTGGCGCTGAACAACCGGGTCCAGGTGGCGCTGCTGGTGCACGACGCCGGCCTGGTCTGAGCCGCCGGGCCGAGGCCGGCCTCTTGGTTGTATCACCGATGAGAGTGTCGAGGCTGGAAGCGTGGACGGATACTGCCCCAGGCGTCGCTCAGCCGCGCGCTGCGCCTGCTGACCGACAAGCGCCTCGTCGACGTCGCGACACCGCTGTCCACCCGGCCGTCGCGGGAGACGCGCTACGCCGTCACCGCCTGGCGGGATTGAACTTCTGCCCGCTGTGGGCCGTACCACTGGCCGAGGATGCGCTGCGGCGGACAGCCGCAGTCGCTGGCGAGCTGCGGGAGGCCTGCCGTGCGAGTTGGTGAGCAGTCGACGGACCCCATCGATCTGATCCTGGGCGAGGTGCCGGTGCCGGCACCGCTGACGCCGGAGGACGTCCGGCTCGCGGTCCGGGCGGTGGTCGTGCACGCCGCCGAGGAGTGGCCCAACGGGCCGCTGTGCCGCAACGACGGCGCGTCGTACCCCTGCCGGCTGCACCGCTGGGGCCGGCGGGTGCTGGAGAACCACGGGCTCAACGAGCGTCAGATCGAGGCGCTTGTCCGGCACGGGAACCCGTTCGTGCACGTGCCGTTCCCCTTCACCTACGGCAGCCCGGCCCAGGGCCGGCCGGTCACGGCCCCGTCGGCCCGGCAGGCGCCCGGCCACCCGACGCGCAGCCAGGCCGGGTCCGCCGGCCATCCGGCGCGGAGCCAGACCGGCCGGGGCGCCGCACCGGTGACGCGGCCCGCTCTCCGGCCCGGCGGGCCCGTTCGGCCGGTGGCACCCCCCGCCACCGCGCCGCGCTGGCCCCGGGCGAGCTGAGCGGAGGTACGACCGCCGGCGTCGCCCGGGCGCCACGACGCCGGCCCGGACCGGGGTTGGTCAGCCCGGCCGGGCCGGCGCCGCTCAGCCGCCGACCCCGCAGTCCGGGGCAGACCAGCTCGTCGTGTTGCGCGTCCGGTCGCGGTTGTTCTCCCGCCGTGAGTCGACGTGCACGTGGCTGTCGTGGTTGGTGTATCCCGGGCCGTAGATCCCGCTGAACCCGTGGTTGCGTGCCGTCCGGGCGACGTCGCACAGCGAGCGCGACCGGGAGACCAGATCGGCGGCGTTGCCGTAGAGATGCTGGCTGTCCGACGCGCCGCCCACCCGGCGGTTGCAGGCGATGTCACGGAAGCCGCTGGTCACGTAGAGCGGCCGGTCGCCCAGGCTCCGGCGCAGCGCCTCCAGCTTCCACATGGTGCGCAGGGCGTTGGCCCGGGTCTCGGCGGCCGACAGCGGACCCCCCGTCCATCCGCCCTGGCCACAGCCGTCGTCCAGTTCGGTGTAGCTGAAGTGGGTGGGCGTGCAGTCGTCGTCCTGCAACTGGTAGAGCTTGGTGAAGGTCTGCGGGCCGGCGATGCCGTCGCTGCGCAGCCCGTACGCGGTCTGGAACCGGCGCACGGCGGCGGCGGTCTCGGGGCCGTACCGGCCGTCGATCCGGACGATCCCGCCGTTGCCGGCCCATCCGGCGACCCGGATCTGGAGCTGGCGGACGTCCTCGCCCGAGCGTCCCGGCAGCAGGGTGCGCTGCCAGGTGTAGCAGCCGTCGGCGTGGGCCGCCGGCGCGGCGACCACCACGGCGATCGCGGCCCCCGGTAGTGCCAGGGCGCACGCGATGAGGGCCCGCTTCAGGGTGTGTACGCGCACAGATGTCCTCCCGGTAGGAGAGCGATGGGGTGTCGACCGGGACATCGACCGGGACGTCCCGCGCTTTCCACCCTGACAGCTCTTCTGCCGTTTCGAGGCGGTTGATGAGAATTGTTCTCATGATTGCTGGTTGCTGGGCATTTCCTGGGACGGCAATGAATGGTGATACGGCCGAGCGGGCCGAGAGTTCGCGATCCGGAGCAGCGCACCCGACCTGGCGGGCACCACGCAAAACACCCGTCCGATCACCCGGGGTGACTGCCGGCCCGTGACCGGCGACCGGTAACGTCGGTCCCGGCTCGCGGGGACGGGGGAGGTGGACGTGGCGCGTGGTGGCGTCTTCTGCGTCGAGGGTCAGTGGCACCGGGACCTGCACGAGCGCGGCTCCGTCCTGCCCACCCTGGAACTGCTGGAACGGCTCGGCAAGATCCGCTTCATCCACAAGGACGCCGCCACCCGCGACGAGCTCTTCTACTTCGTCGACCGCTGGCTGCTCAAGCAGTACGCCGACTACCGGGTCGGCTTCTTCGCCATGCACGGTGAACCGAGCCGGCTCTGCCTCACCGACTGGGACTCGGTGGCCCTCACCGACGTCGCCGAACGGATGGCCGGGCGGTGCGAGGGGCGGCGGCTCTACTTCGGCAGCTGCTCGGTCCTGCGTGCCTCCGACGCCACCCTGCGGGACTTCCTCGACACCACCGGAGCGGCGCTGGTCTGCGGTTTCACCCGCGAGGTCGACTGGGTGGAGTCGGCCGCCTTCGAGACGGTGCTGCTCGACGTGCTCGCCAACGGCCGGCGGCACAACGCCGCCGAGCTGCGGATGGGCTCGGCGCACTGGGCGCCGCTGGCGGCGTACCTCGGGTTCCGGGTGATCTACGCCAACGGCCGGGCCTGGCGGCCGAGCGTCCGGCCCCGGGTGCCCGCCCAGACCGCGCCGGGCCGGGTGGCCGGCCGGGCCCGCTGAACCTCCGGGGCATCCGACCTCCGCGCGCCCGGGGGGAGGGCGGGGCGAGCGGGGCCGGCCCGCCGGTGGCCTGGTAGAACCGAGGGATGGCACGCACCGTCGCGAGCAACACCCGGGTCGACCGGGACGCCCTGACCGAGTTCCTCCGCCCCCGGCACCGGGTCGTGCTGATGACCACCCGGGCCGACGGCCGTCCGCAGTCCTCCCCGGTTTCCTGCGGGGTGGACGCCGAGGGCCGGCTGGTGATCTCCACCTATCCGGAGCGGGCGAAGGTGCGCAACATCCGGCGCGACCCGCGGGTCTCCGCCTGCGTCCTCTCCGACGACTGGAACGGCCCCTGGGTGCAGGTCGACGGCACCGCCGAGGTGCTCGACCTGCCCGAGGCGCTGGAGCCGCTGGTGGAGTACTTCCGCAGCATCTCCGGCGAGCACCCGGACTGGGACGAGTACCGCGCGGCCATGGTGACGCAGGGCAAGTCGCTGATCCGGGTCACCATCGACAGCTGGGGGCCGGTGGCCACCGGCGGCTTCCCGGCCCGCCTCGCCGACTGACCCCCCGGCACTCAGTACGCGGCGGTGAAGCGCATGTTCTCGAAGCGCGGGTTCTCGATCTCGTCGACGATCACCACGGCCAGGTCCTCGTACGTCAGCACCGAGCGCCCCTGCTCGTCCACCACCGGGTGCTCGGTGCCGGTGCGGTAGCGGCCGGTCCGCTCGCCCGGGTGGAACTCCAGCGGCGGTGGGGAGAGGTACGTCCAGGTCACCCCGTCGGCCGAGGAGCGGTACCAGGCCAGCGCGTCGGCCTGGCCCAGCGCCGCGTCCCGGTACTCGTCGGGGAAGTCCGGCTCGTCCAGCAGCGGGGTGTCCTTCGACGTCAGCAGGGTCGCCCCGCCGCCGACGTGGATGACCCGGGGCGGGTTCGGCAGGTCCCGCAGGACGGTGGTCAGGGTCTGCGCCGCGTCCCGCCAGAGCGCCCGCTCGCCACCGCCGACCGCCACCACGATCACGTCGGCCGCACCGGCGAGGTCCCGGACGCTCTGCGTCGAGGTGGCGTCCCCGGTCACCAGGTGCGCCGCGGCGGGCAGCCAGGTGACCGCCTCCGGGCGGCGGACCGCCGCCGTGACCCGATGCCCGCGCCCCACCGCCTCGGCGACGATCCGCGAGCCCGCGGTGCCGCCGGCGCCGTACACCACGATGTCGCTCATGCCGGCACTCCGCCGCCGTGAGGTGCCACCGTGCGGGGGCTGACGATTCGCTCGCTCATGCCGTCCAGGCTATGGACCGACCCGCCCGCCCGTCGGCGGAACGGCTCAGTCGACCAGGGCGGAGTAGACCAGCTGACGCAGCTGCGAGCGCAGCGGGTAGGTGCTCGACGGCATCAGCTGGGTGAAGAGCAGCGCGGTGACCTCCTCGGCCGGGTCCACCCAGAACGCGGTGCTGGCCAGCCCGCCCCAGTAGTACTCGCCGACGCTGCTCGGCACCCGCGCCGGCACCGGGTCCTCCACCACCGCGAAGCCCAGCCCGAAGCCGATGCCGTCGAGCACCGTCTCGGCGAAGCCCTCCGGTTCGAACGACGCCAGGTCGCCGCCGCCGGGCAGGTGGTTACGGGTCATGTAGCGCACCGTGCGGGGGGCGAGCAGGCGTACGCCGTCCAGCTCGCCACCGCGCAGCAGCAGCTGGGTGAACCGGTGGTAGTCGGCGGCCGTCGAGACCAGCCCGCCGCCGCCGGAGAAGCACTCCGGGCGGGTCAGCGCGAACGCGCCGATCTTGTCGACCCGGACCGCCTGCCCGGTGGCCGGGTGCGGGGTGTAGAGCGCGGCGAGCCGCTTGACGTTCGGCTCGTCGACCCAGAACCGGGTGTCGGTCATGCCCAGCGGGGTGAGGATCCGCTCGGTGAAGAAGTCCTCCAGGCTCTGCCCGGAGACCACCTCGACCAGCCGGCCCAGCACGTCGGTGGAGACGCCGTAGTTCCAGCCGCTGCCGGGCTGGAACATCAGCGGCAGCTTCGCCATCCCGACGGTCGCCCCGGCCAGGTCCAGCCCGGGGGGTACGCCCAGGTCGTACCCGGCGGCCCGGTAAAGCGCGTCCACCACCGAGGTCTGCGCGAAGCCGTACGTCAGGCCGGAGGTGTGGGTGAGCAGGTGCCAGATGCGGATCGGCTCGATCGCCGGCACGGTGTACGCCTTGAGCGCCGACCCCTTGTCGTAGACCCGGACATCGGCGAACTCCGGCAGCCAGCGGCTGATCGGGTCGTTCAGCTCGAACCGGCCCTCCTCCCACAGCATCATCGCCGCGACGGAGGTGATCGGCTTGGTCATCGAGTAGATCCGCCAGATGGTGTCCTGCTCCACCGGCGCGCCCGCCTCGACGTCGCGCAGCCCGTACGTCGAGGAGTGCGCCACCTCGCCGCGCCGGGTCACCACGATCTGCCAGCCGGCGAGCCGGCCGTCGTCGACGTAGCGGCCGAAGTGTTCGTCGATCCGCGCGAGCCGCGCGGGGTCGAAGCCGATCTGGTCCGGGTCGATGCTGCGTGCCACGCTCACGTCGGCGAACCTACTAGCCGGTACGGCGGCGGCGGAAGAGCGGGAGCCCACTGTCGGAGCCCCTCGTTAGTGTGGTCCGATGCTCCGGACGACCGAGGACGCGACGTTCCGCGACGACGACTGGTACGCCGAGGAGCTGGTCGACCGGCACTTCGTCCGGTGCTCCTTCCAGCGGGTCGACCTCACCGAGGCGGTCAGCCGGGGCACCTCCTTCACGGAGTGCTCGTTCGGCAACGTGGCGTTCAACGCCTCCCGGCACGTCGACTCGGCCTTCACCCGGTGCGCGTTCCGCCGGTGCAACCTCTTCGAGGCGGAGTTCGTCGGCTGCAAGCTGGTCGGCAGCACCTTCGCGGAGTGCGACCTGCGCCCGCTGCGGGTGACGGGCGGGGACTGGTCGTTCGTCGCGCTGGCCGGCGCCGACCTGCGCGGGGTGACGCTCACCGACGTACGGATGCGGGAGACGGACCTGACCGGGGCCGACCTGACCGGCGCGACGGTGACCGGCGTCGACCTCTCCGGCGCGCAGCTGCACGCGGCCCGGCTCACCCGTGCCGACCTGCGCGGCAGTGACCTGACCGCGGTGGACCCGACCACGGTGCAGCGGGCCGGTGCGGTGATCGACGCGGAGCAGGCGATCGTGCTGGCGCAGGCGCTCGGCTTCGAGATCCGCTGACGCGCGGCCGCCCGCCGCCCGTATCGTGCGTTTCATGGTGGTGTGGGAGGACTCTCGGGACCGGCGGCTGCGCCGGCTCAACGTGGCGGTCGGGTTGTTGCTGGCCGCCGAGGGGATCGTGATGTGGGCGGCGAGCAACGACCTCGCGCTGCCGGTGACCGCCTCCTACCTCACCGCCGACCCGGTGACGCTGCGCGACGGCACCCTCCCCGAGACGGTCTTCCGGCTGGCGATCGGCCCGACGGTGGCGGTCTTCCTGCTGTTCGCCGCCGTCGACCACCTCGTGGTGGCCGCGCCCGGCGTGCACCGCTGGTACGCCCGTCGTCTCGACCGGCGGGCCAACTACGCCCGCTGGATCGAGTACTCGGTCAGCGCCTCCGTCATGATCGTCCTGATCGGACTCTTCGTCGGTGTCCGCGACCTCGCGGCGGTGATCGGGATCTTCGCGGCCAACACCGCGATGATCCTCTTCGGTCTGCTGATGGAGCGCCAGCAGAAGCCCGGCGTCGCGGACTGGAGCGCGTTCTGGTTCGGCTCGCTGGTCGGGTTCGCCCCCTGGGTGGCGATCGCGGTCTACATCACCCAGCCGCCGCAGGTGCCGACCTTCGTGTACGCGATCACGGTGGTGCAGTTCGTGCTCTTCGCGGGCTTCGCGATCAACATGGCCCTCCAGTACCGCCAAGTGGGACGGTGGCGGCACTACCGGTTCGGGGAGGTGGTCTACATCCTGCTCAGTCTGGGGGCGAAGTCCGCGTTGGCCTTGCTGATCTTTGCCAACGTGCTGCGCACCTGACTCGCCACGACGGCCCGCCGGGACCTCGACCGACCCACCCGCACGGTGACCGTGCGGACACGAGGGGGTTAGGATCCGTACTCCGCTGAGTGGGTCGATCGCAGCGTCGTCAGGACAGTTTTCGTTACGACCATTTGGTAACGAACTGGAAACGCTGACGGGTCTGCCTATGACGCAAGCGGTCGTACGGATGAAAACGTGACGGGGCTCACGCTGGGCGGGCGAGCGCGATCGGGCCCGGCGGAGCGGACGCGCGGCTATGGGCGGAGCTGCGGTGTGGGGAACGGAGAAGCGGTGACGGACGACCAGGTGAGACGGATCGGCCCGGGTCCGACCGGCGGCACGACCCCCCGGATCGCCCGCCACCGGCACCGTCGCCGCTGGGTGATCGAGTCGCTGGGCGCCCTGACATGCCTGCTCGCCCTCGTGGCGTACCTGAACTTCGAGACGGAACCGGAGTTGCCCGCGACCGGCGGCGACCTCTCCGCCGGCGCGCCCACGGTGGCCGGCCGCCCCACCGGCCTGCCCGGCGTGGTCACCGAGGCCGGCGTCGCCTCGCCGGGCCTGCAGCCCCGGCAGCGACCACCGTCGCCGTCGCCGTCGACCACCCCGACGCCGGCCCCGAAGCCGGAGCCGGTCACTGCGGTGCTGACCGTCGCCGAGGTCGAGGTGCCGGCCGTGGTGGACCTGACCGGCCTCGGCACCCGTGACTGGGTGCACTGGGGACTGGCCGGCCCCGATCGGACGGTCCGCAAGCGCGACGGCTCGGGGGAGATCCGCGACGAGGGCGGCCGGGGCCAGCGCGCCACCTACGACACCAACCCGGAGGGGTTCAGCTGGCGCGACGGCACGCCCGTCGGATCCGCCGACGCCACCGCGACCGGGACGTACGCCTGCGGCGTCGGCAACGGCTTCGCCCTGAGCGTGGCAGGCAGCGGCGAACTGCGCACCGTCCACCTCTTCGCCGGGCTCTGGATGTCCCGCGGCCGGCTCGACGTGCGGCTCTCCACCGGCGGCCCGACCAGGACGCTGCGCCTGGAGGACCCGCACACCAACCACACCGCCCAGTGGGTCGTCCGGTTCCGGGTGCCCCGGGGCCAGAAGTTGCTGGTGTCGTGGACCACCGAGCGGACCTTCAACGGCTGCGGCAACGTCGGCATCCAGGCGGTCGCGCTGCGCTGAGCCGACCCCGTGGCGAGAGCCGGCCGTGGTCACCCGCGTGGGGGAGCGGCACCCTTCCGGCACGGGAACCCGGGCGCGGTGATCGACGACAGGCTGGATCCTCCAGCCGTTCGCGCCGTCCACCGCCGGTGCGGTGGCCAGTCGGCTGGGGGCGCTCACCGGTGCGGTGCTGCTGCACGCGGCGCTGCTCGACCACCACTGCGGACCCGGCGTTGCCCACGCTGCGGGCGGTGACGGGACCCCGCGCGGGCGGGGCCCCGTCACCGGCTCAGCAGACGATCGGCTTCACCCAGGAGCACTCCCGGCCCTCCGGGACCCGGGGCGTCTGCGGCGCCGTCGGCGGCGCCACCCGCGCGGTGGTCCCGCTCTTCTCGGTGTACGACGCCAGCGCGATGGCGATCTGGTCCTCCAGCGCCTTCACCGACGAGGCGAGGTAGTTGTTGAGCACCACGGAGAAGGCGAGCAGCCGGCCGTCGGCGTCGGTGACGTAACCGGAGAGGCTGGACACCCCGGTGAGGCTGCCGGTCTTGGCGTGCACGTTGCCGGCGGCCGGGGTGCCGCGCATCCGGCTGCGCAGCGTGCCGCCGACGAAGCGGTCGGCGTTGCCGGCGACCGGCAGGCTGGCGTACCAGGTGTCGAACCACGGCTCCTGCCGGACGGCGGTGAGCAGCCCGACGAACTCGGCCGGCGGGATCATGTTGCGTCGGGAGAGCCCGGAGCCGTCGCGCTGACGCAGCGTGCCGGTGTCCATGCCGGTGTCGGCGACGTACTCGCTGATCGCGGTGAGCCCGGCCGACCAGGTGCCGGAGCCGGAGATGACCCGGCCGACCTCCTTGGTCAGCACCTCGGCGTGCCCGTTGTTGGAGAGCTTGAGGAACGGCACCATCAGCTCGGCGAGGTTCATCGAGTCGTGCCGTGCGACGGCGGTCGCGTCCTGCGGGGTGGCCTGGCCGAGCACCGTCCGCCCGAGCACCCGTACGCCGTGGCGGCGCAGCGCGGCGCGGAACACGTCGGCGGCGTACCCGGTGGGCTCCCAGACGGTCGTCCAGTCACTCTCCGGCTCCTCGCCGAGGGCGATCCGGCCGGTGACCACCACGGTGTTGGTGCCGTGCTCCCGCTCGAAGGAGATCGTCGTGTCCCCCTCGGCGACCGTCTCGGCCCGGTTGTCGATCCGCAGCCAGCCGTTGGGCGGGGTCATGGTGACCACCGGGGGAACGCCGGGGGTGTCGGCCGGGGCGGCACGCACGATCACGGTGCCGGCGTCGTAGTCGGTGTCCGGCGCGACGGTCAGCGCGGAGACCTGCGCGGCGTAGTAGTACGGCTGGTCGTCCCAGGCCCAGTCCGGGCCGAGCCGGGTGCGGTCGTAGCGGGTGTCGTCGGCGACCAGGTTGCCGGTCACCACCCGTACGCCGTCCGCCGCCACCTGGGCGGCGAGCGCGTCGTAGTCGGCGGCGAGCATCGTCGGGTCGCCGCCGCCACGCAGGTAGAGGTCACCGGAGAGCAGGCCGGCGCGGCGCTGCCCGGTGGCGCGTACGTCGGTGGTGAACCGGTGCCCCGGACCGAGCAGTTCCATCGCTGCGGTCGAGGTGAGCAGCTTGGTGTTGGAGGCGGGGACCAGCCGGCGGTGGCCGTTGCGGTCGTACAGGGTCCGGCCGGTGGCGGTGTCCACCACGACCACGCCGGCCTGCGCGTCGGTCAGCCGGGCGTCGGCGAGGATCGCGTCGATGGTGGCGTGCAGCCGGGTCGCGGCCGGGGTGGGCGACTCGGCGGTGGCGGGGAGTGC
Organism: Micromonospora halophytica; assembly: GCF_900090245.1. Taxonomy (GTDB): domain Bacteria; phylum Actinomycetota; class Actinomycetes; order Mycobacteriales; family Micromonosporaceae; genus Micromonospora; species Micromonospora halophytica. Next base: position 507,308 of record NZ_FMDN01000003.1, read on the forward strand.
GCCGGCGGCGGCCACGGTGGCGGCGAGCGTCGCGAGGGCCAGGCTCCGGAGGAAGAGACGGCGATGCATGCGCTGACGCTGCCATGGAGATTTCCGACGGACAAGTCTCTGATAAGAAGGTTTTCTTCAAATAGGGGTTGCCCGCCCAGGGCGCCGACGAAATCGCCGGCGTGCCCTCTGCCGTTCGCCACGACCTCAGCGTATCGGCGATCCGGGCGCTGAGGAGCGGAAACGAGCAACCACCGGTCCCGCTCCCACCGATCGCGCTCTATTTGACGGACGGCCGCGCAGCGGGCACGGTGGGTTGGAGGGGGCCGTGGAGTGTGCCCCGATTCGCCGGGCGACGGCCGTTTTCGCCGTCGGATGCGCGCCCGCTCCCGTGGCGCGGTGCCCGATCCCCGAACTTACTGAGGAGTTTCCGTCATGCTCACCATGACCGACAATGCCGTGCTCGTGATCCGCGACCTCGCCGCCCAGCAGGACGTGTTGCAGGACGGCGGGCTGCGCATCGCCGCCGACACCCAGGCCGGCTCGCTCACCGTCGAGCTGGTGCCCCAGCCGGCGCAGGGCGACCAGGTGGTCGACAACCAGGGTGCCCGGATCTTCCTCGACTCCGACGCCGCCGAACTGCTCAACGACACCTCCGTCGACGCCAGCGTCGACGACGAGGGGGTCGTGCAGTTCGGCTTCACCGAGAAGGAGTGACTCACCCGGCCCGGCGGGTCTCACCGCCCCGGTGCGGCCGGCCGGGCCGTCCGCGCTCCTGGCCGCCGCCCCACCGGCCGGCCCGCCGCTCACCGGCCGGTCGGGTCAGTGCCGCCAGCACGTACGCCAGGTGGTGCGAGGTGCTCCACGCCGTCCAGTTCGCCGGCGAACCCGCGCCCGCCCCCCGCCGCGCCCGGCGCAGCAGCTCATGGTCGCCCCAGGAGAATCCGGCGCCCGTCGTCGGCCAGTGCGGGGCGGTCACCAGCGTGCGACACAGGTCGGCGAACCGTTCGTCGCCCCGGCCACCCCGGCGGGACCACCGGTATACCCACCAGGCACCCTCCGTCGTGTAGCGGACGGTGGGGAACCGGTCGCCGGGCACCTCGCCCGGCGCCGCCGGCGCGACGCCGTAGTCGCCGTAGGAGACCCCGAGGTCGGCCAGGCGCTCCCAGAGCAGCCAGTCCCAGCGGTCGAGGCGTACCGGCTCGTCGATGGGGAGCCGGTGCACCGTGGGCGGCATGCCGCCGGCCGCCACCGTCACCGACCGCCAGGCGTGCCGGCGCGACCACTGCACCAGCCGCCGCACCCGGGGTTCGGTCATCCGCAGATCGGCGGGACAGCAGACGTCCCCGGCGTCGACGAGCAGGTCGCACTGCTCCGGCACCAGCCGGGCGTACCGCCAGATCCGCTCCGCCGCGGTGGTCGCGTCCGGCCCGGCCCGGTCCCGCCCGGCCCGCAGCCGGACCACCGCGCGCCGGGCGTACGCCTGTGCCGCCACCCCGTGCGCCACCAGCCGCCGGTCGCTCTCCGCGAGGCCGATCACCGGCACCACCGGTACGCCCCAGCGGACCAGCTCGGTCTCCGGGGTGTCGGGCAGCGCGGAGACGTCGACCGCGGGGACGAGCCCGGCCGGTAACCGGCCGAGCAGCTCGACGAGCTGACCGTCGACGGTGGAGACACTGAGGACCGGAGCGAGCAGTGGAGCCACGGCGCTGTCCAGATGACCCAGCGCCTCCAGCTCACCCCGTCGGCTGGCGAGGATGGGGCGGTAGACCGGTTCCGCCACCCGATCCCCGTGGGCGGGCACCATACTTCAATCTAGCGGGACATTCGTCGTCGTCACATGGTTTCAGGCGGATACGCGCAACATTCATCCATACCGGAGGGTCCTCCTGGCCGCTGGCGGTGCGTCCAGGTGCCGGCTTCGGTCGTCTCCCGCGCGGAGCAGGGGGAGCGGCTGACGGAGCGCGCCTCCGGCGGTCTCCCCGGACCCGGGGATACCGACATCGGCGGGTGACGGACCGCGGGCGGTTGCTCCGCGAGCGCTACGGACCTGATCGCACGAGTGGATCGCGCCCGCGGAGCAGCGATCCACCTACGCCATCAGGTCGGTAGCGTGTCGAGCCCGTCCCGCCGTCCCCGTCGGCCAGCCGCAGCCGGGGCCCGCCCAGGGTCGGCCGCCAGGTGGTCTTCGGTCAGGACGGGTCCGCCACGGACCGCTCGTCGCACCCGGCGGTGCCGGCCTGAACCGGGGACGGTAACGAGCGCACGGCGCCGCCCGACCCGTGGGTCGTCGCGTCGCCGCGCTCCGGCCGTCTCCCACCATCGCAGCCCATCCGGCGGTACGCCGGCGGGGACCTGGCCCATCCGGCGCGGTGCGCGCCGGTCTGGGGTGGTCGATGCCCGTTCGGTCGCGGGTCAAACCTGACCGGGGTGGGGAATTCCATCATCTGCCAGTCCCGGCGTGACCGGGGCCCACGCCGGGTATGAGCGCGCCATGGAGCATTTCACGATCGCGACCGTCGCCCAGAAGAGCCCGGACTTCCGCCGGGTGCTCTGGACCGGCGAGAAGACCCAGTTGGTGATCATGACCATCCCGCCGGGCGGGGAGATCGGTGAGGAGGTCCACGAAGGGATCGACCAGATCCTGACCTTCGTCAGCGGCACCGGCGAGGCCCGGATCGCGGGGGAGACGAAGGAGGTCGCCCAGGGCGACCTGGTGGTCGTACCGGCCGGGACGAAGCACAACTTCGTCAACACCGGTCCGAACCCGTTGGTCCTCTACACCGTTTACGGCCCCCCGGAGCATGCCGACCAGGTGGTGCACCGGACCAGGGAGGAGGCCGACGCGGCCGAGGCCGCCGGTGAGGACGAACCGCCGACATCCTGACGGGCGCGGGCGCGGGCGCGGGTCGGCTCGGTGCGGGCCGGCCCGAGGACCGGGCGAGCGTCTCCGCCCGGGCCTGATCCGGCCCTGCCGGGGTACCCGGCGCGGGTGGGCCAGCCGCCGATCTCCGACTACGGGTTCCTCTCCGACTGCCGCTCCGGGGCACTGGTCGGCAGGAACGGCTCGGTCGACTGGTGGTGTCCCGACCGGTTCGACTCGCCGTCGGTCTTCGGGCGTCTGCTCGACCCGGGTGCCGGGCACTGGTGGCTGGGGCCGCTGGGGCCGTCCCGGGTCCAGCGGGCGTACCGGCCGGACACGCTGGTGCTGCGGACCGTCCACCACACCGCCGAGGGGAGCGTGGCGGTCACCGACGCGCTCGCCGCCGAACTGGGCGCGCGCGGCCACGAACTCGGCATGAACTCCCCGGCGGTGCTGCTGCGGGTGGTGGAGGGGCTCAGCGGCCGGGTCCGGGTCGGCCTGGAGTTCGCGCCCCGCCCGGAGCACGGGCTGCTCACTCCGTACCTGCACGAGCAACCGGACGGCTCGGTGCTGGCCACCGCCGGCCCGGTGGCGCTGACCCTGCGCGGCACCGGGCTGAGGCTGCGGGCTGACGTCGACCGGGTGCGCCACGAGTTCGAGGTGGGCCCGGGCGACACCGTCGGCTTCGACCTCGCCTTCTGCCGGCCGTACGGCACGCCGCCGGTGCGACTGGACCCGGTGGTCGCGCTCGCCGAGACGGTGCAGGCGTGGGAGGCGTACCGGGAGACGCACGGCTACGACGGCCGGTACGCCCCGCAGGTGCGCCACGGCGCGACGGTGCTCACCGGCCTGACGTACGCCCGCAGTGGTGCGGTCGCCGCCGCGTTGACCACCTCGCTGCCGGAGCGGTGCGGCGGCGACCGGAACTACGACTACCGCTACTCCTGGCTGCGCGACTTCGCGATGACCCTGCGCGCCCTGTGGGTGGCGGCCTGCCCGGACGAGGCCAACCGCCTCTTCGCCTGGGCGGCCCGCTCGATCGGCCGGATCGGCGCCGCCCCGGTGCCGGTGATGTTCGGGCTGGAGGGGGAGCGGGACATCTCCGAGCACGAACTGGACCACCTGCGCGGGTACGCGGGCAGCCGGCCGGTGCGCATCGGCAACGATGCCTGGCGGCAGCGGCAGCTCGACGTGCCCGGTGAGGTGATCTCGGCGGTCTGGCGGCTGCACGACTACCTCGGCGAGACCTTCGACGAGGAGTTGCGGGAGATGGTGGTGGGCCTGGCCGAGCAGGTCGCGTCGACCTGGCGGCTGCCGGACCGCGGCATGTGGGAGGCCCGGGACACCGAGCGGCACTACCTGTCGTCCAAGGTGCTCTGCTGGACGGCGCTCGACCGGGCGGTGGCGCTGGCGCCCCGGCTCGGCGAGCGGGCCGACGCGCCGCGCTGGGCGGTGATCCGCGACGAGATCCGCGAGACCGTGCTGCGGGACGGTTGGAACGACCGGATCGGCGCGTTCACCGGGGCGTTCGGTTCGGCGGAGCTGGACGCGTCGGCGCTGCTCCTGCCGATGTTGGACTTCCTGCCGGCCACCGAGGCGCGGATGCGCTCCACCATCGAGGCGGTGGAGCGGGAACTCGGCAGCAGCCGGGGTCTGGTACGCCGCTGGAGCACCGACCCGGCCGGCTTCGTGCTCTGCTCGTTCTGGCTGGTGGAGTGCCTGGTGATGGCGGGTGAGCAGGAGCGGGCCGACCGGCTCTTCCAACAGGTGCTCGGTCACGCCAACGACGTCGGCCTCTTCGCCGAGCAGGTCGACCTGCGCACCGGGACGCAACTGGGCAACATGCCGCAGGCGTTGTCGCACATCGGGCTGATCAACGCGGCCTGGCGGCTGACCGAGCCGGCCACGGACTGAGTCGCCTCGTGTGATCCTGCAACAGTCCTGCAACCGCAAGGCATTGACGGTGATGTACGGCCGGTCCTAGCCTCGTGGTACGGGAAAGCCCTTTCCTGGGGGTCGTACCCCACCTCCCGCTCCGGAGACCGGGCCTCCGGCGGGACGCACCGCGGCAACGGCCACCGACCGCCGTCGCGCCCGCACACCTTGTTCGACGCGGACGGTCGTCGTCACCCCACCACCTGCTCCACAGGAGGAATCCGTGCGTACCAGATCCGTCGTACACCGACGTCCACTACTGCTCGCGGTGGGCGCCGGCGCCACCGCCGCCGCGCTCGCCGCCGGCATGGGCACCTCGGCCTTCGCGGCCACCGTCTTCTCCGACAACTTCAGCGACGGCGACCACTCCGGCTGGTCCAAGTCCGGCGGCGCCTGGGCCGTCAGCGGCGGCGTGTTCAGCCAGTCCAACGCCAGCAGCGAGCTGGCCCGGCAGTTCGCCGGCCAGACCAGCTGGACCGACTACCAGGTGCAGGCCCGCGTCCGGCCCGACGGCTTCGGCTCCTCCGGCGCCCTGGTCGGGCTCGCCGCCCGCTCCAGCAGCAGCACCAAGATGTACCGGCTGGCCCTGCTCGGCTCCGGCCGGGCCGAACTCCAGGCGGTCAACGGCAGCCAGATCACCGCCATCGGATCCGCCTCGGTCGGCGCGTCCGCCGGCACCTGGTACACGCTGCGGATCGAGGCCACCGGCAGCACCATCCGGGGCTTCGTCAACGGCACCCAGATCGCCTCGGGCAGCAACAGCCTGGTCGGCGCCGGCCGGATCGGCCTGGTCACCGCGTACGCCAAGGGCAGCTTCGACGACGTTGCGGTGGACACCTCCGGCTCCACCCCGACCACGCCGCCCACCTCGTCGCCGACGCCCACGACGACGCCGACCACCCCACCCCCCACCAGCACGCCGCCGCCGTCGACCTCGTGGCCGACGCCGACCTCCAGCGTCAAGGTGGACGCCACCACGAACGTGTCCGGCACCTTCGACGGTGGGATGAAGCGCTACTACGGCATCGGTGACGGCGGGCAGAGCGAGAGCCAGGACCCGATGTTCGTGCTGTCCGCCGGGGCGACCCTGCGCAATGTGATCATCGGCGCCCCGGCCGGTGACGGCGTGCACTGCGAGGGCAACTGCACCCTGATCAACGTGTGGTGGGAGGATGTGGGCGAGGACGCCGCCACCTTCCGCGGCGGCACCACGTACACCGTCGACGGCGGCGGCGCCCGGGCCGCCAGCGACAAGGTGTTCCAGCACAACGGCTCGGGCACGGTCTACATCAGGAACTTCCGGGTGCAGAACGCCGGCAAGCTCTACCGGGCCTGCGGCAACTGCTCCACCTCGTACCAGCGCCACGTGGTGATGGACAACATCGTCGCCACCGACACCGACGTGCTCGCCGGTATCAACACCAACTGGGGCGACACCGCCCGGTTCACCCGGATCACCGCCGACAGCGGCACCCGGATCTGCGTCAAGTACAGGGGCGTGCCGAAGGGCAGCGAGCCGACCGAGATCGGCGAGGGCGCCGACGGCGTCAACTGCATCTACTCGCCGTCCGACATCACCTGGCGCTGACGCGCCGCTCCGGTGCCCCGTGGACGCCCGGTCCGCGGGGCACCGGTCCGCTCAGAGGTCGACCAGCGGCACACCGGAGACGTCCACCGTCTCCGGGTACTTCAGCCCCGCGCCGGTGTTCAGCACCACCACCCGCTCGCCGGCCCGGATCCAGCCGCCCGAGCGCAGGTGCCGGGCGGCGGTCAGGCAGGCCGCACCCTCCGGGCAGAGCAGCAGCCCCTCCCTGGCGGCGAAGTCCCGCAGGTCGGCCAGGATCTCCGCGTCGTCGACGGCGAGCGCCGTACCGCTGCTCTCCCGCAACGCGTCCAGGATCAGCTCGTCGCCGAGCGGGGCCGGGACGGTGATCCCGAAGGCCACCGTGCGCGCATCCGTCCAGGGCGTCACCCGTTGCTCACCGGCGGCGAAGGCGCGCACGACCGGGGCGCAACCGGTGGACTGCACCGCCACCAGCCGGGGCAGCTTGTCCTCCACCCAGCCCAGCTCGCGCAGCTCGTGCATCGCCTTGTGGATGCCGATCAGCCCCACCCCGCCGCCGGTCGGGTAGATGATCACGTCGGGCACCTGCCAGCCGAGCTGCTCGACGATCTCGTACCCCATGGTCTTCTTGCCCTCCAGCCGGTACGGCTCACGCAGCGTGCCGGCGTCGAAGACCGCGCCACCGGAGTCGGCGACCAGCTTCGCCACCCACCGCCCGGCGTCGCCGATCAGCCCGTCCACCAGGCGCAGGTCCGCCCCGGCGGCCAGGCACTCCCGCCGGCAGATGGTCGGCGCGTCCAGCGGCATCGCGATGGTGGCGCCCAGCCCGGCCCGGGCCGCGTACGTCGCCCAGGCCGCGCCCGCGTTGCCGTTGGTCGGCATGGCGATGTGCCGCACGCCCAGCTCACGGGCCCGGCTGACGCCCACCGCCGCGCCACGGGCCTTGAACGACCCGGTCGGGGTCAACCCCTCGTCCTTGACGATCAGATCCGGGATGCCGATCTCGTGGCCGTACGCCGGCGCGCGCAGCAGCGGCGTCCAGCCCTCACCCAGCGTGGTGACGTGCCGCTCGTCGGCCACCGGCAGCACCTCCCGGTAGCGCCACAGGTCGGCCGGCCGCAAGCCGAACCGCTCCGGGGTGACCGCCGCCGCCACCGCAGCCAGGTCGTAGCGGGCCAGCAGCGGCGACCCGCAGCCGCAGAGGTTGGCCGGCTCGCCGGCGTCGTGCTCCCGGCCGCAACGTGGGCACTGCAGGTGGGTCAGGTACACGATGCTCCTCGCCGTCAGCCCGTGCCGATGCTCAACCAGCGGCGGCTGCGCCGGCCCGGCTCGTAGACCGAGTCGAGCCGCTTCGCCACCACCCCGGGCAGCCGCTGCGCCCGCGCGGTGTCGAGGGCCTCGGCGCCGGTGCCGGGAAACCACGGCGGAGTCTGCCAGTGCGTCCCGGCCGGCGCCAGCCCGTCGAGCAGCTCCCGGCGCTGCGCGTACGGCACGTCGGTGCTGGCCACGCCCTCCAGCCAGAGCAGGTCGAAGATCAGGAACTGGCCGTCGCGCCCGCTGGGCCGGCGGACCCGTCCGGCGCCGTCGATGCGCACCAGCACCCCGTCCAGCACGGCCTCCGTGGGTGCCAGCGCCTCGGCCATCCCCCGCAGCCAGGGGTACGTCCCGGTGACGTCCTCGTCGGTCTCCGACCGCAGCCGCAGCCGCCCCCCGGAGACGTACGCCATCGCCCGCACCCCGTCCCAGCACAGCTCGTAGCCCCAGGCGTCGGCGTCGCGGGGCAGCCGCCCGGCGGGCGTGGGGTGCATCGGCCGGACCAGCTCCGGCATGGGGGTCCAGCCGGGCGGGGGCGGGTCGGTGCGACGGACCATCCAGTCCCGCCCGTCCCGGCCACCGGCGGCGAACAGGACGTACCGGCCCCGGGTCCGCTCCCCGTCCAGCACCACCACGACCTCGTCGTCCTGCCACTTCTCGCAGCGGTAGGCGCCCCGGTCGTGGATGGTCATCGTGCCGCCCCCGTACTCGCCGGCCGGGATCTCGCCGTGGAAGTCGAGGTACTCCATCGGGTGGTCCTCGGTGCGCACCGCGAGGTGGTTGCGCCCGGTGTCCCGGGGCAGGCCGCGCGGCACCGCCCAGGAGACGAGCACGCCGTCGCGCTCCAGCCGCAGGTCCCAGTGCAGGGCCCGGGCGTGGTGCTGCTGGATGACGAAGCGCGCCTCGCCCGCCCGCCTGCCCCGACGTGGCGGGCGGCGCGGCACCGGCTCCGGGGTGCGCGCGGCGTCCCGCTTGCGGCGGTACTCCTCCAACCGGTCGGCCACCCCCGCATTCTCCGGCAGTCCGCCCCGGTTCGCCCGTTGCCCGGCATGTCGGGAGCGAACCCGGGTAGAACCGTCGGTATGGACCACGACCAGCCCACCGTCCTGCTCCCCGGCGACGTCCGGATGCCGCTGCTCGGCTTCGGCACCTGGCAGGTCACCGGCCAGGCCGGGTACGACGCCGTGCTGGCCGCCCTCGACGCCGGCTACCGGCACATCGACACGGCCAGCATGTACGGCAACGAGGAAGAGGTGGGCCGGGCGGTCAAGGAGAGCGGACTGCGCCGGGAGGACGTCTTCATCACCACGAAGCTGCCGCCGGACCGGGTGGGTCGGGAGCGGGAGACCATCGAGGCGAGCCTGCGCGCCCTCGACCTGGACCACGTCGACCTGTGGCTGATCCACTGGCCGCCGTCCTCGCCGTCGGACAGCATCCCGACGTGGCGGGAACTGCTCGCGGCGCGGGACGAGAACCTGACCCGCGCGGTCGGGGTGAGCAACTACAGCACCGCGCAGATCGACGAGCTGATCCAGGCCACCGAGGAGAACCCGGCGGTCAACCAGATCCGGTGGAGCCCGTCCCTGTACGACCGGCAGCGGCACGCCGAGCACCGGGACCGGGGGGTCGTGCTGGAGGGGTACAGCCCGTTCAAGACCACCGACCTGTCCGATCCGGTGCTGGTGCGGATCGCCGCCGCGCACGGCGTGTCGCCGGCTCAGGTGGTGCTGCGGTGGCACATCGACCACGAGATCGTGGTCATCCCGAAGTCGGTGACCCCGGACCGGATCAGGGCCAACGCCGATGTCTGGAACTTCTCGCTGACCGCGCAGGAGATGCGCGACATCGACGCGCTCGGCGGCTGAGCCGGTGATCCTCTAGCACTCCGGCTTCGGTTCCACCAGGTGTCGGTCAGTGGAATATCTGTCGTCTCGGCGGAGATCTGGCGAACGGTCGTCGAATCCGAGCTGACGTCGTGCCGGCACCCCTGCGCCGACGGTTTCCTTGCGGGTGATGAGTGGCTCCACCTGCTTTGACGGCTCTTCGAAGTTGAGCGGGGTTCGCGGTCGGCGGCGACCCGGACGTGGAGGGCTCGCAGCTCATCGGTGATCATCTGAGTGTCGAGTTCGGATGGTCACAAGTGAAGAGCTGCGAGCATGGTCAACGATACGACCCGGCTGCTGGGTCTGGACGACCTGGTGGTCGAGCGAGTCGAGTTGGACGCCGCCGGCGTCCCGGTTGTGGATCTGTCCACCGGTTGTGAGCAGGCACAATGCTGCCCGGGGTGCGGACAGCGGGCGGTGCGCGTGAAGCAGTGGGCCACGACCCGGCCGCGGGACCTGCCGGTCGCCGGGCGGCCGGTGCGGCTGCGCTGGCGCAAACGACGCTGGTTCTGCCCGAC
>NZ_FMDN01000014.1 GCF_900090245.1 Micromonospora halophytica
GATCGACGCGGCGAGCCGACGCATTCCTTCGACGTCGACCTGGTCGACACGGCCCAGGTTCATCAGCACATCAGGCTTGATCTTGCCGGCCACGCGGCGGTTGTGCGCCAGGGCGACGTAGCGCACCACGCTGCCGTCGGCGTTGGTCCGCGACGTGAACCGCAGATACATGACTACGAAGAAACCACATCACCGCTGGCCACACAAGATATGAGTACCTGCTCGTGTTACTACACTTTCGGGCCCGCAGGCCCGGTGTGAGGCATCCGCAAGCCCGTGACCAGCAGCGATCCAGAACTGATCAGGCCTGTGTTCCTACGAACTGCGGAACTCGGGGGTGAGCCGAGGGTGCGTAGTCCGATCGGCGAGGGTGTCACCAACTACCCTTTCAAACGCCAGGTCGGCCGCAGTGCGCAGGCCCGCCAGGGTGCCTTGATCGACAGCGTCTGGGATCGTGAGATAGCCGTCCCGCCGAAAGCGAGACCGCATGGTGTTGCTCACTGACAGCGTCCGCATCAATGTTGCCCCTTCTGCGCGAGTGGAACGACAAAATCTCCTGTCGGCTTCGTCCAAGCGGCGGGTAGTTGGTCCCGGGGTAGGGCAAACCTGGTGGCGGTCCAGCCTGGGAAGTGCCGGTCAAGCACCCGTGCCCGCGTCCGGGATAGCTGAGAACCGCTGTGGAAGAAGCTGAACCGACCGCTCGGCCGTAGCGCAGGCATCGCCACCTGCTCGACGAAGGCAGCGAAGTCGGCGTCTGCGTGCCCATCGGGTGGCCAGGTGTCGTACATGATCGCGTCGACGCTGCCAGGGGCAAGGTCGAGCGACTGCCAGGGTTCGACGACAACGCGGACGGGACACGGAAGTTGCGCTTCGATCCTCGGTGCCACGAGGTCGACGACCGCCGGATGCGGTTCGACGGCTGTGTAGCTCGCCGGTCGCAATGCCGCGAGTTGTTCAGCGAACACACCCAGACCGAGTCCGACCTCCAACACGTGGGCGCCGGCGCGGTCTCCAATCAGCTTCGAGGCGTGCTCGGCCATCAGCGCGGACTCGGCGATGAACATGACGTACGTGTCCCCGAGTCGGAGTCCGTCTCGGTCGATGGCGACCGGTCGAGATCGCAACTCGTGCAGGTGACGGATATGGGTCTCATCCAGCTCGACCGGCATCAGGAGTGCCCCGGCTCGCGGAACCGGCTGACCGGATCGGTCGTCAAGAACCGTTCGCAGTAGCTCGGCGCAGTCCCCACCGCTTCCAGTGCGAGTGCCTCACCGAGGTTGCCGACCGGCGCCTCAGATCGGATGAGGACGTACGCCGGCTCATCGAGTCGATCGCCGTTGCGTGCGGCAATGACCACCTCCGCGTAGACGCCGAGTTCAGCGAGGATGCGTCGGGCGAGGTCATCCGCCACGGCGGTGTAGATCTTGCCGACGTGGTGAAGGGGGTTCTTGCCGGCGGGTGCCTCACCGCTGGCCGGGCGGAGCGGCTCTATCGCCCCGTTGTACCGGTTGCCTCGACCGACCGCCCCGCAGTCGCCCTTGCCCAACGATGTTCCAAAGGGTGCGAGGTAGCCGCGACCCGGCACATCCTTGGTGTTCAGATACAACCGTCCCATGGTCAACGGGATCGGTGTCTCGTCGAGGAAACGCTTGAGTTCCCGCCAGATCTCGTCGCGGATCGCGTCCAGAGCCGTCCGATAGGCCGACCAGCTCTCGGTGCACTCGGGGCGAAAAGGCACGGCGGCGGTCACCTCCAGATCGCTGCCGTCCCGGACGACCATGACTTTGACATCTGTGCCGGTCTTGTACCGCTGACGAAAGGCGGTGCCGGTCAACACCGTTTCCAGCCACACCGCCGTCCGCGCCGCAACGCCGCGGAGGCCCGCACCGGCGCACATGACCGTGTCATTGGCGACCAGCTCACTCTCGAGTACGTGGCTGATGGCCGCAGCCGTACGGGGCTGATAGAACTGTGCGTCATGGTCCACTGCCGTGCCGGCGGTGTTGTTCGCATACATCCGTAGGTGACCAAGAACCGCACGGTCCTCCAGCACGTCCGTGAGCACGGCACGGACCACGTCATCGAACAGCTCGAGAACGGGCACCTCCGTTCCGTCGATTCGCTCCGTAAGTTTGCCGAACAGGTAGCAGTCCACAGGCTTGCGGATGTCGTAGCCGCCGAAGCGAACGTCAGCGGCGGCGCCCACCAGGTTCACCTTGTCCACCCAGTGGTTCGGCACCGCGCCGAACTGCTCCCGGCAGGTCGTCGAGTAGCGGCGGGAGAAACTGTCTGCAACAAGATCCGCGAGGCTGTCGGGGTGTCCGATGCCCTTGCGCTCCGCGACGTCGAACGGCGCGCGGTCGGGGTGCACCGCTCCGAGGCTGGTGATGACTCTCATGGCGCCTCCTCCTCTCCTGATCACGGACGCGCGGCGGCAGCGGGGGCGGATGCGGGTTGCGGCGGGTCGACGAGATACGCCATGCATTGCGACAGCACGAGCACCCGTTTCGCTGGGCAGGGCTCCGGTACGGCAGCAGGCTGGAAGGTGCCGTCGTAGAGGTTTCCGTAGCTGGTCGGCACCGACGCGCATCGCCGTACGTCGCCCGTCACGGTCACCTTGAACGAGGTCATGCCGGCCGTACAGGGCTGGCCGCGGAACGCGAGCATCCCGTCGAGGTACGGCCGGTTGAAGTTGTACTCGCCGGAGTTCGCCAGGATCAGCTCACGCTCAGCCTCGGTGTAAGACTCCGGGTATCGGCGACCTCCGTAGACGCCCTTGAACACCTTGGCTCGCAGCGGCTCGACCCCCAACGCTGCCAGGGTGGTGAGGTCTTCGCGCAGTCTCGGCAGTAGCGGCGGGTACAGCACGTACAGCGCCACCACGTCGAATCCGGCCTTGCGCAGGATCCGGAACGACTCGGCGTACTCACCCATCGGCAGTCCGAGCCGCTCACGCTCAGGCACGTGCAGCGCCGCGACGATCTTCGCCACGCGCGAGGGGTCGACCTCAGTGGCGAACCTGGCAACAAGTTCGGGCGATGCCAGGTTGGTGTTGATGCTGATCCAGTTACGGCGGGTCAGACCGGCGCACAGCTCCACGAACCCGGGGAACAGAAACGGCTCCCCACCCGACATGTGCACCAGACATGCGCGGTCGAGATCTTCAAACCGCCGCACGACCAGATCCGGATCGGGCTCGGTCAGGTGCTTCTTGTTGAGCACGTAGCGAATCTGCGGGTGGCAGTACTCGCAGTAGAAGTTGCAGCGATTCGTCAGGTGCCAGTCGAATTCCCACTCCCACGGTGCGGGATCGGACGTCATGGCCGAGACACGCAAGGGGTCCCCCTCTTTTGAGCCTGCCGTTCGGATACTGACAGTTGCCGATGCCTCACTCTGTCGAAGCGCATCGCTTCCGAGACAGCTCACGGTGGGGGTCCACGGTGGACCCCCACCGTGAGCTTTGCGGGGCATCGCGGCCGGACGATCGTGTACGGGACACCCTCAGGCGGGGTCGGATGGTGGCCTGTCGCGTTGGCTTGCCCAGCAGACCAACTCGACCTCCAGGTGCGCCAACGCATCTGCTCATCGCATTGCGTCAACGATCCGATCGAGCCGCTGCGCATTAACCGAAATCGAGAGGACTGTTGTGCCTGTTGCCAGGAGGCTCGCGCTCCTGTTGTTCATCCCGCTGGCGGCGACCCTCGTCTTCGCTGCGTGGGGTGTGGCGTCGACGAGCCGGCAAGCACTCGGAGCCGACCGCCTGGAGTCGTTGGTTGCAGTATCGGCGAGCGCGGGTGAGGCGGTTCATCAGCTCAGCCGGGAGCGTGAAATCGCCGCCAGCTTGGTGTCGGATCCCGAAGCAAGCCTGAATGTCTATCTGGAGCAGGTGGCGAGCTCCGACCGTGCGGTGGATGTCTACCAGCAGCACCGCAACCGGGTGGACTCCGCAGTGTTGGTGGAGTTGGTCGGGCCGTTCGACGAACAGCTTCGGCTGTTGCCTGCTCTTCGGGAGCAGGTCAAGGCTCGCTCGACGCCGTTGACGGCCGTTCTGGTCCGCTACCGCGTGTTGATCTCGCAGGGGTTGACGGTTCGGGAAAGCGTTGGTCAGGTCGGCGGCGCCGACGGGGCGGTCGCGGATCAGCTGCGGGTGGCGGCGGCGTTGTCCCGCGCGGCGGAATACGCGGGCATCCAGCAGGCTTCGGTGGCGGCCGGCAATGGAGTGGTGCTGACCCCGGCGGTGCAGGCGGAGCTGGCGGCGACGCGGGCTGGTTACGACGAGGCGCTGCTGGTGGTGGCAGAGCGGTCGTCGGCGCTGTGGCAGTCGTGGTTGGACCAGGCGTTGACCGGGCCTCAGGTGCTGGCGGCGCAGCGTTTCGACGACGAGGTTGCCCGCACGCAGGTCGGACAGCGTCTGCGCGTCGATGCCAGGGCTTGGGCGGCAGCGACCAGCGAGCGTCGTGAGCGCCTGCACGAGGTGCAGACCCGCGTGGACGCTGACGTCGCCGCAGAGGTGGGTCGTCAGCGTACCGAGCAGTGGATTACCACGGGTGTGTTGTCGGGTGTCGCGGTCGCCCTCGTGACGGCTGCGGGGGCGCTGGTATGGCGGCAGGGCCGGGCGTTGGCGCAGCGGCTGCGGCGGGTCCGCGACGCTGTCACCCGGGTAGCGGAGCGGGAACTGCCTGACCTGGTGCGCCGGGTCGGCGCCGCTGACCCGGCCGATGAGTCATCGATGCCGCCTCCGCCGGCTGCACTTGCGCCTGCAGCGTCCGTGCGGGACGAGGTAGACGAGGTCGCTGCCGCGTTCGACACCTTGGCGCTGAGCACGTACCGGATCTCGACGGATCTGGCTCGGCAGCGGCGGGTGGCCTCGGGTGCGGTGGAGGCGGTGGGGCGGCGGTGTCAGGGGATGACGCACCGGCTGCTACGCGAGTTGGACATGGCCGAGCGGGAGGAGAAGGACGCCGCGACGTTGGCGACGTTCTTCGCGGTCGACAATCTCGCCGCGCAGCTGTTGCAGTTCGTGCAGAACCTGCTGGTGCTCTCGGGCCGGTCGCTGGGGGCGGTGCATCCCGAGCCGGCGGCGCTGGTGACGGTGGCGCAGGCGGCGCAGGGCCGCATCCAGGAATACCGGCGGGTGACCCTCGGTGCGATCGACGAGCGGGTCCTGGTGCCGCCGGTCATGATCGATGACCTGGTACACCTGCTGGCGTCGTTGCTGGACAACGCCACCCGGTACAGCCCTGGGGACGCGCTGATCACCGGGCACCTGCTAGGCAACCGGGCGATCGTTCAGGTCACCGACTCCGGCACGGGAATCAAGCCGGAACTGCTGGAGCGGTTGAACCGGGAGCTGGCAGCGCCGGCACCGATGATCGAGGTGGAGCACATTCGCCGGCAAGGTCTGGCGACCGTGGCATTGCTGGCCGCAGCGCACGGCCTGCGGGTGAGGCTGCTGGCGGCGCAGCCGCACGGCACAGTCGCGGAAGTCGAGATTCCCGCCGAGAAGCTCCTCGTCGCGGTCCCTGAGCCGGTGGCCCTGCCCGCTGGGCCGATCGCGGGCCGCCGCGCCCCTGGTGGGACACCGGCGTCCACCCTCCCCCTACCCGCCGCCACCCGCGCGTCCGGCCGGCATGGGGACCCGCCACCGGCGCTGCCTGTCCGGCGGGCGCCATCGGCCCCGCCCACGGCCGATAGTCCGACCCAGCCGCTGCCGGTCATCCCGGCCCCGCGGCCAGTACCAGCGCGGGAGTCGACGCCTGTATTCGACGAGGCCGCCCGGCTTCTGCCACCGCCGGCGTGGTTCGTCGAGGGCGCAACGGTGCACATGCCCCCGGCTTCGGCTTCGCCTCCACCTGCGGCCGGCAACGCGACCACGCCCAATGGCCTTCCCAAGAGGCAGCCGATGGCCGCGTTCCACCCCCCTGCGGTGCCCGCCGCCGAGGCACCGCGCCGAGCACCTGGCGGCCTGGCCAGCACGGCAGCCGCATACCAACGCGGTCTCGGCCGCCGCCCCTCCCATTCGAAAGGTTCGTGATGAGCAGCGATCTGAGCTACCTGCTGAACAACAACCTGGTCGCCCGCGTACCCGGGATCAGCCAGGCCGTGGCCGTGTCGGCCGACGGGCTGCTGCTGGCCTGGACCGACGGGCTCAACCGGGACGCCGCCGAGCGCCTCGCCGCGGTCGCTGCCGGAATGAACAGCCTGCTCAACGGCGCCGCCCGTGACCTGTCCGCAGGCGGCGTGCAGGGCAACCTCACCGAGCTGGCCCACGGGTTTCTGATCCTCGTCGCGGTGAGCACCGGCGCGTCGCTGCTCACCCTGGCCACCCGCGACGCCGACCTCGCGTTCGTCACCGAAGAGCTCGGCCGCTTCGCCGACCAGGTCGGCGACCAGCTCACCCCCGCCTTCGCCGGCACACTCACCACCGCGGCGACCGGCCAGCGATGACCGCACCCGCCATCGCCGCGCCGCGACCCGCCGGCGGGCCGCCGAGCCTGAAGATCGTGCTCACCGGGCCGTTCGGCGTTGGGAAGACCACCCTCGTCGGCGCGGTCTCCGACATCGCGCCCGTGACCACCGAGGCCCGTATGTCCGCCGGCAACGCCGACGACGACACGTCCCTCACGCCAGCCAAGACCACCACCACGGTGGCGATGGACTTCGGCCGCCTCGACGTCGACGGCGTCACCCTCTACGTCTACGGCACCCCGGGCCAGCACCGCTTCTGGTTCATGTGGGACGCGATCGTCCGGGGCGCCGCCGGCTCCGTGGTCGTCGTGGACACCCGTCGGCTGCAGGACTCGTTCCGGCACCTCGACTACGTCGATCACGTCCGGCTGCCCTACGTCGTCGCGGTCAACCAGTTCCCCGGTGCCCGCTCCTACCCCGCGTCGGCCATCCGCGAAGCCCTCGCCCTGGCCGCGGACGTGCCGATCGTCGACATCGACGCCCGCGACCGCGACAGCGTCCGGCGGCTGCTCATTGCCCTCGTCGAGCACGTCATCACCCGCACCACGCCCGCCCCGCCTTCCGTCTGCACGTGACCGCCCCCGGACCGCATTGCTCATCCGCGAAGGAGCACACACTCATGGCACACCCCGTCTCACGACTGCGCCGCGGACTCACCGCAGCGACCGCCTCCGGACTACTGATGGCTGGCGCGGCGTGCAGCGGCACCGCCGCTGACGCCGGCACCGTACGGGTCGGCCTGCTGGTATCGCTCTCCGGCACCTACACCACCGTCGGTGAGGACATGCAGCGCGGCTTCACGCTCTACCTCGACAGCCACCACGGCAAGCTCGGCGGCCGGAAGGTCGACCTGGTCGTTGCCGACGAGGGCGACGGTCCGGCCACGGCAGTCCCCGCCGCACAGAAGCTCCTCGAACGCGACCGCGTCGTCGCCCTGACCGGGCTGGTCGGCGGCGCGACGGTCGACAAGGTGCAGACCCTCACCACCGAGAGGAAGATCCCCCTTGTTGGAGCCAACGCCCGGCCCGCGTTCGCCCCGGTCGCCGGCAAACCCCGCGACCTGACCTACACCTGGCACACCTCCTACAACTCCGACGAACCCGGCATCGCGATCGCGGAGTACGTCAAGTCCCAGGTCGACGACGGTGAGGTGTACGCGATCGGCCCGGACTATCAGGGCGGCTACGACGAGCTGCGTGGGTTCACCGACACATTCACCAAGCTCGGCGGGAAGCTGGCCAACCCCGGCGGCAGGACCCTGTTCACCCCGTTCCCGGCGACGGAGAACTTCCTGCCGTACCTAAACAAGGCCGCCGAGACCAAACCGAAGGCCGTCTACACCTTCTATGCCGGAGCATCGGCGGTGGCGTTCGTCAAGCAGTACGCCCAGTCGGACCTCAAGGACGTGCCCCTGTACGCAGCTGGCTTCCTCACCGAAGGGTCAGTGTTGAACGCACAGGGCCCAGCTGCGACCGGCATCCGCAACGTCCTCAACTACTCGCCCACCCTGGCCAACCCCGCCAACCAAAAGTTCGTCGCCGCCTGGTCCGCCGCCGGACACCCCGGGCAGCCGACCACCTTCGCGATGGCCTCCTACGACGCCGCCGCTGTCCTCGACCGCGCCCTCGCCGCCGTCGACGGCGACGTCACCGGCGACAAGCTCAACAACGCCATCGGACAGGTCGGACGGATCGTCAGTCCGCGCGGCGATTGGCAGTTCCACCCCACCGAGCACCGGCCGGTGCAGCGCTGGTACCTGCGCGAGGTGAAAACCGACGGGCCCGTGCTGTCCAACGTGTTGGTGCAGGACCTCACCACCCTGCCTGCCAGCTGACACCGCCGATCGCAGAGGGGTGGGGTGCGCATGGACGCTAACCTGATACTGGCCATCGACGGGATCGCCTACGGGCTGCTGCTGGCGATCGCGGCCGCCGGCCTGACCCTGGCCTTCGGTGCCGGCGGCGTGCTCAACCTCGCGCACGGCACCCTCGTCGCCGCTGGCGGCTACCTGGCCGTAGCCACCAGCTCCGGCACCTGGAGCAGCCTCGCCGCAGGGATGCTGGCGGCGACCGCGGTGGGCGCCGCCGGGGGCGGTGTCATGGCCGCCGCGACCGCCGCTCTGAACCGCCGAAGGCACCTCGACCAAGCGCTGCTCACCTTCGGTGCTGCCCTGATCGGCGGGGACCTGCTGACCACGATTTTCGGCCCGGACATCCTCCGCCCGCGCGTGCCCGCCGTGCTGGAGGGCACCGTCATCGTCGCGGGACGCCCCTACCCGGCCGACCGGCTGGCGGTCCTTGGCATCGCCGTCGCCATCGCCGTCGCCGGGTACGGGGGGCTGCACCGCACCCGCGCTGGCCGGCTGATCCGGGCGACCGTCGATGACCGGGGCATGGTCGCGGGCATTGGCGTCAACCCTCGCCTGGTCGACGCGGCCGTGCTGGTCGCCTCCGGCGCTCTCGCCGGGCTGGCCGGGGCGCTGTCCACCCCCATCCTCGGCGTGGGGCCGGACACCGCGGACACGGTGCTACTGCTGTCGCTGATCATCGTGGTCTGCGGCGGGCTGGGATCGGTGCCGGGCGCGGTGGCCGCCGCAGTCGCTGTCGGCCTGGTCCAGACCGTCGGAGTGACCACGATCCCCGGACTGGCCCCGTATCTGCTGATCTTCACGATGGCCTTGGTCCTGCTGGCACGCCGTACCCCGCTGACCGGCGAGGTCCACCGATGAGCACCGCGCCTACCTCACGCAGCCACCGCACTATGCTTAGCCGCGGGCGGCAGTGGGTCCCGCCGGCAGTGACCGTCGCCGCGCTGATAGTCGTGGTGGCCTCGCCGGATGCCTACCTGCAGGCCAGCATCTCCCGAATGGCACCCTTTACGGTGCTCGCGGTCAGCGTCGCCGTAGTGACTGGGCACGCCGGCCTGCCTACCCTCGGGCAGGTCGCCCCGTATGCCGTCGGCGCCTACACCACCGCGCGCCTCGCCCTCGCTGGCATCACTGCGGCCCCCGTGCACCTGGCGGCGGGCGCGCTCGCGGGCGCGGTGGTGGCGGGCGTACTCGGCGCGGCGCTGGTCCGCTACCGGGGCACCGTGTTCCTTATGCTCAGCCTCGCCGTTGCCGAGCTGAGCGCGACCAGCGCCGCCGGGTGGCAGGCGGTCACCGGCGGCACGGATGGCCTCGCTGGCATCCCCGCCCCCAGCCTGGCGCCCGTCACCCCGGCGCTGGTCGACGACCGAGCAGTGCTGCTCTACGCCGCTACGGTCACCACGGCGACGACCGTAGCGGCGATCTTGCTGCTGCACGGGCCCCGGCGCTTGCTGCTGCTCGGCGCGCGGGGCAACGAGGACCGGGCCCGCGCGAGCGGTCACCCGGTGAACCGCTACCTGTGGCTGGTGCATACGGGCGCCGGGGCCGTGGCCGGGATCGGTGGGGCGCTGCTGATCCACACCCACCGGTGGATCACCCCCGCCGACGTCGGCTTCACCACCGCCGCCATCGTCCTCCTCGCTGTGGTCATCGGCGGGGCGACCTCTCTGCCCGGCGCTGTCGCCGGCGCCGTCGCGGTGCTGACCGTCCGTGACGTGGTCGCCCTGTCCGCACCGGGCCATGCGCCCCTGCTGCTCGGTGTTCTGTTCGTCGCCGCCGTGTATGTGCTGCCCGGCGGTCTGGCCGCCCTTCCCGCCCGCATCCGTCACCTCCCCCGTCCCCGCTGGCTCACTCGCGCCCCGGATGGCAGCAGCGTGGCCGAACCTGTCGCGAGGAGCATGTCGTGAGGATCATCCACCGCATCGACCCCAACGGTGTGCCGTCGCAGCGCAGCCACGGCGACATCGACCGCGCCCACGGCAACGGACTGGTCGCCGCCGGACTGCGACATGCCTACCAGCGGCTGACCGTGCTGGACCTCGACGCGTTCACCGTCGCCCCCGGCGACCGGCACGCGGTCATCGGACCCAACGGCGCCGGTAAGTCCACTCTGCTCAACCTCCTCGCGGGCACCACCCGAACACAGGCAGGACGAATCACCTACAACGGGCAGATCATCACCCGCCGCAGCGCGGCCTGGCGCGCCCGGGCCGGCATCGGCCGCACCTTCCAGCACCCCACCGTCTACCCCGACCTGACCTGCCTGGACTGCGTGCGCATGGGTGGCTGGCACCACCGCCACCATCCCGAATACACCCCCAAGCAAGTGCTCGACCTCGTCGGCCTCGCCGATCACGCCGACCGGCCCGCCGCGAGCCTCTCGCACGGGCACCGGCGCATGCTCGACCTCGCTGTCGCCCTCGCCGGACAACCCCGCATCCTGCTGCTAGACGAACCCGCCGCCGGACTCACCGAGACCGAAACCGACCGTCTCCTCGACGTCCTCACCGGGCTGTCCAGCTGGATCGCTCTCGTCCTCGTCGAGCACGACATGAGCGTCGTCGCCGCCCTAGCCAACTGGATCACCGTGCTGCACCACGGCCACCGCTACGCCGACGGCCCCGCCAACCAGGTGCGCGCCGATCCCGCCGTCGCCGCCCTCTACCTCGGCACCACCGGAGGTGATGATGCTGAGCGTCAGTGACCTTACCGTCGGCTACCAGCACGACGCGCCCGTCCTACACGGAGTCACCCTGGACATGGGCTCCCAAGGGGTCCACGCCATCGTCGGAGCCAACGGGGCGGGCAAGACCACCCTGCTGCACACCCTCGCCGGGCACCTGCGCCCCACCGCCGGCTGGGTTCTCTGCGACGGCCACGACGTCACCGGCTGGCGGCCCCCCGACGCCGCCCGAGCCGGCATCGCCCTGGCACCCCAGGGCCGCCGGCTGTGGCCCTCTCTGACCGTCCGCGATCACCTCACCGTCACCCGCCCGCCCCGCCACCGCGCCCACGGCCGAGCATGGAACGTCAGCGATCTGCTTGACCTGTTCCCGGCCCTCGCCGCCCGGCTGCGGCATCACGCCCACCAACTATCCGGTGGCGAACAGCAGATGCTCACCATCGCCCGCGCCCTGCGCCTGGCACCCCGGCTGTTGCTCGCCGACGAACCCACCGAAGGCCTGGCCCCAGCCATAGCCGCCCACCTTCAGACGGTTCTGGCCGACCTGCCCCGCCACGGCGTCCCCGTCTGCGTCGCACTGCCCCATGCTCGATCAGCCGCCGCCCTCGCCAGCTCACTGCACGTTCTGACCGGCGGGCACCTCAACGGCCCCATCGATTCCCACGGCACCGGCGCGGACGACGCCCTACGACACCACCTGGCCCTGACCTCAGCGGCCCGCCCCACCCGCACCCCACCCGTGGAGCACAACCGATGAACCGGACCGGACCTCCACCCACTGCCGATCAGCACCCGCCCACCGCCACCCGGGCGACGGCTGGTACTCGGGCCCGGCAGGGGGCGACGACCGGCAGCCCCGCCAGCATGCACACCGGACGCGCCACCGTCGGCGTCACCACTGTCGTGCTTCTGGCCATCGGCGTCCCGGTGCCCGCAACCGCCGCCAGGCACCAGCCGTCGGCTCTCGCCCTCGCAGCCCCGTCATGCCAGCAGCCGACAACCCCCACGACGCGCTTAGAAGTCCTCGCCGAGGCGACCCGGCACATCGCGGCCACCCGGTTGTCGTACCCTGCGCCAGCGAGCCAGGCCCTACGAGCTATGGCCCGCAGCGTGTCCAACAGCCCGTGCGACCTGGTTTCCGGGCGGTTCGACCTCATTCGCTACCAGCAGTCAAGCACTCCACCACTACACGGGGTAGCGCTGCGGGAGGTCATCCGGTGGCGCGCCGACGATGAGTCCGGCGCCCAACTCGCCACCCAACACCCTCCGGGCCTGGTCGAGGTCAGCAAGGACTACTGGAGGTCCGGCGACCTGACGCGCGCGGGCATGGCCCACACCTTCAGCAGCGGCGACATGCTGCGCGCCGAGGTCCGCGCTACCGGGCCGCAGCCCGCCGAACCGAACGAGGTCCTGCAAAACTGGCCTACCTGGCCACCTGGCACAGCCCTCGCCGCGACGGCCGGGCCACCATGGTGGCCGTGCTCGCCGACGTCAACGGGCTCAGCTACTACCCACGCGTTGTCGACCGGGCGGACCGCCGAGGGATCGGCGTCGCCGCCACCGGCGCCGAGGGCACCAGCCGCGACCTGCTCATCCTGCACCCACACACCGGTGAAGTCCTCGCCTACGAGGCTGCCCACGCGACAGGCTCCGGCTGGCAGGTCGCCACCTACGTCCTCTTTCTCGGCCACGGCCACGCCGCCCGCCGCTGGTGGGAACCTCCCAGCCCGGCGCGGCCAGTTCCCCCGCTTCAACGGCGCCTATATCCGCGGCCGCAACAGCACTGGCTGCAGACGTCCACCCAGCCCTGCGAGATTCCGCCCTACCCAAAACCAGGAGCACGCCGATGAGCACGACCACGCCGCAGCGCTACCAGTTCCGCAACAGCCCCACTCAACTCCACCCGCTACAGCAGGTCCTCGACCCGATCACCCTCGACGAGCTGACCCGCTTGGACATCACTGCAGGGCAGACCGCCCTCGACGTCGGCGCTGGCGCCGGATCGATCGCCCGACGCCTGTGTGAGCTCGTCGGGCCTACCGGCAAGGTCATCGCCGTGGATCTCGACACCACCCTGCTCGACCCCACCGGCGTTCTCGACATTTACCAACGCGACCTGCGTACCCAGGCCCTGCCCGTCGAACGCGGCACCGTCGACCTCGCCACCGCCCGCTGCGTCCTCGAGCATCTGCCCAACCGACACGCCGTACTCAACCAGATGATCACGGCGCTGCGGCCTGGCGGGCACCTCGTCCTCGGAGAGATCGTCTACGCCCCCGTGTCCGTCCACACTCCCGGCAGCAGCGACGGCGACCTTATTGCTCGCGTCGTGCACGGCGTCCTCGACGTGCTCTCGGCTCGCGGCGTCGACCTGCACTGGGGCGACAAGACCCCATCCGTGCTACTCGGCAACGGCTTCGAAGACGTCCAGACCCGATGGATCGCCGAGACGTGGGCCGGCGGCAGCGCCGGCTGCCGCCTCTACGCAGACAACGCCCGGCAGCTACGCGACAAGCTCCTCGAAGAGGACCTCTCCGAAGCCGACCTGGACCGCTTCGCTGAACTCATGACCGACCCGGCAGTCCTCGTTCGCGGCTACCAGTTCGCCTCCACGACCGCCCGCAAACCCCGCTAAGGAAGCTCAGGCGCGGACGCCTCGCCGTCTCGCCCGCAATTCGGTCGCCCGTTGAGCGCAACCTCGGCAACCAGTTCTGCCGGCGGCGTCTACGGCACCCGAATCACTTCCGGACCAGAAAGGCGGCCCCAATCACAGGACACGAACGCAAGCCGTACAACCGGTGCCGGGAGAACGTCATGTCCCCGGCGTCCTAACGCCCAAGGCTGAGCTGACGATGCTTCCTGTCTACGGCCAGCACGCCTGGATGCCCTATCCGTCGTGCCGTGCACCCACATCCGGACCACCCTTGAGGACCAGCTATGCACACAACCGTGCTCCACCGGGCGATCGACCTGTGGGCTGCACGCCGCCCGCCCCAACACCTTGCCGCCGTCGCCGCCGCGATGCGCGCCATCGTCTCCACCACCAACCTGCCCGGCGACCCCGCGTGGGAGCACCGCTCCCGGGCCCTCCTAGCCGACTTGGATGCCGCACAGCACCGTCACGGCCCGGCACATCCCCACACGATCACCGCGACCCTCGCCGTCGCCGGGCACCTCGCCACGCAACCCACCACCCCACTGGCCGCCGTCTACTACCGAGCCACCGTCGCCGACAGCGCTCTGCCGGGCGAGCACCTCGCCACGTGGAAGACCCTCGACATGCTGACCGTGTTCCACGCTCTCGGCGCCGACCACCGGGTCCAGGCCACCATCAGCACCCTCGTCCACGACCTCGTCGAGACCCACGGCCACCTGCACCCCACAGCCACGGCGAGCTGCCTCACCTGGGCCCAGCTCGCCCCACACGACCACAACGCCACCGGGATCGCCGCCATCGCGCTCGCCGGCCTTCGCCACATCCCCGACCCGCTGACCCGCGTCGCCCTCACCGGCCTCGCACGACTCACCGGCCAGAGGCCTGCCACCACCACCTGCACGCCCGCGTGCCTCGAAGCGGACCGCGTCCGCACTGGCATTCCGAATCCGACGCACCGCCGCTGACACGAACTTGGCGATTCTGCACCGCTGCCGCCCGCTGTCCAGCCGCCAACGACAGGGCTGCACCGATCCAGCCCGGCCACCATCCGTCCACGACCGCCACACCCGGCGAGGAACAACCACCGATGGCCTACCCCCGCAAGTACTCCCAAGACCTCATCGACTCGGTCGTTGAACGCGTCACCGAGCAGCGTGCACGTCGCCACCACGGCGCCGTCACCACCGTCGCCCGCGAACTCGGCCTGGAACGGCGCCTCGTTCAGGCATGGGTCAGCGAAGCCAACCGGGGCGCCGCCCACATACCGGCGCCGCCACTGGGCTCCCCGCCTATGTCTCACCTACCCGGTGACGTCACCGTCGTCCTACCCCCAGGCCTGCTGCACTGCCAGCGCTGCGCGCAGCTCATGAGCTCTGTTGTCGGCGTTACCGGCACCCTCGTCTACCAGTGCCTGCCCGACTGCCGTTGCCGGCCGCTGCCCGCAGGCATCCTGGTCGACACCATCGGCCGCGCCGTCCTTCGCATCGCACCACAGCTCGTCGACAGTTCCACAGGAGCAAAGACGCCGGAGGCCGCCGCCAGCCACGCCGACCGCGTCTTCACCCGCATCACCGCCGGAAAGAACGCGACTGACCTGCACTTTGCCTGGTGTTCGATCTCGACGGCACAGCCAGGACAGCCGGCCGCCGAGGCTGTTCGCCACGCTCGGAAACTAGCCGATACAGATCTCTTTCATGCCCGCGAGGTCCTCCGCCGCACCCTCGCCGCTGTCGACCCCGCCACCGCAGACGCCCACCACGGCCACGCCGACGCTGCGAACCTCTACGCCGAGATCCTCATCCGGCTCGGCAATCCAGCAGCAGCGACCAGTTGGGCCGCCTACGCCCAACACAGCTTCGCGCGCCTAAACGGGCCCGCAGCGCTGCGCACGCTCACCGCTATGCACCTACGCGCCACCGCACACCGCCTCTGCGGCCACTACCAGCGGGCGTACCACCTGTATCTAAACCTGTCAGAGACGCTCAGGATCTCGGCCGGCTCCGACGCCCACCCCGCCCTCGCCGCACAAGCGAACCTCGCCGTCGTCCTACATGCCTTGGGGCATTGCGTCCGAGCCCGCACCCTGCTGGCAGACACCATCACCCTCCACCGACGCGCCCACCCAGGGCATCCCGCCACCGAAAAGATGGTCGGGCACCTGGCCCGGATATGGCAGTACTGCGCTGATCAACGGCACCAGCACGTGGAAACGTGATGAACGCGCTTCAGGTGGGCAGCCGGAGGATTCGTCGTACGCCCCCTACGCGGGTTGCCCCGGTCTCGCTGTCTGCTCGTTGTCCAGGCCTCCTCTGAGATCGCCCGCCGCCTCAGCCGCATATTGTCGTCGCCACGGCCCAGAGTCACGCCCGAAGTGACGGGAAGCCCTTCCGGCGGAACTTTGGGAACCGCCGCTGCTGCCGCTGTGCGACGTCTGGTCTCACCCCAACTGCTCGTCTGTCGTGCCCGGCAGGAGCGCGGTCGCCCAGCGCTCCTGCCGGGTTATTTGGGCCAGCGGCTCTTGTCGCTGGGGGGCGGGGTGAGCTTGCTGATGAACTTCGCGAGTGCCGCCTGGGCAGTACCCAGCGCAATCCTGAGTTCCTCGGCCGCTTCCGACAGGTCGTCCTGGTTGTCCTGGCGAGGGGGCACCGCGATAACAAAGGTGCCTTGACCCTGTCTCGGTTCGATGAGGCCTTCATCGATGAGGACCGACTGGGCGTGGCGGATCATGTTGAGGTTGTTCTCGCAGTCGTATTCCCTCTGAAGTTCTGCGATCGGGGGAATCTTGGAGCCGACCGGCCCGAACTCTTCGTCGGCAAGCCTCCTGCGGAGGTCATCGGCTATCTGACGATAGCGTGGCGTCGGTGTCATGGAGCCTATGATACCTATATTTATATATAGGTCAAGAGCTGTATAGGTCTTCAGGCTAATCGGTTGCCGAGCTCTCTGGCGAGCCTGCGGCGCAGCCCGAGGGTGTTCTCGTCGGCAAGGCACGGTTGCGCTCGAGCACGGCGTCCAGGAAGGTTCGCACCGTGCCCCTTCCCTGCCGCGAACCACGCGTTTCGCGCGCACCCTCAGGTCAGTTATGGGCCCGACATTTCTCAGCCGGCCTCGTGGGGCGAGCGTCTCCGGCTAATCCCGCCGGACACCACACGCGCGGTGACCAGTGGGCGGCCGGCACGGACGTGGGCCAGGTACCGACGTAGCGCAGGGATCGATCATCAGGGTCGCGTGGGCTGCCCGGGTACGGGTTGTCCATGGCGCCACCGCCCCGCACGTCTTGGCCATCGATCACTCAAGACTTCTCTCACGCGGTCTTCGGGCGGCGCCGGTCGATCGTGTTGGCCACCGCGTCGGCGGCACTGCGGTGCAGGTCCTTGGTGACGCTCTGGTAGGTGTCTCGGGTGAGGGTGGTGGTGGAGTGGCCGAGTTGTTCGGCGAGGACCTTGATGTCGACACCGGCGCCGAGGGCCACGGTGGCGGCGCTGTGGCGTAGGTCGTGCAGCCGGATCGGGGGCAGCCCGGCCTGGCGGACGAGTCTGCGGAAGCGTTGGGTGACGGCGTTCGGGTGCCACGGGTGACCGTCGGGGCGGACGAAGAACAGGCCGGTGTCCGGCCAGCTGTTACCAGCGGCAAGCTGCCAGGCGGCGCGGCGAGCCTTGTAGGCGGTGAGGACCTTGACGGTTTCGGCGTCGAGTACCAGGTCACGGTTACCGGCTCTGCTCTTGGGCGGCTTCTGCACCGCGGTGTAGCCGTGGGTGGCGATCTGGTTGTTGATCGTCGTCTCGCGGCGGTGCAGGCGGACCTCGCTGTCGCGTAGCCCGCACGCCTCACCGCGGCGGGGCCCGCGGTAGGCCATGTAGTGCCACATCGGGTACAGGTCGGGGGCATGGACGGCCGCGTAGTCGAGGAACTGCACGATCTGCGTGTCGGTCCACACCATGACGGGGCCGGGGACCTTCCCGGTGACCTTCCACCTCTGTACCCGTTCGTCCTCCCACACGATGGGCAGCGGCCGGTTGGCGGGGGTCTTGACCAGGGCTGCGGGGTTGGAGCCGACGATGAGTTCGTCGGCGAGAGCGTCGTTGATCGCCTTGCGTAGGCAGGCGCGGATCCGCTGACGGGTTGAGGGTCCGGTCGGGCGGACGCCAGCGACCGTGGCGCGGACGCCGGGATCGGTGCTGGCCTTCGCGGCCCGGATCTCCTCGTTGCGGCGTTCGATGGCGGTAAACATGGCGCGGACGTGACCGGTGCGCAGCTTGTCCAGGGCGACCTGGCCGAGGTGCGGGATGAGGTGTACCCGCACGATCGACTCGTACCCGCGGATGGTGTTGGCGTCGATGGTGAGGTCGCTGAGCCACTGGGTGAGGTACTCGGCCACGGTCGGCATCGGTCCGAGTGGGCCGTCGCCGCGCAGCCGCTGACGCACACCGTCGATGTCGGGAAGGACGCCGCCTGCGCGGACCGTGGTTTGGAGCAGGTCGGCGATCTCGGTACGCCGGCGGCGGTCGTGTCCGGCCAGCGCGAGGAGCGTACGGGCGTGGTCGAGTTCGGCGGCGGCGTCGCGTCGGCTGTCCAGCCCGGCGCGGCGCAGCTGACGACGGCAGCCGTCGCCGGTGGCGGGGAGTTCGAGTTGGTAGGCCCAGTGGCCGTGTTCGGAACTCCAGGCCCGGTTCGGGCGGCGTAGTTTCGGGCAGGCGTTGCCGAGGGGCTTGCCGGTGTCGGGGTGGCGGCAGCCGCAGCGTTTGAAGATGCTTCCGTCTGGCATGGCTGGTGGTGCTCCCGTTCGTCAAGGGGTGAGGCATCGGTTTTGTCGATCGACATCCACGCGTGATCGGGGGGCGCGATCAAGTCGCGGCGGGCCCAGGCCGGTGAGGGGAATTCGCGCGCGCCGGGACCCTGTAGCGGTGAAATTCGGGTGCGCGCCGCTGACGGTGCTGGGATCCTGGCCGGTTCGCTTGATTTCGGGTCATGGAGGATGGGCAATGGTGGCGGATGAGCTGGTGGGGTATCGGGTACGGCGCCCACAACTGCGTGCGGCAGCGGCACAGTTGATGGCGGCGGTACTCACCGACCTCGCCGCTGGCGATGGGGCCCCGGTGTTCGCGACCGTTCCCGACTTCGGCGAGTGGCACCGCCACGGGCAGGAGTCGTTCGTCGCGATCCGCCGCGGCGCCTGGCAGATGCCGAGCCGGGTCGCCGACTACCGGTTCCTGGACACCTTCGCCGAGATGGCGGCGGTACGCGCCGTCGTGGTCGCCGATGAGGTGCTGCGCGAGCGGGTGGATTGCCTTGTCGGGGTGGAGTTCGCGCTCACGTACCGCCAGTTGGGGTGGACGCTGGTGCAGCACGTCCTGGAACCCATGGTTGCCGCCGTCCGGGGCTACCGGTTCGACCAGGACGCCTTCGACGCCGCGTACAGCCGGCTGGAGGAGGGTCTGCTGGCCACGCGGGCGCGGCTGGTCGAGGTGGTCCCGCTCAATGCCTTCACCCCCACTGCGGGCACCGAGGCGGTCACCTTGCCGGACGGCCTGGTGCTGCAAGCGATGAGCGACCGGCAGATGAGCGCCGCGATCGGGTACCTCGCGGTTCCGATCACCTTCGCGGGCGGCCCGAACTCGGTGACCGTGTCGCGGTTCCACCAGTGGGCACTGACCCGCTGCATCTCGTACCCGGTGTGCTCGTCCACGGACGTACCCGCCCAACCGACGGCGCCGGAGTTTCCCTCGCTGGTCGAGCCGGCCAGCCGCCTGGTGACCGCGCTGCGGCTGGTGTGCGGCGGGTCCGTCACGGCGACTCGGGCGATCCGCTGCCCGCCTGACGACGACTTTCCCCAGGGTCTCGGGCCGACGGCGTTACTGTCGGCGCTGCCCACCTTCGACGAGGAGCGACCGACGATCCTCGGGCGAGAGCAGGTCGACACCGTGCGCGAGGTATACGGCCTCCTCGCGCATCCCGCGGTCCGAAAGAACCGGGGTCTGCAGACCGCGCTGCGCCGGCTGGTCCTTGTGGGGGCCGACCGGGTACCGACCGACCGGCTCATCGACCTGATCGTCTGCGCCGAAGTGCTGTTCATCAAACTGCCAGGCCTGCCAGCGGATCGTTGGAAACAGGACAAGGTCGTTGACGGAGCGATCGCGCTCTTGGCGGACGACCCTGTCTTGCAGGCGCCGCCCGAGCGGCTCGAGGCTCTCCTGCGTCTTGGATACCGGCTCCGCAACGACGAGATGCACGGCGACGACCCGAGCAGGCAGGATCTGCGCACGCTCACCGGTCAGCCGACAGATGACCTGTCAGCTGTCGTGGATGACATCGAGCGGGTGTTGCGCCGCGCCCTGGTCCGGCTTCTCTCCGGCGTCGTGGAGCAGTAGTCGGCGCGACTGCACCGGCACGGCGTACGGAGCCGTGCCGGTGCACAGGCGTACTGCCCGGGCGGGTCACGGCGGAGGGCTGCAGCCCGTGGTGTCGCTGTCCCCGCCCGAATACCCACCGTCCTCGTCGGCACCCGCCCTGTCGGTGTCATCAGCTGTCGATACCGGTGGGGACTCAAGGTGCAGTTTCCGCAGGATCGGGGCGGTCGGTACGCGGTAGTACGCTCCGGCCCGGAACAGGGGCACCGGGAAGGCGTCGCGGGCGGCCAGCTTGTAGGCCGCCGAGCGGGAGATGCCGAGGATGGCTGCGGCGGTGGCGAGGTCCGTTGTCGCCCCGAGCGCCAGGATGCGCTCCGTGGTCCAGGTACAAGCTGCGTCGTCGCTGTCTGGGTTGGCGGCGGGGGCGGGGTTGCGGGTTCGTCGTGCTGATCGCATGGCCTTGACTCCTATTCTCAGACCGCCAGTCGCAGGGGCGGTGGGGGGTCCTGGGTTTCAGATGAGGGCTGGATCTCCGGAGGCGGCACCGCCATCGCGTCGGACTGGCGGTGCCACCAAGGAGCGAGGCCGTGGGGGCACGGAGCACGCCGATACCGGTTAGCGGGATCTCACTGGCACCCTGGCCTCAGCTGGCGCGCCATCACTGGCCATGTCGGTAGGCCAAGGGATTTACTCCCGCTGCCACGTGTGTGGGCACAGCAGCAGCCGCAGGGCGGCGGCGGCCTGCTGGGGGACGACCCCGTTGCCGAGGACCCGCAGCGCGAGCGTGCGCGGCAGCCCCAGGTCGGCGTCGGTGACATGGCCTGGGTCAAGGCCCATGAGCCACTCCACGAACGGCGGCGCGAGGACGGGTTTGCCGTGCCGGCCGGTCTGCGTGGGTTCCGGTGCGGGCCGGCCGAGAAGCAGCTCCCAGCGGGCGACCGCGGCGGCGTAGCCGCCCCACCGCTGCTGGTCGGGCTGCCCGAGCCCGGCGATGGTGGTGCGCAGGTCCGCGCCGCCGTCGCCGTGGCGCCCGGGACCGCGCCCGTCCGACGCGCGGGGGGTGGGCAGGATCCGCGCCGGGACCCGCACCGCCGCGGAAGGGAGAGTCAGGTCGCCGTGCGAGCCGCGCTGCCCAGGGCAGCCCTTTTCACCGTCGCTGGCCCGTGGGGTGGGCAGCAGCACCTGGGACAGCGGAGGCCGGAACCCGGCCCCCGCACGTCGTCCGGGCGTGCCGGTGTCGCTCGCCCTGGGGGTGGGCAGCAGACGCGCGCCATCGGCCCGCGTATGCCGGTGCTCAACCGTGCGCCCCGCGGTGGAGGTGGAGAGGAGGCCGTGGGTCGAGCCTGACGGTTCGATGAGGTCGGGCAGCCCGTGCTGGTGGCCGGGGCCTTTGCCGTCACGGGCGCACGGTGTCGGCAGCGTCCGCACCCCCTTCCGGTCCTGAAGTGGGTGTGGCCAGCAGGAACAGCCGGTCGCGGCGGTGGGCGGCGCCGATGTCGGACGCGCGTAGGCATGTCCAGCCCGTGTCGTACCCGATCGCGGCCAGGTCGGCTTCGACGACGTCGAACCCTCGCCGTAGGAGGGCGGCGACGTTCTCCACGAACACGAGCGGCGGTCGAAGGACGCGAACGGCGTCGGCGACGGCACTCCACAGGCTGGAGTGCTCTCCGGTGATGCCGGCGCGTTTGCCGGCGTTGGAGATGTCCTGACAGGGGAACCCGGCGGTGAGGACGTCGACGGGTTCGACGCGGGTCCAGTCGACGGTGCGGATGTCACCGAGGTTGGGCACGCCGGGCCAGTGGTAGGCGCAGACGGTGGCGGCGTGCCGATCGGTTTCGGCGTACCAGGTGAGCTGGCCGCCGAGCACCAGCTCGACGGCCATGTCGAGGCCGCCGTAGCCGGTGCACAGCGATCCGATGCGCGGTGCGGGTCGGTGGTCAATCACGCACCTCCGCCGCGTCGAGCGTCGGAGTCTCACCGCGTGCGGCCAACAGCAGAAGGCAGCAGCTGTGTACTCCCGCGGCGCGACTCGGGTGGCGGTGGGCAGGTGCACTCACGCGACCACCCCTCCCCCGAGGGTGTCCTTCAGGTTTCCTGAACCCGAGTCGGTCTGGCTCTTGATGAACACGAGGACGTCCTCGTGCGCGATCAGGTGCATGGGGGTGCCGGCGGCCCGTGCCTTGCGGACGGCCTGGAGTTGAAAGAAGGACGGCCG
Source organism: Micromonospora halophytica (assembly GCF_900090245.1). Taxonomy (GTDB): domain Bacteria; phylum Actinomycetota; class Actinomycetes; order Mycobacteriales; family Micromonosporaceae; genus Micromonospora; species Micromonospora halophytica. Next base: position 22,237 of record NZ_FMDN01000014.1, read on the forward strand.
GGCCACGAGCCCGCCGTCGCGGACGGCGGCGAGCAGCGCCACGCACCGGTCGACGGGTGTGAGGCCGGCCCGGATGCCGGCGCCGATGACGGCCGACGGGAGGTCGACAAGTTCGCCGTGCTTGCGCCACGGTCGGGCGGTCACGACGACGACTCCACCGGGGCGTAGGAGGGTGTGGCAGCCGGCGAGGATCTGGGCGAACCCGTCGGCGAGGCCGGTGAGGTCGCGGTAGGCGAGGTTCCCGCGGTCGGTGCCGTCGTTGTAGGCGTTGTCGAACTTCGCCACGCCGTCGGCGCCGGGCCGGACCAGGCCGTGCACGGTCGGCCCGTACGGCGGTGAGGTCACCACGAGGGCGACCTGCCCGGCCAGAGCCCCGGGTACGAGCGACAGGAGGCTGGTGGCGTCGCCGCGGATGACGCCGGCCCGGCCGGTCGCGCCCTGGGTATGGGCGTGCTTGATGTTGGCGTCGGCGATGTCGGACCAGCGGGACTCGTACTCCACCCCGATCGCGTCGCGGCCGGCGTGGATCGCCTCGACCAGGGTGGTGCCGATCCCACACATCGGGTCGAGCACCAGGTCCCCCGGTTGGGTGTAGGCGGTCAGGGCGTGCGCGGCGATCGCCGGGAGCATCCGCGCCGGGTGCTGCACGGACTCGCGCACGTACCGGCCGCGGCGCTGGACCGGCCCGGTGGACTGCGCGGTCGCCCACACCGACAGGCCCTCCGGCCCGGGAACAGCCCGATGACGCCCGATCGGGCTGACGCTCGTGGCGGCAGTCGGCGTGCTCTGCTCGTCGGGCTCGGCCGGTGCGGCGTCTGCGCGGTGCTTAGCCACGGCGACCACCGCCCTCGCGCCCGCCCCGTCGAGGCGGGGCGTGGCGCTGGCTCTGGGCCTGGCTGAACACCATCAGGTCCGCGTGGACGCGCAGGTGCGCCACCTGCCACCGCTGGTCGACGGCGGTGGTGAGGGTGAGCAGTTCCTCGTCGGTGACGTGGTAGACGAACGCGTCCCCGTCGGTGTCGGCGGTGACGGCGACAACGTGCTGCAGGTAGCCCAGTCCGACACCGGCGGCGGCCTGGACCACGCCGGAGAAGTCTTCCGGGCCGGCGGTGGTGCCGGCCGGGACGGTGACGACGAGGATCAGGCAGCCGCCCGGTTGCAGCAGCGCGGCGCAGCCGGTCAGCAGCCACGCCAGCCGGACCCGGTTGGCGGCGGCGCTGCCGTGCAGGGGCCAGCAGGCGACCACGAGACTGGTCGCTGCCTGCAGGGAGCCGCCGGGTGGCAGGTCGGCCACCGTGTCGGCCGGTGAGTGCAGCTGCGGATCGGTGAGATCGTCACCGAACCAGGCGCCCATCTCAGGCAAGTCGTCCTCCCCGTCCAGTTCCGCACCGCCGGTGGTGCCGGCGGGCGGGACCGCAGTGGCCGGGCCGATGATCAGGCTGGACGCGTCGGTGAACCACGCCGGGTGGTGACGGCGCGCCCCGGCCGCGCAGGCCTGGATGAGGGCGTGGTCGGTGGTGAGGTCGATGACCGCCTCGCCGGGGCGGCTGTAGGCGCTGATGAGGCGGCCGGCCAGTCGGGTGCCGATGCTGCGTCCGGCGTCGCCCGGGGTGCGGGCGGTGCGCCAGACGGTGAGCGGTACCGGCGGGTCGCCGGCGACCAGGTCGGTCGGTGTCGGGTCGACTTCGGCCCAAGGGCCGGTGTCGACGGTGGAATCGGGATGCGGGTTGTGGTGCTGCGGCGTGTACTCGCTCATGTGGTGTCGGCTCCGCGCCGCGCCGTGGTGCGCTGACACCCTCAAACCGGTGTTTGTGAGCTGTGGCGAACACCTGCCGATCTCACGGTGATCTCACGGATGTCTGACAGCGGGTTCCCGTCCGCGTGGCTGACCCGGCCGCTCGGCACGCCCTCGCAGACGCCGGCTCCACCGGGCGGGATCAGCGTCAGGAGACTGTCAGAGCCGCCCACGATCAACCCAGCTCTGTCAGACACCCAGCGTCACGACCACCTCGACCATGACAGCGACGTACACCGATGACACGGGGGTGCTGGCCGGCATTGTCAGACCGCTGTCCGGCTTACCGGACGGCAGCGGCGTCACCGAGGACACCGGCTCCGGTCTGTCATTCGGACAGAGGTTCGTCAGAGCGTCGAGGCCCGCCGGACGGACGCTGTCAGCCGGCACGCAGACGCGGCGGCGCCCGGTGGACGCCGACAGTCGGCGGGGTGTCCAGCCGGTCGCGGTCTGACACCGTTGCGCCGTGAGGCGCTGTCAGGCGCTGTGAGACCTGCCGGGACGCGTCGTCAGACCCGCGCGGCGGTGCCGTGTCCTCACCGGCCGGCTGCCGCCGTTGCGGACCGTGTCCGCCGCCTCGGATCGTGTCAACGGGCAGGTCAGCGTGGCTTTGTCAGAACGATGACGCACGTCGACGTCGATCGTCAGTGAGCGGTGGCCGGTGGGCGACTGACGCCGTCGACCCGGTGTCCATGCCTGCGCAGCCTGCGCTGTCAGGGGTCCGTGAGACCGGGGTGGCGCAATGGCGGTCAGGCGCGCCGGCTGCACAGCTCCGGCCCGTCATCGACATTCGTCTCTGACATGGGAGCTCGTGACATGACCGCCTCCGCCACCGACTGGCCCGACTCACCTCTGGACGCCGTGGACACCGCGTTCGCCGACCTGACATGCGACCCCGACCCGTTGTCCCTGGACCTCGACCCACTTGTCGGCCAGCTCGGCGATGACACCGGCCTGCCCGGCGGTGTCATCGCGCTGCCGGCGTTGCGGCAGTGGCTGCTGAACCATCCCCGCGCCTACACGGCGCGTGACGTGGTGTGGCGGGAGCTGATCCGCCGCGCCCGCCTCGACGGACCCGCCTGGGTCATCGCCGCGGTCGCCCTGGCGATGCCCGCACTGCGCCGCTACGCCGGCCGGCTGCACACCGGCTGGGCCGGCGATGCCCACGACCTGGACGCCGAGATCCTCACCGGCTTCCTGACCGCCCTGCGCGACCGGGTCGACCTGGCCAAGCCGGCGCCGTACGCGGCGCTGTGCATGGCGGCCTGGCGAGCCGGCCACGAACTGCGGCAACGTGACGGCGCCGAGGCCATGCCGGTGGACAACCTCGAACACGTCACCGGCCCCCGCACCCCGAAGCGGCCCTACGGCCATCCAGACCTCCTCGTACGCCGAGCCGTCGAGCTGGGCATCGTCGACGCCTGCGACGAGCAGCCCTACATCGACGTGCGGCTGGGCCACCGGGCCATCGAACCCATCGCCGCCCGCCTCGGCGTGGAGGTCGACACACTGCGGCGACGTGTCGAGCGCATCGACATCCGCATCGCCGACGCGCTGGCCGCCGGGATGCTCACCGAGGTGACCTCACCGCGGGTGCGGGAAGACCTCGCCGCCGCGGCCGAGCGACGGCAGCACATCCGGGCCGCCCGCGGCCGCACCGCACGACCAGCGGCGGCGCAGGTGACGCTGGCAGCCGCCTGACCGCCGACCATCCCGCAGGCTCTCCGGTCGCGGGCCCGACCATCTGGTCGGGCCCGCGAGCGCGTGCGACGAACCCGCCACTTCTCACCGCTGCGACCGGCCCAACCCCGGTACGGGGAGACCCGCCGTGGCCGCTGCCAAGCGGGCCTAACGGATCTCCCACGGATCTGACAGCGGCGCCGACGGGGTGTTGATTCGGCAGCTGTGAGATTCCGCGCCGACGCCGACGGCGAGGCCCGCCACCAGCGGCATGATCGTCGGACAGGCCGCTGACCAGGGCTGTCAGAGGCCTGTGAGGTCGTGTCGGAGCGCCGTGGGATCGGCAGGTGTTCGCCACAGCTCACAAACGCCGGTTTGAGGGTGCGGAATTCCTCCGACGCCACCACGGCGTCACGCAAGGGGTTGATTCCGCCCGCCGCCGGGCCGGGAGGCCGGGTCGGCACGGGACCGGGTGCCTCGGGTGCCGCGCCACGTTGATGCGCTGACACCTCATCGATCATCGCCAACCCGAACGGGAGGACGAGCTCCTCCCGAGGTTCACCCCGGTTCCCGGCCGACGTGTCTTTCCCGAGCCCGGCGGCGGCTATCCGCCCACCGTTTCGACGAATCGCCCCGGCGCGAGCCGGGGCGGGAGGTGCAGCCATCATGTTCCGCCCGCTGTTGGCACGTTCCCGTGCCCTGACCACCGCCCTCTCCCACGCACCGATGACGACCCGCGCGCTTCGCCTCGTCGCCCGGGTCGCCGCACCCGCCGCGGCTGTCCTCGGGATGCTGACCGTGCCCGCCGCCGCTTACGCCGACCCCGGCGGCCCGGTCGTCTTGGCCGCCAACGACCTGCCCACCGTCATCGCCAACCTGCAGACCTGGGTGATGGGCATCCTGGCCGCCGTCGCCACCCTGTTCCTGGTCCTAGCCGGCGTGTACTGGGCCACCGCCGGCGGCGACCCGGCCCAGGTCGACAAGGCCAAGGGCGCACTGAAGAACGCCCTGATCGGCTATGGCCTGGCCGTGCTCGCGCCCATCCTGCTGGAGGTCGTCCAGGGAATCGTCGGAGGCTGACGATGGCCTGGGCGCTCAACCAGATTCTCGACTGGTTCGCCGGCCTGCTGCTGGACTGTCTGAACGGGCTCATCACCGCGATCACCCGCGCGCTGTTGATCACCCCGGACGTGACCAGCCTGCCGCAGGTGCAGGCGCTGACCGGGCGGTCGATCTGGGTCGTCGACACAGTCTTCGTCCTGGTGTTCGTCGCCGCCGGTGTCCTGACCATGGTCGCCGGCGGCGACGAACGCGCCCGCTACACCGCCAAGGATCTCCTGCCGCGGTGCGTTGTCGGGTTCGTCACCGCCCACTTCTCCCAACTGATCGCCGGCAAGCTCATCGAGTTCGCCAACGCGTTCACCACCGCACTGACCGCGCAGGACTTCAACGGCGACGGGGCCCTCGACGCCGTCAAGACCCACCTGATGGCCGCGCGTGACCAGACCGCCGGTCTGCTGTTCGTCGTCTGCCTGGCGATCATCGTGTTCCTGCTCGCCGCCACCGCCTGCAGTGTGATTGTCCGCTTCGCGGTCGCGTTGGTGCTCACTGCGGTCGCACCGATCGCGTTGGCGTGCCACGCCCTGCCGCAGACCGACCCGGTCGCCCGCATGTGGTGGCGGTCGTACGTCGCCATGCTGGCCATCCCGGTGGTGCAGGCGTTCGTGCTGTTCGCCGGCCAGTGGATGCTGCTGGACACCAGCACCATGCTGCCGCTGCTTGGCCTGCCGGTCGAACCGGGTGGTGTGCTCAACCTGTTCGTCGTGATGGTCCTGCTGTGGACCACGGTCAAGGTGCCGGGTCTGATGCGCCGCTACGCCACCAGCGGCGCAGGCGGGCGTGGCGGCAACGCGTTCGGCGCGGTCGTGCGGGTCGTCGTGGTGCAGCAACTCACCCGTGGGCTGCGCATTCCCGGCCTTGGGGCGGTGCGCCGATGAGCCGCGACCGGCGCGACGAACAGGCCGTCACCGCCCGCATGCCCGCCGACGTGGACGCGCCGGACAAGGTGCTCTACGGGCTGACGTTCCGGCAACTGGCGATCTTGGCGGTGGCCGCCGTCGTCTTCTACGGCGGCTGGAAGGCCCTGCACACCGTCGTGCCCGCGCCGGTGCTGCTCGGCGCAGCCGTCGTCCTCGGCGGCCTGGTGTTCGGCCTCGCTGTCGGCCGCCGCGACGGACTGCCCATGGACATCTGGCTGGCCTCCGCGGTGCGCCACGTCCGGGCGCCACGCGCGTTGTCCACCACCGACACCACCGCGAGGACACCCGACTGGGTGCAGGCCCCGGCGGCGAAGGTGATGCTTCCGGCGCCGCTGAAACTGCCCGCCGACGCCATCGACGAACACGGCGAGATCAGCCTCGGGGCGGTGAAGGCGGCGATGGTCGCGGCAACCAGCGTCAACCTCGCTCTGCGCACCGTCGACGAGCAGGCCGCCCTGGTCGACACCTTCGGCCGGTGGCTCAACAGCCTGTCCACGCCGACACAGATCGTCGTGTCGGCGCAGCCGGTCGACCTGCACTCCGCAGCCCGCACCCTCGCCCAGGCGGCGGAAGAGATGCCGCACCCGGCTCTCGCCGACGCGGCGGCCGACCACGCCCGGTTCCTCGACGACCTCGCCGAACGGCGGGACCCACTGCGCCGGCAGGTCCTCATCGTCACCCGCACCAACAGCGGCGAGCGTGGCGAGCACGCCGCCCGACGCCGCGCCGACCAGACGGTCCGGTCGCTGTCCGGGCTGGGCGTCACCACCCGCGCCTTGGACGGCCACGCCACAACCACGGCCTTGGCCGCCGCGGCCGACCCTTACCGGCCGCCTCGCCCCGGCGGACTGGCCGCCCCGCACACCATCATCACCGCGCCTCCGGCGAGGAGGCCGCGCACGAGGAGGACATCGTGATCTCCGCCAGGCGCCGACGCGCCCCGCACGACGACAATCCAGGTGCCAGCCTGCCGTCGGCAGGACTGGCGGCGACGGTGGCGCCAGCCTCGGTGGAGGTGACGCCGCGGTTCCTGCGGGTCGGCGACGGCTACGCCGCCACCCTGGTGGTGACCGGCTACCCGGCCGAGGTCGGGCCGGCGTGGCTGGAGCCGCTGCTGTCCTGGCCGGGCCGGCTGGACCTGGCCCTGCACATCGACCCGATCCCCGCGCCGGTGGCCGCATCGCGGCTGCGTAACCAGCGGGCCCGGTTCGAGTCGTCCCGGCGGGCGGACGAGCAGAGGGGCAAGCTGGCCGACCCGTACGTGGAGGCCGCCGCCGACGACGCGGCCGACCTCGCCGAACGCCTCGCCCGCGGGGCGGCGAAGCTGTTCCGCGTCGGCCTGTACCTGACCGTGCACGCCCGCACCGAGGCCGAACTCCTCGACGCGTGCGCGCAGGTGAAGGCCGCCGCGGCCTCCACCCTGATCGAGGTGCAGCCCGCGACGTGGCGGCACCTTCCCGGCTGGACCACCACCCTGCCCTTGGCCACGGACAGCCTGCAGATGCGCCGCACCATGGACACCCAGGCCTTGGCCGCCGCGTTTCCTCTCGCGTCGGCGGACCTGCCCGCACCGCTGCCCGGCGACCCGGCCACCACCGGTGGGGTGCTGTACGGGGTCAACCCGGACTCCCAGGGCATCGTCTGGTGGGACCGGTGGGCGCAGGAGAACCACAACAGCGTCGTCCTCGCCCGCTCCGGCGCCGGCAAGTCCTACTTCGTCAAGCTCGACGTGCTCCGCAACCTGTACCAGGGGGTGCAGGTCGCCGTCGTCGACCCCGAGGACGAGTACCTGCGCCTCGCCGACGCGGTCGGCGGCAGCATCGTGCGACTCGGCGCACCCGGCATGAAGATCAACCCCCTGGATCTGCCGGCCGGGGACACCCGCCCGGACGTGCTCACCCGCCGCGGGCTGTTTCTGCACACCCTCATCTCGGTGCTGCTGGGGCAGCTGCCGCCGCCCGCCGAGCGCGCCGCCCTCGACCGGGCGATCCTCGCCGTCTACCGGCAGGCGGGCATCACCGCCGACCCGGCCACCCACCACCGGCCCGCGCCACTGCTGAAGGATCTGGTCGCGACACTGCGGGCCGACGACAATGCCGCCGCCCACGAGTTGGCCGCCCGGCTGGCACCGTGGGTGGCTGGCTCGTTCTCCGACCTGTTCGACTCACCGACCACGACCCGCCCGGACGGGCATTTGGTCGTCTGGAGCCTGCGGCACCTGCCGGACGAACTGCGCACCGTCGGCACGCTGCTCGCACTCGACTCGATCTGGCGGTCAGTAGACGCACCCGGTCGGGCCCATCTGACCACCCGCCGCCTCGTCGTGGTGGACGAGGCGTGGCTGCTGATGCGCGACGGTGAAGGCGCCCGGTTCCTGTTCAAGATGTCCAAGGCCGGCCGGAAGCGCAACGCTGGCCTGTCTGTCATCACCCAGGACGTCGCCGACGTGCTCGGCACCGACCTCGGCCAAGCCGTCGTGTCGAACGCGGCCACGCAGGTGCTGCTCAAGCAGGCCCCGCAGGCCATCGGCCAAGTCGCCGACGCGTTCGGCCTGACCGCCGGCGAACGGCGGATGCTGCTGTCGGCCCGCGTCGGGCACGGCCTGCTGATATCCGGCACGAACCGGACCGCGTTCGAGTCGATCTCCTCGCAGGCCGAACACCTTCTCGCGACCACGAAGCCGTCCGACCTCGCCGACCTCGACCCCGACGACGCAGAGGAGGATCTGTGACACCACTGCCTGCCCTATCGCCGACGCCGGCGTCCGGCCCTTCCGGGCCGGGCGCCGGGGTCATTCCCCCGCCGAGCGCGCCCACGCGCTGGGTTCTGCACGCCGCGCAGTGGGCGGTGGACCGGCCGTGGCTACTCGGCGTCGCCGCCGCCCTGCTCGTCGCCTATGTCGCCGGGCGCAACCTGCTCGACGGGTGGCGGCACCGCCGCCACACCGACGGCGCCCGCCTCGTCACCGTCGCCCCACCGCCGGAGGTCGACCCGCACAGCGCCGCCGCGCTGTGGGCGAACCTGCACGGCACCCTCACCCCGTCCCGCCGACGCCGGCTGCTCTACGGCAGCCCGCACGTGGTGTGGCAGTACACCTGGACCGGCCGCCAGCTCCTCATCTCCATCTGGGTGCCCGGCAGCGTGCCGCACGGGGCGGTCGAGGCCGCCGTGCGGGCCGCCTGGCCCGGCGCCGCCTGCACCACCGACGACCAGGCACCACCGCCGATCCCACTGGACGTGCCGGCCGCCGTCGGCGGGCACCTGCTGCCGACCGCGGCCGAGTGGCTGCCGTTCGAAACCGACCACGACAACGACCCGCTTCGAGCACTCATGTCGGCCGGGTCGCAGCTCAAACCGGACGAGTACGCCTGCGTGCAGGTCCTCGCCCGCCCCGCCACCCCCCGCCGGGCCGCACGAGCCCGCCGCGCCGCCGGCCGGCTCCGCGACGGCAAGACCGCCGTACCGGCCATCAATCCCGCCGCCCCACTCCTGTGGCTCATCGAGGCGTTCCTACCTGGCCGCCCCACCACCCGCAGCGGCGGCCAGCCGGCCGGCCGCCGGGACCCCGGCGTGGAGCGAGACGTGCGGGCGATCCTCGACAAGACCGCCCACCCGCTATGGACGACCGGCATCCGCTACGCCATCGCGAAAAACAACCACCGCGGCGGGTCCCGGCCGGAGGCCAGGCTGCGCGGTGTCGCGGACGCGGTCGCCTCGTCGTTCGCCGTCTACGCCGGCCGCAACCGGCTCGCCCACCGGGCGCGTATGGCGCAACCGGTGGCCGTGCTGGCCACACGGCGGCTCGGATCCGGGTTCCTGGCCTCCACCCCCGAGCTGGCCGTCCTCGCCGCCCTGCCGCGGGATCTGGCCGTGCCGGGGCTGGACCGGGCGCGGGCGAAGTCCATGCCCGCCCCGGTGGCGGTGCCGACCGGCGGCCGCGGAATGAAGGTCCTCGGCGACGCCGAAGTCGGTGGCCACGCGGTGGCCCTGTCCGTCGCCGATGCGAGGTATCACATGCATGTGGTCGGATCGACGGGCTCCGGGAAGACGACCCTGCTGGTCAACATGGCCGTCGAGGACATCACCGCCGGGCGGGGCACCGTGGTCATCGACCCGCACGGCGACATGGTCCTCGACATCCTCGACCGGCTCCCCGCCAGCGTCGCCGGCCGAGTGGTGCTGTTCGACCCCGACCAGCCCAACCCGCCCACCCTCAACCCGCTATCCGGGAACGACCCGGACCTGGTCGTCGACAACCTCGTCAGCATCTTCGGGAACATCTTCGCCAAGGCGTGGGGGCCGCGGATGGACGACGTCATGCGGGTGGCCTGCCTGACACTGCTGCGGCACGCCAACGTCACCCTCCAACACATCCCACCCCTGCTCAACTCGGCGCAGTTCCGGTCGGCGATGACCGTTGGCCTGGACGATCCGGCCGGCCTGTCCGGGTTCTGGCAGTGGTACGACGACCTCAACCCCGCCCTGCGCTCACAGGTCATCGGCCCCGTCCTCGCGAGGTTGCGGGCGTTCCTACTGCGGGACTTCGTCAAGCGCACCATGCGCTACCCCCGTTCCAGCTTCGACATGGGCAAAGTCCTCGACGGTGGGGCGCTGCTGGTACGCATCCCAAAGGGGCAGTTGGGCGAGGACACCAGCAAGCTGCTCGGCTCCCTCGTTCTGGCGCAGGTCTGGCAGGCCGCGACCGCCCGCGCCGCCGTGCCGGCGGACAAACGCCGCGACGCCACGTTGATCATCGACGAATGTCAGAACTTCCTCACCCTCGCCAACTCCCTCGACTCGATGTTGGCGGAGGCGCGGAAGTACCGGCTGTCGATGGTCCTCGCTCACCAGGACCTGGCACAGTTCCCGAAGGACCTCCTGGCAGCCGCGTCGGCGAACGCCCGCAACAAGCTGTACTTCTCCGTCGCCCCGGAGGACGCCCGCGTCCTGGCGAGGCACACCCTGCCCGAGCTCGATGAGCACGACCTGACGCACCTGGACGCCTACACCGCCGCCGGCCGCCTCGTCGTCGGCGGGCGGCAAACACCGGCGTTCACCCTCAAGACCCGCCCGCCGAAGCCGGTCGTGGGCGAGGCGACGGCAATCCGGCAGGCCGCCGCGCAGGCGGTGCCGGCGCAGGACACCAGCGCGATCGACGACCTCGTCGACCGGTTCTCGGCCCGCCCCGACGACAACCGCCGGTCCCGGGGCAAGAGCGGTCCGAAGGCGAACACCTGAACGCCGCAGGACGGTTGAAGCGAGATCGACAGATCGGTCGACCGAGGTCGACCGCGTCCCGGTCACCCCTTCCGTGAGGGCTTCACCAGCCCTTCACCACCGATCACCACACCGCACTGACAGATCCGGCCGTCCGGGTCTGTCAGTGCCGCTCACCGGCCGTGTCCAGCCTCCGGTGACCACCTCACCGAACTCAGACACCCTCCCTCGGAGGGAACTCCTCTTCCGCTTGGAGCATCCACCGTGCCCACCAACAACTCCGAATCCCGCTCGGCTTCTGCCTCTTCCTCCGCCTCTTCGCCTGGTTCCCGTTCCTCGTCTCGTCTCGCTCGTCTTGACCGGCTTCGTCGCCTTACCGCCCGTGATCATCAGCTGCTGCGGTTGCTCGCCGAGCACTACGTGCTGTCCACCGACCAGATCACCACGGCGCTGTTCTCGTCGCGTCGCTCGGCCCGGCTCCGACTCGCCCAGTTGCACCAGATGGAGGCGGTCAGCCGGTTCGTCGACGTCACCACCGGCAGCGGCCAGTACCTCTACACCCTCGGACCGCTCGGCGCCGTGGTCCACCCCACCCAGTTCAACGACCCGAACCACGCCGACGCCCGCGCCCCACGCACCAGCATCGACCGCACCGAACGCATCATCGGCAGCCGCCGCCTGCCCCACCTGCTCGGCACCAACCAGCTGTTCATCGACCTCATCAGCTACGCCCGCACCGACGAACACGCCCGGCTGTCGCGGTGGTGGTCCGAACAGCACACCACCGCCGCCTTCGCCGCCGCCTCCTACGCCGCCGGCAGCGGCACTGGTGTCCAGCCCGACGGGCACGGCATCTGGCACGCCGGAGGGCGCACCGTCGGGTTCTTCCTCGAACACGACAATGGCACCGAACCCCTCGGTACCGTGCTGCGGAAGCTGCGCGCCTACGAGCAGCTGGCCATCTACGGGCCTCGGTACCCGGTGCTGCTGCGCGTCCCCGGTCGCCGCCGCGAACAGCACCTCCTCGACGCCCTCGCCGGAGTGCCCACCGCCATGCCGGTCGCCACCGGCCTCCACGGCGAGCACCCCGCCGGGCCTGCCTGGACGCTGACCACCGACCCCGGGCCGCGACGCTGGCTGCACGAACTGCCCTCCGACCACGGCCCGGACAACCCGGCCACCAACCCGCACCGCTTCCGCGACACCGACCTCAGCGGCCCCGACCCGGAGCCCTGACATTCACCTTCAACGCACGCGGAGGGGAGCCGTCCACCGTCGTGGGCGGCTGTGAGACCGACCGGATCTCACAGTCCCGCCGTCCCTCACCCGCGGAATCGAGCGGTCGTCTGACAGTGCAGGTCAACGGCACTACTGACGATCATGCCGGCGGCCGGCGCTGACAGATCCGGCCGCTACCTTCATCGGCACCACCTTCACCCATATATCGCTCCACCCGGTCCGGTCCCACCTCGGGAACCACCGCCGCACCTCACGGTGCGCTCCGCCCACCCGCCCTTGTCGGCCGGTCGGCGCCCGCGCCGCGCGGCGACCCCCAGGTCGCACCGCACCACCCGCACCACCCCGCACCATCCCGCTCCACCAGCAGCGACTCTGCTGCACCCGTCCCTGTTCGTCCCGTGAGTCGACCCATGTACCCGGTGGGCCGGCCACTTCCGCGCGCCCAACAGCGCGCCCAACCGAAGGAGGAACCCCTCATGACCGCAACCAACGGTGCCGCGACTCCGCTGAGCCGCTACGGCACCCGCGTGCCGACGGTGACGCCCCGCCCGGGCCGCAAGCCCGCCCCCGCGGCCACCACCGCCAGCACCACGGCGCCCACCAGCCCGGTGGTCACGCCGACCGCGACGATCAACACCATGATCGTCTGCCTGCCCGACGGCCTGCCGTCGCAGGCCCTGACCGCCACCCAGCTCGACCGGCACTTCGGCGTGTCCGGCACCCTGCAGCCCCGCTTCTGGGCCACCCCGGACATGTGGCTGTGGCAGCGCGGCCAGCTGGTCGCACCGCGCAAGGGACGTCCGGTGTACTGCGCCGGCGGACCGGTCAAGCTGCTCGACCTCGCCGCCATGCGTCACGCCGCCGGCGTCGGCGCCGGCATCCGCCACCAACTGTGGCAGCAGGTCGTGCACGGCACCCGGCCGGCCACCCCGTGGCCGACCCTGCTGGCCCGCCACCTGGCGGACCCCGCCCGCTACCCGCGCGAGCGGGCCGAGGCGGACTTCCACAACCAGCCCCGCGTCAACGCGATGCGGATGCACAACGCGGCCAGCTACGGCGCCGCCCACCTCGCCGTGGGGGAGCTGGAGATGTTCCAGGCAGGCCCGATGGCCTACCAGCACTACAGCGCCACCACCGCCGTGTGCGGCGACGCCCTGCTCACGCCGGACGGGCACAAGTTCGCACCCGCGAGCGACGCCCTCACCCACCGGGTGACCTACCTCGAGCAGGCGACCCGGTACCTCGACACCATCGAGGCCGACCAGCGGCTGCTCGCCGTCGCCCTGTAGCACCACCGGATCTGGAACCGGTCGGGCACTGCCACCCATCCCTCTTCCCTGGGATCGGCGGCGGCCCGACCGGCTCCACCCCAATTGCACCCGCGCCGCGCTGCGCACCAGCAGCAGACGCGAGCTCTGCAGCCGCGTCCCTGAGCGTCCCGGCCCTGCGACGCACACACCCTCCGCGACGAGTGCGGCCACACCCCCACACGACATTGACCACAACCTGAACCACGCCCGCCTGCACTACATCCGACCCGCTCCTGCGGGCCATCCGCCGTACCCACGGGGGGCCAAAGCGGCGTGGCGTGGACCCACTGCCGGCCCCGTATGGCACCCGCCCGGCGCCCCGGGCTGGGGCTCCCTGCAAGCCCGGCCGGCGAACGGCCGACCTTTCCCTCTTCCCCTATCAGGAGGTTCCTTCGCCATGTCCGACCGACTGTGGTTCCGCGTCGACGACGTCCTGCCCCTCGCCGAACACGCCGCCGCCACCCGCGCACACCTGAAGACCCGGCAGCAGTACCGGGCCGGTGTCCCGGACCAGGCCGCGCTCATCTGGTCCCACGACACCGACGGGGACTGGTTGTCCTCCAACGGGATCCCCCGCTGGTACAACGCCGACGGCGCCGACCACCGGGCCCTCGCCGAAACCTGGACCCACACCGCCACCGGCGCCACCGGCAACCCGGTCCCCGCCGACGACGGGCACGGATTCCTGCCCCTGCACACCGACCACGTCGATGGCCGGCGGGACCTGCTCGACCTGCTCCGCTACGCCCGCCACCACGGGCTGCACTGGTTCGGGCTGCACCCGGACCCGGCGAGCGACGACACCAACGACCGCTACCGCATCTCCCGCCACCGCGGCGACATCACCCCACCGCTGTCCACCTGGACCCCGGCGGCCGTCACCTGCGACGTGGTCGGCGGCGGCGCCTACCGCGCCATGGTCGCCCCCGGCTACACCACCCTCACCCACAGCGGGGTGCTGTGCCGCTTCCCCCGGTTCTCGGTGCAGCGAATGGCCGCCCACCTCGACGGCCTCTACCCCGGTGACATGCCCGGGGAGCACCCCCGGCTGCGGTTCGACGGCGACGAGGTCGCCGTCGAGTGGGAGAACGACGACGGCCTGGACAGTCGCTGGGTCGAGGACGACCGGGTCACCCCGGACGCCAACCGCTGCTACGCCATCGGCGCCTACCAGTGGCCCTGGACCCTCGTCGCCTCCGAGGCGACCTCCCGCGCCGCCGACCCGAAGGACCGGTCGCAGTGATCGTCGACGAGGTGTTCCACCAGGGCGGCCCTGGCAGCTACGAGCTGACCCGGGTGCACCACACCGACGGGTACGTCCTGCGGGTCCGGGTCTACCGCGACAGCTACGCCAAGCAGAGCACGGCGGTCGCCGAGGTTCTCACCCCGCTGTTCACCTGGACGATCATCGCGAGCAGCCCCGGTGGCGGCTGGCACCGCACGACCCCGACCGCTTCATCGGACGCGGCGCCGCTGGCCCCGGTCGCCGACGAGGTGCTGCAGCGGGCGCGGCGGATCCTTCCCGTGCCGCCGCCGTTCACCACGCCCGGCCGGTAACCCGCCAAGGCCACCTTCCCGCGCTGCTCTGCCCGTCCGGTCGCACCTCGCGCACCAGCGGACGCAGCCCGGCGCCGCGTCTTCCGAGCCTCTATCCGCCCGCCGCACCACGGCGGCTGATCAGCGTGTCCGCGGCCCACCGCCGCTGACGCGCCTTCTCACTGGCACGACCTGGCCGATGCCCGGCCACCCGCGCACTCGCGCAGACCCGGGCACGGCCGTGCCCGGGTTCCCACCCCGCAGAAGGGAACCTCATGACATCCACCAGCAGGCCCCGCATCGCCGCCGTCGGCGGCAGTATCACCGGCCCGGTCACCGCGTTGCTGTTGCTGCACGCCGGATTCGACGATGTCACCGTCTTTGAGGCGGCGCCGGCGTCCGCGCCCCTGGGCGGCGGCCTCATCGGCCTGGAACACCCCGCCCTCGACGTGCTCGACCGCCTCGGCATCCCGCAGACCGAGGTCGTCGCCCACGACTCCGAGGCCATCGTCCAGATGACCATCCGCGACCGCCAGCCGGCCGAGACGCACCTACCCGGGGCGGAACACCACCTGGACGCTGCTGCACCAGGCGCTGACCCGCCGCCTTCCCGCCGGCGTCCTGCACACCGGCATGAAGGTCACCGCCCTGACCGAGCAGGCCGGCCAGCCGGTGCTGCGGTTCCGCGACGGCCACACCGCACTCGCCGACCTGGTCGTGTTCGCCGACGGCCGGTCCTCCACCGGCCGCCGGCTGCTGGATCCCGACCGGACCCTGCGGTACGCCGGCTACGTCGCTCACCGCGGCATCGCCGACATCACCCCCCAGCCCGGGCTGCGGGACTTCCTGCGGCTGCAGCCCTGCCCGGGCGTGCAGTTCAACCTCGCCCCGGTACCCGGCGGCTGCGACTGGACCTTCTACCTCAACTGCACCAGCAGCGAGTACACGCAGCGGTTCGGCGCCGACCCCACCCGCCGGGTATTCGCCCTGCCCCGGCACGTCAGCCCCGCCGCCCGCGCCCACGTCGACACCCACGCCGACCTGCTCCTGCCGGTCGCCCACGCCGCCATCGTGCACGCCACCACCACCCGGATGGCGGTACCGGTCCTCGACATCACCGCACCGCAGCGCATGGTCTGGCCGATTGGAACTGGTCACGCCGTGCTGCTCGGCGACGCCCTCGCCCCCGTCCGCCCGCACACCGCCCGCGGCGCCAACAACGGCATCGAGCAGGCCGCCGGCCTCGCTGCCGCCCTCACCCAGCACCGCAAGTACGCCGCCGACCTCACCGCTGCCCTGCACGGCTGGCAACGCCGACACCTGCCCGCCGCCGTCGCCGCCGTGCACCGCGGGCCCGTCATCGGCAACCAACTCGGCCTCGGCACCCACCAACCCGCCCAGTAACCCACCCCTCGAAGAAAGGAGGTGGCCCTCTCATGGCCACCAAGACCACCGCGATCCTCGTCGACGACCTCGACGGCTCCACCGAAGACGTCGCCACCTACCAGTTCGCCTTCAACGGCGTCACCTACGAGATCGACCTGTCCGCCGGCAACTTCGGCCGGATGGCCGCCGCGTTCGGCCCGTTCATCACGGCCGGACGGCGCCTGCCGAAACAGCCCCGGGCACCACGGCGGCAGCACGGCACCGCGACCGGCCGCACCCAGAGCCAGGAGATCCGCACCTGGTGGTGGACCGTCAACTGGCAGGAGCTGAACCTGCCCCGGCCACGAACCGGGGGCGTCATCCCCGCCGCGGTGCGCGACGCCTACCACGCCGCCCACTGACCCCGATCCCCGATGCCGCCCGGCGAGCGATCGCCGGGCGGCACACCTGTGCGCGTCGCCGGAGTCCCGCACTCCGGGCAGATGACTTGATCAATGCCTGATCCGAAGCGTGCATCAGTGCACGCGCCTCACTCACCGACCCCTGCCGACGGCAGGAGAAAGGGGGCCACGCGCCCATGACCAGCACCCCCACCAACACGACCACCGATACGGCCGCGACAGCGCCACTGACACCCAGCGTCGCGAAGGTCCTTGCCGCGCTGCACCGCCTCGGCGAGGCCACCGCCGCCACCATTGCCACCGAAGCCGGCCTCGGCTACTCCACCACCACCCCGAAACTGCGCGCCCTGGAAACCGCGGGACTGGCCGAGCCCACCCGAAGCGACACCGGCCGCAGCCTGTGGCGGCTGACCGACACCGGCCGCGCGCACGCCGAACAGGGGCATCACGGCCCGACCGCACCGGAGCCCGCCACCCGCGACACCGACACACCCGGCACCGCAGCGGAACACGGACCGCGCGGCGACGACACGCAGGAAGCCGGAGAGGCTGCCGGGCAGGACCACGACCAGCGGCCAGCCGCCGAGGTTCCCACCGACGGACAGCCGGACGCCGCCCAGGAGTCGGCATCGCCGGCTCCTGGTGATGCCGACGCGGCACCCGATGCGGCCGCTGAAGCCGAGGACACCGAAACCGAGCACGGCGACGACAGCGACCGCTCGACTGCCGAACCCGAGGTGCCGGTCACGACCGGCGACACCGACCAGGTCACAGGACCGACGCCCGCCGCAGACGAGGCGGACGCCCGACCAGCCACACCGGACAGTGTCCCTGCCGGCACGGCCACCGACAGCACTACGGGCGAACCCGCTGCGGAAGCACCCGCCCCGCCGGCCACGGAGGCGGTGGGCGAGGCGGCACAGGCCCCTACCCGGCGGGCGTCGGGCACCCTGCGCGGCGCGATCCTCGACATCCTCGAGGCCAACCCCGGCCAGCAGTACAAGGTCAGCGAACTGTGCAAGCTGGTCGACCGGGCCAACGAGGGAACCGGCGCGAAGAAGGCCAGCGCGGGCGCGGTCCACAACGCCGCGGTGAAGCTCGTCGGGACCGGGCGGGCGGTCCTGGCCGCCGAGAAACCCGCCACGTTCGCCCTCGCCGACTCCACCGCCTGAACGACCCCGCCAGCCGGTAGCCCGGGGGCGGGCGTCGAACTTCCCGGAACCACGCCCGCCCCCGGTGCTCCTTCACTCACAAGGAGCTCTCGAAGTGTCTCCCATCGTGACCTCGATCGTCACCGCCGTCGGGGGAATCCTCGCCGGTCTCGCCCTCGCCGCAGCGCTGCTGTGGCGCCAGCAGCAGGCGCTGACCCGCGCCCGCTACGCCGCCGACCACGACGACACCACCGGCCTGCCCAACCGGCGGGCCCTGCTCGCTGCCCTCACCAGCGCCACACGCGCAGATGCCCCGTTCGGGCTCGTCCTGCTCGACCTCGACGGCTTCAAAGCCGTCAACGACACCTTCGGCCACGAAGCCGGCAACGACGTCCTCACCGAGGTCGGTCGGCGGCTGGCCACCATACGTGGGCCGGTGCGGCTCGCCGCGCGGTTGTCGGGCGACGAGTTCGCCCTGCTGGTCGCCGGCGGCCCCGACGACGTCGCCGCCGCCGCCCGCGCCGCCTGGCGGGCGGTCGGCCGTCACCCCGTCGACCTCGGCACGCACGCGGTGGCCGTGCGCGCCAGCGTCGGGCACACCACCGCCGCCCTCGGCGTCGGCCCGCGCACCCTGCTGCACCAGGCCGACATCGCCATGTACCAGGCCAAACAAACCGGAGCCGGGGTCCATGGAGCCACCGCCACCACCGGCCACACCGGACCGCCGCCGGGTACCCGCCTGCGGGACCTGCGCCGCCGCTGACCGCTCACGGACACACCAAGTGGGCCTCGCGCCCGTCGACGCGCGCGAGGCCCACCCCACCCGCGTACGTCGCGACCCCGCGCAGACCACCTGACCAGCAAGCCCACACCACAGCAACTACCAGTAATAGTTGACCAATGCGTCGGCCGGAGCCGGTTCGACAGACGCTGACTCTGAGGATCCGCTGGCCACCCCTGGCCCGAGCAGAGGTCTGCCGTGCGAGTTACCAGAAAGGTGATAGCCCATGGCACGTTCACCCCGGACACCACAGCAGACGGGCGTGGCGATCACTGCCCGGAGTCTCCATCGCGTATGGCTGGCCGATCGCGGCATCCGGGAGATGGAGGGCTGGCTCCATGAGGAGTCCTTCACAGCTATTCTGCTCGCCGCACTCCTCGACCCGGACACCTGCGACGTCATCACGGACCTACTACTCGCAGAAACACCCTCGAAAACATTGAGAGATCGGGGACCGCTCACGCTGCACAGTGCCCCGAAGCCTGTCATGGATCTCGTACTCGGCTTCGGCGGACTCGAACGCGCGGCAATAGTGATCGAGGCGAAGCGGTTCTACTCGCCATCTAACTGGTGCCTGTCGGCGCGAGGTGAGTGGCTGCCTCAAACGGACGTTGCCGTTGAGGATGCTAATGAACCCGATCCGCCCGGCTGGCTGTGGGGAATCCAGGCTGGCCAAGTCCACGACTTCGTGCTGCTGGATCCGTTCTCCAGACCAGTCAGCACGCTGTTCCCGAACGGCCGACACAACCACCGCTGGCGCACGGTTGGCTACTCCGAACTAGGTGTCGGTCTACGAACAGCGCATGACCGAGGTGTCCGCGGACTTACACCGCTGATCGCCTCCCTATGGGCCGACTCCGACCACCAATTCTGACCTGCCGGGCACCAGGCATCCACAACCCCGCCAAGTCTCGGCGCGGCCTCACCCGGGCATGCAAGACACAATCCGGCATTAAAGCCAGCTTCCTCTGACGGGCAGAGCCGCTGTGTTGGGCGGTCCCGTCCTGCCCGCCCAACAGGACTTGACCTTCTTTGAAAGATGAGCGTCGATCAGCGCTGGTCGTCGTCCGTCGTCCGGACACCAGCATTCCCGAGGGCTCCGACGCGAGTCGGGCGGCGACCGCGCATGCCCGCGATCCGCCGACCGAAGGGCCACCCGCCATGGCACACCCCGCACATCCCAAGGGCCGCAGCCGGCGCCCCAGCGACCGCACCGCCGTCCCGGACGACGTCACTGACCGGCTCCTGTGGGCCCTCGCGGTCGACGTCGCCGCCGCCCACCAACTCGGACCCGACGGCGCCTGCACGAACCTGCAGTGCCGTGGGCAGGACGGCCCCTGCTGGGCGCTGCGCACCGCTCTCCGCGCCGAACAACAAGCCCGCAGCGCACCCACCACCCTCGCCCCGGCGCCCCCGCCGCGCCCGGCCGGGGTCGCACGGGGACGCGCCCCCGTTCCCGCCGCGCCGCGTCGCTTCACCGGCTGGTTCACCCCCGCCTGCCCGCCGGCACCCCTGGTGCGGCCCGCGCCCGTACCGGACGCGGTGCCGCCGGAATCCCGCGTCTACCGGCGTCCACCCGTGGCGGCGTTGGCCGCCTGAGTACGCACCCTGGAGGCAACTAGTGAACTTCCTACCGAACGACACACTCGCCGGCTACGCCCGCACCGCCGTCGACCTGCGTGCCCGCATGGTCGACTACCACCGAAGCCCGCTCGCGGCGCAGTACCTGCGGGCGTTCTTCGGCAGCCGCCTGGCCAACCACCCCAGTCCCAGCCCAGCGGGCATGGCGAAGGTCCTCACTGCGGTGCGCGCCATCACCGCCAACCCGTGGCGATTCGGCGAGCCGTACGTCATCGCCCCCGCGATGACCGCGATCATCGCCGCCGCCGCGGCGGCCCTCGACCTGACCGGCGAGGTGCTCCCCGCCGACATCGCCCCCGACGACGGCGGGGTGCTGTTCCTCCCCGAACCGATCTACCACCGCAGCCTCAGCGGCGAGGTGTCCTCGATCGGGGCGATCACCTGGGCCCGTACCACCAACACCAGCAGCGGCCGGTCCTTCTGGGCCATCGCCGGCTGGGCCGACCACCGCGACCCGCACGACCCGGCGGCCGTCCGGCGTCGGGCGCAACTTGCTGACCGGCCCGACCTCGCCCGCCAGTTCGGCCCCTACGTGCTGACCGACTTCACCGAGATCCCCATCGGTCAGCCCGTCGACCCCCGCCCCGACCTGCCGGTCCTCGAGGGAGACGACCGCGACTGGGAACCGGCGCCCGACGGCAGGTTCTGCATCGACGAGACCACCACCCCGATGCGCGCCTGCGCCGCTATCGCCTATGCCTTTTGGCGCATCCAGGCCCAACCCCTCGCGACCGTCGCCGCCGCCCCCCTGGACCGCGCGGCGCGCCGCCGCGCCGTGCGCGCCAGCATCCGCCACGACACCCGCGTGGTCATGCTGCGCCGCACCAGCCCCCTCGCCGAGCCGACCGGCGGGGAACCCAAGTGGCACTACCGGGTGCGGTTCGTCGTCCGCGGCCACTGGCGACGCCTCATCGACCGCGACGGCCACCCGTACCGCATCTGGATCAACGCCCACATCAAAGGCCCCGACGGGGCGCCCCTGCTGCACGGCGAGAAAGTCGCCGTCCTCGCCCGCTGATTCCCGTACCCGCCCGAAGGCCGCGCGACGCCTCTGCAGGCCCGCGCGGCCTTCGCCGTCCCCGCGCCCCACCCGCCCGCCGCCCCGCCCTGCCTTGAAGGAGTGACCAGTCATGACCATCCGCGTGCTGTCCTGGATCGCCATCGTGGTCGCCGGCGTCCTGCTGCTGTGCTCCGGGCTGGCCACCACCCTGCTCTTCAGCGGCGACGCCGGTGCCTGCGGTATGCCCGCCAGCGTCACGGCCACCGCGTCGTCGGCGGCGCTCAGCCCTGCTCCGGACGGGATCGCTCCGATCGGTGACTGGAACGCCGAGCAGGTGGGCAACGCCGCCACCATCACCGCCGTCGGCATGCGCCTCGGCGTCCCACCCCGCGGCTGGGTCATCGCCGTGGCCACCGCGATGCAGGAATCCTCCCTGATCAACACCCCGGGTGGGGACCGCGACTCGGTCGGCCTGTTCCAACAGCGACCCTCCCAAGGCTGGGGCACCCCCGAACAGTTGCACGATCCCCAGTACGCGGCGACGAAGTTCTACCAGAGGCTGCAGGCCGTCGACGGCTGGCAGGCGATGCCGCTCACCGAGGCCGCCCAGGCCGTGCAGGTCAGCGCCTTCCCCGACGCCTACGCGAAGTGGGAGGGACCGGCCACCCAACTGGTCACCGCGATCGCCGACACCGCCGGCCTGCCCACCGACGGCCTGGCCGGGTGCGGGGCCAGCGGCCCGTGGACGCAGCCGGTCCTCGCCCCTGTCGGGTCGGGGTTCCGTACCGGTGACCGGCCGGGCCACGACGGCGTCGACCTGAGCGCCCCGCGCGGCACCGTCATCCGCGCGGCGTCCGCCGGGACCGTCCGCACCGTCCGCTGCAACGCCGTCCACGCCGACACCGGCGCTGAATGGGGCTGCGACCGCGACGGCGACCCCGTTCTCACGCGCGGCTGCGGCTGGTACGTCGACATCGACCACGCCGGTGGGCTGCTCACCCGCTACTGCCACATGGACCAGCCGCCGATGGTGACGGTTGGGCAGCCGGTCGCCGCCGGCCAGCCCATCGGCGTCGTCGGCTCCACCGGCCACAGCTCCGGCCCGCACCTGCACTACGAATTGCACCACAACGGCGATGCCAGCCCGAACGGCGCGATCGACCCGGTGCCCTTCATGGCGGCTCAGAACGCCCCGCTCGGCACAAGGCCCTAGAGGCGATGCCGGCGGATCCATGGCACCCAAGCTCGGCGGTCGTCCCGCCCGGGACGACCGCCGCAACCCCATCCACACATTTCTGAGGAGGAAAGGCACGTGAGCACACCCACGCTGATCGGCGTTGCCGCGTTCCGCGGCAGGTACACCGCCCGCTACATCCAGTTCGGCGAGAAACCGGAGATCCTGGTGCCGCTGCTGCGCCGGATCTGGACCGACACGTTCGGCCGCGACACCGACGCCATGGCCGCCGCGCTGCTGGCCCGCAACTGGTGGTCCCTTGCCATCAACCCCAAGCCCCGGCGCTGGGACCGGCAGCCGCCCGTGCCCGGACTGGGCTACCCGATCGTCACCGAGGACAACACGATCCGGCGGGGCTCGCTGCGGGAGAACCTCGACGGGTTCGTCGAGTGGCTGTATCTGCTGCACCTCGACCAGCGGCGGCTGGTGGTGTACGAGGCGACGGTCCACGGCCGCTGGCTGCGGCACAGCGCCCACCACCTCGACCCGGTCGAGGACCTGTTCGTCACCACACCCGCCCTCGACGGCGGCCCGGAGATGACGGTGTGCACCGTCTGCGGCGCGGTCGACGAGATCGACCACGTCGAGGTGCCGTCCATGGCCGGCTACGGCTACGACACCGCCACCAGCTGCACCCGCTGCGGCTCCTCGGTCGCCACCGACCCGATGTTCGGCGACCACCTCGTCCGCAAGCCCTGGCCGCCGCAGCAGCCCGCCACCGGTGATGCGACGGGCAGCGCCAGGTGAACACCGACCACATGCCCGCGCCGGCCGCCGATGACGGCCGCCCTTCCACCGACCCCGACGACCGATCGGAGATCATCATGACCAGCTATAAGGCCGGCCAGCGTGTCGCCCTGGTCCACACCAGCGACCCGCACACCCTGCTGCGCCCCGGAGACACCGGCACCGTCCGCCGCCACGACCAGCGGCACAACGTCGTCGAGGTCACCTGGGACAGCGGCTCGACACTGTCGATGTGCCTCGACGCCGGCGACCGCATCGCACCGGTCACCACCACCCCGCCTCGCCCCGGCGGCCTGGTCGGCGAGGCCACCGGATGGGCCGCCGCACTGCAGCGGATGCGCGCCGCCGGCACCGAGGCCGGACGCACCGCCGCAGAATGGTGGGCGCAGGACACCATCGGCGCCCCCGCCGGCGGCGACACCCGTCGTGCCGCGCGCCGGATCCTGGCCGGCATTGACGACGGCGATCCCGCCGTCCTCGACGCCCTGCCCCACTTCTCCGCAGCGGGAGAGTCGGTCGACATCGCCGGGTGGGAGCTGTTCGCCGACGCCACCAGCGACACCACGGGCTGGTTCGGGCTGCGCCTCCAGCAGCGCGACGAGGCGATGGCCGTCTACCGCGACGCCTACGACACCGCCGCCACCAACCGCGTCGCTGACCTGTGTCACCTCGCGGCCAGCCCCACCGGCCGCGACGTGTCCCACTTGCACCCCGACCGGGTCCGTATCGGCGACGTCGGCGTGTTCGCAGGCGACTGGGCACGCACCACCGGCCCCGACGGCGACGACCGGATCGAGGTCGGGTTCGTCGGCACCCTGATCGACCACTGGAACGGGTGGGCGGTGTTCTCCTGCACCCGCCCGGTGGCCGAGGCGATCGTCGCCGACCAGCAGCGCCACCGCGACCAGCACCGCCAGAGCCTCCGGGACGAGGGCGTGCCGCTCGACGACCTGGACCGGCGGGTCGACGCGGAACTGGCCGACCTGTCCTTCGACGGCGACGTCATCGTCGCCGACCAGCGCGCCCTGTCCGACGACCCGGACGCCATCGACCGCATCACCCCCGACGGCGACGGCCGGTACGTGGTGATGGGCCGCAGCTGGTGCTGGGAGGCCGTCGACCCGTACGCCTGCGACCGGATCGTCGGCGACCTGCCCGACCCCGACCAGGCATAGGCCGGCACCCCCAACCAGACCGCGCCGCGCCTGCCGAGGCTGAGCCGAATTCGGCGGCGGCATCCGACACCCCACGACGGGTAAGACCACCAGGAAGGAAACAAGTGACCATCCGTACCCAAGAGGAGATCGTCACCCGGATCTGGGCTCTGCGGGCCGACCGCGGGGACATCTTCGGCTTCCGCGAGGAGATGCTCGTGGAGGCACTCGACCTCGACCACGCCCGCCAGGTCATCGCCCCCCGACACCCAGGCGAGTGGACCCAGCGGGTCGACCAGGAGACCTACGCCCGGGACTACCTGCGATTCGCCGTCGGGAAGATCCTCGACCACCGCGGCAACTCGGCGAGCCGGTCGGTGGACAAGCTCCGCGAACTCGCCTGGCTCCTCGGCCGCGACGACATCGTGGCGGCGATGGACCACGCCGGCTACCCGATGTACGGGGCGCCCAAGGTCAAGGCGTTCGCCGACGGGTTCGGCTGGCCGTTCCTCGACGACCTCGACGGCGACGACAGGCTGGCCCTGGCCCGGATGGCCGAGGGACAGCAGTGCGACCCGCAGGGCTGCGAACGGGGCTGCGCCGACTGACCACGACCGCGCCGCCAGCATCGCTGTCGGCCCTCACGTTGCACGCGTAGTCAGCCGGCGCTCCCTCGATCCCGCACCCGCGCACCCATTCGACTTGATCGATTGGGTTGGCGGGGGTTGCATCGTCGGCGCCGACAGCGCCCGCGCGGCCTCGACACCGACCAGCACGCACCAGCGGCGACCCGACGTGTCGCCGTAACCCTTCAGCACCACCGGGTGTGGTCGCCCACCTGCCCGGCCCGAAACGGGCCGGCAGGGGTTGGCCCCACCCGTCTCCGCTGTGCGGTACCCACCGCCCGCGCACCCGGAGACGGGTGCGCGGGCCCGACCCTTGAAATCGAGGCAACCCCATGACCACACCACACCCGCCGGCCCCGCAGGCCGATTCACCGCAGAACGACCAGGCCTCGGCCAGCGGCGCCGGCGCTCTCCCCACCGAGGCGGGTGCCGGCCGGTCCGGCTACCTCTACCGCAAGGTCGCCCTTCACCTGGCCGACCACCCCGACCAGATTCTCAAGGTCGGTGAGATCACCCGGGCGATCGGCGCACCGTCGTCCGGGGCGGTGTTCGAGGCGCTGAAGAAGATGGCCGCCGCCGGGCACACCACCCACCACCGCGACCCGCACCGGTTCCAGATCACCCAGGCCGGCATCGACGCCGCCGGCGCCCTCCCACCCGCCGCACCCCGCACCCGCTCCAGCGGCAGTGCTGGTGGTGGCCGGCAGGCGCGGCCCGCGCCGGTACCGCGACCGAACGGGACGCTGTATCACCCGCGCCGGCTCGGCAAGGGCTGGGACGTCGAGGAACTCCGGCGGCTGCGCACCCAGCAGGTGCCCGTGCTGCTGTACGGGCCGCCTGGCACCGGGAAGACCGCCATGGTCGAGGCGGCGTTCCCCGACCTGCTGACCGTCGCCGGCACCGGCGACACCGTCGTCGACGACTTCCTCGGCTCCTACAACCCGATCCCCGGCGGCGGCTACGAGTTCATCCACGGGCCCCTCGTCACCGCGATGCGGGAGGGGCGGGTGCTGCTGGTCGACGACGCCACCCTCATCCCACCCCGCGTCCTGGCAGTCCTGTACCCGGCCATGGACGGCCGCGGTGTCATCACCATCCCCGCCAACGGCAACGAGGCCGTGGAAGCCGTCGACGGGTTCTACATCGTCGCCGGCCACAACCCGGGCGTGCACGGCGCGGTCCTCACCGAGGCCCTGGCCTCCCGGTTCACCGTCCACCTGCACGTCACCACCGACTGGGACCTCGCCCGCCAACTCGGCGTCCCCAAGCAGGTCGTGGCCGCCGCGATCGACCTCAACGCCGACCTCGCCGCCAGCAAGACCGTGTGGGCGCCGCAGCTACGCGAACTGCTCGGCTTCGTCAAAGTCCGCGACCACCTGGGCATGACCGCCGCCCTGGCCAACCTGGCCGGCATCGCCCCCGAGGACGCCCGCGACGACGTCACCGCCGCCCTGTCCCGACACACCGGCACGCCCATCACCGCGCTCGCCCTCGGCAAGCGCTAACCGCCATTCACCTCAGATTTCTGGAAGGAGCCAATTCGTGTCACACCCCAGCACCCCCCTACAGCAGGGCGCACCGCCGACGTCGGCCGGCGCCAGCGACTGGCATGACTGGTCCGCGGCGTGGACCAAGCACGTCCCGCTGCTGACCGGCCGTACCGACCTCACTGTCCTCGTCGCCCCCGGCGCCGCCGGGAACGCGCCCGAGTGTTTCTACCCCGATCTCAACCGGATCGAGGTCGACGCCACCTACATCGCCGAGCGCCCCGATGTCACCGACCCGGCCAAGGCCCGGCACAAGCGCCTCGTGCCCACCGGCTACGGGCTGCTCGTGCACGGCGCCGCGCACGCCGCGCACAGCCGCTGGGCCACCCCGCCCGGTACCCCGCCGATCCTCGCCGCTGTCGCCGACATGCTGGAGGAATCCCGGGCCGAAGGACGCCAACGCGCCCGCCGCCGGGGCGACCGCCGTTGGCTGCGCCACGTCGTGAAGACCCTCCTCGACCCCGACGACGCGGCCGTCGACGACGCGTGGCACGCCGGACAACTCGCCGCGCTGCTCCTGGCCCGCGTCGACGCCCGTATCGTCACCAGCAAGGACGTCCGCCCCGTCCGCGCCGCCGTCACCGGCGTCCTCGGACGCAAGCGCCTGCGGCAACTGCGGGACATCTGGCGGGAGGCCCACACCTGCGACGACGCCGATGCTGACACCATGATCTGCCTGGCTCGCCGGTGGTGTCAGGTCCTCGGCATCGACCCCGACCAGCAGTACGACACGCCCGTGCCGGACGCCGGCCTGTTCCCCGGTCGCCTCGCCGCGGCCCTCGTCGACTACCTCGCCGTCGCCGCTGGTGTCACCCCGGACGAGTACGCCGCGGCGCTGCTGGCTCACCGGCACAGCCCACCAGCAGAGTGGGACCGCACCGACCCGACCGAGCAGGAACACCGCGCGGCCCGCGATCTCGCCAACCGGCTGCGGCAGGCCCGCACCCGTCACCCCGAACCCGGCCGGCGCCCCTCGGCGATCCCACCCGGTCGGCTGCGCACCCGGCAGGCCATCACTGCCGAAGCGCAAACCGCCGCCGGGCAAATGCCGACCGCTGCCCCGTGGCAGCAACGGGCGCAACTGCCTCCGGAGAAACCGCGCCTGCACCTGGCGATCCTGGTCGACCTGTCCGGGTCGATGGCCCGCTACACCGAGGCGATGTCCTCCGCAGCGTGGATCTTCGCCAACGCGGCACGCCGCGCCGAGGCGACAACCACCACCATCGGGTTCGGCGACCGCACCAGCGTTCTGGTGCCCCCACGCACCTACCCCAGGCAGGTGCTGCACATGCGCACCGGGCTGGCCACCGCCACCTTCCCGGAAGCGGTCAAGGTCGCCGACCAACTCCTCGACCTGCGCCACGGCCGCGCCCTGCGGATGCTGGCCGTCGTCTCCGACGGCTACCTCGACGACATCCCCGCCGGGCAACAACTCGTCACCACCCTGCACCGCGCGGGCTGCGCCGTGCTGTGGCTACACCCCGCCGACCCGCCCACCGACGGCGAGCCGACCGACCCGGACCAAATCTGGGGGCACACCTTCACCCACGCCACCACCCTGACCGTCACCGACCCGACCGAGGCCATCGCGGCGATCGCCGACGCCGCCGTCACCGCACTCACCCAGGCCTGAACCCCGGGCTGAGCGGGCCCCGATCCGGCAGCCAACCAGTCCCACTCCGCGCTGCGGCGCTGCGCCGGCTGCGGCCCGCGCAGCGCCGCACGCCGGGACCCAGGACATACCAGGGCCTGGAATGCGGGGCTGCCACAGGCGGCCCCACCCGCATCTCGCGGAGGGCCGATGCCGAACGGCCTCGCTGCTGCCCCGCGACTTGACCACCCCACGCCATCGAAGCGTGCATGCATCGCGTCCTGACCGACCCCGGGTCCGGACGCGGTACGACGCTGCCCAACAAGGAGTTCTCATGCGTTACGGCACCGACGACGAACACCCCTTCGACACCGACAACCGCGCCTGGCGGCGCCTGCGCGACGTCACCAGCGAACACTTCGACGCCATCACCTGGAACCGGGACCCGGACGGACGGCCGGTCCTGCTCACCCTGCGCGACATGCGCACCGGAGACACGGTCACCCTCGCCGTCCTCGACTCCCTGGAGATCCGCGACCCGCACGCCCTGCTCGCGGTCCACACCAACGGCGACCTCGGCGCACACGGCCCCACCAGCGGCGCCGAAGCAGCCCACTCCCACGCCGCCACGCTCGCGCTCGACAGCACCACCCTCGCCGTGACCAGGCCCGTACCGCTGCACGACCCCGCCGTCACGGATCTACCCGCCACCGGTTGGGTCGACCTCCCGCCCGACCTCGCCCACGTTCTGCGGCCGACCCTCGACGACGCCCGCACCGCCGTTCTCGTGCTGCTCGACCGCACCGAAGGGTGGCTCGCTGCCGTCGGCCCGTTCCCCAACCACGCCGCCGCCGACACGTGGCAACCCGCCGACGGACCCGGCCGCACCGCCGACCGGCTCACCGTGCCCCTGCACCCGATCACCATCGAGCAGGCCCAGCCGTGACCAGTACCCGCCCGCTGGCACACCCCGCCTCCTCACCCATCGTGGCCATCGACGTCGACGGCGTCCTCAACCCCGCCAACCCGGCCCACGCCGAGACACTTGGCTACCGGCCACACCGCTACGACGGGCCCGGCCCGGACGGTCGGCACGTCACCGGCACCGTCTGGCTAAACCCCGACCATGGGCCATGGTTGCGGGAACTGGCCGAGCACGCCCAACCTGTGTGGTGCACCAGCTGGAACCACCTCGCCGCCGCATGGATCGCGCCGCGGCTGGGCCTGCCGACTACCTGGCCGCACGTCCCCGTCCACGCCGGCGGAGTCCGCTTCGGCCACCAGAACAAACTCAGCCCCCTGTATGCCTGGGCCGTCCGGCGGCCACTCGCCGTCCTCGACGACGAGTTCGGCGGCAAGGACCTCACCACCGCCGACCATCGCACCGCCGACGGCGCACCCACCCTGCTCCACTCGGTCGACCCGTACGACGGGCTGCGCCGCGCCGACGTCGACACGGTGCTGACCTGGCTGGGTCAGCTCTGACCAGGCCATACCGGCACCGAGGAACTCCGTTCACCCGGATTCGCGGGGCCTGCATCCACGCATGCGGGCCCCGCGCCGCAACGAGATGGAGCTGACTATGGACAGCATGTTCGAACCCGCCGACGAACCGGACGCCGACCGGTCACCCCGACTCAGCGTCGGCGACCCGGAACTACGCAAGACCCGACGGCTCGCCCGCGAGTGCGACACCTGCATCTTCAAGCCCGGCAACCCGATGCACCTCGACCCCGGCCGACTCAAGCAGATGGTGACCGAGGCGCGCGGCGGCGCCGGCTACATCATCTGCCACTCGACGCTGCCGTACGCCGGCAACCCGGTCCCGCCCGCGGTCTGCCGTGGTTTCGCCGACCGCTACCGCACCTGGCAACTCCAGGTCATGGAACGACTCTGGGGCTTCGTCGACATCGAGCCACCCGACCCGGACTCCGCCCGTACCCCCGAATGCCCAGGCGACACCCACTATGCGTGACATCGACGACTTCCTCCGACGCCAAGACCAGATCATCGACACCACCGGCTGGGCCGTCACGCACGTCCTGCCCACCGACGACGACCCCGATACCACCGCCCCGTTCGCCTACACCGTCGGACTCACCGCCCACGACTACCCCGAACTGATCACCGCAGGGCTGCCACCCGAGGTCGCCCACAGCCTGCTCAACGACCTGGCCCGCCGGGTCTACGACAAGGCCGAACGGTTCACCCACGGCCAACGCATCAGCGACATCATCGCCGGCTACGACGCCATCATCATCGACGGGCCACCCACCGACGAACTGCTACCCGCGATGGCGATCAACCGCTACGGCCGCGACCAGATCCGCCTCCAGCAGATGGTGTGGCCCGACCAGGAGGGCCGGTTCCCCTGGGACGACGGATACAACTTCGACCGGCACGCACAGCCGCTGATCGCGCAGCTGTAACAGGGCAGGCCAACTGCGGTCCACCGGGATCCGGGCGCCTCTACCGGCGCTCGGATTCCGGCCACGACCGGATGCGCTGGCCCACGTCGGCTCGTGCTGTGCCGTCACCGATGTCAAGGCCGTCGCTGGGATCAACACACCGTTAGCCAGTCACTCAGCATTAGCGAATGCCCGGCTTTCCCGGCGGCTCGCCGGGCATGGAGTGAGAAGGCGGCTCTCTTTTTGTTGGTGGCAAAGTACGGCTGGGCGCCAGCTGATGCCTGTACCGTGCGCAAGCGCGGGCCATGTCGACGGCCGATCGATGACCGCGCTGCGGGGCCGAGGCACGGCACGCCGCGACAAGATCTACCGTTGCTTCTGACCACCGAGCTGGTAGAGAGCAAGGTCTACCTGACGCGCTGACCATTCGTAACCTTGGCCGGCTAACTCGGCGCGACATCGCTCCACCAGCGCCAGGTAGCGACCGTAACGACCCGGCCGGTTGTCGAGCATAAGG
The DNA here is from genome assembly GCF_900090245.1 of Micromonospora halophytica. Lineage (GTDB taxonomy): Bacteria > Actinomycetota > Actinomycetes > Mycobacteriales > Micromonosporaceae > Micromonospora > Micromonospora halophytica. The sequence goes on from NZ_FMDN01000014.1 coordinate 53,237, forward strand.
CCCAACTGCTGCAGGCCTGAATGCGCTCGACTGTCGTATACGGCGAGCCGCGTCGGTGCCGCTACAAAGCACACGACCGATGCCAGGGCATCTCCGTTGCTGAAGCCTGGCAGTGGTGTGAGAGCGGAGCGGGCGGCCACTGCTGCCTCCGCAACCGTTCGTGACTCGTCCTGTGCCGCGGTGACGGCCCGCTCGGTATGCTGCCGGATCTCCTGCTCAGGGCAGCTCATCAGACGCGCCATCCAAGGGGTGTCCGCGCGTAATCGCTTCCAGGCGCTCAGAGCCCCCAGGTCGAGCTTGCCCAGACTCCCGGCATCAGCCACCCGGGCGATGACCTGCTTGATGACCTCGTCGTATGCCGTACTCACCTCGATGGCGTACAGCTCGGCGGCCATGACTAGCCGTTGAACCCGCTCTCTCGGTTCCACCCCTGAAGCGTGGCACAGCCACTGGGCCGGTAGAAAGATCATCTTCGCGCGCTTGTCAGGGCCTCTGCGGCCGGCAGCGGGCTTACGAGGCTCCAACCTCCTCGGTGACGCGGCTGGTTCCGTGTCCGTTCGCGGTTCGCGGCACGGGTGGCCAGTACCGGCGGACGGTGCGCTCGGACCGGCCGATTCTGGTGGCGATGTCGGCTGGGTGCAGGGACGGGTCCTGGCGGTACCAGTAGGCCACGGCCCCGGCGGTGTCGGGCGGCGCCTCTGCGCTGCTTGTGCCGTCGTCCGGTTCGGGGTCATGTCCCTGGCCCTCGAGGGGGTCCGGTTCAATTTCTTGGGCAGCGTCCGGAGTATTGACTCTGTCCTGCTCGTCGGAGTTCTCGACCGGCGCGACTGAAGAGCCGGTGGGGCGGGACCTGCTGCTTCCGGACCGGTCCGTGTCGTGGTGAGAGAGGTCAGTGCCCCGCAACGGCGCCGTGTGCGGCGACGCCGAGGCGTCGTTACCGGTCCGGACGAGGTGAGCGTCCTCGTGGTTCCGTGCATCGTCCCGCGGGGGCTCAGGTGCAACTTCCTTGGTGTCGCGCGCGTCGGTCGGCGAGTGCCCGATGGCGTCCGCATTCGAACGCTCGCCCTCGTCGCCGCGGATCGCAGCCTCCGGCATGTCCGTCGGCGATACGTCGAAGCCTCGGGCCTGCCGCGCTGCATGGGGCGGCCCTGATGCGGGGGCCGGTGCCTTCAGGCTCGGGGGTTCGGCCGTCGGGGACTGCGTCTCCGCTGGCATGGTGGCGGGTTGCTGGCCGTCGGCCGGGCTGAGGGAGGGGGCGCGGATCCGGCCCGCGATCTCGACCAGGCTGATGCTAGCCACGACGACCAGTCCGTCGACGGAGATGGGCAGAAGGTACGAGGCGCCGGCGTCGGTTTCGCCGTACCGGGCGGCAACGCCGGCCATGTGCCAGTAACTCACCCAGGCGGCGATGCCGGCGATGACGGCGGCGGCGATCAGCCGCGCGGCGGCCAGGCTGCGGCGGTCCGCGGGTACGCGGGAGATGAGTTCGACGGTCAGCAGCAGCGCCAGCGGCGGCCACGCGGCGATGATCTGGCTGATGAGGTTCGGCCGGGCGTGTAGGACGTTCGCCGCGATCGACGCGGCGACGCCGAGGGCGAGCACCGCCCGCACGGCCCACCGCAGGCGGGTCAGGTGCCGGAGGTCGGCCTCTGCTACCTCCGTTGTACGGGCGGCGGTATGCCGGGGTAGCGGTGTGGCGGTCATGCGGCAGCTCCGTCACCGGGCCGGGGCGCCGGCCGCAGGTCGGGTCGGCGGGCGGGGCGCTGGACCTGGGCGACCAACTCGTCGGCCAGGGCGATGGTGTCGTCGCTGGGTTCGGCGTCGATCTCGCCGAGGGCGCGGGTGAGAGAACGGCGCAGGCTGCGGATGGCGTCGAGGTGCCCGAGCGCGGCGCGGGCCCGCATCGCCTGCTGGTACAGCTCTTCCGCGTACGGGTTGTGGCCGATCGCGGCGTCCAGGACGGTGAGCTGCGCGGCGGGGTTGTCGGTGAGGGCGTCGGCGAGGGCGAGGTAGGCATCAAGTGCCTGCTGCCGGACGGCTTCGCGGTAGGGCTCGATCCATTCGTAGTCGGCGCCGTCGGCCAGGTGTCCGCGGTAGGTGTCGACCGCGCGGCGTAGCGCGGCGAGGCGCTCGGTTGGGTCGGTGGCCTGGTTGGCGTCGCGGATCGCGGCGCGCATGCGCCACAGGTCCACGTCGACGGCGTCGCGGTTGAGGACGTACCGCTGGTGGGGGTGGGTGAGGTAGGTGCCGCGTCCTGCGGTGCGGCGCATGATGGTGCGCAGGTCGGACACGTAGGTGTAGAGCCGGCCGGGTGCTTTGTTGGCGGGGGCGTCGGGGAGCAGGTCGTCGAGGATCGCCTCGGCGGAGGCGTCGCCGTCGTGCACGGCCAGGTAGACGAGCACTTCGAGGGATTTCTTGCGCAGCGTCGGCCCTGGCGGCACGTCGACGATCGCGGCGGTGCCCAGGACGGAGACCTGCACCCTCCCGTGGCTGGTCTCCTGGCTTTTCTCGGCCGCGCCGTCGGTGTCCGGTTCCTCCACGGCGGGCGGGGGCGCACCGTCGCGGGCAGTGTCCGCGCCGCCGGCATGGGCGTCGGTGGGCGGAGCTGCCTGGGTGGCCGGGGCGGTCTCGCTGCTGGCGCTGTCCGCTGTTGCTGTCGGGGCGGCGGGCACGGGCTCGGGGCCGGATGCCGGCAGGTGGTCACCCTCGCGGACGGGGACGTCGGCTGGCGCCGGCTCGGTGTCGGGAGAAGGTTGCGCATCGGGTGCGGCGGTCGTGGCCTGGGCGGTGGTGACGGGTTCGATCGGGGCGGGAGCCTGCGGCTGGCCGGTGTGGGATTCGGCGAGGGTGACGAGCAGGTCGCTGGTCTCGGACGGGGTGAGGACGGCCAGTCGACCGATGTCGGCCGGGTGGCCACCGTGGCGGGAGCCTTCCCCCTGGGCGCGGCTGGTGGTGCCGTCTTCGGCGACGACGACGGTGTCGCCGTCGGGCCATGCGCCCAGCAGCACGCCGTGGATGTCAAGGCGCTGGCCCTGGGCGAGGAGCGCGGCGATACGGGTGCGCTGGTGGCGGGTGTCGGCGTCGGCCAGCAGCAGGACTGGCGGCATCGGCTCCCCGGTCGGGTCCGCCGCGCGGGCCTCGGCGGCGGTGTCGACCTCGTGGGCGTAGGCGATGCGGCTGCGGTGCAGGGTCTGCGCCTCGAGCAGGTCGAGTGCCTCGTCCAGGCCACCGGTGACGGTCAGCCGCGGGGTGTGGGGCAGCGCGACGGCACCGGCGCCGAGCAGCGTCGCCGCGGTCGCTGATGGCATGACCAGCCAGGTGCGGTCTTCTGGTGCGTCGAGGCCCCCGGCGGCCAGGGCGGCGGCCATGAACCCGCGGGCGGCGGCCTCCGCGCCGGGACCGGTGAGCCCCAGGCCGGCAGGCGGCCAGACCGCGGCGAGCGGGTGCGCCAGCGACGGCACCACCGGGCGGAGCGCAGTGTCGTCTCCTGCGCGCGGGTCCGCGGCAGGCGCCGGCTTTTCGTGGTGGTCCTCGTCGTCGAGACCGGCGTCGTCGAGGGCGCCGTTCTGGTTGTGCTGCCCGGCGATCTCCGGACGGTCGTCGTCGAGCAGGCCGGCGTCCTGATCGGAGGTGTCAGGGCTGTCCGGTACGGAGGCGTTGTCGTCCGCTTCGGTGCCGTCGGGGTCGGTGAACAGCCCGAGGTCGTCGTCCGGACCTTCGTAGCCGGCCGGATCGGTGGGGGCCGTGGTGGCGTGGCGCAAGCGGCGGCGGATCTGGTTCACCACGGGCGGCATGGGCGCCACGTCGGGGTCGTCCAGGCGCAGGTCGGCCGACACGGGCCGGCGGGTGTAGCGGCGGTGGCGGTGGGCCCAGACGAGGGCGACGGCCGCGAGGATCGCGGCGACGAGCCCGGCGTCGAGCCAGCTGCCGGTGCCGAGTGAGACACCGGGTGACGCCTTCGTTCGCGGCCCGGGTGTTTGCTGCCCGTCGACCGAGGGGCTGGGCGTCGTCGAGGCTCCGAAGGCCGACGGCCGCGCAGCGGGCGAGGCGGAGACCGGTGGCGAGGGGACGTGCACTACGCCGTCGTCACCGTCATGCGGTGCCCGGGTGGTGGAGCCTGGCGACGGGCTCACGGACGGCGCGTCGGGTGGCGGCTGGGTGGGTTGGCTCGGTGGTGTCGGCGCGGGCGCGGCGGTGCCGGGTGTCGGCTGTTCGGGGCCTGCCGCTGGGGGGTCGGCGGGTGGCGGGGTCCGGGGTGTGCCGACGGGTGGTGTGGCGTCGTCGGGCAGTTCCAGGGTCCAGCCGGGATAGATCAGGTTCGGGTTGGTGAGGGTGCCGCCGATGTCGCGGAAGTGGGTGCCCCGGTTGAGGGCGAAGATCTCCGGCCACCGGTTGGCGTCGCCGAGCCACTGCTGGGCGATCTTCGACAGGGTGTCCCCGCGCCGCACTTCACAGGTGTAGGTCTGCCCGGATGACACGAGCGTCACGTGGCCAGCTACCAGCCGGGCCGGCACCGGATCCCCCATGTCCACTAGGGCGGACGTCGATGCGGCTGTCTGCCAGGTCTGCGTGTGGTGCCCATCCGTGCTCACCAGCCGCACGGTGCTGCTGGGCACGGTGGTTGCCGGGGCCGTAGCGGTGGCGCTGGTGTGGGCCGTTGTCGCTTGTGCTGGCTGGGTGAGGGTCGGTGCGGCCTGGGCGGCGGTGGCGAGGACGCCGCCGGTGATGGCGGCGACCAGGATGGCGGCGAGCCCGCGGGCCGGGGCGATCGCGCGGGGTTGCGGCAGGCGGATGCCCGTGACGGTTTCGGCGACCTCGGCGATCAGCGACCAGATGAACGCCGCCCACGCCACCCAGAGCAGGCACACGATGGCATTGCCGAGCATGGTGTCGGTCAGCGGTGAGGTGAGGGCCGTGGCGATGTCCTGCCAGGTAGGAACCTGGCGAGGTAGTGGCCAGCCGACGTATCGGATGAGCGCGTACGGCACGCCGGCGGTGAGCAGCACCAGGATCCCGAGTCCGGCCAGCCGGCGGGCCGTGGCGGCGAGGAATGCGAACACTGGAGCTCCCGGTCGTGCGAGATGCCTGGTCAGGACGGGGCGGTGACGCCGGTCAGGGGACTGGCGGTCGCGGTCGCGGACACCGGCAGGGCGCTGATCCCGACGAGGTGCAGCAACTGCGTGGGCCGGGTGCCGCTGATGGTGACGGTGACGGCGGTGGGGGTGGCGGACGCGGTGACCTGCCCGTCGACGCCGGCTTGCTGGGCGAAGCTCCGCGCGGCTGCGGCAGCCTGGGCGGGCTGGAGCTGGACGGCGCCGGTGGCCCTATAGGTGGCGAGGTCGATCTCGCGGGCGCCGGCCCGGGCGGCGCCCTGCGCGACGTCGAGCAGCCGCACCTTGTCCGACATGCCCAGTCCCAGGTCGAGCACCAGGCCGGCGAGGATGAGGACGAGAACGACGCCGAAGATCGTCCACGGGGTGATCTGGCCTCGGTCGTCGTGGCGGGCCTGCCGCAGGCGGGTACGCAGCCGGTTCATGGCGCCGTTGTCCCGCGGTAGGTGTCGAGGGGCTGGTGTGAGGTGCCGCGGATGGTGATCGTGCCGGGCAGGCCGAGGCCGTAGAGGTCTTCGAGGCGGACGGTGCACGCCACGGTGGCGCTGACCTGCCCACCGGGGACGAACGCGCCGGGGTCGACGGTGACGGTGGACGGCTGGCAGGTGAAGGCCCGCCCGGCGAGGGTGGCGGAGGCGCCGTCGGCGCCTGCGGCGCGGGCCTCGCCGGGGGTGCGGGCGAGGGACGCCTGGCGGGCCGCGGCGGCGGCAGCGGAGTTGACGTCGATGGCGGCCGAGGCCAGGCGCAGGCACGCCACCACCGCGAGGGCGGCCAGGACCATCAGCGGTACGTAGCTCAGCGCCATCTCGACGCTGACCGAACCCCGGTCTCCCCGCAGCCGAGGCGCGCGGCGGCGTGGATGTCGGCTGCGGCGCTGCTCGCGGGTCACGTCGAGTCTCCTTCCACTCCAGGCGGGGAGGGGGCCAGCGACAGGGTCGAGGGGCGGAAACGCTCGACCGGGGCGCTGGCCTGGGTGCTGACCTGCAGGCGCAGGAACGGCACGACGGCGGGCACCCGGCCGGCCACGGCCACCGTGGCGGTGTCGGCGGTGCGGGTGACCGACACGCTCGGGTCGACGACGACCTGCCCGGCGACCTGGTCGAGGACGGTTGCGGCGTCGGCGCGGCCGGCGGCGGCGGTGCCGCCGGACACCCTGGTGGTCTGCAGGGCGTGGTTCGCGGCGTGCTGGACGCCGAGTTGGGCTAGGGCCCACAGGGCGAACTGCACGCCGACGAGGACAAGCAGGAACAGCAGGGGCGCGTAGAGGACCACCTCGGTGGTGACCGACCCGCGGTCACCACCGAGCCGGCGTCGCCTGCCTCGTCGCGTGCGGTTCATGGCTAGAGGTTGATTCCGGTGATCTTGGTGATGATCTTGCCTTGGAAGATGGCGTAGACGGCCAGGACGAGGGTGACGAGCAGGGCGATCCACATGACCTTCTCGGTGGTCTCGCTGCCCCGGTCGCCGGAGTCGCGCAGCCGGCGAGCCCGGTCGACGAGGGTGAGGTGTGCCAGGGTCAGCAGGGCCATCAGCTTGCTGGGGTGCACGGCGTTTCTCCTTCTGGTGTGTCGGGGTCAGAAGCTGTCGACGGCGGTGACAGCCGGGTAGAGGAGGAACAGCATGTAGGCGGCGGCCAGGAGCATGACCGGCATAGACATGCGTTCGGTGGCGGAGTTGGCCCGGGCCTCCAGGGCGGCGGCCTGGTGGGCGCGCAGGGTGGCGGCGCGGATGGTGAGGGAGTCGCGGATGCGGGCGCCTTCGGTGCCGGCGAGACTCATCGTCGCGGCGAGTTCCTGCAGTTCGACGACGCCGGTGTCCTCGCCGAGCTGGCCGAGGGCCTGCCAGGGCGGGATGCGTAGCAGCCGGGCGGTGGCCACGGCACGGTTCAGGCGTCCGGCGGCCCAGCCGTGGGTGTCGGCGCAGGCGTCGTCGAGGGCTTGTTCGAGTCCGGCGCCGCCGGCGAGGGAGATGACGACGAGGTCGAGCACGGCGGACAGGGCGTAGCGCAGCTCGTCGCGGCGCCGCTGCGCCTCGGCGTGCACGGTGGTCTCGGCCAGCCACCAGCCGCCGGCCGCGCCTGCGAGCGACGCCCACAGCGGCATGCCGGCGGCGAAGCTGACCCCGCCGGAGGCGAGGACGGCCATCGCGACCGGGGGCAGCAGCAGGCCGGCGAGGACTGCGAGGGCCTGGTCGGCCAGGTGGGTGGCGGTCGGCCGTCCGAGTACGGCGAGGTCGGCGCGCATCCGCTGCCGGGGCAGGCCGAGGGCACGCAGGGGCGCGGCGAGCAGCCGGGTCCTGGCCCCCACTGGTTCTTCCAGGGCAGTCGGGGTGCGGCGCAGGGCGTCGAGGGCCTGGGCGAGGCTGGGCCGGGCGGGATGCAGGCCGCTGCCGGCCATGACCAGGCCGAGCCCGGCGATGACGCCGCACGCCACCACGAAGGCGGCCATCACGCCACCTGCCCGGGCTGGTCGGCCGAGAGCACCCGTGGTGGTTGCGGGACGCGGGAGGCGCGGGCCAGCCACCAGAACCCGCCGGCGAACACCGCTCCGACGACAAGGAGCACGAGCTGCCCAGTAACGCTGCGGTACGGGGCGAGGAACCCGCGGTTGAGCAGGATCAGCCCGGCGACCATCGCCACCGAGGTGCCGGTGATGACCCGGGCGGCCGTGCGGGTCGCGGCTCGTTTGGTGGCCACCCGCATCCGGATGCCGGCGAGCTCGCGGGCGGTGGCGGCGAGGCTGGTCAGGCACTGGGACAGTTGCCCGCCGTGGTAGCCGGCGGCCTGAGTCAGGGCGCGCACGACGAGGTCAGCGGTGGGGTCGGCGAGGTCGGCGGCGAACGCGCGCAGCGCGTCGGGCAGCCGTGCTCCGCCGCGCACCGCCCCCGCGAGGGCCTGCACCTGGGGGCGGATGGGCTGGGGGGTGACAGGGGCGGTGGCGGTGATGGCCTGCTCCAGGCCGGCGGCCGAGGACAGGGTGTCGCGCAGCAGCTCGGCCCAGGTGGCGATCGCCTCGATCCGGGCGATCGCGCGGGTGTGCTCCCGGTCGGGTCCGAGGACGCGGGGCAGCGCCCACACCGCGGCGGCGGTCAGCAGCGCCGCGACCGGCCAACGGGTCGCCGCCGCAGCGGCGAATCCAGCGACGATGGCCGCGAGGAGCCGGGTACGGTCGGCCGACGTCCACCGTTGCCGTGTCCGGGTGGTCGGGGTGCCGGGTGGGCGGCGGCGTAGCCCGTCGGCGACGAGGATCAGGCCGACGGCGCAGCCCAGGCCGAGCAGGATCGGCAGCAGGTCCATGCTCACCACCGGTCCCGGACGAGGAGGTCGGGTTTGAGGCCGGCGGCGGTGAGCTCGTCGAGGGTGTCGGCGCGGATCGGCGCGGCGGGGATGGCGCGCCGGTCGGGGCCAGGGCGGTAGATCTCGTTGGAGGGGACCTGGGTGCCGTCGGTCTCCAGGACCTGACGGATAGAGGACACCACTCGGGTGCCGTCGGTGGCGACGTCCAGGTGGACGACGAAGTCGACGGCCTGGCCGATGAGCACGTTCGCCGCGTCGAAGGTTAGCTTCTCCGGCGCCTGCATGACGTACATGGCCAGCCGGGTCAGGGCCTGCTTGCTGGAGGAGGCGTGCAGGGTGCACATGCTGCCGTCGTTGCCCTGCGACATGGCCAGGAGCATGGGTACGGCTTCGGCGCCGCGGGTCTCGCCGACGATGACCCGGTCCGGGCGCATCCGCAGGCCCCAGCGCACCATGGTGGACATGTCGATGCCGCCGACGCCTTCGAGGTTCGGTTCCCGCTGCTGCAGGGCGGTGGTGTTCGGGTGGGCGTCGCTGTCCTCGTCAAGGCCGAGTTCGTAGGCGTCCTCGACGGTGACGATCCGCTCGTGGGGGCTGATCGCGCCGGCGGCGGCGCGCAGCATGGTGGTCTTGCCGACGCCGACGCCTCCGCAGATCACGATGTTCTTGCGCGCCCGCACCAGCGCCCGGATGAGTTCCCGCAGCCCCACCGTGATCTCCCCGCGGTGCAGCAGGTCGTCCAGGGTCACCCGGTGCAGGGTGTTGCGGCGGATCGACAGCGAGGGCCGTTTCGCTACCGCCATCACGGCGAACAGGCGTTGCCCGCCGGGCAGCCGCAGCGACAGGCCGGGCGAACCGCGGTCGAAGCGGCGCTCCTCCTGCCCGCTGCGCGCCGCCGCTATCCGCACCAGGTCGACCAGGTCGTCGTCGGAGGCGGCGACCGGCGGCACTCGCTGCACCCGCCCGTCGGTGGTGCGGATCCACACGTTGTCGCAGCCGTTGGCGAAGATGTCCTCCACCCGCGGGTCGTCGATCAACCTCTGCAAGCCGCCCAGGCCGGTGAAGCTGTCCCGCAATGCCCGCGCCAGGGCCGCCTCGGCCTGCGGGGTGAGCGGGGCACGGCCGGCGGAGATGTCCTCGCGGGCGTGGACGACGAGTTCCTCCGCGATGTATCCCGCGATCACCGCGTGGCGCTCGCCGTCGGGAAGCTGCGTGCCGTGCGTGGCCAGGCGGTCGCTGACCCGGGCCCGCAGCCGCGCCACCACCTCCGGCGGGGCCGCGGTCGTGCCGCCGTTCAGCGTTGGGGCGGTCACCGCACAACCTCCAGCACCGCACCGACGGGTTGCCCGCCGGCCGCGACGGACACGGCGAGGGCGCGCAAAGCCTGGGCGAGGCGGGTACGTGTCCACGCCCGCCCCGTTATCCGCCCGGCGAGGACGCCCGCGCCCCACCGGTCGGCGGGCAACTGCGCCCACACCGGAACACCGAGGCGCCCGCTGATCTCCGCCGGGGTGTAGGCGGACCTGCCGCAGACCGCCATCCCGACACCACCCGGCCGCGCCGCGGCACGCAGCGCCGGCAAGCGGGTGTCCAGGTGATCCAGGTACTCCGTCGACCCCGAGGTGACCAGCACGACCGCGTCAGCGGAGCGCAACAGGCCCCACGCGGGGCTGTTGGCGTAGAGGCGACCCGCATCGGCGACCACTACCGGCGCCAACCGCGCGACCGCCTCGGCCTGGCCGGCGAGGACCGACACCGCCCCCGCAGCGGTCTCGGCCGCACCCGGCCCGACGAGGACGTGCAAACCCAACGGCACCTGCTGCACGTACGGTGCCGCCCCGCCGGTGTGCCCGCCGTGCCGGGCCGCCGCCGCCAGGGACGCCAGGCCCGGCTCCTGCGCCAGCCCGAACCGCGCCGCGACCACCCCGCCACCGGGGTCGGCCTCCACCAGCAACGCCGGACGGTCCGGCCACAACGCCGCTATTCCCAACGCGGCCGTCGACGCGCCCGGCGCGCCGGACACCGACGCCACCACCACCAACATCTCCCGCACCTCCTCACGTCTCACTGGGACGGGCCGAGCTGCACCAGCGACACGTCCCCCGGGGCCGCCGCGACCGCTTCCGCCGCATCCGCAGCGAGCAGCACCGTCACCAACTGCGTGCCCACCTGGTCGGCGCCCGCCGCCACGGACACGACCGTGGCCACCGCCCGGCGTACACCGTTGTTCTGCTGCGGCGCCTGCTCCCCGCCTCCGGTCGGCGGGGCGACCAGCACCACCACCCGCGACCCGGGGGTCAGGCTCGTCGGGGCCCGGCCCGGCTTGACCGGAACCGCGATCACCGCCTGCCCCGCCGCGGGCCACGCCGCCGGCCCGACCTGCGCCGATACCAGCAGGCTCCCTGCCGCCAGCGGCACCGCCGCCGAACGGCCGACGACCCCGCCGCGCCGCTCGGCCGGGACCAGGTCCAGGCCGGACGGGTTCGCCACCCGCACCACCCGCACATCGGCGTCGGTGATGACCTGACCCGCCGGTACGTCCCGCGCGACGGCGAGGAACTGCTCGTCGGCGTGCCGGCGCAGGTCCACCTGCCAAAACGTCACCACCGTCGCCAGGACCAGCAGCAGCCCGGCGACCACACGCCGCCCGCTGCGCCGCCCCACCCGCCGCGTACCGGCGGGCACCGGCGGCAGGTCCGCAGCGGCGGTGTTCACCACCCGGGGACGGTCCGTGGTGACGCTCACCGGGCACCTCCGACGATCGCCTGGGACTCCGCCACCCGCACGGACACCGTCGAGGTCGTCGTGAGCGGGGCGAGAGTGCCCCCGCCGCCGGCACCAGACCAGGTGACCGACCACGTCACCGTCGCCCGCAGCCGGAACGCCGCCCCCGCCGCGACAGCGGACGAGGATGTGTAGGTGTGCCCGCACGGTGACGACGCCCGCGGGTCCGTGCCCGGCTTCCACGGCTTGCCCGGACCGGCGCACGTCAGGTCGTCGCTGCCGTCGCCAAAGGACCACACCACCCGAGTCGGCGTCGCAGTCGCGGTAACCGACACCCCAGGCACCGACGCGGTCGCCGACCGCGCGCCCCACGTCGCCGGGTCCACCCACAGCCACACCGGCACCTGAACCAGCACGAACGGCGCGGCGGTGGGATTCGTGCGAATCTGCGGCGAGGGCAGGTGCAGCCGAGAACGCGCCGTCTGCCCCAGCGCCGCCAGGTTCACCGACGGCGCCTGGTCCAGCCACACCGGCACCTCCTGCGACCCGAGCCCGTTGGCTACGCAGGTCCGGGAATACCAACCGCCCTCTGGGCCCTTGCCCGGCGGAGGCGGGAGACCCACGTCGACCGGCGCCCAGTAGCAGCCACCGCCACCGCCACCGCCCGAGCCGTCACCGGACCCGCCGCCGCCCTGGCTGCCGCCGGTGGAGCCGCCAGGGCCGCCGGGGGTGCCGGCGTTGATCTCGCATTCAGGAGCCGCCGGGTTCTGCGTGCAGCTGACCCCGCCGATGCCGCCGTCGGAACGTGCCGGGCTTCCGGATGCCAGCACGATCGCTGCCGCGCCCGCAGCGATCAGGGATTGGACGGCGCGACGCATCAGCACGACCCCACGTCCTGGACGCCGAAGCTGGTGACCTTCCAGCCGCCGGCCGCGAGGTTCGTGACCGTGGCCCGCGCACTCCGCCGGCCCCCGGGCACGTCGTTGATCGGCTCACCCGACAGGTTGTAGACCAGGAAGTTGCTGTCGTCGATGCAGTCGGTGACGGTCACCGTCGCGGGCGAGGCGTTGAGCGCAACCTCGGCCGCCTGCGGGTTCAGGACGTACTTGCCCTTGAGCACCTGCTTCTTGCTCCGGTAGTTGGCCAGGCCGTTCCGCAACGTTTTCAGCGCGCCGTCGCTGGCGAACCTGTTGAGGTCGGGCTCGTCGGGGTTGGCGGTAAGGCCGGCCTTCGCGTACGAGGCCCACATACCGCGGTACACGTCCAGCGCGGCGTCCTCAGCCGCGCCACGCGGATCCTGGCTGGGCGTGGAAACAGCGACCGAGGTAGTAGGAGAAGGTTCTTGCCTAGTGTTTCCGGCGTCGCACGCTCCCGCGCCGGCCACCAGGCACAGGGCTGTCGCCGGGCCCGCCAGGCGCAAGCGGCGGCCTCGCGCTCGAACGGTGAAAGTTCGCTGTCTGTTACGGCTCGTCATCTGCCGCCCTGCCTCCTGACGGTTCCTGCCGACAGCGACGCGGACCGCCCCGCTGTCGTGGAAGTTGCACGCACGGATGCCTGAACCCACCTCTACACCCGGCCCCCACGGTTACCGCAACGTGCTTACCTTCCGGTGATTACCGTCAGGTGCTCACCTCGAGGTCACCGATAATGCAAGTCTTTCGCCACAATCCGACCAACCGGTGTCGGGTTCGCGACACTATGCCCGCAGGGATCGAAGGCCTTAGAATCCCTAGAAAATCCCAAGGGAGCGCGCACTATGAGCCGCACCGCCGAGGGTCCTCAGCCCGCCGACCTCGCTGCGGAGCTCGCCAGTCGGCCCGCAGCCATCGCGGCTCTCGTGACGTTGCGTGACCGCGCTGCTGCCACTGTCGGTGACCTCGGTGGCGTGGACGAAGCCTCCCGCGAGGCGCTGCGGGCCGACCTGTGCTGGCTCGCGGCGACCGGACTTCTGCGGCGCGAACCGCACGGCACCTGGGACGTGTTCGCCACCACGGGCGCCTATCGCCTCTCCACTATGGGAAGAGCTCTGGCGGACGCCCTGAATGCGCTCGCGGAGGGCTGCCGCCACCTTGCAGGTGCACCAGCTCATCAGCGACCGGACTCGATGCCTCGATGATCTCTGCTTGACTCAACGTGAATTCGTTGTTCACGTAGAGCAGTCGATCCCCTAGACTCGTCCTCTGGCCGACCTTGACGGGGAGGGGAGGCGGATGGACGACGACCTTCACGTCGTGCACGAAGCGATCAGGCTGTGCGCCCAGCGGTGGACCCTGGAGATCCTCACGGTACTCGGTCAACGGCCGATGCGATTCTCGGAGCTGCTGCGCGAGATCCGACCGGCACCGAGCTCGAAATCGCTCAACGACGCCCTGCGCCGCCTGCGCGACCGCGGCCTGGTGCACCACACCGACGACGCGGGCGCTGGCACCTACTCCCTGACCGCCGCCGGCACCCACCTGCTGCCGCTGCTCTCGTCGTTCATGCGCGAGATGCGGCGCTGGTCGGACACCTACCGCGACGGCTGCGCCCAGCCGACCGCCGCCGATACCGGACCGGCATAGGCCCATCGCGCGCCACGAGAACCGCAGCCGATGAATCCCGCAGCACTGGGGCTGGCGCTTTCCGGCGGCGCCCTTGCCGGCTTGGCGCTGCCACACGCCTACACCTGGCTGACGACTTACCCGTCAGCGATCGCAGGCATGCGAACGTCCGAAGTGGCCGAAGGCGATACCTCGGCATCCCGCCGGGTATCAGCTAGGAGCGCGCGCACGCTGGTGGCCGTATCGGAGCTGTGTGGCATCGGGCTGTCTGTCGCCTCAGCAGGCCTCGCCTGGCTTCTGCGCGACGCTCCCGGCGGCCTGCCGCTGCTGGCGGTCTGGCTGGTGGTGATGCACACCGGCGTGCTGCTCGCCGCCGTCGACGTCGCGGTCCGCAGACTGCCCACGCCCGTGATCAGCGCCGCCACCCTGGCCATCAGCGTCGTGCTGGCCGGCCAGGCAGCGACCACGGGTCAGGCCCGAACGCTGGTCGCCGCCGCGCTCGCCGCGGCAGCGCTCGGCGGCCTATACCTGGCATTGGTCATCATAGCGGGCAGCGAAATGGGCCTGGGTGACGTGCGGCTGGCCGCGCTGCTCGGCGCGGCACTGGGCGCCACCAGCTGGCCTGCGGTGCTCCTCGGCGGCCTACTGCCCTTCGTGCTCGCCGCCCCCGAAGCGCTGGCACGCCTGGCACTGCGTCGTGCGCACAGCATCGCCTTCGGTCCGTACCTGGTCGCCGGGGCGCTGATAGCGGCCGTGGTCGACGGCTAATCACATGCTGACAACTGCGTGTACGGCACATGCTCCGCGCGTAGGCGGCAGGCCGCTAGCTGGCCGTGCATGAACGGCCAGTTGCCGCTCGGATGACGGCAGGTAACGGGCGGCGCCGGATGGGGAACCTACGGGCGGTGAAGCACGCAGACGACATCACGCTCGACGAGGCTCTCTGGAGCCATTGGGAACGTGAGCGCGTGACGCTTCTTGACGGAACCTTCCGTCCTGATTAATCTCGGAGCGTCAATGGGCGCGTGAGCGCGTGACGGAGAGATGGTCTTGGACGCGAACACCTACCTCAGCAGCCTCGGGATCGACGTCACCGACGCCGCGCAGCCGGCCATTGGGCGGCTGGCTCTCGCTGGGGAGTTCGTGCTCGGCGGTGAGCGCGGTGTGCTACTTCGCCCCAAGCGCGGCGATGTGTCCGACCGCTACCTCGAGCTCCTCGCGGGCAAGGGCTACGCATTCGTGATCGTCGACGGCGGCAACTATCCGTCGTTCTACGCTCGCGAGCAGGAGGGGCTCGTCCCCGTGCGGGCACTGCCCGTCGCCGACCGCAGCCACTTCCCGTCGGCAGGAGTCCTCGGAGCCTGGGGGCAGTTGATTCGCGCGGCCGCCCGTCACGGTGATGCGGCGAAGCTGGGCGTCGCGCAGCTGGTCGCTCGCCTGGATGGCGATGAGGTGTTCGGGCCGGACCTCGTCCGCCCCACGGGCGACGTGCCCGTCTCGCGTCTCGGTGGTGACGAGTCGGTCGCAGTTGAACCGCTCCGCACGGCGGCTGCGCTCCTGGCCGGCTTTCGACTCCGCCCGAACGCGCGCGATGAGTTGGTCCGTCTCGTCGTCGCGCTGTCCTCACTGCTTCCCGACAAGAGCCAGTTCTCCGGGCTGACCGAGAGCGTGGCGCCCTTGGTGCGCGCACATCAGCTCGGCGCTCGTCGTCTCCTGGTCTCGAGCGGAGCCGGGGCGGAGATCGCCGCACTCCTCGGCGCGGAGGGAACGATCTTTCTTCCGGCCGAGCTCCGCCTGCTCGAGCCGCTGCTGGAGCGTCTGCTTCCGAGCGTCGAGCGCGTGTTCGCTGACTTCCTGCAGTCGAACCTCAACGGGTCCTACGACGGCGTGATCGTCGTTCCGCCGTTCGGCCTCCAGCTGAGCGGAACCCAGCTGGGCCGGTTCGAGCTGTCGAAGCGCGGGGGCAAGGCGCGCAGCCGCGTACCTGCAGAGCTGCTGTTCATCGAGCACGCGCTCGCGGCAATGGCCGATGGCGCTCTCCTCGTCACCGTCTTGCCCGAAGGCCTGCTCTCGAGCGTCGGGCATGCGGACTTCCGCGAGTGGTTGCTCGAACACGCACGTCTGCTGGCGGTCGTCAGCCTGCCTGCCGGAACGTGCTTCCGCGGCACGGAGGTGAAGTGCTCCGTCGTGATGCTCCGCAAGCCGGCGCCCGCCGACGGCTACCCGATCCTCATGGTCGACGTGGAAGCACACGACCTCAGCGGCGACATCGAGGCGGCGCGGTCAGAGCTCGAGGACTTCCTCGAACGGGAGGTGGCCGCATGCGCGTAGCCACGCTCTCCCGCAACGACCTCGGCAGGCGGCATGTTCGCCTCGACCCGGCCTACTACCTCGGGCGCGAGCTGGTGCGATCGACGATGAGCTCGGAGGGCAGTCGACACGTCAGCCTCGAGGACATCGTCGAGTCCATCCACGACGGGGCTCGACTGCCTTCGGCTGCATCGGGGATCCCGATGCTCCGCTTGAACAACGTGCGGCCCTGCGAGCTGGACGTGAGCGGCATGGCCCACGTCGACGGCACTGCCGCCAAGTGGATCAATGTCCAGGAGAACGACGTCCTGTTCACGCGAGCAGCCCAGCCGTTTCGTGCGGCCGCGGTCCAGTCGGGGATGCCCGCAGAGCTCGCCGTGTCGTCGGAGCTAACCGTCATCCGGCCCCGGCCGGCGGTCTTACCCGAGTACCTGGCCGCCGTGTTCTGCACGCCCACGCTGAACCGAATCCTGCGTGACCTCGCGTATCGCGGTGGCTCGTCGGCGCTGCCGCGACTTCGCCTATCGGACATTGCGCGCCTCCCGATCCCGCTGCCCCCGCGCAGCCTGCAGGAGTCGCTCGGGCTGCAGTACCAGCAGGCCGTCGACCTGACCGCGAGCGCCCGCGCCGAGTTCAACGCGGTGGTGACGGCGATCCACACCGAGATCGACCACCGCGTCCACGGGGTCAAGCCCCCCAGCAACGCCATCAAAGTTCTCCGATCGCAGCTGGCAGGCCGGTGGGATGTCCCGTTCAACCGCGGGCGCGTGTTCCGCCATTCTTTGTCAGCAGCGTCGGCCATGCGGTCGCTGCTCCAGTTGGCGAAGCCTGCCAGCACCAGCCTTCGGGGCCTCACCGATGATGAGGAGGTCTTCGCCGTTCGAGCCGACGACGTGAACGAGAGCACCTTCCTCGTCGAGGGCGGTGAGGTTCGGCCCCTCTCCGACCTGTCCTCACGCATGCGGCAGCAGCTCGAGGTGGGCGATGTCCTGTTGTGCACGACGGGCTCGGGCGACCAGGTCGCCTACCTCGACGAGGAGCTCGGACGCGAGGAGCAGCCGCTCCTCGGGAGCGCCACCTTCACCGCCCTCCGCTTCCACGAGACGCCCCGCGTCTTCGCCGTCGCGCTCGCCCATCCCCTCGTTCGCACGCAGCTCCGGCTGCTCTCGTCCGGGTCCGTGCAGCGCTTCGTCAACAAGCGCGACCTCGACGAGTTGCTCGTCCCGGTGCTGGGTCAAGTCTGGCGAGAGGACTTCGAGACCCGGCTCACCCGAGCGATGCAGCGTCGCCGCGAGGCGTTGCTGGCGCGGACCGCGCTCATCGAAGCTGCCGACGACTATCTCCGGGAGGCGCCGTGAACGCCGTGGCGACCAGCTTGAGGTCTCCCGGGGACTGGGGTCGCCTTGTCCGCCGTGATGTGCTCATGCGGGCACTGGGATCGGCGCCCTGCTTTGCCGTCGTGCCGGGGGGCAACATGTCCTCACTCGATCGGGTCGTACCGCAAGCCACGCAACTGCCCCTGCTGAACCGCATGGTCGAGATGGTCGTGCTCGGCGAAGACGGCCCGACGTGGCTCCAGCACAAGATCGGATTCAAGAACCTCCGCAACGTCGACCACTACCTCGCGGCCCCGCGCCGGACCCGGCTGATCGAGGAGGATGCAATCCGCCCGACCAGCCTCGGGCGCCGCTACGTCAGCTCTCGCCTCGAGCCTCGCGTGATCCTCGAAGGGGTTCGCGGCCGCGCGCGCTTTGAGGAGGTCATGCGTATGACTGGCGGCGACGTGCCGACTCCCGACGTCGTCGCCAGCGTCCTGCGGCGTCGGAGCTTCCGTTACAGCAAGGGTACGGTCACGCGACGCGCCCGCGACTTCTGCAGGCTCTTCGGCCGCATCACCGACGAGGCCGCGAGTCCGAAAGAGCGCCAGCTCATGGTTCATTCAGCGTGGGTGGAGCCGCAGGATCTCCTGGCCGTCGACGGCGTCGCGGCGATCTGGCCGGCCCTGTCGCTCACGCCGGTCAAGGGCATCCGGCGTTCGAGGAATACTTCGCGGGACGAGGCGACCGACGCCCAGCTGCGCCTCCCGCTCGAGGAGGACGCATGACGGGCCTCATCACCTCGAAGATCCGAGACTTCCTGGTCGGCCACGGTCCCGCGACGCCCGAGCGCGTTGCGGAGGCCGTCCTCGAGCTCCCGGAAGCGGGTGGTGCCGAGCGGGCCCTCTTGCTGATGCGTCTCGACCCGACCCTGGAGCGCACCGCAAGCGAGATGTGGGCGGCGCGAGGGACCGCCATCACCGACGACCGCCGCGTTCGGAAGGCGGCCGAGGCGTTCTTCGATGGACGCCGGGGCGCTCCGTTGGCGAGCGTCGTGCGCGCGGTGGCAAGCGAGACCGGTCTGCCCGAGCACCAGGCGCGTGAGCTCCTCACCGCGCAGTTCGTCGTGGCGGGCACCAACATTTTCAACCGGCGACGGTAGCGAGAGGACCACGATGGCCAAGAAGAAGAGCACTACAGACGCACTGCGCGATAGCGCGCGGGAGAAGCTCTCGCAGCTCGGCTACCAGCAGATCAAGGACGACTTCGCGCTCTTCGATCCGCTCGGCGACGGATCCATGTCGGCGACCGCCGAGCTCGTCGCGCTCGACGAGGACGAGCCCGTCATCCTCTTCGCCAGCGGCGAGCCCGGCGATGCCTCGCGGCCCCCCGTGCAGGACGACGCGAAGTTCAAGGCCGGCCTCGGCGCCGCCGCCGGTAAGCCGTTTCGCTTCGTCTGGGTGTGGGACGGCGAGAACGACTTCATCTTCGACGTCGAGAAGGACGCGCAGGTCTCGGCGCTGCCGGCCCGAGATGAGTGGAAGACCGTCGCCCGGCCGATCTCCGAGACCCGCACCCGGCTCGTGCAGGAGGTCTCGGCCGAGTACCACCGTGGCGACTTCCGGGCAATCCAGCGCAAGTTCGATCAGCTGCACGAGGCCATCTACTCGCGCGGCGGCGTCAAGCCCACCAACGCCGCCATCGACGAGCTCGGCAAGCTGCTCTTCCTCAAGGTTCATCTCGAAAAGGCGCCCGGCTACGTGCTCACGAACGGCGCCGCGAAGGGCAAGCGGTTCGCCGACATCTACTCGGCCGACCACGTGCGGGAGCACAAGAAGGACGCCGTCATCCAGCTCAAGGACGCCTTCCGCGAGATCAACAACCTCCCGCAGTACAAGGCGACCGACATCACAGGCGAAGTGCACACGATCTTCTCGTACGACGAGCCGCTGCGTCTCGAGAACCCGGAGGTCCTCGCCCTCGCCATCGAGGCCCTCGAGCTCCGCGATCGTGAGGGCAAGCCCATCCGGCTCTCGGTGCCGGACCGCGAGCTCCTCGGCAACGGCGAGAAGGCCCGCGAGATGCGGGCGCACCTCATCCACGAGGACTTGCTGGGCTGGGCCTTCGACGTGTTCCTTCGCGGCAAGTACGCGAGCGACGAGGGGCTCGCCACCTACCTGACGCCTAGCCAGGTCGTGGAGTGCATGGCCCGCATGGTCTTCCACGACATCCCCGACGCAGACCTCTGGGCCCGACGGGGTGACGACGGGCAGCGCGAGCGCTGGAACCCCCAGACCGACGAGGAGGCATCGCTCCCCGCCTTTCTGTGCGGCGACATCTGTTGCGGTACCGGGCGCTTCCCGATCGGTGCGCTGCGCGAGGTGAAGCGGCGCGTGCTCGACGACCGCCACGTCGGCCACTCCGACGACGACAAGCTGCGCTGGCTCTCGCAAATGAAGCGGCACAGCTTCTTCGGTGCCGACCAGGCCGCAGGATCGATCCAGAAGGCTCGCATCAACATGCTGCTGTACGGGGAGGACCACAGCCAGCTGCTGAAGGTCGACGACTCGCTGGTCGACCCGCATCTCGATCGGCTCATCGGGAAGTTCGACGTCATCCTGACCAACCCGCCGTTCGGCTCCGGTAAGTACGACGATCCCCGCGGTCTGGCGCGCATGCGCGACGAGGAGCGCGGCCTCGAGCTCGGCTGGTCATGGACCCCCGGGAACCGGGCGAAGCGGAAGGATCTCGCCAAGGCCGACCCGGCCTCGCTGTTCATCGACCGCAACCTTCAGCTTCTGAAGCCGGGCGGGCGGCTCTTGATCGTCGTGCCTGACGGCATCCTCTGCAACTCGGGGGACGCCTACATCCGCGAGTACTTCATGGGGACTCAGGATGAGGAGACCGGCGAGTTCCTCGGCGGCAAGGCGATCGTGCGCGCGGTCGTGAGCCTGCCTACCGAGACCTTCTCCATTGCTGGCACGGGCGCGAAGACCAGCTTCCTGTACCTTCAGAAGAAGCGACACCCGGCGGAGAAGCAGGGCCCGGTCTTCATGGCCGTGGCCGAGCACGTCGGGTACCTGAAGAAGGGCAAGGCCGAGGTTCCGGACCCGAGCGGCAACGACCTGGTCCCGATCGCGTCCGCCTACCTCGGGGGCTTGCTATGACACAGGCGAGCTTCGAAGCCGCGTTCATCGCGCCGGAGGAAGTAACACTCAAGCGTCTCGACGCGAACTTCTACCGAGCGACCTACCGCCAAGCAGCTCAGCGTGCGGCCAGACTTCCCTCTGCTCCGCTATCAAGCCTGGTGAAGGCCGGTACGGTGATCACCTACGGCGTAATCAAGTCGGTGCAGATTGAAAGTGGTGTTCCGATGCTTCGCATCCAGAACCTGCAATCTGGCTTCGCGGATGCGGATGGCGCCGTTCGAATCTCTGCTGAACAGCACCAGGGCTTTTCGCGTTCATCTCTGTCTGGCGGCGAGGTGCTTATCGCAATTGGCGGCTATGTTGGGGTCGCAGCGAAGTATCCAAATGACGGCCCCATCGCCAACATCAATCAACACGTAGCAAAAGCAGACATCGATCCAAGACGGGCCAACGACTACTACGTACTGGCCTACCTCTGGTCGCAGACCGGCACGCTGCTTCTGCAGCGTACCGTCACTGGCACGGTCCAGGCCGGAATCAGCCTCGGCGACCTTCGCGCGTTTGCTCTTCCGCTCCCCGACCGTCGCATTCAGGACTACATCGGCGCGAAGGTCGAGTTGGCGGAGCGCTGCCGAGCTGTCGCCATGCAGTGTGAGTCGAAGTCAAGCGACCTTCTGCGCGACGGTCTCGGCCAGAGCACCGACGACATCCTAACGACCCTTCCGGCAGATGGAATCCTGCCCACGGGTGCCTTTACGACCAGGGTGGACGCCGATCTTCTTCGAAATCGTCTCGATCCGAGCGGCTACCACCCAACCCTGATCGCGTTGCAGGCGTGGGCGTCCACCAAGAAGGATCTGTTCACCCCTTTGAGGAAATTGGTTACCGCCGAAACGTCGAAGCGCAGCCGCGTAGGGAAGAACTGCTCGTTCTTCGTCAGTGTGCTGCACCTGAACGATCGTGGCTTCTTGGACGAAGATGCCGCTCGCGCCTACCGGCCGGAAAGCGGAGGGCGTGAGGCACGATCCATGGATGTGCTCGTCTCCTGCATTAATCCCGCGGCAAATCGAATCGGTGTGTGTGACTTCGGAAGTGAAGCCGGCGGTTGTTCTCCGGAGTTCTCCATCTTGCGGGCCCGCAACGGCGTCGATCCGAACTACGTAGCGTTCGCGCTGCGGACGGAGCTCTGCCGGACGCAACTTCTGCACCTTGGACGCGGCACTTCGAGTTCTAGGCGACGTGTCGATGAAAGCGAGCTTCTCGATGTACTGGTGCCGACCGTGGAGTGCGCCTCAGCGATCGCCAAGACCGTACGCCGGGGCCATGTCCTCTCGGCCGCTTCTGTCCGCCTGATCAACGAAGCGAAGGCCGACGTCGAAGCGCTGATCGACGGCACCCTCGACGAGCAGGCGATCCTCGCCGGAACGCTCAAGGCGCCGACGGCGAATGATATCCCGGAGCTGGCGGAGGACGGCGCATGAAGGTCCTCGGCATTGCTCCCAGCTCGACCGACTTCAAGTGGGCGTTCCTCGATGGCACCCGGGCCCAGCCCCGGGTTCTGCCGCTCTCGTCCACGTCGCAGAAGCTGCCCGCGGACGCGTGCGAGGGGCACGCGCTGCTGAGCCTTCGGCGCCTGCTCTCGACCTTCCTGGCCGAGCGCGGAGTTGAGCGCATTTGCGTGCTGCAGGCTGGTCGGTCGCAGCACGGCGGGCCGTCGGCCAGTCGCGTCAAGGCGGAAGGAATCGTCCAGCTGGTGGGCGCCGAGCTTGAGCTGGCCGTCGAACTCGTCACGCCGCAGTCGCTCCGCGCGCAGGAGAAGCGCTTCGCCTCCATCGCGTCCGGCTCTCCCGAGAACGTGTTGAACGGCAGCGCGGACTTCAAGCCGAAGACCTGGCGAGACGCGGTGCTCGTCGCGTGGTGGGGGCTCGACGAATGAGCACGACCCTTCAGGACATCCAGCAGCTCATCGCTACGACCGGGAAGTACAGGCTCGAGGCGGAGAACACCGAGGGCGCGAACGCGTACGCCTTCCGTGCGCATCACGTACCCCTCGATCTGCCGGTGTTCCTGAAGGTCCTCTACCCCGATCCGAGCGGCGACCTCTTCGCGGAGCCGCGTCTCCTGGTGGAGGCGACCAGGACCGAGGGCAACGAGAGCAACCTCGTGCGGGTCCACGACGCGCAGCGCCTCGGCGACGACTTCGTCCTCGTCGCCATGGAGTATGTCGACGGCGGCAGCATCCTCTCGCGGCTGAGCGGCGGGCCGCTCCCGATGATGGAGGCCGTTTGCGCGGCGATCGGCATCCTCCACGGGCTCGCGCAGCTTCACCAGGCACTCCTCGTTCACCGGGACATCAAGCCCGCGAACGTGCTGATCTCGCAGCGACACGGGCGCATCTGGCCGAAGATTACGGACTTCGGCTCGGTCGCCCGACTCGCTGATGCGAGCGCGAGCGTGACCGCCTCGCGCCACAGCGCGCTCTACGTGCCGGCCGAGGGATGGGCGACGCCGAGCCGCTACGACGTGCGGTCGGACCTCTACCAGGTGGGCCTGGTGCTCTTCGAGATGGTGCACGGCGCTCTGCCGTACAACGATGACGCCTACCTGGACAGCGAGGCAAGGAAGGAGCTTCGCGAGCTGGCGAGGGCATCGGGCGGCAGTGTCGACGATTTCGACACGCAGAAGGTGGTCGACCGTGCTCTGGCCCGGGCCGCGTCCGGAAAGGGCGTGATCTCCTTCGGGCGGATGCAGCCGTACGTGCCCAAGAGCCTGGCGCGCATCATCAACAAGGCGGTCTCGCCCCACCCCGCTGCCCGCTACCAGACGCCGTCCGAGATGATCGGCGATCTCGAGGCGCTCCGGCTACCCGACTGGAGGCTGGCTCCCTGCGGTGAGCAGTACGCCGCCAACGGATGGTCGGGCTGGGACTGGAGCATCGGGAAGGATCCGAAGAAGCCGGAGCAGTGGGTCGTTCTGCGTTCCCGTCAGGCGGCGACGAACTTCCGCCGGTGGGCCGCGGCCGAGAGCGCGCGAGCGGCCTGTCGACTCGTCATGGAGGCTGCGGCGTGAGTCTCCCCGCCCGCCCGAGCGACGCGGTCGCGCTCTTCGAGCATCTTGCCCAGTGGGGCGAGGTGTCGGCCTACGAGGCCGAGGACCTCGGCGCTGGGCCGTGGGTCTTGGTGTTCGAGAACGCAGGCGCCCTCGAGGCGGTTCACGACGAGCACGGTCGTCCGGTGGCCTGGCACCTGACGCCGCCCTTCGTGCACCTGGTCGAGTGCGACGCGCAGCAGGCCGGCCGTCGTTTGTGCTTCGCGGTGCCCGAGTACCGCGCCTACCTGCTCAGCATTGTCGTCGAGGGGCTGGTCGATGCCGGCCGCGCGGGCATGACCGTGGAGCTCGAGGAGTGGACGAAGGGCGAGCTCGCGCCGCTGCTGGCCGAGCTCAACGCCTTCTTTGGGCCTCTGGAGGACGGCAAGCGTCTAGTCGATTTCGCGCCGGCGGAGCTCGAGGCTCGCATGGCCGGCCTCCCCGAGCGCTCGCGGCCGTTCGCTGCTTGGGACAGCTACGCACTCGGGCACTCCGCGCGTCCGAAGGGGCTCTTCGAGTTCGCGCTGCGGCGCTTCGGACCCGCCTGCGTGGCGCTGCCCGTCGCCGTCGAGACCGCTGCGGTGCTGCGCCCGCTGCCGCTCAATCGAGAGGACGGCTTCGGCCTTGGCAGCGCCTCTGTGCCCCGGCCTTGGAACATGCAGCGCTTCGGCGTGCTGAGCGGCGCCCCGATCGTCGATGCCCGTGGCCAGCGCATGTTCGACGAGGACGCGCCGCTCAACGAAGTGCTCGTCGAACATCTGCGCGACGCCGTGGTGGAGCACCCGTTCTACGCCGCGGTGATCCACCTGGGCATCTGCGCCTGGCGTTCGCCGGCGTCGACGATGCCCACCGTGGAGCTCTACGTGCCCACGTCGGGCGGCCTGCACGATGTCTCGGTGCTCGTGGGCTCCCGCGGCGTGGGCCGCGTTGCCGAACTGCTCGGCGACCTCGTTCGCGCTCAGGGGTACGCGCCCTTCGGCCTCGTCGACGGTCGAGTCCCCGACGAGCTCATGGGCAACTTACTCCGCAACCTCCTCGAGCTTCGAATCCTGCGCCGCCAGGACGAGCTCCTAGTGCTCGACGACGACTACCAGTCGTCGCTGATGGCGGCGCGCCTGCGCACCGTGTTCCGGCCGGGCAAGGAGCTGCAGAAGCGGATGGTCGAAGAGCTTGCGCTGCGGGCGTCCGAGGGAGGTGCCGCATGAGGCCCCGCAAGGTCGACCTGGCATTCGACTGGATGCGCAGCCAGCCGCGGCGGGCCTTCCACTACCGCGACGAGGTGTGGGCGGCGCTGGCGGAGCTCCATCCGGACGAGTTCGCCGTGAGCGACGACCGCAAGACGCCGTGGTTCTCGCTGCACCGAGACATGACGCAGGACGCCCGTTTCCTTCGTGGTGACAAGGGGATGTTCGAGCTCGTCGACGGCGCCGCCCTCGATGATTCCCTCCCGGCCGAGGTCGTTGCCATGCCCGACGCGAAGGAACCACGGGTCTGGATCTTCCAGGCCAACCCCAAGTTGTACCGGATCCTTGAGGCGCTCCAGCATCTCGACCGGATGCAGTTCCTGACCAACCGATACAAGGACCGCATCCAGGTCGGCGACATCGTCCTGCTCTGGATGTCCGGCAACCACGCGGGCATCTACGCCCAGGCTCGTGTCGTGGAGGGCGTTGCGGATCGGAAGTCCGATGGCGACGATGCGACATTCTGGGCGGACCCGAGCAGCGGAGCCACGACCAAGCCCCGCGTCGTGCTCGCGATCGAGAAGCGGTTCCTCGGCAACCCGCTCCTCAAGACCACCATCGCGGCCACAGAGGGGCTGGGCAACCTGATGATCCTCCGGCAGCCGAACGGCACCAACTTCCCCGTCGACGCTGACGCGTGGGAGGTGCTGCAACCGCTCCTGCCCACCGAGGAGGCTCGCGAGCCTGCGCGAGGGGTCCTCACGTGGGCGATGAAGCGGGCCAGGGGCGGCAAGATCTACGACGAGAGCTGCAACGAGCTGCTCGAGCGCTTCGTCGCCGAGACGTTCGCCGATGGGGAGGAGCACTCCCGAGACGAGATCACGAGCTGGTTCGCAGCGAACTACCCGCTCTTCAAGCCGATCACCGTCCAGTGCCACATCGAGAAGTACACGACCAACTTCCGCAGTCGCGTCCACTACAACGCGACGCCAGAGCACGACCTCCTCTTCCGCGTCGACGACGACTGGGCGCGGCTTCGCCTCTACCGACCCGGCGACGATCCCGCGCCGATCCACGACAAGCCCGACGCGCCGAAGGGCTCGAAGGCCAAGACGTCGACGAAGGCGAAGCAAGTCTCGCCCCTCGATCGCAATCGGCGGCTGCTCGCGCATCTCGCCACCCTTGGCGAGCTGACGCCGGGGGATCTCGAAGACCTCGGGCTGGAGGAGGCGCACCTGAGCGACTGGCTCGACTCGATGCTGGCACGTCGCCCCGAGGCGCACGTGGTCACCCCGCTCTTCCTTCACCTCGTCGATGGAGACGCGGGCCCGTCCGCGTTCACCACCCGGCTCGCGGCACGCTTCATGGGCGAGCACCTGCGGCGACAAGCCCCGGAGCCGATCCCGGGGCTCGAGGAGCACGTCTGGGCTCGGTTCGGACGCTGGCACCTGACGCAGCCCCATGGCGGCGATGAGAAGACGCACGCTTACCTGAGCGTGCCCATCCGCGAGCCGCGCGACGTGGCGGCCTCGGAGCGACTCGACCTGTTCGCTCAGCTTCCGCCGAAGGTGATCGGGGACCTGATTCGAGAGCCCGAGTTCCTCTCGGAGCAGCAGTCCTGGAGCGCCGACGCGGCGTCGAAATCGTCGGAGGGTCCGCTCAGCACACAGCTCCGTCGAAGCTGGAAGCGTCCGTTGCTTCTCAGCACCGTAGAACTGCTCGTGGCCGACGACGGCCAGGTGCTGATCGGCAAGATGGAGCG
Organism: Micromonospora halophytica; assembly: GCF_900090245.1. GTDB lineage: Bacteria > Actinomycetota > Actinomycetes > Mycobacteriales > Micromonosporaceae > Micromonospora > Micromonospora halophytica. Next base: position 79,715 of record NZ_FMDN01000014.1, read on the forward strand.
CACCGACGTGATGGAGCGGAGCTACATCGTCGCCGGCCTACCGCTCTGTCGCCACGGCGAGTGGGAGCGTGCCGCCACGCTCGAACGCGAGGCTGCCGCAGAGCGACTCATCCAGCACCCGGTCGCGGCGGTGCTCCTGCAGTTCGAGGTTCACCGCCTCTTCGCCGGCCTGTCGGGCGACGTGGTGGCGCTGATCCACGTCGGTGGGGGTCTGGCGCAGCTCGAGCTCGATGGCACCGGGCGAGGCCCTCTGTGGCGCCACGTCTGCTCGATGCTCGAGCAGGTCGGCTACAGGCCGGTGGGGGCCAGCACCCAGGATTCGCTCTGGGCGAGCGCCGTCCACGTGATGCTGAAGAACCTCGAGCTGCTCGATGTGTTCGAGCGCGACGGCGACGTACTGCATCTGACCGACGACTACCAATCCAAGATCAAGGCTCATCCGGGACACATGCAGAACCGGGGCGAAAAGCCCTACCGCGTTCGCCTGTCGCAGTTCCTGGCGGAACTCCACGGAGGACAGGTATGAACACGCCGTTGGTGCGCATCGCGCTCCCCAAGCTGTTCCTATGGAGCGAGGCGGCTCGCATCCAGGAGTACCCGGAGGCGGCGTCCCGTGCCGAGCCGGGCCGCGTCTATTCACGGGCCGACCTCGAGCGCGTGGTCTTCGACATCGCTCCTACTATGGAGTTCAAGGGCGGGGCGCCGCGCGGCAAGGGGACCGACGGCGTCATCAACACGTACGGGATGGAGCGCAGCGGCGCCCGCTACCGCATCAACGGGATCAGCCTCTTCGAGCGGGTCGACAAGGGCCTTCGGGCCACCGCGGAAGGCGTCGCGCTGGGGAAGGCGTTTCGCGAGGCGGACGCTGACGTCGACTGGGCTCGCGCCCTCGCGAAGCAGCTGCTTCGACGTGACCCTCGCACGCGCTTGGTGATCGGGCTTTGCCTTGCGGGCTGGCAGCTGGGAGTCGAGGCGCCGGGCGGTATCCCCACGGGCGCGTTGTCGCTCACGTCGCCCGAGGGCGATGTCCTCGAGATCGCACAGCGCAACTGCGACGGCTTCAACACGCTGCTGCGCGACAACGCAGAGCACGCCCTCGGGCCGTGTTGGCGCGCTGACCTTTTGGCTCTGGGCGAAACCGCGGCGGTCGTGTGGGAGGGCGTCCAGGGTGGAACACCCTCGACGAACGACCTCCCGACCGCGCTCAAGAAGGCCCTGGCCGTGTTCTTCCACATCCGAGCCTTCGATGGTGGTCCCTCGACCTGGGGCCTGAACGCCGGTGGACTCGCTGGTGCGCTGGCGGTGGAGAACCTCGTCGAGCTCGGATTCGAGGGAGCAGCGCCTGTGCGGCTGACCGACGACGAGGCGTTCGCGCGGGCGCTTCGCGATTGCACGGACGCCGAGGGCTTTCTCATCGTGAGTCAGCTCGGCGAGCGCTTCGGCGAGCTCCTTCAGGTGCCGGACGAGGATCGAGCCGCCGTCCTCGACAGCTACATCCGGACGGTGATGTACCACGACCAGCTGCGGGTGCTCGACCGCCACCCAGGACAGCCCCGCATGGGACGAGGGCTGTTCGGCGAGCCCGGTGCACGTCGCGTCCGGTTCGAGTTCACGCCCATCCACAAGACCACGAACGTCGAGACCGAGGAGCAGACCCCCGCGGGTTCATCCAGCGAGAAGCAGGGAGAAGACCGATGAACATTACCAAGCCGTGGGCCGCCAAGGGGGTGGCGCTCTATCCGCCTTCCTTCTGCATGGTGGGCCAGAACCAGGTGTTCAACGCACTCCACCAGTTCCGTCGGTCCTTCTGGGACGGTGCGGCGAACGACATTGCCGGCTTCTTCATCGCGTTCGGCGACTGGGGTCTGGGCAAGACGCGGCTTGGATACGAGCTCGTTGCGGAAGCGACGGGTCGTGTCGACTGGTGGCTGCTCAACAAGAACGAGTACGTCATCCCGCCCTTCCATCAGGCAGACAAGAAGCCGCGTGTGCTCGAGCCGGCGCTGCAGGATGGGGTCCTGCCGCTCTACATCCGCTACAGCACCGTGTGCGACGACGCGCTCGACGCTGCGACGTGGGTGGCTCGCCTGGCGGTCGAAGCCCTGCGGCACACGTTGCACGCGGACCCTGCGGCTGGCGGTCCGCGGGATCTCTACGAGGACCTCAAAGCGGCGATGCAGGCTAAGGGCGTAAATCTGAAGGCGCTCTCGCTTGTCGACGACGACACCCGATCGTTCGAGGACCGGCTTCACGATGCGAAGAAGGTCTTGCGTGATGCTGGCCTGAACCACCTCTGGATCGTCGTCGACGAGGTCGAGACGCCCGGTGACCTGAAGCGGGGCCTGCGTGAGGACACGCAGACCAAGGTCGACGACGAGTACCTCCTGATGGTCTCGGAGGTCATCAAGCACGAGAACTGGCGAAACCAGCATCCGGACGTGAACTTCCTGCTGCTGTGCAGCGTGGGCATGCGCGACCAGATCCACATTGGTCCGAACCTGCGGCGAGCGAGCTCGGTTACGATCGAGCCGAACCAGCTGACCGACGTGCAGAGCTACGTTGATCACATCAAGGGCAGCCTGGTCGACCCGCACGCCGTCGAGTATCCGGTGGGCACGCTTGAGGGCGCGTTCCTTTCGGCCAATCGGAACTTCGGCTGGCTGAACGTGATCATGGCGTCCATCCACGAGACGCACGTCCGGCACAGGGAGCGCGGCGACGGCTCGAGTGCGTGGGAGCTCCTGAAGGACTTCGCCAAGACCGATGCCCGGGCCACGCACATATTCAACGACGACGCCGTCCTGCCCCTGCTCGGCAAGGTGACCGGGGTCCCCAAGCAGGACGTGGAGCGGCTCGTGTATGGCCAGCTGCCGGCGCCGGTCGGCGGAGCGGCGAAGGCGGCGTTGACCGAGGAGATGGCCGATGCGCTGCTCGCCCACGAGGTCGCGGGCCGGGGGCACGCCTTCGCGGAGCTCTTCCAGGTTCACATCGACGAGCGCGCGCTGGCGAACGAGCTGACCCGCCCCGAGTTCGGCTTCAAGGCGAAGGAAGGGAAGACCGACACGTACTTCACCCCGAACTGCGAGGTGTCCGTCGTCGGACTGCTCGAGGCCTTGCGCGCCTTCTCCGTTGCGGTCGGGGGAGCCCCGGGCGCGGCTGGTGACTTCGTCGTCTACACCGACCTCGAGCAGTGGGGCGAGCAGCTCGCGGCGCTCTACCCGCGCGAGGGCATCGAGTTCGCGGCCGAATCGCTCCACCGCATCTTCTCGAAGCCCGGGTACCGGGTCGACGGTGCCCGGTTCATCGGGATGTCGTTCCGGCTGTGGCGCGAGTTCAACAAGCTCCTGGTCTCGGCGGCCGAGAGCGTTCGCTTCTTCAAGGACGGCAAGCACGAGGCTCCCCTCGACCAGTACGTTCGCGGCGTCAGCCAGACGAAGGCGAAGCGCGGGGCGGCGATCTGCCTCGGCCTCGCGAAGCTCCTCGACGACCACCTCAAGGACGACGACACCAAGCAGGTCTCGGGGCTCAAAGACGTTCCGCACAAGGCGCTCAACTCCGCGTTCGGCTCGCCGTCGATCGACGGACTTCGGGTCACGCCGGATGGTCGGTGCACGATCGTGTACTGCCTGGACGCGCAGGAGACCCTCGACAAGGTACGCGCCTACATCGGTCTCGAGCGGGTCCACCCGATCCTCGTCCTGTTCCCGGCAAGCGCGGACGTGGCCTCGTTCGAGCAGCAGCTCGATGCGTCGCCGGCCCTCCGCCGCTGCGTCTTGACGCGGCGCCTCGTGTCGCAGGAGGAGGAGTTCCTTCTCAAGTACTCGGGCCGGGGCTCCGCCTACAACGCCCACGAGGCACGCCTGAGCAAAGTCGCGAAGGGGCTCGAGGGTTCCTACCGCGACGAGTGGCAAGCGAAGAGCCGGGAGTGGGCGAACGGTCTCCGCAAGACCGGCTACCTCCTCGCTCCCATTTGGAGCCGCAAGACCGGCAGCAACACGGCCGATTTCGCGAAGGGCTACCGTTACATGTTGGCGAAGGACTGCTCGCTCGATGCAGCCGTAGACACGGCCGGCGGACCCCTGAACAACGTGGAGTTCGAGAACTGCCGGCAGGCGGCGAAGAAGAACATCGATGCACCTGCCGCGTGGAAGTACGGCGACCTCCTCGGCGTGCTGACGACCGACGGCAGCCTGCTTCCGAAGGTGCCCCGGTGCTTCTTCGCGCTCCTCCAGGAGCTCAAGACGCAGTCGGCCGTGAGCAAGCTCGCCAACCGCTTCTTCTTCGCGGTACCCGACAGCGAGATGAAGGCGCCGCAGCAGCTCGAGCAGATCCTCGAGGTGCTCATCGGCATCGGGCTCGTCCGCAAGAAGAACGACCTCTACAAGGCCGTCGACCGGACGATGCTCGAGAGCCGCCGCCAGTCGGCGTCGACCTGGCTCGAGGGGGAGTGCAAGGACTCGATCAAGAAGCTCATTGACCTGTTCCCCACCCAGGCCAGCATTCTGCTGAGCAACAACTACCCCACGGCCAAGCAGCAGCTGGTGACGGCGGAAAAGCAGATCCAGCAGGTGAGCTCGGACCACCTGACCGCCGATATCGACAGCCTGACCGAGGGATCGCTCAAGACGGTCGTCGCTCAGGTCCGCGACATCGAGGAGCGCATCCTCGGGGTGTGCCCGCTTGAGATCGGCGAGACGACGCTCGACTTCGACTGCTCGCCGGCGCGAATTCTGTCTTACGAGACCCGGTATTCGACGCTCTCGCTGTGGGAGCGCGTCGCCTTCCTGGCGTGGCTGAAGAAGACGTTCCTGGAGACTCGGGACGAGATGATTGAGGAGATTGACCATCTGCTGGGCGAGGCGGCCACGCTCGATGAGGCCGAGGGCCACCCGTTCCCCGTCGCCCCGGTCACGCTGCCACTCAAGGCCATCAAGTCCGAGCTCGAGAACGCGGTGAAAGGGCCCGCCGCGGCAGGCACGCAGACGCGGATGGCGACGATCCCGGTCGCGTCGTACACGCTGATGATCGACCAGTACCTGGTCAACTCGCAGTACGAGCATGCGTGGAAGCGCATGGACGCGCTGAAGGACCTGATCAGCCAGGAGCGGCCCGGTAGCTTCTTCGCGCGGTTTAAGAAGCTCCATGAGCAGTGGGCGAAGGCGGTCAAGGACTACAAGGCCGCCGCCTCCGCGTGGCAGTCGCTGGGCGACTTCGCGGCCGACGCTCCGCAATCGGTGCAGGCCTCGCTCAACCCGCTCAAGCTCGAGGTCCAGAAGTTCCGCGGCCTCGTGGAGGGAGGCCTGAAGCAGCAGGTGCAATCGCTGATCGACGAAGTGGCGGAGACCGAGCTCTTGAAGAGCCTGGAGACCGAGGTTGTCGCGACCGCGCAAGCGGTCCAGGGGCTCCCGCAGCAGGTCACCGAGAAGCTCGACGAGCTCAAGGCGGGACTCCGGCAGGTGATCCGGCAGAAGGAACTGCGCGCGCTCAACCGGGTCCTGAAGTCGAACGGGAAGCCGGCCAAGGCGGAGCCAACACCAGCTGCGACCTTCGGGACCACGAAGGCGCGCTACGAGGCGTTTAACGGCCAGGTCTCCCAGGAGGGCGCAGGCTTCTTCGAGGGCGCTGGCACGGACGTCCACTTCGGTCTGTGGGTCGACATCTCCGGCGACCTGGAGGCCGGCTCCTACGACGAAGACCAGCACCCGGACCACGCCGACGCGATTCGCGAGCTCAAGGAGATGAAGCTGATCCGCTCGAGGCTGGAGCTCCGATGAAAGCGCGCATCGTCGAAGCACAGGCGGACCTGTTCGAGGTCGGCGTCCTCTCGCAGACGGCAGAGGTCGAGAGCGTTCCCATGGATCGGCTCCTGGCTGATCCGTCGGGACCTCCGCTCGTCGTCATTGGTGGGCTGCTGGATGCCGAGCGCCTCGTCGAGATGCGCAAACTGTCGTCCGCACTCGCGCGGGCGCGGGTCGCCGTCATCGTCGTGCCGCCGTTCACAGGTCTAGACCTCGGCCGCTACTTCGAGACGCCGGTCCAGCTGGGAGTCCGACGCCGCGCCGCGTATTCGGCTGCTCGCATCACCGACGGTGCGCTCGAGGAGATCCTCGGCGGAGAGGTGAAGGTCCGGTCGGACCACTTCTTCGACACGGCGCTCGGCGCAGGCGTGCTTGCCGTGGATGCCCAGAGCAAGCCCGTGCTCCTCCGGTACCAGGCGACCAACACCGCGGGTCCGGTGTTCTTCTCCACGCTCCAGCTGCTTACCTACACGGCGCTGACCGACGAGGCGCATCGCCAGAGCCTGCTTTGGCACCTCTTGTCGTGGACTCCGACGGTCACGGCGGAGGCCAGGGAGATCGCACGGCAGCCGCCGAGCCCGCCGACGGCCGAGGCAGTCGGCGAAGGGGTGCTCGTCCCCATTGTGCTGCTCCTTGCGGCCGGCGGCCCGCAGACAGCAGAGCTTCTGCGATCTCGAGCCGGGGCGCTCCTTGGCGTGGACCTGAGCGCGAACGACGTCGGTCGAGCCCTCGAGGAGCTCACGCGTCAGGGGCTCTCGGCCTCCGACGCGTCGGCAGTGAGCGATCGCGGGGCTCTCGTCCGGTTTCTCGAGCAGCGCGGGATGCACCCGTACCTGCGTGAGCTTGGGGCCTTGCTCGCCTCAGAGGAGACGATCACATGAAGAGCATCGAGCTGGCTCGCGCGCTCGCCGCGGCGATGAGCCTGCGGCTTCCCGGCACTGCCGGGAAGATCGCCAACAAGATGCGGTACATCGACGCGAAGGCCCCGCTCTTCGTGCGTGGCGGCATCATCCGCAGCATCGAGTCGCGCCGGTTCGATCGTGTCTACGCCGTCGGAGTTTCCTCCAAGAGCCGGAGCATGCCCGCCCTGGGCGGCATCCTCTATGGAGCCGCGGCCCTCCGCCACGACATCGTCGTGTCTGGCAACCAGGTGACGGAGGGCTTCCAGGACAGCCGCGTCGACATCAACGACATGAACTTCCTGGACGCGTCCGAGCGACTTGCATGGAAGGAGTACATCCTCGTCTACCAGCTCCTGACGGACCTGCTGGATTCGGACACGAAACCGGATGTCATCTTCGTCGACATCCCGCTCCTTGTCCCGCGTGCCGAGCAGAGTCTCAGCCTCGCCGAGCCCGACGTCGAGGAGGAGTGGCGCGAGCTGATCGAGGTGATGGAGGCGTTCTGGCAGCGGTTCCTGCCGTCCATCTACCCGAACGACCCGAACGGTCCGTTCCTCGTCTCGCTTCAGTCGCGCCGCGACCTCAACGCCGCCGTCTTGAACGCGCTCCGTGAGAAGGGACCGGCGGGTTCCCCCGAGGCGATCAGCAGCGAAACGCTGGACCTCGTGCAAAGCGAGTGGGTGCAGCTGCGGCGGGTCGGTGTTCTCCGCTTCCTCCGTGGTGCCCTGCGCGCAGGGCATCGGACGGCCGCCTACTACTACGAAGCGCTGGGGCGCCAGATGAAGCGCTTCGAGCCTCGGACGGTCGCGAACCACGGGCTCATCGGCTTCCACATCCAGGTTGGCCTCCGAACGCCGATCTGGAAGATCGAGACCGTCGGTGCTCCGGGGCAGTGGAACTCCGAGGCCCTCGACAGGCTGGCCAGCATCACCGCCTTCCTGACGCTGAACGACAACCCGCGGATGAAGCCGCTGCCGCTCTGGTACGCCGAGCAGCTCGTGATGATGCCGCGCGAGGTCCTGTCCAACTACCTTCGTTCGACCCTGGGCATGCTCAAGGACCGTGCCGTTGATCGAGCCTGGCTCGAGGGCGTCGACACCATGGATGAGGAGTGAGCATGTTCCGAGACGACGACAACTACATTGGCAAGCTGGTCGGCAACACCGGGGAGCCCAACAAGCTGACGATCGCGCTGCGTACGAGCTTCTCGGCGCGGCGTGGGGAGTTCGTGCGGGTCGCGCACCAGGAGCGCGAGTCAGAATCGCAGCTCGACGTGCTGGGCCGCATCGTGGGGCTCTCGCGGTCGAACATCCTGTTCAGCCCAGCGCTCGGCGAGGGGATCAGTGAAGTCGAGCTGCTGCCGCAGTCGCGGCTCTCGGGCGAGACCGTGTACGCGACGCTCGAGCTGGTCGGCTACAAGGATCCGTTCACCGGCGAGATCCGGATACCCCGACGTCCCCTGACGCCGGGGACGAAGGTCTACGGAGTCGACTACGCGTTCCTCACGAGCTTCTACGAGTTCTCGGAGGACACCAGCATCCATCTCGGCAACCTCGTCGGCTACGAGAAGGGCGAGAACATCGTCCCGGTCTTCCTCGACGCGAACACCTTGGTGACCGAGCACCTCGCCGTGCTTGCGATGACCGGCTCGGGGAAGAGCTACACCGTCGGGCGCGTCATCGAACGGCTGGTCTCGCAGCTCAACGCGTCGGTCGTGGTCTTCGACCCGCACGGCGAGTACGGCAAGGCCTTCCGAGCCGGCAAGCTCAACTTCAACGACCGGCTCGACAAGGTCGAGGATCCTAGGGACCGGCAGAAGCTCGCGGAGATCCAAGATGCCCTCCAGCAGCTGCAGGACCGCGGGGGCGGCATCAAGGTCTACACGCCGCAGCTGCGGAGCTTCGACGAGAAGTACGCGGGGAAGAACACGCGCCTCGCTCTTCAGCTCGACCACTTCGACGTGGACGAGTTCTCCGGTGTGCTCCCTGGACTGACGGAGCCGCAGCAGCGCGTGCTCGACGTCGCGCTCCGCTACTGGAAGGAGAACATCGACGAGCCTCGCGACATCCAGGAGCTCTTCGCGGTCCTCGATGATCTCGACCGCCTGAAGGAGTGGGTGACGGAGTCCGGCAGCCAGGGCGAGGCCAACGCGCTCCGCGGAGGGAGCGCCAACATCGCCGCCATCCGCCTTCGGCGCATGATCAACGAGGCCCAGAGCTTCTACTCGCGCGCGGCCGGTGAGCCGTTCGACGTCTACGACATGGTCGGCGACGACAATGCCGAGGCCGGACGGCTCTGCATCATCGACCTCCAAGGGCTCTCGAACACGGCGCGGCAGGTCATCGTCGCGCTCATCTCGAGCGAGCTGATGAAGGCGGCGGCCGACAAGCAGCGCCCGACCCGACCGGTGTTCATTGTCTACGAGGAGGGGCACAACTTCGCACCCGCCGGCGAGGCTGCGATCTCGAAGAACATCATCAAGCGCATCGCGGCCGAGGGCCGGAAGTTCGGCGTGGGCTTCGCCATCGTCAGCCAGCGCCCGAGCAAGCTCGACTCCGACGTGACGAGTCAGTGCAACACTATCGTCGCGATGCGCATCAAGAACCCGGACGACCAGCGGTTCATCCAGAAGACCTCCGACTACTTCTCTGCAGCGGACCTGGCGGAGCTCCCGACGCTGTCGACCGGTGAGGCGCTGATCTGCGGACGGGCGATCATCGCGCCGCTCGTCGTCAAGGTCGGCACCAAGGCGCTCATCCACGGCGGTGAGTCACCGCGCGTGTGCGAGCGCTGGGGGAGGTCGGGAGGATGATGGGTGACCGCTCGACATCACCGGCGGACCTGGTGTTTGACGGGCTCACCAACCGCGAACTGATGGTCGAGCACTTCCCGATGCTGCTGTCGTCGGGGATCCCGGACATCGGGCTCACGGTGCACTCGCACTTCCTCACGGTCCTGGCCACCGCGGGGCAGTCGCAGGGCTACTCCGCCGTGGCGGAGTGCCCGATCTGGTGGGCTCGCGACAACGGCCTCGGGGACGTGCGCGGGGACTCCGTGTGGTTCGAGAAGCACTCGGGCGAAGCCTCGCTCGCGTTCGAATTCGAGAGGTTCGAGCGCGGTGACGAGGGGAAGCTGCGGGGCAAGGTCGAGAACCTTGCGATCGCGTCGACTGCGACCCCGAGCTTGAAGCTGTGTGTCCTGATCTACTGGGTGCGCAGCGGCTCGGCTCCACGCAGCATGGACGCCATCATCGCAACTTACCGCGAAGGGTTTAGGCGTCGTGGCAGTGACGTGGCCCCGGCACGGACACCGTTGATGATTATCAAGTGCGTGATGCGCCCAGCTCCCGATTCCGAACGTCTCGTGTTCGGCGAGTTCCTGCGCGACGAGCGCAATGAGCGGCTCGCCCTGGGGAGGGCGTAGTAATGGCGCTGATCGTGTTCCGCGGCAAACCCGGCGAGGAGCTGGGCGATCGGTTTCGCTTGCTAGCCGAGCTCGGCAAAGGGAGCTTCGGCGAGGTGTGGCAGGCGCGGAGACTGAAGGATGGTGCCACGGTCGCGATCAAGATTCCGAAAGACCAGGAGAAGGGCGAGGAGGTGCTTCGCAAGGAGCCCGACATCATCAGGGACATCCATCACCCGAACATCGTTCGCGTCCACGGCTTCCACAACATCAGCGAGCTCTTCGTGATCGAGATGGAGTTTGTCGATGGCTACGACCTGGCGAAGGTCCTCGACAGCGCTAGTACGCGGGCGCCGCTCACCTTCGAACAGATCCTGGAGTGGACGCTGCAGATCCTCCACGGTCTTGCTGCCGTCCACGCCGCGAACATCTCGCACAACGACCTGAAGCCGCAGAACATCCTCGTCGACAAGGCGTCCGGGGCAGCGAAGATCACCGACTTCGGGTCGAGCCGCCGACTCGAGGACGTGTGGGTCTGGACCAAGCGCCACGGCACGGAGGCGTACATGGCCCCGGAGGTGGCGCTCGAGGGGAAGCGCGCCCGGGACGTAAGCGACATCTACTCAATCGGCGTTCTCCTCTACGAGATGGCCACCGGACGGTTGCCCTACTCGAGCCCGCATCAGCTGCTGACCGGCGTGCAGATCGCCAAGCCTCGTGAGGTCAACCGCGATGTGCGTGCCGATCTCGAGGACGTGATCCTTCGCGCGATGGCGCGGAGGCCCGAGAACCGTTTTCCGAACTGCGGGTCGATGCGCGCCGCCGTGCAGGCATGCCTTGACCGGTTGCGTGCCGAGGCCGCGACAGCAGCCATGCCGGCTCGCTCGGAGCCCAGCCAGCTCGGCTTCCGGCCGCCCTCGTCGAGTCCGCTCTACTACCTTGAACTGGCCAAGCAGCGGCTCGCCGAGGGCGACGCTCAAGGTGCCCTGGAGGCGGCAGAGGCCGCTGTCGATCGGAGCGACGGCCATCCTCAGTACCTGCGGATGCTCGGCGGCATCTGTATGCGCCTGGGGTACCACCGCAAAGCGGCCGAAGCGTACGAGCAGCTGCTCGCCGCCTTCGATCGTGGCTACCCGGTCGAGGGTCATCAGCGACGCGAGGTGCTCGAGCGACTCGGTCAGCTGTACACCAACCTCCAGCGGTACGGCGACGCGGTGGCGATCTACGAGCGCCTCGTGGACGCCGTCGACCGGCCGTACTCGCGGTTCCGGCTCGCCGTCGCGGCGGGACTTGATGGCGATTACGGGCGCGCGATCCAGTTGCTCGAGATCGTTCGAGCGGAGCGGCCGGATGCCGTCGTCGTCTACTCCAAGCTCGGGTGGGCGCACGCCCTCAACGGGAACGATCGCCTCGCCCTCAGCTTCTACAACCAGGCCCTGGCGCTCGACGCCTTCGACCTGTTCAGCCTTTTCGAGCTCGGGAAGTACTACTTCATGGTCGGTGATCGGCGACGCGCCCGGGAGTACTGCGAGCGAGTCATGGACGCGGACAAGCAGGGCTTCTACAGCGACCGCGTCCGCGAGCTCACGAGCCCGACAGCCTAAGCTCCACCCACAGCGCCCGCTGGTCCTCCCAGACCAGGCTCTCGAGCAGGCGCCGCAGCGTCCGATCGGTGATCGGCCGCGGCCGACGGGGTACTTGAGGGCGAGGATCTCCCAGATCAAATGCTTTCGACCTGGGGCTGGGCGGGTAACGACGACCATGGTGTTCCGACGGTGAGCCCGTGTCGAATCCGGTCAGACGGCTCGTGCCGCTGGTGCGTTTCTCCAGGCCGCTCGCCGAAACCGCGGAGCGCGTCTCCGCGCAATGGACTCTCGTCTTCAGGCGTTGTCGGGTGTGGGCAAGGGGTTGGGGATCGTGTGTTGCCGGTAGCGGGTCACCGGGGTGGCGGCGATAGAGGCGATTTGGCGCCTTCAACGCCGACGCGTCCGCGTTTCAGGTACTTGAGCATCGGCTGGGTCGAAAGATCAGCATTCGACCGACGGTGATGCCCTTGAACCGCAACTCGGCCAGAACCCGAAGCACTAGCCGAGGGCCACACCGCGTGTGCCATGGCCTCGTAGACATCCCGACACTGAAGTCCACCACGTTGACGACCACATCGGTCACCGTGAACCCTCGGGGATCCGCGCAGCGCCACCGCCCTCCCAGCTCAGCCTCTCGGCTTCGGGCGGTGCCGGCGGCTGCGGTCACCACGACGTCGAGTTCGCTCAACGGTTCAATCTCGACGGAACCTGCGCATACCGCGCCGAGTGACGCGTCTACCGCAGCAGCCGGAAGGTGAACATGATCCGCATCATCGCAGCCGTATGGTACCTACCAAGGCGGCGTACCCTCGCGAAGGGCGGTTGACCCGTTGTCGACGTTGATCCAGCTGACGGCCGAGCAAGTCGAGCTCGTCCGCCACGGTGTCCTGTCCGATGCCACTTTTCAGCCGATGCCGATGGCGGCGGTCAAGTCGTTCGAGTCGGCACGAGAAGGAACGCGGCGCGCTCGCCGTGCACCGGTTCGGAAAGCGGCTGAGCCTCGCCGGCGCATTGACTCCCTAGACCGCGAGGTCGCCGCCGAGTACTGGAAGCACCAAAAGATCGAGCTGGCCCTGCTGATCGGCAACGTCGACCTGCCCGGCTCGCCGGGTTCCGGATGGGCGGTGGTGGCGCTGGCCCGGGCGCACGCGCTCGGCAGGCTCGGCAGCGGGACGACCGGCGTACGCAATTTAGAGATCCGGAATTGGACTGTGCTGGCCACACCAATCCCGGTGGACGCCATCATCAGCGGGCTGCCGGTCAACGAGGCCCACTGGTGGCGGCGGAATCTGCACGCGTCGGCGAGGCCCATCCCGCCCAGCACCGACGAGGCGACTCTTCGCCAGCTGCGGCAACGGATCACCGGCTTCGACGAGATAGTCCGGTCCGTGCTGCTCCCACCCGCACCGGCCGGTGGCGCCGCGGTCGCAGGGCGGCCCGCTCTGCAGGAAGCCCGGGACGCCAACATGACCGCGGCTCGCCTGTTCTCCCCGGACTGGCGTGACCTCGAGCCGGTCCCGCTATCCGACGAGCCGTCAGCCGAGGTGGCGGCTTTCGTCGCGGAGCTGAGGCCGGACGAGAACGACCTGATCCAGGACGACATCATTCCCTTCGAGGGCTGGGAGCAGCATCGGTCGCAGGGCGGCTGGGTGGAGTTTCAGTCCGAGGGGCGCCGGCTGCTGGTCAAGAACATCAACTTCAAGTCGGCTGAAACGCAGACCGGCGCGGACCTGGTCTACTGGCGCAGCGAGCCGGACGCCTTCGTTATTGTGCAGTACAAGGTGCTGGACCGTGACAGTAAAGGACTGATCCACCGGATCAATGGCAACGATCGCCTGCTCGGCCAACTCGAGGCGATGCTGGCCTGCACCCGGCCGGACGGCGTCCCTCCCGCGAAGGTCGCTGACTTTCGGCTGGCCGGTACCAGCGCGTTCGTCAAGTTCGCCCATCCGATGACCAAGCTGCATACCGATCATCAGCTGATCGACGGGCATTATCTTCCCGCAGAGCTGGTCCAGCTGATGTATGCGGATCCGGATCTGGGGCGCGACGGCGGCAAGATGCTGCGCTTCCCACCGGAGCGCAGCATCGACCCTGAGACGTTCTCCCGGCTGGTCCGCGACTGCTGGATCGGCACCTCGGGCAAGGCCAGCGCTGCCCTCCACCGGTTTCTACCGGGCCTGCGTGCGATGCCTCCCGCGCACTTGGTCATCGCCTACGATGAACGTCGCCGCTGACGATGCTCTTGCCTCGGGTTCGCGCAGCAGGCCGGCATGTCGGCCGACCGCTCGTCGTAGTCGCCGCGGGCTCGCAGGCTGCCCCGCGAGTCACTCTTGAGGCATAGCCCAGTACGCAGCCGTCCGGACTCCCCGAGTAGCTCAGCCTCAGCCGGAATCTGGCGGTGGCACTAACTCGGGAGCCGCCCCCGGTGCCGAAGGGAGGAGCCGTAGCTCCAGCAATCCGCCGATCGGTTGGGCGCCTCACAGGTACTCGTCCGCTAGCGAGCAGAGGTGCAGAACACCCGGATATTTGGTGGCCTGGTCGGTGTGGGCATGTGCTCTACGCAGCAGTGACACCAGAGTGGCGAGGGCTGCCGGATCGTCGTTGGGCTGTTGGTGGGCGACGCAGATCTCCAGGGGCACCGGGTTCGACGCCTGCACGGAGAAGTTGGTGTGGATGTCGGGGTCGAGCTTCGTGCGGCCGTGTGGAGTTTGCATCTGGTCGGACTTGGGGTTGACGGAGTAGTAGACGCGTTCGCTAGCGCGGAACAATCCGCTGACCCTGGGGTGGTGCTTGTCGAGGTCGTTGGCGAAACCGCGGGGGACTTCCATGGTGCTGGAGCGGTCTCGGACGCGGACGATGCGCAGGCCTGGTGTCTTGTCCGGTCCGTTGGTCTCGGGGAGGTCGGCGTCGTCTTCGATGTCGACGCCGGGCAGGATCAGCTGGTCGGGGCGCAGGTGCTTGTCCTGCATCCAGTCCCAGCCCCAGTTCCGGAATCCGGCGGCTCTGACCATGATGATGCGGTCGTGGGTTGCCGAGTCGGCGGTGCCGCCGATGCCCAGGACGTTGACGAGGAAGCCGGCGAGGATCTGCTTCTGTTGCCTGCCAGGGCCGATCCGTCCTTTGCCATCGGCGAGAAGGGCGGGTAAGTCGGCGTAAGGGACGGTGTGAGAAGGGCTGCCATCTGCGCCGGGGAGGTAGGCGGTTGCGGTGCCGTCGGGTTGTTGGCGGATGACGATCGGGATGCAGGTGGGGCCGTCGTGGTGTAGCCAGATCCCGACCTGCTCGATGTCGGGCAGTCCGACGGGCATGTGGTAGGGACCGAAACGGCCGAGCTGGCGCAGGCAGTCGTTGATGGCGGACGCCACGCGCAGGATGGTGCCGGCCCCGAACCGGGTGCCGGGGTAGGGCTCGGGCTTCTTCCGTTTGGCGTTCTCGGGCCAGGTCTTCGGCTCGGTGAACAGCTGGGCTGGTCGCAGGCACTGCAGGCGCCGATTGGTGCGGGCGAAGGCCTTCTTCAGGCCGGGTTTCGGGTCGATGAGCCGGGCGCGTTGGAAGAAGGCAGCGTCCTGCAGTTCGACGATGGCCCCCAGGCGGTCGGTGCTCCCGCCGAGCACCTCCCTTGCAAGCCGGTTGGTGTGCAGCTGGAGCATGGCGTCGTCGGTCTTCTTCTTGTCCGGGTCGGGTTGGACGCCGACGCCGATCTCGGCGCCGTTGCGCAGGCGGACGGTGATGTTGAGGTCACCGTGGAAGCGGACCATGCTGTTATCGGCCGGGTCGGGCTCGCGTGCGAGGCCGAAGTGGTGCTCCAGGGTCGCAAGTACGGCCTCGCGAGTGATCTCGCTCTGCGTCCACAGTTCGATGGTGTACGTGGTGTTCGGGTCGAACGCGGCTTTGATCTTGCGGGTGGCGCGGGAGCCGACACGCTCGAGGTCGGGCAGCGGCCGGATCCCGCGGGTGGCGAGGAGGTCACGCAGCCTGTCGTGGACGTCGACGTGGTCTCCTGGCACCAGGCCGGTGTTGGCGGCGTGAACAAGTGTCTTGGCTCGTCTGGTTTCCTTGCCGTCGGCGTCCACGCTGGGTGCGGCGTCGGCGTCCGCCGTTTGACTCTTGGTGCCTTCGCTGTACAGCACGTAGGCGCGGATGGCCCGTTCGTCGAGCAGGTCGGCGGCTGCCGCCGGGTCGGCGAGGGTCTTGTGCGGGTCGGGGAACGACAGCTGGGTGAGCTTCGCGAGGGCGCGGGCCAGGCCGGGGCTCCACTGCCACTGCCAGCCGCCGCCGGGGATCCGCATCTGGCGTGCCGGCGCGGCCAGCAGGGTGTGGGGTTCGTCGTCGCGGCCGAGGAAGCCTTGTGGTCCGTGGAGCCAGATGGTGGCTGAGGTGGGGCCTTTGCCACGCGACGGCACGTAGGCCACGGGCATGAGGGGGAAGCGGCTGATGCTGACGTCGGCGTGGATGCGCGGTACGGGCAAGTTGGGTGCCGTCTCCACGTGAAAGTCGATCTTGGCGGTGACGAGTCCGGGGCCGGCGCGGTCGTCGTCGGTTCGCTGGGGCGGCCAGAGGACGGCGCTGCGCCGGCCGTCGCTTCTGGGTGGCCCGAGGATGAAGTCGCGCCGGGCCTTGCCGAGCAGGTCGAGTTTCCTGTCGACGACCTCTTTGGCGAGGAACGAGGGCAGCATCTGGTAGACGTGCGGGGCCACCGCGGCGGTGCCGTTGGCGCGGACGGCGTATTCGAGGAGATTGAAGCAGCGGCGTTCGAAGACGAGGTCGGCTGGTTTGAGCATCTGGTACCAGTCGACCTGGTCGGTGATCTCGGTGGTGGCCCAGCTGGCGATCGCGTCGGTGACCACGTACGTGTCGATGCCGGGGAACGCGACGATGAAGTCGTCCGACCTCAGGTCCCAGTTGACGTACATGATCGCCGGGTCGATGCCGCAGAGGAGCTCTTTGAGGCTGCTGGTGGGCAGCGAGTGCCCGGGGCGGCCGAACGGCCGGGTGCGCCATTGCTTGTCGAGTTCGGTGAACCAGGTGGCGGGCATCGCCGCGACGTCGCACTCGACGTCCCAGCGGGTGCCTGGCTCGATGTCGAACGCGAGCAGGCGCAGGTGGTCGCCGGTAGTCCTGCGGGGTGGTTTGGCCGTGTTCTCGCTGGTCTCGGTGTCGGTCACCGGGGGGTCCTCCTCGATCCCAGGGGGTCGTTGGTGCGGACCAGGTGGCCCATCAGGCCCCACACGGCGGTGTTGACGGCGTGCTCTCGCAGGCGGTGCTGGCTTGCGCCGTCGGCGGGCGTGGCCAGCAGTTGTCCAAGGTACTGGTCGGTGGCCACGACGATGCTGGTACGCGCCGTGTCCGCGGTTTTCTCCTCGGGGTCGGCGAGTCGTTCGGCGAAGGCCGCGTCGCACAGCAGCACGGTGGTCGGCTGGTTGCCCCGGATGCTGCGTCCGATGGTCTGGCTCATGGGGACGAGGTTGTTGGCGACGAAGACGCGCCGGTCCTGGGGGTCGAGGGCGCGGAACTGGATGGGGCGGCCGATGGCGTCGAACCAGACCTTGCGGGCGGTGGAGCGGAGCTGCTTCACGAGGCTGCCGACTTCGCCGGGGGCGGCGGCCGGCGGCCGTTGGAGGTGGTCCATGGCCAGTTGGCTCACCAGTGACAGGGGGAAGGCCAGGTCGAAGGGCGGCGGGTGGGAGCGGGTCAGGTAGATGACGGCGCCGAGGGCGGCGGTGTCGTTGGCGTTGAGGATGTTGTAGCCGCGCTGGATCGACATTTCGGCGGCGACGAGGATGTCTTCCTCGCCGGTGCCGAAGCGCCCGACGAGACGGCGTTGGATGCCGCCGACGCCGGGGTCGGCGGCGTCGGGTACGACGATCCGCGCGCTGAGCTGGGGCACTCGGGCGTTGATGTGGTCGCCGACGGTGCGTGCCTCGTCGCCGGAGAGGACCACGAACAGGATCTTGCGTCGGTCTTCGGGCAGCTTCGTCCGCAGCTCGTCGACGAGGCTGCGCGGGCGGCCGTCGACGGGCTGGCACAGCGCGGTGACCAGCAGCCGAAGGGCGTCGTGGCGCCGGCTGCCGGTCTTGCCGGACACGAAGATCGGGTCGGCGCCGTTCCTCTGGGCCTTGACTGCCATGTGTGACTTTCGCAGGGCGGTCTCGTCCTCGGGGGGTGGGCGCAGCACGGCGGTGGGCTCGATGGGGATGTGGTAGAACGACGAGCCGGGTGCCCAGCTGGTGGCGGAGGTCAGAACGACGTGGGGGCCCTGCACGCCCTCGCAGGCGAGGAGGTCGTGCGCGTGGTGCAGTAGCCACCGGCCGACTCCGTGGACCCACAGCAGCTGGAGCGATGCACCACCGTTGCGGCTGTCGGCCCACCGCAGGGCGAGGATGTTGCCCATCGGGGCCTCGGGGACGAGCGGCCGGTAGTCGCGTGGAGGCTGGTCGGCCCAGAAGGTTTCCTCGTCGGGCAGTTGCAGGTGTTCCCGCACCGACGGGTACATCGTCGTCATTGTGAAGAAGGTCGTGGTGATGCGGCCGGCGCAGATGGCTGCCTCGACGACCAGGCGCAGCAGGCCGCGACGCTGGTCGAACCATTCGCGGCGCACGTGTCCTGCCTCGATGTTCGGTTCCAGCCACCGGTCGAGCCAGTTGTCGATGGCCAGTGCCACCGCGGCGTCCGTCCGCGGCTGGCGGGTCACCTGGGCGACGACGTCGTCGAGGCTGTGCGGCTGCTCGCTCAGCGGGCTCTCCGCGAATTCCTGCAGCTCCTGGCGGTAGAAGTCGTCGGCGAGGTCCTCGACGCGCTTGTCCCCGTCACCTCGCGAGGGCAGCCCGAACAGGGTTCGGGCGACGCGGCGCAACAGCGAGTGCGCCGTGAACGGCGCGTCGCCGAGCAGCTCCTTCAGCCGCTGCCCGGGCGGCGACAGGGCCAGCCGGTTCAGGACGAAGACCGCGTTCTGGTGGATCTGCAGCTGCGTGTGCCAGCGGTCGACCTCGTCGTCGGCCGCCGGGGCCATGCTCTGGTTGTCCAGGGCGGCGTTGGTGTGCTGGACCATCCGGTGCGTCCAGCCCTTGCCCGCGGCCACCAAGGGCTCGGTCTGCACGAACCGGGAGTCCAGCACCTGCTGGACCGCGTCCGCCTCGTCGATGACGAGTAGGTCGGTGTGCGGCTGGAAGGCCTCGAACCAGCGCATGGACGCGTCAGCCGGTTCAGCGCGGCTGGCGATGAGGCACTGCGCGGTGGTGACCCAGACCTGCGCGTTGACGATCTCGCGGTGAGCCTTCTGCGCCGGGCAGATCGACAGCAGCGGGCAGTCGTAGGTGGCCGGCTCGTCTGCCTCGGCGTCGCGGAGCTTGCCGTGGCACGGGAACTCGTTCGGCTCCAGCGGCTTCCAGTCGGGGTTGGCCGAGCGCCGGAAGGGTTCCAGCAGGCAGGAGGCGTTGGCGTAGGCGGCAGCCGGGTCGGCGGGGTTGCCGTCGTCGGGCACGAGGACGGGAGATTCCTCGATCGCGGAGCGCCAGTAGCGTGCGGCGTGCTCGGCTCGGTTGCTGCGTCCGATCAGGGGCACGGCGTCGATGCCGATCGACCGGAGGAACGACACCTTGGCGTAGACGTCACCGACCGAGCCCAGGACCATCCCGACACGGTTGCCGTGCTTCAGCACCCGGTTGACCGCCAACACGTCGGTGAGGGTGGTCTTGCCCGAGTTCATGAGCCCGACGATGTGGGAGACGCCGTCGAGGACGAAGGTCTCGGGTCTGTCGACCAGGCCGGGGCCGTTGCGGTCGACGGAGCTGAAGCGCATGTTCTCCGTCAGGCGCTTGTGCCAGTTCCGGTTCGTGATGTGGGGCTTGCCGACGAGCCTGCGGTCGATCTCCTTCGCCGTCTCCAGCAATTCCTTCTCGAACGACACGGTCCAGGGTTCCCGGGAGCGGCGGGCCATGAGGGGAAGCCGCGTGACGGGCGGGGCCGGCGGCAGCGTCGACGGCAGGTGGATCACCTCGACGCTGTCTCCGACGCGGAACTCGTACCGCCGCCCGGCCGGTGCCGGCGGCCGGGGCGGGGTCAGCCTGTACTGCAGCGGGTCAGCCAGCGCCGCGTCGTACGTCGCCACGCGGTCCTGGCACAACGCCGAGCCCGCGACGGTGAACACGGTTTTGTCGTTGACCTGCCCGTCCGCGGCATCCGTGCGGGCGAAGCGCCGCCATTCCTGCGGCACCCGCAGGTAGTGGTTGAGCAGCCTGCGCCAGTAGCCGCGCCGGGCCACGTCACCCATGCGGTGTCGCACCCGCCGGCACTCCGCCACAAACTCGGGCGGCAGGTCGACGTACCCGGACAGCAGCGGCTGCAGCGCCCCCACTGGCTCGCCCGGGAAGTGCTTTGTCAGGAAGTGCAGCCCCAGCTCGACCCGGCAGAACGCGTCCCGAGCCATCACCGCCTCCGGGAACTGCTCCCGGCGCATCTGCTTCATCAAGCTGTCGCGCCACGACGAGGTCTCTCTCACGCGGCCAACTCCTTCGCCCGCTCCTTGGCCCGAGCCACCAGCTGGTTCTCGTCGATCACGCGCACGCCCGCGACCCGCCCGTCGAGTTCGGCCTCCAAGTCGCTGATGTAGCCCGCCTGCACCGCCCGGTGAGCTGGAAGCGCCAGGTACCGCCGGTCGCACACCGGTGCCTGCGGCCAGGTGAATCCCCGGCCCAACAGCCGCGCGCTGACCTGGTCCTTCGCGTCCACGCCCCAGGTCTCGGCAACCTCCGGCACCCCGCCGACGCCTGGGCGCAGGAACTCGATCAACACGTCCAGCGCGTCGACTCCCGGGTACGGAGTGACCCTGACCGTCGGCGCCAGCGAGTCGACCGACAGCGCGTCGATGATCCGCGCCTCCACCAGGCCCGGGTCGTGGATGTACTTGCGCGTCGCCCGGTGTTGCTCGTAGACCACTGCCGTCGGCACGGCCGTCCACGTCTCCGGTGAACCCCCGGGACAACCCGCGGTCGCGCAACACGCCGAGGCATCGGCCAGCACGTTGCGGCACGATGGGCACAGGATGTACTCCTGCGGCGCCCGGGCGGGCCTCGAGTGGTAGGCGAGGCTGATCAGCCGGTGGACGTGCGTCTGTCCGCTGTTGTCCGTCGCCGGGAAGCGCCGCTCAAGGCCGCGAACCTCACGGTCGGCGACGACCGCGTGGTCGATGAGGTAGCGCCGAAGCACCGCGTACGCCTCCCCGATCTCCTCGTCCGAGGAGCCGTTCGCGGCTGCGGCTTCCCGCAGCGCCAGGTGTACCTGGTTCTCGGTCCACTCGGCCTCCACGTCGTGCCGCGCGAGCCGAGAACCCTGCTCCGCGAACTCGGACAGGTCACCGTCGGCCAACAGACTGTTCTGCAGGTCAGTGATCGACAGGTCAAGCTGCACAGGCCACGTCGCCAGCGGCTGCGCACAGAGCTCCAACAGGGCGAGGTCACTGTCGAGCGGCTGCAGAGCCTGGTCGGCGAAGCGCCACCACAGACGCGAGAAGCCCACCCGCCACGGGGCCGGCAACAACCCCGCCTCCTTCGCCGGCCCGCCCGCCGCCTGTCTCCTCCGCTGAACGATGCCGGCCAGTCCAGCGGACAACATCATCACCGTCAGGTAGTCATCATCCGGGGTCCGATCCCGTCCGAGATGCTCGCCAACGATTGGTACTTGAACATGAACGTCCACTGAAGCCGTTCCTCACACCTAAGTCCGAGCGGTTGCCCCCGCAAAGGGGCGGCTCCAGTAGACACCGCGCCCCTGACACTTTCGCGGCCCGCGAGATAAGGCCGCGAGCGAGCCTTCCGATTGATCATCAACTGATCGCCGCATGCCTCGTCTTCGTGGCCGTCGTTGACCGGCCGAGTAGGACGTCAGGTCGAGCAGAACCGGCTAGGGTGCCGGCGCCGACGAGGGGTGGCGTGCCGTACGTACCCTGGTCTGATGCTGCTCCGCACGTCCCAGCCCGCTGACTACCAGCAGATGGCGGACATCCTCTACGGCATGGGCCACGATCAGGAGGGCTGGGACTACCAGTACGCCGCCGAGGGAGGCCCTGATCCGTCCCTGCCGAGCTGGGTAGCGGTCGACGGGAACGAGGTTCTTGGCCTGGTCGAAGGCCGCTTCGACTCGACGTACGACGAGCGCATCGAGCAGCCGGACCACCCCTTGCCGCACGCGTGGATCTACCTGATTGGGGTCCGCCCCGACGCGCAGCGGAAAGGCATCGGCACAGCTCTGGTGCGCTACTTCGCCGAGCAGGCAGCCCTGGCAGGATGTTCATTCGTCGCCCTATCGCCTGATCAGAGCGATGACGATGTTATGAAGCGAGTGGCCTTCTTTCGATCCTGTGGCCTCGCACCGCTGATCAACGGTGACCCTGAAGACGTTCACGGCGCGCCGCTTGCCGAGTTGCTAAGCCACCTGCGATAGCTAAGCGGCCAAAATTTGAGCGGAAGCTGGGCGCGAATGAGGTATCGCTCTGGCGGTGCTCAGATGTTCGGCACCCCAGCGGTCGCCGGTCGCGACGATCGCGACGGACCGGACCCCTGGGCCTGACCTCAGGTCCTTGATCCGAGCAGAATCAGTTGGGGCAACGCCTTCAGGACCACCAACGGCTCCTGACCTTGATCTCGCGCACGGGTATCTCGGAGGGATGTAGGGGGCGTTCGACGATGGGGCGCATCGTGTGGGGTGTGATGCGGTCGCGTTCGTGTTCCTCGGCGAACCGGGCGGCCTGTTCGTGTTCGCCGAGGGTGTCCAGGGCCTTGAGGAGGTCGGTTACCAGGATGTCGAGGCGGTGGGTTTCGGCTTCGGCGGCGAGGAACCGTTCGTGGTGGGTGACTGCCCGGTGGCCGCACCACTGGCGTAGCAGTTCGTGACGGGGCCGGTCGTGGCGGCGGTACCAGTCGTACTCCCATTCCGGTGTCGTCGACCGGCTGTCGCGGCCAACGCGGTAGTCATCGCCGAACTTGCATTTGTGGCGAGACCGGGCTTCCTGCTCGATGACGAGGTCGAGGACCTGGGTCGGATGGGCACGGCACGCGGCCTCGACCAGTTGGAGGGTGCCGGCCGGCGACAGGATGGCCCGGCCGTCGTGGTCGAACCATTCAGCCGAGGCGAGGATGTCGTCGATCGGGCCGCCGATGATCTCGCTCAGTCGGGCCCTGTCTCGGATGTCGGTGGCGCATGACACCGGGGACCAGAGCAGTTCCGCTACGTTGTCGCTGATCAAGAGGCCGAAGATCTCCTCGACGCAGGCTTCCTCTGTGCGATCGAGGCTCAGATCGTCGATGCGTTGCCAGTTCGCCATCAGCGAGTCGAAGGTCCCGACCTCGCTCCACGGCACCCGCAGCCGCGACCCGGGGACCTTCTCCACCCGTTCGTCGGGGTCGTCGAGGAATCTGATCTCGAGGCGGGCGCTGGTCTTCTTCGGCTCGACGGCCAGGATGCGGACGCGTTCGGACGGTCCGTGGTCCGACTGCCGGTACGCCCATTCGTCGCCGACGGCGAAGCGGGAGGGGTCGATTCTCATCCAGCCGTCCTTCGGGTAAGCGTCGCTTGTTGCGTGGTACCGGGTCATGCTGGCGGTTCGCGCCGCGATGGCGGCAGGTCCGGGCGCGGGCTCGTGCGCATCCGGCCGGGGTGTGGTGGCGGTTGAGGTGTGCACGCACTTCAGGCGCCGCGGTCGAGTAGCCGGTGGTGCCAGGATTCCGCCTGTCGGCGGGTGCTGGCGTGGGCTTGCCGGTCGTGATCAGGGCGGTGCTCCTTGCGTGGCCCGTGGGGGCTCCAGTCACCGAGGAACGGGCGCAGGTCGTCGGGTCCGGGTTCGGGGGTGTAGTCGATGTCAGCCAGCACGCGGGGACTGCGGGTGGGGTCGATCCGGTCGGCGGCGGCCCTGCCCCACGCGACCCAGCTGGCGAGGTACCCGCCGGCGCCGGTCCGCCCCTCGGCCGCATGTTCAAGGGCGGTGCAGAACGCGCGGATGTCAGCTGCGGTGGTCCACGCCTGGTAGGCGTTGCGGAAGGTTTCCGCGCGGATGTTGTCCGCGGCCCGGACGCGGGCGTCGGCCATCGCGGCGTGCCATTGCGCGAGGGTGGCCTCCTCCTGCCGTCTGCGCTCGGCCGCTGCTTCCTCCTGCCGCCGCCGGTGCTCGGCCTCGGCCTTCTCCCGCGCGGCTTCGGCTGCCCGCCGTTGCTGTTCGTCGGCGGTGACGCCAGCCTCGAACCCTTGGATGATCTGCGCGACGCGCTGTTCCAGACGTACGCGTGCGGTGTCGGTCCAGGTGTCCCGGTTGTCGTGTCCGGCCCGGGCGATCTCCAAGCGGAGTCTGCCAGAGTCGACGACGTCGAACTCCGCGGGTTTCATCCACGGCCGCAGTCGCAGCACCTTCAGCTCCTCGGCGGTGGGTTCGTGCGGGACCTGGTCGCGTTCCTCGGTCAGGGTGACCGTGCGTCGGACCTGCCCGGCCTGGAGGAACACCCGCGGGTGTTTCGCCTTGGTGTTGACCCCGAGCCGGTGCCCACGCCGGGCCGCCTCGCCAGCGAGCTGCCGGATCAGCAGCAACGCCCGGGGCAGTGAGCCCGGGCTGACGGCGAGGTTGGTCGGATCGGCTTCGAGGGCGCTGAACGCCAGATGCGGGTCGGTGGTGACACGTCGGGTGTTGAGCCGGATCCGGTTCCAGTCGGTCTCGTCCGGACCGGCGTCGGTGTACAGGCGGATGACGATGTCGCCGGCGTCGCGGCCAGTGTGGCGCAGATGGTGGCCCGAGGGCACAAGTCCCTGCTGCTTGAACGCGTGAATGATCCGGCGGTACCGGGCCCGCGTTCCACTGTCGGGACTCTCGATACGAACCATGCCGCCCTCACGCTGCAGGCGGTCGAGCAGTTCGCGAGCCGATCGCAGCAGGTCCGCCGACGAGGCGCCGCCGGCGATGCCGCCGGGTGCCGGTGTCTCGGACCGCGGGAGGGAAGCACGGTGGTCCGGGTGATCGGGATGGTGGCCATGCTCAAGGTAGAAGCGACCGGCGTCGGTCGAGCACGCCTTCCACACCCCTGCCTTGCGTGTCACCGTCACCAGGTTCCGGTCCTGGAGCGCACGCGCCGACCGGCGGTACTCGACGCCGTCCGGGCCGCTGAGGTCATTGCCGCCGTGGATCCGGCGAAGCAGGTCGAGCTGCCGCTCATTGAGCGAATCCCATCGCTGCACCACCCGACAGTAAGGGGCACGACGTACTGGAAGGAGCTGAACACGGCTGTACGTGGCAGCCCGGTCCGGCGAGCGGCCGAACCGGCCTGCTGCACCCCTTCCTGCGAGGGCAGCACCACACCTGCGGGCAGCACAAGACCGCTCATTCAGGGCGGCTGCGAGCTGATTGCCGTCGACCTCGGCCCCTGGCTCATCTCCGTGTGAAGGCGGAGCGCCGCTGTCATACGGGGAGCTGCCCGCGGCCGTCGAACGACAGCCGACGTCCCGGACGGGGAGCCCCTAAAGGCTCTCGTCCCGACCCGGCCTCCTGTCGGTGGCCCGGCGTACCGTGGCCTTGCTGGTGGCCTCAGCCGGGCCTCGAGGAACATGGAAGGGAAGTGGGCGGATCATGAGTGCGCTACCTGATCTAATCCCGCTGACCGAGGGCGTAGCGATTTTCGGTGGCGGAAACGCGTACTCCTGGTACCGCGCCCAGGCGCATCGAGACGGAACTGTGTTCATGGGCGGTCAGCGAGTACCGGTAGTCAAGGTCTCCGGCCGATGGATGATCTCCAGTACAGGCGTTGCGCAGGCTGTCGAAGCCGTTCGTCGCGAGAGGAGCGAGATCGCCCAACGGACCGCCGACTACGAAACCGGTACCCTGCACGAAGGGTCGGTCGAGCTGACGGGCGGACGCCACTACACGGTCCGAGGACCGTTTCACCTGCTGACGGTTCCGCAGCCCATGGCTCCCGCGGACAGTTGGTGGATCTGCAACAACTGCAGGCGCTCGGCGATGATGCAGCACGATCCAGACAGGGAATGCCGCCGCTGTCGGGACTGGAGCCCGTGCGCGAACGACTGCACGCTGGTCGGTGTTTCCTGTCCGACATGCGGGACCTCTCTGACGCTGCAGCCGGCATGACGGTCCTACGCCACCTGCGACGGGTTTTTCTTCCGCGCCCAGGGCACCGCCGTCGTCGGCGGCGGCAACCACCGCTATGGAGGAAGCCACCTTCCTGACCCGCTTCGCCCGCAGCATCACAATCAGCCACCGCCGCGACACCTTCTGGGCCAGCCGCAGCGTGGCCGAACGGGCGCTGAGCAACGAGCACCTCCGGGTGGTATGGAACAGCGTCGTCGAGGAGATCCTCGGCCACGACGGTGCCGTCGCCGGAGCCCGGCTACGGGACGTCTAACACCGGCCGGACCCGGGTCCTGGACGTCACAGGCGTGTTCGTCGCCATCGGCCACGACCCCGCAGCGGCCTGTTCCGTGGCCTGGTCACCCTCGAGGACGACCGCTACGTCACCGTCGACTCCCCGGCACCCGCACCAAACTGCCCGGCGTATTCGCCGCCGGTGACCTCGTCGACCACACCTACCGCCAGGCCATCACCGCAGCCGATACCGGCTGCGCTGCCGCCCTGGACGCCGAGCGCTACCTCGTCACCCTGTCCTGACTCCCTTCTCCCGCCGCCGTCTCTGAGATGGCCGGGCGTTGGTCACCTTCGGGCAAGAGGCGGCCGCCGATCACATCGACTTCGCGGGTTGCCGGTGCGATATCGACGTCGTTGGTTTGCAGGTGCAGGTTGATCACGTCGAAGCCGTCGCCGGACAAGGTGGCACGGGCGCCTTGGGCGACTGCGAGGCATGCGGTGACGACGCCGACGAAGGCGGCGCCGACGGCGGTTCCGGCGAGTTGGACGGATCCGCAGGGATCGCGTTGCTCCAGGTCGGCGAGGGCGGCTGTGGGAGCACGCCGTTGCTGGGGGACGTCACTCTTCCAACCGGGGACCTGGTCGCTGGTGACCTGAGCGGGGAATCGGCGCAGGAGCAGGGCGTTGAAGTCGGCCGGTCCGACGCCGAGTCCGGCGTCGATGGCGAGCTTCCAGCCGACTTCGGAGATGAGCCTGCGGGGGTCGAGGCTGTCCACGCCGAGCAGCGCGACATGGTGGTCTTCGGTCAGGACGCGGCTGGTGTGATCGAGTCGCCGGTCGAGGATGACGACGTCGTAACCGGCCCGCTCGAGGACCGCTGCGGCGAGGCGGGTCTTGCGGACCGGGTCCGGCTTCACCGGGGTGAGGAGCCCGGTGCTGTGGTTGGCGTCCACGACGCGCTGGGTGTCTTGCAGGACGATCTCGACCCGGGGCGGGTCGGTGTAGGTGAGCCAGGACATCACCCAGGCGTAGGCCTGGCCGAGGTGACCGAGGCCGACGATCCACCAGGCTGCCGGTGCGTGAGTCAGCTCGGGCCCCTCGGCGCTGGTCCCCGGGTGCCAAAGGTTCACGGTGAGGGTGCGCCAGCCGGCGTCGCTGCCTGGGCGGTTGCGGATCGCGCCGAAGGCCTCGTGCACACCGAGGGCCCCGGCGGCGATCGCGGCCAGGACGTTGCCCTCGGCGGGGTGGCCGGCCCGGGTGTCGGCCGGGTGGACGTGGGCGGTCCAGCCGCTCCATCCGGCTCGAAGCCGGACGCCGCCGTCGGGTGCCGGGAGCGTAGCGTCGCCGAGGTACAGCACAGGCCAGTCCGCCGGGACCTCGGTCAGGTCATCGGCGTGCCGGGCGCCTTCCTGCTCGACCATCTGCGCGATGGTGTGCCCGCGGTGCGGTCCGGCGGTCAGTGGCAGGCTGCCGTCGGTGATCACGATGACCTGGCCGAACGCGCGGACCGCCGTCGCGACGGCCGTGCACAGCGCTGCCTGACCGCGCACGTCCGAGGCGACGCTGTCCGCGACGATGGCCATTCCAGTCGCGACGTGCGCGTCGAGCGCCGCGTCGACGGTCGCCTGCGTTCCCTCGTGCACCGCCAGCAGGGCGGTGCGGTTGAAGATGTCGGTGATCGAGGTGGTCATCGTCTCTCCTGACGCTGCCGGCGGCGGAAGCGGGACAGCATCCGGCGCCACCACGGTGTGCGTTGAGCGGCCAAGCGCCCTGCGGGCACGAGCAGGAGCTCGGCGGCTTGTTCTCGGTAGAAGGACGCCCAGGTGCCTTTCACCCGCAGGTGGACCCCGAGCTGGGACACGTCGGTGACGCCGGCCGCGAAGTGCGGGGCGATCAGCGCGACGTGGCCGTCCCGGGCGACCATGGGGTGCGTGGCGTCGACCCGGCTCTGCTGAACACGGTGAGCCGGGTGGGTGTGAATGTCGCCGACCACGCGCAGCCCGTCACGGCGGCAGAGGTCCTGCAACGCGGTGTAACCGGCGGCGTGGAAGTCGATCCGGCCGGTCAGGCAGTCCGGATCGAGGTCGTCGTAGAACGCGATCGCGGTGACCGGCTGGGGCAGCTCCTCCTCCGGGTGGGTCCGGTCGGTGAGCAGAAACGCGCCGCTCTCGCGGTTTCCCTGCCCCCGCTCGGCGAGACCGGCGAGCAGGACGTCGAACAGGTCCGGTGCGATCGTCAGACGGGCGGTCACCGGGCAACTCCGTTCTGGGGCATCGTCGCACAGGACAGCTCCCGGTGCAGCTCGCGCAGGTAGAAGCCGATCGTGCGGTTCACGTTCCAGCACCGCTCCGGGCGCTCGCTGGCCCAGTTCGAATGACTCGTGATCCCGGCTCGGTCGCAGGCCAGGTACGGCCCGTTGTTGTTATCCGGTGACCAGTCCGGGCGGAAGATCTCCGGGTTGCGGCCGGAGACCGGCCACTCAGCCACGGGCAGCGGCGTGTCCGTGTTGATGTTCCAGGGCTGCCCTGCAGGCGCCTGGAGCGGGTAGTCCTGGACGTCGAGTCGCATGCCCAGCTCCGCGTCGTCGCCGACGGCGATGGCCACCGTCAGGAACGGCCAGGTGAGGTCGATGACGCGCCAGGACCCGGCGTCGACACCGGCCTCGACGTCGGCGGCCTGCAAGTGCCGGCGCAGACGTCGCTGGTCCGGGTCGACGCCGGGCTCGAGCGCTGCGGTCATCCCTGCGGCCGGACCGTGTGGACCAGGTCGACCATGGCGCTGCAGGTGCGCTTCGGGACGATCGTGGTGACCGGGGCGTTCAGGTCGAGGTCCTCGGTGCCGCCCGGGACCCGCAGCACGAGGTCCGCGGCGTCGGCCGCGCTGATCTCGAACACCTCGATGGCCCGCTTGCGGAGGCGCCGCAGCCGGGTGGAGGGGTGGACCTTCACCACCTTGTCGACACCGGCATAGCCGACGGTCACCGCGATCTCGCGGCAGGTCGTCTTGGCCAGATGCCCCGGCCGGCCCACCAGGGCCCCTTCGACGGTCGCCGTCACGTCCAGCTCGGACTCGTCATCGACCAGGAAGACCTTCTCGTCCTCCTCCAGAGCGAGAAGGTCGCTGAGACGGAGGTCCGGCTCGACCTCCTGTGTCTGGGCAGCTCCGGCACCGGCGGCATACACGTGAACACGCATCGCAACTCCCTACTGACTGTGCGGATATGGTCGAGTCGGTAAAGCCCGACTCGTCTGGAGGCGAGGATACTGGAGATAAAAGTCGCGCACAAGGTAAAGATCCCTGGCAGGATCGGGGGGTGCCTCCGCCGCTTGCCAGTCACCGGCTGCGGGATATATTCGGGCGGTGCTCGTGACGGTGGCCGACCCTGACCTCTCGCAGGCCCTCTGCGTCCACGCTCTGCTCGTGGAGACCTGGCGTGACGCAGCCCGCGAGGTCATGACCTTGCTGCAGGTCCTGCACACGGCGGCGCCGACGCTGGCCGACGTCCTTGCGCTCGGCCTGATCGCGTTGGCGACCTCTCCGGCGACCCGGTCGGCGCTGGTCCTCAAGTACCGCCGGGTGAGCCTCGTCGCGCGAGGTCTGCGTGAGGACGGTAGCGAGGTGCCCTCTGCGCACGATCACCCGCAGGAGGTCGTCCGCCTGGAAGTCCAGCAGATTCACGTGGCCGTGCTCGCGGAGGCCGCTCGATGAGCGACATCGCCGAGTTCAAGCCCGACTGGTGCATGCACCCGGGTGAGCTGTTGGCCGAGGTGCTCGAAGAGCGGGGCCTGCGCCAGTCCGAGCTTGCTGGACGCACCGGCTTGTCCGCCAAGCACATCAATCAGATCATCAAGAAGTCCGTCGGGATCAGTCCGGACGTCGCTATCCTCCTCGAGCGAGCGCTCGGTACGCCCGCCGACTTCTGGATCCGGGCGGAAGCCAAGTACCAGGAGCACGAGAGCCGCCACAAGGCCGCTGCCGCGCTCGACTCCTACCGCGACTGGGCGGCCAAATTCGATCGACCGACCCTCGAACGGCACGGCATCCTCAAGCTGGCCGACTCGGACACCACGGTGGTGGACAAGCTCCTCAAGTTCTTCCAGGTCGCCACACCCGCCGCATACGAACGGACCTGGGTGCGCCCGTCCGTCTCGTTCCGGCGCAGTCAGGCGTTCACCATCGACGAACCGAACACCGCCGTGTGGTTGAGGCTCGTGGAGCTCTCCGCCGACGCCGTGCCCGTTGCGCCGTTCAACCCGCGACTCCTTCGCAAGGCCGCCATGGGGCTACCAAAACTCACCACGATGACCGTGCCGAACGGCTTCATCGCCGCGCGGGCGGCGCTCGCAGAAGCCGGCGTCGCGCTTACCTTCGTCCGCGAGATTCAGGGCACCCGCGTCTGCGCGGCCACATGGTGGATAACCGGAGACCGGCCAGCCATCGGCATCACCGCACGACACAAACGCCCCGACAACTTCTGGTTCAACCTCATGCACGAGGTCGGACACGTCGTCCTGCATCCGCGCCGGGAAAGCTACCTCGACCTGGAACCTATCGACCCCGACGACCCGGCAGAGAGCGAAGCCAACGACTTCGCCTCGGGCCTACTCTTTCCCGGTGATGCGAGTGAGCGAATCGCTCGAGCTCGTAGCCAGCAAGACCTCATCCTCATCGCTGCCGAACTCGGTGTCGGCGTACCCAGCGTTGCCGGGCGATACGGCAACCTCACCGGAGACTGGAAGACCTACGGCAGGCTGCGCCCGACCATGAGCGAAGACGAGATACGAGCCCTCGAAACTGCAGCGAAGCATCCGGATCGGCCGTAGACGTAGGTGCAACCCGCCAGAGTCGGCTCCCGTGTTCGCGGACGGGCTGGGCGGTCGACCGGTACCCCACCCGAGGCGGCTGCGCGGCGGCAACCTTCCCTAGGGCGCGCCCACCTCACCCGCGCTGGCCAACCTGTGCGCCCACCCAGCTCGACCGCCGCCTCACCGGCCTCGGCGACGCGTTCGAAATCACCTACACCCGGTACGCCGACAACCTCGCCTTCTCCGGCGACCTCGCCACCCGCCGGATACACGACCTGATCGCCGCTGTCACCAGCGTCGTCCGCGACGAGTGCTTCCGAGTCCACCCCGCCAAGACCCGCGTCCGCGGCCGCGCCGACCGGCAACTCCTCGCCGGACTCGTCGTCAACCGACACTCCGCCACACCACGCGACGAGTACGACCGGCTCCGCGCCATCCTGAACAACGCCGCCCGCACCGGCCTCGCCGCGCAGAACCGGACCGGCCACCCCGACTTCGCTCAATACCTCATCGGACGAGTTGCCTGGGTCGGTCATCACTAGCCAGCACGCGCAGCCAAGCTCGCCACGCTGCTGGCCCAAGCACTTGCGGCACCGTACACTGACGCGGCGCGGCAACCTCGCGAGGTCTTGACAAGGACGCGTCGAACCGACCGAGGTAGGGCCTGAGCAGGACTTACGCCTGTTCTGCTGATCTTCGGCAAGCGAGCACAGCGACGGGCGCGTGCGACCCACTATTCTGAAAAAAGAATAGGAACCCGCAGGTAGTCAGCCTCCGGGTACAGATAGAGCGTCGTCTTAGGAGTCTCCATGTGACTCCCGTTGATCTTGACGGGCAGGGTAGATCGGCCGGCGCGATGGGCTCGCGCCGGCGGGGAGCCGTCTGGTTCAGGCTGCGGCGCGGACCGTGGGTGCCGGTCGGGCGAAGGCTTTGCGGTCGCGGATGAGTGCCCAGAGGACGTCGACGCGTCGTCGGGCGAGGGCGAGTATGGCTTGACGGTGGTTCTTTCCTTCGGCGCGTTTCTTCTCGTAGTAGGCACGGGAGGTGGGGCATTCTCTGGCGGCGGTGAAGGCGGCCATCCACAGAATGTGCCGCAGTCTCCGGTGGTAGCGGCGGGGCTGCCGATGGTTCCCGCACACCGTTCCGGAGTCGTGGGAGACGGGTGCCAGGCCGGCGTGGGCGGCGAGTTTCGCGGGGCTGTCGTACTCGGTCATGCCGGCGGTGTGGACGAGCAGTTCGGCGGTGAGCAGGGGTCCCATGCCGGGCAGGCTCTCGATGATCGGCGCCAGCGGGTGCTGGTCGAGCTGGTCGGCGATGAGGTCGTCGACGGCGGCGATGCGTTGTTCGAGGGCGAGGATCTCGGTGGCCATCTGCCCGACGACCACGGCGGCGGCGCGTTGCCCGGGCAGGTTCACGGTCTGCTGCCGGGCGGCGGCCACCATCGCCTCGGCGACCTGAACGGCGTTCTTCACGTGCCCACGACGGAGCAGGGCGGTGATCCGGTCGACGCCGGCGTGCCGGATCGCGGCCGGTGTCTGCCAGCACGCCAGGACCATCATCGGGGCCTTGCGGTTCAGGTCCACCGCCCGCTCCAGAGCGGGACTGATCCCGGTGAGCAGCTCCTGCAACCGGAACAGGGTCGCGACGCGCTGCCCGACGAGGTCGGCGCGGTAGCTGGTCAGGACGGTCAACTCGGCGAGGAGCCGGTCGGAGGGTTCCAGGACTGGGATGTCGGGGCGCATGCGGATGGTCTGGGCGATGACGACCGCGTCGCGGGCGTCGGTCTTGTTCTCCCCGGCGAACGCGGCGGCCATGTGGAACGCGACGGTGCCGGAGACGTAGCGGACCTGAACCTGGCGCCGCCACAGCAGGGTCAACAGGAGGGCGGACAGGCCGGTGGTGACGTCGACCGCCCAGCAGACCGGCCGGCCATACGTCGACACCTCGGCCATGACCGTGAGCAGTGAGGTCTCGTCGTTGGCGACCCGGCGGGAGTAGACCAGCCGGCCGTCGCCGTCAACGGCGGCGACGTGGTGGTGAGTCTTGCCGATGTCCACGCCGATCCACAGCTTCGCCACCCTCGCGCTCCTTCCACTTGATCGGTTTTCTCGGTCGGGCCCTCGTCTGTGGGTTCGGGTTTGCCGGCACCTTCTCAAGAGGCGAACGCAGGTCGCGGATCTCCATCAGCGGTCTACCGAATCTCGCAGACGACGAAGCGGCGGGTGGCATCTCCTACCGTGAGCCAAACGATCTCAGCGAAACACACGCAGCCATACCCACCGCTCCCGGACATCAGGGTCTACGGCCACCAGAGCCGCGCCCGTTCAACCAACCCCACCCGCGAGGCGAGAACAGGCGGCACCTCGACGCTCAGCCACGATCACGGCGGAACACACACAGCCATCCCCACCCCCGGCCCCGCGGGCACGGCAACACCTAGCCTCCCGCCGTCGCCGGCCGGAGCCCCGGACACGATGTGCGAGAACCAGGTGACCGGGTCGAAGAGCTGCGTCTCGGTCGACGGCCTGTTGCTTCTGCGGTCTCCGGTGTGGTGAGAAGCAGTGCGGTGAGAACCCTTTATCTGGCCAAGGGCCTGGCTGGTCTTCGCAGTCCCGACGGATGTGGTCGTCGTCGTCCGATCCGGCGGCTCACGCCAGCTCGGACGCTTCGAGTCGGCTCGGCATGGGCAACCGGTACTCGCTCGCCCTCTAGTGTCACGCGGTGTGGGTCGGGCCTCCTCGGGTACGGCGGAGAGAACCGCGAGAGAGGAGCTCCTGATGCCGAGCACCACGATGCCGATGCTGGAGACGTACCCGAAGTCGATCAACCTGGACCGGGCGAAGCTGGCGGCGGCGATCGACGCCCTGAACGACTGCGCCCAGGCGTGTACCGCGTGCGCGGACGCCTGCCTGAGTGAGGACATGGTCGCCGAGTTGGTCAAGTGCGTACGGACGAACCTGGACTGCGCCGACATCTGCGCCACCACGGCTCGGGTGCTGTCCCGGCACACCGGCTACGACGCGAACATCAGCCGCGCCATGCTGGAGGCGTGTGCGACGGCGTGCAGGTCCTGTGGTGACGAGTGCGCCGGTCACGCCGACAAGCACGAGCACTGCCGGATCTGCGCCGAAGCCTGCCGCGCCTGCGAGCGGGCCTGCCGGGACCTGCTGGCCATGATCAGCTGACCGGCGGCCGGTGCCGGCACCCTCCCGGGTGCCGGCACCGCATCACCGCTCGGCCCCGTGCTTGGCCATCCGGGGCTATTCCCCCTTGCCGACCCTGCGCAGCGCGTCACGGAGCTGCTCCTCGGTCATCGCGACGTTGCCCTCGATACCGGCGTCGTGGGCCTGCCGCCGTAGATCGCGCAGCTTCTCCCAGTCACCCAGGTCGACCCCCCTCGTGGTTGCGACGGCGCTGGCCTGGCCGCGTCGCTGTCCCCGCGCCTTCTTGTACTGCGGCGGACGCGAACGGGCTTAGCCGGTCCCGGATTCTTGTCGGCGTTGCGGGTGATGGCGCTGAGATGGCCCTTGGACTTCATCCGGATCTCCTTGACGTCGTCGAGGCGTTCGACGCCCTGCTCGCGGAGCCGGCTGTGCCGGCCCTGAACAGGTGCTCTTCGTCGGCTCAGCAGTGACGTGCCGGGGCCTCATCAGTGTCGCTGCGCAGGTTTCCGCCCGAAGGGGCGGGGTTACCTCCTTCATGGGACGAGGAACGACAGCCGACCGTTGAGGGGAACCGTCATGGCCCAGCCCAGGAGCGGCCGGGGGCGCCTCGTGCCGGCATCGCGACCTGAGCTTCCTCGGGACCGGACAGCCCGCCGGTCGATCCTTGTACGCGCCGCCGTCCGGGCGGCCGGTCCGGATCGTGTCCGGTGCGGCTGCCACCCGTTGTCGTTGCCCGCCAACGGGGCCCGCCCCTTCGCCGACCGGCTCTCGCCGCGGAAGTCTCTCCTGACCGCGCCTGCAGCTCGGCCTCGCGCCCGGTGCCGCCGTGCCAGTGGTGACCGCCGCGCCGGCGGTGACCCCGACCCTGTACCTCCCACAGCAGGCACGGCGCCGCCTTGGCGGAAATGCCATTAGTTTGACCAGAACCCCCGATAATGATCGACCATCGATGACCCGACGGAGGGGAAAGATGAAGAACTACATCCGGTTCGGCTTGGTCCTGCTGATCAGCCTCGCGGTCATGTTCGTCCTCACGATGTCGCAGATCCGCAGATGGTCGGACTTCTACCTCAACCTGAGCAACTTCTACATGTCGGTGATCATGGTTTCGGTCATGGGCGTCATCATGATGGGCGTCATGCACCAGATGTTCACCGACAAGCGCCTCAACATCGCGCTGTACGCGGTGCTGGGCGCCCTGTTCGTCGGCGGGTTCGCGGCGGTACGCACCGAGCCGTTCGTGGGCAACGAGGGATTCCTCAAGTCGATGATCCCCCACCACTCCCGGGCGGTCCTGGTCTGCCAGGAGTCGCAGATCACCGATCCAGAGATCGTCGAACTCTGCGGCCAGATCGTCAAATCCCAGGAGGAAGAGATCACCCAGATGAAGAAGATCCTCGACGATCGGTACTGACCAGCCCCGACGCAGGACGCGGCCCACCGACCAGGTTCCGACGTGCAGCATGCTGGATGCAATGGGTGCACGGCGGTGGACACCGTCCCGACGTCCGGACCGACGAAACCCGGTGACCGGACTTCACCCGAGGGCCTACCGATGACCAACCGCCCCGGCCTGCTGGTCTTCAGCAAGCGAGCACAGCGACTACATCCAATCGGATGAAGACAGGGTGCGGGTCACCAGCTCGCGAACACGGGGAGGAGCAGCGTGTGTGAGGTTTCCAGGGGTTCCTCGGTGGCCGAGCAGGTCTGTGGCGGCGAGTCGGGGCACGACTGCTCCAGCCTGCGTCGGCTGGTGTCCCGAGATCCGCACCGCCTGAAGATACCGCCGGGATTCTCACGATCGTCCCCTGTTCCGAGCTGTTGCCTTGAGGGCTGATCGATGTTGCGTTGGTTGTCACCAATCCGGACGGCCGTTGTGCGGCTGCGGCGTCTTC
The DNA here is from genome assembly GCF_900090245.1 of Micromonospora halophytica. Lineage (GTDB taxonomy): Bacteria > Actinomycetota > Actinomycetes > Mycobacteriales > Micromonosporaceae > Micromonospora > Micromonospora halophytica. The sequence continues at coordinate 115,620 of NZ_FMDN01000014.1, forward strand.
CGGCGGGACCACCGGCCGCAGGGTAGAAAGACCATGTCGAGGGCAGCCAGGAGGGGTAGGCATGTTCGCGGGAGCAGCGGTGATGGCCCTGGTCGCGTCGCTGAGCGTGGCGGGGCTCTACCTGGTTCACCGGTTCACGGCTGTTGCTGCTGACCCGTTGACAGTGCTGCCGTTCCAGTCCGGGTGGCTGCCTCGGGAGCACGCCCTGTCGAGGTACCACGTCCGGTGGTACCTGGCGACTCTGCTGTTCCTCGCCTTCGACGTGGAGATGCTGTTCATGTACCCGTGGGCGGTGGTCGTCGCCGACCTCGGGAGCACGGCGGTCGTCGAGATGTTCCTGTTCCTCGGTGCGGTCTTCGTCGCGGTGCTGTGGGCCTGGCGGGAGGGAGCCCTGAGGTGGGTGTGACCGACGCGCTGGCCCGGGTGGCGGTCCGCCGTGCGCACGTGTTGGTGGTGCAGACGCCGGAACATTGGTTGACCCGTGTCGTCGTCGAGCGGCATGTCCTGGCCCGGTCGTGGCGGCTGGCGATGTCGCCGGCGGACGCAGACGTCCTGGTGGTCTGTGGTGCCCCCGGCCGCGAACTGGCGCGGGTGGTGACGCACCTGTGGGATCAGATGCCCGGGCCACGTAGCCGCGTCCAGGTGGACGGCCCGGAGGTCGTCGTCCCAGCGCTCGACACCGCCGAGAGCGAGTTGCTCGATTCGGCGCGGCAGCGGATCGACAGCCGGGACCGGCCGCACGCACGGTCACCAAAGCACGGGTCGGTCGATGAGCCGCCTACCAACCATGCGATGGAGGAGGGTGGTCATGGGCACCGCGATTCCGGTCCGCAGGCACACCACAGCGGCGCCGATGCGGGTCCTCCTGCCGACATGGGCAGCACCGACCACGGAGGCTCGGACCACGGGGGCATGGACCACGGGGGCATGGACCACGGGGGCATGGACCACGGGGGCATGGAGATGGCGCCGGCCGGTATCCCGCTGGCGCAGGGAGGTGAGGACCGTGACGGGCTGGAGCTGGATGTCCTGCACCTGGAGCTTGGCCCCGTGCTGGCGTACTGGCCGGCGGGCCTGATCCTGACCTGCGCGTTGCAGGGCGACGTGATCGTCGAGGCCGAGGCCCGCCTGGTCGACGCCGACCCCTCGTCCACCCCGGGCCACCCCGGGCCACCGGACCCACTCCGTCAGGCGGCCCGACGATGCGACAACGTCAGGAACCTGCTGGCGCTCGCCGGGTCGACGGACGCGGCGTCCCGCGTCCGTCACATCCGCGACTCGCTGCTGACCGACCGAGATGCCGACCGGGCCGCAGCCGAACTGGACCGGCTCCGTCGCTCGGTGCGCCGGTCGTGGCTGCTGCGCTGGTCGCTGCGGCGGCTGCGGTTTCTGACCGATCGTGACCTCGCCCGTCATCGGCTACCCGCGCACCTGCGCGGAGACACCCACGATCGGTTGCTGACCATGCTGGACAGGGCCGCGCACAGCCTCGCGGCGACCGCGGCTGAGCCGGACGCGTGCGGCAGGCACACCACAGCCGTTGACGGCATCGCCGACGTCGTGCGCGGTCTGGACCTTGCCACCGCACGGCTGGTCGTGGCCAGTCTCGACCTCGATGCCCTGACCGTGCAGGGCGAGGTCAACCGTGTCTGATCCGGTGACGACGGTTCCCGCAGGCTGGGCGGTCGCCGCGGCCGGGCTTCTCGGCCTGCTCACGACCGCCGCTGCGGTGTTCGACGGAGTCCTGACCGCCCGTGCCGCGGGTGCCCGCTCATCCGGGCTGGGTACGCCGGTGTGGGAGGTGGCCCGGCTGCTGCGGCAACGGCGCCGCAGCACCGTCGCCGCTGATCACCTGCTGTGGCGCATCGGCGGCGCCGGACTGCTCGTGATGTCGCTGATGATCGTCACGGTGGTGCCGCTGGGCAGGTGGACGTTGTTCGACCTCGATGTCGGGGTGGTGTGGTTCAACGCGATGGACGTGCTGGCGTGGGCGTTCGTGTGGCTGACCGGCTGGGGGGCCAACTCGGCGCATTCCCTGGTCGGCGGCTACCGCTTCCTGGCGCACGGACTGGCCTACGAACTGCCGCTGATGTTCGCGTTGGTGGCGCCGGCGGTGGCCGCGTCGAGTTTGAACGTCGGGACGGTCGCCGCGGCGCAGGACGGCCTGTGGTTCGTGGTGTGGATGCCGGTGGCGTTCCTCGCGTACTGCCTCGGCGCGGTGGCGATCGCTGTCTGGGGGCCGTTCTCGCCGGCCCTCGGCGCGGACATCGCCGGTGGTGTCACCGCCGAGCTGTCCGGCGTCGACCGGCTGCTCTTCACCGGGGGACGGTATGCGCTGCTGGCCGCCGGGGCGGCGTTCGCGGTGCCGATGTTCCTCGGCGGTGGAGCCGGTCCGCTGCTGCCTGGCTGGGCGTGGGTGCTGCTGAAGACCGTTGCCGTGCTCGCCGTGTTCGTGTGGCTGCGTCGTCGGCTGTCCGTTCTTCGGCCGGATCTGTTCATGGAGTTCGGGTGGGTGGTGCTGCTGCCGGCCGTGCTGGTGCAGGACCTGGTCGTCGCCGCCATCGCGGTGGGGAAGGGCTGAGGCGTGGTCACGCACATCGCGTTCTGGGCGCTCGCCGTCGTCGCCGTGCTGGCCGGCGCCGCCGTCTTCTGGGTGAACTCGATGGCGCGGGCGAGCTATGCGCTCGCGCTGTCGTTCATCGCCGTCGGTGTGCAGGTGCTGCTGTTGCAGCAGAACTACGTCGGCGTGGTGACGATCCTGATGATGGTGATGGAGATGGCCGTGATGGCCGTCTACATGGTGATGTTCATGGGCATGAATCCGGCGCTGATGCCGATGAGCATGGTGCACGACAAGCGGCACGCCGTGGCCGCCTCCGTCGGCGTGTTCGTCGTGTTGGCCGCCGGGGTGCTGCTCGTCCCGTGGCCGGCCCGCCGCGGGGCACCCGCCGAGGACGTGACCGCGGCGCTGGGTGAGGAGCTGATGGGCCCGAAGATGCTGGTCATGGTCGTCGTCGGGGTGGTCATGGCGGTCACCATCGTGGCCGGCGTGGTGCTGGCGGCACACCGCACCCGCTACGACCGCTTCGGTGACGACCTGCGCCGGCGCCCCGCAAACGACCCGCAACCGGGAGGCGTCGGCCGATGACCCTGCAGACCGTGCTGCTCGTCGCGGCGGCCCTGTTCAGTGTCGGCCTGTACGGCGCGCTGTCCCAGCAGGTCGTGGTGATGGTGATGATGGGCCTGGAGTTGATGCTCAACGGTCTCATCCTGGCCGCCGCCGGCTTCTGGTGGTTTCTCGCCCCGGACCCGTCCGGCCAGGTGCTGCTGTTGGTGATCATCGCGGCGATGACCGTGGAGATGGCAATGGGCTTCGCCGTGGCCACCCTGCTGCACCGGGTACGCCGGGCCGACATGACCGACATGGCTGCGGACCTGTCCGGATGAACGAGTTCGCACAGGTGTGCCTGTGGCTGCTGGTGTTGCTGCCGGCAGGCGTGGGCGCTGTCCTGGCCGCCGTCGCGAGGGCGGACCGGGTCGCCGTACCGGTCTCGGCGTCGACCGCCGCCGTCATGGTGGGCCTGTCGGCCGTGGTGGCAGCGGCCCGCCCGGCCGTCGCGGTGCCCTTCGTGGCCGGCACCGACGTCGCGCTGACCGTCGACGGGCTCGCCGCCCTGATCCTGCCGATGCTCACCGTGGTGACCCTGCTGGTGCTGCTCGCCGCGACGGGCGAGATCCGGACGTCGACAGCCCGGTTCCACGGCCTGATGTTGGTCTTCGCCGCAGCCGTCGCCGCGACAGCGACGGCGGCGACCCTGCCGACGCTGCTGATGGCGTGGGAGATCATGGGCGCCGCGTCGTACGCGTTGATCGGCTTCCAGTGGCGCGACGACGACCGGGTGTCGGCCGGTCTGACCGCCTTCCTCACCACCCGCGCCGCGGACCTGGGCCTCTACCTGGCAGCCGGGGCGGCGCTCGCCGGCGGCGCCGGCCTGGCCCTGGCGGACCTGCCGGCCAGCAGCCCGGGGTGGCGGAACGTGATCACCGCCGGCATCCTCGTCGCCGCGCTGGGCAAGGCCGCCCAGCTGCCGTTCTCGTTCTGGCTCTCCCGGGCGATGGCGGGCCCGAGCACGGTGAGCGCACTGCTGCACTCCGCGGCGATGGTGGCGATGGGCGGCTACCTGCTGCTGCGGGTCGAGCCACTGCTGGCCGCCAGCGGATGGGCGGGACCGGTGACCATCGGGCTGGGTGCCGCGACCGCGCTGCTGCTCTCCGCGGTGGCCCTGGCGCAGCGGGACCTCAAGCAGCTGCTGGCCGCCTCCACCGCCGCCCAACTCGGCTTCGTCGTGATGGCCGCCGGCGCCGCGACGGTGACCGGCGGGGCGGCGCACCTGGTCGCGCACGCCGCGACCAAGGCCCTGCTGTTCCTGGCCGCCGGCGTATGGCTGACCGCGCTGGGCACCAAGCGGCTCACCGGCCTGCGCGGCGTCGCCAAGCGGTGGCGGCTGGTCGGCTGGTCGGCCACGATCGGGGCGCTGGCTCTCGCGGGAATCGCACCGCTGTCACTGTGGGCGACCAAGGACGCCGTACTCACCGCCGTCGCCGAGCAGTCGCCGTGGCTGTACGCGGCGGGTCTCGTGGCGTCGGCGTTGTCCGCCGCCTACGCCGCGAAGATCCTCGTCGTGATCTGGCTGCGGGTACCTGCCGACCGCCGCGCCGAGGTGGAGGCACACTTCGACGAGGAGGAGCGGGGCACCCGGCGGGTCACGGTGCGGCAACAGGCACCGCTGCTACCGCTGGCGGTGGGCGCCGCGTGCGCCGGTCTGCTGGCTCTCCCGCCGCTCGTCGCCGCCGTCTCCCGGGCCGTCGGCGAGCCCGGCGGCGCCCACACGCCGGCCTGGGAGCTGGTCGTGTCGGCGGCGATCGCCCTCGTGGTCCTGCTGATCGTGGTCGTCCGTCGGCGGGTGCCGGAGCCGCGCTGGGCGTTGCGCTGGCTGGGGTTGCCGGCGGCCGCATCGGCGCTGGTGGTGCGTCCCACGCTGCGCTGTGCGAACGCCCTGGCGCGGTTCGACGACCGGATCGTGGACCGGGGTGTCACCGGTGCCGCCCGAGCCGCGCTGGCGGTCAGTCGCCGCGCGGGCGGGTTCGACGACCGGGTCGTCGACCGGGCCGTGGAGCGCGGCGCCGCCGGTACGCTGCGGGTCGCGCAGCGCGCGGGACGAGCCGACGACCGCTGGCTGGACGCGGCGGTGGAACACCTCGCCGCCACGGTGCGCCGGCTGGGCCGGCTGGCCCGCCGGCCGCAGACCGGCCAACTGCACCAGTACTACCTGCAAGCCGTCGTGGTGCTCGTCCTCGGCGTCGTCCTTCTCGTGGCGTTGGGGTGAGCCGTGCTCAGCGTGATCATTTTCCTGCCTCTGGTTGCCGGTCTGGCCCTGGCCGCGCTTCCGCGGCTGGGCGACCGGACGGCCCGCTGGACGTGGGTGGCCGTCACCGCCGTCGACCTCGCGCTGATCATCGGGCTGTGGCTGCGCTACGAGACCCCGCCGCCGGGGGGCCTGGCGTTCGAGGAGCAGGTGCCCTGGATCCCGGGCGTGAACAGCAGTTACCACCTCGGCGTCGACGGCCTGTCCCTGCCGCTGATCGCGATGACCGGGGTCATCTTCCTCGCCTGCGCGGTGTACGCCCTGCGCAACCGGCGCCGTCCCCGCGCCCAGGCCGCGCTGTTCCTGTTCCTGCACAGCGTCAGCCTCGGTCTGTTCCTCGCCGCCGACCTGATCCTGTTCTTCGTCTTCTTCGACCTGTCCATCGTCGGTATGTACTTCGTCATCGCCGGATGGGGCCACGGAAACCCGGGCCGCTCGGCGATGAAGTTCTTCCTCTACACCTTCCTCGGCTCACTGGCGCTGCTGGTCGGGTTCATCGGCCTCTACGTCGCCGCCGAACCGCACACCTTCGACATGCCGGCGCTCGCCGCCGCCACACCGCTGGCTGGCCGGCCCCTCGCAGGCGGGCTGGTGCTCGCCGCGATCCTGGTCGGGCTTGCGGTGAAGACCCCTACCGTCCCCTTTCACACCTGGCTGCCACCGGCGCACACCGACGCCCCCTCCGTCGGCTCGGCGGTGCTGGCCGGGGTGCTGCTGAAGATGGGCACCTACGGCTTCGTCCGCATCGCGATGCCGATGCTGCCGCAGGCGTGGCGGGCCTGGGCCTGGGTGATCGTCGTGGTCGGCGTGGTGTCGGTGCTCTACGGCGCGCTGGTGGCGCTGGCCCAGACCAACGTCAAACGGATGATCGCCTACACGTCGGTCAACCACATGGGCTACATCGTCCTCGCCGTCGGCGTGGCCGGTCTGGTGGCCGGTGACACCGCAGCGGCCCGCAGCATCGCGGTGACCGGTGCGGTCTACCAGATGGTCAGCCACGGCCTGATCACCGCGGCGCTGTTCCTGCTCACCGGCGTCCTGCGCGACCGCGCCGGCAGCTACGAGATGCGCGAGTACGGCGGACTCGCCGCCCCGGCACCGAGGTTCGCGGCCGTGTTCGCCGTCGGCGCGTTCGCCTCCCTGGGCCTGCCGGCGTTCACCGGCTTCATCGCCGAGTTCCAGATCTTCACCGGCAGCGTGGCCGCCGCCCCGGTGACCGCGGTGGCGATCCTCGGCATCCTGGTCACCGCCGCGCTGTTCCTGCGCGCGCTGCAGGGCCTCCTCGCCGGCGACACCCGCGGGCGTGCGGTCGGCTTCACCGACCTGCGTCCCGCCGAGGTCTGGTCGGTGGGGCCACTGCTGCTGCTCTCCCTGCTGTTCGGGGTCCTGCCGCGTCCGCTGCTCGACGTCATCGAACCCGCCTCCGCCACCGTCATCGACCTCGTCGGGAGATAGCCGGTGCAGACGGACATGATGCGGCCGTTGCTGCTGCTGCCCGAGATGCTGCTGGTCGTCGGAGCGCTCACCGCGCTGCTCGGCGGCTCGTTCGTCCCCCGGCACCGGCAGTGGATCATCCGGGTGCTCACCGCCGTCGTCCTCGTCGCCGTCGTCGGCACCGCCGCGGTGGGGTTGGCAGGGCCGACCCGGACCGCCTTCGACGACAGTTTCACCGTCGACACCGCCACCGGCGCCGCCCGGATCATCGCGGCCGTCGGCACGCTGCTGGTGCTCGTCCTGGCCGCCGACGAGATCGCCGGTGCGGCACGGGAGAGCGAGATCTGCGCCCTGCTGCTGTTCGGCACCGCCGGAACCGTGCTGCTCGCCGGCGCGGACGACCTCCTGGTCCTCGCCGTGGGGTTCCTGCTGGCCACCATTCCGCTGTACGGACTCATCGGGATCGTGTCGACCGCCGCCGGCGCCGAGGCAGCCGTCAAGACCTACCTGTTGGGGGCGCTGCTCGGCATCCTGCTCCTGCTCGGCGTGACGGTCCTGTCCGGACTGACCGGCAGCACCGGCTACGCCGACCTCACCGCCCGGCTCGCCGACGCGCCGCCCGGGGCGGTGACCGCAGCGGCCGTCGCGCTGGTGGCGGGGTTGGTGTTCAAGGCGGGCGGGGTACCCGGCCACTTCTGGGTGCCGGACGCGGCACAGGGCGCCAACGCCACGGCCGCGACGTTCCTGACCACAGTGCCCAAGATCGGGGCGCTGGTCGCGATCTACCGCCTGGTCGGTGTCCTGCCCGACACGGTGCCCTGGCCGGTGCTGGTGGCCACCGTGGCGGTAGCGAGCATGACGTGGGGAAACCTGGCGGCGTACTGGCAGTCCGATCCGCGCCGGCTACTCGGCTGGTCCACCGTCAGCCAGGTCGGGTTCCTGCTCGTTCCCGTGGTGGTGGCCGGCCGCAGCGACCTGGCCCTGCCGTCACTGCTGCTGTACCTCGCCGGCTACACGGTAACCAACATCGCAGCCTTCGCCGTCACCGCCGCCCTGCCCGACCGCCGCGACCTCGCCGACTACCGGGGCCTGGCGGCCCAGGCTCCCTGGCTGGCCGCCGCCCTGGTGGTGGCACTGCTCGGCCTCGTCGGTACGCCACCCACCGTGGTGTTCATCGGTAAGCTCACCACCGCGACGGCCGCCTGGGACGGCGGCCACGGCTGGCTCGCCGTCGTCGTGTTCGCCAACACCCTGATCAGCCTCTTCTACTACCTGCGATGGATCGTCCCCACCTACCGGCGACCGGAGCCGGGCGGGCACCCGGCGGAGAGAAGCTCTGCCGTAGGACGGTGGGCCTCCCGCACCGCCGTCACGGCAGCCGCCGTCAGCCTCGCGCTGGGCCTCGCCGGGGGAATGGTGTGGACGGCGGTCAGCGGCCCATAGTGCGGATCCGTGGCCGATGCCGCCTGCCGGCGGTACGCCAGGTCGTGCGGTTCGGCGACAGGGGCATTGGTGCCCAGTTTCAGGGTACCCGCACCGAATGTTCGGTCGCGCCCCACCAACTGTGCAGGTGAATAGCGGCAGCGAGCCCCGGGAGGTCCTGCCGGCGGCGGTCCGTCTGCCGCTCGAACGGCTCGACGCGGTGTTGTTCGACCTCGACGTGGTGCTGCGGGACGTGGCTCCGGACGCGACGCCCTCTCCGGACACGGTTGAGCTGGTCGAACGCCTCCGTGATCTCGGGTTGTCCACGGCTGTGGTGGTCACTCACCAACGCTGCCGGGAGGCACTGAGGGCTGGCGGGCTTGAGGAACTGTTCACCGCCGTCGTTGACGCCGACGACACGAGGCAGCCGAAGAGGGCCTGCCCGGAGCCGGCCACGCTGCTGCTCGCAGCGGGGACGCTGGGGGTGCATCCCGCGCGGGCCGCGGTCGTCGACGCCACGAAGGCGGGTGTGCTGGCCGCCCGCGCGGCCGGGTTCGGTCTGGTCATCGGCCTGGACCGGGACGGCGGGGCAACGGCGGAGCTGTCTCGGCACGGCGCCGACCTGGTTCTCACGAGTCTGAGGGCCGCCGCCATCGACGAGGATGCGGCGCGGCACCGCTGGTGGCAGACCAGCCGGACAACCGAGGCGAGTGTGGGGCACGCCGGATGGTTGCTCGACTACGCCGGTGTGGATCCGGACGGCGAGGGGATCCGGGAGGCCCTGTGCACGGTCGGTAACGGCTACCTGGCCACCCGGGGAGCCGCCCCGGAGGCCGACACCGGGCCGGGCCACTACCCGGGCACCTACGCCGCCGGCGTGTTCAACCGGCTGTGCACCCGCGTCCACGGCCACGTCCACGAGGACGAGAGCCTGGTCAACCTCCCCAACTGGCTGGTGCTGCGATGGGGCGTCGACCAGGACCGGTGGGTGAGCCCGGACGGGCCGGTGATCAGCGAGTACCGGCAGAGCCTGGACCTTCGCGCCGGCGTACTCCACCGCCGCTACCGGTACGTCGACGGTGACGGCCGGGCGACGACGGTCGTGTCGACGACCCTGGTGTCGATGGCCGCTCCGCATCTGGCTGCCATTCAGACGACCTTCGTCGCCGAGAACTGGTCAGGCACGCTGCACGTGTGTTCGGCCCTGGACGGGCAGGTCACCAACCGTCAGGTCGCCGGGTACGCGCCCCTGGCCGGCCGACACCTGCAGCCGGCCGGGCAGGGACCCGACGACCCGGTCGGGCTGTGGTTGCGGGTACGCACGAGCCAGTCCGGGATCGACGTCGCGTTTGCCGCGCGTACCCGGGTACTGGTGCCCGACGCGCAGGCCGACGTGCAACGCCAGGTCGACATGACCACCGGGCGACCCGCGGAGACCTTTACGGTTCCCGTCTGCGAGGGCCAGCCGGTGCGGGTGGAGAAGACGGTGGCCTGCTACACCTCCCGGGACCGGGCGGTAACCGAACCGGCCACGGCCGCACGGCAGGCGGTGGCCCGAGCGGCCTCCTTCGACGACCTGCTCACCACCCACGTGCACGCCTGGCGGCGGCTGTGGGAACGCAGCCACGTCGAACTGCGCGCCGACGGCGGCACGCCGGCGTTGGCGCTCAACCTGCACACCTATCACCTGCTCACCGCCACCTCGCCGAACCTGGTGGACCTGGACGCGGGCGTCGGCGCGCGCGGCCTGCACGGGGAGGGCTACCGGGGCCACGTCTTCTGGGACGAGGTTTTCGTGCACCGCGTGCTCGTGCTGCATCTGCCCGAGGTCAGCCGCGCCCTGCTGCTCTACCGGTGGCGGCGGCTCGACGCGGCCCGGATCGCCGCGGCGGCAGTGGGCCGCCCGGGGGCGATGTTCCCCTGGCAGTCGGGCAGCGACGGCCGCGAGGAGACCCCGACGGAGCTGTTCAACACGCGCAGCGACCAGTGGATGCCGGACCACTCGGCGCTTCAACGGCACGTCGGCCTGGCGATCGCCTACTCGGTGTGGCAGTACTACCAGTCCACCAGTGATCTGGACTTCCTGCGTACGTACGGCGCGGAGTTGATGGTGGAGATCGCCCGCTTCTTCGCCGACCTGGCCGAGGAAGACCCCGGCACCGGACGGTACGGGATCACGGGGGTGATGGGCCCGGACGAGTTCCACGACGGCTACCCCGACGCCGATACGCCGGGGCTCGCCAACAACGCCTACACCAACGTGATGACCGTGTGGCTGTTGCACCGCGTCCTCGAGGTGGTCGACCTGCTCGGCTGTCACGACGGCGGCAATCCGGCCGACGCGCTCAGCGTCGCGACGGAGGAACTGGGCCGCTGGCGGGACATCACCACCCGCATGTACGTGCCGTTCCACGGCCGGCAGATCATCAGCCAGTTCGACGGGTACGCCGACCTGGCCGAGTTCGACCTCCCGGGCTACACCGCCCGGTACGGCAACATCGGCCGCCTCGATCTCATCCTCGCCGCCGAGGGCGACTCACCCAACCGCTACCAGATCGGCAAGCAGGCGGACGTGCTCATGCTGCTCTACCTGCTCTCCGCCGAAGAACTGCGCGATCTGCTCGCCGGCCTCGGCTACCGGTGGCCGCGGCAGGCACTGCGGCGAACGGTGGAGTACTACGTCGAGCGAATCAGCCACGGATCCACCCTCTGCCGCGTCGTGTACGCGTGGGTGCAGGCGCGCACCGACCGCGCGGCCTCCTGGCGGTTCTTCACCGAGGCACTGTCTGCCGACATCAGCGACACCCAGGGCGGCACCACCCGCGAGGGCATCCACCTGGGTGCCATGGCCGGCACCCTCGACCTGGCCGAACGCGGCTACCTCGGTCTGGAGACCCGCCACGACGCCCTGTGGCTCAACCCACGGCTGCCGCAGGAAATGGTCAGCCTCCACACGCTGCTCACCTACCGCAGCCACCAACTGCACCTCACCGTCACCCGGCACGACCTCACCCTGGCCGCGTCACCCTGCAACGCACGACCGGTCACCGTACGGGTCGCCGGTCATCCCCCGACGACCATCAGCAGCGGGCAGACGATCACCGTCCCTGTGAAGTGAGCACCGCCCGGCCGGGATCCGCAGTCCTGACGGAGCCTGCCGACGATCATCGTGGCGTTTCCCAGCCGCCTCACGGGAGGGTCGTTCCAGGGCAGGTCGTCCTCGCGCTCAGCCGGGTGGTACGTCTACTCCAGCGTCTGCCGGCGCTGGCGGTACTCCTCGTCGCTGATCTCGCCGCGCGCGTAGCGTTCGTCGAGGATCCGGCGGGCCGAGGTCCGTCCACCGGTTCGCCCTTCGGGGCCGCCGGAGAACGTCCGTACGGCGAGCATGATGATTGCCACCAAGCCGGCCAGGATCAGGATCGACCAGACGATCATCCAGCCCGCCATCGCGCCGTCCCACATCATCGGACGCCTCCATGACCTCGCAACATGCCCGTCACACTCGCGACGTTACGAGAATTCCGGCGGCTGCCGCCGCCGAATGACCCGAAACGGCGCGGAGCGAAGGGAAAGCGGACCCGGGCGAGGATGCCTCACTGGCGTGTTTCCGCCGACAATGTCCGCTGGTGCGAACAGCCTGGTTCCCGGAATGTCCCGCTGATCGGGAAGGTTGAGACCGGGACTCGACCGGGCCCGGTGCTCGCCGAGGAAAAGGCTGCCGGCGGAATGCGGGTTCTCCCGACGTCGTTACATCTGCGATGCCCGGGTGAGGGCGACTCCCCGGGTCTTGTCTCCGGTTGACATCCCATCAGTGGTGCGCCCTCGTGTAGGTCGCGCGCCGCTCACCCCCGGATGAGAGGCGAATACCCATGACTACGTTCACTCGTTGGCTTCCCGAAAATGTGACCACCGGGATTGTTCGCACGAGCGCTCTCGGCGTCGCCGGTCTGGCGTTCGCCGGTACTCTCGCCGCCGGCCCGGCCGTCGCCGCCGAAGCGGCGGCACCGCAGGCGAGCACCCCGTCGAGCACTGTCCAGGCCGACAGGGCCAGGGACGGCGCGGACAAGCGCGTGGGCGACTACGCGTTCGAGGCGCAGCCGAACTTCTACTACTGCGGGCCGGCGTCGACGCGGATCGCGCTGAGCGCGCAGGGCGAGGTCCCGAGCCAGGACGAGCTGGCCGAGAAGCTGGGCACCACCGAGGCCGGTACGTCGTCGGTCTTCGACATCACCCGTGTGCTGAACGAGGAGCTCGGCTCCGAGGTCTACCAGGCAGGTGAGCTGCCGACCGATTCGGTCACGCCGGAGCAGGTGCAGCGGATGAAGGCCGACCTGAAGGCCGCCGTCGACGACGAGCGGGTTGCCGTGGTCAACGTCATCGGCGCCGGTACCGACCTCGACGGTGTCGAGCGGTCGTTCCCGGGCCACTACCTGACCGTGGTCGCCTACGAGGGTGACGGTGAAAAGGTGAAGATCGCCGACCCGTGGCAGCCGGTGGGTGACGGTACCTACTGGATGGACGTCGAGGAACTGGCGAACTGGGCCGCCTCACGCGGTTACTCCGCCTGACCCGACCGGGCACCGAAGCGGCCCCCGGCGCACGTCGCCAGGGGCCGCTTCGTCCGGTCAGACCTGCGCCTGTCCCGCCGCCGGCAGGACCACCGTGACCATCGCGCCACCGCCCGGGACGTTCTCCGCCCGTACCCGACCCCCGTGGGCGCTGACCACGGCTCGTACGATGGCGAGCCCGATCCCGGATCCGCCGTTGCCCCGGTCCCGGGCGGTGTCGACCCGGTAGAAGCGTTCGAAGACGTGCGGGAGGTGCTGCGCCGGGATGCCGGGACCGGTGTCGGCCACCGCCAGCTCCACACCCCTGGCACCGCCGGTCACGTGTACCGTCACTGTCCCGCCCGCGGGTGTGTGCCGTAGCGCGTTGTCCAGCAGGTTGCCGAGCACCTGCCCCATCCGCTGCGGATCGACGTCGACCTGCGGGGACGGGCGAAGGTCGCTGCGCAGGGTCACGCCCTTGCCGGCGTAGCGGGGCCGCGCTGCGGCCACGGCGTCCCGGACCAGGTCCGCCGGGGCCGTTCGTACCGGGTGCAGGTCGAGCTGATGCGTCTCGGCGCGGGAGACCGCGGCGATGTCGTCGGCGAGGCGGTGCAGCCGCGCGGTCTGGACGCGCAGCACCGACTGGAGGTCTTCGTCGTCGACGGCGACGCCGTCCTCAGCCGCTTCGAGGTAGGCCTCGATGGTGGCGAGCGGGGTGCGCAGTTCGTGGCCGAGGTCGGCGAGCAGCCGTCGCCGGGTCGCTTCGACGGTCTCCAGGCGTTCCGCCAGGGTGTTGAAGGAGACGGCGAGGGTCTTGAGCTCGTCCCCGAGGCCGGGGTCGGCCATGCGGACCTCGTAGCGTCCGTCCGCGAGGTTGGCCGAGGCGTGTGCGAAGTGCGCGAGCGGGCGGGCGATCCGCCGCGTGGCGTACGCGCTGGCCGCCAGCGCCGCAACCAGCGCGGCGAGCAGACCGACACCGAGCGCGAGCGCGTTCGCCGAGGCGTACGCCTGCTCGACGTGCCGGGTCGCCTCGGCACTGACCTCCCCGCCGACCTGACCCAGGTGGTCATGGAAGATCCGGGGCCCTACTGCGACGGCGACCAGCCCCAGGGTCAGCCCGCCCACGGCAAGCACGAGCACCTGTGCGGTGAAGAGCCGCACCGCGAGGTTGACCCGCCGGAGGTTCACGACTGCGGTCCCATCCGGTAGCCGACGCCCCGCACCGTGCGAATGAACCGGGGGCGGGCGGGATCGTCGTCGAGCTTGCGGCGCAGATGTCCGATGTGCACGTCGACCAGGTGCTCGTCGCCCACCCACCCGTCCCCCCACACCGCGCTGATCAGCTGAGCGCGGCTCAGCGCGACGTTCGCCCGGGCGGACAGGACCGCCAGCAGGTCGAACTCGGTGCGGGTGAGCGGCACCGGGGCTCCGTCCAGGCGAACCTCCCGCGCGGCCACGTCGACCTCCAGTGGACCGAACCGGCGCGGCGGGGCCTCCGGTCGGGCGCGTCGCTCCCGTGGGCGACGCAGCATCGCTGCGACCCGGGCAACCAGTTCGCGGGGGCTGAACGGCTTGGTGAGGTAGTCGTCGGCCCCGACACCGAGGCCGGTCAGCTTGTCGGCCTCCTCGGTGCGGGCGGTCAGCATGATGACGTAGCAGTCGCTGAACGACCGCAGTCGCCGGCACACCTCCACACCGTCGAGGCCGGGCAGCATCAGGTCCAGGACGACGACGTCGGGCTCGTCCTCCCGGGCGGCGTCCAGCGCCGCCGGGCCGTCGAAGACACAGCGCACCTGGTAGCCGTCACGCTCGAGGTAGCTCGCCACGACCTTGGCGAGGCTCCGCTCGTCGTCGACGACCAGCACCCGTCCACTCATGCCCTGACCCCTCGCGGCCGTGCTCCTCACTCCGGCGCGTACCGATCGGTCCAGGTGGCACCGCCGTCGGTGCTGGCGACGACCCGGTCACCGCTGAGGGCGGCGAAGAGGGTGCCGTCCTGCACGGCGAAGCTGTGCGGCTCACCCGGCACGACGCCGCGCCGCTGCCACTGCCCCCCGCCGTCGGTCGACGACCAGACCGCTCCGTTCCGGGAGACCGTCCACACGCCGGTGCGGTCCCAGGTCAGCAGGCCGACAGCGGGGGCGTCGGGAACCGGCTGCCAGCTACGACCGCCGTCGGTGGAACGCTGCAGGCCGTCGCGTCCGACGGCGAGGACGGTCCCGCCGTCGATCGGGCTGACCGCGAACGCGCCGATCGCCGTCCGGGAACGTTGCTCCCAGCTCCGCTGGTCGGCGCTGACCATGAACGCGCCGTCGGTCGAGTTGTAGCCGTAGACCGAGCCGTGGGCGACCTGGAGCCCGTGGAAGTCCGCCGCACCGGAGAGTGACTTCTCCCGCCAGGTCGCGCCACCGTCGGTCGACTCGATCAGGCCCACGTTGGCCGGGCCATGCGCGGAGTGGCCGGAGGCCAGGAAATGCCGGGGGCCGACCACGGTGAAGCCCATCAGGTCCAGGTCGTCCTTCGACACGCGTACGGCGGTCCGCGGATCGTCGATGCGGAACAGCCCGACGTGCGTGGCGACGTGCAGGGCACCGCTGCCCGGGTCGACCGCGATCCCGTGGACGTGCCCGAACCCCTCGTGTCCGGCACCAGCCGTGTGGTCGTCCGAAGATCCCTGCCCGCGTAGGGCGAACACCACCACGCTGGTGAGGACGGCCAGGCCGGCCAGCGCCGCGATGACGATCTTCCGCGTCGGTGCGGCCGGCGCACCGCGACCCTGCGTCTTGCGCCCGGATCCGGGCCTGCTGCGCGGTCGCGTCGGCTGCGACGTCCTGCTCATCGGCTACGTCCACTTCCTCGTCGTTGACCCACCCGACCGGAGTGCCCCCCGGTGCGGCTTCAGGGTGACCTCTCGTCCCCCTCAACCATGGCGCGAAGCCGGCGGAACGACCCCATCGGGGGCCATGAAGATTCTCTGAAGATGCGGCCCGATCCCTACACGCCGGGCCGGCGGTTGATCACGCTGGTAGCGGACACCGAAGGAGTCTCCATGGCACTGCTGCTCACCCGCCGCCACCTGCTCGCCGGGACCGCCGGCGCCGTCGGTCTCGCCGGCACCGCCGGCGTCGTTGCCGTCGCCGCCGAACGCGCCGCCCCGAAACTGATCGACCCTCACGCCGAGGCCATCCGCCGCGCTGAACTGGCCCGGCGCCGACCCGGCGCCGCCACCGTCCGCGCCACCCTCAACCCCCGCCCGGTGACCCTGGATCTCGGTGGCGTGACGGTCGACACCTGGAGCTACGCCGAGGCCGCCCCCGGCCCGCTGATCAGGGCGAAGGCCGGCGACCGGCTCCGCGTCGACGTGGTCAACGATCTACCCACGGACACCAGCGTGCACTGGCACGGCGTCGCGCTGCGCAACGACATGGACGGCGTCCCCGGCGTCACCCAGGACCCGATCGGCGCGGGCGGGCGTTTCACCTACGAGTTCACCCTGCCCGACCCGGGAACCTACTTCTATCACCCGCACTCCGGCGTGCAACTCGACCGGGCGCTCCACGGCGTCCTGATCGTGGACGACCCGAACGACGCGGGCCGCTACGACCAGGAATGGATCATCGTCCTCGACGACTGGGTCGACGGCACCGGGCGCACGCCGGACGACGTCCTGGCCGCCCTCGGCGCGGACATTAGCGGCATGCACGGCGGGCACGGCATGCCCGGCATGAACCACGGCGCCGGGATGCCGATGGGTGGCGGCGAGATGGAGACCATGATGTCGCCGCTGCTCGGCGGCGCGGGCGACGTCGACTACCCGCACTACCTGATCAACGGTCGGGCGCCGTCCGCTCCCGTCACGCTCACCGCCCGGCCCCGCCAGCGAGTACGCATCCGGCTGGTCAACGCCGCCTCCGACACCGCGTTCCGGGTGGCGCTGGGCGGGCACCGGCTCACCGTCACGCACAGCGACGGGTTCCCGGTCGTCCCGGACGTCACCGACGCACTGGTCGTCGGGATGGGGGAACGCGTCGACGTCGAGGTCGTCGTCGCCGACGGGGTGTTCCCCCTGGTCGCGGTCGCCGAGGGCAAGACGGGGCAGGCGCTCGCGGTGGTCCGGACCGGAGGCGGCAGGCCACCGGCGGCCCAGGTGCGCCCGGCCGAACTCGACCGGCGCGTCATCCTCACCAATCAGCTGCGGGCCGCCGACAGCGTACGGCTGCCCCAGCGCGCCCCGGACCGGACCCACGACCTGGTCCTCGGCGGCGGCATGATGCCCTACCGCTGGACCATCAACGGCAAGACCTTCAGCGACGCCGAGCCGCTCCTGGTGCGGGAGGGCGAACGGGTACGGCTGCGGATGACCAACCAGACGATGATGTTCCACCCCATGCACGTGCACGGGCACACCTTCGCCCTCCGCGACGGCGGCCCCCGCAAGGACACCGTCATCGTGACCCCGCGCCAGACCGTCACCGTCGACCTCGACGCGGACAACCCCGGACAGTGGATGACCCACTGCCACAACATCTACCACGCCGAGACCGGCATGATGATCAACCTCGCCTACCAGCTGTGAGCGACTCGGACACGCGACTGGTCCGGCCAACGTCATCGGGCCCGACTTCCCGGGGCCGTCTCGCTAGACATCACACTCACTGGTTCTCCCGATCTTCCTCGCTGTTGCATCGGGGAGGTCCGCCCACGTGCCGACTCCTCGCTGCCTGGACCGGGGTTGAACACACACAGCCATCCCCACTCCCGGCCCCGCGGGCACGGCGACCCCAGCCTCCCGCCATGGCCGGCAGGCACCTCGGACACGATGTGCGAGACCCAGGTTCCAGGGTTTCGCTTACGCGGCTCGGCCGTGCAGGAGCGAGCGGGCTGGAAAGTCCTACGACGGCGAGGTTGTCGAGATCGCCCTCGGCGACACGGTTTGGACGCCGTCCGGGAAGGTGCCACTGGCGCGGCATTGCCCCCGACCACTTCACCGCACACCTCCGAGCTGAGGCAGCCGCAGCGACGACAGTCCAGGCACCGAGTGGGTCGACCTCGTGATCGAGAAGGACGGATAGCTCTGCAGCGTCCGTGTCCCGACCCGCTACCCCGGCACCGACGGACGAGACGTGATGTCGGGAGATGTGGGGGTAGGAGGTCCGGGAGCCACGACGAGAAGGAGTTGTCATGAACCTCGGCTTTCTCCGACCGCTGTACGACCAGCCCGGCCCGTGGACGTCGGTCTACCTGGACGCCAGCCGCGCCGGCGAGAACGCCGACCATGAGGTGGGGCTGCGGTGGCGAGCATTGCGGGAGGACCTGGCTGGCCAGGGCGCCGACCCCGCCACTCTCGACGCGCTCGACCAGGCCGTGCGTGACCAGCCCGCCCAGCCCGGCCGGTACGGGCTGGCGCTGTTCGCCCGCGCCGGGCAGGTCGCGCTGGTCGAGCCGTTGCCCGCTCCCCCACCGAGCGACGAGGCCCATCACGGTCCGCTGCCACACGTGATGCCGCTGCTCGCCCAGCGCGGCGAGGAGGTCCCGCACGTCCGGGTGCTCGCCGACCGCACCGGCGGCGACCTCGACGCAGTCACCGCCGACGGCGCACCCCGGCAGCGCACCGTCGAGGGCGGCGAGACGTTCCCGCTGCGCAAGGTTCAGGCCGGCGGCTGGTCGCACCGGCGTTACCAGCAGGCGGCCGAGGTGTCCTGGGACCGCAACGCCGGTGACGTGGCCGCGGCCTCGGTGGATCTCGCCGAGTCGATCGGCGCCGAGGTGATCGTCGTCGGCGGAGACGTCCGGGCGGCGCAGCTGTTCGTGGAGCGGCTGCCCGTCCGCTGGCGTGAGCGCACGGTTCGCACCGACGCCGGCTCACGTCACGCCGGGGCCGACAACACCGCGCTGGACGACGTGACCGTACGGGCCATCGCCGAGGTGGCCGACCGACACACCCGCGACATCATCGACCACTACCAGGCCCAGGCCGGGGACGGCAGCGCGCCGACCGGGCTGGCCGAGGTGGTGGCGGCACTGCAGCGCGGGCAGGTCGACACGGTGCTGCTGGTCAACGACACCTCGTCCACCGACACCCTCTGGATCGGCCCGGACGACCCCACCCTCGTCGCGGCCGACGAACAGACCCTGCGCGACCTCGGCGTGTCCGACCCGCAACGGGTACGCGCCGACGCCGCCCTGCTGCGCGCCATCGCCGGCACCGACGCCGGCCTCGTCCTCGTTGGACCCGATGACGCACCACTGGAGCACGGCATCGGCGCTGTCCTGCGCTACGCCGACGCCAACACCCCCTGAAGCCACCGCGCCGATCACCGGTTCCCCCGGCAGGACGACGACCGGGCAGGAACCTGACCCGCCCGGCGACCGGCGCGGAGGCGAACGGTTGGACGCGGGTGCCCTTGCCCGACTGCTCGACCAAGGGCACCCGCGGGGTCGCCCCGGCAACAGCCGGATGCGGCGATCCATCTGTTGCCTATCCAGAGCCGGCACCCTACCGCCACGGGAATGGTTGGCGCATACCCATGCTCAACCCACTGGTCACCGCCGACACCCGTCACCTGCTCGCGGCGACGGCCCTGGCCGTGTTCCCAAAACCCACACGTTACGGCCCTGCGGGCCGCCGGCGAGGTCACTTTCCGGGCGGTACGCCGAGCCGTGGCCTACGTCGACGACCACGCCGACCAACCGATCACCGTCGACCAGATCGCCGCCGCGGCCGGCGTGCGCCCGCGCGCTCCGCAACTCGCGTTCCGCCGCCACCACGACACCACCCCGATGCGGTACGTCCGCCAGGTCCGCCTCGAACGCGCGCACCACGACCTGCAGGCCGCCGACCCGACCACCGGTGTCACCGTGACCGTGATCGCCACGCGTTGGGGCTCAATAGCAGCACGATCTGCAATCGCATGGCTCACCCTCCCTGCAGCACGCAGTCTTAGGGCTTGTCTCCTCGGGCCGCGCAGGCGGCGACCACGCGCCAGCCGCCGGGAAAGACGGCGAGGAAGACGGTGTCGCGGTTCAGCCGCACCTGCGCCCGCTGCCCGTACACGTACAGTGGCGACGACCGCGCCGGGTTCGGGCAGGTCCTCGGCCAGGATCGCCTCGGTGCACGGCTTGTCGGCGGACTGTTCCAGCCGCGGTGCCGGTGTCGGTGGCAGGGTGCAGGCGGTAGTGCCGTCGAGCCCCGCGACGACGTCCAGCATCCGGGTGGTGACGGCGGCGGCCGCGTCAGCGCGGTCGGTCACCGCCCCGCAGCCAGCCGTGGTCGCCACCGACAGAGCTGCGCCCACTGCCGCAGCCGCGAACCTCATGCGGGGCTGAATTCCCCCGCCCGGCGCATTCCAACCGGATCTACCTGGCCGTCTCGCGCCGTCGGCACGGTGCTGCTCAATCGGGTACGGGTCGCCGCCAGCAGGTGGCTGACGCACGGGGCGGCATCGCGCAGGGTCAGCGTGACCCCGGCGCACGCGGCGGCACGCTGCGTGCGCAGCAGGGCGCTGATGCCGTGCGCGCTGAAGAAGGTCACCCGGGACAGATCGAGGATCAACCGGGCGGGTCGCCGGGCGATCACGTGTGCGGCCAACTCGTCGATGAGATGGGCGGTGCTCATGTCGACCTCACCGCGAACGGCGATGGCTGGTACCGGCCCTTCGCTGTCCAGGTTCAGCGTCATGATCGGTTTGGCGACCCGCGCACGGTGTCGAGTCGGCTGTTCGAGGATGGACATGGCGCCTCCCGATCTGGTGCATCGGAGAGTCGGATCCTCCCGCGTCGTCGGCGCGGTCGGCGGACCTGGGCACATGTCTTGACCCGGAGACCACCATACCCACGACGTTCGCCGCGGACACCAGTTGAGCGGTGTACGAGCTTCGAGCTTCGATGTGGCCGTTGTTCGCAGGCCACGTTGAGTGACGGGTGTCAGCCGACGGGCCGCCGACAGGTCGGCGGCGGAAGGCGAGGATCTCAACGAGATGCGGTCTGTCCGGTACAACGAGGCGGTTCGGGGTACGGCCTCATGCTGGGCAGGACGGGTTGAGGCGAGGGGGCGGCGGTGGCGGACGCGACGGTGTCGGATCTGGTGGTGTCCCGGTTGGCGGACTGGGGGGTGGACCGGGTCTTCGGCTACTCCGGTGACGGGATCGATGGGGTGATGGGGGCGTTGCGGCGGGCGGGTCGGCCGGAGTTCGTGCAGGCCCGGCACGAGGAGACGGCTGCGTTCATGGCGTGCGGCCACGCGAAGTACACCGGCGGGCTGGGGGTGTGCCTGTCCACGCAGGGGCCGGGTGCGGTGCACCTGCTCAACGGTCTCTACGACGCCCGGCTGGACTCCCAGCCGGTGCTCGCGCTCGTGGGCCAGCAGGTGACGTCGGTGTTGGGCAGCGGCTACCAGCAGGAGATCGACCTGGTCCGCCTCTACGGCGACGTGTGCGCGCAGTTCGTGCAGACCGCGTACGCGCCGGAGCAGTTGCCGATGCTCCTGGACCGGGCGGTCCGCACGGCCCTGGCCACCCGGAGCCCGACCTGCGTCATCCTGCCGCACGACGTGCAGACCGCCCCGGCCCCGGACCTGACGGCCCACGAGCACGGGATCATGGTGACCAACCCCGGCCTGCCGGTGCCCGAGCTGCGTCCCCGCGCCGACGACCTGCGGGCCGCCGCCGACCTGCTCGACGCGGGGCAGCGGGTGGCGATCCTGGTCGGGCAGGGCGCCCGCGCCGCCGCCGCCGAGGTGGTCGAGCTGGCCGAGGCGCTCGGCGCCGGGATCACCGCGTCCCTGCTGGGCAAGCCGGTGCTGGACGAGGCACTGCCGATGCACACCGGGGTGATGGGCCATCTGGGCAGCACCGCCAGCAGCACCCTGATGAGCGAGTGCGACACCCTGCTGATCGTCGGCAGCAACGACCCCTGGTCGGAGTTCTACCCCGCACCCGGGCAGGCCCGGGCGGTGCAGATCGACATCGACGGGCGGCGGCTGGGCATGCGCTACCCGGTGGAGGTGCCGCTGCTCGGCGACGCCGCCGCCACCATCCGGGCCTTGCTGCCGCTGCTCGCCCCGGGGACCGACCGGAGCTGGCGGCAGCGCGTCGAGGGCGAGGTGACCCGGTGGCGGGACATCGCGCGGCAGCGGGCCACCGCCGAGGCCGAGCCGCTCAACCGGCAGTACGTCCTGCACGCGCTGACCGACCGGCTGCCCGGCAACGCGCAGGTGGCCGTCGACGTCGGCTCGGTCACCTACTGGTACGCCAGACACCTGCGGCTGCCCGTCGGCGTCGACGCGCACCTGTCCAGCACCCTGGCCTCCATGGGCTCGGCGCTGCCGTACGGGCTGGCGGCGAAACTCGCCACCCCGCACCGCCCGGTGGTGGCCCTGGCCGGGGACGGCGCGATGCAGATGAACGGCCTGGCCGAACTGCTCACCGTCGCCCACCGCTGGCGGGACTGGGCCGACCCGAGGTTCGTGGTGCTGGTGCTGCACAACCGCGACCTGGCGGAGGTCAGCTGGGAGCAGCGCGAGATGGAGGGCGACCCCCGCTTCGTCGACTCCCAACGCCTGCCCGACGCTCCCTACGCGCAGTGGGCGGAGTTGCTGGGTCTGCGTGGCGTCCGCGTCAGTACACCGGACGAGGTGAACGCGGCGTGGGATCAGGCCCTGTCGGCGGACCGGCCCACCCTGGTCGAGGCGGTCGTGGACCCGGCGATCCCGCTGCTGCCCCCTGCCCAGCCGTACGAGAAGGTCGCCGCCATGTACGCCGCCCTCGCCCGGGAGGACACCGACCTGGGCCGGCGGGCCCTGGCACACCTGCGTCGGGAACGGGCCACCGAGGGCTTCGGCGACCCCCGGTGACGGCGGGAGGTGTGCCGACCGGAATTCCGGAGACGTCAATGGCGGTCGAGGAACGAAGAAGGGGGTGTGATGACACGGATCCGGCAGTCGGTGCACGCCTTCGCCGGCAGCGCGCTGGCGGTGGTGATCGCCGGGGTGGTCGCGCTCCTCACCGGTCAGCCGTGGCTGTTTCCCAGCCTGGGGCCGGCGGTGATGCTGCACGTGGAAAAGCCGGATTCACCGGAGTCGTCACCCCGCAACACGCTGATCGGGCACGGGGTGGCTCTGCTGGCCGGGTACGGATTCCTGGTGGTCTGCGGGCTGACCGACAATCCGTCGGTGCTTCAGGAGGGCGTAGGCGGGTGGCGGATCGTCGCGGCCGCCGGGTCGCTGGCGGTGACGGCGCTGGTGCTGGTGCTGGTGAAGGCACCGCATCCCCCGGCCGGTGCGACCACACTGATCGTGAGCCTGGGCCTGCTGACCACCCCGACCCAGTTGCTCGTCGCTGCGGGCGCGGTGGTGCTGGTCACTGCCGTGGACTGGCTGTACGGGCGGGCGTCGGGCCGGCCGATGCCGCTGTGGGCGGCATCCCAAACGTCGTCGGAGGGAGCGCGTCGTGGTGGACCGGATCGCCGACCCGTGGGGTGAGCGGACCCCGTACGGGCCGGGGCAGGAGTGGCCGGTGCGGGTGGACCGGTTCCTCGACGGTGACCGCACCGAGGCGGACGTGGATCGGTGGGTGCAGTCGGCGTCGGTGCTGCACTCCAACGGCGACGCGTTGGACATCGCGGTGGCCGACGGGCGGATCGTCGGGGTACGCGGCCGGGCGGTGGACCGGATCAACCGCGGCCGGGTCGACCCGAAGGACCTGTACGGGTGGCAGGCCAACCACAGCCCGGACCGGCTGACCCGGCCGCTGGTGCGCGACGGTGACCGCCTGGTGGAGACGGACTGGGACACCGCGATGGGCCGCATCGTGGCCCGGTCGAAGGAACTCCTCAGTGGGCCCGGCGGGTGGGGCCACTTCGGGTTCTACACCACCGGTCAGCTGTTTCTGGAGGAGTACTACGCGCTCGGTGTGATCGGTAAGGCCGGGCTGGGCACGCCGCACATGGACGGCAACACCCGGCTGTGTACCGCGACGGCGGCGGCGGCGATGAAGGCGAGTTTCGGCACCGACGGTCAGCCCGGCTCGTACACCGATGTGGACCACTGCGACGCGATCGCGCTGTGGGGTCACAACGTGGCCGAGACGCAGACGGTGCTGTGGATGCGGATGCTGGACCGGCGACGCGGGCCGAACCCACCGGCGATGCTCGCCGTCGACCCCCGCGCCACCCCGGTCGCCCGGGAGGCCGACCTGCACCTGGCCGTGCGCAACGGCACGAACGTGGCCCTCATGAACGGCCTGCTCCGCGAGATCATCCGGCGGGGCTGGTACGACCGCGACTACGTCGACGCGCACACCCTGGGTTTCGAGGAGTTGTGCCGGGTCGTCGACGGCTACCCGCCGCGCCGGGTGGCCGACATCTGTGACGTGCCGGCGGCCGACGTGGAGCGCGCCGCGGAGCTGCTGGGCACCTCGCGGCGGCTGCTGTCGACGGTGTTGCAGGGCTTCTACCAGTCGAACCAGGCCACCGCGGCGGCCTGCGGCGTCAACAATTTGCACCTGGTCCGGGGCATGATCGGCCGTCCCGGTGCCGGGATCTACCAGATGAACGGGCAGCCCACGGCGCAGAACACCCGGGAGACCGGCGCCGACGGCGACCTGCCGGGCCTGCGCAACTGGGAGAACACCGCGCACATCGAGGAGTTGGCCCGGCTGTGGAACGTCGAGGTGGACACCATCCCGCACTGGGCGCCGCCGACGCACGCCATGCAGATCTTCCGGTACGCCGAGCAGGGCTCGATCAAACTGCTGTGGATCACCGCCACCAACCCCGCCGTGTCCCTGCCCGACCTGTCGCGCATCCGGCGGATCCTCGCGAAGCGGGAGCTGTTCGTGGTGGTGCAGGACCTCTTCCTGACCGAGACCGCCGAACTGGCCGACGTCGTGCTGCCCGCCGCCACGTGGGGCGAGAAGACCGGCACGTTCACCAGCGTCGACCGGACGGTGCACATCTCCGACAAGGCCGTCGACCCGCCCGGCGAGGCCCGTCCGGACCTCGACATCTTCCTCGACTACGCCCGCCGGATGGGCTTCCGCGACCGCGACGGTCAGCCGCTGATCCCGTGGACCGGGCCGCAGGAGGTCTTCGAGGCATGGAAGGAGTGCTCGCGCGGCCGGCCCTGCGACTACACCGGCATCACCTACGAGAAGCTGCGCGGCGGCTCCGGCATCCAGTGGCCCTGCACGGAGGAACACCCCGACGGCACCGAACGCCTCTACACCGACGGACGTTTCAACACCGACCCCGACTACTGCGAGACCTACGGCCACGACCTCGCCACCGGAGCGGAGTTCACCGAGCCCGAGTACCGCGCGAAGGAACCGCAGGGGCGGGCGTTCCTGCACACCGTCGACTACCAACCCTCCCCCGAGGTGCCCGACGACGACCATCCGATGCTGCTGACCACCGGCCGCACCGTCTACCAGTTCCACACCCGCACCAAGACCGGCCGCGCGCCGCAGTTGAACGCCGCCGCCCCCGAGGTGTGGGTCGAGCTCCATCCGGGCGACGCGGCGCGCCTCGGCATCGGCGAGGGCGACCTCGTCGGCATCTCCTCCGCGCGCGGCGGCATCGAGGCCCGCGCCCGCATCAGCGGTATCCGCCCCGGCGTCGTCTTCGTGCCGTTCCACTACGGCTACTTCGACCAGGACCCGGACGACCGCACACCCCGCGCCGCCAACGAACTGACCATCACCGCCTGGGACCCGGTGTCCAAGCAGCCGCTGTTCAAGGTGGCGGCCGTCGCGGTGGCGAAACTCGCCGACGGTCGGGGCGTACCCTCACCGGCGCCGACCGTCGGCGGCAGCGCACCGCTCGCGGACGCCGGCGTGCCACCGACCGTCGGGGGGCCGACGGCGCGGGCCACCAGCGGGAAGGAGTGAGCCGTGCACCTCGCCCACTACCTCGGTCTCCTGCACCGGGCGCAGGTCAACCTCGCCGACGCGTTCCGGCAGGTCGCCGACGCCCACGGCGACGAACCCGACATCGAACACCTCTGCCAGCAGCAGGCGAAACGCTGCGACGCCCACGCCGAGCAGCTGCACCCGTTCGCCACCCGCTACTCCGAGGACGCCCCCGACGAACCCGACCGGCTGCACTCCCAGCTGTTCTCCGGCACCCGCACCGGCGGCATCGGCCTCCTGCGGGACCTGCAGGACCTCTACCTGATGGCCGCCGAGTGCGACATCGCCTGGACCGTCGTCGGCCAGGCCGCCTACGGCGCCCGCGACGAGGACCTGCTCGCCGTCGTGCGGCGCTGCGAGGGCGAGACGGCAATCCAGCTCAAATGGCTGCGCACCCGGATGAAGGCCGCCGCACCGCAGGCCCTCGTGGTGGCCGACTAAGGGGCGAGACACCAGTCAGCGCAGCAGGACCGGGCCCGCGTCGATCCGGGTGCGGAACAGGACGTACGGCTTGCGCCGCAGGTCTTGCCCGCGCTGGTACGTGGCCTGGCGGTGCAGTTGGTTGGCGGTGACGTAGAGGTGCCCGTCGGCGGCCACGGACATGGTGTCGGGCCACAGCAGCCGCGGGTCGTGGACGAGGGTTTCGTACTCGCCGTCGGTGCGGCGGCGCAGCACCGCGTCGTGTTCGTAGGAGGTGAGGTAGAGGCGGCCCGCGTCATCGGTCTCCAGGCCGTCGGAGCCGCCTCCCTTGTCGCCCTCGTCGCGGACCGTCGCGGCGACCTCGTCGTCGCTGACCATACGGTCGACGAGTGCGTCGGTGGCGACGCTGTACCAGCGGCGCGAGGCCAGCGGGCAGTAGTAGAGGCGGGAGCCGTCCGCGGCGATGGCGATGCCGTCGCACCCCATGCTCACCGGCTTCGGGTCGCCGTCGGCGGGGCGTTCCAAGAACGGGCGGCCCTCGACGACGGGTCGGAACGTCTCCAGCGGTTCCGCCTTCGTCGACGGGTGCTCGTGCAGCCGCCGCCACGACTGGCCGGTGGCCAGGTCGACCACGATGATGCCGTTCGGACCGGAGTCGGAGGAGTCGGTGATGTAGGCGATACCGGCCTCGCCCCGGCGGAGGTCGAAGCGCACGTCGTTGAGGTAGGTGCTGGGCAGCGCCACGTCGGCCGGGAAGGTGATCACCTGGGCGACCGTGTCGCTGTCCAGGTCCACCCGGACCAGTTTCGGGCCGCCCGGCTTCGTCGGCTGGAACATCGGGCTGCCGGTGTCGAGCACCCACAGCCGGTCGGCCGGGTCGACCACGATGCTCTGCACCGACACGAACGCCTGGGCGTCGTCGTCGGCCGACGGGCTGTTCCACCCCTGGTTCGGAAACGGCACCTCCACCCCGTCGCGTAGCTCGACGACCGTGGCGGGCACCTCGTCGCCCCACTTGGGGAAGTTGACGAAGATCCGCCCGGTGTGCGACATGCTGACACCGGTCGGCATCGGTCCGGTGAAGGTGTGCACCACCTCCAGTTCGCCGAGCGGCTCGTCACCCACCGGGCCGGTCATCGCAGGGCCTTCAGCGCGACCGCGGTGACCGCACCGTACGCCAGGTGCGGCACCAGGTCGGTCACCCAGTCGGCGGCCGACCACGACCGGGGGTCGGTGATCTTCAGCGCGGTCATCGGGGCGTTGGAGGCGATCATCGCCAGGCCGGTCAGCGCCAGCGCCGACACCGCGGTGGGCAGCCGGCGGCCTCCCGCCGCGGCGTACACACCGGCGGCGGCCACGGAGGTGGCGTAGCCGAGCAACGGGCCCAGCCCTGACTTCCGGTTCTCACCCGTCTGCTGGTCGCCGAGGTCGACGTGGGCGAGGTCGGCCAGGCGGGCGGCGCTGTCCTCCCCGGCGCTGCTGGCCGGCCGCGCCCGCACCGCCATGTCCAGGTAGGTGACGGCGTTCAACGCGGACGCGCCGGCCGCGCCGGCGATCAGAGCTCTACTGGTCGGCGTCATCCTCGCCTGCTACCCGCCTGCCCGCCGATGACACCCCCACCGGCCGGCGGTCGGGTCGAAACCGGGCACCTGACGGCAGGGCGCCTCCACACCATGCTGCTGCCGTGGCATTCGACGGAAGTGGGGGTATCGTGGTGGGTCTGTAGTTCACGTCCGCCGTAGCGGGTGTGGCGAATCGGCGTCGAGCAGCGGCGTTGGTCCCGGCTCCACCCCCGGTGGGTCCGTGCAGCGGTCCGCGACGCGCCGGCTGCCATCGCACGCCCGCCTCTTCTGGTTCTGCCGGCGTGCCGCCTGTGAGGGACGTGTGTGCCATGGCCGCCCTGCCGATGGACCCCGCCGACGCCTTCGCCGAACTCGGCCGCATCAAGCTCGGCGAGACCGGCCTCGACGACGTTCTGCAACGCGTGGCGGAGCTGGCCAAACGCGCCCTGGACACACCGGTGGAGGTGTCGGTCACCCTGGTCCGCAACGGCACCGGGCACACCGCGGCGTTCACCGACGATCTGGCCCGCGACATGGACGAGCGGCAGTACGCCCAGGGACGCGGCCCCTGCCTGGACGCCGCGGCCAGCGGCGACGTCCTGTCCGTGCCCGATCTCGCCGAAGAGCACCGATGGCCGGACTGGGCCGAACGCGGCCACAAGGCGGGAGTGGGCAGCTTGGTGTCGATCGGTCTGCCCATCCAGGACGCGGTCGTCGGCGCGCTCAACGTCTACGCCCGCACCCCGCACGCCTTCGACGACGACGACACGATCACCGTGCTGGAGACCTTCGCCGCGTACGCCGCGGTCGCCCTCGCGAACGCGCACCTCTACGACAGCACCGCCACCCTCGCCCGGCAGATGCAGGAGGCGATGGCCAACCGCGCGGTCATCGAGCAGGCCAAGGGCATCGTCATGGCCGAACGCCGCTGCACCCCCAGCGAGGCGTTCACCATCCTGGCGAAGGTGTCGCAGGACTCCAACCGCAAGGTCCGCGACGTGGCCCAGGCCCTCGTCGACCGGGCAGCCGGAGAACGCTGACCCTCGCCTACTTCTCGCGGGCCTTGCGGGTGCTGCCGTTGTTGGCCTTGCGGATGGCCTCGACCAGGTCCGCCTTCTTCATCCGGGACCGGCCACGGACGTCGAGCTTCTTGGCCAGGTCCATCAGGTGTTCCTTGCTGGCGTTGGCGTCGACGCCGCCGGCCGTTCTGCCCGACGAGCCGCGGCCGCCGGCGGCCTTCTTGTCACTGGGCCCCTTCTTGGCCTTCGGCTCCCAGTGGTCGCCCACCTTCTCGAAGGAGTGCTTGACGGCCGCGAACGCCGTCCGGTGGGCGCGCTCGCCCTCACCGTACGAGTCGACCGCCGAGTCGTGCGCCTCCGCGTAGGTGTCCTGTGCCTTCTTCGGCGACCGCTTCAGGGTGCTGGGCATGTCCTTGCGTGCCGGCATCGTCACTCCTCTCGCAGCTTCTCGTCGATGACCCTGCCCCCGTGGCCACCGCCCAAACACGGTCGCTCGCCAGCACGCGGGCCGCTTTGCCCATTTGACGAATTTGGGCCACCTGCACGTGGAAAGGTGACGAGGAAGGAGAGCTCTACGGGAGTCGGGACAGTTGATGCGGTTCGGGTACAAGCTGGCCAGCGAGGGGTTCGGGCCGAAGGAGATCATCCGCCAGGCGATCCGGGCGGAGGAGGTCGGCTTCGACTTCGTCGAGATGAGCGACCACTTCCATCCCTGGCTCGACGTGCAGGGCCACTCGTCGTTCACCTGGACGGTCTTCGGTGCCATCGCCGCCCGGACCGAGCGGGTCGGCCTGGTCACCGGGGTGACCTGCCCGACGGTGCGCTACCACCCGGCGATCATCGCGCAGGCCGCGGCCACCCTCGCGATCGTCTCCGACGGCAGGTTCACCCTCGGCGTGGGCGCCGGCGAGCGGCTCAACGAACACGTCGTCGGCCAGGGATTCCCGAGCGTGCGAGGCCGGCACGAACGCCTCCGCGAGGCACTGGAGATCATCCGGTTGCTCTGGCGGGGCGGCTACCAGTCGTACGAGGGCAAGCACCTCCACCTTGAGGACGCCCGGGTGTTCGACCTGCCCGACCAGCCACCGGTGATCGCGGTGGCGGCCAGCGGGCCGGCATCGGTGGCGATCGCCGCCGAACTCGGTGACGGCCTGTTCGCCACCGAACCCAAGCCCGACCTGGTACAGGCGTACCGGCGTGGCGGTGGCGACGGCCCCCGCTACGCGGAGGTGCCGATGGCCTGGGCACCCGACGAGCAGCAGGCGGTGCAGGCGGCCTGGCAGACCAGCCGGTGGGCGGTCACCGGGTGGAAGGTGATGAGCGAGCTGCCCAACCCGGTCAACTTCGAGGCCGCGTCCCGCACGGTCACCGAGGACGACATCCGGCAGCAGTTCGCCATCGGCCCCGACCCCGACGTCCACGTCGCGGCGGTGCGCACGTACGCCGAGGCGGGCTTCGACCACCTGGTGCTGCAGAACGCCGGCCCCGACCCCGACGGCTTCCTCGACTTCTACCGCGACACCCTCGCCGACCGCCTCCGCGCACTCGGCTGACGCCAGATCGGCCGGACCCGCCGTGCGTACCGTCCGGCAGACCGGGCAGGAAGTCGACGGTAGGTAGAAAGACTCAGAGAGAGGGAACTTCCCGATGCCGAGTACCACGATGCGGATGCTGGAGACGTACCCGAAGTCGATCAACCTGGACCGGGCGAAACTCGCCGCGGCGATCGACGCCCTCAACGACTGCGCCCAGGCCTGCACCGCCTGCGCGGACGCCTGCCTCAGTGAGGACATGGTCGCCGAGCTGACGAAGTGCGTCCGCACGAACCTGGACTGCGCCGACATCTGCACCACCACCGCCCGGGTGCTGTCCCGGCACACCGGCTACGACGCGAACATCAGCCGCACCCTGCTGGAGGCCTGCGCCACCGCCTGCAAGTCCTGCGGCGACGAGTGCGCCGGCCACGCCGACAGGCACGAACACTGCCGGATCTGCGCCGACGCCTGCCGCGCCTGCGAGCAGGCCTGCCGCGATCTGCTCGCCACGATCAGCTGAGCGAATGCGGGCGGTGCCGGCACCCTGACAGGTGTCGGCACCGCCCGCTTCGTCACCGCTTGGCCTCGTGCTTGGCCATCTGGGGCTGCTCGCCCTTGCCGACCTTGCGCAGCGCCTCACGCAACTGCTCCTCGGTCATCTTGGAATTGCCCTCGATACCCGCGTCGTGGGCCTGCTGCCGCAGATCGTGCAGCTTCTCCCGGTCACCCATGTCGACCTCCCCGTCGGTGCGATGGCGCCGCGTTTCCGCGCGCCGCTGTCGTCCGCCGCGTTCCCGTGCGGCGGCGGAGGCAAACGGGCTCAGCGGGCGCCGGGTCCCGGGGTGTTGTCGGCGTTGCGGGGGATAACGCTGAACCGGCCCTCGGACTCCATCCGCACCTCCCTGACGTCATCCAAGCGCTCGACGCCCTGCTGGCGGAGCTGGCTGTACAACTCGTCCTCGGTGATCAACTCACGGCGCATGTTGCGGCGCAGCATGCGGCCGTCACGCACCAGTACCAGGGAGCCAGGGTGGATGATGCGGGCGGCGGCGGGCCAGCGGTAGGCCAGCACGTCGAGCACGTACGCCCAGCCGATGATCACCGCGACCAGCAGCACCCCGTCGGCGATCGACGTGTAGTCGTCGGCCATCGCGTTCTGCGCGGCGTCGGCGATCAGCACGATGACCAGCAGATCCGTGATTCCGGTGCTGCCGCTCTCCCGCTTGAGCAGCACCCGCAGGAGGAAGAAGATCGTCAGGTAGATCACGCTGCCCCGCAGCGCGATCTCCCACAGCGGTGTGTCGGGAACGAACAGCTTCCACCAGTCGCTCACCCACCGCGCCTACCCCTGCCGGCCACCGCCACACACGCAGCGCCGTCGGTGGGCGTTCAGGCTTGTTCCAGGGCACTCATCGACAGGTGGCGCTCGCCCTCACCCCACGCGCGGTCGTAGACGTCCTCGGGACGCGGCTGTTCCACCATAGGCATCCACCGGACGGTGGATCTCGGAAACCGCGCGGTGGGAGCGGAGCTGCCGGGAAGGGTGCCGATGACCGGCGGGTGCGGCCGGCGCGGCCCACCCGGGAGACGACACGGGGAGGCAGGGTGAGGGGCGATCACCAGACAGTGATCTCCCGTGCGACGAGCGCCCGCCCGCCCTCGAAGGCTCGGTACGGTGCCTGCGGTCCGAGGCGGTAGCGGTCGGTGAGTTCGGGGTGGGAGAACCGGATGACGGTGCCCTGCACGGTCACCAGCTGCGGCGGAGAAGGTGGCGACGCGGCCGTCGACAGCACGAGCAGGGTGCCGTTGGTCAGGTCCACGTCGCGTACGGCGAACGCGGTGTCGGTGATGACGCGCTCGACGCTCGCGGTCAGGGTGAGCTGGTCGCCCACCTTCGCCCGCGCGACTGTGCCCGGTGGAGTGGTCGGCGCCGGTTCGGCACTGGTCTGCGGGGCTGCGGACTCGCCCGTGCAGCCCGCACGAAGCAGGACCACCGCGGCCAGCGCTGCTACCGCTGCCTGCTTCAGGCCGTAGTTTCTGCTCATCCGTGGCTCCCCACTTCTCCTGGTGTAGGGTTCAAGGAGTCCCCCCGCCCATGGCGGTACGACGCGGAAACCGTGACGATCACGTCAAGATCCCGGCGGAGTGCGACTGTCCGTCATCCGGCAAGCTTTCGATCGCACTCAGCGACAGTGCGTGCGCCCCCTGGCGGGAGGCGAAGGTTCGACCGCCCAGCGTCTTGTATCGCTCGCCGGACCTGCCGTTCGGCACATGCCGGAAACGCCGGCGGGAGCGGCCGTCCGCCGCCGGTTCCTGTACGTCATCGACCCTCGATGATGGCGGGTCACTCGTCGGGACCGTAGATGGTGGCCCGCGATCGGGAACGCCGTGCACCGGCACGTGGGCGGCGAACCGCAGCACTCCTGCTGGCCGAGCGCCAAGCAACGGTCGCTGGCGTGAGCGACAACATGACGAACGGCGCTTCGGAGGCTTGCATCTCCTGCCGTCACAGCCGAGGCGGCACGTAGACGCGGAGCGTGGTGGGTGCGCTGCGGCGGTCGGCCATCGCCTGGCCGGCCCGGCTGTTCCGGCAGCCGTGCCCGCCGGCCACTGCTCGGCTGCCGACACCGGGATGGCACGAATCGGATTCAGCAGGCCGACCTCGGGCATAGCGTGGAGGAACGTCCGCCGAAGGGAGAGCGAGATGACCGAACCGGATGAGAGCCGGGAGAAGACCCCGAAGACCGACCAGGTGCTGTTCTCCCCGGACGGCGACCCGCACCACACCATGGCGCAGGCCCCGCAGCCCGACGAGCACCTGGAGCCGACGGTCACCCGTGACGGCCGCACCGAGGCCGTCGACGACGAGCAGTAGAGGGAGTCGCGGATGAAACGGCGTGCGAGCCCGGTGCAACCGCCGGGGGAGTCGACGAGCCTGTGGCACCAGGGGCTGTCCCTCGGTTCCAAGGCGTTGCAGGAGGCCACACCGCTCAAGGGCTTCGACGCGTACGTGGTCGGGTTCCACCCGGCGAAGGACGATCCGTCGATGCAGATGGAGGCGCATCACTACTGCCGCCAGGTCAACGACGACTTCCTGCAGTGTGTGCTGTTCGACGGCAACACCGCGGAGGCGAACCTGATCGGCGTGGAGTACATCGTCTCGGAGCGGCTGTACGGGACCCTCCCGGAGGACGAGCGCCGCTACTGGCACCCGCACAACTTCGAGGTGCTCGGCGGTTCGCTGATCGCCCCCGGGCTGCCGGAGCCGGCGGAGCGGGCACTGATGGCGATGTTGATGAACAGCTACGGCAAGACGTGGCACACCTGGCACACCGGCCGCCTGGACACCGGCCCGGGCGATCCGCTGCCGCTGGGCGAGCCGATGCTGATGTGGTCGTTCAACCGCGACGGGCAGTGCGACCCGGCGCTGGAGCAGCACCGCAACGAGGCGATGGGCGTCGACCGCGCCGAGAAGCGGCGCGCTCGGTCGGATCTGGTGGAGCGCGCGCACCCGCAGGACGGGGTGGCGCTGCTCGACGGAGCCTTCCCGGCCGGAGAGCCGGTCCCGGGCGTGGTCGACCGGTCCACCGGACGGTAGCCGGCAGGCCGGGCGACGGCGCCTGAAGCCCGGTTACCGCTGCTCGTCGCGTACGTCGGCGAGGCTGCTGCCGTCACCGAACCGGTTGCGGGTGATGATGCTGAGGCTTCCATCGCTCTCCAGCACCACCGCCGCCACATCGGCGAGGTCACCGACGCCCTGGCTGCGGGCGGCCTGCCGGATCTCGCTCTCGGCCACCCGTACCCGGCGCATGCTCTGATGCCGCAGCGCTCCGTCGCGCAGCAGCACGGTCGGCTGGGACTTGAGCAGCCGCTGCGACGGCGGCCACCGCACCGCGAGCACAGCGATCAGGTACTGCAGGCCCACCAGCAGGGCCAACGCGAGGACCCCCTCGACCAGGGAGACGTCCCGCGACAGCAGGATCGTCGCCAGGGTCGAACCCAACGCCACCGTGACCACGAAGTCGAACGCGTTGAGCTTGGACAGCGTCCGTTTGCCGGAAACCCGCAGGATCACCACCAGCGCCGGATAGACCAACACCGCGACGACGAGCAGACGCAGCAGGTCCCCCAGGTTCTTCAACACCATCCCCGAGTGCTACCCAGCAGCTTCGGCCTGTACCGCTGGGGATCGGGCCGGATTCGGGGCTCACCACGATCCAGCGCCGGTCGAGGTGGGCCCCGACTCCTCACCGCCCTTGCTCGGCATGCGGCTGAGCTGGTCGCGGATCCCGTCGTCTTGCGCCGGCTCGCGGGATACTCACTGCTTCGCCTCGGCAGCCGCTGCCTGCTCGTCGTCGCGTTGGCGGCTGAGGAAGAACGCGCCGAGCGCACCGGCGAAGGTGCCGAAGACCACCACGGAGTACGCGGCGAGGACCAGTTCCAGGACCTGGGAGAAGGTGTCGGTGGCGGCGAGCGGCTCACCGGTGATGGTGGTCAGGGCGACGTCGTGCAGGGCTCGCCCGTACGTCGGGTAGGAACCGGTGACGACCAGGAGCTGCCCGGCGGCCAGGATGATCGCCACCGTGACCACCGCGAGCCAGGCCAGCCGGTCGGTCAGCAGCCGGCCCGCCGACCGGGAGCCTCGGACGGCTGCGGCGATGACACCGGTGCCGCGGGCGGCTCTCAGGGCGGTGGCGGCGCGGGCGAACCGCAGGAAGGGCACGGCGAGGAAGATCACCTGCCACCAGTTGCGCTTCCAGAACGCGCGGGCGCAGTGACGGGCCAGCCAGGCACGTAGCGAGAACTCGGCGACGAAGACCGCCCACAGCACCCAACTGGCGACGGTGAGCGCGGTGGTGAGGGGCTCGTCGCGGGCGAGGGCCTGACCGAGCACCAACAACAGGAACAACACGCCCAGGACGCCCATCGGCTTGTCCAGCCGGCGGGCGAGCCCGTTGAGCCGCGCGTCGTCCTCCATCTGCCGTGCACGACGCGCACCCGCCTCCCGGCGGGTGTGGTCGGTCATCGTCCTGTCCGGCGGCTCACGCCAGCCCGGAGACTTCTGATCGCTTCGGCATGGGAAATCCGGTACCCGCCGGCCCGCTGGTCACACCACCACTGTCAGCCGGTGTGTGTAGCGCTCTTCGGGTACGGCGGAGGAACGACGAGAGACGACCTTTTGGAGCCGAGCACGACGATGCCATGGTGGAGACGTCCCCGATGTCCATCAACCTGGACCTGGCGAAGCTGGCGGCCCGCGGTCGACGCCCTCAACGGCTACGCCCAGGCGACCGCGTACGCGGATGCCGTCTGGGCGGTGCCGACACGTGAAAGGTGCCGGTGCCGCCCGCGTTCGTTACCGCTTGGCCTCGTGCACTTGGCCATCTGGGTTGCTCGCCCTTGCCGGTCTCGGGGAGAGTGGAGTTGCTCCTCGGTCATCGTGGAGTTGCCCTCGATACCCGCGTCGTGGGCCTGCTGACGAAGATCGTGCAGCTTCTCCCGGTCACCCATGTCGACCTCCCCCCTCGCGTGGAATGGCGCCGGCTTTCACGCGCCGCTGCCGTCCGCCGCCTTCCCGTGCGGCGGAGGTGAACGGTCTCAGCCGGTGTCGCGAGCGATGACGCTGGCGCTGACCTCTCGGACTCCATCCGAACCTCCGCCGCAGCGTGATCTACCACGCCGGAACCGCCACACCCGCAGCGTCCTCGGTGGGGGTTCAGCGGGCGGCGCCGCGAGCCTGCACGGCGTGCGTCAACGTCATGAGCAGCAGTCCGCCCACCAGATTGCCGGCACCGGCGAGCAGGACGTTCAGCCCCAGGTCGGCGTAGCTCACGTGGGCGTCGAGCCAGATGCCGAACAGCAGGTGCAGGCCGGAGACCACGACGTGGTCGAACGGGCCGAGGGCCAGGAAGAACCCCACCACGTACGCCAGGGCGATCCGGCTGCCCGCCGACCCGACCGCGTGCAGCAGGTACGACAGCAGCGTGAGCAACGTGCCGGCGGCGATCCCCCGGGTGAAGGTCGCCAGGCCCTCCTTGGCGGCGATCTCCTCGGCGACGAGGGCGAGCGTCTCGTGCGCCCCGGCCGGCAGGGTCCCCCGTACGACGAACACGGCGGCCATCACCGCGCCACCGGCGAAGTTGAGCAGAAGCACGAGGAGCCACAGCCGCGCCAGCTGTCCGACGGCTGAGGCACGGCGGCGCGCAACTGCCGCCGCCACCGGATCGAAGAAGTTCTCGGTGAACAGCTCCGTGCGGCCGACCACTACGAAGACCAGGCCGATGCCGAATGCGAGTGCACCGATCAGCTGACCGATCCCGGAGGCGTAGTCCGGTGCGACCAACTCGCGGGTCACGCCGAGGGCGACGATCCCGAACACGATGGTGACCCCGGCGATGAAACCGGTGGAGGCCTGTTCCAGCGCCGTCATGGACAGGCGGCGCTCGCCCTCGCCTCGCGCGCGGTCATAGACGTCCTCGGGACGCGGCTCTCCTGCCATCCGGTCCAGATACCCGGTCGCCCAGGAACGAACCGGCCCAGAGTGGGTTGGGCAAGTTGAGGGGCCAGCCACCCCGTACACGCCTGTTCGTCGCTCGACCGGCATTACTCTGGGCGAACACCTGGACGGAACCAACCATAGGAATGGCCGGAGGAAAGATGAAGAAGAACTACATCCGGTTCGGTTTGGTCCTGCTGATCAGCCTTGCGGTCATGTTCGCCCTCACGCTGTCCCAGATCCGCAGGTGGTCGGACTTCTATCTGAATCTGAGCAACTTCTACATGTCAGTGATCATGGTGGCGGTCATGGGTGTGATCATGATGGCCGTCATGCATCAGATGTTCACCGGTCGACGTCTCAACATCGTGCTCTACGCCGTACTGGGCGCCCTCTTCGTCGGTGGTTTCGCGGCGGTACGCACCGAGCCCTTCGTGGGTAACGAGAACTTCCTCAGGTCGATGATCCCCCACCACTCCCGGGCGGTCCTCGTCTGCCAAGAGTCGAAAATCACGGACCCGGAGATCGTCGAACTCTGCGACCAGATCGTGAAGTCGCAGGAGGAGGAAATCACCCAGATGAAGCGGATCCTCGACGACCGGTACTGACGGTATGGAGCGACGAGCAACTGCGCCGTCTGCGCCGACAACGCCACCCGCACGCTCCCTCGTTGACGTGTCGAGGCACCTTTGCCCCCACTTCACCCCTGCAGCCCAGGGAGGATCGGGATGCCGCGCACCGTCGAGTTGATCCTTCCCGCCGAGCGAACGGCGGAGGTCGTGGCGGCAATGCGTCGCCTGAACCCGCTGTCGCTGCGACTGCAACCTAACCTCGGCCCTTCGTTAAGGGCTGTCCAAGGAGTGGTCTGAAAGCAATGAAGTGCCTTCTGATCAGGGAAAATGGGACTTGCTGAGGGTCCGATGTTCCTGTCACGGAAGGCACTTGCTGGGTGAAGGTTACCGCAACACGTCCGAAGATCATGGTGACCGGCGGCGGGCGGGGCGTAGTCGGGCACGTCGGCGCCCGCCTGCTCGCCGATCTGGCCGACGTAACAGGGTTGACCAGCGCGTTCAGCCTCGCGTTGACGAAGTTGCGGCAACGGCAGAGCGGCCACGACCCGGGCCGCATCGCCGTGGATCTGGCGGTGATGCTCGCCG
>NZ_FMDN01000051.1 GCF_900090245.1 Micromonospora halophytica
GACTGGCGTGCCAACGAACCGATCCTCATGGCGATCGGACCCGTCCTCCACCCCGACGACGCGGTCGCAAACAAGATGAGCGCCCTCTACGGGCGAGCGTTCGCCCGGGACTTCATCGACATCGACGCCACCCTCCGATCCGGCCGCTACACCCGCGACGCCCTTCTCGCCCTCGCGCAGCGCGCCGACCGTGGCTTCGACCCGCGCATCTTCGCCGACGCCCTCGGACAAGCCACCCAGCTCGATCCCGACGACTTCGCCCAGTACGGCGTCACCGGCCCAGCGCTGGACGATCTCCGAAGCCGATTCGCGGAGTGGCGCCGCGAACTGCTCGACGACGACGATGGGAAAGCCGCAGGTCACCGACCTGTGGACACCGGTGGAGCGTCGGGTTAGGAAGAGCACGACCCGCCTCACACGCTTCGTCCCGTTACCGCAGTAACCGACAGCCGGTCCGGAGCGTCCGGACGGTTACATACTCGGCCGCCAACCAAGGGCGGGCGCACGAAGGGTAGGTCCATCTGTAATTCCAGTGCCGACAGTCCGATCGCCGCCGCCACCGCGCCGATCGAGAAGATCGCCGGCACGAGCCAGAAGCTTTCCCGTACGTCGGCCAGGCGCGCGGACATCGTGCGGGGCCGGCTCACGGCGCGCGGCCCGTCATTGGTCGTCGGCCGGGACGACGGGAACCGTTGGCGATGGCTGAGGTGAATGAATGGTGATGTCCTGTGTCACGGACGCCACCCGGATGCCACTGTCGGTGAAGCGGTCCAGGACCCGCCGGGTGACCTGGTCCTTGACCTGCCGGGCGGCGCGCACCGGCACCACAAACCGTGCCGACAGCTCGACCCAGTTCGGAGTGGCGCGGACGAACACACGGGGATCGACCTCCGCCTCGGCGACCGGGTAACGGTGGCGCATCTGCTCGATGGCGCGCCGCGCCTCGACCGTCGAGGAGATGTTCTGCGCCTCCTCGCACAGGATGCGCTCCGCCAGGTGCCAGTCCGCCTCGTAGGGAACCGGCAGGGTCAGCTCCTCCCACAGGTGGTCCAGCACCGTGCTGCTGTTGAACACCGGTGCGCTGAACACGAAGCGGTTCGACAGGGACACGACCCGTCCGGTGTACTGGCGGCCGCGGATCCAGGATTCCGGGTCGGAGGAGGAGCCGCTCTCCAGGATGCGGGTACGCAGTGGGGTGATGTCCAGGACGTCACCGCGTACCCCGCACATCTGGATCCGGTCACCGACGCGGAACTGCCGGCCGGTGAGGATGCTGATCCACCCGGCGAACGCGCCGAGGACCTCCTGCATGGCCAGCGCGAGACCGGCGGCGAGCAGGCCGACGACCACGCCGATCCGACCGGCGAACGGGCGCCACAGCAGTGCCAGCGCGAACAGCAACGCCACGACGGTCAGATAGTGCACCGCCTTACGCAGGTAGTAGCGGTTGGTGGTGTCCTTCACCCGAAGGGTGGCCAGACGGCCGGCCAGTACGGCGAGGACGACGGCCAACACGATCAGGACAATGCTGGTCACAAGGCGACCGCTCACGCTGCTTGTGTCCCAGAGTGCCTTGAGGAACCGCTCCATGCTGCTTGCCCATCGTCCTCGGCGGCGACCGGCCGACGCGTGTCCGTCGCGTCTCTTCCACCATAGGCAACCGCCGACGGTGGATCTCGGAAACTGCCCGGTGCGGGGAGAACTGCCGGGAAGGGTGACAATGACCGGAGCTCCTCGCAACCCACGGTGATGCTGACGCAACTCGGCTGGGCGATGACACCGGGAGGCTGGTGTCGCGGGCCTCAAGCCCGTCCAGCCCGGCGAGGATGGGGCGGACAGCGCCGTGCGCAGAAGGTGATCGGGTAACGGCCGGTGGGAATACCGCGAAGTAACCGGTCTCCGTGGTGAGGGGCGATCACCAGACAGTGATCTCCCGTGCGGCGAGCGCCCGCCCGCCATCGAAGGCCCCGTACCGTCCCGGCGGCCCGAGGTGGTGGCGGTCGGTGAGTTCGCGGTGGGAGAACCGGATCACGGTGCCCTGCACGGTCACCAGCTGCGGCGGAGAAGGCGGCGACGCGGCCGTCGACAGCACGAGCAGGGTGCCGTCGGTCAGGTCCACGTCGCGTACGACGAACGCGGTGTCGGTGATGACCCGCTCGACGCTCGCGGTCACGGTGAGCTGGTCGCCCACCTTCGCCCGCGCGATTGTGCCCGGTGGAGTGCTCGGCGCCGGCTCGGCACCGGCCGTGGGTTCGCCTGTGCAGCCCGCGACGAGCAGGACCACCGCTGCCAGCGCTACTACCGCTGGGTGCTTCTGGCCGTACTTCCCGCCCATCCGTGGTTTCTCCTCTTCCTGGTGCCGCAGTTCAAGGAGTTCCCCGGCGTGTGGCGGCACGACGCCGGCCTGGTCGTCGCCGCGTTGAACATGGCCGCCGTCACCCGCGGCGGCTGCGTCGACGGGGTGATCTTCCACAGCGACAGGGGCAGCGAATACTGCTCGGCCGACTTCGCCCGGGCGTGCGCCCGCTGGAAGGCACGCCAGTCGATGGGCCGGGTCGGCTCGTGCTTCGACAACGCCGTCGCCGAGGCCACCTTCTCCACCATCAAGGTCGAGTACGTCCACCGCCGCCACTTCCACACCCGCACCGAGGCCCGACTGAAGATCGCCACCTGGATCACCGACTTCTACAACCGGCGCCGCCGCCACTCCGTCTGCGACTGGCGATCACCCATCGACTACGAACGATCAGAGACCCGCACCCTGGAGGCCCAGGCCGCATAACGACGCCCTCCACGATTCCAGGGGATTGACAGCGATACGACTACCAGGGAACGCGGGGCGGGCGGTCGAGGCCGCCAACAGCGTTGCCACCGTCTACGTTCGCTCGCGTTCCAGTTCCTGGCCACCAAGGACGCCGAATGTGGAAGGGCCTTACCGAGCCCGATCAATCGTGATGGCACTGGTCACGGTGGATGCGGGGAAAACGTGTCGGCATAGGACGATGCTCCTGGTAAGACAGCAGCGCGATCGCCACCGAACTCGGCTACAGGGCTGACCGGCCCGACGTACGCGATCCGTACGTCGGGCAGATCGGCATTCAGTCGTCGGGAAGCGGCTCAGTGGGTCGTGCCGGTCAGGCCCGGCGCGCCACCACGGCCCCGTTGGCGCCCGGGGAGCCGAACCGCACGGTGCGGATGTCGACGAAGCCGGCGTCGGCGAGCCAGGCGGCGTACTCGGCGCCTGAGTAGTTCCGGCCGCCCTCGGTCTCGATCAGCATGTTCATGCCCATCAGGGCGGCCTCCGGCGGACCGGTGCGCTCATCGTTGAGCAGTAGCTCGCAGATGATGATCGCACCGTCGGCCGGCAGTGCCGCGTGGCACTTGGCCAGCAGTGCCCGGTTGGTTCGCTCGTCCCAGTCGTGCAAGATCATGCTCAGCAGGATGACGTCGTACCCGTTCGGCAGTTCAGGGTCGGCGAGGAAATCTCCGCCGACCGTGCCGATCCGCTCGCTCAGGCCCGCCGCCGCGATCCGCTCCTCAGCCCGGACACACACCTGCGGCAGGTCGAAGATGGTCGCCCGCAGGTCGGGCAGACGACGGCAGAACTCGATCGGGAACGCGCCGGCCCCGCCACCGACGTCGAGCAGCCGGCTGTGCGCGCCGAAGTCGTACGTGTCGGCCAGGGCCTGGGCGGTGAAGCTGGACATGGAGTACATGGCGTCCCAGAACTCGACCAGCATCTCAGGGTCGGTGGTGTCGAACATCGACTGCTGGGCCTGCGGGTCCCAGGTGAGGGGCCGGTCGGTACGCAAGGCCTCGCCGACCCGGTGCCAGGGCAGGTAGGTGTGCAGGTCGGAGTAGCGGATCTGCGCGCCGAAGTAGTAAGGGCGGCCTTCGACAAGGAACTGCTCGGCGAGTTCGGAGTTGCGGTAGTGGTTTCCGGTTTTCTCCAGCAACCCGAGGGACGCGCTCGCGGCCAGCAAAAGGTCGGCCGGGCGTTCGGCCAGCGCGAACTCGGTGGCTGCCTCGTCGACCGTGAGCGTCCGCCCGTCAGCCAGCCGGTTGAACAAGCCGAGTTCGACACCGGCCGCGAGGGTCTTGAATGCCCATACGCCGGCTACCAGGCCCATAAGAGGCGTGGGACTAATAATGGTCATACCAGAGCATAACCCATGTGTCCATGATGGACGGTGACTCTCAACGGTCCACGGCTGATGTCGGGCGTTTGGGCACCGCGCCTGCGATGTTTTTGTCGATGCAATCTGGTCTGGGGCATGGTCGGTCCAGACCGCCGCGCACGGCTTTGTCCCTGGCCGCTCCGCGCACACCTTCGCCGCCGCCCAGGCCGCACAGCCGGTAGCCGTCCGGATCGAACTGCTCGCTTCTTCACCCACGTTCCCGCCACCCGCGTTTACGGCCTGTTCCGCACCGCCGGCTACCCTGAACCCGTCGCCCACACCCTCACCGGACTCTGCACCACCCGCACCCCGTCCTCCGCCGCGCACCCACCGACCTACCCCACCGCGCGACGCGACTCGCGGCGCTGCGCACCGGCCACCTGCCCCAGGGCGCGCCGACCTCGCCCGCACTGGCCAACCTGTGCGTCTAGCGCGGTGAAGGATCTGCGCCCGCATCGCGTGCGCCGCCGTTGGCGGCAGGTCCCGCTCCGCAGGTAGGTCGAGAATGTCGTTCACCGCGAGCGTCGCGCCGGCCAGGAGGCCGGCGAGTCCGGCCGTGGTGCCGACGACGAGCGGACCATGCGGCGGACCTGACGGGGAGTGGCGCCGACGGCGCGCAGCAGTCCCAGCTCACGGCGACGCTGCGCGAAGGTGAACGCGAAGGTGGAGGCGACCACGAAGACCGTGACGAAGCGGGCGAGGGCCGCCGTGGCGGTGAGCACCTGCATGCCGATCCAGCGGGTACGGGCGTCACCCCGAGCCTCCAGAGCGCTGCGTCTGTCGCCGGTCAGCGCCCGTCCGTCGCCGCCGACCACACCGCGAGCCGCCTCGGCGACCTCCCCGGGGTCGGCGCCCGGCGCGACCAGCAGACCGATGCCCCGGACGCCGGGCGCGAGTGCGGCGGCAACCTCGTCCGCGACGTAGACGCCGGGTGCATCGACCAGACCGGTGACGGTGTACGGCCCCGGGCCCGCCGCCGTGAGCAGGGTGATCGGCCCGCCGGGAAGCAGCCCGAGCGTGCGGTCGACGACCACCTCGCCGGCCGTGAGACGGAGTCCACCCAGCCAGGTGCTGTGGACCAGCCGTGCCCCTGGTGGGCATGGCCGCGGCGCTGGCGGC
Source organism: Micromonospora halophytica (assembly GCF_900090245.1). Classification (GTDB taxonomy): domain Bacteria; phylum Actinomycetota; class Actinomycetes; order Mycobacteriales; family Micromonosporaceae; genus Micromonospora; species Micromonospora halophytica. The sequence continues at coordinate 5,298 of NZ_FMDN01000051.1, forward strand.
ACTGCACGAGGCGAACGCCGACTGCCGTCGGTCGCCGTCCACACGCTGCTGTATGCCGCTCACGCATCGGTGATCCGGTGGCGCAACGACTTCAACTGGACCGGCGTACGACTGACGGCGGCGGCTCTCCAACGAGAGCCGGGCGACGATGTCACGATGTCGACTCCACATCGCTCTCCTGCGTCGGATCGTTGCAGTTTGGCCGCGGGCGACTAGGCCGTGTCTCCTGGATCATGGCTTGGGGCGATCGGGTTTCGCGCGTAGCCAGATGAGGATGTCGGCGATCTGCACGGTGGCGCGGTAGCGACAGGCGAGCTTGTCGTATCTGGTGGCCACGGCGCGGAACTGCTTGCGCCGGTTCATCAGCCGTTCGATGGTGTTGCGCTGCCGGTAACGCTGTGGGCGGAAGGTGGGTGGGCGGCCACCGCGTGACCCTTTCCGGGTCCGGTTGGCTTTCTGGTCGTCTTTCTCCGGGATGTCGTGCGGGATGCGTCGGGCCCGCAGCGCGCGGCGGTTGCCGCGTGAGCTGTAGGCCTTGTCCGCCGAGAGGGAATCG
>NZ_FMDN01000013.1 GCF_900090245.1 Micromonospora halophytica
ACATCGACCCGCTCCAACACCTCGGGCCCGACCTCACCACGCAGCACATCCACCAACGACCAGTCCACGAACGGCGCCAACGCCACCGCACACTCAGCGACCCGCTCCGCGAACACCGGCGAGGAGTCCAACAACTCCCGACCCATCCCCACCCACTGCGAACCCTGGCCCGGGAACACCCACACCACCTTGCCGGGGGTGCGCCCACTGCCGGTCACCACACCGACCGCGTCCTCACCACGGGCCAGCGCACCCAGCCCGGTCAGCGCCTCGTCGACCGCGCCGGCCACCACCACAGCGCGGTCGTCCAGCACGGCCCGGCCCGAGACCAACGCGCCGGCCACGCCCGCCAGCGGCACCGCCGACTTCCCCAACAACGCCGCGAGCCGATCCGCCTGACCGGCCAGCGACACCGCACTACGCGCCGACAGCACCAACGGCACCACCCCGTCCACCGGCACCAACCCAGCCGGAACCGGATCCTCGGGCGCCTCCTCGATGATCAGGTGCGCGTTCGTCCCGCTGACCCCGAAAGACGACACACCGGCTCGACGGGGGTGTCCGTCACGCGGCCACGGGCGGGCCTCGGTCAGCAGTTCCACCGCCCCCTCGGACCAGTCCACCCCGCTGGTGGGCTGGTCGACGTGCAGGCTGGGCGGCACGACCGCATGCCGCAACGCCTGCACCACCTTGATCACGCTGGCCACGCCCGCAGCCGCCTGCGCGTGACCGATGTTCGACTTCAACGACCCCAACCACAACGGCTTGTCGGGATCACGGTCCTGGCCGTACGTGGCCAGCAGCGCCTGCGCCTCGATCGGGTCGCCCAGGGCGGTGCCGGTGCCGTGCCCCTCCACGACGTCCACCTCGGACGGGGAGAGACCGGCGTCGGCCAGGGCGGCGCGGATCACCCGCTGCTGCGACGGACCGTTCGGCGCCGTCAACCCGTTCGACGCACCGTCCTGGTTCACCGCGCTGCCCCGCAACACCGCCAGCACCCGGTGCCCACGCTCCCGAGCCACCGACAGCCGCTCCAGCAGCACCAGCCCGACCCCCTCGGCCAGGCCCATCCCGTCCGCGCCGTCCGCGTACGCCTTGCACCGCCCGTCGGCGGCCAACCCCCGCTGCCGGGAGAAGACGACGAAGGAGTTGGGGCTGGACATCACCATCGCGCCGCCCGCCAGTGCCATCGAGCAGTCGCCCTGTCGCAGCGCCTGCGCCGCGAGGTGGATCGCCACCAACGACGACGAACAGGCCGTGTCCAGCGTGACCGCGGGCCCCTCGAACCCGAACACGTACGACACCCGGCCCGAGGCCACGCTCGACGCCAACCCGGTGCCCGCGAAGCTCTGCATCTCCGGCCCGATCGGACCGGAGCCGTAGCCCTGCGGCGCCGCGCCGACGAACACACCGACGTCGCCGCCCTTGAGGGACATCGGGTCCACGGCGGCGTTCTCGAACGCCTCCCACGACGTCTCCAGCAGCAGCCGCTGCTGTGGGTCCATGGCCAGCGCCTCACGCGGCGAGATCCCGAAGAACCCCGCATCGAACAGCCCCGCCTCGTGCAGGAAGCCGCCCTGGCTGACGTACGAGGTGCCCAGGTGGTCGGGATCCGGATCGAAGAGGGTCTCCAGGTCCCAACCGCGGTCGGTCGGGAAGCCCGACACCGCGTCGTGGCCTTCGGCCACCAGCCGCCACAGGTCGGCGGGCCCGGCCACACCGCCCGGCAACCGGCAGGCCATCCCGACGATGGCGATCGGCTCCCGGGACGCGGCGAGGAGTTGGCGGTTGCGCTTCTTCAGCTCGCCGACCTCGGCCACCGACCGCCGCAGCGCTTCGACGACCTTCTCATACGACGCACTCACCAGGTGCCCCCAATCACTCCGTAGCAGATGCCGGGCCGTACGGGACTACTCATCGCCGAGCACCAGTTCGACCAGGTCGTCGACGTCCAGGTCGACGATCGCCCGCTCGTCGCCGATCTCGGCCCCGATGCCGTCGTCCGGCTCGCCCGTGGTGGCGAGTTCGAGCAGCGCGTCGACCAGTCCTGCCGCGCGTAGCCGCGCCAGCGGGACCGACGCGATGGCCTGCCGCAGCCGCGTCTCGTCCGCGTCGGCGCCGGTGCCCGCGTCGGGTGCGGCGCTGTCCGGACGCAGTTGCGTGCGCAGGTGCTTGGCGAGCACCAGCGGGTTCGGATAGTCGAAGACCAGCGTGGGCGGCAGCTTCAGCCCCGTCGCCTCACGCAGCCGGTTGCGCAGTTCCACCGACGTCAGCGAGTCGAACCCGACGTCCTTGAAGGCCATGTCCCCCCGTACGTCCTGCGGGTCGGCATGCCCCAGCACGGCCGCGACCTGGGCACGAACCACGTCCAGGAGCAGGGCTTCCTGATCGGCCGGCGCGAGCCCACCGAGCCGGCGGACCAGGGTGTCGTCCGGGGCGGCGGCTGCCCGTGCCTGCTCCCTGCGAGGGCGTACCAGACCGCGCAGCAGCGACGGCACCGCGCCACCGGCCGCGGCGTCCGCCCGCATCGCCTCCGGATCCAGCTTCATCGGCACCAGCAGCGCCTGGTCCATGCGCAACGCGAGGTCGAACATGTCCAGCCCTTCGGCCCGGCTCAGCTCCAGGACACCACCGCGGCTCGCCCGTGCGTGGTCGACGACGCTGAGGTGGGTGGCCATCCCGAGGCTCCGCTCCCACAGGCCCCAGGCCAGCGACAGCCCGGGCAGACCCGCCGCGCGCCGGTGGGACATCGCCGCGTCCAGGAAGGCGTTCGCCGCCGCGTAGCTACCCTGTCCACCGCCGCCGACCACTCCCGCGACCGAGGAGAAGACGACGAACGCGTCCAGGTCCGCACCCCGGGTGAGCTCGTCCAGGTGCCGCACCGCGTCGACCTTCGGCGCGAACACCCCGGCCAGCCGTTGCCGGGTCAGCCCGCCGATCAACCCGTCGTCGAACACACCGGCCGTGTGCACGACAGCGGTCGGGCGGTGCCGCGCCAGCAGATCCGCCACCTGATCCCGCTCGGACACGTCGCAGGCCACCACCGACACGTCCGCACCCCGCTCGGACAGCTCGGCGACCAGCCCGGCGACACCCTCGGCGGCCGGGCCCCGCCGGCTGGCCAGCACCAGCCGCCGAACCCCGTGCCGCTCCACCAGGTGCCGGGCCACCAGCGCACCCAACGCGCCGGCACCCGAGACCAGGACCGTGCCGTCCGCCCGGAAGACGACCGGAGCGCCCTGCGGCTGACCGGTGGTGCGGGCGAGCCGGGGAACGGAGAGGACGCCGGCACGTACGGCGAGTTGCGGCTCACCGGCCGCGAGCACCAGATCCGCACCGGCCCCGGGGGCGGGGTCGGCGTCCAGCAGGACGATCCGGCCCGGGTTCTCGGCCTGCGCGGAGCGGACCAGGCCCCACACCGCCGCGGCGGCCGGGTCGGTCACCAGGTGATCGCCACCGGCAGGTACGGCGCCGCGGGTACGCACGACCAGCCGCGCCTCCTCCAGCCGGGGCGCGGTCAGCCACGCCTGCACGACCTCCAGCACCCGGGATGCCACCGCGAGCGGACCGTCGTCGCCGCCGACGGCCTCGACGACCACCACCGGCGGCACCTGGTCGACCTGGGCCAGCGCCGTCACGTCGTCGGCCGTGCCCACCGACGCCCACGTCGTCACCGGCTCGGCGGCGGTGGCGGGCAGGTCGGCCCAGTCCACCCGGAGCATCGAGTCACCGACGTCGTGTGCCGCGGCCCCCAGTTGCGCCGCCGACACCGGACGGGACACCAGCGACTCCATCGTCAGCACCGGCCCACCGGTCTGGTCGGCCGCCTCGACGGCCAACGTGTCCGGCCCGTGCGGCGCGAGCCGAACCCGCAGCGCCACGGCACCGGCGGCGTGCAGTACGAACCCGTTCCACGCGAACGCGAGCACCGCCTCGCCGGGCTGCTGCGCCGTGGCGCCGGCCGTGGCGGCCTGCAGCGCGGCGTCCAGCAACGCCGGGTGGACGCCGAAGCTGCCCGCCGCCGCCCGCAGGTCCTCGGGGAGGGCGACCTCGGCGAACACCTCGTCGCCGCGCCGCCACACCGCGCGCAGGCCCTGGAACGCGGGGCCGTAGCCGTAGCCGCGCTCGGCCAGGTCGGTGTAGAAGTCCTCGACGTCGACCGGCTCCGCGTTGCGCGGCGGCCAGGCGGTGAAGTCGAACCGGGTGCCGCCGCCGCTCGGTGTCGCCGACAGCACGCCGGTGGCGTGCCGGGTCCACGCGCCCGCGCCGCCGTCGCGGCGGGAGTACACCTCCACCGTGCGCGTGCCGTTCGTGTCCGCTCCGCTCAGGGCCACCTGGACCCGGACACCGCCCTGCTCGGGGACCACCAGCGGGGCCTCGATCACCAGCTCGTCCAGCGTCGAGCAGCCGACCTCGTCGCCGGCGCGTACGGCCAACTCGACCAGCCCGCTGCCGGGGAGGATCACGACTCCGCCGACCGCGTGGTCGGCGAGCCACGGATGCGACCGCACCGACAGCAGCGACGTGAAGACCAGGCCGTCCGAGCGGGGCAGCTGCACCACCGCGCCGAGCAGCGGGTGGTCGGCGGCAGCCTGTCCCAGCGACGTCGCGTCGGTGGCCGACCCGGCGGGCTGCCGCAGCCAGTAGTGCCGATGGTCGAAGGCGTAGGTGGGTAGTTCCACCCGCGCCGACGCCGCTGCGGCCGGCAGCATCGCGGTCCAGTCCACCGGCACGCCCCGCACGAACAACTCGGCCATCGAGGTCAACAACCGGCGCAGACCACCGTCGTCACGCCGCAACGACCCGGTCACCACCACATCGGCGTCATCGACGATCTCGTTGATCGGCTGCACCAGCACCGGATGCGCGCTGATCTCCACGAAGACGCCGTGCCCCTGGTCGAGCAGGTCGGCCACCGCCGGGGCGAACCGCACCTGACCACGCAGGTTGTCGTACCAGTACCCGCCGTCGAGCACCCCGGCCTCACGGACCCACCCACCGGTCGCCGTCGAGTAGAACGGCACCACCGGCGCCTGCGCCCGCACGTCCGCCAACGTCTCGGCCAGCAGATCCCGGATGTCCTCCACATGCCGGGTGTGCGACGCATAATCCACCGCCACCCGCCGCACCCGAACCCCGTCACCCTCCAACGACGCCAACACCTCGTCCAACGCCGCCGCGTCACCCGCGACCACCACCGAGCCGGGACTGTTGACCGCCGCCACCTGGACCAGATCCGCCCACGGCGCCAGCCGCGCCACCGCGTCGTCCTGGCTCAACGCCACCGACGCCATGCCACCCCGACCCGACAACACCGAACCGATCGCCCGACTCCGCAACGCCACCACCCGCGCCGCGTCCGGCAACGACAACGCACCCGCCACACACGCCGCGGCGATCTCACCCTGCGAATGCCCGACCACCGCGTCCGGCCGCACCCCACACGACGACCACACCGCCGCGAGGCCGACCATCACCGCGAAACTCGCCGGCTGCACCACATCGACCCGCTCCAACACCTCGGGCCCGACCTCACCACGCAGCACATCCACCAACGACCAGTCCACGAACGGCGCCAACGCCACCGCACACTCGGCGATCCGCTCGGCGAAGACCGGCGAGGAGTCCAACAACTCGCGGCCCATGCCCACCCACTGCGTGCCCTGGCCCGGGAAGACCCACACCACCTTGCCCGGCGCACCGGCCCGACCGGTGACCAGGCCAGCGGTGTCCTGCCCGGACGACAGCGCCGTCAGCCCGGCGAGCGCCTCGGCCCGGGACTCCGCCACCAGCACGGCACGCTCGGTCAGCGCGGCACGGCCGGACACCAGTGCCCGCGCCGCGCCCGCCAGCGGCACCTCGTCGGCGCCCTCGAGGTACGCGGCGAGCCGGCCGGCCTGCAGCGCCAGCGACGTGGTGCTGCGCGCGGAGACCACCACGGGCAGCACCGGCGGGGATGCGGCCTGCTCCGGCTCGGGTGTGACGTCCTGTGGTGGCGCTTCCTCGAGGATCAGGTGGGCGTTCGTGCCGCTGACCCCGAACGCGGACACCCCGGCCCGCCGCGGGTGGCCGTTCCTCGCCCAGTCACGCGCCTCCGTCAGCAGCTCGACCGCGCCGGCGGACCAGTCCACCTCGGGGGTGGGCGCGTCCACGTGCAGCGTCGCCGGCAGCATCCCGTGCCGCAGCGCCTGGACGACCTTGATCACGCCGGCCACGCCCGCAGCCGCCTGCGCGTGACCGATGTTCGACTTCAACGACCCCAACCACAACGGCTTGTCGGGATCACGGTCCTGGCCGTACGTCGCCAGCAACGCCTGCGCCTCGATCGGGTCGCCCAGGGCGGTGCCGGTGCCGTGGGCCTCCACCACGTCCACCTCGGACGGGGCCAGTCCGGCGTTGGCCAGCGCCCGGCGGATGACCCGCTGCTGGGAGGGGCCGTTCGGCGCGGTCAGGCCGTTGGACGCACCGTCCTGGTTCACCGCGCTGCCGCGCAGCACGGCCAGGATCGTGTGCCCGCGCTCCCGCGCCACCGACAGTCGTTCGAGGACCACCACGCCGACGCCCTCGGCCCAGCCGGTGCCGTCGGCGGCGGCGGCGAACGCCTTGCACCGCCCGTCCTCGGCGAGACCCCGCTGACGGGAGAACTCGACGAAAGCGCCCGGGTTCGCCATGACGGTCGCGCCGCCGGCCAGCGCCATCGAACACTCACCCTGTCGCAGCGCCTGCGCGGCCAGGTGGATGGCGACCAGCGACGACGAACAGGCCGTGTCGATGGTGATCGCCGGGCCCTCGAAGCCGAAGACGTAGGACACCCGGCCCGACGCCACGCTCGACGACCCGCCGGTGCCCGCGAAGCCCTCCAGCTCCGGCGTGACCACGCTGGCGCCCGGCGCGACGTAGCCCTGCCCGAAGACGCCGGTGAAGACGCCGACGTCGGTGCCCTTCAGGGAGGTCGGGTCGACACCGGTGGCCTCCAGCGCCTCCCACGACGTCTCCAGCAGCAGCCGCTGCTGCGGGTCCATGGCCAGCGCCTCACGTGGCGAGATCCCGAAGAACCCCGCATCGAACTGCCCCGCCTCGTACAGGAAGCCGCCCTGCCGGGTGTACGACGTGCCCGGACGCTCCGGGTCGGGGTCGAAGAGTCCCTCGAGGTCCCAACCGCGGTCGGTGGGGAACCCGGAGACCGCGTCCCGGCGGTCGGCCACCAACCGCCACAGGTCCTCCGGCCCGGCCACACCACCGGGCAACCGGCACGCCATGCCCACGATGGCGATCGGCTCCTCGGGATCGGCCAGGACCGTCGGCGCGACCGTCGTCGGCGCGGCGTCACCCAGTTCGTCGCGCAGATGGCGAGCGAGGGCCTGCGGGCTCGGGTGGTCGAACACGAGCGTGGCGGGCAGCTTCAGGCCGGTCGCCTCCCGCAGCCGGTTGCGCAGCTCCACCGAGGTCAACGAGTCGAACCCGGCGTCCCGGAACGCCGCGTCCGCCCGGACGGCACCCGCGTCGGAATGCCCGAGCACGGCAGCGACCTGGCCGCGTACCAGGTCCAGCAGGAGTGCCAGCTGATCCGCGGGAGTGAGCCCGGCCAGGCGCTCGCCCAGCCGGCCGCGTTCCCCGCCGGCACCGCCCGTACGGGCCTGCCGCCGGCCCGTACGGACCAGACCGCGCAGCATGTGCGGCACCACACCGCCCGCCGACGCGTCAGCGCGGACCCCGCGCAGATCCAGCTTCGCGGGCACCAGCAACGCCTGCTCCGTGCCGAGGGCGGCGTCGAACAGTTCCATCCCCTCGGCCTGCGTCATCAGCTGGAGTCCGCCACGCCGGTTCATCCGGGCCCTGGTCAACTCGTCGGTGTTCGCCGCCATACCGGTGGCCTGCTCCCACAGGCCCCACGCCAGCGACAGCCCCGGCAGGCCCAGCGACCGGCGGTGAGCCATCAACCCGTCCAGGAACGCGTTCGCCGCCGCGTAACTACCGCTGCCGGCGCCCATGAACACCGCCGACACCGACGAATAGACGACGAACGCGTCGAGGGGCAGCTCACGGGTCAACTCGTCGAGGTGCCGCACCGCGTCCACCTTCGGCGCGAAGACCCGGGCCAGCTTCTCCGGCGTCACCGTCTCGATCACGCCCGCGTCCAGGAGGCCGGCCGTGTGCACGACGGCGGTCGGGCGGTGCCGCGCCAGCAGATCCGCCACCTGATCCCGCTCGGACACGTCGCAGGCCACCACCGACACGTCCGCACCCCGCTCGGACAACTCGGCGACCAGCCCGGCGACACCCTCGGCGGCCGGACCCCGCCGGCTGGCCAGCACCAGCCGCCGAACCCCGTGCCGCTCCACCAGGTGCCGGGCCACCAGCGCACCCAACGCGCCGGCACCCGAGACCAGGACCGTGCCGTCGGGGCCGAACCCGGCCGGCGCGTCGGCGGTCCGGGCGGCGCGGGCGAGACGCGGCACGCGGAGGGTCGTTCCGCGCACGGCGACCTGCGGTTCGCCGGAGGCCAGCACCGCACCCAGCACCGGTGCCACACCCTCGTCGGCGCCGGGGTCCAGGTCCAGCAGGACGATCCGGTCCGGGTTCTCGCCCTGGGCGGCGCGTACGAGACCCCACACCGCCGCCGCGGCCGGGTCCGTCACCGCGCCGTCACCGGCCGGTACCGCACCGCGGGTCGCGACCACCAGCCGTGACTCCTCCAGCCCCGGTCCGGCCAGCCACGCCCGTACGACCGCCAGCACCCGCGAGGTCACCCGCAGGGCGTCGTCGTCACCGGCCGCCTCCAGCACGACCGCCGCGGGCACGTCGGTCAGGACGGTCACGTCGTCGGCGGTGGCGACCGGCGTCCACGACGGCACCGGTGCCCCCACGCCGTCGGGCAGCTCGGTCCACTCCACCTGGAACAGGGAGTTGGCCAGCGCCGGGTCCGCGCCGGCGGCGGCCGATCCCGCGGCGGGCACCGTCCGGAACCCGACCGAGTCCGCGGCCACGACCAGGGCGCCGGTGTCGTCGGCCGCGGCCAGCGACACGGTGTCGGCGCCGAGGGACGCCAGCCGTACCCGCAGCGCCGACGCTCCCACGGCGTGCAGCACCAGTCCGTGCCAGTCCAGCGGTTGCCGCGGCTGCGGTCCGTCCTCGGCCGCGATCGGCAGGGCCGGGTGCAGGGCGGCGTCCAGCAACGCGGGGTGGATGCCGAATCGGGCCGCCTCCGTGCTCCGCTCCTCGGGCAGGACGACGTCGACGAACACCTCTCCGTCACGCTGCCACGCCGCCCGCACCGCCTGGAACGACCGGCCGTACGCGTGACCGCGCGTGGCGAGGTCGGCGTAGAGCTCGTCGACGTCGAGGGAGCGGGCACCGGGGGGCGGCCAGGCGGCGAAGTCGAATCCGTCCTGCGCGCGGGGCGTACGCGACAGCACGCCGGTGGCGTGTCGCGTCCACACGTCGTCGGAGACGTCCTCACGCTGGGAGTAGACGTCCACCGTGCGGACGTCGTTCTCGCCGGCGCCGCTCAGGGCGACCTGCACGCGCACGCCGCCGTGCGCGGGGAGCACGAGCGGAGTTTCGATCACCAGTTCGTCGAGGACCGGGCAACCGGCTTCGTCACCGGCGCGTACGGCCAGTTCGACCAGCCCGGCACCCGGGACGGTCACGACACCGCCGACCTCGTGCTCCGCCAGCCACGGGTGCGACCGCAGCGACAACCGCGACGTGAAGACCAACCCGTCCGACTGCGGCAGCCGCACGAGCGCGCCGAGCAGCGGGTGGTCGGCGCCGGCCAACCCCAGCGACGGCGCATCGGTCGCGACGGCCGGGTGCAGCCAGTAGTGCTGGTGGTCGAAGGCGTACGTCGGCAGGTCCACCCGTCCGCTGACCGGGGGCAGCACACCGCTCCAGTCCACCGGCACGCCCCGGACGAACAGCTCGGCCATCGACGTCAACAGTCGTCGAACGCCACCGTCGTCGCGCCGCAGCGTGCCGGTCACCAGGACGTCGGCCTCGGTGCCGTCGACGACGTCGGTGATCGGCTGGACCAGCACCGGGTGGGCGCTGATCTCCACGAAGACGCCGTGCCCGTCGCCGATCAGGTCGGCCACGGCCGGCCCGAACCGCACCTGGTTACGCAGGTTCCGGTACCAGTACCCGCCGTCGACGACCCCGGCGTCGCGGATCCACCCGCCGGTCACCGTGGAGTAGAGCGGCACCACCGGGGCCTGCGCGTCGATCCCGGCCAACGTCGCGGACAGCCTCTCCTCGATGTCCTCGACGTGCCGGGTGTGCGACGCGTAGTCCACCGCCACCCGCCGGCCGTCCAGTGCCTGCACGGCCTCGGCCAGCGCTTCGGCGTCACCGGCGATCACCACCGAGGAGGGGCCGTTGACCGCGGCGATCTCGACCCGGCCGGCCCACGGGGCCAACCGCGCGGCGGCCTCGTCCTGACTCAGGGCCACCGACGCCATGCCGCCTCGTCCGGACAGCTGTTCGGCGATCGCCTGGCTGCGCAACGCCACGACCCGGGCGGCGTCCTCGAGCGACAGCGCGCCCGCCACGCAGGCCGCGGCGATCTCGCCCTGCGAGTGGCCGAGCACCGCGTCGGGCACCACGCCCACCGACGCCCACACGGCGGCCAGACCCACCATGACGGCGAAGCTGGCCGGTTGCAGCACGTCGACCCGCTCCAGCACCTCGGGCTCGACGTCACCGCGCAGCACGTCCACCAGGGACCAGTCGACCCACGGCTGCAGCGCGGCGGCGCACCCGGCGATCCGCTCGGCGAACACCGGGGACGAATCCAGCAGTTCCCGGCCCATGCCGACCCACTGGGCCCCCTGGCCCGGGAAGACCCAGACGAGCTTGCCCCACGCGCCCACGCTGCCGGTCACCACGCCGGCGGCGCTGTCGCCGCGGGCGAGCGCACCGAGCCCGGCCAGCGCCTCGTCGGCCGAGCCCGCCACCACGACGGCGCGATCGCCCAGCGTCGCCCGGGTCGACAGCAGGGCGGCCGCCACCCGACCCAGCGGCGCCTCGCCGGCGCCGTCGAGGAACGCCGCCAGCCGACCGGCCTGACCCGACAGGGAGGCGACGCTGCGAGCCGACACCACCAGCGGAACCACACCGTCCGGCGCGTCCTGCGCCGCGACGGCCCGGACGTCCTCGGCGGGCGCCTCCTCGATGATCAGGTGTGCGTTGGTGCCGCTGATCCCGAACGACGACACCCCCGCCCGTCGCGGGCGGCCGTCGGGCGACCAGTCGCGCGCCTCGGTCAGCAGCTCGACGGCGCCGGCGGACCAGTCCACCTGGTTGGTGGGCTCGGTGACGTGCAGGGTCGGCGGCAGCACGCCGTGCCGCAGCGCCTGCACCATCTTGATCACGCTCGCCGCGCCCGCGGCCGCCTGGGTGTGTCCGACGTTCGACTTCAGCGAGCCCAGCCACAACGGGCGTCGCGGGTCGCGGTCGCGGCCGTAGGTGGCCAGCAACGCCTGCGCCTCGATCGGGTCGCCCAGGGCGGTACCCGTGCCGTGGGCCTCGACGACGTCCACCTCGGACGCCGACAGTCCGGCGCTGGCCAGCGCGCTGCGGATCACCCGCTGCTGGGAGGGACCGTTCGGCGCGGTCAGGCCGTTGGACGCGCCGTCCTGGTTGATCGCGCTGCCGCGGATCACGGCCAGCACCTGGTGCCCCCGCTCCCGGGCCACCGAGAGCCGTTCGAGCACCACCACGGCGACGCCCTCGGAGAGCACCGTGCCGTCCGCATCGGAGGAGAACGCCTTGCAGTGCCCGTCCTCGGCCAGGCCCCGCTGCCGGGACATGCCGAGCACGCCGATCGGCGACCCCATCACCGCGACGCCGCCGGCCAGCGCCATCGAGCACTCGCCCTGCCGCAGCGCCTGCGCGGCGAGGTGCATCGCCACCAGCGACGACGAGCACGCCGTGTCGACGGTCATCGCGGGGCCCTCGAAGCCGAACACGTACGACACCCGTCCCGAGGCCACGCTGCCGGCCGTGGCGGTCGTGACGAAGCCTTCGAGTTCCGCCGGCATGTTGCTCAGGGATTCGAGATAGTCGTGGATGGAGACGCCGGTGAAGACGCCGACGTCCGCGCCCTGCACCGCGGTCGGGTCGACGCCCGCCCGCTCCAGCGCCTCCCACGAGGCCTCGAGCAGCAACCGCTGCTGCGGGTCCATCGCCAGCGCCTCACGCGGCGAGATGCCGAAGAAGCCGGCGTCGAAGAGCCCCGCGCCCTGCAGGAAGCCGCCCTGCCGGGTGTACGACGTACCCGGGCGGTCCGGGTCGGGGTCGAACAGGCCTTCCAGGTCCCAGCCGCGGTCGTCGGGGAAGGGCGACATTCCCTCCCGGCCCTCGGACACCATCCGCCACAGGTCGTCGGGATCGGCGACACCACCCGGCAACCGGCACGCCATCCCCACGATCGCGATCGGCTCGTCCGGATCGACGGCCACGGTGACCGTGGTCGCGGTGCCCGCCACCGTCTCGCCCAGCTCGTCACGGAGGTAACCGGCCAACGCCACCGGGGTGGGGTAGTCGAAGACCAGCGTGGCGGGCAGCTTCACGCCGGTCGCCGCGCTCAGCCGGTTGCGCAGCTCCACCGCGGTCAGCGAGTCGAACCCGATCTCGGTGAACTTGCGGGTGCCCTGCGTCAGCTCGGGCCCGCTGAAGCCCAGCACGCCGGACGCCTCCGCCTGGACGATGCCGATGAGGATCTTCTCCTGCTCGTCCGGGGTCAGCCCGGCGAGCCTGCGGACCAGGCCGCCGCTGTCACCGGCCGACGCACGCGCCACCCGCCGCCCCACCCGGATCAGGCCGCGCAGCAGGTGCGGAACATCGCCGCCGGCCGCGGCCTGGGCGCGCATCGCCTTCAGGTCCAGCTTGATCGGCACCAGCAGCGCCTGGTCGGCGCACAGGCCGATGTCGAACAGGGTGACGCCCTCGGCGGGGGTCATCGCCAGGACACCGCCACGGCTCATCCGGGCCTGGTCCACGGCGCTGAGGTGGGCGGTCAGGCCGGTGGCCTGCTCCCACAGGCCCCACGCCAGCGACAGGCCCGGCAGCCCGGCCGCCCGGCGCTGCGCCATCAACCCGTCCAGGAACGCGTTCGCCGCGGCGTAGTTGCCCTGGCCGGCGGAGCCCATGAGCGCGGCGGCCGACGAGAACACCACGAAGGCGTCGAGATCCGTGCCACGGGTCAGGTCGTCGAGGTGCCGTACCGCGTCGACCTTCGGCGCGAACACCCCGGCCAGCCGCTCGGGGGTCAACGCGCCGATCACGCCGTCGTCCAGGACACCCGCCAGGTGCACGATCCCGGTCGGCCGGTGCTCGGCCAGCAGGGTTGCGACCTGCTCCCGGTCGGACACGTCGCAGGCCACCACCGACACGTCCGCGCCCTGCTCGGTCAGGTCGGCGACCAGCTCCGCCACGCCCTCCGCGTCCGGTCCCCGCCGACCGGCCAGGACCAGCCGGCGTACGCCGTGCCGGGACACCAGGTGCCGGGCCATCACGGCGCCCAGCGCCCCGGTGCCGCCGGTGAGCAGCACCCGCCCTTCCGGGCGGAACACGGCGGGTGCCTCCGGCACCTGGCCACCGGCCTGGGCCAGTCGGGGTGCCAGCAGGGTCGTCCCGCGCACCGCGAGCTGCGGTTCGCCGCTGGCCAGCGCCGCACCCAACAGCGGGTCGGCGCCGGCGGGATCGGCGTCGACCAGGACGATCCGGTTCGGATTCTCGGCCTGGGCGGCCCGGAGCAGACCCCAGACCGCCGCACCGGCGGGATCGCTCACCGCGCCGTCACCCGCGGGCGTCGCGCCCCGGGTCACCACCACCAGCCGCGAGTCCTCCAGCCCGTCCCCGGTCAGCCAGGCCTGCACGAGCGCCAGCACCCGCGTGGTCAACGCCAGCGGGCCGTCGCCGTCGCCGACGGCGTGCAGCACGGCCGTCGACGTGGCGCTCCCGCTCCGCGTCAGGGCCGCCACGTCGTCCGCCGTAGCCACCGGCACCCAGGACGACGCGGCTTCCCCGACGGCCGAGGGCAGCTCGATCCACTCCACCCGGAACAGCGAGTCGCGGCTCTCCCCCGCCGCCGTCTCCAGTTGGTCGGCGGACACCGGCAGCGATACGAGCGAGTCCATCGTCACGACCAGGGCACCGGTGTCGTCGGCGGCCTGGAACGACAACGCGTCCGGCCCCGACGGCGCGACCCGGACGCGCAGCGCGGACGCGCCGACGGCGTGCAGCACCAGACCGTTCCACGCGAACGGCAGCACCTTACGGTCGTCGTCGGGGTTGGCGAAGGCGTTGGTGTGCAGGGCGGCGTCCAGCAGCGCCGGGTGGATGCCGAACCTGCCGGCGTCCTCCCGGTGGTCGTCGGGGAGCGCGACCTCGGCGAACACCTCGTCGCCGCGCCGCCACACCGCCCGCAGCCCCTGGAACGCGGGCCCGTAGGCGTACCCACGCTCGACGAGGTCGGTGTAGAAGTCGTCGATCTCGACCTGCCGCGAGCCCTGGGGAGGCCACGCGGTGAAGTCGAAACCGGTTCCCGGTGTCGTCGGCGTGCTCGACAGCAGGCCCACGGCGTGCCGGGTCCACTCGTCCGTGCCGTCCTCGCGCAGCGAGTACACGGCGACCGGGCGCGAACCGGTCTCCCCCGGTCCACCGACCGCGACCTGGAGCCGCACCCCGCCGTTTCCGGGCAGCACCAGCGGCGCCTCGATCACGAGTTCTTCCAGTACGCCGAAGCCGAACTCGTCGCCCGCCCGGACCGCCAGGTCGACGTAGACCGTGCCGGGAATGAGCACCACGCCACCGATCGCGTGATCGGCCAGCCACGGGTGCGACCGCAGCGACAGGCGCGAGGTGAAGACCAGCCCGTCGGACTGCGGTAGCGGCACCACCGCCCCCAACAGCGGGTGATCGGCGCCGACCAGCCCCAACGACGCCGCGTCGGTGGCCGACCCGCCCATCTGGAGCCAGTAGTGCCGGTGGTCGAAGGCGTACGTCGGGAGATCGACGTGCGCCGAGGTCGCCCCGCTCGGCAGGATCGCGGCCCACTCCAGGGTGACCCCCCGGACGAAGAGCTGGGCCATCGACGTCAGCAGGCGCCTCAGGCCGCCCTCGTCACGCCGCAGCGACCCGGTCACCACGACGTCGGCGTCGGCACCGTCGACGATCTCGCTGATCGGCTGGACCAGCACCGGGTGGGCGCTGATCTCGACGAACACGCCGTACCCCTGCGAGATCAGATCGGTGACCGCCGGCCCGAACCGCACCTGGCCGCGCAGGTTCCGGTACCAGTAGCCGCCGTCGACGGCTCCGGCGTCGGAGATCCACCCACCGGTGAGGGTCGAGTAGAACGGCACCGTCGGCGCCTGCGCGTCGATCCCGGCCAGCGCGTCGGCCAGGATGTCACGGAGGTCCTCGACGTGCCGGGTGTGCGAGGCGTAGTCCACCGAGACGCGTCGCACCCGGACGCCCTGGTCGTCGAGGACGTCCAGGGCCTCGTCGAGGGCGTCGGCGTCGCCCGCGACCACCACGGACGACGGGCCGTTCACGGCCGCCACCTCGACCCGGCCGGACCACGGGGCCAGCCGCTCCGTCGCCTCGTTCTCGCTCAGGGCGACGGACGCCATCCCACCGCGTCCGGACAGGGTCGCGGCGATCGCCTGGCTACGCAACGCCACCACCCGGGCCGCGTCCTTGAGCGGCAGAGCACCGGAGACACAGGCCGCGGCGATCTCGCCCTGCGAGTGGCCGACCACGGCGTCGGGCTGAACGCCCACCGACGCCCAGACCGCGGCCAGGCCGACCATCACCGCGAAGCTGGCCGGCTGCAGCACGTCGACCCGGTTCGCCAACGCGGGATCGACGTCTCCCCGGAGCACGTCGACGAGGGACCAGTCGACCCATCGCTCCAACGCGGCGGCGCACTGCGCGATCCGCTCCGCGAACACCGGGGAGGAGTCCAGCAGTTCCCGGCCCATGCCGAGCCACTGCGTGCCCTGGCCCGGGAAGACCCACACCACCTTGCCCGGCGTACCGGAACCGGTCACCAGACCCGGTGCGTTCTCGCCACGCGCCAGTGCGCCGAGCCCCGCCGACGCCTCGTCGGTCGAGCCTGCGACCACCACGGCACGCTCACCGAGCGTGGCGCGGCCCGACACCAGGGCCCCGGCGACGTGTGCCAGCGGCACCTCGGCGCCTTCGACGAAGGACGCCAGCCGCGCCGCCTGCGTCGCGAGCGAGGCGGCGGTGTTCGCCGAGACCACCAGGGGGACGACCCCGGTCGGCGGCGTCTGCGCCGGCACCGGGGCGGTCTCGTCCTCCGGCGCCTCTTCCAGGATCAGGTGGGCGTTGGTGCCGCTGGCGCCGAAGGACGACACACCGGCCCGGCGAGGACGACCGTTGCGCGGCCAGTCGCGGGCCTCGGTCAACAGTTCGACGGCGCCGGAGGACCAGTCCACCTGGGGTGTGGGCGCGTCCACGTGCCGAGTCGCCGGCATCATCCGGTGCCGCAGCGCCAGCACCGTCTTGATCACACCCGCCACACCGGACGCCGCCTGCGTGTGCCCGATGACGGACTTGACCGAGCCGAGCCACAACGGCTGCTGCGGATCCCGACCCTGCCCGTACGTGGCGAGCAACGCCTGCGCCTCGATCGGGTCTCCCAGGACGGTGCCGGTGCCGTGCCCCTCGACTGCGTCCACCTCGGACGGACCCAGTCCGGCGCTGGCCAGCGCGCGGCGGATCACCCGCTGCTGCGACGGGCCGTTCGGCGCGGTCAGGCCGTTGGACGCGCCGTCCTGGTTCACCGCGCTGCCACGGATCACCGCGAGCACCTGGTGCCCCCGCTCCCGGGCCACCGACAGCCGCTCCAGCAGCAGCACACCGACACCCTCGGCCCACGACGAGCCGTCGGCGCCCGCGGCGTACGACTTGCAGCGCCCGTCGAAGGCGAGCCCTCGCTGACGGGCGAAGCCGACGAACCCGCCGGGAGTCGCCATCACCGTCGAGCCACCGGCCAGCGCCATCGAGCACTCGCCCCGGCGCAGCGCCTGCGCGGCCAGGTGAACCGCGACCAGTGAGGACGAGCACATGGTGTCGACGGTCACCGCCGGCCCTTCCAACCCGAGCGTGTACGCGACCCGGCCGGAGGCGACACCGCCCGCGGTGCCCAGCGCACGCTCCAGGCTCAGGAACCCCTCGAACCCGCTGAGATCGGGTGCGTAGTCCTGGTGGACGATCCCGGCGAACACGCCGACGTCGCTCCCGCGTACCGAGTGCGGGTCGATCCCGGCCCGTTCGAAGGTCTCCCACGCCACCTCGAGCAGTTGCCGCTGCTGCGGGTCCATGGCCAGCGCCTCGCGCGGCGAGATCCCGAAGAACGCGGCGTCGAACTGCCCGGCGTCGTGCAGGAAGGCGCCTTCCCGGACGTAGGTGGTGCCGGGGTTGTCCGGGTCCGGGTGGTAGAGGCCCTCCAGGTCCCAGCCGCGGTCGGTGGGGAAGCCGGTGTAGACGTCGGTGCCGTCGGTCACCACCCGCCACAGGTCCTCCGGACCGCGGATGCCGCCGGCGTACCGGCAGCCCATGGAGACGATCGCGATCGGCTCCACCGCTGCGGCCACGAGCGCGCTGTTCTCCTGCTGAAGTCGAGCGTTCTCCTTCAGCGAGGCACGCAGTGCCTGGACGATCTGCTCGTCTGGCGCCGACATAACTCGTCCTCCACGTTCGTTCGACATCGGTGATCAGCTCGCCTTGCCCAGCGCACGTTGGACAAGACCGGCAATGTCCAGTGCGTCGATCAGCTCCACGTCATCCGCCTCGGTGGGCGCCTTTTCCTCCGGTACGGCCGCGTCCCCGTCGGCCAGACCCAGCAGGGCCTCCAGCACGCCCGCCTCCCTGAACCGGGCGATCGGCACGGACGCGAGGACCCGCCGCAGCTCCTCCTCCTGCACCGGGAGCTCGTCGTCGGGCTCCCGGAGCAGCTCGGCCCGCAGGTACCCGACCAGCGCCTCCGGCGTGGGGTAGTCGAAGATCAGCGTCGCGGGCAGGCGTAGTCCGGTGGCCGCGTGCAGGCTGTTGCGGAGGTTGACCGCGGCCAGCGAGTCGAAGCCCACCTCCTGGAACGGCTGTCTCGGGCCGATGCCCTCCGCGCCGCCGTGACCGAGGACCGTCGAGGCGTGCCCGCGGACCAGCCGGAGCAGGATCCGGTTCTGTTCACTGTCGGTGACCCCACGCAGGGACTCCGCCAGGGACGCGGCCGTGTCGCTGTTCCCGGTGTCGGGCTGCGACGCCGCCAGGGCCGCCCGCGCCTCGGGCAGGTCCGCGAAGAGCGGGCTGGGGCGGACCGAGGTGAAGGCCGGAATGAAGGAACCCCAGTCCATGTCGGCCACCGCCACGAACTTCTCGTTGTCCCCCACGGCCTGTACCATCGCGGCCACCGCGACCGCGGGCGCCATCGGCAGGACACCGCGGCGGCGGAGTTGGGCGAGCGCGGCCTCGTCCATGCCCACGCCGATCTGGTCCAGTGCTCCCCATGCGATCGACGTGCCCCGCAGGCCCCGGGCGCGGCGCCACTCGACGAGCGCGTCGAGCACCGCGTTCGCCGCACCGGACGGGCCCTGGCCGCCGCCGCCCCAGAGCCCCGCGATCGACGAGAACACGACGAACGCGTCGAGCGGGGTGTCCTCGAACAGTCCGTCCAGCCACATCGCGGTGTCGACCTTGGCGGCGAACACCTCGGCGAGGTCGCCCGCGCCGGTGTCGTCGACGGAGCTGGTCTGGGTGACGTCGGCGGCGTGGACCACGGCGGTGAGCGGCTGCTCCGCGGGCGTCGCGGACACCAGGGCGGCGATCGCGTCCCGCTCCGCGTCGGCGCACGACTCCACCACGGTGGGCAGGCCCAGCCCGGCCAGTTCGGTTCGCAGTTGTGCCACGCTGTCGTCGGGCGCGTCCGCGGTGGTGGTGACGATGAGCCGGTCGACGCCCGCCTGCGCGAGCCAGACCGCGGCGTGCCTGCCGAGCCCTTCGGCTCCGCCGGTCACCACGACCGTGCCCCGGGGCTGCCAGCGCCTGCCGGCCGCGGGCTCCGGCACCGGCTTGCGGACGAGCCGCCTGCGGTAGCTGCCCGACCGCCGGATCGCGAGCTGATCGTCGCCGGCGGCGTTCAGCACGCCGAGCAGGGCCTGCGCCGTGCGGGCGTCGCTCGACGCCGGCAGGTCGACCAGCCCGCCCCAGCGGTCGAGCCGCTCCAACGCGACGGCGCGGCCGAGACCCCAGAGCGCGGCCTGGGCCGGCGCGGTGACGACGTCCTGGATACCGATGTTCACCGCGCCCCGGGTCACGCACCACAGCGGCGCGGTGGCGGCGCTGTCGCCCAGGGCCTGTACGAGCGCGAGCGTCGTCGCCGCGACGGCGGTCGGGCCCGGCGTCGCGGGGTCCAGGGCGAGCAGGGACAGCACGCCGGTCAGGTCGTGCTCGGTCAGGACGGCGGCCAACCGCGCGGTGAGACGTTCCCGGGTGCGGTCCTCCTCGCCGACCTCCAGCTGGACCAGGTCGAGGCCCTGTGCGACCAACTCGGCGAGGAGGGCGTCCTCGGCGTGCGCCGTCGGCACGACGACGAGCCACCGGCCACCGGGCACGCCGGCGGCTTCTCGGTCGAGCGGCTGCCAGGTGACGTGGTAGCGCAGCTTCTCGGCGGTCGACATCTCCCGGCGCTTCTTGCGCCAGTCCGCCAGCACGGGTACGACGGTGTCGAGGGCATGTCGCTGGTCGTCCGATGCCGTCTCCAGCAGTTCGGCGAGGGAATCCAGGTCGGCGTGCTCCACCGCGGTCCAGAAGACGGAGTCCGTACCCTCGGCGGCGTCAGCCGCACCGGTGGCCGCGTCGGCCTCGTGCAGCCAGTAGTGCCGGTGGTCGAAGGCGTAGGTCGGCAGGTCCACCCGCCCCGACACGGGCGGCAGCATCCGGCTCCAGTCGACAGCCACGCCACGCACGAACAGTTCGGCCATCGAGGCCAGCAACCGTGGCAGGCCGCCGTCGTCACGCCGCAGCGACCCGACCACCAGACCGTCGACGATCTCGCTGACGGGCTGCACCAGCACCGGATGCGCGCTGAGTTCCACGAACACGGCGTGGCCCTGCTCGGCCAGCTCCGCGACCGCCGGGCCGAAGCCGACCCGGTTGCGCAGGTTCCGATACCAGTAGGCGCCGTCGACGACCCCGGCGTCGCGGATCCAGTCGCCGGTGACGGTCGAGTAGAACGGGATGGTCGGCGCCTGCGCGTCGACCCCGGCCAGCACGTCGGCGAGGGTGTCGCGGAGGTCCTCGACGTGGCGGCTGTGGGAGGCGTAGTCGACGGCCACCCGCCGCACGCGCACTCCCTGGCCGGACAGGAACTCCAGGGCCTCGTCCAGCGCCTCGGCGTCTCCGGCGATCACCACGGCGGACGGGCTGTTGACCGCCGCCACGTCGATCCGGTCCGCCCAGGGCGCCAACCGGGCGACCGTGTCGTCCTCGGGCAGCGCGACCGAGGCCATGCCGCCACGTCCGGACAGCTTCGCGGCGATGGCCTGGCTGCGCAGCGTCACCACCCGGGCCGCGTCCGGCAGGGACAACGCGCCGGCCACACAGGCGGCCGCGATCTCGCCCTGCGAGTGGCCGACCACGGCGTCCGGCCGCACCCCCACCGACGACCAGACCGCCGCCAGCCCTACCATCACGGCGAAGCTCGCCGGCTGCAGCACGTCGACCCGGTCGAGGATCTCGGCGGCGGCCTCACCGCGCAGCACGTCCAGCAGGGACCAGTCGGTCCAGGGGGCCAGGGCGGCGGCGCACTCCGCGATCCGCTCGGCGAAGACCGGTGAGGTGTCCAACAGTTCGCGGCCCATGCCGACCCACTGCCAGCCCTGGCCCGGGAACACCCACACGATCCGGCCCGGCACGTCCACGCTGCCGGCCACCAGGGTGGGGGAACTCTCACCCCGGGCCAACGCCCCCAGGCCGGTCAGCGCCTCGTCGTGGGAGCCCGCCACCACCACGGCCCGTCGGCCGAGCGTCGCCCGGCCGGACGACAGCGCACCGGCCACCGCGGCGAGTGGCACCTCACCGGATCCCTTGAGGAAGGAGACGAGCCGGCCGGCCTGCCCGGCCAGCGCACCGGCGCTGCCGGCTGTCACCACCAGGGGCAGCACACCGGACGGTGGTACCTCCGCCTGGGCGGGCTGGTCCTGCGCTACGGGCGCTTCCTCCAGGATGACGTGCGCGTTCGTCCCGCTCGCCCCGAAGGAGGAGACGGCGGCCCGACGCGGACGGTCGCCGCGTGGCCAGTCGCGCGCCTCGGTCAGCACCCGGACCGCCCCGGCCGACCAGTCGACCTGGGTGGTGGGCGTCTCCACGTGCAGCGTCGCCGGCAGCGTCTCGTGTCGCAACGCCTGCACCATCTTGATCACACCGGCCACTCCCGCGGCTGCCTGGGTGTGCCCGATGTTGGACTTCAACGAGCCCAGCCACAGCGGACGCTCGGGATCCCGGCCCTGCCCGTACGTGGCCAGCAGCGCCTGCGCCTCGATCGGATCGCCCAGGGCCGTACCGGTGCCGTGCCCCTCCACGACGTCCACGTCGCTCGGTGACAGGCCGGCACTCGCCAGCGCGCTGCGGATCACCCGCTGCTGCGACGGGCCGTTCGGCGCCGTCAGACCGTTCGACGCACCGTCCTGGTTCACCGCACTGCCTCGCAGCACCGCCAGGACGGGGTGCCCCCGCTCCCGCGCCACGGACAACCGCTCCATCAGCACCACACCGACGCCTTCGGACCAACCCGTGCCGTCGGCGCCCTCCGCGTAGGCCTTGCAGCGGCCGTCGGCGGACAGGCCCCGCTGCCGGGAGAACTCCAGGAACGCGTCCGGGCTGGCCATCACGGTCGCACCACCGGCCAGCGCCATCGAACACTCGCCCTGCCGCAACGCCTGGGCGGCGAGGTGCATCGCCACCAGCGAGGACGAGCACGCGGTGTCCAGGGTGACCGCCGGGCCCTCGAAGCCGAACACGTAGGACACCCGACCGGACGCCACGCTCGACGCCGCGCCGGTCATCAGGTAGCCGTGGACGTCGTCGGGCACCTTGTGCAACCGGCTGACGTAGTCGTGGTGGACGATGCCGGTGAAGACACCGACGTCACTGCCCTTGAGCGACGACGGGTCGATGCCGGCCCGCTCCAGCGCCTCCCAGGACGTCTCCAGCAACAACCGCTGCTGGGGGTCCATGGCCAGCGCCTCGCGCGGCGAGATCCCGAACAGCCCGCCGTCGAACTGTGCGGCGTCGTACAGGAACCCGCCCGAGCGGGTGTAGCTCGTGCCCGGGTTGGCCGGGTCGGGGTGGTACAGCCCGTCGAGATCCCAGCCCCGGTCGACCGGGAAGCCGCCGATCGCGTCCCGCCGCTCCAGCACCAGCTGCCACAGTTCCTCGGGAGTGTCCGCGCCGCCGGGCAGCCGGGTGCTCATCGCGACGATCGCGATCGGTTCGTCGGAAAGCGGGGGCCGGGTCGTCGCAGCGGGCAGCTCCCGGCGCTCACCGAGCAGCTCGTCGCGCAGGTGGGCGGCGAGGACGGCCGGCGTCGGGTAGTCGAAGACCAGGGTGCTGGGCAGGCTCAGGCCGGTGAAGTCCTGGAGTCGGTTGCGGAGTCGGACCGCGCTCAGCGAGTCGAATCCGAGGCTCTTGAAGGCCTGCTCCCCGTCGATCGTGTCCGACTCGCGATGACCGAGGACGGCCGCGGTGCTCTCCTTGACCAGATCCGTCACGATCCGGAGCTGCTCGGCGATGGCCTGTCCCGCCAACCGGCCCAGGATCGCGTCGCCCGCCGCTTCGCCCCGAGGTACCAGCCGGCGGGTGAGCGGTGCCGGCTGCGCCTCGGTCGCGGGCTCCGCCGGCTCGGCCGCGGCACCGTCGAGGGTCAGCGGGCCGA
Source organism: Micromonospora halophytica (assembly GCF_900090245.1). Lineage (GTDB taxonomy): Bacteria > Actinomycetota > Actinomycetes > Mycobacteriales > Micromonosporaceae > Micromonospora > Micromonospora halophytica. The sequence continues at coordinate 22,964 of NZ_FMDN01000013.1, forward strand.
TGACCGCGACGGGTTCCCCCGAGCTGTCCGCGAGCTCCAGCAGGTGACGGCCGTCCTGCGTCGGGGTCGTCCGCAGCCGCAGTGCGGTGGCACCTTCCGCGTACACCGCCACGGCGGCGCAGGTGGACAGGTCCCTGTGGTCGTCGCCGGCCAGCGTGCGCAGGGCGGCGTCGACGAGCAGCGGGTGCAGGGTGAAGGCGGCAGCCTGGTCGGCCAGGTCGTCCGGGAGGGTGATCTCGGATCCGGACCGGTCCCGCAGGTCGAAGGTCGGCTGCGGCATGCCGGGCACCAGCACGGCGCGGGCGTGGCGGGTCCACGCTCCGCGTTCCACGCCGTCGCGCCTGCCGTGGACGGCGACTGCGCGCCGTCCGTCCGGACCAGCCGCGTCCACGGTCACCCGCACCTGGGTACGTCCGTGCTGCGCGATCGTGAGCGGCGTCTCGACGACGAAGTCTTCGAGGCTGCCACAGCCGACCTCGTCGCCTGCGGTGACGAGCAGTTCGAGAAGTACGGCGGCCGGAACCCGGGGGGCGCCGCCGGGGGGCAGGCCCGGGCTCTCCGGCGACAGGCGGCCGGTGAGCACGAGGCTGCCGGTGCCCGGCACCTCGATCACGGTGCCGAGCAGCGGGTGCCGGGCGTCGGTGGCACCGAGCGCCTCCGCGCCACCCGTGGCGGTGTCGTCGGGCCCGGCCCAGTACCGCTGATGCTGGAACGCGTAGGTGGGCAGTTCAGTGCCGGTCACGGCGGTCCGGCGACCGAGCAGGCCCGTCCAGTCGACGGCCACCCCACGCACGTGCAGTACCGCGACCGCGGTGATGATGTCGATGCTCTCCGCGCCGTCCTTGCGCAGGGCGGCGATGCAACTCTGCTCCGGCGCGCCGAGCGTGGTGAGCGCCATCGCGGCGAGCGACCCACCCGGGCCCAGCTCCAGGAAGGTCGTCGCGCCGCGCTCGCTCAGCGAGGTGACGGCGGCGCTGAACAGGACCGCGTTGCGTGCCTGGTCGACCCAGTAGTCGGGGGTGCCGAGCTGTCCGTCCGAGGCGAGTTCACCGGTCGACGTGGAGACGATGGGAATGCTTCCCGGCCGGAACGACAGACCGGCCACGACGGCGCGGAACTCGTCGAGCATGGGCGCCATCAGCGGTGAGTGGAAGGCGTGGCTGACCGGCAGTCGCCGCGTCCTGCGGCCACGGCCCGCCAGTTCGCCCGCGACGGCGAGCACGGCGTGCTCGTCACCCGAGATCACCACCGAGTCGGGGCCGTTCACCGCCGCGACGCAGGCCACACCGTGCGCCTGGGCGAGCAGGGGCGCGACGTCGGCCTCGGTCGCCTCGACGGCGACCATCGCGCCGCCGGCCGGCAGGTCCTGCATCAGCCGACCCCGCGCGGCGACCAGCTTGGCCGCCTCCCGCAGGTCGAGGACACCGGCCACATGAGCGGCGGTGATCTCCCCTACCGAGTGGCCGGCGAGGAGGTCGGGTCGCACCCCCCAGGATTCGATGAGCCGGAACAGCGCGGTTTCCAGGGCGAACAGGGCGCCCTGTGTGTACATGGTCTGGTTGAGCAGTTCGCCGTCGGACGCGAACACCACGTCGCGCAGCGGCCGCGCCGCGTGCTCGCCCAGGTGCTGGTCCACGGCGTCGCACGCGGCGTCGAACGCGTCGCGGAAGACCGGGAACGTCTCGGCGAGTTCGCGTCCCATGCCCGCCCATTGGCTGCCCTGACCGGTGAAGAGGATGGCCAGTTTGCCCGTGACCGGGGTGCCGGACACGACCATGGGACCCGTCTCCCCGCGCTCGACGGCGCCGAGGCCGGCACAGGCCGCGCGCCGGTCGGGCGCGAGGACCACCGCGCGGTGATCGAGTTGGGCGCGCGTGGTGGCGAGGGCGTGGGCGGTCCCGGTGAGCGGCATGTCGTGCCGCTCGTCGAGGAACCGGGCGAGCCGGCCCGCCTGGCCACGCAGCCCGACGGGCGTCCGCGCGGACACCAGGACCGGTGTCGGGAAGCCGGTCGGCTCCGGCTCCGGCTGCGGGGCGGTGGCCACCGGCAGGTCGGGGGCCGCTTCGAGGACGACGTGGGCGTTGGTGCCACCGATGCCGAAGGAGGACACCGCGGCGCGGCGGGGCTGGTCGGTCTGCGGCCAGTCGCACGCCTCGGTGAGCAGTTCCACCGCTCCCGACGACCAGTCCACCTTGGTCGACGGTCGATCCACGTGCAGCGTCCTGGGCAGGAGCCCGTGCCGCATGGACATGACCATCTTGATGACGCCCGCGACGCCCGCTGCCGCCTGGGTGTGCCCGATGTTCGACTTCACCGACCCGAGCCGGAGCGGCCGGCCGGCGGGCCGGTCCTGGCCGTAGGTCGCGAGCAGCGCCTGCGCCTCGATCGGGTCGCCGAGCGTGGTACCCGTTCCGTGCGCCTCGACGACGTCCACGTCCGAGGTGCGCAGGCCGGCGTCGGCCAGCGCCTTGCGGATCACCCGCTGCTGCGACGGTCCGTTCGGTGCCGTCAGACCGTTCGACGCGCCGTCGGAGTTCACCGCCGATCCACGGACCACGGCCAGCACCTGGTGGCCCCGGCGGCGGGCCTCCGACAGCCGCTCCACCAGCAGCAGTCCCACACCCTCGGACCAGCCGGTGCCGTCCGCGCCGTCCGCGAACGCCTTGCAGCGGCCGTCGGGCGCCAGACCCCCCTGCCGGGAGAACTCCACGAACGTCTCGAGGGTGCCCATCACCATCACGCCCCCGGCCAGGGCCATGGTGCACTCGCCGCGGCGCAGTGCCTGCGCCGCCAGGTGCAGCGCCACCAGCGAGGAGGAGCAGGCGGTGTCGACCGTGATGGCGGGGCCTTCGAAGCCGTAGTGGTAGGCGACGCGACCGGAGACGACGCTGCCTGAGCTTCCGGTGAGGCGGAAGCCCTCGATGCCGGACGCGCGGTGCGTCATCGTGCTGTAGTCGTGGCTGTTGACGCCGACGAAGACGCCGATGTCCTGCCCGGCCAGGGTGGTCGGGTCGATCGCGGCCCGTTCGAACGTCTCCCACGACGTCTCCAGCAGCAGCCGCTGCTGAGGATCCATCGCCAACGCCTCCACCGGGGAGATGCCGAAGAAGGCGGCGTCGAAGCCGGCGGCGTCGTCGAGGAAGGCGCCGTGGCGCACGTAGGTGGTGCCCTCGTGGTCGGGGTCCTCGTGGTAGAGCCCATCGACGTCCCAACCGCGGTCGCGGGGGAACTCGGTGACGGCGTCGACCCCGTCGGCCACCACCCGCCACAGGTCCTCCGGGCTCCGCACGCCGGCAGGGAAGCGGCAGGCCATCGCCACGATCGCGATCGGCTCGTCGGTCGGCGTGGCGGGGACGCCGAGCTCGGCCGGGCGAGCCGGCTTCCCACCGAGAAGCGTGGCGTGCAGGTGCTCGGCGAGCGCCGTTGGTTTCGGGTAGTCGAAGACCATGGCCGGGGAGAGGGTGAGCCCGGTCGTGGCGGCCAGCCGGTTGCGCAGTTCCACCGCGGTCAACGAGTCGAATCCGGCGTCCTTGAAGGTCCGGTCCGGGTGGACGGCGTCGGCGTCGGCGTGTCCGAGCACCTCGGCGGCGTGCCTGCGTACCAGGTCGAGCAGGATCTCGGTCCGCTCGGGTCCGGCGAGACCGGTGAGGCGCTTGGCGAGCGGTACGGGACCGGAGGTGGCTCGGGCCGTCGGTCGCGGTGCCGGGGCCAGACCCCTGAGCAGCGGAGCGACCGGATCACCGCCCGCCGCGGCCCGGCGCAGGGCGGACACGTCGAGCTTCGCCGCCACCAACGAGCCGGCCGCGCCGAGGGCGGCGTCCAGGATCGCCATCCCCTCGGCGGCGGAGAGGCCGCTCATGCCGAGGCGCCTGTTGCGGTGCAGGTCCGCGGTTCCCAGGTGCCGGGTCATGGCGCTGACCGGCGTCCAGTAGCCCCAGGCGAGGGAGACGGCGGGAAGGCCGAGGCGGTGACGCTGTCGCGCGATCGCGTCGAGACAGGCGTTGGCCGCGGCGTAGTTGGCCTGCCCGGGGTTGCCCAGCACCCCTGCCGCGGAGGAGAAGAGCACGAACGCCGCGAGGTCCAGGTCCCGGGTGAGCTCGTGCAGGTGTCGCGCCGCGTCCAGCTTCGGCCGCAACACGGTGTCGACGCGTTCCGGGCTGAGTTCCGTGAGCACCCCGTCGTCGAGGAGACCCGCGGTGTGCACCACGGCGGTGAGGGGGTGCTCGGCCGGAATGGCGTCCAGGACGGCCTCGAGTTGGGCCCGGTCCGCCGTGTCGCAGGCGGCGATCGTGACCAACGCCCCCAGCGCGGTCAGCTCCTGGTGCAGGTCCGGTGCCTGGCCACGGCGGCTGACCAGGACCAGGTGCCGGACGCCGTGCGCGGTGACGAGATGCCGTGCCGTGGTGGCGCCGAGTGTTCCCGTACCGCCGGTGATCAGCACGGTGCCGTCCGGGTCGAGCGGACGGCGCTCCCCCGGGAGGTCGGGTGAGACGCGGGCCAGTCGCGGCACCTCCGCGACCCCGTCGCGGACCCTCAGCTGCGGCTCGCCGCTGAGCAGCACAGCCGGCAGTACGGATCGGGACGCGTCGTCGAGGTCGGCCAGGACGATCCGGCCCGGGTGCTCCGACTGCGCCGAGCGCACCAGGCCCCACACCGCGGCCGCGTCGGGTTCGGCGCAGTCCCCGGTGACGACGGCCAGCCGGGTGTTCGCCAGGGCGGGTTCCGCGAGCCATGCCTGGAGCAGCGCCAACGCCGCGTGGACCGCTGCGCGGGGATCTCCACCGATCGCCTCGTACCGCAGGACCTCGGGGGCCGCCGCGGCCGCCGCGGCGACGTCCTCGCCGGTCGCGACGGACACGATGTCGACGGCACGGTCCACGACCGGGAGCGGCTGTTCGATCCAGTCGACGCGGAACAGGACGTCGTGCGGCAGCGCACCGCCTGCCTGCTCGGCGGACATGGGGGTGCCGAGGACCGCGTCGACGGTCAGGACCGGCTGTCCCGTGGCGTCGGTCAGCGTCAGGCCGGTCCCTCGCGGCGACGTCACGCCCGGCCGTACGTGCACCGCGGTGGCGCCGGAGGCCAGCAGGGTCACCCCGGTCCAGACGGACGGGAGCGTACCGTCGGCGATGACGGTGCGGACCGCGGCGTCGAGCAGGGCGGGGTGCATCCCGTAGCGTCCGGCGTCACGAGCAGCGGCGCCGTCCAGACCGACCTCGGTGGCGGGCCCGAGTTCCGGACGGTTCGTCCGGGATGCGGCGAGGGCCAGCGTGCCGTGCGCGTGGCGGGTCCACGCTGCGTCCACCGCGGCTTCCGCGGCACGGGACCAGATCTCCACGGACCGCCGCCGCGTCTCGTCCGGCTCGCCGACGACGGCCTGGATGTCACGGCCGCCGCGCGTCGGCAGCACCACGGGTGCGTCGACGGTCAGTTCGTCGAGGACAGGGGTGGCGGCCAGGTCACCGAGCCGGACCGTCAGCTCCACCAGGGCCGCGTTCGGGACCAGGACGGTGTCCGCCACGAGGTGGTCGGCGAGCCAGGGGTACGACCGCAGCGACCACCGCGAGGTGGCGGTGAACCCGGCCGAGTTCGGCGAGCCGACGACCGCGCCCAGCAGCGGGTGGTCGGCCGGCACCTGTCCCAGCGACGTCGCGTCGGTCGCGGACTCGGTCGGCTGCAGCCAGTAGTGCTGGTGGTCGAAGGCGTAGGTCGGCAGGTCCACCCAGCCGGCCGGGGGCGGACACGTCCGGGTCCAGTCGACGGGCACGCCCCGTACGAAGAGCTCGGCCATCGAGGTCAGCAGCCGCCGCAGACCGCCGTCGTCACGCCGCAACGTCCCGGTCACCACGGCGTCGGTGTCTGCCACGATCTCGCTGATCGGCTGGACGAGCACCGGATGTGCGCTGACCTCGAGGAAGACGCGGTACCCCTGGTCGAGCAGGTCGGCGACGGCGGGGCCGAACCGCACCTGGTTGCGCAGGTTCCGGTACCAGTAGCCACCGTCGACCACTCCGGCGTCCTGGATCCACCCGCCGATGGCGGAGGAGTAGAAGGGCACCGTCGGCGCCTGCGCGTCGACACCGGCCAGCGACTCGGCGAGCAGGTCCCGGATGTCCTCGACGTGCCGGGTGTGCGAGGCGTAGTCCACCGCCACCCGCCGCACCCGGACACCGCGGTCCTGCAACGCTTCGAGCGCCTCGGTCAACGCCGTGGCCTCGCCGGCGACCACCACCGACGACGGCCCGTTGACCGCGGCGATCTCCACCCGGTCCGCCCAGGGCGCCAGCTGCGTCGCCGCGTCCTCCTCGGGCAACGCCACGGACGCCATGCCACCGCGACCGGACAACGTCGAGGCGATGGCGCGGCTCCGCAACGCCACCACCCGAGCCGCGTCCTCCAGCGACAACGCCCCCGCCACACAGGCGGCCGCGATCTCACCCTGCGAGTGGCCGACCACCGCGTCGGGTCGTACGCCCACCGACGTCCAGACTGCCGCGAGCCCCACCATGACCGCGAACGTCGCCGGCTGCAGCACGTCGACCCGGTCCAGCAACTCCGGCTCGGCATCGCCACGCAGCACGTCCACCAGGGACCAGTCGACCCACGGCTCGAGCGCCGCGGCGCACCGCGTCACCTGCTCGGCGAAGACCGGGGACGACTCGATCAGCTCCCGGCCCATACCGACCCACTGTGTCCCCTGCCCGGGGAACACCCACACGATCCTCTCCGCGCCGCCGACCCGGCCGGTCACCACACCTGCCGCGTGCTCACCACGCGCCAGGGCACTCAGGCCGGTCGTCGCCTCCCCGGCGGAACCAGCGACCACGACGGCCCGCTCGTCCCACATCGCCCGGCGCGACGCCAGCGCTCCGGCCACGCCCGCCGGCAGCCCGGACCGCTCGACGAACTCGGCCAGCCGACCCGCCTGACCGGCCAACGCCGCCGCGCTGCGCGCCGACACCACCAACGGCACCACACCCGGGTGCGGCGCCTCGTCGACAGCCGGTTCCTCGGGTGCCTCCTCCACGATCACGTGCGCATTGGTCCCGCTGACTCCGAACGACGACACACCGGCCCGGCGCGGACGACCGTTGCGGTGCCAGTCCCGCGCCTCGGTCAACAGCTCCACCGCGCCCGCGGACCAGTCGACCTCGCCGGTGGGCACGTCGACGTGCAGCGTCGCCGGCAGGATTCCGTGCCGCAACGCCTGCACCATCTTGATCAGACCGGCGACACCCGCGGCCGCCTGCGCGTGTCCGATGTTCGACTTCAGCGATCCCAACCACAACGGCTGCTCCGCGGGGCGGCCCTGACCGTAGGTCGCCAGCAACGCCTGCGCCTCGATCGGATCGCCGAGGACGGTCCCCGTGCCGTGCCCCTCCACGACGTCGACGTCGGACGGCGAGAGTCCCGCGGCGGCGAGTGCCCGACGGATGACCCGCTGCTGCGCCAGACCGTTCGGCGCGGTCAGGCCGTTCGACGCGCCGTCCTGGTTGACCGCACTGCCCCGCAACACGGCCAGGATCCGATGCCCGCGCTCCCGGGCCACCGACAGCCGTTCCAGTACGACCACACCCGCGCCCTCGGCCCAGCCGGTGCCGTCTGCGGAGGCGGCGAACGCCTTGCAGCGCCCGTCGGGGGCGAGGGCCCGCTGCCGGGAGAACTCCACGAAGGTCGCGGGCGTGGCCATCACCGTCGCCCCGCCGGCCAGCGCGAGGGAGCACTCGCCCTGCCGCAGCGCCTGCACGGCGAGGTGCACCGCCACCAACGAGGACGAGCAGGCCGTGTCCACGGTGACCGCCGGCCCCTCGAAGCCGAAGACGTAGGACACCCGCCCCGACGCCACGCTGGCGGCCGATCCGGTGGCGGTAAAACCTTCCAGCTCCGGCGCCTCGACGCCGACTCCGTAGCCGTGGCCAAAGACGCCGGCGAACACACCGACGTCGTCACCCCGCAACGACGTGGCGTCGATGCCCGCCTGCTCCAACGCCTCCCACGAGGTTTCCAGCAGGAGTCGCTGCTGCGGATCCATCGCCAGGGCCTCGCGCGGGGAGATCCCGAAGAACCCCGCGTCGAAGAGGCCGGCCTCGTGCAGGAAGCCACCCTGATTCGTGTACGAGGTGCCCGCGCGGTCGGGATCGGGATCGAAGAGACGGTCGAGGTCCCAGCCTCGGTCGCCGGGGAACTCGGAGACGGCGTCGCCTCCGGCGGCCACCAGGTTCCACAGCTCCTCCGGCCCGGTCACCCCGCCGGGCAGCCGGCAGGCCATGCCGACGACGGCGATCGGTTCGTCGGGGTCGGCCACCGCTGCCGGCTCGACGGCCGCCCGGGTGACTCCGAGGATCTCGGCCCGCAGGTGGCCCGCGAGCGCCAGCGGAGTGGGGTGGTCGAAGATGACGCTGGTCGGCAGCCGCAGCCCGGTGCTCGCCATCAGGCGGTCACGCAGCTCGACGATGACCGCCGAGGTGAAACCCAGGTCGCGGAAGGCCCGGTCGACCGGGATCGAGTCGGGACCGGGCCGGCGTAGCACCACCGCAGCCTGCGTCCGGACCAGGTCGCCCAGGAGTGACCGCTGTGCGCGTTCGTCCAGCCCGGAGAGCCGATCCCTCAGGGCCGCGGTGACGGCGGCGTCCGGCTCGCCCACGTCGACCAGCGCGTCGTGACGGTCGGTCGCCGCGTACACCAACCGGCCGGGCTGCTCGGGGAGCAGACGCCGCTGGATCTTGCCGGACGCGGTCCGGGGGATGCTCGCGACCTCGTGGACCTGCTCCGGCACCTTGTAGGCGGAGAGCTGCTCGCGGCACCGGGTCAGCAGGGCCTGGACGTCGAACCCCTCGGGACCGGGGATCACGTACGCGACCGGCACCTCGCCGAGCGTCTCGTGCGGCACACCGGCCACCGCCACGTCGGCGACCCCCGGGACGGTCCGCAGCACCGCCTCCACCTCCGTGGGGTGGATGTTCTCCCCACCGCGGATCACCAGCTCCTTGATCCGGCCGCAGATGGTGAAGTAGCCGGCGTCGTCCCGCCGGGCCAGGTCGCCCGTGCGGAACCAGCCGTCGCGCATCGCCTCGGCGGTCGCCTCCGGGCTGTTGTGGTAGCCGACCATGACGTTCGGCCCCTTGACCCACACCTCCCCCTCGGCGCCGACGGGACGGTCGGTTCCGTCTGTGGGGTCGACGATGCGGACCTCGACACCCGGCACGGGCAGGCCGCAGGACCCGTCGACCCGCGGGCCGTCCGGCGGGTTGATGGTGATGGCGCCGCACGTCTCGGTGCTGCCGTACGCGTCGACCAGCGGGACCCCGAAGGTCTCCTCGAACTCCCGGCGCAGCGCGGCGCCGAGGACCGCTCCGCCGGCCAGCCCGATCCGCAGGCCGGGTGCGGAGAGTCCGTGCTGCCTGGCGGCCCGCACCAGGTGCTGGTACGTCGTGGGCACCCCGGCCAGGAAGGTCGGCTGCTCCTCGTGCAACGCCCGGATCACGTCCTGCGGGGAACTCCCGTCCATGATCCGGGCAGTGGCACCGACCACGGTGACGGAGAGGACACAGGCGATGTGCGAGAGGCTGTGGAACAGCGGTAGCGGCCAGAGAACCCGGTCCTGGTCGGTCAGGCCGGGAATGGGCACGTAGCACGAGGCGACGGACCAGAGACAGTTGCGCTGCGTCGAGAGGACGCCCTTGGGCCGGCCGGTCGTCCCCGACGTGTAGAACATCCAGGCCACCTCGTCGAGACCGAGGTCGTCCCTGGCCGGGTGGTCCGGTTCGGTGGTGGCGAGTTCGTCGTACGACAGCGTTCCCGCCGGGGCGTCGCCGGTGACCACCAGCCGGAGGTGCGGCGCAGCCCCGAGCCGCTGCGCCTGCGCGGCATCGGTGACGACCACCGTGGCACCGCTGTCGGACAGCAGATACTCCAGTTCGGCCTGGGACGACGCGGGGTTGAGCGGCACCCCGACGGCACCGGCGCGCACGATCGCGAGGTAGCTCTCCACGGTCGACACCGACTGGTGCAACCAGATGGCCACCCGGTCACCGCGCCGGACGCCCAGGCCCGCCAGGTGACCGGCGAGCCTGCGCGTCCGGGCCTCCAGATCGGTGTAGGTCACCGTCCGCCGGTCGTCCTCGAAAGCCACCTTGCCGGGAAAGCGGGCCGCGTTCTCCTTGAGTGCGACAGGTAGCGGCTTGATGAGATCGGTGCGCACGGTGTGGCAGGTCCTTTCGAGGGCTGAGCGGAGAGATCGCTCACCAGCTCACGGGGAGGTTCTTCACTGCGAAGACGGATCCCTGCAGGCGTAGTGGCACCTCGTCGGCGGGGACCGCCAACCGCAGGTCGGGGAAGGCCCGCAGGAGTGCCGACAGGCCGACACGCAGCTCGACGCGCGCCAGGTTCTGGCCGAGGCACTGGTGGACGCCGAAGCCGAACGCCACATGACCTGAGGTTTCCCGGTCGATGTCCAGCTTCGCCGGGCACTCGAACTTGGCCGGGTCACGGTTCGCCGCCGGCAGCGAGACCGTGACGGTGTCCCCCTTCTTGATCACCTCGCCGTGCAGGGTGAGGTCTTCCAGTGCGGTGCGGTACGTGTGGTACTGGTTGACCGTGAGATAGCGCAGGAGCTCCTCGATCGCGGCGTCGAGCTTCGTCGGATCGGCGCGGAGCCGCGCCAGTTGGTCCGCGTGGTGCAGCAGCGCGAAGGTGCCGACGGCCAGCGCGCTCTCGGTGGTCTCGTAGCCCGCGAACAGCAGCAGGGTGACAATGTTGCGCAGCTCTTCACCGGTCAGCTCCTCGTGGCCGACCAGGGTGCTGATCAGGTCGTCCTCGGGCTGCTTGCGGCGCCGCTCGATGACCTCGTCGAAGAACGCCCCCGCCTGCTCGTACGCGGCGGCGGCCTCCGCCGGGTCCGCCTCCGCGTCGTGCAGGAGGGTCACCGCGTGCAGGTAGCGGTCACGCTCTTCGTACGGCAGGCCGACCATCGCGGACAGCACCCGGAGCACGAGCGGCTTGGCGAAGGTCCCGACCAGGTCCGCCGGAGCCCCGTGTTCCCGCATGACCTCGATCTGCTCGGCCGCCACGGCCTCGACGTGCGCGGTCAGGCGACTCGTCCGTCGGACGGTGAACTCCCCGGTCAGCAGCCGGCGGTAACGGGTGTGCTCGGGCGGGTCCATGTGGATGAACATCCCGGGGATCAACGGGTGGGTCGGGATCACCTGCCCCTGGTGGGTGACCGGGAAGTGCCCGACCTCGCAGCTGTGACTGAACCGCGGGTCGCTGAGGACCTCACGCACCAGCTCGTAGCTGGAGACGATCCAGCCGACATGCCCGTCCGGGTAGCGCATCCGCGCGAGCGGACGCTGTTCACGTAGCGTGTCGAATACCGCCGGCGGATCGAACTTGTCGGTCCGCGCCCACGGCACCTCGAAGGAAATGGCGTCGGTCATGGAGTCCTTTTTCACTCAGGCATGATCTGCGGGCGAACGGCTTCTATTCGGCGATCTTCGTGCGGCCGGTCCACCGGAACACCGCCGCTTCGTATCCGTCCACCGTCCGGTATTCACCGTCGTGGACGAAATGCTCGTAGCCGGCCCCGTGCCGAATCTTGAGCGTCTGCCCCAGTTCCGCCTTCGGGACACTGCGTTGTGCCTTCGGCAAACTGAGCGGTCCACCGCTGAGGATGACTTTTACTTGCGTGACACCCATCGTGATCTCCAACTCTCGCCGGGTCATTTCCGCCCGCGAAGCGGGCACGAGATGACCAACCCCGATGTCATTGGTTCTCGCATTCGCGAGAGGCGATCAGGCTGCTCGTCCGCCGCCCTTGGCCAGGGTCGGCGTCGTCAATTGAGGTCGACGGGCTGGCCGGTGTGCATCGATTCGTAGGCAGCCTCGACGATCCGCTGCGTGCGCAGCCCGGCCTCGCCGTCGGGGCCGTTTCCCGCGCCGGTCTCGATCGTGCCGAGGAAGTCTCTGAGCATCGACGGGTAGGGGTCCTCCCCGCCCGGTTCCCGCCGTTCCCCGCCGGTGACGGCGTCGAATCCGCCGAGGAGCCGCGGAGCTGCGTCGTACTCCAGGCTCGCCTTGTCACCGATGAGGCTCAGGGCCGGGCCGCCCGCCGCCGACCGGCTCCAACCGCAGGTGAACGAGGCGACCACCCCACTGCGGTACGAGACGGTGAGCACTGCGGCGCTCTCTGGGCCCGCAGCTGCGCCGAGCACGCCGTTCGCCTGTGCGTACACCCGGGTCGCCGGTTCCCCGTCGAGCATCACGTCCACCAGGTCGAGCAGGTACGGGGCGTTGGCGGCGAGCGCTCCGCCGTTCACGCCGGCCGCCGGTGGAGTGTGGTACGAGCCGTGGATGGTCGTCAGCGTGCCGACGACACCGTCGGCGATCCCGCGGCGGACCGCGGCGAACGCCTCGCCGTAGCAGGCCGGGGACGCGAGCGTGAGGCGAACGCCGGCCATGTCACAGGTGTCGACCATGGCCTTGACGTCCGAGCTCTTGACCGCCAGCGGCTGTTCGCAGAGCACGAACGCCTCCGCCTCGGCCATGCGCTCGACCGCGTCCCGGCGGCGGCCGACCTCGCTGGTGACCACGACGGCGTTGGAGCGCCACTCGAGCACCTCGTCCCAGTCGCCCGCGTAGGGCACACCGAGTTGCCCGGCGACGCCACGGGCCCGAGCCTGGTCGTCCGGCGGCCCGTCGGGGTCCGCGATGAGCAGCTCGACATCGGGCATGGCGTGCAGCAGTCGGACGTAGGTGTCCGCGTGCTCGGACGCCAGGGACAGGACGGTGACTTTCATGCGGCTCCCTTCACAGGCAGTTCCACGGCACGGCCCGACCACGCGGACTCCGCCGCGGCCTGGGTGATGCGGACTGCGGCCAGCGCGTCACGGGCCCCCAGGCGCGGCTCGGGCCCTCCGGTGAAGGCCTGGGCGAACTCCCGCATCTCGGCGGCGAACACGGATCCCCCGGCGTAGCCGAAGCCGCCGGCCTCACCGTCGGCGACCCGGACCTCCTGGGGCCACTCGGAGTCGTAGGTCAGCGTCCCTTCGGTACCGGAAACCTCGAACGCCACCCGGACGGGCGGTTTCGGGGTGGCCGTCCACCGGCTCACGACCTGGCTGATCGCGCCGTTGGTGTGAGTGAGGACGGCGATTCCGGTCGCGACCGCCCCCTCCGGGGCCGGCGCGGCGATCTCGCCCTGATAGCAGGCATGCACCCGGCTGACCTCCCCGAAGATCCAGTAGGCCAGGTCGACGCCGTGCAGCATCTGATCGGTCAGGATCCCGCCGGAGCGCGCGGACGCGTGGCCCGTCCAGGGGCGCGGGTGGTATGCGGAGAAGCGGAAGTGAGCGACGGTGCCCTTGCCGATCCGACCGGACGCCACCAGCTCGTGGAGCCGGGCGAAGGCGGGAGCGAACCGCACGTCGTGGGCCGGGTAGAGCCGTACACCGGCCCGCTCCGACGCGTCGACGATCTCCTCGGCCTCCGCGCTGGTGGCCGCCAGGGGCTTCTCGCAGACCACACCCACGCCCTTGCCGATCGCGGCCAGCGCGATCTCCCGGTGGGTGCCGGTCGGGGTGCAGATGTCCACGACATCCGCGCCATCGAGTGCCTCGGTCAGGGAGCCGACGGCCCTGGCACCGAACTCGCGGGCCAACTCGGCGGCACGGCCGTCGTCCGAATAGATGCGTACAGCCGCCCCGGCGCCGATCCACGCCTCCAGGTGGAAGCGTGCTATCAGTCCCGCGCCGATCAGCGCCACCTCAAGCTGCCGCATGGCAAATCCAGCCCTTCTTCCTGACGCCGGACCTACGGATACTCACAGGCGCGGTGGTCAATGCCTGATCAGATTCGCCCACCCCCTTGTCAGAGGCCATAACCAACGTGGGTAGTTCAGCGGGTGGTGGGGCCAGCCGACGCCTTTTACCGGCCTGGTTCGATATCGTGAGGACGGGATTCCACGGCCGACTCCCGTCACCCGGGACGCCTACCCGTCCGGTCGATCAGTGGTGGCGCCGGCGGTGTCCGGCTGCGCCCACCGGAATGGCCACCGCGGCGGGGCCCCGGGTCCCGGCAGAGTCGCCGGGTGTCCGGCTTGACGTGGCTGGTGGAGACGCGCCCTTGCGGGTGGCAGCAGGGCGGGCATGCCGGTTCAGATGGTCCTCAAGGTTCCTACGCATCGTCGCTCGCGCAACGCGGCGCGCACTGGCGTGGCCACGGCCGCCGCGAGATCCGCACGCTCACGGGCGCCGGCACCGGCGCCGGCCGGGCAACACGGTGACCGTCAGCGGCGTCCGCCTGGGGTTAGTCCCGGAGGCGCTTGGCCTGCGGCTTCGGTCGGCCTGGCGGCACCAGCAGCGCTTTGCGCCACATCTCGCGTACGCCGAAGACGAACCAGTACGTCCCGATGCCGGCGATCACTCCGGACAGGAGGATCGTGCCCAGCGGCGGAGCCTCGCCGAACCGGCCACCGAAGCCTTCGAACGGCCCGTAGACAAGCATGTGCCGGACCGTGATCACCACCCCCGTCCAGCCGAAACCCGCCAGCGCCAGCGCGATCATGCTGGAGGCCGCGAGCCCAGCCCACGAATCGCCCTGGACGGACCGAGGACGCCTACCCTTGGGGTGCCTTGGCATGCCCGAAGGCTACCGGCGGGATCACCCACATACCCGGCGGGCCCTGGGTGAGGACCAGCGCCCGCTCGACGAGGAACCGGCCGTGGAAGGCCACCGCCACGCCGTCGAGCATCGGTGCGGGCACCGGCAGCCGGGCGGCGGACGTCCCCGTCCGATCGAGGACGACGCCGACCAGTCGTACGCCGCTGCTGCTCGACGCCTTCCCCGATCCTCAGGGCCGGGAACCGGCCAGCCGGGTACGGATTCCGGCGAGGTGGTTCGGATGAAGACTGCGCGGACCGGCCGGCGCCTGCCCGAGATGTCCGGTCAGCGTGAGGACGACGGAGTCGTGGTGCTCACGCTGACCGAACCGGCCTCCGGCCCTGACCAGGAATCCGCCGTGCTCGAGGCGGTCGGGCTCTGCCCAGGGTTGCGGTGAGGCGATCGTCGAGGCGGGGTCGCCGTCGGGGGGTTACGAGTGCCCGCCGTGGCCGGAGCCCCCCGAATGGTGACCGGAGCCGCCCGGGTGCATGTGGAACCGGGCGACCTCGGGCGGGTGTACGACAAAGGGTCGCATCATGCCCTCGTCCTCGTGGTCGAGGATGTGGCAGTGGTACATGAACTCGCCTGTCGCGCCCTCGAACTGGCCGGCGACCCTGATCCACTCACCCGCCCACAGGCTGAAGGTGTCCTTCCAGCCCTCCTCGTGCTTCTCGATCGGCGGGCCGTCGCCCGACGCGAGCAGCGGCTTGGTGGTGCCGCCGACGGCGACGTCGAACGCCGTCAGGTTGCTGATCTTCCGCCGGGTCAGCATCTGGAACCGGGCCATGTGGATGTGCATCGGGTGCGGCGCCCCGCCGAGCTGGATGAGGTTCCACACCACCCACCGACCTCGGTCGATAAAGATCGTCCTCGTGTCGTCGAACAGGCGCGCGACCCTCCGGAACGTGCGCACCCGCCCCGTGGCCGGGTCGGTGACCTGGATGACGCCCTCCTGCGGGAACCGCGTCGGCAGCTCGGCCGGATCGGTGATCTCCTTCAGCTCCCACATCTCCGGGTGCGGTCGGCCGGCCACACCGGGCAGGGTCGTCGCGACGAACACCTCGTCGTGGTCCTCGGGCACGGTCACACCGTCTTGAAGCCGGGCGTACGACGTGGACAGGCGAGCCGGCGGCGTGAACCAGTCGTTGCGGCCGCGGCTCTCGACGCGGAACTCCATGATGTCCGGCTCGACCGAGGCACCTGTGTTGACGAGGCGCAGGCGCTGTCCCTTGAACCGGCTGAAGTCGATGAGCAGGTCGACGCGCTCGGCCGGGGTGATGGTCAGCCCGCGCGCCGGCACCGCCGCCGGGGCGGGCAGCAGGCCGGCGTCCGTGCCGACGATCCGGACCGCGTCGTTGTGCACGGTGCCCGCCTCGTCGACCAGGTCGAGGCGGAAGAACCGACCGTTCGCCGCGTTGAGCACCCGGAAGCGGTACCAGCGCGCGTCGACGTCGAGGTGTGGCCAGATGACGCCGTTGACGAGGGTGAAGGGACCGGTGACGGGAGCTGACGTGCCGGTCGTGGGCAGGTACTGGAACTTGAACAGCAGCTGGCCGGTGAGCGCGCCGGTCGCCGGGTCGGTGTCGAGGTTGCGGTCGGTGATGACCAGCGGGATCTCGTGGTCACCGCCGGGTAGCCGCAGGCGCTCCTCTTCCTCGTCGTGAATCAGGTACAGGCCGGCGAGTCCGGCGTGGACGTTGAAGCGCGTCACGGCCATCGCGTGGTCGTGGTACCAGAGGGTGGTGGCCGCCTGTCGGTTCGGGTACTCGGTGAGCTGCGTGTCCCCCGGCGAAATGCCGTTGTGCGCCCAGCCGTCGTTGCCGCCGTTGGTCAACGCGCCGTGCAGGTGTACGACGTTCCACGGCGGCAGGTCGGCGACACCGTCGATCAGCTCCACCCCGGTGGGCAGACTGCCGTCCGGGTTGCGGTAGCCGGGCACGTTCGCCGGGGTCGGCTGCGCGTACGGTGCCCGCACCGCCACGAGCGGTACCGTGCCCCGGAGTTCGTTCGTCCACGCGACCCGCAGTCGCCTGCCGCTGCGCACCTTGATGGTCGGGCCGGGGAACTGTCCCTCGTAGGTCCACAGCGTCGTCTCCGGCAGCTGGGAGTGCAGCCGGGTCCGCGCGTTGGTCATCGTGATCGTCAGTTCGTCCCGGAACCGTCGTGAATATGACCGGATCGTCGGCGGAATCCGGAGCGGATCGAGGAACTTGGTGAGACCGAAGTTCGGCGCTGCGGACCGTGTCGGTTGCCGGCTGACGGCCGCCGCCGCCGGGGTGCTCGAACTGACCGATCCCACGCCCGCCACCACGCCTGCCGAACCGAGCACGGCGGAGGTGAGGAAGGTGCGACGGTCGACGGAGCCATCCATTGGCATTTCTCCTGCGCTATTTCAGGGGCGTACGCCCGTTGTGGCGCACCAACTTACCGGGCAGGCCGCAGAGTCCACATCGGACCTCGGTGCCGGTTCCGCCGGCCGGCAGCCGCCTGCCGCCTCCCCCTGACGTGCCGGATCCACGAGGATCGCCCGCTGCATCCGGTGTCACCGGGACGTCATCGCCCCCCACCGACGACCGCGTGGTGATGGAAGCGCCCACCTTCCTCCGAGCGCATTACCCTGCACCTGGTCGCCTCGCGCGCGGAGCCGCCGGCACGTCCCGCAGGTACGGCGGCGGCTCGACGCCCGGTGGTGCTACCAGGTGACGGGGAGTTCGGTGATCACCTCGAAGCTCGCCGTCGGATGGAAGGGAACCTCCTCCGCCGGAACCGCCAGACGCAGGCCGGGCAGCCGCCGGATCAGGGTGCCGAGGGCGATCTCCATCGTGATACGCGCGAGGCTCTGGCCGAGGCACTGGTGGGCGCCGAACCCGAACGTGATGTGGTCCCGGGTGGAGGTGCGGTGCCAGCGCAGCGCATGCGGCGCGTCGTAGACGTCCGTGTCGTGGTTGATCAACGAGGTTATGAAGAAGACGCCGTCACCCTTGCGGATGGTGGTCCCCTCGATCTCGATGTCGTCGACGGCCAGCCGGGTCATGCCGTCGGGAATGGACAGGAACCGCAACAGCTCGTCCACGGCGGCGGGCAGCAGTGACGGATCGGCTCGCAGCTCGGCGAGCTGCTCGGGGTGTTGGAGCAGGGTGAACATGCCGAGCGAGATCATGGTCCCGGTGGTGCCGTGGCCACCGGCCACCTGAAGGGCCAGCGTCGAGACCAACTCCTCGTGGTCCATGTCGCCCGTGCCGCCGCGCCGTGCGAGAAGGTCGTCGAGAACCGCCGCGCCGGGGTGCCGCTTCTTCTCCGCGATCAGCCTGCCCATGTAGGCCATGAGCTCGTCGTACGCCTCGTTGGCGCGCGCGCCGGTGGCGAACCGGTGTGACAGCTTCTCGAAGTGTTCGTGGTCGTCGTCCGGGATGCCCATCAGTCGGTACAGCACCGTCACCGGCACAGGCGCCGCGAACGCCCGGATCAGATCCGTGGGAGCGCCGTTCTCGATCATGTGGTCGAGCTGCTGGTCGACGACCTCCTGGATCTGCGGACGCAGGGCGTTGACACGTCTGATCGTGAAGCTGGGGATCAGCATCCGGCGCCGGGCGTTGTGTACCGGGTCGTCGACGCCCACCAACGCGGTGACGATCTTCATGACCTTCTGTTGAGCGTCGCTGGCGGCGGCGGCGACGCTCGGGAACATCATGGGCCAGGCGGGGTTGGTGCGGTCGCTGGAGATGCGGGGGTCGATCAGGAGCCGGTGGGCCGTGTCACGAGTGGTGACCGCCCAGACACGCCGGCCGTCGTAGAGGGCGACCTGGGCGAGTGGCCCCTGCTCGGCCAACGGCCGGTATCCCGGCGCCGGCTGGTGGGGGCAGGTACGACCCTGCGGAAACACGACGCTGTCAGTCATGCGGGAATCCTCCGAGCAATCAATGCGGTGATGTGCGCGTGACCCGTGCGGAGCGGAGACTCATCGGGGCGTGCCGGTGGGAGAGGGCCGCAGCAGAGCCGGCATCACCCTCGTCACTCCCGTCGACAAGGTGAAGGCGGCCCCGACACAGGACTCGGAGGCCGTCCGGCGCGGTGGGTGCCCGTCCCAGGGGATCCGCCTCACTTCGGGGCCGGCCAGCAGGGCCGCCCCGGTCTGGGACCTGGTGTGCGGTCAGGAAGCCCTCCCTTCGCGTTGGAAGGCGTGCGATCCGTGTGGTGGGGTCGGGCGGTCCACGGTCCCGGTCGGGACGGTAGCCAGGGGACGCCCCGCCGCGCATCCCCTCCCTTGGTAGTGCTCGTCGTGCGAGCCTCCGCCGGAGCGCGCGAGCAGTGACCGCTGCCCCGGGCACGGCTCCCCCGGGCAACGGTCACGCGTCACGCCTGTTCGACCAGTTCCCCGCGGTCACGCTCACCCTCGTCCCACGAGTCCGGTCCCACCGGCTCGTTGGCAGGGCCGAGCCAGGTGGTGAGCGCGGACTCGAGTGCCGTGAGGTCAGGGGTGTCCCCGGTGGAGGTGATCCAGGCGGTGTGCCCGTCGGGGCGGATGAGGACCGCCGCCGGCGGTGAGAGTTCGCTGTCGCCGGCGGCCTGGGGAAACCGGCCGCGGCAACGGGCGTCGACGATGTCGAGGCGGTCACGCCACCCTGCGGTGACGGCGGTCAACTCCGCGAGAAGTCGCGGGTCGTCGTTCAGGTTGAGCAGAACCGGTCGCGCGGTGTGCAGCAGGCTGAACAACCGGATCTCGCCGTCGGGCACCGTCAGGTCGAGGTCGGGAAACCGGCGGCCGAGCAACGGATGCCCGTCACCGAGCGGGTAGCGGATGTCCAGCGCGCTGATCATCCCGGCGAGCATCTGGTTCACGTCGTCGACCGCGACGAGGTCGGCGAACACCTCCCGCAGGGCGTCCCCGTGCGGGCCGGGACGGGCCAGCGCGGTCTGCGCGCGGGTGTTCTGCAGCACCCGCGCGGCGACGGCGGAGCGCTCGTCGTGATAGGTGTCGAGCAGGGCGTCCGGCGCGTGACCGTTGACCACCATGCCGAGTTTCCAGCCGAGGTTCACCGCGTCCTGCATGCCCAGGTTCATGCCCTGGCCGCCGGCCGGGAAATGGATGTGCGCGGCGTCGCCGGCGAGCAGCACCCGGCCGAGCCTGAACCGCTCGGCCTGCCGTGCCGAGTCACCGAAGCTGGAGAGCCAGCGAGGGCTGTGCATGCCGAAGTCCGTACCGGCGATCTGCATCGTCCAGTCCCGCAACCGCTCGAACGTCATGGGTTCGTCCCGGGAGATCACCACGTCGTACACCGTGGTGAACACCCGGTGCCAGCCCGGTTCGTAGCCCAGCACGGAGACGTTGCCCTTCTCCCCCGCCACGACCGTCGGGCCGTCGGGCGGGTCCGCCAGTTCGACGTCACCGAGCATGGCGGTCAGCGTCGCCGGGGTGCCGGGGAAGCTGATTCCCGCGAGTTTGCGGACCGCGCTGCGTCCCCCGTCGCAGCCCACCAGGTAATCGGCCGACATGGTCGACACCGACCCGTCCGGGTGGCGCACGTCGATCACCACACCGGTCTCGTCCTGGCGCAGACCGGCCACCTCCGACGACCAGCGCACCTGCACGCCGAGTTCGGCGGCACGCTGATCGAGCAGCGCTTCGGTCCTGGTCTGCAGCAGCATCAGCGAGAACGGATAGCGCGTCTCGAGCCGGGCGAGGTTCAGCAGTTGCTTGGCGAAGAGCCCGCTCGGCAACGACCTGCCCGCGGCGATGAACGGCTCGACGATCCCTCGCTGGTCCAGCACCTCCAGGGTGCGGGCGTGCATGCCGGCGGCGCGTGACTCCCCGGAGCGGCCGTCGAGCCGGTCCAGCACCACCACCTCGACTCCGCTCAGCCGCAGTTCACAGGCCAGCATCAACCCCGTCGGGCCGGCGCCCGCGATCACCACATCGGTTTTTGTCATCGTTCTCTCCAAGAGTTCCTGACAGTCCCCGGCTCACTGTGGACGGACACTGACGGCGGCGGAACATTCGTCCGAGTAGTTGTCGCACGGAATCCTGACCTGGGCGCTCGACGACACCGTCAGGTGATGTTTCGCTCCTGGTCCGGACCAAACAGGACGAAGCTGGTAACCGGAGCGGCATTTTCGTGACCGAGGGGCTAGCGTTCGTTGACGGAACGTGAAGTACAATCACGACGCTCGGCGGAAGGATCCGGTCGGGGATCGTCGACGGTGGGAGTTCCTCGCCGACACGGTCGGCAGTGACGACCGGGATGACGGACGACGTCGAGCGGGCCACGGATCGGCCCGCGGACGTCTGCGTAGTGGGTGCAGGGGCACAAGCGAGCTGTGTGGGAGAATCATGACGATCCTGGTGACTGGCGCGACCGGCAACGTCGGTCGTCACGTCGTAGACCTCCTGGTGCGGGCCGGAGCGGACGTGCGGGCGACCTCCCGCAACCCGGAGTCGCTCGACCTGCCGGCAGAGGTCGACGTCCGCCGGGCGGATCTCACCGACCGGAAGACGTTCGAGCACGCGCTGCACGGCGTGGAAAAGGTCTTCCTGTACACCCAACCATCCGGCACCGCAGCGGTCATGGAGGCCGCGAAGGACGCCGGCGTCAAGCACGCCGTACTGCTGTCCTCGGCGGCGGTCGCCGGCCCCGATCCGGATCACTGGATCGCGCGATGGCATCGGGCGGCAGAGAACTCGATCGAGCAGTCCGGCCTGTCGTGGACGTTCGTGCGGCCGGGCCCGTTCGCCGTGAACTCCCTGCAGTGGGCAGAGTCCGTCAAGCGGGGCGAGCCGGTACGGCTGCTCTACGCGCACTCCTACCTGTCCGCCATCCATGAGCGGGACATCGCCGAGGTGAGCGCCTGCGCCCTGCTGCAGGACGGCCACGCCGGGGCGCGGTACCGCATCACCGGCGGTGACAGCGTCACGCAGGCCGAGCAGCTTGCGCTCATCGGCCAGGCGATCGGCCGCGAGCTGGCGTTCGAGGACGTCACGGGTGACGACGCACGCGCTGACCTCCGCGCACGGTTCGCGCCCCGCATCCAGGAACTGGTCCGGGACGGCGTGGTCGACCCGACGGACACCTCGGAGATCGTCGAGACCAGGATCCGCTACTACGAGGAGGCTCTGGAGGGGCCCGCCGAGATCGACGGCACTGTCGAAAAGGTGCTCGGCAAGCCGGCGCGGACCTTCGCCGAGTGGGCGGCGGACCACAAGGCCGACTTCACGAACTAGCGCGCCTCGTGACCGGTCACCTCGGCTCGTCGTCGTGCGTCCAGGCGGCCAGCCAACTCTGGTTCTCCCGGGCGATCGCGTCCTCAGCGGCCCGCACGAACGCCCCGACGGCGGCGGGCGTCCGGTCCGTCGTCGTCTCCCACTCCTGCAACAGCGCGCGCAACTGCCGGGCGGTCGCCAGGTACGACACCACCAGGTGCTCGTACCGGGCGGCGGAGACGTGCGCGGTGAGCGATGCGCCCACCACCGTCACCACCGCGACCCACGCGCCGACGCCACCGGCCCCGGTCGTGGCGGCGACGGCCCCGAGCACCGCGCCGAGGGCCGCGACGACGAACTCCGCCGTCCGGAACCGGGTGAGCCGGCGCTGATGCCGGAGCGCGCCGGAGCGGTAGTAGTCGTCGATCTGTGGGCGTAGGCGACGGGCGGCATAGCTGTCGCCGTCGCGCACGGCGGGCAGCGGGGTGTCCGCGTCGGCGACGGTCAGGGTCAGGCCGGCCAGGTCCGCCACGTCGTCCTCGATCGTGCCGGCCACCGCCCTGAGTCGCTGGTCGCGGTCCGGTCCGTCGTACGGCTGCGCGCCGGCGAGGTGGAGGTACACCTGCGCCTTGAGCGCCTCGCTGGTGGCGCGGACCCGGGTCCACGCCTCGACCCGGTCCCGACCGAGGCGGGAGACCCGCACCACCGGGACGACGGCCAGGGCCACCGCGCTCAGCACGGCCATCACCCGCCCGACCGGACTGCCCGGTCCGACCTGTACGGCGGCGGTGGCCAGGACCGCCCCGCAGACCCCGGCCGCCAGGGCGGCGCCGCGCCAGAACACGATGCTCCGCTTGACCGCACCCGCGGCCCGGGACCACCGTCGATGCTCACGCCACACGACGGTGGCCGTGTCGACCCGCTCCATCCCCACCACTCTCCGCCTCCCTCACCGACCACGGCCCGGCTGCCCGGCGGCCGGCGGACCGGGCAGCTCCGTCCGCTCCGCGTGTCCACACCGGAGCGTCGAGCTTCCAGCATGCCGATCCAGACCAATGTCCGAAAGTTCCGGAGGGCCCGGCATCCTTGCCACCCCGCTCCAGCCATATTCATACTTGTTGATGTTCCTGAGCCGGACATGATCGGGCGCCGGGCAGCCTCGATCGGAACCCCGACCCATCGGCCTATCCGGAGGAACCCCATCCCATGAGATCCAGGCTCAGACTGATCGGCGCCGCGCTGGCGGCCGCCGCGCTGACCGCGCTGGCGGCCGTGGCCGTCCCCACGCCGGCATCGGCGGCCACGCTGACCGAGGTGACGAACTTCGGCGCCAACCCCAGCAACCTGAGGATGTACCTGTACGTCCCGGACCGGGTTGCGCCCCGGCCGGCGCTGGTGGTCGCGGTGCACTACTGCACCGGCACCGGCCCGGCCATGTACTCCGGCACCCAGTACGCGGCGCTGGCCGACCGGTACGGCTACATCGTGGTCTACCCCTCGGTGACCCGTAGCAGCCAGTGCTTCGACGTCTCCTCGCCCCAGGCGCTGCGCCGCGACGGCGGCAGCGACCCGGTCGGCATCAAGTCGATGATCGACCACGTCCGGCAGCGGTACCCCGTCGACCCGAACCGGATCTTCGCGACCGGCATCTCCTCGGGCGCGATGATGACCAACGTGCTGCTCGGCCTCTACCCGGACGTGTTCGACGCCGGCGCCGCCTTCTCCGGTGTCCCCTTCGGCTGCTTCGCCACCACCAACGGCTCCGAGTGGAACAGCGAGTGCGCCAACGGTCAGCTCGTCCGGACTCCGCAGCAGTGGGGCGACCTGGTCCGCAACGCGTACCCGGGGTACACCGGCGAGCGGCCCCGGATGCAGCTGTGGCACGGCACGAACGACGAGGTGCTGCGCTACCAGAACTTCACCGAAGAGATCAAGCAGTGGACCGACGTGCACGGCCTGAGCCAGACACCGACGTACACGGACGCCCCGCAGTCCGGTTACACCCGCACCCGGTACGGGGGCAGCGGCGGCCAGGCGCCGGTCGAGGCGATCAGCATGCAGGGCGTGTCGCACAACCTGCCGGTCGACGCCGCCCAGGCGATCCGCTTCTTCGGCCTGGACACGAGCACCCCGCCCACCTCCCCGCCGCCGAGCAGCCCGCCGCCGACCACGCCCCCGCCCAGCAGCCCACCGGCGTCCGGCCCGTGCCGGGTGGGCTACACGGTCAACGCCTGGAACACCGGGCTGACCGCGTCGGTGACCATCACCAACACCGGGACCACCACGGTCAACGGCTGGAGCCTGGCATTCACCCTGCCGGCCGGGCAGGCCATCACCAACGGCTGGAACGCGACGTACGCGCCGACGAGCGGGGCGGTGACCGCCCGTGACGTCTCCTACAACGGCACCATCGCGCCGAACGCCTCGGTGACCATCGGCTTCCAGGCCACGCATCACGGCGACACCGGTCGGCCGACCTCGTTCACCCTCAACGGATCACCCTGCGCGACCGGCTGACCCACCACGGGCGGCGGCGGGCGTCGAGTCGCCCGCCGCCGCCGAAAGTGTGCAACGACGGAGAAGACCGGCGACGCCCTGACACCTAGCGTTTTCGCTGAGTCGTCCGGCCCTTCTGGATGGAGCGCGCACATGACAGTGGCCAAGGGGCACCCCTCGCGACGCGGCGTGATCGGCGCGATCAACGGAGCGCACCACCGTACGGTTCTCGGGCTGTACATGCTCATCGTGCTGGGCCACTGGGCCGAGCACCTGGTCCAGGCGTACCAGATCTGGGGCCTCGGCTGGACCCGCCCGCAGGCGCGTGGCGTCCTGGGCATGCCGTTCCCGTGGCTGGTCAGCTCCGAGTGGCTGCACTACGGGTACGCGATCGTCATGCTGATCGGCCTGTTCGCCCTGCGGCCCGGCTTCGTCGGCCGGGCCCGCACCTGGTGGACGGTCGCCCTGGTGATCCAGTTCTGGCACCACGTCGAGCACCTGCTGCTGCTGTTGCAGGTCCAGACCGGCTTCCTGCTGCCCGGGACGACCGTTCCGACCAGCCTGGCCCAACTCGTCGTGCCCCGCGTCGAGCTGCACCTGTTCTACAACTCCGTCGTCTTCGTCCCCATGCTGATCGCGATGTACCTGCACCTGCGGCCGAACGACGGCGAGCTGCGGCAGATGCAGTGCAGCTGCAGCCACGAGAGCCGTCGGCGGATGACGCTCGCCTCGTCCGCCGGCTGACCGGGGTCGTCATGTCCGCCGGACGCCGTACCCTGGCCGTCGCCACCGCCCTGGCCTCCGTCGGCATCGCCGTCGCCGTCGGGGCGGTCGCCCGGCAGTCGGACGCCGAACCGGCCCGGGTGCTGGCGGTGACCCCGGCCGACGGGGCCGCCCTGGCGACCACGCCGGACGAGGTCACCCTGCAACTCTCGACCGGCGCCGACCCGGTGCTGTCGCACGTCACCGTCCGCGACAGCGCCGGGGCCACGGTCAACGACGGCCGGGTCAGCACCGACGGGCAGCGCGGGCTGCGCCAACCGGTCCGCCTCGCCCGTCCCGGCGACTACAGCGTCGCCTACCACATCACCTTCACCAACGGGCAGGACGACACCGGGGTGCTGCGGTTCAGCGTCGGCACCGGGGTGGCGCCCCGGTCCACGGGCCAGATCCCGGACGCGATCACGGACGCCGCCGACCACGCCCACGGCGTCGACCCGGTGGGTGCCACCCTGCTGGTCGTCGACGGCCTGGTGCTGCTCGCCGTCCTCGTCCTGCTGCTGCGTCCCGCGCGGCGGCGGCGGCCCTCCGGCCCGTCGACCACGCCCACCGTCGACCCGCCGACGCAGGCGCGCACCGGGCCGCCCGCGTCCGGGCGCCGCGGCCGGACACCGTCCGAGCCCTCACGCGACTGACCGGCGTACGTCTCCGGCAACCGCCGGCCCGGGGCGGCCGACGGTTGCCGGACAGGTCACGGCCGGGTGGACGGCCACGGCGCGGATCAGGACGGCGAGCGCATGGTCCGCAGGAAGACGGGGAGCAGCCAGGGCCGCCGGCCGCTGACGGACACCTTGCGGGAGAGCACCGCGCGGAGCCGGTGGACCCGCCCGAACAGCATCAGGGTGAAGGTGGCCGGGTCGAAGGAGATCCGGACGTCTGGACGAGGATCCGGCGGTTCCACGGTCACCCGCCCGGCGACCATGGCCAGGGTCACCTCGGGGCCGTACCGGTGCCGGAAGGTGACCGAGATCCGCCCCGGGTGGACGGGGCCGTCGTGGTCCAGCAGGTTGCCGTACCCCCGCCGGGTCATCTGGACCATGAACAGGTCGACGAAGAGCGCGGCGTCGGCGGGGTCGATCACCCACCTCCGGCGGAGCGCACGGGCGACGTCCCAGGAGTGGATGTTGAGTTCGTTGAGCAGGTGGGCGAGCAGGCCGGCGACCGGCAGCCGCGCACCGCCGAGCCAGGACACCTCCCGCTCCGGGCCGGCCTCGTCGGCCAGCCGGAGGAACTCCTCGACGTCGGCGCGCAGGCGGGTGGCGAGGACCGGCACCCGCCGCTCGCGGTAGTGCCGCAGCACCTCGGCGTTCATCACGGAGATGGTGTCGATGGTGGTACGGCCACGCAGTTCGAGCAGGGCCGGCACGGGCAGGTCGGGTGGGGCGCCCCTGACGAGGGCGACGCCCATCGCCGCGACGGCGCAGAGATGGGCCATGGTGTCGGCCACGGTCCAGTGCGCGGTGACGGCCCGTTCGGGCGGGGCGTCCTCGACGAGGTCGAGCAGTCGCCCCAGGACGGCGGGCACGGAGGTACGGACGCGCTGCCACTGGTGCGGTGTCACCGACATGACTCCACCATGGAGGAGGACGCGTCCGCGTCGCTGTTCGACATTGCCGTTTCACGGCATCGACCTTCGGCAATTCAAGAGAAGCCGACGGGCGGACGTCTTCCCATACTCCAACCATGGCCGTCACCAATGACAGGCCCGTGGTCCACGTCACCGCGGGCACCCGTCCAGCTGCGCGCGGGCGGATCATCCTGGGCAGCGTCGCGGCGGGAGTCCTGCTCGCGGTGCTGTGGTCGTACGAGTTCGTCGACCACGTGATCGGTGACAACGTCGCCAACACCCTGCTGGGCCACGACGCGAAGGCCACCGCCATCGGTGGCACCGCCGCGGGTCTGGTCTTCGCCTTCGTCTCCGGCCTGGCCGGCACGTTCACCGCCTGCAACATCGCCATGGCGGCCGCGGTGGGTCCGATGAGCCAGGCCGGCGGCGCCGACGCCACCCGGGCCGGGCTGCGTGGCCTGCTGCGGCCGGTGGCCTGGCTCACCGTCGGGATGGTCGCGGTCTCCGGCGTGTACGGCTTCGTCGGCGTGCTGCTCGGCGACCGGCTGCCCCAGCTCTCCACCGACACCGTCGGCGGGCTGCCGGTGCGTCTGGTCCAGTCGATGGTCGTCTTCGGAGTCATCGGGTTGGCCTTCGTCTACCTCGGCCTGGCCGTGCTCGGCACCCTGCCGGACCCGTTCGCGCACCGCCCGGTCGCCCGGGTCGTGGTGCTCGGCGCGCTGGTCGGCGGCTTTCTCATCGGCCGGCCGTACCCACTGTTCAACAAGCTGTTCCACTGGGCGGTGGACAGCGGCAACCCGCTCTACGGGGCGGGCGCGTTCGTGCTCCAGTCGCTGGGCAACATCGCCATCGTGGCCGCGATGTTCGCCCTGGTCATCGTGCTCACCCGGGGCCGGTTCATCCAGTGGCTCGCGAGCAGCCCGGCTCGTACCGCCGCGGTGACCGGGGCCATGATGATCGCGCTGGGCGTGTTCATGGTCGTCTACTGGGACGTGCGGCTGCCGGCCATGTTCGACTACGGCTGGTTCCCCACCATGCCGTACAACGCGCGGTAGTGCCGCCGCCGGCGGGTGCGGTCCCGCGCCCGCCGGCGCCGCGTCGCTCAGGCCGAGCCGACGTACCCGCTGGCGACGATGCGCAACGCCGTCTCGTCGTACGCGCCCGGGTCCTCCGGCAGCCGGGTGCCGAGCCCGTCGACGTAGCGGTTGAACATGCAGAACGCGGCGGCGATCAGCACCGTGTCGTGGACCTCCAGGTCGGTCGCGCCCGCGGCGCGGGCCGCGTCGACCAGCTCGGGGGTCACCTTCCGGCCGCTCTCCTGGACCGCCGCGGCGATCCGCAGCAGGCCACGCAGCTTCGCCGGGATGTCGGCCGCGTCCGGGTCCACCCGGACCTGCCGCACCAGCGGCATGCCGCCGTCGAGTTGGGCGGCGGCGAACGCCGAATGCGACGAGCAGCAGAACGTGCAGTCGTTGAGCCCGGAGACGTACGCCGCGATCAGCTCCCGCTCCCCGGCGGTGAGGGTGGGGTGCGGCGCGCGCAGCAGCGCCTCGGCCAGTGCGTTGAGCGGGACCGCGGTCTCCGGACGGTAGGTCATCAGCCCGGTGATCCCCGGGTGTTGCGTCTCGTCCAGACCCAGATCGATGTGTGCCACGGTGATTCTCCTCGACGTGACAGGCCGCGGCCGGCGGCGACGCGGTCCTGCTGCGCATGGTGCCGGCCCGGCACCCCGTTCGCTTCTTCCTCCGTGCCCGGACCGGCTCGGCGGCGCGGACGACGAGCTGTTCCGGCGTGCCGTTCGCGCCGCCGGCACCTGGGCCGGGCCGGCCCGCGACGAGCAGGGCACGCACGCGCATTGCCGGTGCCTGCGGACCGCTGCCACGATCGGCCCATGGACGACGCAGGGGACATACGGCAGGGAGCCCGGACTCAGGCCGGGGTCATGGTGGACCGTCTTCGTCAGCTCGTGCACCAGGAGTCCCCGCCGGGGGCGGTACGGCGGCTGCACGCCTGCGCGGACCTGCTGGAGAGCTGGATCAGCCCGGTGCTGGGCCGTCCCGCCGTACGGGTGGTCCGCGACGGGCTGCCGCACCTGCTCTGGCCGGCGGAGGACCAGCGGGTGCTGCTGCTCGGACACTACGACACGGTGTGGCCGGAGGGGACGGTGCGGGACTGGCCCTTCGCGCTCGCCGACGGGGTGGCCACCGGCCCCGGGGTGTGCGACATGAAGTCCGGCATCGTGCAACTGGTCACCGCGCTGTCGCTGCTGCCCGACACCGCTCGGGTGGGGGTACTGCTGACCTGCGACGAGGAGAGCGGGTCACCGACGTCCCGGCCGCTGATCGAGCAGCAGGCGCAGCGGTCACGGGCGGTGCTGGTCGGAGAGCCGGCCACGGAGACGGGCGCGGTCAAGGTCGCCCGCAAGGGCGGTTCGGTGTACCGGATCACCGTACGCGGCCGGGCCGCGCACGCGGGCGTGGAGCCGCATCGGGGGGTGAACGCGGCGGTGGAGCTGGCCCACCAGGTCCTGGCGGTACGCTCCTTCGCCGCCGAGGGCACGAGCGTCACGCCCACGGTGCTCAGCGCGGGCAGCATCAGCAACCAGGTGCCCGAGTCGGCGACCTTCTGCGTCGACGTGCGCGCCTGGACCCGGGAGGAACTCGACCGGGTGGACCGACTGATCCACGCGCTGACCCCCCGGCTGGCCGAGGCCACCCTGGTGGTGGGCGGTGGGATCAACCGGTACCCGATGCCCGAGGCGGTGGCGACGCCGTTGCTGGAGATCGCCCGGCGGGCCGGCCGGGAGCTGGGCCTGCCGCCGCTGGAGAGTGCGCACGCACCGGGGGCCTCCGACGCGAACTTCACCGCCTCGCTCGGTGTGGCCACCCTGGACGGCCTGGGCGGGGTGGGCGGCGGGTCGCACGCCCGCAGCGAGTGGGTGGACGTCACCCGGATGCCCGAGCGCGCCGCCCTGCTCGCCGCGACGGTGGCCGGGGTGCTCGGGCAGTCCGGCCAGCGGGCCGGTGCCGCCTCCCCGGGGGTTCCCGCCCACCGTTGACGCACGTCGCGCCTGGCCGCCACCCTCACACACCGTCCATAATGGTGTGTCGAGTCGGCGCGCCGCCCGGTTCCGCGCCGCTGCCCATCCGCCGGTCCACCTCTGCGTGGTCCCCGGCGCAGCGAGCGGGAGGACGCCGTCCCCATGGCCCTGACCACGCGCCAGTCCACGCCGCCCCCACGCTTCGGGGTGGAGGAGGAGTTCCTGGTCGTCGACGCCGTCACCCGGGCCCCGACGCCCCGGGCCGCCGAGGTCGTCCGGGCGGCCTCCCCGCTGCTCGGGGAGCGGGTCTCCGGGGAGATCACCACGCTGCAGCTGGAGACCCGCACAGCGGCGTGCGGCACGCTGGGTGAACTGGCCGCGCAGCTCGCCGAGGCCCGCAAGGTCGTCGCCGACTGCGCGCGGTCGGCCGGACTGCGGGTGGTGGCCACCGGGACGGCACCCGTCGCCGGGGTGGTGCCGCCCCCGATGACCGTCGGCCCGCGGCAGACCCGGGGCGCCGAGACGTACCGCGGCCTGCACGACGAGCTGGCGCTCTGCGCGCTGCACGTGCACGTGGAGATGCCGAGCCGGCAGCGGGCGCTGCTGGTCGGCAACCACCTGCGGCCGTACCTGCCGACGCTGCTGACCCTCACCGCGAACTCGCCGTACTGGGACAACCGCGACTCCGGGTACGCCAGTTGGCGGACCACGGTCTGGGGCCGGTGGCCGGTGGCCGGTCCGCCGCCGGTGTTCCACTCGGCGGCGCACTACGACGAGGTGGTGCGAGGGCTGCTGGCGGCCGGTGCCCTGGTCGACCCGGCGACCATCTTCTGGGACGTACGCCCCTCGGAGCGGCACCCCACCCTGGAGGTCCGGGTCGCCGACGCCGCTGTCACCGCCGAGGAGTCGGCGCGGTATGCGGCGCTGGTGCGGGCGCTGGTCGTCCACCTGTCGGCGGCGGTGGACGCCGGTGAGCCGGCCCCGGACGTCCCCGGGGAGCTGCTGCGGGTGGCCTACTGGCGGGCGGCCCGCGACGGGCTCGACGGCGACGGCCTGGACCTGCGCGCCGGGCGGCTGCGGCCGGCCGGTGCCCTGGTCGGCGACCTGCTGGCGGCGGTGGAGTCGGTGCTGCGCGCCCACGGCGAGCACGACCTGGTCGCGGAATGGCTGGACCGGCTGCGCGCCGACGGCACCGGGGCCCGCCGGCAGCGGTCCGTGGCCCGGCTCGGGACGCTCGTCGGCGTCGTCGACCACCTGGCGGAGCAGACCGCCGGCTGACCGGCGGCGGGCCGGTCCGAGCCGACTGGGCAATTCCGCACTACCGGGCGCGGACCGGGTGGGTGATGCTGGAGAGGCCGCCGACCTGCCCATGGAGGCTCACCGTGCACCAGATCGCCACCACCCCGTTCCACCTGGACCGGCTGGATCCCCCGCTGATGAGCCGTACCGCCCGGGCCTTCGCCGACCGGATGGCCGCGCGCCGCTCGGTGCGGCACTTCTCGGCCGATCCGGTGCCGCTGGACGTCGTCGAGGAGGCCGTCCGGGCCGCCGCGACCGCGCCCAGCGGCGCCAACCTGCAACCCTGGCGCTTCGTGATGGTCACCGACGCCGCGCGCAAGCGCCGGCTGCGGGAAGCCGCCGAGGCCGAGGAGATCGAGTTCTACACCCGCCGCGCCTCCGACGAGTGGCTGCGGGCGGTGGCCCCGATGGGCACCGACTGGCAGAAACCGTTCCTGGAGACCGCCCCTGTGGTCATCGTCGTGTTCGAGGTGCACCAGGGTCCGCACACCCCGAAGCCGTACTACGTCAAGGAGTCGGTCGGCATCGCCGTCGGCGTGCTGATCACCGCCCTGCACCTGTCCGGGCTGGCCACGCTCACCCACACCCCCAGTCCGATGCGGTTCCTCAACGAGATCTGCGAGCGCCCGGCCGAGGAACGCGCCTGCCTGGTGCTGCCGGTCGGCTACCCGGCCGAGGGGGTCACCGTCCCGGAGCTGACCCGCAAACCGCTGTCGGAGGTCCTGGTCCGCCGGTAGGGCTCACCGTCCCAGGTCCGCTGCGAAGAAGTCGAGCAGGGGCTGTACGTGCCGGTCGGGCCGGCGCCACTCGGCCAGCAGGTCCTCCAGCAGGTGCAGCTCCTCGACCAGTTCCCCACCCCGGTAGCGGCGCACCACCGGGTGGATGAAGGCGCTCTCCGCGGCCCGGTCGGGCTGCGGATGCCGCTCGATGGCGAACACGTCGGCGTACGCGTCGCGCCCCCAGCGCAGCGAGAACGTGTAGTAGTGGCGCTCGCCGCCGAACCGCGCCACCGCGTGGTCCTCGGGCAGGTCCTGGTAGTGGCGGGCGCCACCGGCGTCGGGGTCGACGACCAGCACGTCGCAGAGGAACTCGAACTGGGTCCACAGCGCGGAGCTCCAGTTGACCCGGTCCAGCACGACCCCGGTGAGCGCCTCGGGGTCCGCCTCCACCTTCTCGTACGGCAGCGGCGCGCCCTCGTACCGCTCGCGCAGCAGGGCGGTGAGCGTCCGCAGGTTGTATCGAAATCCGTCGATGAAGGCGGACGACGCCTTCTTGAAGTCGCGGTCCTGGGCGAGGGTGCCGGCGAAGTAGAGACCGTCGACGTCGACCGACTGCCAGTCCGGCCGGGTGGCCGGCAGCCGCCCGCCGGGCGCCATCCGGGGGCGGCAGCCCTCGGCGAAGACCGAGGTGTCCATGGCGAAGCCGGTGCAGCGCAGCACGGTCTCGTACTCCATCACCGCCGTCTCGCCGTCGGCGTGGGTGTAGGTCAGGTGCACCTCGTACCGGTCCCCCACCGGACGGATCTCGTCGACGACGCAGTCGAGCACCGAGTGCAGGGTCTTGAACTGGTAGCTGTCCAGGACCGCGCCGTGGTGACCACGCACGTCGCCGGGGTGCTTGGTGTTCCAGGCCAGCCGCAGCGGCCGGGGGCTGGCCAGATGGACCATGGCGGCGTGCCCGAGGATCGCCGAGGCGGTCTCGAACGCCGAGTTGCCCTTGCCGAGGATGAGCACCCGCCGGCCGGCGTAGTCGGCCGCGTCGGTGCTCATGTCCTCGTAACCGACGGCATGCTCGATCCCGGGCACGTCCGGGATGTTGGGCCGGCCCCATCCGGCGGCCACCACGACGCAGTCGGCGTGCAGCAACCGGCCGCCGGCCTGCACGAAGAATCCGTCTTCGACCCTCTCGACCCGTTCCACGGCGGTGTCGTAACGGATGGCGAGCCGGTGGTGCCGGGCGAAGTCGCCCAGATAGCGGACCATGTCGTCGGCGGAGGGGAAGTATTCCCGGCTGTAGTCGGAGAACGGCAGCTCGGTCGGCTCGTGCAGCAACGAGTTCCAGTCCCAGCGGAGCCGGATCTCCGGGTCGGTGCTCGTCGAATGCACCTTGTTCAGGGAGATCAGTCGCCGGTGCCGGGGAAACCGGCGGAAGAACTCGCCGGGCCCGGTCGCGCGTTCCAGCGTCAGATAGTCGCTGCCGGCCTGCTGCAGGTAGTAGCTCAGCTGAAGGCCGGCCGGACCGGCACCGATGATGAGGTAACGGTGGTGCTCGGTTCCTGGTGGCAGTTCGGTCATGGATACTCCCGCGTCGAGTACCCACGACCCTTGATGACAAATGCACTTGAGTCAATACACAACTAGGTTGAAGGGTGGAGCCGAAGGACGGTGGCGCGAACCGGGAAATCACTCCCGACGCGGATCCGACCGCCCCGACGGGACAGGACCCGCGGGGCGGTCGGACGACGACTCAGGCGGGCTGGGCGGCCGTTTCGCGGTGACCGCTGACCTTTGCGGCCGGCATCGGGCCGCCACGGGCGGTCCCGGTCATCTCGTCGCCGTCGACCACCACGTCGAAGACGAGGTCCATCCGCATGGGCTTCGTGATCGACTGGTACCACGACAGGCGGTCGCCCTCCAATCGGAGATCCTTGAGGGTGAGCGTCTCCTTCTCACCCCGCGAGATCCCCTGCAGAGCACCGTCCTTGGTGAACAGCTCCAACTCGGTGCGACGGGTGCCGAACGGCGTGGCGACGGCGACCTTCCAGAATCCCTCGACAGACACGGCGGCTTCCTCTCTTTCCCGGGGACCCGGGCGGCGATCGCCTGGACGGCGACGCCCGGGCGGCGCCTCGGGCAGCGCCGCCACCCAGGCTAGCCACGACACGGGCGACAGACGTTCGCCATATTGCCGTCTTCGCCGGCGACCGGGTACACCGCACATCAATGCCGAGGAAAATCGGACCCAGCAGGCAAACCGTCAACCAAATGTCGACCAAAACCGCCGACTGCCGCGGCACCGTCGGAGCAATGTGAAAGAAGCGCGGCCCGCAGCCATCGTCGCACGATGAACCCGGGCCAAATCCGGCCGCAGGACTCACTTTCCCCGCCCGCCGCAGGAGGAAGACCAGGTACGCCGAAATTGCTGACGCCGCGCTGACCGTGAAACGGCCGGACACCCACCCTCCGCCGGCCGAACCGTCGCGCCGGTGACATCCGACCACGCCAGGCGACACTCCCATCCTTTGCCGCGCACCTACTCCACTTCGACCGGGAGTCGTGCCGGTAATGCCGTCTGCCCTGTTCACGCCATCGGCTTCTGCGGAAGCCGATGGCTCTGTTGTAAGGAGACCGTACCGTGCTGGGTCAACGCGCACGCTCGCTCAGTCCCGGAATAGTCGCGATTCTACTCGCGGCCTCACTCTTTTTCATCATCGACAGCCGCGTTTCCGTCGCCGGCGCCGAGCAGGTCGCCCCACGGTACCGATTCACGGAACAGTCGATCGCCTATCCGGACGGCTACGACCGACTGCCCAAGAAAACAATTCGCGACGTCAACCCGTCCTACTTCAAGATCCGGTCGTGGGTCTCGTCGGTCGGTGCGAGCATCGCCCTCAACGACCTGACCGGCCACGGCCGGGCGAACAGTCTGTGCTTCGTGGACGTGCGCACCAACCAGGTGGTGGTCACCTACGCGCCCACCGCGCCGAAGGAGGACCAGTTCCCGCCGTTCATCCTCGACCCGGCACCGCTGCCGATCGACGACACCATGGCACCGATGGGCTGCGTACCCGGCGACTACAACGTCGACGGGCGGATGGACATCATGGTCACCTACTGGGGCCGGGTGCCGATCCTGTTCCTGCAGAAGGCCGGCTCGACCACGCTCTCCAACGGCTCGTACCAGCGCCAGGAGCTGCTGCCGCAGAGCTCGCCCGACGGCCGTTACCACGGGCCCAAGTGGCACACCAACGCCGCGCTGGTCAGCGACCTCGACGGCGACGGCAAGCCGGACGTGGTGATCGGGAACTACTTCCCCGAGTCGGACGTGCTCGACACGCGGGGCCAGGACAACGTCGAGATGAACGACACCCTGTCCAGCGCCACCAACGGCGGCGGCGACCACGTGCTGCGCTGGCACTCGGCGACCTCCGGCGACAACCCGTCGGTACGGTTCGTGCCGGAACGCGGCGCGATCCCGTTCGCCAAGAGCACCGGGTGGACGCTGGCCATCGCCGCGGCCGACCTCACCGGTCGGGGCCTGCCGGACCTCTACATCGCCAACGACTTCGGCCACGACCACCTGCTGCACAACCTCTCCACGCCCGGCCGGATCAGTTTCACGGCCGCGGTCGGCGAGCGCACACCCACCACGCCCAAGTCGTTCGTCCTCGGCGACGGCTCGTTCAAGGGCATGGGCATCGACTTCGGTGACCTGGACCGCAACGGCAGCTTCGACATGATGGTCTCCAACATCACCACGGCCTGGGGCCTGGAGGAGAGCAACTTCGTCTGGATCAACAAGGCCCGCGACGAGCGCGACATGCTCGCCAAGCTGGGCAAGGGTGTCGCCCCGTTCACCCAGCAGGCCCGGCCGATGGGCCTGGCCTGGAGCGGCTGGGGCTGGGACGTCAAGTTCGGCGACTTCCGCAACAGCGGTGACCTGGAGGTCGTCCAGACGCTCGGCTTCGTCAAGGGCGACATCGACCGGTGGCCGTGGCTGCAGGAGATGGCCATGATGAACGACGACCTGCTCTCCAACCCCGCCATGTGGCCGAACATGCAGCCCGGTGACGACGTCGCCGGCCGGCAGCCGCTGGCCTTCTTCGCCCGTACCGAGAGCGGCGAGTTCGCCAACATCACCGAACAGATCGGGCTGGACGCGCCGATCCCGACCCGCGGCATCGCCACCGCGGACACCCGGGGCATCGGGGCGCTGGACCTCGCGGTGGCCCGGCAGTGGGGCCCGCCGGCGTTCTACGCCAACGAGTCGCCCGGCAAGGGCAACTTCCTGAACCTGCGGCTGCACCGCCCGGTGCCCGGCGCCGCGCCGGACCAGGCGGCCTGGACCCCGGCGTACGGCGCGACCGTCACGGTGACCACGCCGGACGGACGCAAGCAGATCTCCCAGCTCGACGGCGGCAGCGGCCACGGCGGCAAGCGGAGCTTCGAGGTCCACTTCGGGCTGGGGGCCAGCAGCGGCCCGGTCACCGTCGACCTGCGCTGGCGTGACCTCAACGGCCAGATGCACCGCACCAGCCAGCAGCTCACCGCCGGCACGCACACCCTCGTGCTGACCGACCGTGTCGAGGAGGTTCCGAACCGATGACCACGATCGCCCCGCCGCCCGGTGTCGACACCGCGCCCGCGGCCCCCGTCGTCCCCGCCGCGACCAAGCCGGAGCCGGACCGTCGCTACCTGGCCCTGCGCAACTTCGCCATCTCCATCAGCGTCTTCAACATCTTCGGCTACACCCTGCTCGGCTTCGAGCAGCCGTGGCTGTGGCCCATCTTCGCGGTGCTCGTCGGCTACGCCGCCGAGATCGGCTTCGAACTGATCCGGGCCTGGTCCCGCAAGGAGGCACCACGCTTCCTCGGCGGCGGCGCCCGCCGGGTGTACGAGTTCCTGCTGCCCTCGCACATCACCGCGTTGGCCTGCAACATGCTGCTGTACGCCAACGACATGTTCCTGCCGATCGCCTTCGCCGTGATCATCGGTGTGACCGGCAAGTACGTCCTCCAGGCGCCGGTCTACGGCCGGATGCGGCACTACATGAACCCGTCGAACTTCGGCATCACCATGGCGCTGGTCTGCTTCGGCTCGTGGATCTCCATCGCCCCGCCGTACGAGTTCACGGAGAACGCCAACACCTTCTTCCGGGTGATGATCCCGATCATCATCGTCACCGCCGGCACCGTGATCAACGCGCTGCTGACCCGCAAGGTCCCGCTGATCGTGGGCTGGCTCGGCGGCTTCGCCATCCAGGCGTTCCTCCGGCACTGGATCTGGGACGTCGCCCTCTTCTCGGCTCTCGGCGTGATGACGGGTGTGGCGTTCGTGCTCTTCACCAACTACATGATCACCGACCCCGGCACCACCCCGGTCAAGCCGATGAACCAGTTCATCTTCGGCTCCTCGGTGGCCATGGTCTACGGCGCGCTGATGGTGTTCAACGTCGTCTACACGCTCTTCTTCGCGGTCGTCGTGGTCTGCGGCGTACGCGGGCTCGGCTGGTGGGTGGCGCACCTGCGCAAGCGGTCCCGGGAGCGGGCCACCGCGCCCGCCGGACTGACTCTCGGCACACCCAGGAGCATCGCGTGAGCCGGCGGGACGGGACTCCCCGCGCCGGTGGACGCGGCGTTCCGGTCAACCAGGTCGACCCCGTCGCGGTGGTCGACGGACGAAGCGAGGAGCAGGCATGAGCCAGCGCATCGCCGTCGTCGGGATCGCCTGCCGGTATCCCGACGCGGAGAACCCCAACCAGTTGTGGGAGAACGTGCTCACCGGCCGCCGGGCCTTCCGCCGGCTGCCCGACGAGCGGATGAACCACGAGGACTACTACTCCCCCGACCCTGCCGCGCCCGACCGGTTCTACTCGGCCAAGGCCGCGGTGATCGAGGGCTTCGAGTTCGACCGGGTCAGGTACCGGATCGCCGGAAGCACCTTCCGGTCCACCGACATGACGCACTGGCTGGCTCTGGACACGGTCGCCCGGGCGCTGGAGGACGCCGGGTTCCCCGACGGCGAAGGGCTTCCGACGGCCACCACCGGCGTGGTCATCGGCAACACCCTCACCGGTGAGTTCAGCCGGG
Source organism: Micromonospora halophytica (assembly GCF_900090245.1). GTDB lineage: Bacteria > Actinomycetota > Actinomycetes > Mycobacteriales > Micromonosporaceae > Micromonospora > Micromonospora halophytica. The sequence continues at coordinate 60,804 of NZ_FMDN01000013.1, forward strand.
CCAACCTGCTGCGACTGCGCTGGCCGTACGTGCGGCGGACGGTCGGGGCGGCGCTGCGCGAGCAGGGCTGGGACGACACCGCCGTCGGCGCCTTCCTCGACGAGTTGGAGCCGCGCTACAAGGCGCCGTTCCCGCCGATCGACGAGGACACCCTGGCCGGCGGCCTGGCCAACACCATCGCCGGCCGGGTCTGCAACCACTTCGACTTCAAGGGTGGGGGCTACACCGTCGACGGCGCCTGCTCGTCGTCGCTGCTGTCGGTCGCCACCGCCTGCAACGCCCTGGCCAACGGCGAACTCGACGCCGCCGTGGCCGGCGGGGTGGACCTGAGCATCGACCCGTTCGAGGTGATCGGCTTCGCCAAGACCGGCGCGCTGGCCACCGGGGAGATGCGGGTGTACGACCGCAACTCCAACGGGTTCTGGCCCGGTGAGGGCAGCGGCATGCTGGTGCTGATGCGCGACGAGGACGCCGTGGCGCGCGGGCTGCGCCGGCACGCCGTCATCGCCGGCTGGGGCTACTCCTCCGACGGCAAGGGTGGCATCACCCGGCCCGAGGCCAGCGGCCACCGGCTGGCCATCCGGCGGGCGTACGAGCGGGCCGGCTTCGGCATCGACTCGGTGGCCTACCTGGAGGGGCACGGCACCGGTACCGCCGTCGGCGACGCCACCGAACTGCGGGCCTTCACCGAGGCCCGGCAGGAGGCCGACCCGGCCGGCGCGCCCGCCGCGATCAGCACCGTGAAGGGCAACTTCGGCCACACCAAGGCCGCCGCCGGCGTCGCCGGCCTGCTCAAGGCGATCCTCGCCGTCCGGCAGCAGGTCATCCCGCCGGCCACCGGGCACGTCGACACGCACCCGGTGATCGACGTGGAGCAGCCCGCGGTGCGGGTTCCCAGCACGGCGGAGCTGTGGCCGGCCGACAAGCCGATCCGGGCGGCCGTGTCCTCGATGGGATTCGGCGGCATCAACGCCCACGTGGTGATCGAGAGCGCGGAGAACAGCCGCCGGACCCGCATCGGGGCGGCGACGACCGCGCTGGTGCGCTCCCGGCAGGACACCGAGCTGCTGATGTTCGACGCGCGTACCCCGCAGGAGCTGGGCGCGCGGCTGTCGGAGCTGGCGCCGTGGGTCGGCCGGCTGTCGTACGCCGAACTCGGCGACCTGGCTGCCACCCTCGCCGGGCAGCTGGCCGACCGGCCGGTCCGGGCGGCGGTGGTCGTCGCCTCGCCCGAGCAGGCGCGCGAGCGCCTGGAGCGGCTCGTCGAGCTGGTCGGGGCCGGTGAGCAGCGGGTGATCGACGCGGCCGGCGGCGTCTTCCTCGGCGCCACCGGTCCCGCCCCACGCATCGGGTTCCTCTTCCCCGGTCAGGGCGCCGGGAAGCGGGCCGACGGCGGCGCGCTGCGGCGCCGGTTCGAGGAGGTCGACGAGCTGTACCAGGCCCACCAGCCGCCGCCCGGCGCGGACCTGGTGGCCACGGCGGTGGCGCAGCCGCGCATCGTGACCGCGTCGGTCGCCGGGCTGCGGGTGCTGTCGGCGCTCGGCGTCCGGGCCACCGGCGCCACCGGGCACAGCCTGGGCGAGCTGACCGCGCTGCACTGGGCCGGCGCCATGGACGAGTCGACCCTGATCGCGACCGCCGGCGCGCGCGGACGGATCATGGCCGAGGCCAGCGCCGGGGACGGCACGATGGCCAGCATCTCCGCCTCGCCCGAGGTGGTGCAGCCGCTGCTGGCCGGTACACCGGTGGTCATCGCCGGCTACAACAGCCCGCAGCAGACCGTGGTCTCCGGCCCGGTCGCGGCGGTGGAGCAGGTCGGCGCGCAGGCCGAGCGGGCCGGGCTGTTCTGGACCCGGATCGCGGTGTCGCACGCCTTCCACTCCGAGGCGGTCGCCCCGGCGGCGGTCGCATTCGCCGAGCACCTGCGCGGCCAGTCCTTCGCCCCGCTGACCGGCACGATGGTCTCCACGGTCACCGGCGACGTGCTGCCGGCCGACACCGACGTGCCCGACCTGCTGCGCCGGCAGGTGCTGGACCCGGTGCGCTTCACCCAGGCGGTACGCCGGCTGGCCGACGACGCCGACCTGCTGCTGGAGGTCGGTCCGGGTCGGGTGCTGCGCGGGCTGGCCACCGACATCGCCCCGGAGGTGCCGACGATCTCGCTGGAGACCGACAGCCTGTCGCTGGCGGGTCTGCTCAGCGCCGTCGGCGCGGCCTGGGCGGCGGGTGCGTCGGTGAACCACTCGGCGCTGTTCCAGGACCGGTTCACCCGGCCGCTGGAGCCGGGCCGACCGCTGAAGTTCTTCGCCAGCCCCGCCGAGTCGGCGCCGGCCGGTGACTTCGCGGTCGCCCGTACAGTGGAGGAGCCGACCGCCGGGGCGGCGTCGCCGGCCGGCGCGGCGGTCGTGGTCTCCGGCCCCGGCGCCACGGCCGACAGCCTGGAGCTGCTGCGCCGGCTCGCCGCAGAGCGGGCGGAGCTGCCGTTGGAGGCGGTGCGGCCGGACAGCCGGCCACTGGACGAACTGCACCTCAGCTCGATCACGGTGGGGCAGATCGTCAACCAGGCCGCCCGGGAGCTGAACGTGGCCGCCCCGACGCTGACCTCCAGCTACGCCACCGCCACGGTGGCGGAGATCGCGCAGATCCTCGACGAGGCCGGCGGGGTCGGCCAGGAGGCGGACGAGGCCGTGCCGGCGGTCGCCGGAGTGGCCCCGTGGGTACGGGCGTTCGCGGTGGACCTGGTGCCCACCGAGGTCGGCCCCCGGGTGGGCGCTCCGGTCGACGGCGGCTGGCAGGCGTTCACCGCCGGGCACAGTCCGCTCGCCGAGCCGCTGCGCACGGCGCTGCAACAGGCCCGGGTGGGCGGCGGCGTGCTGCTGTCCCTGCCCCGCGACGTCCAGCCCGAGCACATCCCGGTGATGCTGCGGGCCGCCCGGGCGGCGCTGGCCCAGGGCACCGCGGTCCGGTTCGTCACGGTGGGCGACCGCCGTAACGCCGCCGGTCTGGCCAAGACGCTGCACCAGGAACATCCGGAGATCATCACCACCGTGGTCACCATGCCACTGGCCGACGAGCCGTCGACGGCGGACGTCGAGGCGGCGGTGGCCCGGGTGGTCGCCGACGTGGCGGCCACCGCCACGTTCAGCGAGGTCCACTACGACGCCGAGGGCAACCGGCAGGTGCCGGTGCTGCGTCCGGCGGCCCTGCCGCCCAACGGCGGACCCGGGCTCGGCGTGGAGGACGTGCTGCTGGTCACCGGTGGCGGCAAGGGCATCACCGCCGAGTGCGCCCTGGCGCTGGGGCAGGAGACCGGGACGGCGGTCGGCCTGATCGGCCGCTCCGACCCGGCCACCGACGCCGAACTGTCGGCCAACCTCGAGCGGCTCTCCGCCGCCGGGGTCCGCTTCCACTACGCGCGGGCGGACATCACCGCTCTGGACGAGGTGAAGGCGGCCGTCGGCGACATCGAGCGGACGCTCGGCCCGATCACCGGCGTGCTGCACGGCGCCGGCCGCAACGAGCCGACCACGGTGGCGAACCTCGACGAGGCGACCTTCCGGCGGACCCTCGCGCCGAAGATCGACGGGCTGGAGGCGGTGCTCGCCGCGACCGACCCGCACACGCTGCGGCTGCTGGTCACCTTCGGCAGCATCATCGGCCGGGCCGGGCTGCGCGGCGAGGCGCACTACGCCACGGCCAACGACTGGATGACCGACCTGACCCGCCGGGTCGGCGAGGACTACCCGCACATCCGGTGCCTGGCGCTGGAGTGGTCGGTGTGGTCGGGCGCCGGCATGGGCGAGCGACTCGGGGTGCTGGAGGCCCTCACCCGCGACGGCATCGCGCCGATCCCGGTGGAGGCCGGCATCGCGACGCTCAAGGAGGTGCTGGCCAGCCCCGCCGCGCCGTCGGCGCTGGTGGTGATGGGACGCGCCGACGGCCTGCCCACGGTCACGTTGGAGCGGCGGGAGCTGCCGCTGCTGCGCTTCGTCGACCGGCCGCAGGTGCACTACCCGGGCGTGGAACTGGTCGTGGACGCCGACCTGACCGCCGACGACGACCTCTACCTGCCCGACCACCTGCTCGACGGGGACCTGCTCTTCCCCGCCGTGCTGGGCATGGAGGCGATGGCGCAGGCGGCGGCGGCGCTCACCGGGCGTACCGAGGCACCGGTGCTGGAGGACGTCGAACTGCTGCGTCCGATCGTGGTTCCCCCCACGGGCAGCAACACGATCCGGATCGCGGTGCTCGCCGCGGCCGACGGTACGGTCGAGGCGGTGGTCCGCAGCAGCGACACCAACTTCCAGGCCGACCACTTCCGGGCCCGGCTACGCTGGGACCGGCCCCTGCGGGTCGAGGCCCGGCCGGGGACCGGCGGGGCGCGGCTGCTGCCCATCGACCCGGCCCGTGACCTGTACGGACCGGTGCTGTTCCAGGGACGGCGGTTCCAGCGGTTGCTGGGCTACCTCGACCTGGCCGCCACGAGCTGCGTGGCACGGGTGTCCAACCGGCCGGTTGACGCCTGGTTCGCCCGGTACCGCCCCGGCGACCTGGTGCTCGGCGACCCGGGTACCAGGGACACGGTGATGCACGCGTTGCAGTGCTGCGTCCCGGACGCCACCCTGCTCCCGGGCGCCATCGAGCGGCTGTACCTGGCCGACCCGAAGGTGGCCGCCACGCTGGACACGGTCACCATCCACGCGGTGGAACGGCTGCGCCAGGGCGACACCTACCACTACGACGTGGACGTCTGCGACGCAGACGGCAACCTCGTCGAGCGGTGGCAGGGGCTGCGGCTGCACGCGGTGCGCAAGCAGGACGGCACCGGGCCGTGGCTGCCGGCGCTGGTCGGCCCGTACCTGGAGCGGCGGGTGGGCGCGTTCCTGCCCGGCGAACTGCGCTGCGTCGTCCGTCCCGACGACCCGGAGGCGACCGGGTCGACGGCCCGCCGCCAGCAGACGAGCCGGGCGGTGAGCTGGGCTCTCGGGGCGGAGACGACGGTGCGCTACCGGCCCGACGGCAAGCCGGAGGTCGACGGTGCCGTCCAGATCTCCGCCTCGCACGGCGCCGGGGTGACCTTCGCGGTCGCCGGTGGCCCGGCGGCGGTGGGGTGTGACGTGGAGCTGGCATCGGCTCGCAGTTCCGCGGAGTGGGAGGGCCTGATCGGCTCCGACGGGCTGGCCCTGGCCACGTTGTTGGCCCGCGAGCAGGCCGAGGACCTGTCGGTGGCGGCGACCCGGGTCTGGGGCGCGGTCGAGTGCCTGCGCAAGAACGGTCACGCCCGGGTCGACCTGGTGGCCGAGCCGAACGGAGCGGCCGGCTGGGTCGCCCTGCGGTCCGGGCCGGCGCGTATCGCCACCTTCGTCACCGCGCTGAACGACGTGGGCGACCCGGTGGTGTTCACGATGCTGACGGATGGAGGCAGGTGAGTCATGGAGTCCTACTACGAGTACCGGCACCTGGTCGGTTTCGAGGAGACCAACCTCGTCGGGAACGTCTACTACGTCAACTACATGCGCTGGCAGGGCCGGTGCCGGGAGATGTTCCTGCGGGACCAGGCGCCGGAGGTCCTGGCGGACATCCGCGACGACCTTAAGCTGTTCACGCTCAAGTGCGAGTGCGAGTTCTTCACCGAGATCACCGCCTTCGACGAGCTGTCGATCCGGATGCGGCTGGAGGACCTCACGCAGACCCAGATCGGCTTCGCGTTCGACTACGTACGGCTGCGCGACGGCTTCGAGGAGCTGGTGGCGCGGGGCCGGCAGCGGGTCGCGTGCATGCGCGGCCCGAACACCGACACCCGGCCGACCCGGGTGCCCGACGCGCTGCGGGTGGCGCTGTCGCGGTACGCGCTCCCGGCGGCGGGCCAGCCGCGGCCGGTCCTCGAAGGCGTCCAGGAGGCGTGAACCATGACCAGGACCAACGAGCCCCCGGCCGACGGCCCGGTGACCGTGTCACCGCCGCCGGCCTTGGGTAACCAAGCCGAACTGCGGTCGGTCATGGGGATGTTCGCCACCGGCGTGACGGTGGTGACCTCCGGTAGGGACCTTCCGCACGGCATGACCGCGAACGCCTTCACCTCCGTGTCCCTGGACCCGGCGCTGGTGCTGGTCTGCGTGAAGCGCAGCTCGGTCATGCACGACACCGTCCTCGCCCAGGGCACCTTCGCGATCTCCATCCTGGGAGCCGGGCAGGAGGGACTGGCCCGGTACTTCGCCAGCTCCAGCCGGCCCAGGGACGAGCGGGAGTTCGAGACGGTGCCGTTCCAGCCGGGGCCGCACACCGGCGCCCCGATCATGGACGGCAACGTGGCCTGGGTGGAGTGCAAGCTGGCGGCGGTGTACGACGGCGGCGACCACTCCATCTTCCTCGGCTCGGTGCTGGGCATCGGCCGGGGTGACGGCAGCGACGCCCTGCTCTTCCACGGTGGCCGGTTCATCGAGTTCAGCAAGGGCTGAGCGGCACGGCCCGGCACGGGCCGGGCACGACCACCGACGGCCGGGTCGGCCACGCACCACGCGTGGCCGACCCGGCCGTCGGCGTGCCAGGACCGGGGGCGCGGCGATCCGGTCCCGCGGCACGCGGCGCCGGACCCCGCCGGTGACGGCGATCCCGGCGGACCGTCCGGCCGCCGGCGGAGCGCCGCCGGCCGACCCGCGGGTCGGCCGGTGGGAGGCGGTGCGCAGGCGTAGCCGGCCGGGCCACGAACGCCGGCCACGGCGAGAGGCGCCACGGCGACGGGCGCGGGCGCGGCGAGGGTCGCGGGCGCGGCGAGGGTCGCGGGCGCGGCGACGGCGGGCGCTACAGGACTGCCGCGAACACGACGAGCGCGACCGGACACGAAGCAGCGCGACCGGCGAGGAGCACCGGTCGCGCCGTGGCAGGGATCAGGCTTCGTGGACGTGCATCGGCAGTCCCCCACGCACCCGCAGGGTCAGCATCGGCTCCGGCACCACCGGCTGCCCGGCGGGCAGCGACAGGCGCACCCGGCGGGCCACGCAGGCGATGACGAACACCGCCTCCATCAGGCCCAGGTGGTTCCCGACGCAGAAGCGCGGGCCCGCGCCGAACGGGATGAAGGCGTACCGTGGCCGGTCCGAGGGCCGGTCGGGGTCGAACCGGGTGGGGTCGAACCGGTCCGGGTCGGGCCAGAACTCGGGATGCCGGTGCAGCGTGTACGGACACAGCACCAGGTCGGCGCCGGCCGGCACGTGCCACCCGCCCACCTCGTCGTCGCCCTGGGCGACGCGGGGCAGCAGCCACACCGGCGGGTACAACCGCATCACCTCGTCGACGACCATCGCGGTGTACTTCAGCCGGTGCAGATCCTCGTACTCGGGGGTCCGGTCGCCGAGCACCTCGACCGCCTCGGCATGCACCCGCTCCCACACCTCGTGATGCCGGTCGAGCAGATAGAACGCCCAGGTCAGGGTGCTGGCGGTGGTCTCGTGCCCGGCCAGCAGCAGGGTGACCAGCTCGTCGCGCATGCGCTGCCGGGCGACCCGCGGGTCGCGCTCCTCGCTGGTGGACTGGATCAGCCGGGACACCACGTCGTCGCGGCCCTCGGCGCCGCCGGGTTGCGACCGCCGGTACGCCACCAGCCGGTCGACGATCTCCTGGAGTTCGGCGCGGGCCCGCCGGAACCGTCGCTGCCGCGGTAGCGGCACCCAGGTCGGCACGGTGCCCAGCGACATCATCTCGAAGATGGCCTGGTCCTGCACCGCCTCGAACGCCGCGCCGATCCCGTCGAACTCACCGAGGTCGGCGTCGAGCAGCGTCCGGCCGAGCACACCGAGGGTCAGCTCGGTCATCTCGTGCCGGATGTCGACCGGATCACCGCCGACCGCGCGGTGCAGCCGGGCGGCCATCCGCTCGGCCTCCTCGGCGACCGCGCCGGCCTGGCGGGCGATGCGGCGCGGTTGGAACACCGGCTGGATCACCTTGCGCTGCTTGTGCCACAGCTCGCCCTCGCTGGTCAGCAGGCCGTCGCCGAGGGTACGGCGGGCGTGCACCAATCCGATGCCCTTGTGGTAGTTGCCCGGGTTCTCGGCCAGGACGTGCTTGGCGTGGTCGGGATGGTTGAAGAAGTACAGCGTCTTCGGCCCGAGGGGCAGCCGGACGGCGTCGCCGTAGCGCGCGGAGACCGTCCGCATCACGTCCAGCCGGTTGCGGGCCATCCGTGCGAGCAGCACCGGTGTCGTGATCGGCGACGGTCCGGGTGGGCGTGCCCTGCTCCGGTCGGTCAGCGCGGTCACGGCTGCACCCGCGCGCCGGCCCGGAACCGCTCGGCCACGGCGGTGCGCCACACCTCGTAGGCGGGCAGCCCGGAGGCCGACGGCCCGGCGGGGATCAGCTCCTCGGTGACCCGCGCCGCATCGACGGCGCTGGTCTGGCAGAACACCCGGCTCGCCAGCTCGGTGTGCGGCACCAGCAGGTCAGCCCGGACACGGGCCTGGGCGGCGAAGGCGGCGGCCTGGGCGACGAAGGGCGCGTGCTCGCCCGCGCGCCGGAGGAACAGCCGCAGCTCCGCCTCGGTGCAGCCGCCCGCGTAGGTGGCCGCGAGCCCGGCGCCACTGTAGAGGTCCTGGTGCCGGGCCGGCGCAAACCGGTCGATGAGGTCGGCGGCCACCGTCGGGTCGCACCCGGCGACGAACCAGGTGGCCCGGCCGATGCCCTGGTCGATGGCGCGGGCGGCGTACGAGGTCGGGCCCTCCGGCGGCCACGGGAAGTCGGTCACCGCCCGCTGGCCGTGCACGTACGCGTCGGTGTGGAAGTACGCCTGGTGGAAGCCGTAGCCGTCGTGCACGAGCCACCGCAGCAGCGGATCGGTGGCCGCCGCCGCGGCCCGGCGCCAGAGGAAGCGGGGCAGCCGGGCCATCGCCCAGCCGATGCCGACGTACGCCATGTACACGTGCCGGTCGCCGGTGCCGGCGAGGAACTCGGCGCTGCGCCGGGGAGTGCCGGGAGTCAGGGCGTCGACGAGGGCGAAGCCCATGGCCACTCCCTCGTACGCGAAGCCCTTGAAGCGGGTGGGCACCTCGGCGAGGTCGTCGTCGACGTCGGTCACCCGGCGGGCGCCGGCGGCCGAGGAGAGCCCGGTCAGGAACGACGACCCGACGGTCTCCAGGACGCTACGGGCCTCCGGCCCCTTGTCGTGGAACCCCCGGGTGGAGATGAGGACCTCGGACACGTTCGGGGTGAGGACGCGGCGCCTGAGCGCCCTGATGGTGCCAGCCACCTGCTGCTCCCATTCATCCAGGGTTGACGATCCAACTGCCCAATCCTCCCGACCCGCCGGCTCCCCAACCACTCTGCGATTGCCCTCTGAGCTGCGGCGGAGCGGCCCGGACAACGGCACCCTCGGAGAAGCCCGCCACCGCCCGACGAGACACGATCGAGCGGCCCGCCATGCTCCGGCAGTTGCGGCACGCCGCGCGTCCCACGCCGGTCGCGGGCGGAGAGGAGCTCGCGATGTTGGTACTCGTGACGGGCGGGACGGGTTTCGTCGGGGCGCACACGGTCGCGGCGTTGGCCGCGGCCGGGCACCGGGTGCGCGTCCTGGCCCGCGACGCCGACCGGGTCGCCCCGGCGCTGTCGCCGCTGTCCGTACCGAGCGAAGCGGTGGAGGTCGCGACCGGTGACGTCACCGACGAGCCGGCGGTCAACCGGGCGGTACGCGGCGTCGACGCCGTGGTGCACGCCGCCTCGGTCTACTCGTTCGACAGTCGGTGGCACGCGGCCACCAGGGGCACCAACGTGCGCGGCACCGAGGTGGTGCTCGACGCGGCCCGCCGGTTCGGGGTGGGGCGCACCGTGCACGTGTCGACCTTCGGGGCCATGCTGCCCTCCCCCACCGGGGTGGTGGGACCGCAGTCGCCTCCGGGCACCGCCCGGGAGACGTACCTGGCCAGCAAGGCGAAGGCGGAGCGGGTCGCCCGGTGGCACCAGGACCAGGGCGAGCCCGTGGTGATCAGCTACCCGCCTGCCCTGCTGGGTCCGGACGACCCGAAGCTCGGCGACCAGAACAGCCGGCTGCGCAACATGCTGCGTGGCCTGATGCCGGTCTGGCCCGGCGGCGGTTTCCCGGTCGGTGACGTCCGGGACACGGCCGCCCTGCACGCGGCGCTGCTCACCGTGCCGTTGGCGGACGGCAACCGGCACTTCGGTCCCGGCCGGTACCTGAGCACCCGCGACTACGTGCGGGCCGTGCGGGAGGTCACCGGCCGGCGGTTGCCCACGCTCTTCCTGCCCGCCCGGGCGATGCTGCCCTTCGCCCAGCTCACCGACGTGGTGCAGCGGGTGTGGCCGTGGCACATCCCCGCCGAGTACGGGGCCTGCTACGTCTGTGCCTGCGACGCCCGGCCCGAGGCCGGCGCACCGTCGGCCGGGCTCACCCCCCGGCCGTTCGCCGAGACGCTCGCCGACACGGTGCGCTGGCTGCACCGTTCGGGGCGGTTGACGGCGGCCCAGGCGGGTCGCGCCGCCGCCACGTCCATCGATCACGGCGCCCCGGCGGCGCCATCCGTCCGGGCCGCGGCGTCGCGGCGTGAGGAGGCACGGCCATGAGCACTGCGCAACGTCACCCCGTCACCCTGCCGGGAGGGCGGGCCGACGAGGCCTACCGCCGGGTCCGGGAGACGGCCGCGACCCTGCTGGCCGGCAGCCGGTCCGCCGCCGCGACGCCGGTGCCGACCTGTCCCGAGTGGAGCGTGGCGGACCTCGTCACACACCTGGTGGAGGTCTGCGCGCGGGTCCACGGTCGGGTCACCGGTGCCGAGCCGGTCCCGGTGCCGAGCGGGGCGGTGCCGGAGCTGCTCGAGCTGTGGGAGCGGCTGAGCCGGCCGGTGGAGGAGTTCCTCGACGGCCCGATGTCGTTGGACCGGGGCATCATGGTCATGGACGCGTTCACCCACGAGCTGGACCTCCGCCGGGCGCTCGACACGCCACCGCCGGTCGATCACCCGGCGTTGCCCATCGCGATGGACGTCGTGGTGAAGGGGTTCGCCGCCTCGTTGGAGGGGCACGGTCTGCCACCGGTGGCGGCCGAGACCGAGTACGGACGCTGGGTGGCGAGCGCGGGCGAGCCGGCGGCCACGATGTCGGGCCCGTGGTACGAGGTCTACCTGGCGCTGGCCGGTCGCCGCAGCGCGGCACAGATCCGGTCGCTGCGCTGGAGCGTGGATCCCGGGCGCTGGCTGCCCGCGTTCACCTGGGGGCCGTTCCGGATGCCGGAGCCGGCGGAGGCCGCCCCCCGCGGCTGATCAGCTCGTCGCGACAGGTCGCCGGGTTCCCGCCCCCGGATGGGGCGCGGGAACCCGGGCCGAGGGGCGGGGCGGCGTCGCCGTACGCCGTCGCGAAACGGGGATGCCGGCCGCGCGGCACCCCCGTCCCACCGGCTCACCGCCGCTCGGGCGCCCGCCGGTGCCGCCGGGCAGCTCAGCCTCCGCTCGCGCCGTCACGCAGCCGCGCTCGGCACCGACCGGTCCGCGACCACTGCGGTGTCGCGGACCGGGACGCGGTGCCGCCGCCGGTCACGACTTGGCTCCGTTCAACATCCGGGACGAGCGGCTCCCCCGCCGCTCGTGCCGGCCGAAGTTGAGCCGGGTCCGGCTGTTCGGCACATGGTTGTCGAGTTCCGGCAGCGCGACCAGGATGGGCAGGTCGAAGACCCCGGTGGGGTGCAGGTCCAGGTCGATGGTGAGGTCGGCGCCGGCGGTGACCGTCAGCGGGTCGTACGAGCCGACCGCCAGCGGCCGCCGCGAGGACGGTCGGGCGGTGATGTTGTCGAGGGCGATCGCCGCGGCCCGCAGGTACCACTCCCCCTCCGGCACGTCGCGCAGCTGGTACTCACCGGAGGCCTCCAGGATGTCGCAGGAGGCCGGCAGGCCCTGGACGATGGGGCTGTCGAAGACGCCGACGTAGACCTTGACGGGCACGTCCACCGGAGGGAGGACGAGCCGCCCGCTGATGGTGGCCCGTCGGCGCGGGCCGGCCGCCGGATTCCGGGGCAGCTGTGGGATGCCGTGCTCGGCGAGCCAGCGGTACCGGGCCGGGGAGACGCCCACGCTGCGGGTGAACCGGCTGATGAAGGTGCCCAGGCTGTTGTAGCCCACGGCGTAGGCAACGTCCGTGACGCTCATGTCGGTTTCCAGCAGCAGGTTCTTGGCCTTGTAGAGCCTGATGGCGGTCAGGAAGCGGCCCGGCGAAGTGCCCGTCTTGGACCGGAACAACCGCGAGAAGTAGAAACGGCTGAGAAAGGCGGAATCCGCCATCGTGTCAAGAGAAAGGGGTTCGTGGTAGCGATCCCACATGATCGAGATAACTCGTTCGACGGCGTTGTGCACGGCGAATCACTCCATTCAGTGGACGCGTTAGAGACGTTCGGTACGTCGCTCGCACAATGTGCTGGCGCCAGATCGGCGGCCATGGCGTCACGCAAATCCACAGCCGCACGACTTCACCCTGTTCATGGGCACCACGACATCGTCGTCGAGCACGGTGGAACAGGCATTTGAACCGGCGGTGATGCTGTGTTGAATACGCAGCCCACCAACGTCCTGAGTTCGAGCAGAGGCGGCCCGAGCCTTTCGGGCCGCCCCTACTCTCAGTGTCCTAAGTAGCCCCGATGGGTAATGACGATACCACGCATGGAGACTATTCAATACGCATCTTTGCTGTCTTCCGACTCGCTGCGACGCCGCCCGATCATGACTTCGGAACGATTATCCGAATTGTTCGACGATGCGCATGCTGTCCAGACATGATCAGTCCGGCATGGTGAGCAGGCCACCCAGCCAGCGCGCCGCCGCCATCGCCGCCCAGGAGCTGATCTCGACCAGCGTCCGGTCGTCCGCGCCGGCCTCCCGGCAGCTCGCGACGACCCTGGCGTCCACCTGGTACGAGGCGAAGGCCACCAGCAGGGCCAGCCGCCCGGCGGGTCGCTGATCCTCCGGCAACGCCTCGACCAGTCGCTCCACCCAGGAGCGGCTGATCCCTCGCGGCCCGCCCTGCCAGCCCACCAGGTTGATCAGCACCAGGTCCCGTACGGCCTCCGGCACGGACCGGCGACCGGCCTCGTCGATCGTCGCGCAGGCACGGGCGAACGCCTGCGCCACGGCCGCGTTGCCGGCCGCCCAGGACAGGTCCTCCGGCAACTCCGCGGCCGGCAGGAAGTCCAGCGAGCGACCTGGCGGCTGCGGGCGCCGCGAGGCGGTGAGCATGGCCCGGCCCAGTACCCGCAGCACCGGCGAGAGCGCCAGTTCCGGCACGCCGGGCGGCAGCGGGACGTCCCGCAGGAAGACGTTCACCACGCGGTTGAAGTAGTGCAGCAGCACCGCCGCCCCGGCGAGCTCGGGCCCCTGGGCGGCCGGGAACGGCGGCGCGACCCCGGGCCGGCGCCCGTTGACGGACGTCGCCCAGCCCACCACGGCCTCCAGTTCCGCCTCGCTCAGCGCCGGCCCGCCGTCGCCCCGCGCGGAGCCGTCGACGCCGATGCCACCCAGTACGCCGAGGGCGTTGTTGTGGATGGTCGCGCAGTAGGGGCAGGCGTTGCCCATCGACACCGCCATGGCCACCGCCTCCTTGGCCGCCCGGGGGGCCTCGCCCGGGACGACCAGCGTCTCCCGCAGCAGCATCCACGCTGCGGCCAGCGCCTCTGGCGCCGGAGCGTGCAGGGCGACCGGCGGCGCGAGCACGCCGAAATCCGCCTCCACCTGCTTGTACACCTGGGCGACCAGACCATTCGCCCGCCCACGCCGGACGGAACCGATGTATCGGATTTGCGTCAGCCCGAGCGCACCGAGCACCGGTCGCAGAAGACTTGCCGGCATCACGTACCTCATCCATCTCTGTGAACTGAACAAAGGTTATCGACGAAAGCGCCACCAGCTACTACTTCAGTACGGTTGAACCGCGCTGGAGGGGCGCCCATGGGGCCGATTTTCGCAGTAGGCAATCTCGGAGAGCACTGGCACTCCGAAGACGTGCCATCATGGGCCAGCGAAATCGCCGAGCGACCGCTGTCGTCAGCATTTCCGCATCGCCCCGCCGTCCCACCGAAGACTGCTGCGGCCAGCGCCGACACCCCTGTCCGACCGCGGAATGAGCTCTATGTCGCACGGCTGGCCAGGCACCACCCGCGCAACGAGGAGAATGCTCATGGGAATGACGACGAAGCAGCCGGGAATCAGGGTCCCGCTGGTTGACGAGGAGCACGCCGAGGGCCGTACCGCGGAACTCTACGAGGAGATCAAGGCGGTCACGGGCCTGCCGTTCGTGCCGGACATGTTCCGGCTCACCTCCACCAACCCGCGGCTGCTCGCGGTGGTGGTGGCCGGGTACGGCGGCATCTTCGGCGGGGACACCCTGCCCCGCCAGCTCAAGGAGCTGATCTCGGCCTGGACGTCGAAGCTCAACGGGTGTCCGTACTGCGTCGGGACGCACAGCTGGTTCCTCAGTCAGTTCGGCGGCAGCGACGAGCTGCTGGAGGCGGTGTCGAACGCGAACACCGCCGAGGAGCTGCCGGTGGACGAGCGGACCATGCCGCTCATGCAGCTGGTGACGAAGGTGAGCACCGGCGCGTACAAGATCACCGACGCGGACTGGGAGCGGGCCGCGGCGGCCGGCTGGAGCGACGCGGAGATGTTGGAGGCGGTCTTCTGCGCCTGCCTGTTCGCGTTCATCAACCGCCTCGTCGACGCCACCGGGCTGGGTTCCTCCGTGGACCGCAGCCGCATCTCGCGGCTGGGCGACGAGTGACCCGCGGCCGGGAAGGAGACCCATCATGACCCAGTCACGCGCCATCCTGCTGACCGGCGCCTCGTCGGGCACCGGCCTCTCCTCCGGCAGCGGCAAGGCCGCCGCGCTGCGGCTGCACCGCGCCGGCTGGCCGGTCTACGCCACCGGACGCAACGTGGCGGCCCTGTCCGACCTCGCCGACGAGGGCATCACAGTGATGCACCTCGACGTCAGGGACGAGGAGTCGATGGCCGCGGTCGTCAAGCGGATCACCGAGGAGCACGGGGCGGTCGGTACTCTGATCAACAACGCCGCCTACAGCCTCAACGGCACCATCGGCGAGACCCCGATGGACGAGGTCCGCGCCCAGTTCGAGACCAACGTCTTCGGGCTGTGCCGGCTCACCCAGCTGGTCCTGCCCGGCATGCGGGAGCAGGGCGGCGGCCGGATCGTCATCATGTCGTCGATCTTCGGCATGTTCGCCACCCCGGGCCGGGGCTACTACCAGGCCACCAAGCACGCCCTGGAGGCCATCGGCGACTCGTTGCGCCTCGAGGTGGCCCCCTTCGGCATCAAGGTGGTGATCCTCCAACCGGCGCCCATCCTGGGTGGCTTCGTACCCGACAGCGTCGCCGACCTGGGCATGGAGTCGCACGAGAACCCGGCGCTGTACCGGGACTTCTGGGAGCACTTCGTCGACTGGCACCAGGCGTACCGGCTCAGCGACAATCCCCCGTTGCGCGGCAAGATCGCGGTCCGGGCCGAGAACGTCGCGAAGGTCCTCGAGAAGGCGGTCTCCACCCCGAACCCACGCATCCGCTACCGCCTCGGCATGCCGCCGCGGCTGCTGCCGAAGATGCGGGCGATCATCGGTGAACGCGGGTGGGAGAAGTTCGTCCGGTTGTTCTTCCCCACTCCCTGACCAGACGGACGAGCGGCGCCGACGGAGTTCGTCGGCGCCGCTTCCGGTTGCCCGCGCTCCGGTCACGTGGTACCCGCCCATCAGTTCCGCGGGGCGGCGCGCAGGGACATCGGCCGCCCGTCACGCGGGCGCAGCCACAGCAGGGCCAGCGCCCCGGCCAGCACCGCGCCGTCGACGACCAGTAGCGTCGCGCTGAACCCGTCGATGCGGTGGGCGTGCGCGGTCACCGCGTCCGTGCCGGCCCGGCGGGCGGCGGCGTCCAGTGGGGCCGGCGCGACGCCGGTGCCCACGCTGAACCGGTGCGCCCCGGTGGCGGTCGTGCCGTCGGTGAAGGTGACGTGGTAGGCCACCGTGTAGTCGCCGGTCGCGCTGATGTCGACCGGCAGTCGTAGCCGCGTGGAGCCGGACCGGACCGGGTCACCGTCGGCGACCGTCCTGCTCCCGGCGTCGAGCACCGCGACGTGTGACTCCGCCTCCTCGACGGCGGCGCCGAAGTCCAACGTCACCTCGGCCGGCGCGGTGCCGAGCACCGCGCCGGCCGAGGGGTCGGCGGAGACCAGGGCTCCGTCCGCCCGGGCCGCACCGGGCGCGAGCGCGAGCAGCCCGGCGACCACCGCGACCACGCCGGCGACCACCGCCCGGCGACGGCCGCCGGACGGCGTCGACTCACGCCGCATGGGCGGCGAGGGACGGGTTGCCGGCGCGGTGCCCGGTGCAGCTGCACGACATCAGCTCCTGCTCGCGCCGGTTGGGGCGCAGGTGCAGGTACATCGCGACGACCATGGGGATGAAGACGACCGAGTTGTAGAACAGATGCAGCTCGACCCGCGGCAGCACCAGTTGCAGGATGCTGGCCGGCACCTTCTGCCCGAAGAACATGGTGCCGGACTGCACCTGCCACAGCAGCAGGAGGTGCTCGATGTGGTGCCAGAACTGCAGGGCCAGCGCCACCATCCACCAGGTGCGGGCCCGGCCGACGAAGCCGCCCCGCAGCGCGAAGAGGAAGACCAGCATCACGATCGCGTAGCCGTAGTGCAGCCACTCGGAGGAGACCAGCCAGGGAAAGAACTGGCCGAGCACGCCGCGCGCCTGCGGGCGCGGCTGGCCGAGCACCCAGATCTGGTACGCCTGGACGAGGTGCTCGGCCCAGTGGGCCAGCACGATGACGAGGAAGCCGTTCAGAGCCGCCCGGTGGTGGGCGCCGTTGAGCCGCGCGAGCAGCCCTCGGGACGGGGCGGCGGCGAGGGGTGGGGTCACCTTACACACCTTTCGTAACACTCGGACAGGCACACCTGACCGTGAGTGACATGGACAGCGACTTGCCGCGAAGCTAGTCGCCGGTGGTGCTCGACAGTTCCTCCAAATTGCTCAGTACCTGTCGGACATCCACCTCTCGCCCGAACCCGTCGCGAGTCGGGGGGCGAGAGGCGGCCCGCCTGCGCCGTCTCCCCGGCCTCAGGCGGTGATCCAGTTGGCGTGGAACCCGCCGGGCACGCGGCCCGGCAGGTGCACCACGGCGACCGGCGGCCCGGTGAAGTCGCCGGCGTCCAGCACGACCAGGCTGCTGCGATCGGTCCGTCCGTCGTAGACGTAGGTCAACAGCCAGCCGTCGTCCTCGGCCGACAGCGGCCCGCGCGGGACGAACACCGCCTCCCCCGTCTCCCGGTACGGTCCGAAGTCGTGCACCGCGACCTCCCGGCGCACCAGGTCGTGGCGCAACAGTGCCGAGCCGCCCAGCACTCCCGTTCCGGACTGCATGGCGACCGTGTACGCGTACCGGTGCGGCATCGTCCTGCGACGGTCGTCGACGCGGGGGAACTCCTGCGGTATGTCGTCGAGCTGCTCGGCGGCGACGGTGCCGCGGGTCAGGTCGAGCATCCACCGCCACAGGGTCGGGGCGGACTCCCCCGGGGCGCTCAGGTCGCGGTCGAAGACCCGGTCGTAGCGCACCACGTCGACCACGCACCGGCCCTCCTCCTCGTATGCGTTGACCGGGTGGAAGACGTAGCAGGGGTCGACGTCGAACCAGCGCACGTCGGTGCCGCGTCCCTCGCGGGGCAGCAGGCCCAGCCGGGCCGGCCGCCCGGGCGACCAGGCGTACGGGAAGCGGGAGCCGGCCCGGGCCAGCGCGGGACTGAAGGTCACCGGCAGGTCGAACAGCACCGAGTGCCGGTCGGTCAGCGCGAGCGAGTGCATCAGCGGCGGGCCGGAGACCTCGATCCGCTCGCAGCGGCGCACCCGCCCCTCGGGAGTCAGGACGAGGTGCTCGACGTACGGCAACTCGTGGTAGTAGGCGACCGCGAACAGCTCCCCGGTGTACGGGTCGCACTCGGCGTGGGCGGCGAACCCGTGCGGCAGCGTGCCGTCGAAGTCGATCCGGGCCACCGAGTCCAGCTGGGCGTCCAACTCGACGGGGAGCACCCCGGCCTCGCCGAGCGCCAGGATGCGGCCGGCGTGCCGGATGACGTTGGCGTTGGCGTTGTCGGACAACCCGTGCCGCGGACCGGGCAGGGGGAGCTCACCGAGGGCCCGGGTGGCCCGGTCGGTGCGGATCCAGCGGTTGCGGTACCAGAGCGCGCGGCCGTCGCGCAGCCGCACCCCGTGCGCCATCCCCTCCCCGACCAGGGCGTGACCGGGTTGGCCGCCCATGGGGTTGGGCCCGATGCGGACGAGACACCCGTCCAGCTCGGCGGGCAGCCGGCCGGTGACCACCAGGTCGACCTCGGTGACCTCGACCCCGACCGGGCGCCGGTTGTCGCGTCGGGTAAGGGTGTGCGGGGCGGCTGCGACGACGCTCATGCGGTCCTCCACCTGGCTGACACGATCTTTACGTATCTTCGTTACGTAACAGTGTTACTGAATCGAAGGTACGCGGAGCATGAGAGCATGTCAACGTGAGCCCGCGCCGAATCGACCCGAAGCTGGCGACAGCGCTGCTGGAAGCCGCGGCGAGCCTGCTCGCCGAGGAGGGCGCCGCCGGCCTCACCACCCGCCGGCTCGCCGCCGCGGTGGGCACCTCGACCACGGCGGTCTACACGCACTTCGGCGGGATGGACAACCTGGTCCGCGCGATGGTGCACGAGGGTTTCGCCCGCCTGCACCGACGGATGTCCACGGTGCGGGCGACCGCCGACGCGGTCGCCGACGTCATGGCCCTCGGGTACGCGTACCGCGCCAACGCGCTCGACCATCCGCAGCTCTACCAGGTCATGTTCGGCAGCGCGGCGCTCGGCGGGTTCGCCCTCGCCGACGGCGACCGGCAGCACGGCCGGTACACCCTCCAGCCCCTGGTCGACGCCGTGGCCCGGGCGACCGAACAGGGCCGGTTCCGGGCCGGCGACCCGCTGCTGGTGGCCCAGAACATGTGGATCGCACTGCACGGGCTGGTCAGCCTGGAGCTCGGTGGCTACCTGATCGACCCGTACGACGCCGACGTCTGCTTCGAGGCGCAGCTGCGCTCACTCGTGACCGGGGCCGGCGACGACCACGAGGCGGCGGCAGCCTCCTTCACCCGGGCCCGGCGGCGCCGGTCCCCGCGCGCCTGACCGCGCGAGCGCCCCAACCCCTGCGCGCACCCGGAACGTGATCGCCACAGGCGACACCCTGGTGGGCGCGCCCCGCGCCCGGCGGAGCCGCTGAGCAACGGCGGAGAAGCGACCGACAGGGCCCGGTGTGATGCTCATGTCGGGTCCCGAGCAGGTCCGTAATGGAAGCGCATCCACTCCTGTGAGTCACGCCGACAGGAAAACCCGCCCTCATTATATTGAAGGATGCCGATGATGCACGAGATCGATTACCTGGTGGTGGGGTCCGGCTCCGCCGGGGCCGCTCTGGCCGCTCGGCTGAGCGAGGACCCCGCCCGCAAGGTGCTGCTGCTGGAGGCAGGACCGGACTTCGCCACGGTCGCCGACACCCCACGCGACCTCACCGACGGCAGCGCCATGTCGATGGACATCCACGACTGGCACTTCAAGGCCGAGATCACCGACCGCCGCCGGATCATCTACCCCCGCGGCAAGGTCACCGGCGGATCCTCCGCCGTCGGCGCCACCATCGCGCTGCGCGGCACCCCGGAGAACTTCAACGAGTGGGCGGCCATGGGCAACCCGGCCTGGGCCTGGGACGAGGTGCTGCCGTTCTACAAGCGACTCGAGGACGACCAGGACTTCGACAACGAGTACCACGGCAAGGGCGGCCCCATCCCGATCCGGCGGTGGAAGTCCGACGAGCTGGCCCCGGTGCAGCAGGTCTTCCACGACGCGGCACTGAAGGCCGGCTTCGCCGACGTCGAGGACCACAACCACCCGCAGGCCAGCGGCGTCGGCCCGATCCCGTCGAACCGCCGCGACACGCGGACCCGGTGGTCCACCGCCATGGGCTACCTGCACCCCGCGCGCGATCGGGAGAACCTGGAGATCCGTTCCGGGGTCCACGTCAACCGGGTGCTGTTCACCGGCACGCGGGCGCGCGGCGTGGAGGTGGCCAAGGCGGGCGGCGGCAGCGAGGTGATCGAGGCCAGGAACGTCGTCCTGGCGGCCGGCGCGGTCGCCTCGCCCACCATCCTGATGCGCTCCGGCATCGGTCCGGCCGCCGACCTGCGGCGGCTCGGCATCGACGTGGTGCTGGACCGCCCCGGGGTGGGCGCCACCCTGATCGACCACCCGCGCACCGGCGCCTTCATGGTGCCCAAGGCGGGCACCTTCAACCCCGAGGACGCGTTCCTCCAGACGATCCTGCGCACCACCGCGCCGGGTTCCTCGGAGTTCAACGACCTCCAGTACTACATGATCAACCACTTCGACCTGGCACTCTTCCCCGAGTTGCAGATGCTGGCCGCCTCGAAGGTCATCTTCGGGGTGATGGTGGTGCACCAGCGGCCGGAGTCCCGGGGGCGGCTCACGCTCACCTCGGCCGACCCCACCGCGCCGCCGGACGTCGTGCTGAACTTCCTCGACACCGAGCGGGACGTGCAGACGCTCGTGGACGCGGTGCGCACCTGCTGGCAGCTGATGCAGACGGCGGGCATCCACGACCGGGGTGAACGGTTCGTCGTGCTCGGCGAGGAGATGGTCGAGGACGACGACCTGATGCGGCACTACGTCCGGCTCAGCCTCGACAGCGGCTACCACCCGGTCGGCACGACCCGGATGGGCGCGGCGGGCGACGAGGGTGCGGTGGTCGACGAGCGGCTGCGGGTGCACGGCACGGAGGGGCTCTACGTCGGCGACGCCTCCGTCATGCCGTCGATCGTCAACTGCAACACCAACCTCACCTCGATCATGATCGGCGAGAAGCTCGCGGACTGGCTCAGGCAGTCCTGACCGGTTGGGTCGGGCGCGGGCGTCTCGCGGTGGCAAGCTCGCGAGGCGCCCGTCGCACTGCCCCGCCCACGATCGGGTCGGCCCCCGGCCGGCACACCTGCGCGGCGGGTCGCCCGGGCAGGGGTACGACGGCCGCCCCGGCGCGGGTCAGCGCCCCGTCAGCGGCCTGACCAGGACGGGCGACCGGCGACACACCCAATCCGAGTGCAACTCACTGGTTGCGCGTGACGGGTCGATGTGCAACCATGAGGTTGCAACTACTGGTGGTAGTGAAGGAGTCTTCCATGAGTGACGAACGGATCGAACGCGAGACCCTGATCGCCGCGCCCGTGGAGCGGGTCTGGTCGCTGGTCTCCGCGCCCGGGTTCTGGGTGACCGACGAGGCGAGCCTGCCCGGCTCGGCCAAGGAGGGCGACTCGGTGCTGGCGAAGAACCCCCAGTTCGGTGAGTTCCCGGTGCGGGTGGAGAAGGTCGAGCCGCCGACGTACGTGGCATACCGCTGGGCCAGCGCGTTCCCCGGGCAGGAGCTCCGCGAGGACAACACCACCCTCGTGGAGTTCACCCTGATCCCGGAGGGCGACGGGACACGGCTCCGCGTCGTGGAGAGCGGGTTCGCGGCGCTGGCCGCACCGGAGGACCTGCGCCGCAAGGCCATGACCGACAACACCAGTGGCTGGCCCCAGGTGCTCGACGCGCTCAAGAAGCGCGTCGAAGCCGTGTGACGGACAAGAACCGCGGCACCGCCGAGACGGTGGACAGCGTCCTCGTCGCGCTGGCCGACCCGACGCGACGTCAGCTGCTCGACCTGCTTGCCGCGCAGGGCGAGGTCACCGCGACGACGCTCGCCGAGCGGGTTCCCGTCTCACGCCAGGCGGTGGTCAAGCACCTCGCCGTCCTGGACGCCGCCGGGCTGGTGGCCGGCAACCGGGTCGGGCGCGAGGTGAGATACGCGGTGCGGCCGGCGGCATTGAACGCCACAGCGCGGTGGATGGCCACCCTCGCGGCGGACTGGGATCGACGGTTGGCAACCATCAAACGCGTCGCCGAGGCGGCGGAGCGGGATTCGCGCTAGCACTCCCACCACCCTTCCATCCACCCTGTTCCAGGATGTCGTGACGCGTCCCGGGCCGACGGCCCGTCCGGGCGGCACGGTTCGCCGTAACCGCCCCGGACGCGTCGCGGCCGTCTTGACATCGAGTCTCGAAGCGAGACTGTGGGCCAGGCCGTCACCCCGGGCGGGTGAACGGCCCGGCACCCCCAGCCGCGCCGACGCATGTGTACGGACGTGCCCCGGGCTACTCGCCCGATCGGCACGACGAACGGTCGGCGGATCGCCGAGCACTCCGCGACACCCTGCGGTGCGGGCCGCGGCCCGTGCCGTCCGGGTGTCGTCGGAGTCCCGGTGGGATCCCCGATCACCTGCACAGAGGACCTCGCCGCACGGCCCGCCGGGCGGACGGCGTCCTGATCGTTGACATTACCGGGTTCTTCACGAAGGGAACCGTCTCATGACCCCCGACGCAACCTCACCTCCACGATTCGACGGCCGACAGCGGTTGATCCTGCTCGTCCTGCTCGGTGCCGGGTTCATGCTCTCCGTCGACTTCTCGATCCTGAACGTCGCGCTGCCGGAGGCCGGCGAGGGCGTCGGGCTGGGAGTGGCCGAGCTTGCCTGGATCACCTCCGCGTACGCACTGCCCGCAGCCGGCTTCACCCTGCTGTTCGGTCGGCTCGCGGACCTGTTCGGCCGCCGCAAGCTGTTCCTGGCCGGCATGGTCCTGCTGACCGGGGCGTCGTTGCTCGGCGGCTTCGCGTCCAACCCGGAGATGCTGCTGACCGCCCGGGTGCTGCAGGGCTTCGCCACCGCGATGACGATCCCCGCGGCGTTGTCGCTGCTCACCACCACCTTCACCGAAGGCGCGCTCCGGGACCGGGTCCTCGGCCTCAACGGCGCCCTCCTCTCCGGCGGCTTCACCATCGGCGCGCTGGTCGGCGGCACCCTGGTCAGCCTGATGAGCTGGCGGGCCGCGTTCTTCATCAACGTCCCGGTCGCCGCGGCCATCCTGCTGTTCACGCCGTTCCTGATCAAGGACAGCAGCGTCTCCCAGCGGGTGAAGCTGGACGTGCCGGGAGCGGTGACGGTCACCGGCGGTCTGCTGGCCCTGATCTACGGGATCATCGAGAAGAACCTCCCCGCGACCGTTGTCGGCGTTCTGCTGCTGGCCGCGTTCTGGGTGATCGAGCTGCGCGCCGCCGCGCCGCTCGCCCCGGTGCGCATCCTCAAACGCCCCAACGTGAAGTGGGGCAACTACGCGGGATTCGTGGTCTTCACCATGGAGACCGCGATGATCTTCCTGATGACGCTCTACCTGCAGAAGGTCCTGGACCTCTCTCCGCTGGCCACCGGCCTGATCTTCGGCGTCCCGGGCCTGGCCGCGGTGGCCGCCGGACCGATCGCCGGGCGGTTCATCGGGCGCTACGGGTACCGCACCGTCCTGACCGCCGGCATGGCCGTCCAGGGCCTGGCGACCCTCCCGCTGGTGTTCATCGGTGCCGACCGACTGGCGCTCGCGATCCTGATTCCCGCCCTGTTCATCGGGTTCTTCGGGCACGTCACCTCCATCGTGGCGTACACGGTGACCGGAACCTCGGGCCTGCCGAACGAGGAGCAGGGCCTGGCCACCGGCCTGACCTCGATGACCCAGCAGGTGGCCATCACGGTCGGCATCCCGATCCTGAGCGCGATCGCCGCGACGCAGAGCGGGGATCTGGACGGCATCCACCTCGCGCTCACCGTGAACGTGATCGTGACGTTCGTCAGCCTGCTCCTGATCTGGTTCGGGCTGCGCCCGCGCGACGGGCAGGCGACGGCCGTGCCGGTGCAGACCAAGGCCGACGAGAAGCTCGCCGCGTCCCTGGACTGAGCCGGTGGGGGCAGGTCCCGCTGCCCCCACCGGCTCGTCCGGGACCGGGCAGGCTGACCGGTCCCGGGTCAGCCGACGGTGCGCCTGTTCCTCGCTCCCGCGTCACGACCGTCCCGGTCGTACCCGGCGAGGACAGGCGCACCGTTCGTCGCATGTGGTCGGTGTCGGTGATGGTGCGGCCGGCGGGCGTACGACAACGGGGGCAGGACCATGGCGGTCCCGCCCCCGTCGCCCGTGCCCCGGGCCCGGATCAGGGCAACTTCTGCAGCCCGGCGCCGTTCATCACGTAGGCGGGGACGACCTTGGCGGCGTCCTCCCGCACCAGGTCCACCAGCGTGGCGCCGGCGATCTCCGGGGTCAGCAGCGGACCGGCCTTGGCGAGGAAGTCCTCGACGGACATACCGGCGCGCTCCGCGTACGCCCGGACCGCGGGCCGGCCGACACCGGTCAGCGGCGCGAACCGCGGCAGCACCGTGGTGAAGGTGATGCCGAGGCCAGCCTGGTTCGCCTCGTCCTGGGCGTACCCGGTGATGAAGCGCTGGGTGGCCTTGGCGCCGGCGTACCCGCCGCTCAGCGGTGACCCGCCGAGAGCGGCGCCACTGCTGATCACGACCACCCGGCTGCCCGGCCGCAGCGGCTTGAGCAGCGCCTCGCGCAGCCACTGGAAGGTGATCCGGACGTCCGTCTCCCAGTTGACGGAGAACGTCTCCCACGTCTGCTCCTGCAGCCGCCGCATGTGCGGGGTCGCGCCGGCGACCACAATGATGTTCTGCGGCTCGTAGCGATCGATCAGGCTGGCCGGCACCGTCGCGTCACCGGCGTCGACGACCTCCGACTCGATGGTGCCGGCGCCGTTGGCCGGCTCGTCGAAGGGTGCCGCGGTGCGGGACACCGCGACCACCGGGGCGCCGGCCTCGGCGAAGGCCGTGGCGATCCCGCGGCCCAGGCCGCGGCTCGCGCCGACGACGATCGTGGTCCTACCGGACAGGTCGCTCATGGTGTCCTCCAAGTCATGGACGTCTCGGGAGAGGTCGACAGGGATCATTATTCCGGGCGGACCGGCCCGGCACGGGTACCGGCGATCGTCAGACCGCCGGTCTTCTCTGGGCTCTCAACGCGGTGGACGCCGTCGGGGTACGGGTCACGACAAGTGCTCCGGCTCCGGTCTGGCAAGGGGTCCAGAACGGAGCCGGAGCGGTCGGCCGTCCCTGCCGCCGGCACCGGCGCGGCGAGCCGGCGGCGGGCGCGTGTGGACGCCACGTCGGTGGGCGAACCCACCGGCCGGATCGGCTGGACCAGCGGCGGCGGCAGGGGCGGCGGCGCGGGCTACTTCTTGTACCGGGTGCCGTTCCACCAGTTCGCGCCGGGCACGGCGGCGTCCTCGACGTCGTACCGGTCCTTGTGGCGCCACCAGTCCCACGGGTGCTCGAGTTCGTCCTCGCGCCGGCCGAGGTGGGTGATGTCCAGGTAGTTGTAGAAGTTCTTGAAGATGTCGCCACCGCGATCGAAGATCGAGTAGGTGAAGTACACGTCGTCACCCTCGCGGTAGAAGGCGCTGACGCCGGGCGACTCACCCTGCTCGGTGGAGACCTCGAAGTCGTAGTTGAAGTCGCTGCCGAACGACGAGTACCAGGGCAGGTTCCAGCCCATGCGGGCCTTGAACGGCTGGAAGTCGGCCAGCGGCGCACGGGAGACCATGACGAAGGTGGTGTCCCGTGCCCACATGTGCGCGAGCTCACCGACGCTGTCCGCCTGCATGGAGCAGCCGATGCAGCCTTCCGTCTGGCCGGGAGCGAACATGAAGTGGCGGACGACGAGCTGGCGGCGCCCCTCGAACAGGTCGAGCAACGTCAGGGGGCCGTTCGGCCCCTCGAAGAGATATTCCTTCTCCACCTTGACCATCGGCAGGTTACGGCGCTCCTCGGCGATCATGTCACGCGCCTTGGTGACCTCCTTCTCCTTTTCCAGGAGAGCCGTCCGAGCCACCAGCCATTCCTCTCTGGTGACAACCTTGGGAGGATTCATCAGATCTCCTTAAAACCGTCGGCGGAACAGCTCCGCCGATAACCGCCGTCAGAAATGATGAATGGTCCCCGACCCCGACCCGGGAGCCATCCTCCACAAGAGTGCCAGCGACCGCCCTGCCGATCCTTCTCCCATATTGGCGTCCTGGCCCCGGCCATTTGCAGGCGCTCCGCAATTCGACCGCGATTCTCCGGTCACTCGACCGGCGACGTTCCGTCCGGCAGCGACGTCCGCGGACGACAAAACTGCGCCCCGTTCCGGCTGGGGACCGGCACGAGGCGCAGTTTCGCAGCGGACCGGCGGTTCGCACGCCGGCCGCCGGGTCGTGGACGCGGTGACTGACCCACGGTCACCCGATGGCGTGCTCCCGTTCCTTCAGCGTGCGGCGCTCGATCTTCCCGACCGGGGTACGGGGAATCTGGTCGATGAACTCGATCCGCCGGATCTTCTTGTACGGCGCGACGCGCTCGGCCACGAAGGCCATGAGCTCCTCGGGCGTGGCCGGCTCCCGCGCCACCACGAACCCCTTCGGGACCTCGCTGGCCTCTTCGTCCGGCACACCGATCACCGCCGCGTCCGCGACCTTGGGGTGGGTCATCAGGACCGCCTCCAGCTCGACCGGAGACACCTGCTGTCCCTTGTACTTGATGAGTTCCTTGATGCGGTCGACGATGAAGAGCTCGCCGTCGTCGTCGACGTAGCCGAGGTCGCCGGTGTGCAGGAAGCCGTCCGGCTCGAGCACCTTCCGCGTCGCCTCCTCCGCGTTGAGGTACCCCTTCATCACGTGGGGACCGCGGATCAGGATCTCGCCGCGCTGGTTGCGGCCCAGTTCCTCGCCCGTGGTGACGTCGACGATCTTGCACTCGACGTTGGGCGAGTTCCGGCCGACCGACGCGGGCGCCTCCGGTTCCGCCGACTGCATGAAGGAGACCATCGCCTCGGTGAGACCGTAGCCCTGGCTGATGTGGCACCCGAGACGCCGCCGGACGAGACGGGCGATCTCGGGGTCGAGCATCGCGCCACCGGAGACGATCGACCGCAGCGACGAGAGGTCGTACCGGTCCACCAGCGGGCTCTTCGCGAGCAGGACGGCGATCGTCGGGACGATGTACAGCCGCGTGATGCGGTGTTCCTGGATCGCCGCGAGGAACGCCTCGGGCTCGAAGCGCTGCATGGTCACCAGGGTGGTGCCCTGCAGCAGGCTGGCGTTCATCATCATGGTCAGCCCGAAGGCGTGGTGGAAGGGCGGCATGGCCAGCACCTTCTCGTCCTCGCCGGTGGGCGCGACCAGGCTGGTCAGGAGCGCCTTGGCGACCAGGTTGCGATGCGTGAGCATCACGCCCTTGGGATGGCCCGTGCTGCCGCTGGAGTGCAGCAGCGCCACCACGTCCCGCGCCGGGTCGACCGACGGGTCGGGGACCTCGTCGTCGACGAGCAGCGCGGAGAACGGTGTCGCGCCGTCCGCCTCGCCGAACACGACGATCTCCTCGACCTTCGTCCTGCCGGTCAGCGCGGTGGCCTTGGCCACCTCGGAGGGCACGGTCACGAGCAGGCGCGCACCGGCCTCGTCGAGGTGGGTGGCCAGGTCGTCCGCCGTGTCGAGCGGGTTGAGCACCACCACCGTGCCGCCCGCCAGGGCGGCGGCGTGGAAGGCGATCGGGTACTCGGGCACGTTCGGCGCGAGCACGGCCAGCACGTCGCCCCGGCCGAAGCCGCGGGCGCGCAGCCCGGCGGCGGCGCGGCGTACCGCCGAGGCGAGCTCGGCGAACGTGTACCCGTTGCCCCCGGTGACGTCGACGATCGCCGGCCGGTCGCCGTACCGCTCCGCCCGCCCCAGCACGAACGACGTCACCGAGGTCTCGGGTATGTCGACGGGCGGGCGAGGGCCGGTGAAGATCATGATTCCTTCTCCGCCCGCTTGTACGTGCTGAGGCCCGGCTGGTAGCTGCGCTTCTCGAACTGCTTCAGGGCCACGTTGATCCACTCGTTGCCGCTGAGCCGGGAGAGCTCCCAGAGCTTCGCCTGGTCGTAGTCGATCGCGGTCGGCAGGTCCATGGTCGTGGTCCGCTCGTAGACCTGCTTCGCCAGCTCCAGAGTGACCGGGTTCTTGTTGATGATCTTGCCGACGATGCGGTCGGTCTCCGCGTCGAGCTGCTCCAGCGGCACCGCCTTGTTGACCAGCCCGTACTCCTCCGCCTGCTTGCCGGTGAGGGTGTCGCCGGTGAGGATGTAGTAGAGGGCCTGCTTGCGGGGCAGGTTGTGGGTCGCCGCCCAGCTGGCGCCGCCGGCCGGGAAGATCCCGAAGTTGATCTCCGAGAGACCGAAGAGCGCGGTCTCGGACGCGACCGCGAGATCGCAGAGACCGGTCACCTCGAAGCCACCCCCGAAGGCGAAGCCGTTCACCTTGGCGATGGTCACCGCCGGGAACGCCTTCAGACGCTGGAACCACTTCAGCGCCACCAGGTTGGTCCGGTAGAACAGCTGCGGGTCGTCGAACGGGCGGAGGAAGCACTCCTCCAGGTCCATGCCCGCGCTGAAGCTGTTGCCGTTACCGGTCAACACGACCGCCTTGACGCCACCGGCCTCCTCGATCGCGTCCAGGGCGACGTGCATGTCGCGGTGCATCTGCGGATTCATCGCGTTCTTCTTGTCGGGCCGATTGAAGTAGATCGTCGCCGTCGGCCCGTCGATCTCGAGCTTCACAGTGTCCATGGTGGTCATGTTCCGGCCTTCTCTCCCCTAGACGACATTTGCACTGACACAGCTTTCGACGCTTGCCCGAAGAGTTGTCGGGGCCTTTTGCAGATAGGCCTGCTCCGGCGAAGCGAACCGCGGGTCGAGCATCACAGGATCAATATCGGCGTGACTTCTCTCAACGTGCTCCGCGACGGCTGCTACTTCGAAATTGCCTTCCGCTCCTGCGCGAGGAACGGCGGAACCGGAACGAGAGCACTTTGAGAGAGGTACGGGAGTGTCCGGTGATCGAGGATGGCCGATAGTCGCGACGCAGCGGGGGCGGTTCATCCGCGACGGTCCCGAGACGAATTCTCGGGGTGCCGATACAGAACACCGACCACCCGGGGTGTTCTGGACAGGAAGAGGAGTGGGAAATTGACGATGAACAAGCGTGAGGCGACCACGGCCGTACCGACCGACGCCCAGCTGGCGGAATCGTTGGACGGAGACTTCCGCAGCGACCACGTCACCGTGGACGGTCTCCGCCTCCACTACGTCGCCGGCGGGAGCGGCAGCCCGCTGATCCTGCTGCCGGGTTGGCCGCAGACCTGGTGGGAGTTCCACAAGGTGATGCCCGCACTCGCGGCGGCCGGCCGCCGGGTCATCGTCGTGGACCTCCCCGGCATGGGCGGCTCCGACAAGCCCGCCACCGGTTACGACAAGAAGACGATGGCCTCGGTCATCCACGGATTCGTCCGCGCGCTCGGCTACGAGCAGGTGGACATCGCCGGACACGACATCGGCGCGCAGGTCGCCTTCAGCTTCGCGGTCAACCACCCGGAGGCCACCCGGAAGGTCGCGCTGCTGGACGTCGTCCACCCGGACGCTTCCCTGTACCAGATCCCGATGCTCCTGCCCCCGGGCGCGCCCTTCTTCCCGTGGTGGTTCGCCTTCAACCAGGTCGTCGGCCTGCCCGAGGACCTGCTGGCCGGCCGCGCCCGGTACCTCGTCGACTGGATCTTCGACAACTTCCTGATGGACAAGAGCGCGGTGGGCCCGCTGGACCGGGCCGTCTACGCCCACCACTACGACAACCGGGACGCGATCCGGGGCGGCAGCGGCTGGTACCAGACGTTCGGCCAGGACATCGTCGACCTCGGGACCTACGGCAAGGTGACCGCGCCGATTCTCGGCATGGTCTCCAACCTCGGCGACGGCATGTTCGCCGCGCAGATGCAGGCCACGCTGCCGAACCAGGGCACCGACGTCCGGGTGGTCGTGGTGCCGGACGCGGGCCACTACTTCGTCGAGGAGGCGCCCCAGGCGGTGATCGACGAGTTCAACAGGTTCTTCGTCTGACCCCTTCGTCCCGCGCCGGCCCCGCCACCGGGTCCCGGCCCCTGACCCGCGCCACCGACGGCGCCCGACCTGCCCCGGCACCTGCCGCCGACCCGACCGCGCCTCGGTCGCGAGCGGTGGGGGCCAGCCCGATCCGCTCGCGCGACACCAGCGGATCAAGCAATACGGGAGAAGTGCCGACGGGGCGTTTCAGGAACTCTGTTCCAAAGATCCTAGTTACTCCGGAAATTCCAGTGAGGAGCGGACATGTCAACTGTCGTCATCCCGAACCGGGAAGAGCTGGTGCGGCGGGTACGCGAGATCTCGCCCGTGCTGCGGGCCAACGCCACGTGGTCGACGGAGAACCGCCGGCTGCACGAGGAGACGGTCAAGGCCCTGACCGACACGGGCGTGTTCCGGATGAGGATCCCGAAGCGCTACGGCGGCTACGAGAGCGACGCGCAGACCATGGTCGCCGTGGCCGACGAGATCGCCCAGGCCGACGGCTCGGCCGCGTGGGTGGTGTCCTGTTCCTGGATCGCCACCTGGGGCCTGGGCCTGTTCCCGGACGCGGTCCAGGAGGAGGTCTTCGCGGACCCGGACGTGCAGGTCTGCACCACCATCGGCCCGGGCACCGCGACGGCCGTCCCGGTCGACGGCGGCATCCTGGTCAACGGCTCGTGGCCGTGCATCAGCGGCGCGCTGAGCAGCCGGTGGCAGCAGATCGGGGCGATCCTGCTCGACCCGGCCGGGGACCCGTACCCGGTGATGGGTCCGGTCCTCCTGTCGGACCTGGAGATCTCCGACGACTGGCACACCAGCGGCCTGCGCGGCACCGGCAGCGTCGCCACCACCGCCAAGGACCTCTTCATCCCGCAGGAGCGCGTCCTTGCGGCGCCCATGGTGGTCAACGGCCAGTCGGTCTCGAAGCTGAACGCCGACGTGCCGATGTACCGGGCTCCGTTCATCTCCGTGGGCGCGGCGTCCACCGTCGGTGTCGCCATCGGTATGGCCAAGGCGATTCGGGACGTCTTCTTCGAGCGGCTGCCCGGCCGCAAGCTCACCTACACCGAGTACCCGAGTCAGGCCGAGGCCCCGGTGACCCATCTGCGGGTCGCCGAGGCGGTCATGAAGATCGACGAGGCGGAGTTCCACGCGCAGCGTCTGGCCGCCACCGTGGACGCCAAGTGCGCCTCCGGCGAGGCCTGGGAGATGACGGAGCGCGGTCGCAGCCGGGCGGACGAGGGTGCGGCCGTGCGGCTGACCCGGGAGGCGGCGGAGATCTTCGCCGGGTCCAGCGGCGGTTCCTCGGCGTACACCAAGGTGCCGATCCAGCGGATCGTCAACGACCTGCAGACCTTCAGCCTGCACGCGATGATGAACCCGGACGTGAACGCCGAGACCTACGGCCGGATCCTCTGCGGCCTGGACCCGAACACCTACTACGTCTGAGTGGTCCCGCCACGCCGGACGTGAGGACCTCCCGGGTGGGTGTGGCACCAGCCCACACCCACCTCGGGAGGTTGTCGCGTTCCCGTGCCGGGCCCGGGCCGGCGGGATACGCCAGGACCGGCCACCTCGCCCGTGGTCAGACCACCGGCCCGGCACGGCGCATCAGTTGACGCTCATGCCGCAGGTCAGGTTCACCACTGATCCCGACATGGCGGAGGCGCCGTCCGAGGCGATGAACGCCGCGGTGCGCGCCACGTCGTTCAGGGTGGGAAGGCGCTTGAGCAGCGTCATGCCCTCGAGGAACTCCCGGAACTCCGGCTCCGGCATGGGATAGTCCGGCGCGCTGAGCGTCTCGCCGATGCGGTGGGGTCGCAGGCAGGCGACCCGGATCCCGGCCGGTCCGAGTTCGGCCGCGAGCGTCCGGCTGAGCGCCTCGACGCTCGCGCAGGCGACCCCGAATCCACCGGTCCCCGCGATGGCCAGGGTGGCCGGCGATGCGGAGAGGGTGAGGATGGTGCCCGAACCCCGCTGGGCCATGTGACGCGCGGCGACCCGGGAGGTCAGGAACTGCGACGACGTCCAGGTCGCGATCGGGAACATGAAGTCGGCGAGGGAGAGTTCGACCAGCGGCACACCCTGCACCGCGTCGATACCGATCGCGTTCAACACCACGTCCGGCGCGCCGGCCCGGGCGGCCACGTCGGCGAGGTAGCCCTCCACGTCGGACTCGTTGGAGGCGTCGACCTGCGCGACCTGGGCGGTGCCGCCCTTGGCGGCGATGTCGCGCTGGACGTCCTCCACGGACGCCGACGTACGACCGCTGAGGAACACCGCCGCGCCCTCCTCGGCGAAATGGCGGGCGACCGCACCACCCACCGCGCCACCAGCGCCGAAGACCACCGCGACCTTGCCATCGAGGAGCATAGAAGCACCTTCCGTTGATCATCATCGCGACGACGGAGGCGCGTGGAGGCCCACCACCAGCCTCCGACGCCACGCGTCCGACCCCACCCGCCGTCTCGGACATCGCCACACTAATCAGCACAATACGGATATCTGGTCAGGCAGGTCGGCGTGTTCGAGAGATCCTGATCAGCCGTACCGCAGGTCGGCGGGGAGCGACGCGCCGGCCGGCCCCGACGGCAACGGCGACCAGCGCCGGACCCGCGGCCACGCCGAGCAGCTCCGAGACGAACCGGCACCCCTGGGCCTGCAGACCGGTGGCAGGCCCCGTCCGTCGTCACCTCCCGACTCCGGCGCGAGCAGGCCTCGATCGGTCGTTGACGGCGCTGGTGGATGCTGCCCGCATCGACAGTCGCCGAAGGAGGACCCGTGTCCGGAACCGGAGGACCGACCTGGTACGGCCGGGTCGCGCGGACCACCCTGCGGGGCATCCACGCCGGGCTCGTCACCCTGGGCAACATGATGGTTCTCGTCCACGCGGACAGCACCGACCGGGGGTCGTCGGCCGCCTCCGGCCCGCCGGCCGGTCACCCGGAGCGGCTGGTGTCCCATCTCCCGCCCTCGGACGTGGAGTCCGGCCTGTGGCGGCAGGTGCGCGGGTCACGGTGACGGTCGATCGATCCCGCTCGGCAGGGCGGGTTGGCCGGGCGGACGTCTGACCTCACCCGCCGTCTGGCGCAGCCATCTCCGCCATCTCGTGATCAGGAAGTCGTAGGATGACACGCACCCCCTCATGCCCAACCAGCCCGCTCGGGTCGGCGTGCAGTCGACGGTCGGGGCCGAGCAGGTACTCGGGCTGCTCGGCCGGTCCGGCGGTGAACGTCTCCGCGACGACGGGCCGGTCATCGATGAAAACCATCGTCTCGACGGCACCGGCGTATTCAGGGTCGGCTACCGCGACCCGGATCTAGATTCGGCTGGTGGCAGTGTCCATGGTGTTCCCTGTCGGTCGTGGCAGCCGGTTCGTGTTCGGCGGCAACTGATCAAGGCGGGCTACGCTGCTGCGATGCTGTTTGAGCCGGGCAAAATCATCAGTCGTCGTTATCTTCGCGGACGGTGGTGTACGTGGGTGCAGCCGATGCGCGTCATCGCCGACAACGAAGACGGGCTGCTGCTCTGGCATCCAGCCGGCAGTGACTTCGCCCGCCTTGTCGACGCGGACGGCAAGACCCAGCACGAGGTCACCGTCGATCGGATGCGTGACCCGAAGCTGGTGCTCCTGACCTGGCAGAAGTACGACATTCTGGTCCTCATGCCGCCGCGGGCCGCCTACTCGGTGTGGTGGTTCTTCCGCGATGGCACATTCACCGGCTGGTACGTCAACCTCGAAACGCCCTACCGCCGGCAGCCCGACGGTGTCGACACCAACGACCTGATCCTCGACATCGTCGTGACCCCGGACCGGCAGTGGGAGTGGAAGGACGTCGACGAGTTCGACGGGCACATCGGAAACCCCCTCTACTTCGACAGAGCTACGGCCGACGCCGTCCGCGCCGAGGGGGAACGGCTCATCAAGCTGATCGCCGCAGGCGACTTTCCCTTCGACGGCACGTACACCGACTTCCGCCCTGACCAGCGCTGGCCGACGCTGCGGCTCCCGGCGCCCCTCGACCCGCAGCCGGGCCTGGCCGAATAGGTCCCCTGCACCGGAGTCCCCTCGCCGGTCCGGCGAGCGGCAGCAGGTGCGTCCCGGCGGGCGCGACGGCCGGCTGCCGGCGCGTTCACCGGCAACGTCGGTTCCGGATACGGAGTGTGCGCGATGCTCATGCGTAAGATCCGACGCTCCGACTGACCCCGACCGCTCGGAGGGTTGTGTCATGGACACTGCCAGATCCCGCTCGACCCTCCACAGCCTGATCGGGCTTCGGCTGCCTGCCTCGCCGTCGCGACCGTCATCAACGTCGCTCCAAGCCCGGCCACGCCTGAGGGGAACTGGCGGCCACCAGCCGGCTACGTCCTCGCCGACGCGGTCTCGCTCGACGACGAGCACACGTTGCGGCTCTGGACCGGACCGTCCGGCTGGTATGTCGAGAGCCTGCTGTCCGGTCGGCACCAGGCTGCCGTCGGTGCAGCGGATGGCGGAGACGGGTACAGCGTGAGCGAGGTCCTCGATGGTCTGGTGGGCCAGCTACCCACCGCTGGCGTGGCGGCCGTCGCGGTCGGGTCGCCGACCCGGGTACGCGCGGAGGTTCACTCTGGAGTGTTCTTCGTTCCCGCCTCGGTGATCGGAGACGCCGATCGGGCGGTCCCGGTGATTCCGCTCGGCGTGAACGGCATTGCCCTCGCCCCGGAGACCCTCGTAGAGGTCGCCGGACGCAGCTGAACGCCCGTGCCTCAGGGGCACCGCCGCGCCGCCCGCCTCGAGAGGCGCCCCTACCCGGTGCGCCCGCCGGATCGATTGACAGGCATTAATCAGCATGATGGACGTTTGTCCTCTATTGGACGATGTGCAGCCCCTTTCTCAATTCCACGGGCACGGATTGGGTTCGAGGGGTAGCGCATCGCTGTTCTTCGTTGGATGATTGCCGCCGACGTACGGCTGATCCCGGCGTGCTGACGCCGACTGAAGGGCTATTACGTGAAGCGTGAACACCCACCTGTGTTGCCTGGCACCGGTGCTACGGACTACGCGCGCTATATGCGCACGGACGTGCTGCTCGACCTGCAACGGTCCCAGGACGAAGTGATTCACCGCGACGAACTACTCTTTCAGGTGGTGCACCAGTCCACCGAGCTGTGGCTGAAACTGGCGGCGGCCGAGCTGACCGAGGCGACCGCCCGGGTGAACGCCGGGGACCTGGCGGTGGCCGAGTCGCTGCTGGCCCGGGCGACGCTCGCGATGCGGATGGTCACCGACCACCTGGAGATGTTCCGGCATCTGTCCCCGGTGGACTTTCAGGCGATGCAGCCCGCGCTGGGTAACGGTTCCGGTGCCGAGTCGCCCGGCTGGCGGCAGATCCAAGCGGCCAGTCGTCAACTCGGGCGTGCGTTCGCCGACCACGTCGCCGGCCGCGGGATCCCGATGGCGAAGCTGTGCCCGGCGGATCCGGCGGACCCGGTGCACCGGCTGGCCGAGGCGATGGTGGAGTGGGACGAGCGGGTGTCGCTGTGGCGGGCCCGGCACTACCAGGTGGCCCTGCGGGTCGGGGGCCACGCTCCGGCCGGCGTAGCGGGCAGCCCGGCGACCATGCTCGCCAAACTCGTCGGACACCGGTTCTTCCCGGACCTGTGGCAGGCCCGGCTGCACCCCACTGGTGACGAGACCGGCACCGCCCAGCCCTGATACGCACTCGCCGGAAGTGACCGGCAGCCTCGACTGTAGGCGTCCGGAATTGTCGAAGGGTGGATCGTGCGCGAGCTGACAAGTTGGTTGTCCGGTGCGGCCGACCCACGCACTTTTCCTTACCCATCTGTGCTGGACGAATTCCACCGGGTTGGCAAACACTTCGTCGAAAAGGAATTCCTCGGCCTGCTCGACGGCGCGCGGGCGAGGGTGGCCGGCGTGACGGCGACCCGGGACGGCGGTCCGGCACGGCTGCTGAGCGACTTCCTCGACGTCGCGCTCGACAAGTGGGACGGCCGCTACGACTACCGCAGCTACCTGGCCCTGCGCCTGCTCCGGCTGCCCACCGGAGCGGACGACCCACCACCGGCCGCAGACGACGCCACCGCGCGGCAGGTCCGCGACCGGCTCCTCGTCCGCCTGGTCGCCGACGCGCTGGCCTTCGAACTGGCCGCCGCCGCCCACACCACCGATCTTCTCCCGCAGCGGCGTCCGGGACCGGCGGTGGTGACCAAACGCTGCCGGCTCGGCTCACGGGCCGCCGCTGCCGCGTTGGCCCGGCTCGGTCTGGGCAGAGCGGTCGACGACGCTGAACCGGCGACCGCCGCCGCCGCGCTGCACGCCATCGCCGTTGACCTCGATGCCGCCGATGATCTGCCGTTGCGGCTGAGCATGCTGCCGGTCCACATCACCCATGACGAGTACCTGTTCATCCGGGTACTCCAGGCGTACGAGTGCCTCTTCGCCGGGGTCGCCGACGAACTGCGCGCAGCCGTGGCCGCGCTGACCGGCGACACCCCCGTCGCGGCGGCCGACCGGCTGGGTTACGCCCGGGACCTGCTCGGGACCGCAACCCCGCTCTTCTCGCTGCTGGCCACCATGCAGCCGGAGTCGTTCCGGACGTTCCGGCAGTACACCGAAGGGGCCAGCGCCATCCAGTCCCGCTCCTACAAGCTCGCCGAGTCGCTGTGCCATACCCCGGAGGAAGACCGGTTGGACTCGGCGGCCTACCTGTCGGTGCCGGAGGTTCGGGCCCGGGTGCGGGCTGGCCAGCCAACGGTGGACGAGGCGTACCGGTCGGCCGTCCGCGGAGGCCGGCTCGACGGCCCGGACCACGACCTGGTGGCCCGGCGGATGGACGCGTTCGCCGCGGCCCTGCTTCAGTGGCGGCGCACCCACCACCGGATCGCGACCCGGATGCTCGGTCCCCGCGCCGGTACCGGCTACACCGAGGGCACGCCGTACCTGGCGGCCGTCCGCGACGTGCCGGTCTTCACCCCCGCCATCCCCGATCCCGGCCCGATCTACCCGAGTGGAGGCGGCCCCGCATGAGCCGGTCCGGCCCGACGCGCGCACCTGACTGGCCGCAGTGCCTCGACACCACCGCGCACGCCGCGCTGCGCGCCGAGTTCCCGCTGCTGCAGACCTGCGTGTACCTGAACAGCAACTCCACCGGCGCGGCGCCGAGGGGAGCGGAGCGGGTGCTGCACGACTACTGGGAGACGCTGCGCACCTGGCGCGACGACGTGTGGCAGGACTGGCACGTCGGCCTCGACCGCTACGCGGACTCGGTGGCCGCACTGCTCGGCGCACCGCCGGGCAGCGTGGTCACCGACGCGAACCTGAGCGCCCTGCTCGCCCGGGTGGCGTCCTGCTTCGACTACCGCCCGCCGCGGGACCGGGTCGTCACCACCGACCTGGAGTACCCGACGGTTCCGTTCGTCTTCCGGGCGTTCGGCCGCTACGGCGCCCAACTCGACGTGGTCGGCTCCGGTGGCCACCACCTCGACCAGGACGCCCTGGAGGCACGCCTCGACGAACGGACGCTACTGGTGTGCGTATCGCATGCCAGCTTCATCTCCGGCGCCACCGTCGACCTGCCCCGCCTGGTCGCCCGCGCCCACGACGTCGGCGCGCTGGTCGTGGTGGACGCATATCAGACCGTCGGCGTGGTGCCGCTGGATGTCACCGCGCTCGGCGTCGACGTCGTCCTCGGCGGCGCGCACAAGTGGCTGTGCGGCGTCGGCACCGCCTTCCTCTACGTCCGACCGGACCTGGTGCCGGACCTGGAACCGGCGGCCACCGGCTGGCAGGCCGGCGACCGGGCGTTCACCTTCCAGCCGTCCACCGACTGGGCCCCCGGCGCTCGGCGGTTCGCCGGCGGCACCCCGTACCCGCTCACCTCGCTGGTCTCCCAGGTCGGCCTGGATCTGCTGGCCGGGATCGGCGTCGAGGCCATCCGGGCGCACTCGCTGGCCCTCACCCAGCGGGCCCTGGACCGGGCCCACGCGGCCGGCATCGCGGTGGTCAGCCCCACCGAGCCGCACCGCCGCGGCGGCGTGGTGTGCCTGGACGTCCCCGACGGCGAGGCGGTGAAGCGGCGGCTGGCCACCCGCGGCGTGATCTGCAGCTGGCGCGGCTACCTGCGCGTCGGCCCACACGTCTACAACACCCTCGACGAGGTCGATACGTTCATGGACGCGCTGGAGAAGGAGTTGCACCGATGACTGTCACCCTCTCGCCACGGGCGCTGATGAGCCTGCTCGCCAACGGTCCCAAGGCCATGGACGTCCTGGAGACCGCGCTCGGCATGGGGCTGCTCGACGCGTTGGAGCCCGGCCCGGCCCGCGTCGACGCGCTGGCCACCCGGTTCGGGGTGCGCCCGCTGCGGCTGTACAAGTTCCTCGACTGCCTGGAGAGCCTCGGCTTCCTGACCCGCGACGAGCCCGACGACGACATCGGCGCGACCAGCTACCGGGCCGTGCCAGGGCTGCGCGACGCGGTCGCCGCAGTGGTCGGCCCCGGCGCGGTCGAGCGGGACCGGGACCGCTACCCGTGGAGGCGGTTGCACGGCCGACTGGCCGAGAGCCTGCGCGGCGACATCAGCATCAGCGACGACGACTTCGCCTGGCCGCCGAAGACCGACGCCCAGACCGCCGACTTCGAACACAGCATGGCCGTCGGGCTGGGCCCGGTGACCGAAACCATCCGGCGGCACGCCGATCTGCTCTGGCCAGACCGACGCCGCCTGCTGGACGTCGGCGGCGGCGACGGAACACTCGCCGCGCACGTGCTGGACATCGCACCAGACCTGCGGGCCGACGTGTACAACCTGCCGGCGGTGGCGCCGCTGGTGGCAACCACCCGCCTCTCACGGGGCCATCCGGACCGGCTGGGATTCGTCGGCGGCGACTTCCTCGCCGAACCTCTGCCGCCGGGGTACGACGCGCTGTCCTTCGTCCGGGTGCTGCACGACTGGCCCAACGAGGTGGCCCGCCGCCTGGTGGAGCAGGCGTACGAGGCGCTGGAACCGGGCGGGCTGCTGCTGATCAGCGAGGAGTTCCGCACCCCGGACCGACTGGCCATGCAGTTCTTCTGGAGCTACTTCCTGATCGGCGTGGACAACTGCGTCAGCCGACTGCGAGAGGTGGAGTTCTACACCAAGCTGCTCGCCGAGGTCGGCTTCGAACGGGTGACGGTGCTGCCTGGCGTGTGGGACCTCGTCACCGCGTACAAGCCAGCCCCCGCCGGCTGACCGGCGGGCGAGTCGCTCACGGAAGCCGCCCTCCCGATGCCGCCTGGATATAGAAGGCTTTCGGTCGGTGTCGAGAGTCGGTGGTCAACGGACCAGAACCGGAACAGCATGGAGACAACGATGGACGACGATTCGGTTTCAGGCCGTCTGCTCGACTCGGCGGTGCGGCGCCGCACCCTCATCGCGGCCCTGGGCGTCGGTGTCGGTGCCGGCGTCCTCGGCAATGCCAGTCCGGCGCTGGCGGCTGTCGCCGGGTGGAGCAACCCGACGCTCGGCACGCTGACCTCCGGCTACAAGACCCCCAGCCGCCCCACCCACACCGGCTGGGACGTTGCCAACAACCAGGGCACCCCTGTCTACGCGACGGCCGACGGCACGGTCCGGGACGTCAAGACCAACTCGTACCCGGGCGACACGACCAGTGGTCCCCTGGCCGGCCGCACCGGCAACAGCGTCCACCTCAACCACGCCGACAGCTACTTCTCCTACTACGGCCACCTGCACCGGGTGCTCGTCAGCGTCGGCCAGCAGGTCAGCTGCGGACAACTGATCGGCTTGATGGGCAACACCGGCAACTCCAGCGGCCCGCACCTGCACTTCGAGATCCACCGCCCTCGACTGACCTCCACGGACCCCCGCGTCCTTCTCGCCAACCGCGGCATCACCCTCGGTGCGACGGCCCCCGTCGGCAGCACCGGCTACCCGAGCGTCAGCCAGGGAGCCTCCGGCTGGGTGCCCCGGGTCGTCCAGTACCTGGTGCGTGCCCGGGGCATCTCCGTCGTCGTCGACGGCGTCTTCGGACCGGGCTGCGCCTCGGCGGTGCGGTCGTTCCAGAGCAGCCGGGGGCTCTACGCCGACGGTGTGGTCGGCCCGATCACCTGGACGGCACTTGTCCTGCCACTGAGGGAGGGCAACTCCGGCGACCTGGTGCGCGGCCTGCAGACCGCGCTCAACGCCCGAGGGGCGAGCCTCATCGTGGACGGTGGTTTCGGTTCGGTCACCGCCACCGCCGTACGCAGCTTCCAGAGCCGCAACGGCCTCGTCGCCGACGGCCTCGTCGGCCCGGTGACGTGGAGCGTGCTCGTGTGACCGGAAGGTGCCTTGCGCCGGTGCCGCGTTGTGGGCC
Source organism: Micromonospora halophytica (assembly GCF_900090245.1). Lineage (GTDB taxonomy): Bacteria > Actinomycetota > Actinomycetes > Mycobacteriales > Micromonosporaceae > Micromonospora > Micromonospora halophytica. Next base: position 101,105 of record NZ_FMDN01000013.1, read on the forward strand.
ATAGTCGTTCCATGATCTCGTACCGGAAGGGCGGCGACGCCCTGGCGCGGTGAGCGCCCCCACGCGGCGCGACGACGCCGCGAAACCTCCACAGGCCGTTCGCAGCGGCAACCCTCACGACCTGTGGCAGCAGGCCATTCGGATCCGCCAGGAATGGCTCGACCACGCCCTGTCCACGCAGCCGGCTGACAAGTCGACCGCCGAGCGCTGCCTGACCAGCATCTACGCCCGGGCATCACGGCCGCGCCCCCGGTTCGAATGGGTCGACTCGCCGGACAAGGCGCGGCCCCTGATCACCGGCTGGCCCACTCTCGACCAACTCCACGAGCGCATCCGGGACCCCCGGCCACGTGGGACACCACCGCTGGCAAGCGATCTCGCCATGATCACCTCCCAGCTACGCGGCGCGCTGAGCGCGGGCGTCACGCACACCGACCCCGAACTGTCACCCGTGCGTACGAGCAAGACCAAGCAACCATGGCCCGAACTGGCGCCGATACACGCGCTCGACAGCGGTGTTCCGCTCGCTGTCGTGCTGCACCAGGGCGTACGCACGGCACTGCACCGGAGTCTCGCGCACGGGTACCACCTACCCGTGCGTGCGGCCCTCGCGGGCGACGGCCCGGTACCGGTGTGCTGGTACGGGCAGCAGGACGCGTCATGGATCGCCTACTACGACGTGCTGCATCGGCTCGACCTTGCCCGGTACGGGCCGGACGAGGCCGAACACCTCGACGCCTGGGCCGGCCTGGCCCGCTCCTGCGGCTGGTGGTGGCCCGGGGAGGACGTCTGCGTCGTGGTGGACCGGCCCCAGGCGATACGAACCGAGCCGGTGCCCGGAACAGTGCACGACCAGATCCGCCTGCAACCTCGCGGCCTGCGCCACCGCGACGGCTGGCAACCACTCCTGAGCAGGTGAGCTGACTCGACAGCCGGCCGGGACGGGCACCCGCCAGTTCCGGCCGGCTGTCCTCGGCACTGCCGGGATCGGCCAGGACGGTGGAAACGGTCACCCACGTCCGCGCGGTTCCTTTCCGGGCCACCCGGCGGCCCGCGCCGGGCGGTGGGGTGCACCCGTCGCTGCGAGATGCGTCCCACCGCCCGGCGCGAACCTGGTCGCGCGGGTGGCGTCCGGCGACGCAGGTCGCCGACCGGACCGGCCTACCGCTGGAAGGGCCCGGTGATCGCGAACGTCGTGCCCGGGGCGTAGCAGTTGACGAAGAGCGTCCGCTGGTCGGTGGAGAAGCAGGCACCGGCGAACTCGCCGTACGCGGGAGCCGACTCGGTGCCGATGTTCTGCCGGTTACGGGCGAACAGGTACGGCTCGCCGGCGACGGTCGTACCCATCAGGTAGCTGTCGCCGTCACCGTCCTGGCAGAGCATCAGTCCGCCCGACGGGGTCATGCAGATGTTGTCCGGAGTCCTGAACAGATCCGAGTCGGTGGAGCGGAAGACCACGACCAGGCTGAGTTCGCGGGTGGCCGGCGCGTACCGCCACACCTGCCCCTGGTGGTCCGCCTCCGACCCGTGGGCGCGCGCAGCGAAGGAGGAGACGAAGTAGGCCCCACCGTCCGTGCCCCACCAGGCTCCCTCGAGCTTCTCCGCGTGCGTGACACCGCGTGGCCCGTAGTCCTGCAGACGCACGGAGGTGGTGGTGGCCAGCGGGTCCGGCACGTCGATCCACTCGACACCGCCGAAGGTGGCGCCAGGGTCCTGGACGACGGACAGGTCGGGTACGTCGGGAACGCGCATGACCTGCAACCGACCGCCGGCCCGCAGGCTGCCGTGACCACCGAGCGGCTTCGCGGGCAGGAACCGGTAGAAGCAGCCCAACTTCTCCCCGTAGGCGTCCTCGGTCTCGTACACGACGCCGGTGCGGGGATCGACGCAGATCGCCTCGTGAGCGAAGCGCCCCATGGCGGTCAGCGGCGTGGGATGCCGGTTGCGGACGGTGCGGTACGGGTCGACCTCGAAGATCCAGCCGTGATCCTGCTCGTGACCGCCGTCACCCCGGCGAACCTCCGTCTCCTCGCAGGTCAGCCACGTCTGCCAGGGCGTCTGCCCACCCGCACAGTTGGTCGAGGTCCCGCCCAGGCTGATCCGCTCCTCGACGCGGTCCGGCCGGACGTGCAACGTCGTGGTCCCGCCGGCGGCGACCGGGTCGAAGGTCAGCTCCGCGGGCGCGACGACCGGAACGGAGGCACCCACCCGGTTCTCGTGGTTACGCACGAGACGGACCTCAGGACCCGGGCCGGGAAACGCCCCCATTCCATCGAAACTGCTGGGAACGACGCCGCCGGGTCGCACATCGCCCTCCCGTGAGAGGACCCGGTAGCGGAACCCACTCGGCAGGTCCAGGAGCCCTGCCGGGTCCGGCACGAGCGCGCCGTATCCGTGGCGGGGCCCCGATGACGCGTTCGCCGCCGTGAAGAGCGCGTCGATCGCGCCCGACAACGCCACCCCGACACCCGCGATGCCTGACTGTGCCAGAAACCGTCGCCGATCAAGGCTCACGATGACTCCTTCGCTCGATAGGGGCGCCATAGTAGCCAATCGATGCCTCGCCCACCGGCCGGCGATTCCCTACCGGACGGCGCCGGTGCTGTTACGGTGCGCGTGACCGGTGCCCCGCGGTGCGGGGAACCGTCGTCGAACCTGGAGGATCGGGGCCAGATGCCGCTGCGTGTCGTCACATTCAATCTCTGGGGCACCGGCACCCCGCACCGGTACCGGCTCGATCGAGGGCTGCTGCGCGGTGCGCGCGCGGACAGCCCGGCCCTGCGTGAGGCGGACGAGCACCGGGTGTGGCAGCGTCGGGCCGCGCTCCTGGCTCGTGCCCTGAGCGGTGCCGACGCAGATCTGATCGCCCTGCAGGAGGTGCCGTCCGACCTGAGCCGGCTGGAAGGTCTGGTCGCCGATCTGCACGCCCTCGGCGAGCCGCGGTACACCATGACGACCACCGGCCCTGGCACCGTCGCCGGCCTGGCGGTGCTCAGCAGAACACCGGTACTCGCGAGCCGGACCTTTCCCGTGCCCGGGTTCGGCGGCTTCGGTGGCCATCCGACCGCGCTGGCCGTGACCACGTCCGCCGCCACCGTCTGGGTGGTGCACCTGCCGGTCGGTCCCGACGCGGTCAAGGAGGCGTGCCTCCGTGGCCTGGAGACGGCGGCGGTGGCGGCTCCACCGGACCGGCCTCTGCTGATCTGCGGCGACCTCAACTGCCCGGCGGACAGCCCGTTGATGGACCGGCTGCGCGACCGGGCCGTGCTGGTCGACGCCTGGAGGGCCGGCGGCGGTTCCGACGATGCGCTGACCATGCCCGTACCGGAGCCGACCTGGCGGCTCGACCACGTACTGCACCGCGCGACGGACCCGGTCCGGGCGGTACGGAGTCCCGCCCTGCTCGGCACCGACCCGGACGATGACGGGCAGTACGCCTCGGACCACTTCGGCCTGGCACTGACCATCGATATCGGACAGACAGTCGCACACATCGGACGCGGTTGATCCGGCCGGACATCGGCGACGACGCCTCGGGTCGGGTCGACCCCCGCCCGACGTGACCCGTGGACGCTCGCTGCAGGGGTCGCACCTGGTCCGGATCATTGATAGGTTGACGGCGATCCATGAAGGGGAGGCGGCACCTGTCGCGTCAGCCGCCCCGCGTTCGCCACGGCAGGCGGCCGAGCCAGTTCGCCGGGGTCACGCATGGGCCGGAGCAGGACCATCGGCGCACAGATGCGCCGGCGCGCCCTCGACACCGCCGACCCTCCGCGGAAGGAGACGGACTTGCCCCTCGGTGCTGTGTCGGTAGCCATCATGACGCACCCGTCTCGGCGGCACCTCGCGGAGGACCTGGCCCGCCGGTTGGCTCCCTTCCCGGTCCAGATCGTTCCCGATCCCGAGCCGGACGGCCCACCACGAACCCTGCGGACCGCCACGGCGGTGTGGTCCGCCGTCGGGCCGGGCTGCACCCATCACCTGGTGCTGCAGGACGACGCGGTGGTGCCGGCCGGCTTCCTGGAGCACGCCTTCCGAGCCGTCGAGGCGCAGCCCGACGCCGGCGTCGCCCTGCACAGTGACTGGGGGTCGCGTAACGGTGCCGCCGTCCGGATGGCCGCGCTGCTGGGCGCGCACTGGGTCCGTGCCGTCTGCGACTACGTGCCGACCATCGCGCTGGCACTGCCCGCGCCGGCGGCGAAAGAGCTGACCGACTACTTCGCCGGGCTGGACCCGGACGAACCCGACGACGTCGCCGTGGCCCACTTCGCGCGCGAGTTCGGGTTGCCGATCTACCTCGCCGTGCCCAATCTCGCGGCTCACCACGACGTCCCGAGCGTGGTCGGCAACGATGCGCGGGGACGCCGGGACGCCTCCTGCTACATCGGTTCGCCGCCGGACGGATGGTCCTTCGACCCGACGCGCGTCCTCGACGGCTTCGACTGCCTGCCGTACTTCAAACACGGCGAACCGCGGATCGTGGTGGAGAACGACCGGGCCACGAACAACTGGAGCCCGGTACCGCTCGCGACCGCCGTTCACCGGTTCGGCGTCGACGTGTCCGACCTGCGTGCGGGCTACCGGCGCTGCACCGCCGAGCCGGAACCCTGGCTGGTGGATCTCGCCGCTCGGGTTCCCGAGGACCAGCTCTGGGCCCTGTGGGCGACGGCGTGCCTGATGGGCCTCGCCCGACAGCGGGTGGAGCCGTTCCGCTCGGCGTGGGAGCGGTGGGGCCGCCGGGTGGAGCCGGCGATGCGGACCCGGGTGCTGGAGACGCTCGCCCTCGGCGGCATGTTTCCACGGCTGCGACACGACGAGGTGTCGAGCCTCGGTGCGGCGCCGGCCCGACTGGCGGCGCTGGGCCTGGCCGCCGGCGACAGTTGGGAGCGGGGCTGACCGCCCCCGCGCCGCACGCCCCCGTCCGTCCGCCTGATCGGAGCATGACGCCATGGCCCCACTGATCGAGGCCACCGGCCTCGTGAAGGAGTTCCGGCGCCCCCGCAGGGACTCGGGCCTGACCGGCGCCCTCAAGCACCTCGTCACCCGGCGTTTCGACATCCACCGCGCCGTCGACGGCATCGACCTGCGCGTCGGTGAGGGAGAGTCGGTCGCGTACGCCGGCCCCAACGGCGCCGGGAAGTCGACCACGGTCAAACTGCTGACCGGTATCCTCGTGCCGACCGCCGGCGAGGTCAGAGTCGCCGGTGTCGTCCCACACCGGGACCGGATAGCGAACGCGAAGAACGTCGGGGTGGTCTTCGGCCAGCGCACCCAACTGTGGTGGGACCTTCCGGTCGGCGACACGTTCGAGCTGCTACGCGACATGTACCGGATCCCGGCGGCGGACTACCGCCGGTCGCTCGGACGGCTCACCGAGGTGCTCGAGATCGGTCCCCTCCTACCGGTGCTGGCGCGCAAGCTCTCCCTCGGTCAGCGGATGCGGGCCGATCTGGCCGCCGCGCTGCTGCACCAGCCCCACATCCTCTACCTCGACGAGCCGACCATCGGTCTCGACCTGGATGTCAAGGACCGGGTGCGCACCTTCCTGCGGCAGCTCGTGGCCGACGGCACGACCATCCTGCTGACCACGCACGACATCGGCGACATCGAGGAGGTGTGCGGGCGGATCGTCGTCATCGACGAGGGGCGCATCCGCCACGACGGCCCTGTCGAGGTGCTGCGCGACGCCCTGGCCAGCGCCAGCTCGGTGCGCTTCCAACTCTCCGCGTCCGCGCCGCTCGACCTGATTCGCGAGCGTCTCGGCGACGCCGAGGTGACCGCCCCGGGTGAACGCGAACTGGTGGTCCGCTTCGACCGGACGACCCGTACAGCGGGCGCGGTCGCCGCCACCGTGATGGGCCTGGTCGAGGTGCGGGACCTGCGCATCAACGACGAGGGCATCGCCGATCTCATCCGGCGGATCCACCGGCCGGACGAGGTCACGGCCCGCAGCGGTGCCGCCTGATGCGGCCGTACCGGGCGATGGCCCGGCTCGCCTGGCGCAACGCCCTGGCCTACCGGGTGCCGTTCCTGATGAGCCTGTCCATGCTCGTGTTCAATCTGGCGGCCATGTTCGCGCTGTGGCAGGCGCTGCTCAGCGACGGCAACTCCCTGGCCGGGTTCACCTGGCCGCAGATGAAGGCATACCTGCTCGTCTCCTTCGTCACCAACTGTCTGGTCTCGACCTTCACCGACTTCGCCATGGCGTCGCGGATCCGTAGCGGAGCCGTCGCCGTCGACCTGGTCAAGCCGGTCGACTACCAGAAGGGCCGGTTCGCGGAGGCGCTGGGCTTCGCGTTGCTGGAGACGACGGCGGCCCTCGTGGTCTGCACCGTCGTCCTGGTCGCCTTCGGCGGGGTGCCGTGGCCGTCGCCGGGGCAGCTCGCGTTGTTCGCCGCGAGCCTCCTCGCCGTCGTACCGCTGAAATTCCTCATCGTCTACATGTGCGGGCTGCTCTGTTTCTGGACGCAGAACTATCTGGGCATCAGTCTGGCCCGGACGGCGATCTCGGGCATCCTGTCCGGCGCCACGGTGCCACTGGTCTTCTTCCCGCCGTGGCTGCGCCACGTCGCGGAGGTACTCCCCTTCCAGGCCATCACCAACACTCCCGCGATGTTGTTCCTCGGCCGATCGCCCGGGCTGTCCGCCGTCTCGGCGCTGGCGGTGCAGATCCTCTGGGTCGTCGGGCTGTGGTGGCTCGCCCGGCGACTGTGGCACGTCGCGGTCCGCCGGCTGACCGTTCACGGAGGCTGACGTGCACACGCTGCGCGTCTACCGGCGCAACCTCGGCGCCCACCTGCGGGCCACCCTGGAATACCAGGCGGACTTCTGGATCCTGGTGGTCGCCGCCGTGCTGACCCAGGGCGCCGGGCTCGTGCTGATCGCCACGATCTTCGCCCGGGTGCCACGCATCCACGGCTGGGGCGTCTGGGAGGTCGTGCTCATCTTCGCGATGATGGTGCTCGCTCAGGGGACCAGCGAACTGCTGGCCGAGGGCACCTGGGGTCTGGCCGGGCTGATCAACCGGGGTGAGCTCGACCGGATGCTGCTACGCCCGTACCCGTGCCTGCTGCAGGTCTGCGCCAGTCGGGTGGGCATGAACGCGTTCGGCAACGTCACCGTCGGCGGCGGGCTGTTGGTCACCGCGCTGCTGCACCTGGACGTCGCGTGGACCCCGGCTCGGATCGGGCTGGCACTGGTCCTGCTGCCGAGCGCGCTGGTCATCAAGGTGTCGTTGACCGTGGTGGCGAACTCGACCTCCTTCTGGCTGCGTGGGGCGATCAACACCTTCGCCGCCGGCATGGACCAGCTCGGCGAGCTGACGAAGTATCCGCTCAGCATCTACGGGGTGGGTCTGCAGGCCGTACTGGCGACCGCGCTGCCGTTCGCGTTCATCGGCTTCTTTCCGGTCTCGGTCTTCCTCGACCACGGCAGGCTCGCCTGGATCGGCCTGTTGACCCCGGCGGTGGCCGTGTACTGCGTCCTCCTCGCGGTCACGGTGTTCCGGCGAGGACTGCGACGCTACGAAAGCGCCGGAAACTGAGCCTGACTGCCGGTGCGCTGCCCGGGAGCCCGCCGCGCCGAGAAGGCGTCCAGCAGGTCGACGGTGAGAGTGGCCGCGGTGACACCGGACCGGACCTGACGCACGGTCTCGTCCACGGACAGGTCTCCGTTGTCGAGCCAGAGGCCGACGCCGCTGAGCTCGCCGGCCATCTCCCCGGCGAGGTGCCGCCAGCGGGGCAGCACCGTCTTGTGCGGCCGTTGTTCGTCGCGTCGTGCCGCGACGGAGAGGTCGGGCCGGAGCATGACGAAGCCCATCGGAGCAGGATGCAGCAGCTCCAGGTAGTAGCGCAGGCGGTGCCGGGAGGTGACGACGTAGTCGAGTACGACGAGGTGACCCGCGTCGAGGAACGACCGCGCCAGGAGGCACTGGTTGCGCACGTTGAGCAGGATCTGCTGCTCACACTCCTCGTCGTACTCCGGCTGCGGCGGCCGACTGCCGGAGACGATCATCCGCTGCAGGGCGTCACCCTCGATGTGCACGCCGCGAGCCTCGGACCGGGCGAGCGCGCCGGCGATCGTCGACTTGCCGGCCCCGGGCACCCCGGTCACCATCCAGACGCGGGGTGGGCTCTCAGGCTTCGACACTGGCCATGACGTCCGCTCGCACCGCGCCCAGCCGCGTCAGCGAGCGCTTCAGGTCGGCGGGGTCGGCGGACAGCGCACCCAACGCCGCTTCGACGCCGTCGCGGAACCCCGCAGGAGTCGAGGGGAAGGACGCCGCCTCCGCCACCGCGCCCTTCTCGTTGAGGAGGTAGCGGCCGGCGGCGGCGAACAGCACCTGGCTCAGGCAGGCGACAGCCCGGTAGGCGCAGCCGGCGACGTAGGCGACGTCACCGCGGCCGGCCGCGGTGACTGCCGTGTCGAGGGCGAACTGCGACTCCCACCCGAACTGACCGATCAGCGCCTTGGCGAGCGGCTCAGGATAGGGGTCGGTGAGCGATCTCAACTCGGCCAGCACACCCTGCGGGTCGTGGAAGGGCACGTTGTGGTGCAACTCCCCCGCATAGATCACCGTGCAGAACCCGTGTGGGTGGCCCACCTGGTAGTGGATCTCGGGCCGTCCGGCGACGCACGCCTCGACGACGGTCCGCACCCGATCGACCTCACGCAGCAGCACGTCGGTCTTGACTCCGTCGACCACGAGCCAGCCACCACCGTTGATCCACGGGCCCCACTCGCCGTAGTCGGTGCACCGGGCGCCGCCACCGCCGTCGTCGATACGGGCGAAGGCCGCACCGAGTTCCGAGATGTCGGGCCGGTCGCGACGGTGGTAGTAGACGCCGACGTCGACGTCGGAGGTCCGATCCGCGGTGCCTCGGGCGCGGCTACCACCGAGCGCGAGTCCCGCTACGCCGGGCACCCGCGAGAGCGCGTCGCGAATCTTGTCGAGAATCGCGTCCTGTTCGGCGTCGCCCATCCACGCCACCCTCTCCGAGCTGGTGCACCCGTTCACCACGACGGACCTACCGCCGCCGGCGGGATCACCGGATCATGACATCGTCGATCATGAATCACGCTAACACATCGGCGAGTCGCCGGTCGGTCGATCCGGTAGCCCTCGGACGGAGCTGGACGACCACGTCCGAGCCGTCCCCCACCTGACTGACCCACGGCCGCCGGAACGCATTCAGCCAGGACCGGATCCCGCCATTTGGGCAGACACACCCCCGCACCGTCGAGGGCGCGAGAGAGCAGAGAAGCCCTCCAATTCCACCCTGGACCCGCTCAATACATTGACGTACGCTGCTGTCCGGGACGTGATCACCACGCCTTTTCCCGCCACGTGTCATGCCGATCGCGACGATCCACACCACGGGGGACACCCTTGATATGGCGCTGCCGTGACCAATGCTGAACGCCGAGCACTCGCCGAGAAATTGCGCCGTAGCGAGGCGATGGTCGGTCGAAGGCTCAGCGCCCTTTTGCACCGACCCTACTCGAACGCGTACCCGACCACGGCGAGGTTGCGCCGCTGGCGGCACCGTAACCGCGCCAAGCTCTCCCGGGGGCGGACGTTCTGGGGGGACCACCTTCAGGTCCGGCTCCCCGACGAGATCTCCATCGCGATCCGCCGGCACGGCTTCATCGAGTACGAACTGAGCGCCTTCTTCCTGCGCCACCTGCGCACCGGTATGACGTTCCTCGACGTCGGCGCCCACCTCGGCTACTTCACGGTGATGGCGGCCCGCTGCGTCGGCCCGTCCGGTCGGGTCGTGTCGTTCGAGCCCACCCCCACGACGTACGCGTTGCTGGCCGCGAACACGGCAGCCTTCAGCCACGTCACCACGGTCGACGCCGCGGTCTGGTCGTCGCCCGGCACGCTGCGCCTGACCGACCACGGTGTGGGCTACAGCCCCTACAACTCGGCGTTCCGGTCCCGGCTACCGGAGGCGGTCCGGCAGCGGGTGGCCACCACGGTCCACGAGGTTCCCGCGGTCACCCTCGACGGGATCGTCGCCGAGCAGGGCCTCACCCCCGACGTGGTCAAGGTCGACGCCGAGAGCGCCGAACGGGACGTGCTGGAGGGGATGCGCGGTCTGCTCACCGGGGCCCGGCCCGTCGTCACCGTGGAGGTCGGCGACCTCGACGTACCGGGCGCGGCCCGCAGCACCGACCTCGTGGCGATGCTGGCCGGCTACGACTATCGGGCCTACGAGCTGCGTGACGGCGTACCGCACGCGCACCGACCCCGAGCCTCCTACGAGTACGACAACCTCGTCTTCGTCGCCACCGAGAAGGGACATCTGCTCGATGTATGACGTCGTCGTCAGGGGCGGGACGATCGTGGACGGCAGCGGTGCGGCCGCCCGGACCGGAGACGTCGCCATCGCCGACGGCCGCATCGCGGCGGTCGGCCGGGTGCCCGAACGCGGGACCCGTGAGATCGACGCGGACGGGTGCATCGTCACGCCGGGGTTCGTCGACATCCACACGCACTTCGACGGGCAGGCGACGTGGGATCCGCTGCTGACCCCGTCGTGCTGGCACGGCGTGACCACGGTGGTGATGGGCAACTGCGGAGTCGGTTTCGCCCCGGTGACGGAGCCGAACCGGGAATGGCTCATCGGGCTGATGGAAGGCGTCGAGGACATTCCCGGGGCGTCGCTGTCCGAGGGCATCGCCTGGGCCTGGGAGAGTTTCCCGGAGTACCTGGACGCCGTCGCCGGACTCACCCGGGTGATGGACGTCGGCGCCCAGGTGCCGCACGGCGCCGTCCGCGCCTACGTGATGGGTGAACGGGGCGCCGCCAACGAGCCCGCCACGCCGGCCGACATCGCCGCGATGGCGACGATCGTCCGCGACGCGATGCGGGCCGGCGCCCTCGGCTTCTCCACCTCCCGGACCACCACCCACCTGGCGATCACCGGTGAGCCGGTGCCCGGCACGTTCGCCGCCGAGGACGAGCTGTTCGCCCTCGGCGGGGTCCTCGGCGAGTTGGGCACCGGGGTGTTCCAGCTCGTGCCGGCCGGGGCGGGCGGGGAACCGATGGAGGATCAGTTCCGCGAGGTCTCCTGGATGCGGCGGCTCTCGGCGCAGACGGGTCGACCGATCACGTTCGGCCTGTTCCAGAACGACCACGAGCCGCACCTGTGGCGCGAGATCGTCGACGAGGCGCGCCGGGCGAACTCCGAAGGGGCGCGACTGTACCCGCAGATCGCCGGGCGGCCGTTCAGCGTCATCGTGGGCCTGGAGAGCACGCATCCGTTCAAACGCCGCCCGACGTACCAGAAACTCGCCCACCTGCCGCTGGCCGAGCGAGCCCACCGGATGCGGGACCCCGAGATCCGTCGGCGAATCCTGGCCGAGGACCCGGCGTCGGTCAATCCGCGCGCGCACCTGTTTCCTGAGGACTACGAGAAGTTCTTCCCGTTCGGCCGTCAACCGGACTACGAGCCGAGCCGCGAGCAGAGCGTCGCCGCCATCGCCGGACGCGCCGGGCGACCCTGCCAGGAGGTCATGTACGACCTGCTCGTCGCCGGTGACGGCACCCAGACCTTCCTGCGTCCCCTGCTGGGCTACAGCGAGTTCCACCTCGATCCGATCTACGAGATGCTCCAGGAGCCGCACTGCCTCGTCGGTCTCAGCGACGCGGGCGCACACTGCCGGCTGATCTGCGACGCGAGCACCCCGACCTCGCAGCTCACCCACTGGGCCCGGGACCGCACCCGGGGCGAGCGGCTGGGACTCGAGTTCGTCGTGCACAAACAGACCCGGCAGACGGCATCGCTGTACGGGCTGCACGACCGCGGACTGCTGCAGCCCGGTTACAAGGCCGACCTGAACGTCATCGACTTCGACAACCTCGCGCTGCGTAACCCGGAGTTCGTACACGACCTGCCGGCCGGCGGCGGGCGGCTGATCCAGAAGGCGGACGGCTACCGGGTCACGCTGGTCTCGGGTGAGGTGACGTTCGTCGACGGAGAGCACACCGGCGCCCGCCCCGGCCGGCTGGTCCGCGGCATGCGCGGGGGACCCGGGGACCGCCCGTGAACCCCGCGGGCCGGCTCCGGGTCGGGCTCGTCGGCTGCGGCCGGATCGGTCACATGTACGCCGATTACCTGGCCGCCTCCGGCGAGGCGGTGATCTCCTGTCACGACGTTCGTGGGGACCAGGCGGCGACCCTGGCGGACCAGGTCGGCGGCGCGGCGTACTCCGATGTCGAGCAACTCCTCGACACCGTCGACGCCGTCGTCGTCACCTCCTCGACCGACAGCCACGACGCGCTGGTGAGCATGGCACTGGAGCGTAAACTTCCCACGTTCTGCGAGAAGCCGCTCACCCTGGACCTGCGCCGCACCCTGGAGCTCGGCACCGTCGCCGACAACAGCGACACCCCCCTGTGGGTCGGCTTCCAGCGCCACTTCGATCCCGGTTTCAGCCGCCTGCGGGAGCGGATCGCCGGCGGCGAGCTGGGGACGCTCTACACGTTGCGGATGTTCTCCCACGACGCTTCCTGGCCTGCGCTCGAGCGCCTCGCGGCCTCCGGCAGCATCTTCCGTGACCTGATGCTGCACGACTTCGACATGGTGCGGTGGCTCACCGGCCGAGAGGTCACCGAGGTGGCCGCGATCGGGGACGTGCTCGCCGTCCCCGAGCTGGCCGGCCTGCACGACTACGACGCGGTGGCGGCGACGCTGCGCATCGCCGGCGGAGGAGTGGCCGTGCTCACCGCCGGACGGCACAGTCCGCTCGGCTACGACGTCCGCATCGAGGTGCTCGGCTCCCGTGACTGTCTGACCGTGGGGCTCGACGAGCGAACCCCGATGCGGCAGGTCACCGCGCACGGCCCGGACGACCAGATCCGCCACCGCGACTACCGCGACCGGTTCGCCGAGGCGTACCGGGCACAGCTCGACGGCTTCCTCGCAGCGGCAGGTGGCACCGGCGCCGACCCACGCGCCGGCTCGTGGCGTGACTCGTATGCCGCGCTGGCCCTCGCCATGGCGGCGGAGCAGTCCGTGCGTACCAACGCGTTCGTCGCGCCCGTCGACGTCACCCGGTGAGCCGGAGGCCATCCCTGATCCCCGGTCCGACCGCACCGAACCGAATCCGCACCGGAGCCGCACACCTCGTCGACCAACCTCACGTGACCATGTGACCTGAAGGGTTCTCCATGACCAGACGTGCACTTGTCACCGGAGCCGGCGGCTTCATCGGCAGCCACCTCGTGACCTACCTGCGGAGCCGGGGCTGGTGGGTTCGCGGCGCCGACCTCAAACGGCCGGAGTTCGGCGACTCGGCGGCGGACGACTTCGTCCTCGGCGACCTACGGGAGCCGGACGTCTGCCGGCGGGCGTGCGAGGGCGTCACCGAGGTGTACGCGTTGGCAGCCGACATGGGCGGCATGGGCTTCATCTCGAAGGACCCGGCCACGATCCTGCGCAACAACGCGCTGATCAACCTGCACACGATCGAGGCCGCCCGGCTGGCCGGCGCGACGCGCTACTTCCTCGCCTCGTCCGCGTGCATCTATCCGGAGTACGCGCAGACGACGCCGGACCTGCGGCCGCTCCGCGAATCCGACGCCTTTCCCGCCGGGCCTCAGGACTCCTACGGATGGGAGAAGCTGATGGCGGAGCGGCTCTGCGTCTACTACGCGGACCAGTACAGCCTGGACGTACGGATCGCGCGCTACCACAACGTCTACGGCCCGTACGGCACCTACGACGGCGGCCGTGAGAAGGCGCCCGCGGCGCTGTGCCGCAAGGTCGCCGAGGCGCCTCCCGGCGCGGACGTGGAGATCTGGGGCGACGGTCGGCAGACCCGGTCGTTCTGTTTCATCGACGACTGCGTCGAGGGCACGTACCGCCTCATGCGCAGCGACCACGCCGAACCGGTGAACATCGGCTCGGATCGCCTGGTGACCATCGACGAGCTGGCCGCGCTGGTGATGGCCGCCGCCGGCCGCGACGACCTGCGGCTGCGCCACGTCGCCGGCCCGCAGGGGGTGCGCGGGCGCAACTCCGACAACACACTGGTACGCGAGGTCCTCGGGTGGGCCCCCGGGATCCCGCTCGAGGACGGCCTGCGCGTCACGTACCGCTGGATCGCCGAGCAGGTGACGGCCCGGCACGGCGAACCGGCGCAGACGGCCCCCGCATGACCGCACCCGGCTTCGTGTTGTTCGACCTCGACGGCACGCTCATCCGGCCCGGCGCCCGGATCCAGCGCCGGCACATGTCCGCGATGGCCGCCGCCATCGCCGACGTCTGCGGAACGGCCGAGGAGTTCCGCTACGCGGGCGGCCAGCTCTGGTACGCCGACATCGACCTCGCGGGTTTCACCGACGCCGGCACGGTGTGCGCGGCCCTCCGTCATCACGGGATCGGGGCGGCTCGGGTGCGGCACCTCACCCGGCAGGTCATGGCCGCCCTCGATGCGCGCCTGGGCCAGGACCCGGAGCAGATCGGCAACCAGGCGGGGGACCTGCTTCCCGGCTGCCGCGCGCTGCTGGAGGCGCTGCGCGGGCACGGCTGCCCCCTGGGCATGAGCACCGGCAACGCCCGGTCGGTGGCCCGGTGGAAGATGCGCCGTACCGGCCTGGCGGACCTGCTGTACGACGGCGGCTTCGGCGACACCGCGCGGGACCGCGACGACGTCGTGGCGGCGGGGGTGGCCGCGCTGGGCGCACCGGGCAACGGCGTCGTGATCGGCGACACCGCCAAGGACGTCACCGCGGCGCACGCGGCCGGCCTGCGCTGCCTCGCGGTCACCACCGGGGCGACCTCGCCGGAGGACCTGCACGCGGCCGGGGCGGACTCGGTCGTCACCGACCTGACCGGTGGCCGCGCGTTGGACGCGGTGCTCCGGCTGCTCGCCAATCCGACGGGCTTCCCGAGGCCACGAAAGGTCTGCCACCTATGAGCGAGACACTCCCCCGCGTCGACGTCGTGATGACGACCATCGGTGACGGCGCCGCGTTCCTGTCGGCCTACCGCACACTGTTGGGCCGCATCGACGCGTCCGACCGCGTGCGAATCGTCATCATCCCGGACCGCAAGACGCCGGCCAGCCTGTTCGAGACCGTCGAGCAGGCACGGCGATCCGGCCTCGACGTGGTCTGCCCGACGGTCGCCGAGCAGGACGCGATGCTGGCCGCGCTGGGCGCGCCCACCCTCGTTCCCTACGACTCCGACAACCGGCGCAACATCGGCTACCTGATGTCCTGGCAGTCCGACGCCGACTTCCTCATCTCGGTCGACGACGACAACTTCCCCGTGGACGACCAGTTCTTCGCCGCGCACGCCGTGGTCGCCGCGGGTCCCCGTCCCGCACGGGTCGTCTCCGCCGACTCCGGCTGGTGGAATCCGTGCGACCAGCTCGCGGTCGAGCCGATGCCGGTGTACCCGCGCGGCTTCCCCTACGCGCACCGCACGCCCACCCCGACCACGGAGCGCACCGAGACCGTCGACGTGCGGATCAACGCCGGACTGTGGCTCGGCGATCCCGACGTCGACGCGATCACCCGGATCGCCGTGCGACCGGACGTGACCGCGATGCCGGCCCCGGCCGTGGTCTTCGACACGGACACCTGGGCGCCGGTGAACTCGCAGAACACCGCCGTGCACCGGGACGCCCTGCCGGCCTACTACTTCCCCCGGATGGGCTACCGGCACCACGGCCAGGAGATCGACCGGTACGCCGACATCTTCAGCGGCTACTTCGTCCAGGCGTGCGCGAAACATCTCGGTCACGCCGTACGCTTCGGCGACCCTCTGGCCATGCACGCCCGCAACGAGCACCTGCTCCTGCGCGACCTCCAGCAGGAGCTGACCGCGATCGCGCTGCTGGAGGACGTCCTCGCCTGGCTGCCCGGCTGCAAGCTCGACGGCGACACCTACACCGAGGCGTACCTGTCGCTGTCGTACCAGCTCCAGGATGCCGTGGAAGGGATGTCCGGCCGGTTGTGGACCCACGAGCTGCGAGGTTTCGTCCACCAGATGGCCCACCTGATGCGGCAGTGGATCGGTGTGCTCCAGCGCTGCCAGGGCACCGGTCCGGCGCCGGCATGACGCGCCGTACCGTACTCGTGACCGGCGCGACCGGGGCCATCGGTCAGGCGGTCGCCGCAGCCTTGGCCGACGCGGACACGTCCCTGGTGCTGCACTACCACCGCGACGCCGAGACGGCTGCGCGGCTCACGGACGAGCTGGCGCCGCGCGCCGCCGCTGTCACCACGGTCCGCGCCGACGTCGGCTCCGCGGCCGGGCTCGCCACACTCCTGGCGGCTGCGCGGCGGGCCGGGCCGGTGGACGTGCTCGTCAGCAACGCGGCGACGCTGCGCCCCGCCGCCGTGTCGCGGCTGCGCGACGAGGACTGGTCCGCGAGCCTGGCGGTCAACCTGACGGCGGCGATGACGCTCATCCGAGGGGTGGCGCCCGACATGACCAGCCGGGGCTACGGCCGGATCGTGGTCACCACCTCCGTGGCCGGGCTGCGGGGTTGGCCGTTCCAGGCCGCGTACGCCAGCGCCAAGGCCGGCCTGGTGGGTCTGGTCAAGTCGGTGGCCCGGGAGACCGCGCGGTTCGGGGTGACGGCGAACGCGGTGGCCCCCGGCTACGTCCCGTCGGCGATGAGCACCCAGGGTGGCGAACGGGCGCGCGAGGCGATCCTGGCCCAGACACCGATGGGGCGGGTCGGTACGCCCGCCGAGGTGGCGGCGGCGGTGGCGTTCCTGGCCTCGCCCGCAGCCTCGTACATCACCGGCCAGGTCCTGGCGGTCGACGGAGGGATGAGCGCATGAGGTCGCCCCGGTATGCCCTGCTCTTCCCGGGACAGGGCGCGCAGTTCCCCGGCATGGCCGAGCGGTTCCACGACAGGTCGCCGACGGTGCGCGACCTGTTCGACACGGCCGAGCGGCAGACCGGCCTGCCGCTGCGCCAGATCTGTTTCCACACCGACCGGATCGACCAGGCGCGTACGGACTGGAATCAGCCGGCGGTGTTCCTGGCCGGGCTCGCCGGTTGGTACGCGCTGACCGAGGAGTGGGAGCGCCGCGGCGTGACCAACCCACCGGTCTGCGTGGCCGGGCACAGCCTCGGTCATTTCACCGCCCTGGCCGCGGCCGGTGCGCTGTCCACGCCCGACGCTCTCGAACTGGTCCGCCGCCGGGGTGAGCTGATGCACGCGGCGAGCCTCGCCTCGGGGGGCGCGATGGCCACCCTGGTCGGGCTGGCCGAGTCGACCGTCGCCCGCCTCGTTCGGGAAGCCGACGACCGGGCCGTGTCGGTGGCCGCCGTGAACGGTCCCGACCAGGTGGTGGTCTCCGGCGCGGACAGCGCCGTCGAGAAGGTGATGGACCGCGCGCTGCACGCGGGCGCCGAGCGGGTCGTCCGGCTCGCCATCGCCCTCGCCGCGCACTCACCGTTGATGGCCTCGGCCGCCGCGCAGTTCGCGCCGTTGGTGTCCGCCGCCGCCCTGCGCGAACCCCGGACGCCGGTGCTGCTCAACACCACCGGCCACGCCAGCCGCGACGTCGCGGAGATCCGGGCCGACCTGCACCGGCACATGCTGGCTCCGGTGCAGTGGTGGCGGTGCCTGCAGACCGCCCGGGACGCCGGCGTCGAGCTGCTGGTCGACGGAGGACCTGGCCGCACGCTGAGCAAGGTCATGCGCCGGGATCTACCGGCCGGCGCCGTGCATTCGCTGGATCATCCCCGTGGAGCGGAGGCGTTGCTGCCATGAGCCCCAGAGTTCTCTTCTGCCCCTGGTCGGCCGGGGGCGGCGCCGGGTACACCGGGCGGGCACTGGCCGCCGCGGCACGCCTGGACGGGCGCTTCGAGTGCGCCTTCGGCCCGTCCGGAGTGGCCCGGATGGTCGCCGAGGGCGGCCACCGGATGATCGGCGAACCGGCCGGCGACACCGCGCCGGAGGTCGTGCCCGCGTTCCTGCCGTTCGCCAACGTCGAGCGGGTCTTCGCGGTCACCGCGCGCTACTACCGTCCGCGTGTGCTCTCCGAGCACCTGCGGCGCGACCTGGCCGCGATCGACGAGTACCGGCCGGACATCGTGGTCACCGACATGCAGCCGACGGCGGTGCTGGCCGCGCGGCTGCGCGGGCTGCCACTGGTGTCGATCGCCGACACCGACTTCCTCGACCCGTCTCCGAACTCGTGGATGCCGTGGAGCTGCGCCCCACCGACGGCCCTGCTGCCGCATCCCAGCGCCCTGGACGCCATCAACAGCGTCGCCACCGGGCTGGGGCTGGACCCGATCGGGAGTGTCCCCGAGCTGTTGTGGGGTGACCTGACGGTGGTGCCGAGTTCGCCGTTGGTGGAGGCGCCACCCCCGGCGCCGCCGGGACGTGCTGGCCCGGTCTACGTCGGCCCGCTCTACTGGGACCCGCCCGGAGCGCCGTACCTGCCTCGCGCGGCTGCCGGTACCCGGCGGGTGTACGTCTCCATCGGCAGCGGCGGTATGGTCACCGACACGGCACTGCGCGAGGTGCTGGCCGCCTGCGACCGTCCCGACCTGTCGGTCTTCCTCTCGGCCGGCTTCCAGCGGCGGGACTGGCTGGCCCGCCACTCGAACGTCGAGCTCGGTGGCTTCACCGGGATCACCGGACCCATCACCTGGGCGGATCTGATGGTCAACCACGGCGGCTACTCCACGGTGATCGCCGGCCTGCTGCACGGCACCCCGCAGGTGGTCCTGCCGTTCATGTCCGAACAGGAGGCCAACGGGCGGCTGTTCCTGGCCGACCACGGAGCGGGCCTGGTGGCGCGGACGACCCGGGTGGAGCAGGACGGCCGGATCCGGTACGTCAACCGGCACTCCGGGGACACCGACGACCCGGTGGTGCCGGCGGCCGACCTGCGGCTGACGATCCAGGAGGCCCTCGACGACCCGACGCTGGCGCAGCGGGCCGACTACGCTCGCGACAGCCTGACCCGGCTCCGCGCCGACGCCGATCTGGCGGAGCTGTTCGCCACGCTGCTGCGCTGACGGAGCGCGCCTGCTCGGCGACGAGCGGGGCTGCCCGCCGGCCGGCCGGTCAGCGCCACGTCCCGTCGGCCAGCCCGCGCAGCAGTTCGGAGCGGAGCAGCTTGCCGTTCGGGTTGCGGGGCAGCCGGTCGACGACCACGATCCGGGTCGGCACCTTGTACGGTGCCAGCCGTCCGCGCAGGAACGAGACGAGCGAGCGGTGGTCCAGCTCGTGCCCGGTCTCCACGAACGCCACGACCTCCTGGTCCCCCACGGCGCCCGGCGCACCCACGACCGCGCACTCCCGTACGGCGGGGAACAGCCGCAGCGCTTCCTCCACCTCGACGGTCGAGACCTTGTTGCCGGCCACGTTGAGCGTGCCGCCGCGGCGTCCGAGCAGGTAGAGCCGGCCGTCGGTGTCGAGCCGGCCGATGTCGCCGGTGGAGGTCGGGCCGTCCGGCGCACCGACGGTGACGCCCGTCGACGGTCCGCCGGTGTGCACCCGGGTCGCCGGGCCGGCGCAGCGTACGACGACGTCACCGGGGCCGGGGGCGGGATCGACGCCGAGGGTGACCCCGGCGAGTGGCCGCCCCACCGAGCCGGGCACCGACTCGGTGTCGAGCGTCAGCATCCCGTGCTCCGAGGTGCCGTAGTGCTCGCCGATGGGCCAGCCGACCGTCGCCGTCCAGCGCTGCCGGTCTTCAGGCGGCAGCGGCGCGCCCGCCGAGACACACAGCCGGGGCCGCTGTCGGGTGCTGAGTCCGGCGGAGAACCACCGGTACAGCAGCGGTACGGAGAGCAGCACCGCCACCCGGCGTCGGTCGAGGGCGGCGGCCACGGTACGGGGACCGGGCTGCCGGTCCAGGGCCACGTAGGTGGCGCCGGCGGTCAGCGTCGTGACGATGCCACCGCAGAGGGCGTAGCTGTGGTGCGGCGGCGTGGTGCAGGCGAGAGTCTCGCCCTCGGACAGTTCCAGCGCTTCGGCGAACGCGCGGGAGTTGGCGGTCACGGCCGCCCAGGGTCGCTCCACGCATTTCGGCCAGCCCTCGCTGCCGGAGGTGGACAGCCCCAGGCCGGCGGGGCTGCCCGGCTCGGGCGTGCCGCCCTGCTCGGGACGGTGCGGCGCCCGGACCGGCTCTGCGTCCAGGGGCAGGATGTGGTCGGCGCGGAACAGCGCAGCCGCGCGGGTGCGTTCGGCCTCGCTGGCCTTCGGGTCGCCGACCAGCAACGGCACATCCGCGATCGTGGCGGCCGTGACCGCCTCGGCGACCCGGGCGGCACACCGCGCGAGGACGGCCGGTCGGCCGCCCAGGCGCGACGCGAGTCGCTCCGCCCTTCGCATCAGCTCGGCATAGGTGAGGATCTCCTCGGCGGTGACGACCGCTGGCCGGCCGGGATGGCGGCGGGCGACCTCGGCCAGCGCGTCCACGAACCAGGGCGCGTCGCTCATCGCAGCAGCACCACGTCCCACGTGCGGGCCCGGCCGGCCACCACGATGACCGCGCCGGGGGGTTCGTCGCCCGGCGGACCGACGGCCTCGGCCAGGGCTCTGATCGGGCCGACCGCCGGCGAGGAAGCACCGCCGACCCAGGTCCGGACCCGGGGCAGGGTCACCGCGAAGTCGGCCCTGGCGGCGTGCTGATCGGCGACGGTGCCGCCACACAACCGAGCATCGGAGACGGCGTCCGGCGCGACCCCGGCGGCGTCCAGCACGTCGTGCAGGTCCCGGCTGTTCGTCACCCCCCGAGCGACGAAGAGCCGGCGGCCGGCTCCGTCGGCCTCCCGGCCGAGCAACACCGCCGCCACCTCGCCGAACTCGGCGTGATGCGGCACCGCGAGCCGATCCAGCGCCGCGTCGGCGAACGGGGTCAACGCCTCGTAGCCGCCCACCACGACCGTCTCGGCCTGACCGGTCGTCAGCCGCCGGACGGCGTGGCCGAGGGCCTGTGTCCCGCCGTCGCGCCCGAGCAGCGTGGTCGCCGCGCCGCCCAGCCCGTGCGCCATCGCCGCGGCGGAGACCAGCGAGTGCGGCGAATAGTAGACGAACATCTCCGGCGCCAACCACCTCGGGCCGGCGAGGTCGAGCTGCTCGTGCATGACCTCGCCGACCCGCGCCATGCCGTACAGGGTGCCCACCGCCATCTCGGTGTCCCGGCGAGCGGCCTCGTCCAGCCCTGCCGCCTTGACGACCCGACCGACGACGTCGGTGAACCGGTCGACCACGATGCGAGCGAACGCGGGCTCGGCGGGCCAGCCGTCGCGCCCCCGCCGCCGGTTCGCCGTCGCCTCGTCGAGGTCGAATCGATCGCTGCCACCGGCGGCCAACCACGCCGTGGAGATCGTGGCCGTCATGCCCGCTCCCACACCAGGGCGGTGTTGACGCCGCCGAGGCCGCAGGAGACGGAGATGGCCGACCGGGCGTCGGCGACCTCACGTTGCTCTGTCACGATGTCGTAGCCCTCCCACTCCGGATCGAGCGGTTCCGCCCCGGTCGTCGCGGTCAGCGTCCCGTGCCGCAGCGACAGCAGACAGGCCAGCGACTCGATGATCCCCGCCGCGCCCTGGCAGTGCCAGAGCAGGCCCTTGACGCTGTTGATCGGCAGCGTGCGCACGCGGTCCCCGAAGACGTCCGCCAGCGCCCGCATCTCGGCGACGTCGCCGAGCTTCGTGCCGGGGCCGTGGGCGTTGACGAACGAGACGTCCGACGGCGTCAGCGCCGCGGCGGCCAGCGCCCGGCGCAGCGCCAGCTCGATCCCGGCGGACTCGGGCGCCGCCATGTGGGTCGTCCAGCTGCTCGCCCCGTACCCGGCGAGACGGCCGAGGACGGTGTCGCCCGCCTCCGGGGTCGGGCGCCGCAGCAGGCAGGCCGCGGCGGCCTCGGACAGGGCGATGCCACGCCGGTTCGCGTGGAACGGCCGGCAGCCGTCCACCCCGAGCGTTCGCAGCGCCGCCAGCCCGTGAAAGGCCGATCGGGACACCGTGTCGGCGCCGACGACGAGCACCTCCTCGGCCTCGTCGGCGAGGAGCAGGTCCCGCGCGTAACCCAGCGCCACGGCACCGGAGGCGGAGGCGCTTCCGACGGTGGCCGCCGCACCGAGACCGAGCTGTTCCGCAGCCCGATCGGCGATCCAGCCGGCCAGCGCCGCCGCGTCGTCGCCCTGCGCCCGCAGCGCGTGCCCCAGGGCGTTGCCGCCGGTGTCGGTGGTCCCGACGACGAGTGTGACACCGCTGCGCCGGTCCGGATGCCGGCCGCTGAGACACTCCTGCGCCGCGACGAGGACCAGCTCCAGCAGACGGTCGGGCGCCACCACGTCGGCAGGGGACGCGCCGGGCACCGCGCCGAGGCGGTGCCCGCGGGCGGGCTCGTACGGCATGGGCAGCCGGTACGCCCGTTCGGACAGCAGGCCCGCCCAGAGTGCCGGCACGCCACGGCCGGCGGGTCCGACCGCGCCCATGCCGACCACGTCGAGTCGGCCGTCGTCCCGGCCGGCCGGTGCGACAGCCGCGTCGGCGAGGGACGCCAGTGAGGCGGCGGGATCGAGCACGGCGTCGTCCGGGACCGTCAGATCCCACCGCTGGTTCAGCTCGGCGGCGATGGTGATCAGGGTGACGGAGTCGATTCCGAGCACGGCCACCGGCTCGTGCTCGCCGAGTTCGTCGACCTCGGTTCGGGTGCGTTGCCGGGCAAGCAGCTCGCGGATCCGGTCGACGACCTCTCGCCGGCGCGACTCAGCCATGGGCGGCCCTCTCGGCGGCACGGAAGCCCGCTGCGGTCGCCTCCAGCGCGGCGTCGACGTCGTCGTCGGTCATCGCTGCCGACACGTACCAGTGGTGGTTGGGATGCAGCAGCAGACCGCGACGGGTGGTCTCGGTGTAGAACGCGTCGTGCGCGCGGGTCCGCGTCGCCTCGTCGGGGTCGGTGAACCGCAGGAACGGCATCTGGGGCACCCCGAGCACCCGTCCCGGCACCCCGTGCCCGGCGAGTTGGTCACGCAGACCCGCCTGGAGCCGCTCGCCGAGACGCTCGACGTGGGTGAGGAGACGACCGTCGCGGAGCTGGTTGATGGTCGCCACCGCGGCTGCCATCTCGGCGCCGTTGACGTGGAACGTGGAACTGATGTGCACCTCGCCCACGGCCCGCATGACCTCCTCGCGACCGACCAGGGCGGCGATGGGGTAGCCGTTCGCCATGGCCTTGCTGAAGGTCACCAGGTCGGCCCGGACGTCGTAGCGCTCCTGCGCCCCACCCGGCGCCATCCGGAAACCGGAACGCATCTCGTCGAGCACGAAGAGCGCACCGTGCTCCCGGGCCAGCTCCGCCGCGCCGGCCAGGAATCCCGGCGCGGGCGGCTCCACCTCGAACGGCATCATCAGCAGACACGCCGTCTGACCGGGATGCTTCTCGAACACCCGCCGCAGGCTGTCCAGGTCGTTGTAGTCGAAGGTGTCCACCACGGCCTGGGCCTCGGGGGGCACCCCGCCCGGTCTGGTGGCGCACCAGTCGTGCCAGCCGTTGTATCCCCACCGGATCACCCGGTCACGTCCGGTGTGCACGCGACTGAGCCGGACCGCGGCGCTGGTGGCGTCCGATCCGGTCTTGAGCAGGAACACCTTCTCCGCATGGGGGATCATCGCGGTGAGCAGCTCCGCGAGTTCGACCTGGACCCGCTTGCGCAGGGTGATGGCGAAGCCGTCGCGGATCTCCCGCACCACCGCCTCGGAGACCACCGGGTCGGCGTGACCCAGGATGATCGTGCCGTAGGCCAGGATGAGGTCGAGGTAGCGGTTACCGTCGACGTCCCAGACGTGGGCGCCGGATGCCCGCTCGCCGAACAGCGGGTACGCGCCGTCCACCAGACGGTCGCGCTGCAGGACGTAGCCCTCGTAGGCGAGGGTGGCGTCCACCGCCACCGCGCGCCGCCGCAGCGCCGCGGATTCGCTCAGGTCGAGTGGCGCGGCTCCGGTCATCGCGTGCTCTCCTCGCTCCGGGCCGGGGCGACCTGGTCGCCGTAGCACCACGCCTGGTTGCGCACGACCCGTCGCCAGACGCCGTCGTCATCCTGGTCCGGGTCGGCGGCGGGCGGCGGTTGCAGGCCGAGTTGCCGGTGCAGCTCGTCGCTGAGCCGGGTGAGCGCCGCCTCGCAGGCGGTGAAGGCGCCGAGCACCGGGTCGTAGACGGACGTGTCGTCGGCCTGCGCCCCGGCCCACCGGTGCGCCCCGATCAGGGCCTTGCCGAGCCGCTGCGCCGCCCGTGAGGCGGTCAGCAGCTCGTCGGCCAGCCCGGGGTGGGTCTGGCGGACGGCCGTGGCGATCAGGAACAGCGATGGCTGCACCGCGCCCAGTACCACCACGTGCAGGGCTCGGGCGGCGGAGCCGGTGAGGCCGTCGCGTCGCCACCGCCGCTCGATCGTGCGCAGCGCCGGCAGGTCCTCCCCCAGCGCGGTCGCGGTCGGCTCCAGCAGCGTGGCACGCAAGGTGGCGGCGTCATCCGGCACCGGTGTGACGTGCACGGTGGCGAACCGGCAGCAGCCACGCACCACCTCCGGTGTGACCGGGATCCACCGTCGGTACCCGTCGGACGGCGGCGCGTCGGTGTCCAGCACCTCGAGCACCCCGTCGGCGTGTGCGACCGCCAGGACCATGTGGTCGAGGAAGTGCTTGACCCCCTCGAACTCGTCGCCGGGCCAGTAGTAGCGGTCCGGCATCAGCACGCAGGGCGTGCCGGATTCGACCAACGCGACGAACTCGGCCCAGTGCTGCCGGCCGTCCACGGCGTTGCGCCAGTGCAGGTGTCCGTGCCGGAACGACGAGGACCTCCGCCGGTCACCGCGCAGGTCCAACGGCACCGCGAGGGCCTGCGCGATCTCCGGATTGGAGAGGCCCTGCGCCCGCAGCGCCGACTCGACGCAGCGCAGCAGACAGCTCAGGCCGTCCAGCGGACCGTCATCCCAGCCGAGGGAGAGTTCCGGGTCGAGCACCGGGGGGCGGCGGAGAGCCGCCGCACCGTCAACCATGGATCCGCGCGTCGATCGCCTTGGCCAGGTCGGCCACCGTGACGTACCGGGTCAGCTCGAAGTCCTCGTCGGCGAAGTCGGCGTCGTAGCGGCGCTCGAAGTGCGACATCAGGTATGCCATGTCGATCGAGTCGACCCCCAGGTCGAGCAGCCGGTCGTCGGCGCCGATCGAGTCGGCCGGGTTGCCCTGCCGTTGCAGCAGCAGCGACACGAGCTGGTTGAGGGTGCTGTCGCCGTCGGCCATGTCAGTTCTCCTTGATCGCTTCGCTGACCGGAATGCCGACGTGACGACCGGGTGCGGCGGCCATCGCCAGCATCCGGTCACCGACGGCGATGGAGGTGCAGTTGCGTACCGCGCCGTCGGCGTCGAACAGCCGTACGTGCCAGTCGTCCTGGACGATGGTGTTGATGGTGGAGTCGCCGAGCCGGCACTCGATCAGGCGCAGCGGGCGCATCTCGGACTTGATCCGGCCGACCAGCACCGGCCGGGCGCGCCCGGTGGTGGAGACGGCGAGCACCTGCTCACCCGCGCTGAGGTCGGTGATGTAGGCGGTTCGTCCGGCCGGGGTCCAGACGTAGGAGTGCACCGCGCCGGCGTTGACCCGGAACGGACGCAGGTTCATGTACGGCAGGTAGTGCACCTCGGCGCAGACCAGCAACCCGCCCGAGGAGGTCGAGCCGACGAGGATCCCCTCGTCCGGCTCGAACAGGTCGGCGGTGTCGACGCAGCCCCGCATGCCCATGCCGATGGAGCGGACGGCGGTCACCTCGGCGGCGACCAGGTCGAGCTGCTCGGTGCGGCGCTCCAGCAGCTCGCGGGAGAGCCTGGCCACCTCGCCGGCGTTGTCGACGCGCAGCAGCATCGCGTCCGGACCGTGTTGGAGTACGCCCCGGGTGACCATGGCGTCCACCGCGTTGTGCACCCGCTTGACGACCGTGGTGCGTCGTGACTGCGCCTCGGCCACGATGAGTTCCAGCGGGATGTTCGTCTCGTCGGCGAAGCTGACCAGGAGGACGTCGACCTGGCCCAGAGCCGCCACGGCCTCCTGCATCGTCTCGGCGTCGGTGACGTCGATCCAGCGGCCTCGGCGCCAACGGCCGCCGCCCGGGATCGCGGCCAGTGTCGCGGTGTCAGCCGCGATGACGGTCAGCGCCCGGGACGGGTCGAGTTTGTCGAGCTGAGCCGGCTCGGTGGCCAGCACCGCCACCTCCACCCGCTCGGGCAGCGCGGTCTCGGGCACCGCGTCCGGCGGCACCATGACGCCCCGGACGGGTGCCTGCACGACTGCGGCCACCATGTCGTGCAAGCCCTCGCGCAGGTGCGACAGGTCGCACCAGAGGGGGATCAGCGGATCGCTGTCAGACACGGTCGTGCCTCCTTCGTCGGGTCAGCCGAGGTTGTTCGCGTGCACCAGCGCATGCAGATCCGCCAGGGCCTCGTCGGGCGCACTGTGCTGCTGCACCTTGCGCCCGATGCAGACACCCGCGGCTCCGGCCGACAGGGCGTCCTTGACGTCGAGCAGGACGTCTTCCCAGGAGTCGGAGGGCTCACCTCCAGCCATCACCACGGGCGCGAAGCAGCCGGCGACGACGGTCGCGAAGGAGTCGGCGGAGCCGGTGTAGGGAACCTTGACGATGTCGCTGCCCAACTCCGCCGCGGCGCGAGCACCGTGCGCGATCTTCTCCGGAGCCTCGGCCGGATCGATGCCCGCCACGTACACCATCGCCAGCAGCGGCATGCCCCACCGAGAGCAGCCGGCGGCCACCTGTGCGAGGTCGTGCAGCATGTCGGTCTCCTCGGGTACGCCGAAGGTGACCTGCACCGAGACCGCGTCGGCACCGAGCTGTACGGCTTCGACGACGTCACCGGTGAGCTTCTTGACGTGACCGCGACCCGACAGGGCGGTGCCGGCGGAGAGGTGCATGACGACGCTCGTGGAGCGAGCAGCCTCGGCCGGAACGCGGCGCAGCACACCGCGATGACCGATGATGGCGTTCGGCGCGCCTGCCAGCAGCCGGGTGAGCTGCGCGTCGATGGCGTCGAGTCCGGCGATCGGTCCCATCGTCACCGGTTGGTCGATCGGCATGAGCACGGTGCGCCCGCTGACCGAACCCCACAGCCGTCGCAGTCGCCGATCCCGACCCGTTGCCTCCATCTGTGCCTCCTTCGGGTGGACATGCACGACCAGCGAATCAGTGACGAGTGACCAGGCCTGCGCTCCGGACTGGCAGCCGGCTGCGGCGCACGACCCTGTGCGTCGATGCCTGCCGATCGATGGACACGGCGGTGCAGAGATCCCGGAGCGGTCGGGTGGCAGGTGCGACGGTGCGGCCGACGGCATCGACCCGTGCCACCTCCGGGCGGCGCGAGCGGCACTGCACGCGATCCCGCCATTCCCCCGCGCGAACCAGCATCGTTGGTTGCCAACCGCCTGTCGTAGCCAATTCGATTGCCGCCAGAGCAGCGACAGTCCATCGATCAACATGGACGTTCGCCGGGCCAGTGTAGCGAGGATCTTGGTGCGATACACCCCTCAGTTTCAGGCGCTGCACGCCCCGGCGAACCCAACTGGCCCATACACGGCAGCCCGCGCATTGCAATCACATGCTTAAATCTGTCGCGTTGCGTGGCAGATCGATGGCGGTCAGACCGGCGACATTGCTGGAATCACCGATCCATTCCGGCCTGACGTGCACCTCAGGCCGGAAGAGCGGGGGTGGCGAATCGAGGAGGACGAGACCCACGAGGTGGGGGTGGCAGATGCGGGGGTTCACCTTCCGGGTCCGGGTCAGTCCGGTGCCCGTGCTGTTCCTGCTGGCCGGTGCCGTCACGCCCGCCGTCGCGGTCACGCCCGACCGCCCGCGCCCCGATGTTCCCAGGCCGAGCGGGCCGTGCCGACGTCGGCAGGGAGGTTGCCCGCCACGGACAGCGTCGACACCAGCCTGGCGCCTCGCGGTCGACCGGTCGGGTGGCGCCGGACATGCCGCCACTCAGGGTCGGCCACGCCGGCGTCGCGGCGTGCGCGGCGGCAGGAACTGCCGGGACCCCGCCCACCCGGTCCGGACCGTCACCAGTATCAGGACGGCGGTGAACATCTGCCAGAGTTGAACAAGCGGCGAAACGCTATCGCCAAGCCTCCGCGAGCCGGGCCGCCCGCAGGACGTCGCTCACGGCGGCCCGGAGGCCGCCGTGAGCCCGCCGCCGCACGCACGCTGGCCGCCGGCCCCGGCGCCGCCGACCAACGTTACGCGCAGCCACCCTTCTCAAGGTCCTGGATCAGATGATCCTGAGATTGGCCATCATGCCCATCGCGCTGTGGTCGACCATGTGGCAGTGGTACGGGTAGACGCCACGCCAGGTGTCGAAGGTGGCCTGCAGCCGCACGCTCTGCCCGGGCCAGACGATCACCGTGTCCTTCAGGCCGGACTCGGTGGGATCGGCCGGTGCGCCGTTGCGGTCGAGCACCCGGAACTGCACCAGGTGCATATGGAAGTTGTGCGGCATGAGGACGTTGGCGTTGGTCACCGTCCACTCCTCGGTGCTGCCCCAGGCGATGGTGGTGTCGATCCGGGCCGGATCGAAGACCTTCCCGTCGATGTACGCCTGGTGTCCCCCGGAGCCCGGCTCGTCCATCCGCAGCTCGATGTTGCGGCGCACGGTCGGTGTCGGCAGCGGAGGCAGGGCACGTAGCCGCTGCGGCACCGAAGTGCGGTCCGGCCCCTTGGCCCGTACGACGTCGAAGCGCATCACCTGGCCGACCTGCTCGGCCGGACCCGGCCCCATCAGGTTCTGCAGCACCACGGAGGTGCCCGGCTGGTAGCGGGCGAAATCGACCACGACGTCGAGCCGTTCCCCCGGTGAGAGCAGCAGGTACGGCATGGTGACCGGCGCCTCCAGCAGGCCGCCGTCGGAGCCGATCACCGTGATCTCCCCGCCGTCGGCGAGCCGCAGCAGGAAGAACCGCAGGTTGCTGGAGTTGACCAAGCGGAACCGGTAGCGGCGGGCCTCCACCTCGAAGCGCGGCCACGGCCGCCCGTTGACCAGCAGGGTGGTCCGGCTGTCGGCGTCGTCCATCGTCCAGACCAACTGGGCGTTGGCGTCCAGGTGCGCGTCGCGCAGCATCAGCGGGACATCGAACCGGCCCCGCGGCAACGGAAGCGCCGCCTCCGTGCGGTCGGTGAGCAGGTAGAGGCTGGACAGGCCCCGGTAGAGGTGCTCGGCCTCCATGTGGTGGGTGTGGTCGTGCATCCAGAGCGTGGCGTGCGGCTGCCGGTTCGGATAGTTGTAGACGCGCTCGCCGCCGGGCGGAATCGTGGCGTCGCCCGAGCCGTCGTCGCCGGGGGCGTTGGCGCCGCCGTGCAGGTGCACCGCCGTGGGCATGTTCAGCCGGTTGCGCTGGCGTACCACCACCCGCCGACCCGACGTGGCGCGGATCGTCGGACCGGGCAGGTCACCGTTGTAGGTGTACACCTCGGTACGGGTGCCCGGCACGATCTCCAGCCGCCTCCGGTGCATGGTGACCGAGTAGTAGTCGGTGGTGGCGGTCCGCAGCACCGGGCGCAGGGTCTGCGGCACCGTCAACGGCACGGTGAACGGGGTCACGGGCGTGGTCGTCGGGGAGGCGACTCCTGCCCTGGCCGGAGCTGCACCCAACTGTCCGGCGAGGCTGGCCAGGCCACCCGTCGCCCCGACGATGCCCGACGCCGCGCCGAGGCGCAGCAGTTGACGACGAGTGGACAAGGTAGTTCCTTCCCACAGAAGGGTCGCGAGAGTTCCGGCAGCCGCCGTCGGCTGGTGGACGGGGCGGTCGTCGCAGGCACGATGATGCCGGGAACCCCGCCGGGGGGCGACCCCTATCGACCGCACAACCACTTACGCTGACCGCGCCGGGGTCGGGGCCGAGGGCGACACCCCTACCGGGAGCAGGTGACCACGCCTGCTGAACCGGTCGCGCTCCCCTACGACGGATCCACCGGCGACACGGTCGTCGAGCGCGGCCGGCGCTACACCGCCGAGCCGCGGCTGCGGGTGATCACCCGCGCCGACGGCGGTCCGGCGGCCGCCCGCAACACCGGCATCGACTCCGCCCGTGCCGGGTGGGCCGCGATCAGACACCCCGTCAGAAGGTGAGAACCCGGTCGGCTTCGACCGTCCATGCGGCGAGTTCGTCCATTGTGGAGCGGGTTGCCTCGGGGATGAGGTGGCCCTCGGTCAGGCCGCGGGCGTCCAAGCAGGTTCCGCAGCAGGCGATCTGGCCGCCGTGGCGGGCGAACGATTTCAGCATGCGGTCCAGGGTGTAGTAGCCGTCCGGGGTCTTCTGTCCGGCTATCGCGCACGTGACCGCGTCACCCATGAGAAACAGCCGGGGCTCGGTGTCTTCGCGCTTGGCCAGGGCCATGGCGAGCCGTACGGCGTTGAATGTCTCGTCAGAGCCGTAGGCCGGGCCGTTGATGATGAGCAACACCTTCATGCCGTCAGTAAACATCGCTGGTAGTGGACCGAGTAGGGCAAAAGGCCCCTAACGCATGCCTTTCGCTGGATTGCCGCGACTGCCGGGGCGCACACTCGTGGCGGGCGGGGATGCCGAACAGGTTTCGGTGGCCGGGTTCAGGCGGCCTGGGCCTGGACGGGCAGGCCGGCCACCCGCCATTCCAGGACGCCGTCGGTGGCGCGTCGTGCCTGCCGGCCGTGGGCGGTGAGTAGCCGGACCGCGTCGTGGGCGAGGGCGCAGTAGGCACCGCGGCAGTAGGCGATGACCTCTCGGTCTTCGGGCAGTTCGATCAGCCTGTCCTCGAGTTCGTCGAGTGGTATGGACACCGCGCCGGGCAGATGCCCGGCGGCGTACTCCGGTGCCGGTCGGACGTCGAGGACAACGACGTCGCCGGCCTCGGCCCAGCGGAGCAACTCAGCCACGTCAACCTGCTTGGTGTCGTCGGGGCCGAGGTAGGCCCGGCGGGCTTGCTCGGTGTGCGGTCGGTGCCGCTGCGCCACGCTCCGGAGGTTCGCGAACAGGGCGGCGACGTCCTCGCCGGCCAGGGAGTACCAGATCCGGGTGCCGTCGCGGCGGGTGGCGACGAGCCCGGCTGCGAGGAGACGTTGCAGGTGTGCCGAGCAGGTGGACAGCCCGAGGTCGGCGGCGTTGGCGAGGTCCTCGACGCTGCGGGGGCCCTGGGCGAGCAGGTCGAGCAGTTCCAGGCGCTTCGGGCTGCCGAGGGCTTTGCCGACGGCGGCGAACTCGGCGAACAGGGCGTCCTTGGCGGCTCGGTCACCCATTGGCGCCTCCCTGGGGTGCTGACGGAGCCGAGGTCCGGCGTTGGTGGGTCTCGTACATTCTGACGGCGACGACCAGCCCGGACGCGGCGGTGAGGGCGGCGACGGTCCAGACTGCGGCCCGGATTCCGAAGGCGTCGGCGACGACACCGGCGAGCAGGGCACCCACCGCGAAGCCGCCGTCGCGCCAGAGCCGGTAGATGCCGACCGAGCGGGCCCGCCACGCCGGGTGCGCGACGTCACCGATGGAGGCCAGCAGCGTCGGGTAGACCATGGCGGTGCCGGCGCCGAGCAGGACCGCCGCGACCGCCCACCAGGTGAAGGCGTCGGCGAGGGCGATCAGGGCCAGGCCGAGGGCCTGGACCCACATGCCGGTGGCGATCAACCACTTGCGCCCCCACCGGTCCGACAGTGCGCCGGTGAACAGCTGCCCGAAGCCCCAGACCACCGGGTAGAGCGCCGCCAGGATGCCGATGCGCCCGACGGACAGGCCTGCGGCGGCGAACAACACGGGGAACAGCCCCCATGCGAGACCGTCGATGAGGTTGTTCACCAGCCCGGCCTGGCTGGCCGACGACAGCGCGGGCTCGCGGAAGCTGGTCTGGGTGAACACCTGCCGGTTGCTCAGCTCCTGATGCAGGTGATCGTGGCGGCCGTCGGCACGGGCGACGTGGTTCGCTGCCTCCAGACGGGCGTGCCCGCGGGTTTCTCGCACCAGGAGCGTCGACAGGCCCAGCCCGAGCGCCGCGTACGCGATCCCGAGCAGGAACGGTGCCGGGCGCAGCCCGTACGCCTCGGCAAGGTACCCGGTGGCGAGCGCGGTCACGGCGACGGCCACGTAGCCGGCGGCCTCGTTGAGCCCCATCGCGAACCCGCGGCGGGCCGGCCCGACCAGGTCGATCTTCATGATCACTGTGGTGGACCAGGTCAGGCCCTGACTGATGCCGAGCAGCACGTTGGCGGCGACGACCCACCCCCAGGTGGGTGCCCAGATCAGCAGCAGCGGTACCGGGACGGCGATCAGCCAGCCCGCGACCAGCACCGGTTTGCGCCCGTGGCGGTCGGACCAGGTGCCGGCGAAGTAGTTCGTCGCGGCCTTGGCCACGCCGAACGCCAGGATGTAGGTCAGCGCGGCGGTGTACGCCTGCTGACCGAACTCGGACTCCGCCAGCAGCGGCAGCACCGTCCGCTCCTGGCCGAGCATCCCGCCCACGAGGGCATTGACCGCGACGAGCAGAAAGAACTGCGCGGCATTCTGCCGCAGGCCCAGGATGATCGGGCGTTGAGTGGCGCGCAGACTCATGCTCCCACCTCCAGCTTCGAGCCGGTCGCGGTGGACCAGTCCGACCAGCCGGCGGCAGGGCCGCCGAGTTCGATGTTCCGGGCACCCGGGACGTGACCGGCGGCGAACTCGCTGGTCTGCCGGATGTCCAGCACGCAGGCGCGGGCCAGCGCCGCGGCGTCGACCGAAGGAATCGACCTGCGCTGCCCACCGGCCGCGTCCGGATCCTGGTCGGCGTTGCGAACCACGGCCAACGGGCGGCCGGGGTCGACGAGCCATCCCAGCCAGGTGGCGAACGCCCCGCGCAGCGGGATGGACACCGAATCCAGGAAGTACGGCGGGAGCGTGCCCAGGGAACCCGGCAGCGCTGTCAAACGCGTCCTCGGACTCGGCGCGCAACAGCGCGTTCGTCGCCTTCTGAGCCCCGAGGCCAGCACCCGCGCACCGTCGCCGGCCGCCAGGTCACGGGCGCCGGACAGGAGATCCGCATGCAGGTGCGTGTCAGCGGCATACGCGATCCGCAGGCCACGACGCTCGGCGACCGCCCGCAGGTCACGGCTCGCGTCCACCGCCAGCGCCCGACCACCACCGAGATCCAGCAGATACGCCGAGTTCCCCAGGCCCTCATCGAGCAGCGGAGACACGTTCACGTCAGTCATCACATCCTCTTCGCCGAGCCACCCACGTCGGCAACCACCACCCAATATACAATATTCCAAAGAACATTGGAGGAGCTGCAGGCGAGGTGCCGCCTGAACGGCGCCCGCAGTGGGTCACCTCTCGCCAGGTCGCCCAGCCTGGTCCGGACCGACGGCGGCCACGTCAACCGCGTCGACGCCGGGCTGCCGGCATGGGCCCGCACCCACGCCGGGATCGACCTGCAGACCGTGGCCCGATCGGAACCGAAGCAGCCCGACGCCTCGACGACGAACTCAACCAGAAGTAGCCACCGAGTTACCCGACACTCTCTGACGCCTGGCCGGGTCGTGGGTCAGCAGCAGGCTGATGGCGTGTCACCGCTCGACCTCGGTGAACAGTTGATCGAGGTGATAGGTGACGGCGTCTCGCGCGGTGTCGACGCTGTGGTGGCCGACGAGCAGGCTGGTGCCGAGCCCGTGGGTGAGCGCGAGCAGACGGGTGGCTTCAGCGGCCGGCTCACGGCCGGCGGGCAGCCGACCCTGGTCCTGGGCGCGGCGCAGGATGTCGGCGAGGTGGGTTTCGAGGCGTCGTGGACCGTCGACGAACGGTTGAGCGGCAAGGTCGGGGTCGGTCATCGCGAGGACGGCGTAGGAGGTCCAGACAAGGTGGAAGTCTCGGCTGGCCCCGTCGGTGGGCAACGCCTCGGCCAGGAACGCCTCGACAACCGCGCGGGGATCAGTGTCCTGTGGCAGTGCCGCGACACGTGCGGCCCATCGCTGACTGCTCTGCTGCTCCAGTTGCCGCAGGGCGGCGAGCAGCAGCTCGGCCTTGGTGTCGAAGTAGTACTGCACCAGTCGCAGTGACACCCCCGCCTCGGCGGCGACCGACCGCATCGTCACCGCGTGCAGCCCGTGACGCGCCGCCACCCGCAGGAGCGCGACCACCAGGTGGCCGCGTCGCTCGGCGTGGTCCACCCTTCTCGGCATCCGCTCTCCCCTACTGCCGGCACCCTTTGTGATACGTGCGTATACGATACATTCGTATCACAACATCAGGGGGTGGAGCAGGTGGGAGACACCCGCTCATCCCCCGGCGCCCTGATCGCACTGGCATGCGCGGCACAGTTCATGGTGGTGCTCGACGTCTCCGTCATCAACGTCGCGCTGCCGTCGCTGCAGCAGGAACTGAGCGTCGCCGCCATCGACCTGCCCTGGGCGGTCAACGCCTACACGCTGGTCTTCGCCGGCTTCCTGCTGCTCGGCGGCCGACTCGCCGATCTGCACGGCCACCGGCGGGTCTTCCTGGCCGGGCTCGGGCTGTTCACCGGAGCCAGCCTGCTGGGCGGCCTGGCACCGACGGTGGCGCTGCTCGGCGTCGCCCGGGCCGGGCAGGGCCTCGGCGCGGCCATCCTCGCCCCCGTCACCCTGACCCTGCTCACCACGACAGTCACCAGCGGCCCGGCACGACACCGCGCCCTGGCCGTCTGGACCGGCGTCGGCCTGGCCGGTGGGACCGCGGGCAACCTGCTCGGCGGCCTGCTGACGGAGTACCTGTCCTGGCGATCCGTGCTGCTGATCAACGTCCCGCTCGGCGTCATCGCCCTGGCCGTGGCGCCGCGACACCTACCGCCCGGCCGGCCGGCGCGCCGCCGCCGGCTGGACGCGCCCGGCGCAGTCCTGGCCACCGCAGGCCTGACCTGCCTGGCGTACGCGATGGTGCAGGCACCGGCACGCGGGCTGACCACTGCGCCGACCGTGACCGTCGCAGCAGCCGGTGTCCTCGCCCTGGCCGTTTTTCTCGCCGTCGAGGTGCGCGCCGCCGACACCGCGCTCGTTCCCGCGCGGCTGCTGCACGCCCGGCACATCGCGCTGGGAAACCTGACGATGCTGCTGGCCGGCGCCGCCCTCAATCCGATGTGGTACTTCCTCGCCCTGGCCATGCGGGACCTTCTGAACTTCTCGCCACTGCAGACCGGGCTCGGCTTCCTGCCCCACACCGTGCTCACACTCGCCGTCGGCATCCTCGTCACACCGCGGCTGATGCGGCGGATGCCAGCCCGGCGCCTCGTCGTCGCCGGGGCGCTCGTCGCCGCCGCAGGCTTCGCCTGGCAGAGCCGGCTCGCGCCCGACGGCGGGTACCTGAGCGGGATTCTCGGACCGGCAGCGCTGATCGCCGCCGGTGGCGGGTTGCTGACCACGCCCCTGACCGCAATCGTGACGTCCCGCATATCGCCGGAAGACGCCGGCGCGGCGTCGGGACTGATGAACACCGCCAAACAGGCCGGCGGCGGACTCGGCCTGGCCGCGCTGGTCGCGATCGCGGCGCAGCCGGCCGGCACCGGTACGGGATACCGGACAGCATTCCTCGGCATCAGCGCAGTCTGCGTGTGCGTAGCTGCGGCGGCATCGCTTCTGCCCCGCGTGGTCGACGGCCAACAGGAGTAGCCACGACGCTGCCTCCGGCAGGGATGCCTGGATATTCGTTACTCTGCGCCGGCGTCGCGTGCCGGCAGCAGGGCGGCGGCGAACCGCCGGCGGCCTCACCGCGCAACGCGCCCACGAGACCAACGACCTGCCGAGACTGCCGTCCTTTGCGGACAACGTTCGTCGGGTGCTGCGCTTCGACGGGGTGGTCACCTCCTGCGACCACTACCTCGGCACCGCCGCCCGGTTCGCCGCGCACCTGGGCCTGCCCGGCGCAGCACCGGAGGCGGTGGATTGCGCGTACCGCAAGGGCCTGGCCCGCGCGGCGATGCATCGGGCCGGGGTCCCCAGCCGGCGTTCGCGGTGACCGAGGGCTGGACCGCTACCAGCGACGCGGCCGACGACATCGGATACCCGCTGGTGGTCAAACCCGTCGACCTCTGCGCCGGGATGTACGTCCGCCGGGTGCACGACCGGGCCGAACTGCGGGCGGCGTACGACGCACCGGCCGGCTTCCCGGTCAACGCCCGACGCCAGCCGAGGACGCCGCTGGTGCTGCTGGAGGAACTGCTGGACGGGCCGGAAGCGAGTGTGGAGGCGGCCACCGTGGACGGCGTCACCACCGTGATCGGGGTGACCGACAAGAGCCTGGCCGGCACCTCCGGATTCGTGGAGATCGGGCACATGTTCCCCGCGCCCCTCGACCCGACCTCGCCCGCGCCGTCGGCACGACGGCCACCGCCGCCCTGGCCGCGGTCGGGTTCGACCACGGCATGGCCCACACCGAGCTGCGACCGACCCCGGACGGCCCCGGGTGGTGGAGGTCAATCCCCGGCCCGCAGGCAACCAGATCACCGAACTGGTCCGCCGGGTCAGGGGCATCGACCTGCCGATGGGGTACGCACAACTGGCGCTCGGCGAGCGGCCCGACCTGACCCCGACCGACACCGGGGTACGCAGCGCGGCGATCGCGTTCCTGCTCCCCCCACGCCCCGGCACGGTCACCGGGATCACCGGCACCGAGGCGGTGGCCGCCGAGCCCCGGGTGGTGGACTGGGCGGTGAAACCGGCCGAGCACCGGGCCGGGGAGGCCAGCAGCAACAACCACTACCTGGGTCACGTCATGGTCGTCGACCCCGCGGGTGCCGACGCCCGGTCGCCGGCGGACCGTACTCGTCTTTGTCATACGTTGATCTCATCACTTCAACGAAGTGTTGTTGACACTTCGTTGAAGTGATGAGGAGGGCGGACTCTACTCGACCGTGGCCGACTCGATGACGATCTGCTCGCGCGGGACGTCCTGGGCACCGGTCGGCACCTGGGCGATCCGGTCGACGACGTCGAAGCCCTCGGTCACCTTGCCGAAGACCGCGTACCCCCACCCGTCCTGGCCCGGGTAGTCGAGGAACGCGTTGTCCACAGTGTTGATGAAGAACTGCGCGCCGGCCGAGTGCGGATCGGACGTGCGAGCCATGGCCAGGCTGTACTTGACGTTCTTCAGTCCGTTCTTCGCCTCGTTCTCCACCTGGTGGGGAGCGGGCTTCTGGCGCATGTTCGTGTCGAAACCGCCACCCTGGATCATGAAGGTCCCGATCACCCGGTGGAAGATCGTTCCGGTGTAGTGGCCTGAGTTGACGTAGTTCAGAAAGTTCGCGACGGTCTTTGGCGCGTTCGCCTCGTCGAGCTCGAGCACGATGTCGCCGTAGCTGGTACGCAGTCGGACAGTAGACATATCGGCAGTTTCTCACAGGTGCCGGACCCCCGTGGCCGCGCCCGGGGCAACGAACCCCGGGCACGGCCGGACGGCCGGCTATCCGACGAGCAGATGGAGCTCCTTCGGCCCGTTCATGGTCGGGTCCGGATGCGGTCGCATCGGGCGGTCCGGATCGAGCCGGATCCGGTCGAAGCGGCGCAACAGCACACCGAGCGCGACCTGCGCCTCGAGCCGGGCCAGCGGCGCGCCGAAACAGAAGTGGATACCCTTGCTGAAGGCGAGATGCGGGTTCGGCGAGCGCTCGGGGTCGAACTCGTCGGGCCGCTCGAACTGCCGCTCGTCGTGGTTGGCCGACAGCACCGAGCACACCACGATCTGGCCCGGCTCCATGGCCACGCCGCGCAGCTCGGTGGCCTTCTTCGTCACCCGCGGCACGATGCCCACGGGACTGCGGTAGCGCAACACCTCCTCCAGCGCGGTGGGAATGGCCTCCGGCCGCCGGCGCACCAGCTCCTCGGCCTCGGGGTTCTCCCCCAGGCACAGGATCGCGTTGCCGAGCCACAGAGTGACCGTGACGTGCCCGGCCAGCAGCAGCACGGTGGCGAACCCGGCGATCTCCCGGTCGGTGAGCCGCACGCCGTCGACCTCGGCCGTCACCAGATCGCTGAGCAGGCCGGGCTCGGGCTTGGCGCGGCGCCGGACGGCCAAGTCGAGCAGGTAGTCGTGGAACGACTTGGACGCGTTCACCGCCGACTCGTTGTTCGGGTCGAAGGCACCACCGGCGTACAGAGCGTCGGCCCAGTCCTTGAACTGCGGCCGGTCCCCCACGGGCACACCGAGCAACTCGGTGATCACCGTGAGCGGCAGCGGGTAGGCGAAGTCGTCCACGAACTCGAGCCGGTGCGGGTCGGGAGCGCGGTCGAGCAGCTCCCCGGCCAGCTGCTCGATCCGGTCCTTGAGCCGCGCCACCGACCGCGGCGTGAACGCCTGGCTGACCAGGCGCCGCAGCTGGTGGTGCCGCGGCGGGTCGAGCGTGCCGATGTGGCCCTCCATGAGCTGCACCTGGTCGGGGTAGACGGAGCCGAAGTCCGACGAGAACGTCTCCGGGTCGTTGAGCACGCTCACCGCGTCGTCGTACCGGAAGACCTGGTACACGCCGCTGGCCGGGTCGCGGACCACCGGGCTGCCATCGCGCATGGTCCGGCACAGGTCGAGCATCTCGAGTCCCGGCCGCGTGGCTGGCGCTTCTGCCGACATGATCAAAACCTCCAAGGTGTACGGCTCAGCCGGCCACGATCTCGTAGTAGGCGAACCGGAACGCGGTGTTCGGAGCGGAGAGGATCCGCCGGCAGGTGAGCCCGGCGGCCTCGATGACCTTCAGCCAGCCGTCGCGCGGCCGGGGGAAGCCCTGCTCGGTGAGGACGTGCACCAGGTAGAAGTCGGCGTCCGAGCCGTCGACGTACAGCTCCGGCTCGCACAGCAGCATGCCCCGGTCCGGCCCGGCGCGGAGCATGTCCGCGTACCGGCGCAGCAGGTCGACGACCGCGTCCTCGCCGTCGCGGAAGTGTTCGTGCAGCGCGCCCACCGCCACGTACAGGTCGGCCGTCGCGGCTACGTCCGCCGGCCACGACTGCGGTTTGAACGCGTCACCGACCACGAACGAGAGGCGGTCGGCCACCCCTTCCTCGTGGGCGCGACGGGAGGCGTACCCGATGGCGTCCTCGGCGATGTCGAGGCCGAAACCACGCAGGCCGGGCTCCGAGCGCACCAGGTCGAGCAGCAGGCCGCCGGTGCCGCACCCGAGGTCGAGCACGCCACGCGCGCCGCGGTCGCGGACCACGTCCCGGACGATGCTGCCGCCGAAGCTGCGGAACAGGACCTCACAGCGCAGGCCGAGCGCCTCGGTGTCGCGGTTGACGTCGATGCCGTAGGTGCGGCTGCCGTCGACAAGGCCGGCGATGTTGTGCAGCACCGGCCCGTACGCGTCGACGTAGTAGCCGATCAGCGACTCGGCCACCTCGTTGAACAGCCCCGCGCCGCGCTCGGTGAGACGCCAGCGGTCGCCGTCGGACTCGACCACCTCGCGCAGCTCCAGGTAGCGCAGGACCTGGCCGGTCTTGTCGGTCCGCGCGGGGTCGACGGCCAGCCGGTCCAGGGGTGTGAAGTCCCGGGACATCCGGTCGGCCACTCCGGAGCGGGCGAGGCCGACAATCGCCGTGCACAGCACGTAGGACGACGCGAGCTCGCCGGCGCCGGCCCGCGCCACTCCCTTCCAGGTGCTCTGCACCTCGTCGTCGAGAACCTTCTCGGACTTGTTGTCAACGGTCATGGTGTCCTCCACTCAGAAATTTCCGCATCCGATCCAGGGCCTCCTCCGTACGGCCCTCGTCCCGGACGAACGTCATGCGCACCCACCGCCGGCCGTCGGCCGGGTCGGTGAAGAAGCTGGTGCCCGGAGCCACCAGCACGCCGGCCGAGCGCACCAGATCCTCGGCCAACAAATCGCTGGGCCGGCCGAAGGCGTCCACCGCGGCCAGCACGAACCAGCCGCCCTCGGGCCGGAACACGGTGAGGCCGAGCTCCTCCAGCCGGGCCACGAGGTGATCGCGGCGCCGCTGGAAGTACGCCGAGTCGTCGGCCAGTGCGGCCACGTCGACAGCGGCCGCACCCACCTGCAGGGGACCTGGCGCGCCGACCGTGGTGCGCTCGTGCACCCGCCGCACCGCTTCGGTGAGCGCCGGCGACGCGAGGCAGTAGCCGAGCCGCCAGCCGGACATCTGCAGCGACTTCGACAGGCTCCCGACGACTATCGCGTGCTCGCCTGCGCCGGGCAGGCCCAGCGGCGACACGTGCCGGCGGCCGTCGTAGACGTACCCCTCGTACACCTCGTCGGTGATCAGCACGAGGCCGTGGCCGGCGCAGAGCCCGAGCAGGCCGGCCACCTCGTCCTCGTCGAAGGCGCGGCCGGTCGGGTTGTGCGGGGTGTTGAGCAGCACGGCGCGGGTGCGCGGGGTCAGCGCGGCGCGCACGGCGCCCAGGTCGAGACGCCAGCCGGGCCCGGCCAGCGGCACCGGGCGCGGAACGGTACCGGCCAACTCGATCATGCCGGGGTAGTTCTCGTAGCAGGGTTCGAAGAGGATGACCTCGTCACCGGGGTCGGTGACCGCCAGCAGCGCGTTCAGCACGCCTTCGGTCGCTCCGCAGGTGATGGTCACCTCGGTCGCCGGGTCGACGGTCACGCCGCGCCGGCGCTGGGCCAGCTCGGCGATCACCTCCCGCAGGGCGAGGAGGCCTTCCGGCGGCGCGTACTGGTTGCGGCCACCGGTGAGGGCCGCGGTGGCCGCCCGTACGACCTCGGCTGGCGGCTCGCCGGGCGGGATGCCGAGGGCGATGTCGATGGCGCCGATCTCGGTGGCGAGCCGCATCAGCCCGGCCAGCCGCATCGACCCGATGCCGGAGACCCGGCGCGAGAGGCGGGCGCCGGCGCGTGCCGGATGCTCAAGCGAGGAGGTCACGGATTGCCTCCCCCGCCGCCCGGGTGCCGAGCGAGCCGCCGATGTCGGCCGTGCACCGCCTGTCGGCCACCGCGCGATCGGTCGCGGCGCCTACGGCAGCGGCCTCGTCCCGGTAGCCGAGCTGGTCGAGCAGCAGCGCCGCGGACAGCACGGCACCGATCGGGTTGGCGGTGTCCGTGCCGGCGATGTCCGGCGCGCTGCCGTGCACCGGCTCGTAGAGACCGAACCCGGTGCCGGGGTTGAGGTTCACCGAAGGGGCCATGCCGAGGCCCCCGGCTAGTTCGGCCGCGAGATCGCTGAGGATGTCGCCGTAGGAGTTGTTGGTGACGATCACCTCGAACTGGGTCGGGTCCTGCACCAGCCGCATCGCCGCAACGTCGACGTACAGGTGTGAGGTCTCCAGGTCCGGGCGCTCGGCGCACGCCGCGCGCCACAGGCGCTGCCAGACCCGTCCGCCGTTGGGCACGGCGTTCGACTTGTCGACCATGCACACCGCCCGCGACGCGACCGACATCGCGTAGTCGATAACCCGGTACACGCCGAGGTGGGTGGTGACCTCGGTGTCGACAGCGACCTCGGCCTCGGTTCGCGACCGCAGCGCGCCACCGATGTCGACGTACAGGCCCTCGGTGTTCTCCCGCACGACGGCGCAGTCGATCTCCCGGCGGCCGGCCCGGCGCAGCGGGCTGAGCCGGGCGTCCGGCAGGCGCACCGGCCGGTAGTTGACATAGAGGTCCAGCTCGAAGCGCAGGCGGAGGAGAACGT
This sequence comes from Micromonospora halophytica, assembly GCF_900090245.1. Taxonomy (GTDB): domain Bacteria; phylum Actinomycetota; class Actinomycetes; order Mycobacteriales; family Micromonosporaceae; genus Micromonospora; species Micromonospora halophytica. The sequence goes on from NZ_FMDN01000013.1 coordinate 142,714, forward strand.
CCCGCGCGTACCGGGTGCCCGCCGCGCGCGGGTCGCCGACCGCGCCGAGCAGGGTGCCCGCGCTGCCGGTGATCCGCTCGACGTCGACGTCGGAGAGCGCCACGCCGGTCTCCAGGAAGGTGCCCGCGTTGACGTGGTCGAGGACGTCGAACTCGAGGCCCAGGCCGAAGGCGTCGAGCACCAGCAGGGCCTGCTCGGTCACCTCCGGTCCGATGCCGTCGCCGGGTATCACGGTGATCCGGGTCATCGCCCTCACCCGGCCCGGGCCGGGCCGAAGACCGGCAGCCAGTGCGGCCGCCCGCGCTCGTACGCGGCGATGCGGTCGCCGTCGGCCAAGGTCACCGCGATGTCGTCCTGCCCGTCGAGCAGCAGCCGGCGAGCCCGTACATCGACCTCGAACGCCTGCCGGCCGCCGTCCCAGCGCACCTCGCACGCCAGCAGGTCCACGGTGACCAGGAACCGCGGATCCCGGTCGGCCGCGTCCAGCAGGCCGGACACGACCGCGTCCGGCAGCTGCACGGCGAGCAGCCCGTTCTTCAGCGCGTTGCGCCGGAAGATATCGCCGAAGCTCGGCGCCAGCACCGCGGCGATGCCCCAGTCCCGCAGGGCCCAGACGGCGTGCTCGCGGGAGCTGCCGGTGGCGAAGTTCGGTCCGGCGACGAGCACCGAGCCGCCGGCGCGGGCCGGGTCGTTGAGCACGAAGTCGTCCGCCTCCCGCCAGCGGGCGAACAGCCCGTCCGCGTACCCGGTCTTGGTGAGCCGGCGACAGAAGCGGCTCGGGATGATCTGGTCGGTGTCCACGTCGCTGCGGCGCAGCGGCAGGACACGCCCGGTGTGTTCGGTCAGCGGTTCCAAGCGTGTGCCTCTCGCTTCCATTCGTCGTTCAGCTCAGGTCCGCGGGCGCGGCGAGACGCCCGGCGACCGCGGTGGCCGCCGCGACCGCGGGCGACACCAGGTGGGTGCGGGCGGTGTCGCCCTGCCGGCCCTCGTAGTTGCGGTTGGAGGTGGACGCACAGCGCCGCGGCCCGCTGAGCCGGTCGGCGTTCATGCCCAGGCACATCGAGCACCCGGACAGCCGCCATTCGGCGCCCGCCGCCCGGAAGACGTCGTGCAGGCCCTCCTGCTCGGCCTGATCGCGCACCCGCATCGAGCCGGGCACGACCAGCATGCGCACCGACGGCGCCAGCACCCGCCCGCGCAGCACCGCGGCCGCCGCCCGCAGATCCTCGATGCGCCCGTTGGTGCAGGAGCCGAGGAAGACGGTGTCGACCTCGATGTCGCGCATCCGCGTGCCGGGCTCCAGGGCCATGTACTCCAGCGCGCGGCGGGCGGCGGCCCGCTCGGCGGCGTCGGTGAACTGCGCCGGGTCCGGCACCGCCTGGCTGAGCGGGACCGCCTGACCGGGGTTGGTGCCCCAGGTGACGACCGGGCTGAGCGCACCGACCTCGAGCGTCACCGTGCGATCGAAAACGGCGCCGGGGTCGGTGCACAGGGTCGACCAGTGTGCCAGCGCCTCGTCCCAGTCCTTTCCGACCGGCCGCCGGGGGCGGGTGGCGAGGTACTCGAAGGTGACCTCGTCCGGCGCCACCATGCCGGCTCGCGCCCCGGCCTCGATGCTGAGGTTGCACAGCGTCATCCGGCTCTCCATGGAGAGACCGCGGATCGCCGCGCCGCGGTACTCCAGGACGTAGCCGTGTGCGCCGTTCGCCCCGATCTCGGCCAGCAGCGCCAGCATGAGATCCTTGGCGGTCACGTCCGGCGGGAGGGTACCGGTGAACTCCACGGCCATCGTGCGCGGCCGCGGCATCGGGAGCGTCTGCGTCGCCAGCACGTGTTCCACGTCGCTGGTCCCGACGCCGAACGCGAGAGCGCCGAACGCGCCGTGCGTCGAGGTGTGGCTGTCGCCGCAGACCACCGTCATGCCCGGCTGGATCGCGCCCAGCTCCGGCCCGACCACGTGCACGATGCCCTGCCGCGCGTCGCCGTGCGGGAACAGCTCGATGCCGTGCTCGGCGCAGTTGGCGCGCAACCGCGCGACCTGCTCGATGCTGATCGGGTCAGTGATCGACAGGCTGTCGGTGGGCACGTTGTGGTCCTCGACGGCCAGCGTGAGATCGGGCCGCCGCACCGTGCGGCCGGCCAGGCGCAGGCCGTCGAAGGCCTGCGCCGAGGTCGCCTCGTGCACCAGGTGGACATCGACGTAGAGCAGATCGGGGCCGTCGGAGCCGGACGGGATGCGGTGCGCGTCCCAGATCTTCTCGACCAGCGTGCGCGGTTCGCTCACGCTCGCGCTCGCAGGGTCGCCGCCAGCCGCTCGCGCACCACGTTCAGCTCGTCGGCGCGGCCGTCCGGGCGCTCGGAGACATATTCGAGGTACAACCGGTCGACCACGTTCTCGTCAACCGGCTCGCCGAGGTCCTCGAGCAGGTAGCGGATGATCGCGCGGCCGGAGTGCCGGCCGACCAGCAGCGAGCGCTCCCGGTCGAACCGGTACGGGTTGATGAACTCGTACGTCGCCGGGTTCTTGAGAATGCCGTCCTGGTGGATGCCGGCCTCGGTGGCGAAGGCGTTCTCCCCGAAGATCGCCTTGTTGCGCGGCGCCGGCATGCCGATCGTCTCGGAGAGCATCTGGAACGTGCGGTAGAGGTGGTCCAGCCGGACGCTCGTGGTGGCGCCGAAGCACTCACCCTTGTAGGACAGCGCGGCCGCGAGCTCCTCGACCGGTGTGTTGCCGGCCCGCTCCCCGATGCCGGCGAGCGTGGCCTGCACCTCGTCGGCGCCCGCCTGGATGCCGGCCAGGGCGTTGGCCAGCGACAGCCCGAGGTCGTCGTGGCAGTGCGTGGAGAGCTTGACGTCGTCCGGCAGCAGCGATCGCACCATGGCACACAGGTCGCCGTACTCCTGCGGGGTGGCGCAGCCGGTGGTGTCGGCCAGGATGACGGTCGTGACGCCGGCCGACAGCGCCTCGGTCACCAGCGCCTCGATCAGGTCCTTCTCGCCGCGGCTGGCGTCCTCCACCCCGTACGAGACGTCCTGTGCGCCCATCTCGTGCGCGAACCGGATCGCTTCGCCGGTCTCGCGCACCGCCTCGGCCCGGGAGATGCCGCGCTTGTACCGCAGGTGCAGATCGCTTCCCGTGCCGCAGATCTGCACCTGGTGATTGGGGCCGGTGCCGCCCGCCTCGATGGAGAGCTTGACGTCGGCGATCGACGTACGGTTGAAGGTGGCGAACCTCGCGGTGGTGAGCGCCGCGGCGATGAGCCGGGTCGCCTCGAAGTCCACCGGGGACGAGCCGGGGTAGCCGGCCTCGATGATGTCGGCGCCGTAGGCCTCGATGGCGAGCGCCAGCCGGACCTTCTGCTCGGCCGTCATGGCGTTGCCCGGAGCCTGCTCGCCGTCGCGCAGCGTCGCGTCGAACAGCGAGATGCGCCGTGGGGACGTCGCTTCGTTCATCGTGTTCAGCCCTTCCGGGCCGCGACGATCAGCACGCAGCCCAGTTCGCCCGTCATCTGGCCGACCATGCTCTCGGCCGCTTCCGCCTGCTCGGGTGTGAAGTTGAGGATCTTCGCCAGCTCGTCACGGTTGTCGTAGGTGATGTCGGTCATCATCGAGAAGGAGGGCGCCACGTTCGCCGAGATGTCCTCGAGCTCGACGACCTCGAGGCCGGCCTCGGCCAGCAGGGCCGGATATCCGTCGAGCCGGGGCAGCGCGCCCGGCTGCCCGGCGCGGTGGCGGGCCTCGTCGGCACTGATGTCCTCGCGGTCGAACAGGTCGGTGAGGACCACCCGGCCGCCCGGCTTCACCACCCGGCCCGCCTCCTTCAGGGCACGGGCGCGGTCCATGTGCACGATGGACTCGAACGCCAGCACCGCGTCGAACGAGGCGTCCGGGAACGGCGTGGCCATGCCGTCGGCGACCTGGAACCGCACCTGTCCGGCCAGTCCCTCGGCCGCCGCCCGCTCGCCGGCCACCCCGATCTGGTACGGGCTGATCGTGATACCGACGACCTCGGCGCCGGTCGCCCGCGCCACCCGGACCGCCGGCTTGCCCAGCCCGCAGCCCACGTCGAGGACCCGCTGCCCGGCGCCCACGCCGAGCTTGGGGATCAGCAGGTCGGTGAAGCGGTCGGTCGCCTCGGACACCGACGCCTTGTCGTCCGGGCCGAGCCAGTAGGCGAAGTGGAAGTTGTCGTCCCACACCCGGCGCAGGAGCGGGCCGACCATCTCGTAGTAGTCCATCGCCGGGAAGGCTTCCTGGGTTTCCATGGTTCTCCTTCGGATCGGTGTGATCACTGGGGTGTGCTGGCGGTCAGGGATTCGACGATGTGACCGGCCCGCTGCGCGGTGGTCGACAGCAGGCTCGACGAGATGCCGTGCGTGTGTTCCGTGCCGCCCTGCAGGTAGATGCCGCAGGTGAGCTTGTCCGAGGTGCACAGGCGGTAGTCGCGGCCGACCCGGACCATGCCGTCATCGTCCAGCTCAACGAACTCCATGAGCTCGCCGAGCAACGGCCGCGGGTCCAGCGGGCGGTACCCGGTGGCGAAGACGACAACGTCGCTGCGCAGGTCGGTGCGTTCACCCGTGGGCAGATACTCGACGTCGACCGAGACCCCGCCGCCGCTCTCGCGGACCTGCCGCACCCGCGAGACGTTGACGATCCGCAGCCGGTCCACCCCGCGCACGCGCTCCTGGTACTGGCGGCGGTAGAGCGCACGGATCAGGTCGAGGTCGACGACCGAGTAGTTGGTGTTGGCGTGGTAGTTCATCAACGACTCACGCACCGGCGGAGCAGCCAGGTAGTAGTCGTCGACCGCGGCGGCGTCGAAGATCCGGTTGGTGAACGGGCTGTCGTCGGCCACGCTGTAGCCGTACCGGGGAAACACGGCGTGGACGGTCGCCTCCGGGAAGCGCGACATCAGATCATTGGTGATCTCCGCGGCGCTCTGCCCGGACCCGACCACGGTGAAGCTGCCGGTCGCCTCCGGCGGCAGCCCCGCCAGCCGGTGCAGGTAGTCCGCGCTGTGCCAGACCCGGTCGGAGGCCCGCACGCCGTCCGGCAGCCGGGGCCGCAGGCCGGTCGCGAGCACGACGTTGCGCGCCCGGCACACGTACGGCTCGCGGTGCGCACCGTCGCGCACCACCAGCTCCAGCTGGTCCACCACGCCGTCACCGGAGACCGGGCGGATCGCCAGCACCTCGCTGTCGTAGCGGACCACGCCGCCGACCCGCTCGGCCGCCCACCGGAGGTAGTCGTGGAACTCCAGACGGGAGGGCACGAGCGTCTGGTGGTTGATGAAATCGGCGAGCCGGCCGCGGTCATGCAGATAGGCCAGGAAGCTGAACGAGCTGACCGGGTTGCGCAGCAGCACCAGGTCCTTCAGGAACGAGATCTGCATGGTCGCGTCATCGAGCAGCATGCCGCTGTGCCATCCGAACGACGGCTGCCGCTCGAAGAAGACCGCCCCCGTCCCGGCCGGGCGGCACTCGCGCAGCGCGATCGCGAGCGCGAGGTTGGACGGCCCGAAGCCAACCCCGGCGACTTGCACAATGTCTTCCCTCACGTCAGTCGTTCCCCCACTTGTCGGTCAGCGTCCGCAGCAGCGTGGTGATCCGCGTCCGGGCCGCGTTGTCGGGCGGCAGCGCGGTGACCGCGCCGTCGAGCTTGGTGAGCTCCTCCAGCACCATCAGCGCGGCCGCCACGTCCGCGGGGATGTCGCTGTCGGCGGTCGCCGGCGGCTCGGCCGGCACCAGCGCGGCGTGCAGGTGCTGGGCGAGCGCGGCGGGCGTCGGGTGCTCGAAGATCAGGCCGGCCGAGAGGCGCACGCCGCAGCCGGCCGCCAGCTGGTTGCGCAACCGGACAGAGCCGAGCGAGTCCAGCCCGAGCTCGACGAAGCTGCGTGCCGGTTCGAGCCGGCCGGGATCGGCGTAGCCGAGCTGCGTGGCGGTGGCGCCGAGCACCAGTTCGAGCACCATCTCCTCGCGGTCGGCCGGGCCGGCGGCCCGCAGGCGGCTGAGGAACGCGCCGGAGTCCGCGGCCGGCGGCTCCTCCACCGACCGGTCCCGCCGCTCGCCGGGCAGGCCGGCCAGGATCGGCGGCAGCAGGCCGGCCCGGTGCTGGGCGCGCAGCGCCGCCAGGTCGACCGGCATCGGCACCACCGCGGCGGAGCCGGCCGAGAGCGCCCGGTCGAACAGCGCGAGCCCGGCTTCGGCGGTCAGCGGCACCACGCCACCGTGCCGGGACAGGTCACGGGCGACGTGGCCGGTCATCGCGGTGGCGTCGGCCCACAGGCCCCAGGCCATCGACACGGCGGGCAGCCCACCCGCCCGCCGGTGCGCGGCCAGCGCGTCCAGGAAGGTGTTCGCGGCCGCGTAGTTCCCCTGGCCGGGGTTGCCCAGGACGCCGGCGGCCGCGGAGAAGAGCACGAAGGCGGCGAGGTCCCGGTCGCGGGTCAGCTCGTGCAGGTTCCGGGCGCCGTCCACCTTCGGCCGCAGCACCGCGTCCAGCTGGTCCGGGCGCAGCGAGCTGATCAGCGCGTCGTCGAGGACACCCGCCGCGTGCACGACCGCGGTCAGCGGGTGCTCGGGCGGGATCGCGTCCAGTGCGGCGGCGAGCTGGGCGCGGTCGGCCACGTCACAGGCCCGCACGGTGACGTCCGCGTCGATCTCCGGCGCCGGGCCGCCGCGGCGGCTGAGCAGCAGCAGGTGCCGCACTCCGTGCTTCTCGGCCAGGTGCCGCGCGACCAGGGCGCCGAGGCCGCCGGTGCCACCGGTGACCAGGACCGTGCCGTCGGGGTGCAGCGGAGGCTTGGCCGTGGTCGCCGGAGGGACGGGCGCCAGGCGCGGCGCGCGAAGTCCCGGACCGCGCACGGCGATCTGCGGCTCGCCGGTGGCCAGCGCGCCGGCCAGCACGGGGACCGGGACGGCCGGCTCGGCGTCGATGAGCACGATCCGGCCGGGCTCCTCGGACTGCGCTGAGCGGACCAGGCCCCACACTGCGGCGGCGTCCAGGTCGGTCACGTCCTCGCCGGGCGCCGTCGCGACCGCGCCCGACGTCACGACGGCCAGCATGCGGGCGGCTGTGGCCTCGTCGGCGAGCCATCCCTGCACCAGCGCCAGCACCTGCCGGACGTCCACGGCGCGCGCCAGCAGGACGTCGGGAACCGGCCCCGCGTCGCGGAGCGCGGCGAGATCCGGGTAGGTAGGTAGGTCCCAGTTACCGCCGAGCGCGGCCCAGCGCCCCGGCGCCGCCGGGGCGGCCGGCAGTGCCGGCCAGTCGACCTGGAGCAGGCCGGTGCGGGCGGGAGTCACCGTGAGCCAGTAGCGCTCGTGCTGGAACGGGTAGGTGGGCAGCTCCACCGGGCGTGCCCCGGTGCCGTCGAACACGCGTGGCCAGGCGACCGGTACGCCGTAAGCGAAGGCCTCGGCGGCCGACTCGAGCAGGCGGCGGGCACCGCCCTCGCCCCGGCGCAGAGTGCCGCAGGCCAGCACGTCCCCGTCGAGCTCCTGCACCGCCGCCGCGAGCACCGGGTGCGGGCTGACCTCGACGAAGCAGGCCGGCCCGGCACCGGCCGCGGCCTTCGCGGCGGCCTCGAAGCGGACCGTGCCGCGCAGGTTGCGGTACCAGTAGCCCGCGTCCCACTCCGTCGTGTCGGCTGGCTCCCCGGTCACCGTCGAGTAGCACGGCACCTCGGCCACGCGCGGCCGCACCGGCGCCAGGGCCTCGAGGACCTCGGCCTGGATCGGCTCGACGAGCGCGGAGTGCGAGGCGTAGTCGACCTCGATCCGCCGGGTGCGGATGCCCATCGCGGTGGTCCGGTCGACGAGCTCGTCCAGCGCCGCCGGCGTGCCCGACACGACCACCGAGGCAGGGCCGTTGACGGCGGCCAGCGAGAGGCCGTCGCCGATCAGCTCCCGGGCCCGCTCGGCCGAGACCGCCACCGACACCATGCCGCCCCGGCCGGCCAGCGCGATCAGGGCGCGGCTGCGCAGCGCCACCACGCGGGCGCCGTCGTCGAGCGACAGCGCCCCGGCGACCACGGCGGCGGCGATCTCGCCCTGCGAGTGGCCGATCACCGCGTCCGGCTCGACTCCCCACGAGCGCCACACCTCGGCCAGCGAGACCATCACCGCGAACAGCACCGGCTGCACGACGTCGACGCGGGCCAACGCCGCGGCGTCGGTGAGCGCGTCGTGCAGGGACCAATCCGCGTACGGGCGCAGAGCTGCGGCGCACTCGGCCATCCGGGAGGCGAAGACCGACGAGGTGGCCAGCAGCTCGGTGGCCATGCCGGCCCACTGTGCGCCCTGTCCGGGGAACACGAACACGACCTTCGGGGCGGGCCGGGCCCGGCCGGTCACACCGGCCCCGGCCTCGGCCGCACGCAGCAGTTCGCCGCGGTCGGCGCCGATCAGGACCGCGCGGTGCTCCATCGTGGCCCGGCCGGCGGCGAGCGTGTAGCCGACATCGACGGGGTCCGCCCGCACCTCCGCCAGCCGCGCGAGCTGTTCGGCCAGGGCGGCCTCGTCGCGGGCGGAGACCACCCACGGGATGGCGGGAAGCCGTCCCGGCTGCCGCTCCTGTTCGGGTTCGGCGGGCATTTCGAGCACGACGTGCGCGTTCGTGCCGGTCACGCCGAAGGCCGAGACTCCGGCCCGGCGCGGGCGGCCGGTCTCGGGCCAGGCCACAGCGTCGCTGAGCAGCTCGACCGCGCCGGACGACCAGTCCACGTGCGAGGTCGGCCGCTCGGCGTGCAGCGATCTCGGCAGCATGCCGTTCCGCATGGCCAGCACCATCTTGATCACGCCGGCCACGCCGGCGGCCGCCTGGGTGTGGCCGATGTTCGACTTCACCGAGCCCAGCAGCAGCGGGCGCGCCCGGTCCCGGCCGTAGGTGGCCAGCAGCGCCTGCGCCTCGATCGGATCGCCGAGAGCGGTGCCGGTGCCGTGCGCCTCGACCGCGTCCACGTCGGCCGCCTCGAGCCGGGCGTCGGCGAGCGCCCCGCGGATCACCCGCTGCTGCGCCAGCCCGTTCGGCGCGGAGAATCCGCTGCTGGCACCGTCCTGGTTGACCGCCGAGCCGCGGACCACGGCGAGCACCCGATGGCCGTTGCGGCGCGCGTCGGAGAGCCGTTCGAGCAGCAGGACGCCGACGCCCTCGCCCCAGCCGGTGCCGTCCGCCTCCTCGGCGAACGGCTTGCAGCGGCCGTCGGGGGCCAGCGCGCGCTGCCGGCTGAACTCGACGAAGGCCGCCGGGGTGGCCATCACCGCGGCCCCGCCGGCCAACGCCAGCGTGCTCTCGCCACGGCGCAGCGACTGGGCGGCCAGGTGCAGCGCCACCAGCGACGAGGAGCAGGCCGTGTCGACGGTGAGCGCCGGGCCCTCCAGGCCGAACGTGTATGAGACGCGGCCGGAGACCGCGGCCGCGCCGTTGCCGGTGCCCACGTAGCCGCCGAGGTCTTCGCCGGAGGCGTGCGCCAGGAACGCGTAGTCCTGCCCGTTGGTGCCGACGAAGACTCCCGTGCGGGTGCCGCGCAGCCCGTGCGGGTCGAGGCCCGCCCGCTCCACCGCCTCCCAGGCCGTCTCCAGCAGCAGCCGCTGCTGGGGGTCCATCGCCAGCGCTTCGCGCGGACCGATCCGGAAGAAGCCCGCGTCGAAGCCCGGCGCGTCGCTGAGGAAGCCGCCCTCGCGGGTGTACGACGTGCCGGCGCGCTCCGGGTCCGCGTCGTAGAGCGCCTCGAGGTCCCAGCCCCGGTCGCCCGGGAACTCGGAGATCGCGTCGGTCCCGTCGCGGACCAGGCGCCACAGGTCGTCGGGGGACCGGACGCCGCCGGGGAATCGGCACGCCATCCCGATGATGGCGACCGGCTCGTCCGTGCCCGGCCGCTCACCCACCTCGTCGGCGGCGGGCTCGCCGGCCCCGGTCAGCTGCGCGAGGAGATGATCGGCGAGCGGACCGGCCGCCGGGTAGTCGAAGGCGAGCGTGGTGGGCAGGGCCAGCCCGGTGGCCGTGGCGAGCCGGTTGCGGAACTCGACCGCGATCAGCGAGTCGAAGCCGAGGTCCTGGAACCCGCGGTCAGCCGGGATCGGGTCGGTGTGCCCGAGCACGGCCGCAGCGTGGGCCCGGACCAGGTCCAGCACCCGCCGGTGGCGGCGTGGCCCGGAAAGTCCGTCGAGGTTCACGGCCGGCGTGGGCGCGGCCGAGGCGTCCCGGGCCTCCGGCAGGTCGCCGAAGAGCGGCGCCGGCCGGACCGAGGCGAACAGCGGGGCGAACCGGGCCCAGTCGATGTCGGCCACGGTGACCGTGGTGTCGCCGTTCCCGACCGCCCGCACGAGGGTGGCCACCGCGTGCTCCGGATCCATCGGAAGAACCCCGCGGCGGACCAACTCGTCCCGGTCGGCCATGCCGTCACCGGCCCACGCGCCGAAGGCGATCGACGTGGCGGCCCGGCCGAGCGCCCGCCGCCGGCGGGCCAGGCCGTCCAGGAAGGCGTTGGCCGAAGCGTACGCGCCCTGGCCGCCGGCTCCCCAGGTGGCGGCGATCGAGGAGCACAGGACGAACGCGTCCAGCGGCCGGTCGGCCAGCAGCTCGTCCAGGTGAGCCGCACCGGCCACCTTGGCCTCGATGACAGCGGCGAACGCGGCCGGATCCGTTCCGGCCAGCGGGGCCACGGTGCTCAGGCCGGCCGCGTGGATCACCGCGGCCGGCGGGTGCTCGGCCAGCACGGCCTCGAGCACGCCGCGGTCGGCCACGTCACCGGCGATCAGCGTCACCTCGGCACCGCGGCGCCGCAGGCCGGCGGCGAGCTCGTCCGCGCCGGGCGCGTCGGGACCGCGACGGCTCAGCAGGACGAGGTGCTCAACTCCCGCCTCGGCCAGGTGCCGCGCGATGTGCCCGGCCACCGCGCCGGTGCCGCCGGTGATCAGCACGGTGCCGCGCGGCGTCCACGGTGGCCGGCCGTCCGCCACCGGCCGCGCCCGGACCAGCCGGCGCGCATACGCCGCGCCGGGCCGCAGGGCGACCTGGTCCTCCGGCCCACCGAGCACGCCGGCCAGGCGGGCCAGCGACGCGGCATCCGGGTCGGCGGGGAGGTCGACGAGACCGCCCCACCGGTCCGGGCGTTCCAACGCGATCACCCGGCCGAGGCCCCACAGCAGGCTCTGCGTGGGCCGCACCGGCGCGTCCGCGCCACCGCCGGCGTCCGTCGCCGCGCGGGTCACGCTCCACACCGGGGCTTGGACCCCGGCCTCGGCCAGCCGGTCGATCAGCGCGAGCGTCGCGGGCACGCCGAGCGGGACCACGGGGTGCTCCGGTGAGGGCCGGTCGTCGAGGGCGAGCAGCGAGAGCACGCCGGTCACGTCGCCGTGGCCGGCCAGGTCGCCGTCCGTCGCGGCGGTGCGGATCCGCGCGCCGCGCGCGGCCAGCGTGGCCCCGATGCCCGCGTCGTCCGGCCCGACGAGCAGCCAGGTGCCCTCCAGCGTGCCGGGTTCCGGCTCGGCGAGCTCCCGCCAATGCTCGCGGTACCGGCCGGCACCGACACTCACGGGTGCCGCGACGGCGTGCGGTTCGAGCCAGAAACGGCGGCGCTGGAACGGATAGGTGGGCAGGTCTGCCCGCGGGCCCTCGGCGCCGAACAACCGTGCGCTGTCCAGGGGGACGCCGCGGACGTAGAGGCCGGCGACAGCCGACAGCACCGTCACCGTCTCGTCCCGGTCGGACCGCAGCGCGGCGAGCGAGGCGACATCCCCACCGAGCGTCTCGGCGACCAGCGGAGCCAGGCCGCCGCCCGGGCCCACCTCGAGGAACGTGCCGGTGCCGAGCTGGTCCAGCGCCCGGACGCCGTCGGCGAACCGCACGGTGGCCCGGACCTGTTCCACCCAGTACTCGGCCGAGGTGGCCTGCTCGGCGGTGAGCACCTCACCGGTCACCGTGGACACCACGGGCAGGGTCGGAGCGGCCGGGCGCAGCTCGCGCACCACCCGCTCGTAGTCGGCCAGCATCGGGTCCATGAGCGGTGAGTGGAAGGCGTGGCTCACGCGCAGCCGGCGGGTCCGCCGGCCGCGCCCGGCCCAGAGCCGGGTCACGCGCTCGACGGCCCCGCTCTCGCCCGAGATCACGGTCGAGGACGGCCCGTTGACCGCGGCCACGCCGACCATCGCGGGAAGCGTCGCGGCCACCTCGCCGGCCGGCGCCTGGATCGCGGCCATCGCGCCGCCCGCCGGCAGGTCCTGCATGAGCCGGCCGCGGGCCGCGACCAGCCGGCAGGCGTCGGCGAGGGAGAAGACCCCGGCCACGTGCGCGGCCGAGATCTCGCCGATCGAGTGCCCGATCAGCCGGTCCGGCCGGATCCCCCAGTCGCGCAGCAGCGCGGCCAGCGCGACCTCGACGGCGAACAGCGCGGGCTGGGTGTGCCGGGTCATGTCCAGTGCCGTGCCGTCGAGCACCAGCGGATCGCCGAACGCGGCGGCCACGGCGTCGAACGCGGCTGCGTAGGCCGGAAACGTCTCGTGGAGGCGGCGTCCCATCCCGGCGTACTGCGCGCCCTGGCCGGAGAACATGAACGCCAGGCCGCTGGTGGTGACCGTTCCCTCGATCACCCCTGGCGCGGGCGACCCGGCGGCGAGCGCGGCGAGACCGGCGGCCAGCGCGCCGGCGTCCGCGGCCACGATCGCGGCCCGCTGGTCGTGGCCCGCGCGAGAGGTGGCGAGCGTGGCGGCGACGGCGTTCGGGTCCTGGCCGAGGTGACCGCGCAGCCGGCCGGCCAGCGCGCGCAGCGCCGGCCGGGTCCGCGCGGACAGCAGCCACGGCAGCAGCGGCCCGGGCGCCGGCTCGGGGGTGTGCGCCGGGGCGGGATCGGCCTCTTCGAGGATGACGTGCGCGTTGGTGCCGCTCACGCCGAACCCGGAGACGCCGGCGCGGCGGGGCCGGCCGCGCTCCGGCCACGGCGTGCGCGCGGTGGCCAGCCGCACGGCGCCGCTCTCCCAGGGCACCTGCGGCGACGGCTCGTCGGCGTGCAGCGTGCGCGGCACCACGCCGTGCCGCAGGGCGAGCACGGTCTTGATCACGCCGGCGACGCCGGCGGCGGCCTGCGTGTGCCCGAGGTTCGACTTGACCGAGCCGAGCAGCAGCGGCTCGTCCCGGTCCTGGCCGTAGGTGGCGAGCAGCGCCTGTGCCTCGATCGGGTCGCCGAGCCGGGTGCCGGTGCCGTGTGCCTCCACGACGTCCACCTCGGCGGCCGAGATCCCCGCCCCGGCCAGGGCCTGCCGGATGACCCGTTGCTGCGCGGGCCCGTTCGGCGCGGTGAGGCCGTTCGACGCGCCGTCGGAGTTGACCGCCGAGCCGCGGATCACGGCGAGCACCGGGTGGCCGTTGCGGCGGGCGTCGGAGAGCCGTTCGAGCAGCACCATGCCGGCGCCCTCGGACCAGCCGGTCCCGTCCGCGCCGGCGCCGAACGACTTGCACCGGCCGTCGTTGGACAGCCCGCCGTGCCGGCTGAACTCGACGAACACCGCCGGGCTGGACATCAGCGTGACACCGCCGGCCAGCGCCAGTGAGCTCTCGCCCTGGCGCAGCGACTGACAGGCCAGGTGCAGCGCCACGAGCGACGACGAGCAGGCCGTGTCGACGGTCACGGCGGGGCCCTGCAGCCCGAACGTGTAGGCCACCCGGCCCGACGCGACGCTGCCCGCGCTGCCGTTGCCCAGATAGCCGACCAACTCGTCGGGCACCACGTCGTGCAGGCGGGACGCATAGTCGTGGTACATCACCCCGGCGAAGACGCCGGTCGGCGTGCCGCGTAGCGAGGTGACGTCGATGCCGGCCCGCTCGAACGCCTCCCACGCCGTCTCCAGCAGCACCCGCTGCTGAGGGTCCATCGCGAGGGCCTCGCGCGGCGAGATGCCGAACGCGTCCGGGTCGAAGTCGGCCATGTCGTGCACGAAGCCACCCTCGCGGGCGGACGACCGCACCGTGCGGCTCGTGTCGAACAGCCGGTCGAGGTCCCAGCCGCGGTCGGACGGGAACTCCGAGATCGCGTCGACCTCGTCCAGGACCAGCTGCCAGAGATCCTCCGGTGTCCGCACGCCGCCGGGATAGCGGCAGCTCATCGCGACGATCGCGATCGGATCGCCGGCGGTGCCCGTGGTGGCCGGGGCGGCGGCCGGGACCGTCCCGCCGGCCAGCTCGTCGACCAGGTGGCGGGCGACCTCGGCCGCGGTCGGGAAGTCGAAGACCAGCGTGGCGGGCAGGCGCCGGCCGATCGCGCCGGCCAGGCGGTTGCGCAGCTCGACCGCGGTGAGCGAGTCGAAGCCCAGCTCCTGGAACGGCCGGCCCGGGGGAACGGCGTCCGGGCCGTCCTGGCCGAGCACCGCGCCGACGTGGCCGCGGACGAGCGCGAGCATCAGCTCGTCGCGCTCGCGCTCCGGCAGCCCGAGCAACCGGCGGCGGAACGTGTCGCCGTCCTCCGCCTGCCCGGCCGTGCGCCGGGCGGGCCCGTGGACCAGGCCGCGCAGCAGCGGCGGGACCGGCTGCTGCCGGCCGCGCGCGCCGGCGCCGGTGAAGGCGACCGGCACCACGACCGGCACGTCCCGGCTCAGCGCGTCGTCGAACATGGCCAGGCCCTCGGCGGCCGGCAGCGGGCGGATCCCGGTACGGGTCAGGCGGTCGAGGTCGCGGCCGGCCAGCCGGCCGGTGAGCCCGGTGCGGTCGGCCCAGAACCCCCAGGCCAGCGACTGCCCCGGCAGTCCCAGCGCCCGGCGGTGGGCGGCCAGCGCGTCGAGGAACGCGTTGGCGGCCGCGTAATTGCCCTGTCCGGCGCTGCCGAGCGTGCCGGCCGCCGACGAGAACAGCACGAACGCCGTCAGGTTCAGGTCGCGGGTCAGCTCGTGCAGGTGCCAGGCGGCGTCCACCTTGGGCCGCAGCACCGCGTCGAGCCGGTCCGGGGTGAGCGATCCGATCAGGCCGTCGTCCAGCACGCCGGCCGCGTGCACGACGGCGGTCACCGGGTGCTCGGGCGGCACCGCGGCCAGCGCGGCGGCCACGTCGGCCCGGTCGGCGACGTCGCACGCCCGGACGGTCACGTCGGCGTCGAGGCCCTCGACCCTCCCGCCGCCACGGCTCAGCAGCAGCAGATGGCGGACACCGTACGCGGTGACCAGGTGCCGGGCCAGGAGCCGGCCGAGCACGCCGGTGCCGCCGGTGACCACGACGGTGCCGCCGCCGAGCGCGGGCCGCTCCCCGGCCGGCGCGGAGAGCCGGGCCAGCCGGGCCGCGAACACCCGGCCGTCGCGGACGGCGAGCTGGTTCTCGTCGCCCGCCGCGGCCACGGCGAGGGCCGCGCGGGGCACCGGCCCGGCGCCGGCGTCCAGCAGCACGAGGGAGCCGGGGTGTTCGGACTGCGCCGAGCGGGCCAGTCCCCGCACGGCCGCGTCGGCCAGCGTGCCACGGGTGGTCAGCACCAGCCGGACCCCGGCGAGCCGCGGCTCGGCCAGCCAGGACTGCAGCAGCGCGAGCACGGCGCGGGTGTTCTCGTGGACGGCGGCGGGAACGTCGTCGCCGGAGGTGGCCGGGGCGGCGGCGAACACCACGTCCGGCAGCTCCTCGGCCTCGAGCACGCCGGCCAGGTCTGCGTAGCGGTCGCCGCCGACGCCGAGGCCGGTGTCGCCGAGCTCGGCCCAGCGCCCCGACTCGGCCTGCTCGGCGGCCTCCACCCAGTCCAGGCCGTAGAGCGGCGCGGTGGTGGCGACGCCACCGGCGGCGACCGGCCGGGCGGTCAGCGCGCCCACGTACGCCACCGGCGCCCCGGTCCCGTCGGCGAGCAGCACCGTCGTCGCGTCCGGGCCGGCCGGCGTGATGAGCACCCGGGCGGCGGTGGCACCGGACGCCGACAACTCGACGTCCGACCAGGTGAAGGGCAGGCGTGCGGCGCCGTCGCGGTCCGCGGTGAGCCCGGTGGCGTGCAGCGCGGCGTCCAGCAGCGCGGGATGCAGGCCGAACGAGGCGGCCGCGCCGCGCTGCGCCTCCGGCAGCTCGACCTCGGCGTAGACCCGGTCGCCGTCCCGCCAGGCCGCCCGCAGGCCGCGGAACACCGGCCCGTAGTCGATGCCGGTCACCGCCACCCGCTCGTAGAAATCGCCCAGCGGCACCGCGGTGGCACCCGGCGGTGGCCAGGCGGCGAGGTCCTCGGGGGCCCGGTCCGCGCCCGGGGCGAGCACTCCGGTGGCATGCCGGGCCCAGTCGCCGCCGTCGCGGCAGGCGTGCACGACCAGGCTCCGGCGACCGGCCTCGTCCGGCGCGCCCACCGTGACCTGCAGCCGCACCGCGCCCTGAGCCGGCACGACCAACGGTGCCTCGAGGACCAGTTCCTCGATCCGCGGGCAGGAGACCTCGTCACCGGCGCGGATCGCCATGTCCACGTAGGCGCTGCCGGGCAGCACCGCCGAGTCGTGCACCCGGTGGTCGGCCACCCAGGGGTGCGCTCGCATCGACACCGAGCCGCTGAGCAGGCGGGTGTCGGTGTCGGCCGGCGTGGTCACGGTCCGCAGCAGCGGGTGCCCGATCCCGGTGAGCCCCAGCCCGGTCACGTCCCCGGCGGTCGCGAGCAGCGTGTCCGGCCAGAAGCGGCGGCGCTGGAACGCGTACGTGGGCAGGTCGACCACCCGGCCGCCGGGGTAGAGCACGGCCCAGTCGACGGCCACGCCCCGCACGTACGCCTCGGCCAGGGCGGTGCGCCAGCGGCGCGGCCCGCCCTCGTCGCGGCGCAGCGTGCCGAGCACCGCGACGTCGTGGTCGAGGGTTTCGGCGATCTCCCGCATCGCCGGCACGAGCACCGGGTGCGGGCTCACCTCGAGGAAGACCGTGTGACCGTGCTCGGCCGCGAGGCGCACCGCGGGCTCGAACCGGACGGTGTGCCGCAGGTTGCGATACCAGTAGCCGGCGTCGAGCGCGGCCGTGTCCAGCAGCTCTCCGGTCAGCGTCGAGTAGAACGGCGTGGCCGAGGAACGCGGCCGGATCGGGGCCAGGGCCTCGGCGAGCTGTCGCTCGATCCGTTCGACCTGCGCGGAGTGCGATCCGTAGTCCACGTCCACCCGCCGGACGCGGAGGTCGCCGCAGGCGGCCACGAACTCGTCGAGCGCGGCGGTCTCACCCGAGACGACGACCGAGGCGGGACCGTTGACGGCGGCGACCGCGAGGCGCTCGCCCCACGGCCGGATCCGCTCGGCGACCTGCTCCGGCGGGGCCGGCACGACGGCCATGCCGCCCTGGCCCGCCAACGCGGCCAGCGCCCGGCTGCGCAGCGCGACCACGCGGGCCGCGTCGGCCAGGGTCAGGCCGCCGGCGACGCAGGCGGCGGCGATCTCGCCCTGGCTGTGCCCGATGACGACGGCCGGTTCGACGCCGTACGCGCGCCAGGTCCCGGCCAGCGACACCATGACCGCGAACAGGACCGGCTGCACCACGTCGACCCGGGCCAGCGCGGCGGGGTCGTCGAGCACGTCGAGCAGCGACCAGTCGGTGTGGTCGCTCAGCGCCGCCGCGCACTCGCGCATCCGCTCGGCGAAGGTGGCGTCGGCGGCGAGCAGGTCGCGCGCCATGCCGACCCACTGCGACCCCTGCCCGGGGAAGACGAACGCCACCCGGGAGCCGGTGACGGCGGTGCCGCGGACGATTCCCAGCGCCTCCGCACCGCGGGCGACGGCCCGCAGCAGAGCCGGCCGGTCGTCGTCGCTCTCCGGCAGCAGGACGACCCGGGTGCCGAACGAGGTGCGGGTGGTGACCAACGATCGGCCCGCGTCGAACGGATCGCCCTCGTAGGCCAGGAGGCGCTCCGCCTGCGCGGCCAGGGCGTCCTCGGAGGGCGCGGACAGCACCCAGGGCACGACGTCGTCCGGGCGCTCAGCCGGTGCCGCCTCCTCCGGTGCGGCCTGTTCGAGGATCACGTGTGCGTTGGTGCCGCTGATCCCGAAGCTCGACACCCCGGCTCGGCGGGACCGGCCCGAGTCGGGCCACGGCACGGCCTCGGCGGCCACTTCGACGGTGCCGGAGGACCAGTCCACCTGCGACGACGGCGCGTCCACATGCAACGTCGACGGCACCACGCCGTGCCGCATCGCCATCACCATCTTGATGACGCCGGCCACGCCCGCGGCGGCCTGAGTGTGACCGAGGTTCGACTTGATCGACCCGAGCAGCAGCGGTGTCTCCCGGCCCTGCCCGTACGTGGCGAGCAACGCCTGTGCCTCGATCGGGTCACCCAGCCGCGTGCCGGTGCCGTGCCCCTCGACCGCGTCGACCTCGGCGCCGGTCAGGCCCGCGTTCGCCAACGCCTGCCGAATGACCCGCTGCTGCGACGGACCGTTCGGGGCCGTCAGGCCATTGGACGCGCCGTCCTGGTTGACCGCCGAACCCCGCATCACCGCCAGGACCCGGTGACCGTTGCGCTCCGCATCTGACAGCCGCTCCACCAGCAGTACACCGGCGCCCTCGGACCAGCCGGTGCCGTCGGCCCCGTCCGCATACGACTTGCACCGGCCGTCCACCGCCAGGCCGCGCTGCCGGGTGAACTCGACGAACGGCATCGGCGTCGCCATCACCGTGACGCCGCCGGCCACCGCGAGGTCGCATTCCCCGGACCGCAGCGACTGCGCCGCCAGGTGCAGCGCCACCAGCGACGACGAGCACGCGGTGTCCACGGTGACCGCCGGGCCCTCCAGGCCGAACGTGTACGCCACCCGGCCGGAGAACACCGCCGCGCCGTTGCCGGTGCCGACGTATCCCTCCAGTTCCTCCGGCAGGTCCTGGAGCAGCAGCGGGTAGTCCTGCCCGTTGGTGCCCGCGAACACGCCGGTGCGGGTCCCGCGCAGGGTGGCCGGGTCGATGCCGGCCCGCTCGAACAACTCCCAGCTCGTCTCCAGCAGCAGGCGCTGCTGCGGGTCCATCGCGAGGGCCTCGCGCGGCGAGATGCCGAAGAAGCCGGGATCGAAGTCGGCGGCGCCGTCGAGGAAGCCGCCGTACGCGACCCCGGAGCGTCCCTCGCCGAACAGCTGGTCGGTGTCCCACCCCCGGTCGTCCGGAAACGGCCCGATGCCGTCACGGCCGTCGGCCAGCATGCTCCAGAGGTCCTCGGGCGACCCGACGCCACCGGGGAAGCGGCAGGCCATACCGACGATGGCGATCGGCTCGTCGGCCGCGGCCGCCGCGGTCGTGGCGACCGGCGCCGCTGCCGATCCCGCGAGCTCCGCGGCCAGGTGGCCGGCGAGGTGGGCCGGCGTCGGATAGTCGAAGATCAGCGTGGCCGACAGGCGCAGCCCGGTCTCGGCGGTCAGCCGGTTGCGCAGCTCGACGGCGGTGAGCGAGTCGAAGCCGAGGTCGCTGAAGAGCCGGTCCGGTGCGGCGGCCTCGGAGGAGGCGTGCCCGAGCACGGCGGCCGCGTGCCGGCGCACCAGGCCGAGCATGGTCCGGCGGCGCTCGTCGTCGCTCATCCCCGCCACCGCCACCGCGGGAGCCTCGGCGCGGGCCGGCGCGGCGATCAGGCCGCGCAGCAGCGGGGGCAGCTCGCCGGCAGCCGCCCGGGCGCGCCAGGCCGCCAGGTCCAGCGGGGCCGCGACGACCACGGGCGGCACGACGGTGGTGAAGACCGTGTCGAAGAGCGCGAGGCCCTCCTCGGCGGACATCGGCAGGATGCCGGCGCGTCCGGCCCGGACCTGGTGCGCCTCGCCGAGCGGGGCGGTCATCCCGCTACGCTCGGCCCACAGTCCCCACTCGACGGCGACCATCGGCCGGCCGGCGTCCGCGCGGCGGGCCGCGTAGGCGTCCAGGAATGCGTTGGCCGCCGCGTAGTTCGCCTGCCCACCGGCGCCGATGCTGGCTGCCGCCGAGGAGAAGACGACAAACGCGGCCAGGTCCAGGTCCGCGGTCAGCTCGTCCAGATGCCGGACGGCGTCCGCCTTCGGCCGCAGCACCGCGTCGATCTGCTCGTGGGTCATCGCGGTGAGCAGGCCGTCGCGGACCACGCCGGCGCTGTGCACCACCGCGGTGAGCGGGTGGCCGGCCGGCACCTGCTTGAGACAGGCGCGCAGCTGATCGCGGTCGGCGACGTCGGCCGCGACAATCGACGTCTCGGCGCCGGCGGCGGCCAGGTCGTCGAGCAGCTCGGCCGCGCCGGGTGCCGCCGCCCCGCTGCGGCTGACCAGCAGGAGGCGCCGGACGCCGTGCCGCCGGACCAGGTGCAGGGCGACCAGCCGGCCGATGCCGCTGGTGGCGCCGGTGATCAGGACGGTGCCGTCGGGGTCGGGGGCCCGGGTCGCGACCGGCTCCGGCATGCGGGCCAGCCGCGGCGCGAGGATCCGGCCGCCGCGCAGCGCCAGCTGAGGTTCGCCGGTAGCGAGGGCGGCGTCCAGCACCCGGTCGGAGGCCTCGGCGCCGTCGGTGTCGAGCAGCGTGAGGCGCCCGGGGTGCTCGGACTGCGCCGACCGCAGCAGTCCCCAGGCCGCGGCACCGGCCGGGTCGGCGCCCGCTCCGGTCGCGCCCCGGGTGACCACCACCAGCCGGGCCGGCTCCAGGGCGTCCGCGGCGAGCCACGCCTGCACCAGGTCGAGGGCGGCGCCGACGGTGGCGCGCACCGAGCCGGAGCCGGCCGGGGCGGCCAGCACGATCTCCGGGACCGCGGCGCCGTCGTGCACGGCGGCGGTCAGGCTCGCGAGGTCCGGGAACGCCGGTGT
Source organism: Micromonospora halophytica (assembly GCF_900090245.1). GTDB lineage: Bacteria > Actinomycetota > Actinomycetes > Mycobacteriales > Micromonosporaceae > Micromonospora > Micromonospora halophytica. The sequence continues at coordinate 163,428 of NZ_FMDN01000013.1, forward strand.
CACCCCGCACACGCCGGTCTCGCCGATCGCGGCCGGGCCGCCGGTGTGCCGGGTCTCCCCGGCCGGGACCTCGGCCCAGTCGATGACGAACAGCGAGTCGCCGCGCCGGTGCCGCACGGGCCGGTCGGCGGTGCTGACCGCCGTCGCCGAGAACACCGGGCGTCCGTCGGCGTCGCGCAGGTCGAGCGCGAACGTGTCGTCACCGGCCGCGGTCAGGTGGGCCCGGGCCGCGGCGGCGCCGGCCGCGGCCAGCACCACGCCGCGCCAGTGGACGGGCAGGCGCACATGGCCCTCACCGGCGGACCGCAGCCGCTCGGCCATCGCGACCGCGGCGGCCAGCAACGCGGGGTGGATGCCGAAGTGTACGGCCTCCGGCAGCCGGTCGGCGGGTAGGGCCACCTCCGACCAGAGATCGTTGGCGGCCGCGCCGGCCGGCTCCGACGTGCGGGGCACGACCGCGCCGGCGGCGTGCCGGGTCCACGTCGCACCGGGCCGGTCGTCGCGTGAGTGCACGCCGACCGGCCGCCGCCCGGCCTCGTCCGGCGCGCCGAGCAGCACCTGCAGCTGCACGGCGCCGCGCTCGGGCAGCGTGAGCGGTTCCTCCACGGTCAGCTCGGCGAGCTCGTCGCAGCCGGTCTGCCGGCCGGCGTGCAGGGCCAGCTCGACGACTGCGGCGGCCGCGGTCAGCGGGTCGGCCAGGGCCGGTCCGGCGGCGCCTGCGATCCGGCCGGTCAGGACGAGCCCGTCGCCGTCGGCCAGCCCGACGGCGGCGCCGAGCAGCGGGTGATCGACAGTGCCGACGCCGAGCCGGGTCACGTCGCCCGTCGCCGAGAACGGGTGCTCCAGCCAGTACCGCTCACGCTGGAACGCGTACGTGGGCAGCTCCACCGCGCAAGCGCCGGTGCCGTCGAACACCGCCGCCCAGTCCACCCGGCTCCCGTTGGTGTGCACCGCCGCGATCGCCTCGACCACGCCGTCGCGCTCGGGCCGGTCACGGCGCAGGGTGGGGATCAACGCGACGCCGGTGCGGTCGGCCGGCACGCAGGCGGCGGCCATCGCGGTCAGCACCGCGTCCGGGCCGAGCTCGACGAACGTGGTCACCTCCCGGTCGAGCAGGAGCGCGACGCCGTCGGCGAAGCGCACCGCCGAGCGGACGTGCCGGACCCAGTAGTCGGCGGTGCCGATACCACCGAGCCGGCCGGTCACGTTGGACACCACCGGGATGCGGGCGGGCTGGAAGTCGAGCCCTTCGGCCACCGCCCGGAAGTCCGCCAGCATCGGCTCCATGGCGGCCGAGTGGAAGGCGTGCCCGGTCCGCAGGCGGGTCGCCTTGCGGTCCGGCAGCGCGGCGGTCACCGCGGTGACCGCTTCCTCGGTGCCCGAGACGACGACCGACCGCGGGCCGTTGACCGCGGCGATCGACACGTCACCGGTCAGCAGCGGCGCCACCTCGTCCTCGGCGGCGGCCACCGTCACCATCACGCCGGGGGCCATCGCCTGCATGAGCCGGCCCCGCATGACGACGAGCACGGCCGCGTCGGTGAGTGACAGGACACCGGCCACGTGCGCGGCGGCCAGCTCACCGACCGAGTGACCCAGGACGAAGTCGGGCTGTACGCCCCAGTCCTGCCAGAGACGGGCCAGCGCGACCTCGAGCGCGAACAGGGCCGGCTGCGCGTGCTCGGTCCGGTCCAGCCGGCCGTCGCCGGCGAACAGCGCCTCCCGTACGGACCAGCCGGCGACCGGATCCAGCGCGGCGCACACCTCGTCCAGGTGGGCGGCGAAGCGCGGCACCCGCTCGTAGAGGTCCCGACCGGCGGCGAGGTGGCGGGCGCCCTGGCCCCCGAAGAGAAACGCGGTCCGGCCGTTGCCGGCCACGGTGGCCGGGCGCTCGCCGCGGGCCAGCTCGGCCAGGGCGTGCCGGGCCTCGGCCGGGCCGGCGGCGAGCACGGCGGCCCGGTGCCGCCGCGCCGACCGGGTGGTGGCCAGCGACGCCGCGACGTCGAGCAGGCCGGGCTCCGGCGTGCCGGCCAGCGTGCCGAGAAGCCGCTCGGCCTGCTCGCGCAGGGCTGGCTCGCTGTGCCCGGACAGCAGCAGCGGAACGGGCCCGGCGCCGAACAGGCCGTTCCCCGGAGCCGGCGGGGCGGCCGGCGCGGGCGCCTGTTCGAGGATCACGTGTGCGTTGGTGCCGCTCACTCCGAACGAGGACACGCCGGCGCGGCGCGGCCGGTCCAGCTCGGGCCACGGAGTGAGCGTGGTGGGCAGCCGGACCGAGCCGGACGACCAGTCCACGTGCGTGGTGGGCCGGTCCACGTGCAGGGTGGCCGGCACGCTTCCGTGCCGCAGGGCGAGCACCATCTTGATCACACCCGCCACGCCGGCCGCGGCCTGCGTGTGCGCGATGTTCGACTTGACCGAGCCGAGCAGCAGCGGCCGCTCGGGCGAGTGGTGGCGGCCGTAGGTGGCCAGCACGGCGTTGGCCTCGATCGGATCGCCGAGCCGGGTGCCGGTGCCGTGCGCCTCGAGCACGTCGATCTCGTCCGGACCCAGGGCCGCCGCCGACAGCGCGGCCCGGATGACACGTTCCTGCGCGGGGCCGTTGGGCGCGGTGAGCCCGTTGCTGGCGCCGTCCTGGTTGACCGCGCTGCCGCGGACGACCGCGAGGACCCGGTGGCCGTTGGCGACCGCGTCGCTGAGCCGTTCGAGCACCAGCACGCCGACGCCCTCGCCCCAACCGGTGCCGTCGGCCTGGTCGGCGAACGGCTTGCAGCGACCGTCCGGCGCCATGCCGCGCTGCTTGCTGAACTCGATGAACGCGCCCGGCGTCGACATCACCGTGGCGCCGCCGGCCAGCGCCAGCGTGCATTCGCCCTGCCGCAGCGCCTGTGCGGCCAGGTGCAGCGCCACCAGGGAGGAGGAGCAGGCGGTGTCGACCGTGACGGCCGGGCCCTCCAGGCCGAGCGTGTACGACACCCGGCCGGACAGGACGCTCGCGGTGTTGCCGGTCAGCCGGTGTCCCTCCAGCGACTCGGACTCGTGCGAGGTCATCAGCAGGCGCACGTAGTCCTGGCCGTTGGTGCCGGTGAAGACGCCGGTGGGGGTGCCGGCCAGTGCCGACGGGTCCAGGCCGGCCCGCTCCAGGGCCTCCCACGACACCTCGAGCAGCAATCGCTGCTGCGGGTCCATCGCGAGGGCCTCGCGCGGCGAGATGCCGAAGAGGCCGGCGTCGAAGTCGGTGGCGCCGGACAGGAACGCGCCCTCGTTGGTGTAGCTGGTGTTCGGCCGGTCGGGGTCCGGGTCGTACAGCGTGTCCAGGTCCCAGCCGCGGTCGACCGGGAACTCACCGACCGCGTCGCCGCCGGCCGTGATGAGCCGCCAGAGGTCCTCGGGCGACGACACTCCCCCGGCGTAACGGCAGGCCATGCCGACGATCGCGATCGGCTCACGTCGCTCCTCCCGCGCCGCCCGCAGCTGCCGCCGGGTGTCCTGCAGGTCCGCCGTGACCCGCTTGAGGTAGTAGCTGAGCTGTTCCTTGTCCACCATGGTCGTTCGTTCCTCCGGGTCGGAAAGCGGGTGCGGGCGGATCAGGAGATCCCGAGTTCCTTCCCGATGAAATCGATCAACTCCTCGTCGGAGGCGGCCGTCAGGTTGTCGGCGGCGGTCTCCTCCGCGTCGCCGGTCAGCCGCGCGAGCATCGTCTGCAGCCGGTCGGTGACCGCCCGGCGCGCCGGCGCGGAGGCCGCGATCGCCGGAAGCCGGTTCTCGAGCTGGTCGAGCAGCGCGGTGGCCGGATCCGCGCCGTCCGGGCCGGCGTCCGGCCGCAGCTCGTCGTGCAGCCGGTGAGCGACGGCCCGGCAGGTCGGATGGTCGAAGACCAGCGAGACCGGCAGCCGGAGCCCGGTCGTGCGCCCGAGCCGGTTGCGCAGCTCGACGGCCATGACCGAGTCGAGCCCGAACGAGGTGAGCGGTTCGTCGGCGGCGAGCATGTCCGGCGTCGCGAAGCCGAGCACGGCGGCCAGGGTGGTCCGCACCAGATCGAGCAGCGCGTCCTCGCGTTCCGGGTTGGTGAGCGCGGCCAGCCGCTCGCGCAGCGCGGCGCCGGCGTCCCGGTCGGCGGCGCCGTCCTCGGCGCCGGCCCCGGCCAGCGCCTGGCGGGCCGCCGGGACGCCGGTCAGCAGCGGCATCGGGCGCAGCGCGGCCAGTCCGCCGGCGAAGCGGTCCCACTCGATGTCGGCCACCAGCAGGAAGGTCTCGTCGCCGCCGACGGCCCGGTCGAGCAGGTCCAGCGCGGTCCGCGGGTCCATCGCCCGCACTCCCCGGCTGCGCAGCCGGGCCTCCACCTGGTCGCGTCCGTCGAGGCTGCCGCCGCCCCAGGCCCCCCACGCCACCGAGGTGACCGGCCGCCCGGCCGCGCGCCGCTGCCGGGCGAACGCGTCCAGGTAGGCGTTGGCGGCCGTGTAACCCGCCTGGCCGGTGCTGCCGAACGTGCCGCCGGCTGCCGAGAACAGCACGAAGGCGTCCAGCGGCAGATCCGCCGTCAGCTCGTGCAGGTTTCGCACGGCCGCCACCTTGGCCGCGAAGACCGGGGTGAGCCGGTCGGCGGTGAGCTCGTCGAGCCGCGCGTCGTCGATCACGGCAGCGGCGTGCAGGACCGCGGTCAGCGGCGCGTCGGCGGGCACGGCCGCGAGCAGGCGGGCCAGCGCGGTGCGGTCGGCCATGTCGCAGTCGGCCACGGTCACCCGGCTGCCGAGCTGCCGAACCTCCTCGGCCAAGGCGGGCAGGCCCGGTGCGGCGCTCGCGTGCCGGCTCGCCAGAACGATGTGCGGTGCGCCCTTGTGGGCCAGCCAACGAGCCAGGTGTGCGCCCAGCGCGCCGGCGCCGCCGGTGACCAGGACCGTGCCGGACGGCTGCCACGTCCGGTCGCCGGCGGGCCCGGCGGGCTCCAGCCGGCAGCCGTAGGCCCCCGTCGCACGGATCGCCACCTGGTCCTCCGGTCCGCCGAGGACGGACAGCGTGCGGGCCAGCGCCGCCTCGTCGAGGACCTCCGGCAGATCGATGAGGCCACCCCAGCGGTCCGGGTGCTCGAGGGCCGCGGTCCGGCCGAGGCCCCACACCTGCGCCGAGGCCGGATCGCGCAGCGGGTCGGTGGCCCCGGTCGACACCGCGCCGCTGGTGAGGCACCAGAGCGGGGCGGGCAGCGCGGCATCGCCGAGCGCCTGCACGAGCGCGAGCGTGGCCGTGGTGCCGACCGCGGCGCCCTCGGCCGAGAGCTCCGGCGAGTCATCGAGGGCGAGCAGCGACAGCACCCCGGTCACCGGGGCGGTGCCGGCGGCGGCCCGCAGGCGCAGGGCCAGCTTCTCCCGGTCGGCGTCGGAGCACTCCACCGTCGTCACGGTGGCGCCGGCGCCGGTCAGAGCCGCCAGGACCGGGTGCTCGCCGAGGCCCTCCGGTACGACGGCCAGCCAGGTGCCGGCCGGCGCGGCCGAACCGGTGATAGCCGGCCAGGCGACCGTGTAGCGCCACGAGACCGGCTCGTCCGCGCCCGCGACCGGTGTCTCCAGCCAGAAGCGGCGCCGCTGGAACGGATAGGTGGGCAGGTCGGCCCGGCGGGCGCCGGTGCCGGCGTACAGCACGGCCCAGTCCACGTCCACGCCCTGCACGTACGCCTCAGCGGCCGAGGTGAGGAACCGGCGCAGTCCGCCGGCGTCCCGCCGCAGGGTCGAGACGATCACCGGCTCCCGCTCCGGCCGGCCGGGTGCCGCCTCCACATTCTCCTGTATCGACAGGTTCAGCAGCGGATGCGCGCTGACCTCGATGTACGTGTTGAGCCCGGCAGCCTCCAGGGAGCGCATCGCGCCCTGGAAGTCGACCGTCTCGCGGATGTTGCGGTACCAGTACCGGCTGTCCATCGTCGTCATGTCGAGTTCGGCGCCGGTCACCGTCGAGTACAGCGGGACGTGCCCGGCCTGGGGAGCGACCGGGGCCAGGTCGGCCAGCAGGCGGTCGCGGAGCACGTCGACCTGCGCGGAGTGTCCGGCCGTGTCCACACCGGGGATGCGCCGGGCGCGGATCCCCTCCGCCGCGCACTCGGCCACGAGCTCGTCGCACGCCTGTGGGTCGCCGGCCACCGCGCAGGACGCCGGGCCGTTCACCGCGGCCACCGACAGCCGGTCGCCCCAGCGGGTCAGGCGGGCGGCCGCCTCCTCGGCCGGCAGCAGCAGCGAGGCCATGCCGCCGCGCCCGGTCAGCTCCAGCCAGGCCAGGCTGCGCAGGGCCACGATGCGGGCCGCGTCGGCCAGCGTGAGGCCACCGGCCACGTACGCGGCGGCGATCTCGCCCTGCGAGTGCCCGACCACCGCGGCGGGCTCGACACCGTACGACCGCCAGAGCGCGGCCAGCGACACCATCATCGTGAACAGCGCGGGCTGTTTGACATCGACCCGGTCCAGCGGCAGCTCGGAGTCGCCGGTGAGCACCTCCAGGACGGACCAGCCGGTGAAGACTCGCAGGGCCGCGTCGCACGCCTCGGCCTCCGCGCGGAAGGCCGGCACGGTGGCCAGCAGCTCGCGCCCCATGGCGGGCCACTCGGCGCCCTGACCGGGGAAGACGAAGACGGGGCGGCGGTCGCCGATCGCCACGCCCCGTACGGCTTCGGCGTCGCCGAGCAGAACCGCCCGGTGCGCGAAGGTCGAGCGGCCGTGCACCAGCGAATAGCCAGCGTCGACCGGCTCGAGCCCCGGATCCGCCGCCAAGCGGGCGCGTAGCCGCTCGATCGCCTCGTCCAGAGCCGGCTCGACGCGGGCCGACAGCACGAGCGGAACGGCCGGGGGCACGACGCGGGCGGCCACGGCCGGCGGGTCGTGCGGCGGCTCCTCGATGATCAGGTGTGCGTTGGTCCCGCTGATGCCGAACGAGGACACCGCGCCGCGCCGGGTCCGCACGCCGCGCGGCCACGGCTGTTCCCCGGTGAGCAGTTCGACGGTCGCCGACTCCCAGTCCACGTACGGCGTCGGCGAATCGACGTGCAGGGTGCGCGGCAAGGTCTCGTGGCGCAGCGCCAGCACGAGCTTCATCACCCCGGCCACGCCCGCGGCGGCCGCGGTGTGGCCGATGTTCGATTTGACCGAGCCCAGCCACAGCGGACGGTCGCGGTCGCGGCCGTAGCTGGCGAGCAGGGCCTGCCCCTCGATCGGGTCGCCCAGTTTCGTGCCGGTGCCGTGCGCCTCGACCACGTCGATGTCGTCTCCGGCGAGGCCGGAGCCGGCCCACGCCTGCCGGATGACCCGCTCCTGGGAGGGCCCGTTCGGCGCGGTCAGGCCGTTGCTCGCGCCGTCCTGGTTGACGGCGCTGCCGCGGATCAGCGCGAGCACCGGATGGCCGTGGCGGCGGGCGTCGGAGAGCCGCTCGACCAGCAGCATGCCGGCCCCCTCGGACATGCCCATGCCGTCGGCGGCGGCCGCGAACGGCTTGCAGCGGCCGTCCGCGGCCAGCACACCCTGACGGCTCAGCCCGGTGAAGCCGCCGGTCGAGGCCATCACGGCGGCGCCGCCGGCCAGCGCCAGGTCGCATTCGCCGCGGCGCAGCGCCTCGACGGCCAGGTGCAGCGAGACCAGCGACGAGGAGCACGCGGTGTCGACGGTGAGCGAGGGGCCTTCGAGGCCGAGCACGTACGACACCCGGCCCGACATCACGCTGGTGAACACGCCGGTCATCAGATGCGCCTCGAGGCGCTCGCTCGGCTGGGTGGCGGCGCCGTAGAACGAGTACATGCCGCCGATGTAGACGCCGGTACGGCTGCCGCGCAGCGTGGCCGGGTCGATGCCGGCCCGTTCCACGGCCTCCCACGAGGTCTCCAGCAACAGGCGCTGCTGCGGGTCCATCGCGAGGGCCTCACGCGGCGAGATGCCGAAGAAGGCCGGGTCGAAGTCGCCCGCGTCGTGCAGGAAGCCGCCCTCGCGGGCGTAGGTGCGCCCGGCCCGGTCCGGGTCCGGGTCGTAGAGCTGGGCCAGGTTCCAGCCGCGGTCGGTCGGGAACGGTGTGATCGCGTCCCCGCCGTCGTCCAGCAGCTGCCAGAACTCCTCGGGGGTGCGGACACCGCCCGGGAACCGACAGCCCATGCCGACGATCGCGATCGGCTCGTCGGCGCGGGCCGGCGCGCTGGTGACCGCCACCGCGCCGGCCGAGCCGGTCACCCGGCCGAGCAGGTGACGGGCCAGCGTCCGGGCGGAGGGGTGGTCGAAGACCAGGGTGGCAGGCAGGCCGAGGCCGGTGGCGGCGGAGAGCCGGTTGCGCAGCTCCACGGCGGCCAGCGAGTCGAAGCCCAGCTCGCGGAACGCCCGGTCGGCCTCGATCGCGGCGGCGCCGGAGTGGCCGAGCACCACGGCCGCCTCCGCCCGGACGAGCTCGAGCACGACCCGCTCGCGTCCGTCCTCGGGCACCTGCTCGAGCCGGGCCGCCAGGGCCGACGACCCGGCGTCCCCCGTCGCGCGGGTGCCGTCGAGGGCCCGGCGGGCCTCCGGGATTTCCCGGATCAGCGGGCTGGGCCGGGCCATCGTGAACACCGGCGCCGCGCGGTCCCACTCGACATGGGTGACCACGAGGTAGGTCTCGTCCGCGGCCATCGCGCGGTCGAGCAGGTCGAGGGCCAGGCCCGGGTCGAGCGCGGGAAAGCCGCGGGTCCGCAGCCGCTCGGCGACGTCCGCGGCCATGCCGGCGCCCCAGGATCCCCACGCGATCGAGGTGCCCGGGAGTCCGCGCTGCCGGCGCTGCCGGGCCAGCGCGTCCAGGTGCGCGTTGGCCGCGGCGTAGTTGCCCTGCCCCGCCGCTCCGAAGCTGCCGGCCACCGACGAGAACAGCACGAACGCGTCGAGCGGCCGGTCGGCCGTGAGCTCGTCGAGGTGGCGCGCGCCGTCCACCTTGGGCGCCCGGACGGCGGCGAACCGCTCCGGGTTGAGCGTCTCCAGCATGCCGTCGGCCAGGACACCGGCGGCATGCACCACCGCGGTGAGGCCGGGCAGGGTGTCCAGCAGCGCGGCCACCTGCTCGCGGTCGGCGACGTCGCAGGCCACCACGTCGGTGCGGGCGCCGAGCGCGGTCAGCTCGGCGGCGAGCTCGGCGGCGCCCGGCGCCGCGGGGCCGCGCAGGCCGGCCAGCACGAGGTGCGGTGTGCCCCGGGCGGCCAGCCGACGGGCCAGGTGGGCGCCGAGCAGGCCGGTGCCGCCGGTGATCAGCACCGTGCCGTGCGGCCGCCACCCGGCCGCCTCGGCCAGCGGCTTACGGACCAGGCGGCGCACCAGCGCCCCGCCGTCGCGGACGGCGATCTCCTCCTCGCCGTGCTGCCCGGCACCGGCGAGGAGCGCGACGAGCCGGGCGATCGCGCGGTCGTCCGGGCCGGCCGGCAGGTCGATCAGTCCGCCCCATCGGCGCGGATGTTCCAGCGCGGCGACCCGGCCGACCCCGCACACCTCGGCCTGGGCCGGGTTCGCCAGCGGGTCCTCCGGGCCGGTCGAGACGGCGCCCGAGGTGACGCACCACAGTGGCGCGTCGGCGCCGCTCTCCCCCAGCTCGCGCAGGAGCGCGGCGGTGGCCGCGGCCGCGTCGTCACCGGCCGTTCCAGCCAGGAACAGCGCCCCGGCCAGGCCGTCCGGAACCGGCTCGCCCGGCGCGGCCAGGTGCGGCTCCAGGCCGGCCGCCCGCAGCGCCGCCGCCACCCGGGTGACCAGCGGGTCGGCCGGATCGCCGGCGACCAGCCAGCGGCCGGGCACCGGGGCCGCCGCACCGATCGCCAGTGGCCGCCACGCGATCGTGTAGCTCCAGTCCTCGTGCGCCGGGCGCGCGGCCGCCACGGCCGGTCCGGCCGGAGCGTCCAGCCAGTACCGCTCGCGCTGGAAGGCGTACGTGGGCAGGTCGACCCGGCTCGGCGCGGCCGCGGTGAGCAGCTCCTCCCACCGGACGCCGGCGCCGTGCACGTACGCCTCCGCCGCCGCGGTGAGCACTCGCGCCTGACCGCCTTCCTGACGGCGCAGCGTGCCGATCGCGATCGCACCCTCGGCGGCCGGGCTGTCGTCGATGATCTCCTGGATGCCGACCGTCACCACCGGGTGCGGGCTCACCTCGATCAGGCAGGTGATGCCCTCGGCGAGCAGCCCGCGCACCACCGGCTCGAAGCGGACCGGCTCGCGCAGGTTGCGGAACCAGTAGCCGGCGTCCAGCCCAGTGGTGTCGATCGGCTCGCCGAGGACCGTGGAGTGGAAAGGGATTCGCGCCGGGCCGGGCCGGATCCCCTCGGCTGCCGCGAGCACCTCGTCGCGCACCCGGTCGACGTGGTGCGAGTGGGACGCGTAGTCCACCTCGATCCGGCGGTTGCGGATCCCGTCGGCGTCCAGCGCCGCGCGCAGCTCGTCGAGGGCCTGCGCGGCGCCGGACACGACGACCGAGGACGGCCCGTTCACCGCGGCCACCGACAGCCGGCCGGCCCAGGGGGCGAGCCGCGGGCCGATCTCCTGCTCCGATAGCGCCACCGACACCATGCCGCCCTCGCCGGCCAGGCCCAGCAGCGCCCGGCTGCGCCGGGCGACGATCCGGGCGCCGTCCTCCAGGGAGAGCGCGCCGGCCACACACGCCGCCGCGATCTCGCCCTGCGAGTGGCCGGCCACGGCCGACGGCTCCACGCCGAGCGAGCGCCACATCCGCGCGAGCGAGACCATCACCGCCCACAGCGCCGGCTGCACCACGTCCACCCGGGCCAGCGCGTCCGGGTCGTCCAGCACCTCGGTGAGGTCCCAGTCGACGTGTGCGGCCAGGGCGGCGCGGCACTCGGCCAGGGCCGACGCGAAGACCGGCGAGCCGACGGACAGCTCGCGCGCCATGCCGGCCCACTGCGAGCCCTGGCCGGGGAAGACGAAGGCGACGCGCGGCTCGGCGACGGCTCGGCCCAGCACCACACCGGGTGCGCTCCGGCCGGCGGCCAGCGCGCCCGCGCCGGCCCGCAGCGCGTCCACGGTGGCGCCGAGCACTACCGCGCGGTGATCGAACCGCGCCCGGGTGGTCAGCAGCGAATGGGCCACGTCGACCGGGTCACCGGCCACGGACGGCAGGCGTCCGGCCTGCGCCCGCAGCGCGGCCGGGGACTTGGCCGAGACGACCCATGGCACCCACGGCACCGAGCCGGCCGGCCCGGCCGGCTCTCCCGGTTCCGCCGGGGGTGCCTGCTCGACGACCACGTGCGCGTTCGTTCCGCTGACACCGAACGCCGACACGGCCGCGCGGCGAGGCCGTCCGGTGCCCGGCCACGGCAGGGGCGCGCCGAGCAGCCGCACCTGCCCGGAATCCCAGTCCACCTGCGAGCTCGGCCGGTCCAGGTGCAGGGTTCGCGGGAGCACGCCGTGCCGCATCGCCATGATCATCTTGATCAGCCCGCCGACACCGGCCGCGGCCTGGGTGTGCCCGAGGTTCGACTTGAGCGAGCCCAGCCACAGCGGCTCGTCCCGGTCCTGGCCGTACGTGGCGAGCAGCGCCTGCGCCTCGATCGGGTCACCCAGCGGGGTGCCGGTGCCGTGCCCCTCCACCGCGTCCACGTCGGATGGCAACAGGCGGGCGTCGGCCAGCGCCGCGCGGATGACCCGCTGCTGCGCGGGACCGCTCGGCGCGGTCAGCCCGCTGGAGGCGCCGTCCTGGTTGACGGCCGAGCCGCGGATCACCGCGAGCACCGGGTGCCCGTTGCGCCGCGCGTCGGAGAGCCGCTCCAGCAGGAGCATGCCGGCGCCCTCGGACCAGCCGGTGCCGTCCGCGCCGTCGGCGTACGACTTGCAGCGGCCGTCCGGCGCCAGGCCGCGCTGCCGGCTGAACTCGACGAACGCCGCCGGCGAGGACATCACCGTGACACCGCCGGCCAGCGCGAGCGAGCACTCGCCCGAGCGCAGGGCCCGCGCGGCCAGGTGCACCGCCACCAGCGACGACGAGCAGGCGGTGTCGACGCTGACCGCGGGGCCCTCGAACCCGAACGTGTAAGCGATCCGGCCCGACGCGACGCTGGCCGAGCTGCCGTTGCCCACGTACCCCTCGAAGCCGTCGGGGGCCCGGTGCAGCCGGGTGGCGTAGTCGTTGTACATGATCCCGACGAACGTGCCGACCGGCGCGCCGCGCAACGGGCCGGGGTCGATGCCGGCCCGTTCCAGGGCCTCCCAGGAGATCTCGAGAAGCAGGCGCTGCTGCGGGTCCACGGCAAGCGCCTCGCGCGGGCTGATGCCGAAGAAGCCCGGGTCAAAGTCGGCCGCCTGGTAGAGGAACCCACCCTGCCGCGTGTACGACGTGCCGGCCCGGTCCGGGTCCGGGTCGTAGAGCGACTCGAGGTCCCAGCCCCGGTCGCCGGGGAAGCCGCCGACCGCGTCCCGGCCCTCGTCGACGAGCAGCCACAGGTCCTCCGGCCCCCAGACGTCGCCCGGATAGCGGCAGGCCATGCCGACGACCGCGATCGGCTCGTGCGACTGCTCGACCAGCTGCCGGTTGCGCTGCCGCAGCCGGTCGGCCTCCTTCAGCGAGTCCCGCAGCGCCTGGATGACGCGCTGTTCGTCGTGCTGGGTCATCGACTCCCCCTAGTCCCGGCCGTGCTGGTCGTGACGCGCCAGCTTGATCAGGTCGTCCAGTTCCATCTCGTCGACCGCGTGCGGCCCGGCCGCCGGTGAGACCGGTGCCGCCACGGCGTCGTCGCCGGTGTCCTCGCCGCCGCCTCTGGCCAGGCGCACCAGCACGTCCAGCAGGCCGGCGTCGCGCAGCCGGTCGAGCGGGATCGCGTTGATGGCCCGCCGCAGATCGGCGTCGGCGTCGTCCGGCTCGGTCTCCGGCGTCAGCAACCCGGCGAGGTGCCGCGCGAGCACCTCGACGCTCGGGTAGTCGAACAGCGCCGTGGCGGGCAGCCGGAGCCCGGTGCGCGTGCCGAGCCGGTTGCGCAGCTCGACCGCGGTCAGCGAGTCGAGGCCCAATTCCAGGAAGCCGCGGCCGACGGCGATCTCGGCGGTCGTGTCGTGGCCCAGCACGTCGGCCAGTTCGCGCCGCACCAGCCCGCGCAGAATGCCCTCACGCTCGCCCGCGGTCGCGGAGGCCAGGCGGTCGCGCAGGTCGCTCTCGGCCTCGGGCCCGGCCGGTGCGGCCGGCGCCGCCGGCACCAGGTCGAGCAGCAGCGGCCGCAGCGTGCCGGACCGGGCCTGCGCGGCCAGCGCCGGCCGGTCGAGGGCGACCGCGGCCAGCACGGCTTCGTCGGCGCCGGTCGCGGCGTCGAAGAGCGCGAGCGCCTCGTCGGCCGACAGGGCCCCGATGCCGAAGCGGGCCATCCGGCGCCGGTCGCTGTCGTCGAGCCGGCCACCGAGGCCGCCGTCGTCCGCCCACAGGCCCCAGGCCACGGCGTTGGCCGGCAGCCCGGCCGCGCGCCGGTCCAGCGCCAGCTGGTTGAGCGCGGCGTTGGCGGCCGCGTAGTTCGCCTGACCGGGACCGCCGAACAGGCTGGTGGTCGACGAGAACAGCACGAAGGCGTCCAGCGGCCGGCCGAGGGTCAGCTCGTGCAGGTGACGTGCGCCGGTCACCTTGGGGTCCAGCACGGCGTTCAGGCGTTCGACGGTCAGCCCCTCCAGGACACCGTCGTCGACCACGGCGGCCAGGTGCACCACGGCGGTCAGCGGGCGCTCCGCCGAGATCCCGTCGAGCACCCGGGCCAGGCTCTCGCGGTCGGTGACGTCGCAGGCGGCGACCGTCACGGTGACGTCCGGCCGGCCCAGGTCCGGGGCCGGGCCGCCGTGCCGGCTCAGCAGCAGCAGATGCCGCACGCCGCGCTCGGCCAGGTGCCGAGCGACGGCCACGCCGAGGGCGCCGGTGCCACCGGTGACGAGCACGGTGCCGTCGGCTCGCCACGGCAGCGGCTCGGACCGCCCGGTGGCGGTCTCGAGGCGCGGGGCGTGCAGCACGCCGTGCCGCACTATCAGCTCCGGTTCCCCGGTGGCCGCGGCTGCACCGGCGAGCGCCGGGTCGTCCGCGGTGAGCAGCACGAAGCGCCCGGGATGCTCGGCCTGGGCCGAGCGCACCAGCCCGCGGACGGCGGCGGCGCCAAGCGAGTCCCCGGTGGTTCCGGTGACCACGACCAGCCGCGCACGCGCGTACCGGTCGTCACGCACCCATGTCCGCACCGCGGCCAGCGCCTCGTGCACGTCGTCGCAGGGCAGCGCGACCAGCTCGGGCACCGCCTCGGGCAGCGCGCCGAGCCGGTCCACCACCGTGGCCGGTGCGGTCGCGGGCCCGGCGGCCACGGCCCGCTCAGCCAGCCTGAACAGCGACTGCCGCTCGGCGCGCCGCGCGTCCCGCAGCTGTCGGGCCGACACCGCGCGCATGAGCAGCGCGTCGACCGAGAACACCAGGTTGCCAGCCTCGTCGGTGGCGACGATCGTGAGAGCACCGTCGGGGCGCTGCGAGAGCCGCGCCCGCACCGCCGCGGCGCCGCTCGCCGCCAGCCGCACGCCCTGCCAGGCGAACGGCAGCCCGGCCTCGGGGCGGATCAGTGCCGAGGCGTGCAGGACGGCGTCCAGCAGCGCGGGGTGCACGCCGAACTGGCCGGCCGTCGCGGCCAGTTCGTCCGGCAGCCGCACCTCGGCGTGCACGGCATCGCCGTGCCGCCAGGCCGCGCGCAGCCCCTGGAAGGCGGAGCCGTAGCCGAAACCGTGCTCGGTCAGCAGGGGGTAGAACGCGGTGAGGTCGACCGGCTCACTGTCGGCCGGCCATGCGGCCGCCGTGGCCTCGCTCGCGCCGGCGTCCATCCGCCCGCCGGCGTACCGGATCCAGTCGGTGCCCCGCCGCGCGTACACGCTGAACGACCGCTCGCCACTGTCCGCGGCAGGGTCGACGGTGACCTGGATCGGCACACCGCCGTCCGGCGGCAGCACCAGCGGCGATTCCAGGGTCAGCTCGACGAGCCGGGTGCAGCCCACCTCGCGGGCGGCGCGCAGGGCGTACTCGACGAAGACCGCGCCGGGCACCAGCGTCGTGCCCATGATGGTGTGGTCGGCCAGCCAGCCCTGACGGTCGCGGGACAGCCGGCCGGTCAGCAGGTGTCCGCCGGAGCCGGGCAGCGGCACCACGGCGCCCAGCAGCGGATGCCCGGCCGCGGCGAGACCGGCCTCGGTGACGTCGCCGGCGGTGACCGTGCCGGCGAGCCAGAAACGGCGGTGCTGGAACGCGTACGGGGGAAGCTCGACCGCCGCGGGCCGCGAGTGGCCGAAGACCGCGTCCCAGTCGATCGGGACGCCGTGCGCGTACGCCTCAGCCACCGCCGTCATCACCGACCGGCCCTCCTCGCGGTCGCGCCGCAGCACGGGGACGAAGATGCCGTCGACGCAGTCGCGGCCCATCGCGCTCAGCACACCGTCCGGCCCGATCTCGAGGTACGTGGTGGCGCCACGCTCGTACAGGTCGCGCACGGCGTCGGCGAACCGGACCGGCCGCAGCACCTGGTCGATCCAGTACTGCGGGGTGGCCACCTCACCGGTGACCAGGCCGCCGGTCACCGTGGACACGAAGTCGACCGCCGGCGGCGCGAAGTCCAGCCCCTGCACGACCTCGGCGAACGCCTCGAGCATCGGGGCCATCCGCGGCGAGTGGAAGGCATGGCTGACCCGCAGCCGCTTGACGCGGTAGGCGGCGAAGCGGCGGAGCACCTCGTCCTCGTCGCCGGAGACGACCACGGCGTTGGGCCCGTTGACCGCGGCGAGGGCCACCCGGTCGTCGAGCAGCGGCCGGATCTCCTCCTCGCTCGCCTCGACCGCCGCCATCGCGCCGCCGGGTGGCAAGGCCTGCATCAGCCGTCCGCGCGCGGTCACCAGCGTGGCCGCGTCGGCCAGCGAGAGCACTCCGGCCACGTGGGCCGCCGCGATCTCGCCGACCGAGTGCCCGGCGACCAGGCCCGGCCGGATCCCCCACGACTCGAGCAGCCGGGCCAGGGCCACCTCGACGGCGAACAGCGCCGGCTGCGCGTTGCCCGTGCGGTCGAGCTGGTCCTGGTCGTCGCCGAACAGCACGTCCCGGACGCCGAGCCGGCCGAGCACCTCGTCCAGCGCCGTGCGGAAGGCGGGGAACCGCTGGTAGAGCTCGCGGCCCATGCCGGCCCGCTGCGCGCCCTGCCCGGTGAACAGGAACGCCGTCCGGCCGCCGGCGGTGCCCCGCACGGTCCCGGGCGGTTGCTCGCCGGCGGCGACGGCGCGCAGCCCACGGCGCAACTCGCCGGCGTCGTCGGTGGCCAGCACGACGGCGCGGTGCTCGAGCGCGGGACGCCGGGTGAGCGCGTGGCCCAGCGCGGTCACCGGCACGTCCGGCAGCGCGGCCAGCCGGGTCGCCTGCTCACGTAGCGCGCCCGGTGTGTGCGCCGAGAGCACCACCGGAACGACCGGCAGCTCGGCGGCGGCCGGCACAGGCTCCTCGGCCGGCGCCTGCTCGAGGATCACATGTGCGTTGGTGCCGCTGATCCCGAAGCTCGACACCCCAGCCCGCCGCGGCCTGCCGGTGGCCGGCCACGGCAACGCCTCGGCGGCCAGCCGCACCGCGCCGGCCGACCAGTCCACCTGGGACGACGGCTCGCCGGCGTGCAGCGAACGCGGCACGATCCCGTGCCGCATCGCCTGCACCATCTTGATGACGCCGGCCACGCCCGCGGCGGCCTGCGTGTGACCGAGGTTCGACTTGACCGAGCCCAGCCACAGCGGCTCGTCCCGGTCCTGCCCGTACGTGGCCAGCAGCGCCTGCGCCTCGATCGGGTCGCCCAGGCGGGTGCCGGTGCCGTGTCCCTCCACCGCGTCGACGTCGGTCGCCCGCAGTCCCGCACCGGCGAGGGCCTGGCGGATCACGCGCTGTTGCGACGGCCCGTTCGGGGCGGTCAGGCCGTTGGAGGCGCCGTCCTGGTTCACGGCCGAGCCCCGCACCACCGCCAGCACCCGGTGCCCGTTGCGGCGGGCGTCGCTCAGCTTCTCCAGGACCAGCACGCCGACGCCCTCGGACCAGCCCGTGCCGTCGGCCGCGTCCGCGTACGACTTGCACCGGCCGTCCGGCGCGAGGCCGCGCTGGCGGGCGAACTCGACGAACACACCCGGCGTCGCCATCACCGTGACTCCGCCGGCCAGCGCCAGCGTGCACTCGCCCTGGCGCAGCGCCTGCCCGGCCAGGTGCAACGCCACCAGCGACGACGAGCACGCCGTGTCGACCGTCACCGCCGGGC
This sequence comes from Micromonospora halophytica, assembly GCF_900090245.1. Taxonomy (GTDB): domain Bacteria; phylum Actinomycetota; class Actinomycetes; order Mycobacteriales; family Micromonosporaceae; genus Micromonospora; species Micromonospora halophytica. Next base: position 180,673 of record NZ_FMDN01000013.1, read on the forward strand.
CCTCGAGGCCGAACGTGTACGCGATCCGGCCCGAGGCGATACTGCCGGCGCTGCCGTTGCCCAGATAGCCCTCGAGGTCCTCGGGCACGGCCGTCAGCCGGGCCGCGTAGTCGTGGTACATGACGCCGGCGAACACGCCCGTCCGGCTGCCATGCAGCGTCGCCGGGTCGATGCCGGCCCGGTCGAACGCCTCCCACGAGGTCTCCAGCAGCAGCCGCTGCTGCGGATCCATCGCGAGGGCCTCACGCGGTGAGATGCCGAAGAACCCGGCGTCGAAGTCGGCGGCGTCGTAGAGGAAGCCACCCTCGCGGGCGTACGTCGTGCCCGGCCGGGACGCGTCGGGGTCGTAGAGGCCGTCGAGATCCCAGCCGCGGTCGCCGGGGAACCGGGAGATGCCCTCGGCGCCGTCCGCCACCATCCGCCACAGGTCCTCCGGCGAGCGGACGCCGCCGGGGTAGCGGCAGGCCATGCCGACGATCGCGATGGGCTCGCCGCTCTCGGCGGTCCCCGCCGGCACCGGCTCGGCCACCGGCCGTGCGCCGCCGAGGAAGTCGGCGAGCGCCCGCGGCGTCGGATAGTCGAAGGTCAGCGTGGCCGGCAGCGACCGGCCGGTGGCGGCACGCAGGCGGTTGCGCAGCTCGACCGAGGTCAGCGAGTCGAAGCCCAGCTCGCTGAAGGCTCGGCCGGCCGGCACGGCATCGGGCGTGCGGTGCCCGAGCACCTCGGCGACCTCGGCGCGGACCAGGTCGAGCAGGTCACCGACCGGCACGGCCGACGGCTTGGCGGCCAGGGCCGACGGCTTCGACACGATCCGACCGAGCCGCGGCGAGAGCCGCCCCTCCCGGGCCGCGGCGCGCAGGGCGGCCCGGTCGAGGCCGACCGCGACGACCTCCGACTCGCCGGCGCCGAGCGCAGCGTCGAACCGGGCCAGCGCGTCGTCGGTGGCGAGCGGGATCAGACCTCGGCGGCCCATCCGGGCCAGGTCGCCGTCGCTGAGCCCGGCGGTGATCGCGCTGCGCTCCGCCCAGATGCCCCACCCGATCGAGACGGCCGGGCGTGCCGTCGCGCGCCGGTGCTCGGCCAGGCCGTCGAGGTAGCCGTTGGCGGCGCCGTAGGCGGCCTGCCCGGCCGAGCCGACCGCGGCCGTGACCGATGAGAAGAGCACGAACATCTCGGCCTCGGTGGCCAGGTCGTGCAGGTGCCACGCACCGTCCACCTTGGCCCGCAGGACACCGGCGACCCGGTCGGCGGTCAACGATTCCAGCACGCCGTCGTCACGGACGCCGGCGGCGTGCACCACGACCCGGACCGGCCCGATCTCGGCCAGCAGCCGGGCCAGCGCATCGCGGTCGGCCACGTCGCAGGCTCGGACCCGGACGCGGCCCGCCAGGTCGCTTCCGGGCTCGGGCGGGGCGCCGCCGGTCCGACTCACCAGCACGACGTCACGGGCGTCCCAGCGCTCGACAAGGTGCCGCGCGACGGCCCGGCCGAGCGTGCCGGTGCCGCCGGTGACCAGGACCGTTCCGGAGCCGTCCCAGGCCGGGGCGCCGCCCGGCCCGGCCGCCACCAGGCGAGGAGCGAACAGCTCACCGTCGCGGACGCGGATCTCGGGCTCGCCCGTGCCGGCCGCCCGGGCGAGGTCGTCCGGGCCACCGCCGTCGACCAGCACGATTCGGTCCGGATGTTCCTGCTGGACGCAGCGGGTCAGCCCGCGCACCGCCGCCCCGGCCCAGCCGTCCGTCCAGACGACCACCGTGCGGTCGTCGCCGGCCAGCCGGTCGCGGAGACCGGTCACGGCGTCCCACACCACGGCGTGGACGTCGCCCGGCGTGCCCGTGGTGGCGCGGAAGTCGAGGACCTCCACGTCCGCGAGCGGAGCGCCCGGGCCCGGCACGGGCTCCCACACGGTGTGCAGCAGGCCGCCCGCACGTCCGGCCGGCAGCGGCCGCACGGTCACGCCTCGCGAGCTCAGCACGAGAGCGCCGGCCTCGTCGGTGGCGGTCACCGCGAGCGTGTCCGGTCCGCTCGGCGTCAGCCGCACGCGCAGGAGGGTGGCTCCCGGCACCGGCACCCGCACGCCGGACCAGCTGAACGGCAGGCGGGGCCGGCCGGTCTCGCCGAGGGCCCAGGCGTGCAGCGCGGCGTCGAGCAGAGCCGGGTGCGCGAGATAGCCGCCGGCCTCGCCGGGCAGTTCCACCTCGGCGTACACCTCGGACTCGCGCCGCCACGCGGCCCGCAGCCCCTGGAACAACGGCCCGTACGCGAAACCGGCGTCGGCGAGCCGCGGGTAGGCGTCCGTCAGGTCGACCGGCTCGGCACCGGCCGGCGGCCACTCCTGCGCACCGGCCGCGACGGGGTCATCGGCGGCCGGGCCGAGCAGTCCGGTGGCGTGCCGGGTCCAGTCGCCGTCCGCCGTGTCCCGGGCGTAGACGGTGACCGGGTGACGGCCGCCGTCGTCACTCGGCGCGACCACGACCTGGACGATTAACGCGCCCCGCTCGGGCACGACCATCGGCTCGTGCAGCACCATCTCGTCGACCTGAGCGCGGCCGGTCGCGGCGGCGGCGTACAGCAGCCACTCCAGGATCACCGTGCCGGCCACGGTGACCCGGTCGCCGATGACGTGGTCGGCGAGCCAGCGGTGCTCGGCGACCGACAGGCGGCCGGTCAGCGTCACGCCGTCGGAGTCCGGCGCGGCCACGACGGCACTCAGCAGCGGGTGCCGGGCCGCGCCGAGGCCGGCGGCGGCCAGCTCGGCGGGGGCGGTCCGAGTGTCGAGCCAGTAGCGGCGGTGCTCGAACGCGTACGTGGGCAGGTCGACGATCCGCCCGCCCGAGCCGGCGAGCACGGCGTCCCAGTCGACCCGGACGCCGCGCAGGTGGACGGCGGCCAGCGCGGCGAGCAGCAGGCCCGCGTCGCCCTCGCCACGACGCATCACCGGGTGCGCCCCCTCGGTGACGGCGCTGAGCGCGCGGTCGGGGCCGATCTCGAGGAAGGTGTCCACACCGGACGCCGCCACGGCGTCGGCGAAGCGGACCGGCTCGCGAACCTGCCGGACCCAGTAGGCCGGCTCGTCCACGGGCGGGTTGCCGGCGAACGGGATGGCCGGCGGGTGGAACTCGAGCCCGTCGACCACGTCGGCGAGGTCGTCGAGCATGGGTTCCATCAGCGCCGAGTGGAAAGCGTGGCTGACCCGCAGGCGTCGTGACCGGAACCCGTGCGCCGCGGCCAGCACGGCGTCCTCGGCGCCGGAGAGCACGACCGACCGGGGACCGTTGACCGCGGCGAGCTGCACCCGCTCGGACAGGCGCGGCGCCACCTCGGCCTCGCTCGCCTGCACGGCGACCATCGCGCCACCGGCCGGCAGCGCCTGCATGAGGGCGGCCCGCGCGCCGATCAACCGGCAGGCGTCGGCCAGCGACAGCACACCGGCCACGTGCGCGGCCGCGATCTCACCGACCGAGTGACCGATCAGCACGTCCGGGACCACGCCCCACGACTCCAGCAACCGGTAGAGGGCGACCTCGAAGGCGAACAGCGCCGGCTGGGCGACGGCCGTCCGGTCCACGTCGCCGTCGATGTCCAGCCGCGCGGCGATCTCGTCCCACGCCGCCGCGAAGACCGGGAAGCGCTCGTGCAGCGCGCGGCCCATGCCGGGCCACTGCGAGCCCTGACCGCTGAACAGCATGCCCAGGCGGCCGTCGCCGGCGGTGACGTCGACGGCCGGACGCTTCAGGCCCTCGAGGAGCGCCGCACGGTCGCCGGCAGACAGCACGGCGCCGAAGCCGAAGGTGGGGCGGGTCAGGCTGGTGCGGGCGATGTCGGCGAGCGAGACGTCCGGCCGGGAGGCGACGTACGTCCGCAGCCGCTCGGCCTGCCGGGCGACCGCCTCGGCGGTGCGGCCGGAGAGCACCACCGGGACGGCACCGTGCGGCTGGGAGGGGGCCGGGGTCTTCGCCGGTGCCTGTTCGAGGATGACGTGGGCGTTGGTGCCGCTGATTCCGAACGCGGACACACCGGCCCGCCGCGTGCGCGCGGTGTCCGGCCACGGTGCGGCCTCCGCGACCACTTCGACCGCGCCGGAGGACCAGTCCACCTGAGCGGACGGCGCGTCCACGTGTAGCGTCGACGGCACCATGCCGTGGCGCATCGCCATCACCATCTTGATCACACCGGCCACACCCGCAGCCGCCTGCGTATGACCCAGGTTCGACTTCACCGACCCCAACAGCAGCGGCGTCTCCCGGCCCTGCCCATACGTCGCCAGCAACGCCTGCACCTCGATCGGATCACCCAACCGCGTACCCGTGCCGTGCCCCTCCACCACATCCACGTCGGCGGCCGTCAGACCCGCAGTGGCCAGCGCCTGCCGGATCACCCGCTGCTGCGACGGCCCGTTCGGGGCGGTCAGGCCATTCGAGGCGCCGTCCTGGTTGACTGCCGAACCTCGCACCACCGCCAGCACTCGGTGGCCGTTGCGCCGGGCATCCGACAGCCGCTCCACGAGCAGCACACCGACACCCTCGGACCAACCGGTCCCATCGGCCGCGTCCGCGTACGCCTTGCACCGCCCGTCCGCCGCCAAACCACGCTGCCGGCTGAACTCCACGAACGCACCCGGCGTCGCCATCACCGTCACACCACCGGCCACCGCCAGGTCGCACTCCCCCGACCGCAACGACTGCGCCGCCAGATGCAACGCCACCAACGACGACGAGCATGCGGTGTCCACCGTCACCGCAGGGCCCTCCAGGCCGAAGACATAGGAGAGACGCCCAGAAGCCACCGCCGCCGCGCTGCCGGTGCCGCCGTACCCCTCGATGTCCTCGGCGGCACGGCGCAGCAGTGTCGTGTAGTCCTGGCCGTTGGTGCCGACGAACACGCCGGTCCGACTGCCACGCAGACCCGCCGGATTCAGACCGGCCCGCTCGAACACCTCCCACGACGTCTCCAGCAGCAACCGCTGCTGCGGGTCCATCGCCAGCGCCTCACGCGGCGAGATCCCGAACAGCTCGGCGTCGAAACCGGCCACGTCGTCCAGGAACCCACCCTCCCGGACGTACGAGGTGCCGGGCCGGCTGCGCCGCGGGTCGTAGAGGGCGTCGAGGTCCCAGCCGCGGTCTTCGGGGAAGGCACTCAGCGCGTCGATCCCGTCGTCGAGCAGCCGCCACAGGTCCTCCGGCGAGCGCACGGCACCGGGGAACCGGCAGGCCATACCGACGATGACAATCGGGTCGCCCGGCTCGCCGGCCCGCTCGGTGAACGCGCCCGTCACCGGGTCCGCGTCCCGGCCGCCACCCAGCTCCGCGCGCAGGTGCTCGGCGAGGCGGGCCGGCGTGGGATGGTCGAACACCAGCGAGCTGGGCAGCGCGAGCCCGGTGGCGGTGGCGAGCCGGTTGCGCAGCTCGACCGCGGTCAGCGAGTCGAAGCCGAGATCCCGGAAGGCGCGGGACGACGGGACCGCGTCCGGGCTGTCGTGGCCGAGCACCGCGGCCGACTCGCCGCGCACGAGGGTGAGCAGCGCGCGGGTGTCGCGCGGCGCCGGGGCGGACGGCGCGGCGCGGCGCATGCCCCGGACGGCCGGCAGGTCTTGCAGCAGCGGCATGACCGGCGCAGCGGCGAACCGGAACCAGTCGACTTCAAGGACGGTCACCACGGTGTCGTCCTGCTCCCACGCTTGGCGCAGCGCGGTGAGCGCCACCTGCGGCGCCAGCGGCGTGATCCCGGTGCGACGGTGACGGCGCTCGGCCGCCGCGCTCGCGGCCATGCCGGCGCCCGCCCACGGCCCCCAGGCGATCGAGGTGGCCGGCCGGCCCGCGGCCCGGCGGCGGTGCGCGATCGCGTCGAGGACGGCGTTGGCGGCGGCGTAGGCGGCCTGCCCGGCCGCGCCGATGGTGGCGGCGGCCGAGGAGAAAAGGACGAACGCGTCCAGGTCGAGGCCGGCGGTCAGCTCGTCGAGGTGCCGGGCGCCGAGCGCCTTGGACCGGACGACCGCGGCGAACCGCTCGGCGGTGAGACTGTCGATCGTCCCGTCGTCCAGGATCCCGACCGCGTGCACCACGGCGACGAGGTCGTCGATCCGCCCGATCACCTCGGCCAGCCGTTCGCGGTCGGTGACGTCGCAGGCTTCGAGGGTGGTCCGGGTACCCATCGCGGTCAGCCGGTCGCGAAGATCGGCCGCACCGGGCGCCCCGGCCCCGCGGCGGCTCACGAGGACCACGTGCTCGAAGCCCTCCGCCGCCGCCCAGCGTGCGAGGTGCGCGCCGAGGGCGCCCGTGCCGCCGGTGATCAGGATGGTGCCGCGCGGCTGGAACGGGCGCCGCCGCCGGCCGAGCGGCGCCGGCACGAGGCGGCGCGCGTACGCCTGGCCGCGCCGGACGGCGACCTGGCGCTCGCCGGCGGCCACGGCTTCGGCGAGGGCCTCGGCCTGCGCGGCGTCGCACTCGGCCGGCAGGTCGGCGAGGCCGCCCCAGCGTGCGGGTTCCTCAAGCGCGGCCACCTGGCCGAGGCCCCAGATCTGCGCCTGGTCCGGATCGGTCAGGTCGTCGCCGCGGACCGCGACGGCACCCCGGGTCACGCACCAGAGCGGGCCGGGCGCACCGGTCCTGACGAGCTCCAGCGTACGCTCCGCTCCCCCGTCGTCCCACGACAGCAGCGACACGACGCCCGCCACGCCGGGGCGGCCGGTCAGCTGCTCCGGCGTCACCCGGCACACCTGGGCGCCGCGGTCGGCCAGCGCCCGCTCGACGAGGTCGTGTGCGGGGTCGGGTGCGCCGGTGACGAGCAGCCACGTGCCGTCCAGGCGGGCGGGCGGCGTGTGGTCGAGCCGGGCCCAGTCGATCCGGTAGCGGTTGGTGTCGGTCTCGGCGTCGAGCCAGTAGCGCTGGTGCTGGAAGGGGTAGGTGGGCAGGTCCAGCGTGCTGGGCCGGGTGCGGCCGGAGACCGCGGCCCAGTCGATCGGTGCGCCCGCGACGTGCAACCGCGCCAGCGCCGCCAGCAGAGCCTCGGCCTCAGGCTGCTCCCGGCGCACCGCCGGCACAAAACCGTCATGCCCCAGCGCGGTCAACGACCCGTCCGGGCCGATCTCCAGATAGATGTCAGCGGCAGCCGCCCGCACCGCATCGGCGAAGCGGACAGTCTCCCGCACATGCCGCACCCAATACGCAGCCGAATCCACCGCCGGATCACCCGCGAACGGAATCACCGGCGCCCGGAAATCAAACCCACCGATCGCCGCAGCGAAATCATCGAGCATCGGCTCCATCAACGCCGAATGAAACGCATGACTGACC
>NZ_FMDN01000055.1 GCF_900090245.1 Micromonospora halophytica
CGCTACGCCGCCTCGCTACGGGTTGCGGCGAGTTCGGGGATGGCATCCTCCCAGCGCTGGCGGAGCTGGGGTGGCAGCCAGAGGGTGGGCCAGAGCCGTCGGAGGAGGTCGGCGTCGAGCCAGGTGTGCAGATCCTCGGCCGTGCTGGCTTCGGTGAGCACCACCTTGTACATGCTGGCCGCGCGCGCGGGCCGGTTCAGGTCGTACTCGGCGTGCCCGGACCAGTCGAGGTGACGCGGAAGCGTCACCGTGCCGCCGGTTGGGCCGTGCAGTTCGTCGAGGGTTTCGGCAACCACGTAGGGCCTCCGGTCGCCGTAGGGCCGGTAGTCCGCCGGCGGCTGGGGTGATGTCCTGCGCCGGTTGAGATTGGTCGCCCGTCGGACCTCCGGTCGTAGTGCTTGCCGGATCGTCTCCCGGCTGTATCCGGTCACCCGCTGCAGATCCACCGGCCGCCAACCGGCCGCGTGAAACGCCCGCAGCTGCTCGTCCCGCTCGGTCAACGCGGCCGCCCGCGTCGCCTCGTACCGGGTGACGACCGCCTGTAGCTCATCCTCGGAGAACCGGCCCATGCTCCTCAGCCTACTACGCTAGGCCCAGCACGCTTGGCTTCCTGCTGCCGTTTCCAGAGCCTGAATCAGCAGGCCCTTTCCGCCTGCGCGAGACTCCCACCGGGCACCCCGCCCGTCAAGATCAACGGAAGGCATGGGGATTCTTGCCTGCTTGGCATGCTCCGCTGATCGGCACGACGCGCGCGTCAGCTAGGGCGGCGGCACGACGCGGGGTCATGTGGGTGCGGCACCGTGGTAGCGGGCCAGTTTCGATCTGCGCGGTGAACCGCGTTCGATTCGCGAGGCAACCCGTGTTCGAAAGGCTTCGGGATCCGACCTGCGGACCGCCGAGGCGGTCATCGTGCCTGTATCGCGGACGCACTCGGTCTGCCTCAACCGCGAGGGCGCGATGACGGAAACCTTGCGTGCCGCAAATCGGCCGTAATTCGATGCGCCGGCACCGATCGGATCACCGTCTGCTCCGACGCGACCTTGATGGCGGCCCGCTTGTGGCACGTACCGGTCGGCGCCGACGGCGGTGTTCAGAGTGTGGGGCCGCCGTGGTGGTGGAGTTTGTCGCGGAGGGTGTCGGCGAAGCCTTCGGCCGTGGCGAGTTGGTCGCGCAGGGCGGTGACGCGGGTGGTGGCGGCGGTATGGAACATGGCGAGCCGGTCGAGCAGCTCGGCGCGGGCGGCGCCGGTGGCGGTGTCGAGGGCGTCGAGGACGGTGAGCAGGTCGCGCATCTCGTCGAGGGTGAACCCGAGGGGTTTCATGCGCTTGACGACGGCGAGGCGGTCGAGGTCGGGTTCGGTGTAGAGGCGGAAGCCGCCCTCGCTGCGGGCGGAAGGGACGATGAGGCCGGCGTCCTCGTAGTGGCGGATGGTGCGGATGCTGAGTCCGACCCTTTCGGCGGCTTCGCCGATCTGCATGAGACGCCCGTTGGCCGGGCCGGAGGCGTCCTGCTCCGGCCCGGCGTCGCCGGTGGTGGCGGCCATCAGTGCCCGACGCCGAGCTGCCCGGCGAGGCTGTCGTGGATGCGGGCGCTGGACGTGTTCAGCTCGATGATCTCGACGGTCTTGCCGCGGCTGGCGTACTTGGTGGTGATGGCGTCGAGGGCGGCGACGGAGGAGGCGTCCCAGACGTGGGCGTGGGTCATGTCGATGACCACGGTGTCGGGGTCGCCGGCGTAGTCGAACTGGCCGACGAGGTCGTTGCTGGAGGCGAAGAAGAGCTCACCGTGCACGGAGTAGATCCGGGTGGTGCCGTCGGGGTCGAGGACACTGGTGACCTCGACCAGGTGCGCGACCCGGCGGGCGAAGATGACCATGGCGGTGAGCACGCCGGCGACGACGCCGACGGCGAGGTTGTGGGTGGCCAGGGTGGTGGTGACGGTGGCCAGCATGACGACCGTCTCGCCGTACGGCATCCGCTTGAGGGTGGCAGGGGCGACGGAGTGCCAGTCGAACGTCGAGACCGCCACGATGATCATCACGGCGACCAGGGCGGCCATCGGGATGACGGCGACCACGTCTCCGAGCGCGACGACCAGGATCAGCAGGAACACGCCGGCCAGGAAGGTGGAGAGACGGGTGCGGGCGCCGGACGCCTTCACGTTGATCATCGTCTGGCCGATCATGGCGCAGCCGCCCATGCCGCCGAAGAATCCGGTGACGATGTTGGCGACACCCTGGCCCCAGGACTCGCGGGTCTTGCTGGAGTGGGTGTCGGTGATGTCGTCGACGAGCTTGGCGGTCATCAGCGACTCCATCAGCCCGACCAGCGCGATCCCGAGGGCGTAGGGGGCGATCAGGGTGAGGGTGTCCACGGTCCAGGGGATCTCCGGCAGGCCCAGGGTGGGCAGACTGTTCGGCAGCGCGCCTTCGTCGCCCACTGTCGGCACCGCCACGCTCGCGAAGACGGTGACCACGGTCAGCGCCACGATGGCGACCAGCGGCGCCGGCACGGCACGGGTGAGGCGGGGGAGTCCGACCATGATCGCCAGGGCTGCGGCGACGAGGGGGTAGACCAGCCACGGCACCCCGAGCAGGTGCGGGACCTGGGCGGCGAAGATCAGGATCGCGAGGGCGTTGACGAAGCCGACCATGACGCTGCGGGGGATGAACCGCATCAGCTTCGCCACCCCGAGCACCGCGAGCAGGACCTGGATCGCGCCGCCCAGGATCACCGCCGCGATCAGATAATCGAGTCCGTGTTCCTTCGCCAGCGGCGCCACCACCAGCGCGATGGCCCCGGTCGCGGCGGAGATCATTGCCGGCCGGCCACCGCAGATCGCGATGGTGACCGCCATCGTGAATGACGCGAACAGCCCCACGCGGGGGTCGACCCCGGCCAGGATCGAGAAGGAGATCGCCTCGGGGATCAGCGCCAGGGCGACGACCAACCCGGCGAGGACCTCGGTGCGGAACACCTTCGGCGACAGCCAGGACGGACGGGACAGACGCGGCCGGTTGACCGCGGACAGCACAGAAGACATACAGCCATTTCCACTCGGGGTGTCACGCGGACGCGCACAGGTCCAGCCCCACACCGACGGGGCGCGGCGACCACGACCAGCAAAAATCGGTCCTGCCGGCTGAAGACCTCATCACCTGGACTCGGTCTGGGCTGCCTCAGCAGCCACCGGCCACCGCCGGGACGACCGGCACCGACCCTACCCTTCCGTTAGTGGAGAGTTGATCGAACGTGCTGATCATCACGATGCCGCGTGAACCAGACGCCGCCCAGGCCTCGCACATCGTGTCCGAGGTGCCGGCCGGTGACGGCGGCAGGCTCGGGGTTGCCGCGCCCGCAGGGCCGGGGGTGGGGATGGCTGAAGTGTGTTCCGCCGTGAGCGTGGCTGAGCCTCGAGGTGCCCACCCACTTTCCCGCCTCGCGGGCGGGCTGGGTGAACGGGCGCGGCCCTGGTGGCCGTGGACCCTGATGCCCGGAGGCTTCTTCGACGGTTGCGGTGTCGCGGTCCTGGACGACGTCATCGGCGCGCGCCCGGCGGACACCACGCTCGCCGGACGGTTGGTGGAGAGGGAGATGCTGGTGTCGCTGCCGATCCCGCAGCGGTCGGCGACTCGCATCACCTGCTGCAGATCGCGATTGGTGACCCCGACGGTGAGCACATCACCGGGCGGGTGCAGGGCCACGTTAGCCTCGGTCTTTCATTTCGGCGGCCGTTCATAGCTGCTGTTCGATGAATTCGGTTCGGGATTCGCGTACCAGTTCGCTGGCATGCTGACGGCC
>NZ_FMDN01000024.1 GCF_900090245.1 Micromonospora halophytica
CCTCGGGGCCGTGACGGCGGACAGCGGACCTCGGGGCCGTGACGGCGGACAGCGGACCTCGGGGCGGCCACGGCGGACAGCGGGCCGGGCGGCCACGGCGGACAGCGGCCGTCAGCGAGGCCGGCTGGTGGCTAGTCGGACGCTACGGACCTGATCGCACAGGTGGATCGCCCGACCGGCCGCCTCGGGGATCGGCGTCGGCCGCCGATGGATGCCTGTCGGTGGCGCTCGCCGCGCTCGCACCGACACTGATCCATCTGTGCGATCAGGTCCGTAGCGTCCGGTCACCCCCATCCGCTCCCCCGGCGCGGCCGCTTGACGCACACGACGGCGCACCGACGCACGGCGGCCGGGCGGAGCCGGGCGTCGATGCCGAGGCACCCCGCCGAGAGGAGGTGAAGTTGCCTCCGGATGGTTAGGCTTAGTGATGACCCTCTATTACCGGGACGACGCGGTGCAGGTGACCTCCGAGTCGATCCGGGCCGGCGGGCACACCGTGCGGATCGCGGACGTGACGTACGTCTGGCACGCACGGGGGGCGACGACGATGGCCGTACGGGGTCGGGTGCTGGGCCGGGGCGTGCTGGTCCTGCTGCTCTCCCTGCCACCCCTGGTGGCGCTGGTCTGCGTGGTGTCGCTGGTCTACTCGGCGCAGGACCGGGGCGACTGGAAGCTGGCGCTGGCCGTGCTGGCCGCCTGCGTCGTGGCGGCGCTGGCGCTGATCCCGTTCCTGGAGCTGCCGCTGGGCTGGCTGGACCGCTCCTACGAACGCGGCAACCGGGTGCACGAGTTGTGGGTGCAGCACCACGGCGCGGAGGTGATGCTGGTGCGCACACCGGACGCGCTACGGTTCGGGCAGATCTACCGGGCCGTGCAGCGCGCCGTCGAACAGCAGGGAGAACCCCGATGACCCACCGTCGCGGCGAGGCCGCCGCCCTGGCCGGGCTGCTCGCCACCGCCGGCGTCACCCACTTCGTCAAGCCCCGCCTCTACGACCCGATCGTGCCGCGCTCGCTGCCCGGGTCGGCCCGCTTCTGGACGTACGCCAGCGGGATCGCGGAGCTGGCGGTGGCGGCGGCGGTCGCCCATCCGACCACCCGGCGGCACGGCGGCCTGGCCGCGGCGGCCCTGTTCGCCGCGGTGTTCCCGGCGAACGTCAAGATGGCCGCGGACTGGCGGGACAAGGGTCCCACCCGGCGGGCCGTCGCGTACGGCCGGCTGCCGTTGCAGGTCCCGCTGGTGTGGTGGGCGTGGCGGGTGGCCCGCAGCGGGGCATAACCCGCGTGTTATTGACGAAGCGAGTTGTTGGCAGCACGCCAATTAGGTGCTCTCCTCGATGGACAGTGGGATCCATCGATATGGGGAGGCTGTCATGTGGAGAAGATCCGCCGTCGCCGTCGCGGCGGCCCTCGCTCTGGTGCTGCCCGGCACCGCCGCCGCCGCGACGCCGCCGGTCACCACGACCGGGGTGACGAGCGCCGCGGACCCGTCCGGCCCCGGGGCGTACGCCGCCGGGTACGTCGACACCACGGTCAGCGCGTCCGGCCGGTCGTTCTCCGCCCGGATCTACTACCCGGCCACCACGGCGGGCAGCGGCCAGCCGGTGGCGGCGGGCCGGTTCCCGGCGATCGCGTTCGGCCACGGCTTCTTCCAGAGCGTGTCGAAGTACTACTCGACCCTGGGCCACCTCGCCTCGTGGGGCTTCATCGTGCTCGCCCCCACGTCGCAGGGTGGCCTGTCCCCCAACCACAGCGCCTTCGCCGACGACCTCAACGCCGCCCTGACCTGGGCGGTCGCCCAGGACGGCACGGCCGGGTCGCGGTTCGCCGGGCACGTCCGCACGGACCGGCTCGGACTCTCCGGGCACTCGATGGGCGGCGGGGCCAGCCTCCTCGCGGCGGCCCGCAACCCGCAGGTCGACGCGGTGGCGAACCTGGCCGCGGCGGAGACCAACCCGTCGGCGAAGGCGGCCGCCGCGACGCTCACCCTGCCGGTCCGGCTGATCGCCGGTGACCGCGACACCATCGCCGGGATCACCGACCACCAGCGGCCGATCTACACGGCGAAGCCGCCGACCAAGCAGCTGCGGATCATCAAGGGCGGCTTCCACTGCGGCTTCATGGACAGCGGCTCGCTCTTCTGCGACAGCGGCGGCATCAGCCGGGCGGCCCAACTGCCGATCAGCAAGCGGCTGCTCACCGAGTGGTTCCTGCTCTATCTCACCGGGGACACCGGCTACGACGACGCGGTCTGGGGCACTCCGGCGCAGACCGACCCGCAGGTCAGTTTCGAGGGCGTGCGCTGAACCCGTGCCGGCCGGCGTCGGTCCCGACGCCGGCCGGCCCGTCCCATCATCCACTTCGAGATGGTCGAGTGGTGGGCGACGGTCGCCGCCGGGGCGGCGACCGTCTGCCCGTCCTCGCCCGGCGCTGCTGGCCGGGGCGACGCACACTGGTGGCATGGCCATTCCGCTGCCCCGTCCGACCGCCGTCGTCGGCCTCACCCGCTCCGCCCTCGACCAGGCGCTCGGTTCGGCCGCCTCGTTCGCCGCCGTGCCGGCCCGCGCGTTCGCCGTCCTGGACGGGGTGGAGGCGCTGCTGAACCGGATCAACGGGGTGGTGGACCGCATCGAAGGCACCCTGGACCGGACCGACCGGGTGCTCACCGACGCCGAGGCGGCGGTACGGGAAGTCGCCGTGATCAGTGCCGCGGCGACGACCGCGATCGAGACGGCCACCGAGGTCGCCGCGGCGGCGGCCGTGGTGGTGGGCGAGGCCGAGCAGGTCTCCGGCGCGGCGGCCGTGGTGGTCGGCGAGGCGGACCGGGTGGCGCGTGCCGCCGGCGTGGTGGTCGCCGAGGCGGAGGCCGTCGCCGGCCGGGCCGACCGCACGGTGGCGGCGGCTCAGGAGTCGGCCGCCACGGCCGCCGAGCTGCTGACCGCGTACGAGCCGGCGCTGCGGCGGGGCGCGCCGATGGCGAACCGCTTCGTGGCCGAGCTGAGCCACGAGGAGGTGGCCGCGGCGATCCGGCTGGTCGACGAGCTGCCCAAACTCAAGCAACACCTGACCTCGGACATCCTGCCGATCCTGGCCACCCTGGACCGGGTCGGGCCGGACCTGCACGACCTGCTCGACGTCACCCGCGACCTCAAGCTCGCCGTCGCCGGCATCCCCGGGCTCGGCATGCTGCGCCGGCGTGGCGAGCGGCTCTCCGACGACGAGCCGGCCGAGTGATCCCGCACCCCACCGTCGGCGTACCGGCAGGCCCTCCCCCGGCGGCCTGAGCCCGGTCCGGGGGAACCCCGCCGGGCAGGGCCGACGGCGGTAAGCGCTCAACCGGCGGGTGGGGTGTACAGCGCGTCGATCTCCGCCCGGTGCGGCAGCGCCACGGAGGCGCCGAGCCGGCGGACGCAGGCCGCCCCGGCCGCCGCCGCCCAGCGCACCGCGTCGAGCACCTCGCGTCCCTCGCCCCAGGCCACGGCCAGCGCGGCCGTGAAGGCGTCGCCGGCCGCCGTGGAGTCGACCACGTCGACCTTGACCGCGGGCACGTGTGTCGCGCCGCCGTCGCGGTCGACGTACCAGGCGCCCTCGCCGCCGAGGGTGAGCACCGCCCGGGGCACCAGCTCCAGCAGCGCCTCCGGCTCGTCGCGGCCCCGACCGGTGAGCGCCTGCGCCTCGGTCTCGTTGACCACCAGCAGGTCCACCGCGGCCAGCAGCTCGTCCGGCAGTGGCCGGGCCGGCGCCGCGTTGAGGATCACCCGGGTGCCGGCCTGCCGGGCGGCGACCGCCGCCGCGGTCACCGTCTCCACCGGGATCTCCACCTGCGCGACCAGCACGTCCGCCTGGCGTACGGCGTCCAGCTCGCCGTCGGTAAGCCCGAGGAAGGAGGCGTTGGCCCCCGGGGTCACCAGGATCGCGTTCTCCCCGTCGGTGTTGACCATGACCAGCGCCACGCCGGAGGCCCCGTAGACCACCCGCAGCTGCCCGGTGTCCACCCCGGCGGCGGTGATCCGCGCCCGCAGGGTCACCCCGAAGGCGTCCGAGCCGAGCGCGCCGAGGAAGACGCCGGAGGCACCCGCCCGGACGGCGGCGATCGCCTGGTTGGCGCCCTTGCCGCCGGGCACCATCACGAAGTCGCTACCGAGGACGGTCTCCCCCGGGCGGGGCAGTGCCGGGCCGGTCCCGACGAGGTCCATGTTCGCGCTGCCCACCACGACGACCCGGGTCTGCCGCACCAGAACCTCCTGCCCCGACCTGCATGTCGCCGCGAGTCTAGGGCCTGCCCGCCGGGGGCGGGGCCGCGCGGCTCAGGCCGCCCGGGCGGTGTACCGGTCGCCGTGCCGCTCGACGAGCAGCGGCAGGCCGAAGGTCTTGGACAGGTTGTCGCCGGTGAGCGTCTCGGCGAGCAGGCCCTGCGCGACGACGCCCCCGTCGCGCAGCAGCAGCGCGTGGGTGAAGCCGGGCGGGATCTCCTCGACGTGGTGGGTGACCAGCACCAGGGCGGGGGCGTCCGGGTCGTACGCCAGCTCGGCCAGCCGGGCGACGAGGTCCTCGCGACCGCCCAGGTCGAGCCCGGCGGCCGGCTCGTCGAGCAGCAGCAGCTCGGGGTCGGTCATCAACGCGCGGGCGATCTGCACCCGCTTGCGCTCGCCCTCGGAGAGGGTGCCGTACGCGCGGTCGGCGAGGTGGGCGATGCCGAGCTGCCCGAGCAGGGTGCGGGCGCGGGCCTCGTCGGTGCGGTCGTAGCTCTCCCGCCAGCGGCCCACCACCGACCAGGCGGCGGTGACCACCACGTCGCCGACCTTCTCCTCGGCGGGCACCCGCTCGGCCAGGGCTGCGGTGGACAAACCGATCCGCATCCGCAGCTCGTTGACGTCGGTGCGGCCGATCCGCTCACCGAGGACGTGGGCGGTGCCGGTGGTCGGGTGCAGCTGACCGGCGGCCAGGTTGAGCAGGGTGGTCTTGCCGGCGCCGTTGGGGCCGAGGACGACCCAGCGTTCGTCGAGCTCGACCCGCCAGTCCACGTCGTGCAGCAGCGCGGTGCCGGAGCGCAGGACGCCGACACCGTCGAGGCTGACCACCAGATCCGCGTCCACGGGCGAGGGGGCGGCGGGGGCGCCGGCGGCGCCGGGGATCAGGTCACCAGTCACCGCTCCATCCAACCACGCAGCCCGCGAGGTGCCCCCCACGGGCGGGGCCGCCGCCTTAGGGTGGGGCGCCGTGTCGTTGGTCACCACATCCCGGAGGACGACCATGTCCGATCACCTGCTCAGGCGCCGCCGATGAGCGCGGTCATCGAGATCGAGGGGCTGCGCAAGACGTTCCACACTCTGCGTCGGGGGCGTCGGGTGGCGGTGGACGGCTTCGACATGGTGGTCGAGGCGGGGCAGGTGCACGGCTTCCTCGGCCCGAACGGCTCCGGCAAGACGACCACCCTGCGTGCCCTGCTCGGCCTGGTCCGCCCGGACGACGGCCGGATGAGCGTGTTCGGTGTCCCGACCCCCGAGGAGCTGGCCCGGGTGGCCGGCCGGGTGGGCGCGATCGTGGAGAGCCCGCAGTTCTTCGGCAACTTCACCGGTCACCGGACGCTGCGGCTGCTCGCCGTGGCCGGCGGGGTGCCGACCAGCCGGGTGGACGAGGTGCTGGAGCAGGTCGGCCTGCGCGAGCGCGGCGACGACCGGGTCAAGGGGTACTCGCTCGGCATGAAGCAGCGGCTGGCCGTCGCCTCGGCCCTGCTCAAGGACCCGGAGCTGCTGATCCTCGACGAGCCGGCGAACGGACTGGACCCGGCCGGCATCCGGGAGATGCGCGACCTGGTCCGGTCGCTGGCCGCGTCCGGGGTGACCGTGCTGATCTCCAGCCACATCCTGGCGGAGATCCAGCTGATCTGCGACCACGTGACGATCATCTCGGGTGGCCGGCGGGTGGCCGCCGGCCGGGTCGACGAGGTGCTGGCCGGCTTCGACCAGCACGAGTGGCAGGTGGACGTGGCCGGGCCGGAGCGGGCCGCCGCGCTGCTGCGGGAGGCCGGCCTGTCGGTCACCGATCACCAGGGACTGCTGGTGGTCGGTGGGGCGCGGGAGCCCGAGCTGATCAGCCGGACCCTCGGCGAACAGGGGCTGTGGGTCCGCGAGCTGACCCCGATCCGGCCCGACCTGGAGAGCGTCTTCCTGGAGCTCACCGGGACCGCACCGCATCCGACGCTGCCGAGGCAGGTGGGTGGTCCCGCCCTGCCCGGGGAGGGGCCCGAGCCGATGATCGACCTGGACGCGACCGCAGGCCGGGGGGTGGACGCGTGAAGCTGGTCCGCGCCGAGGTCGAGCGGCTGCTCGCCCGCCGTTTCGTGCAGCTGATGGTGGTGCTGCTGGGGTTCGCGTTCGTCGTCACGACGGTGACCACCGTGCTCGGGTCGCACCAGCCGTCGGCCGGTGAGGTCGCCGAGGCCCGGGCGCAGGTCGCCGAGGCGATCCGCGGTCTGGAGGTCGAGCACCAGCGCTGCCTGCGGATCAAGGCCGGTGAGATCCCGCTCGACGAGGCCGGGTACGTCCCGGCCGACTGCAGCGAGCTGGATCCGGTGCTGCAGGAGCGCCTGCCGGTCGTCGCCGACTACCTGTCCGGGGTCTTCGTCTTCGGGCAGCAGGCGGAGCCGCTGCTCTACTTCCTGATCGCCTTCCTGCTGCTGTTCGGGTTCCTGGTCGGCGCCTCGTACATCGGGGCCGACATCACCTCCGGCGGGGTGGTGAACCTGCTGCTGTGGCGGCCGCGCCGGCTGACCGTGCTCGGCACCAAGCTGGGCGCGCTGACCGGCGTGGTGGCCGTGTTGTCGGTGGCCGCCACGGTCGTCTACCTGGGCACGTTCTGGTTGATCGGGCAGACCGCCGGGCTGCCGGGCCGGATGGAGGGCCCGTTCTGGCAGAACCTGGGGGCGATCTGGGGGCGCGGGGTGGCGCTGGTGCTGCTCGCCTCCGCGCTCGGCTTCGGCATCGCCACGTTGGGCCGGCACACCTCGGCGGCGCTGGGCGCGGTGGCCGCGTACGCGGTGGTGTGGGAGCTGGGGGCCCGGGTGGTCTTCGAGATCCTCGACGTGGCCCGGGTGGACCAGCTGATGCTCTCCACGTACGTGGGCGCGTGGCTGACCGGCCGGGTCGAGCTCTACGACGACCAGGTCTGCACGGACGGTCCGGGGTTCGGCCTCTGCACCGGTAGTTACACGATCACCTGGGTGCCGGCGTTGCTGGTGCTGCTCGCGCTGGTCGGGGCGGTGACCGTGTCGGCGTTCGCCGTGTTCCGCCGCCGGGACCTGATCTGACTGTGAGGAGCCGTGCCGCGGCGTCGCGCTGTGGCACGGCTCGCGCATCGGGGCCGCGCCGCCCCACGACCGGCGCCGCGCGGCGAGCAGCGACCCGGACGGCGGCAGGATCTTGCCGCGGTCCGGGCCGGTGGTGAAGAATTCCTTCACATGACGGGTGACCGGTGGCGACGGGCGTCAGCCGACGGTGGACCCGAACACCTCGTCGCGGACGGCGTCCAGCGCGGTCCGCAGCGCGCCGTGCAGGATCGGCTCCTCGGTCAGCCCGGTGGCCACCACCCGGGGGCGGACCAGGGTGATCGCGGCCACCTCGTGCTGCACCCGCTCGGCCAGCGCCGCGCCACCGGCCTGCCCGACCTCCCCGGCGAGCACCACCAGCGGCGGGTCCAGCACCACGCAGGTGCTGGCCACCCCGAGGGCCAGCCGGCGGGCCAACTCGTCGAGCACCGGGCCGCCCTCGATGCCGGCCGCGATGGCGGCCCGCACGGCACCGGCCGCGTCGGCGGCGTCGAAGCCGTGCTCGCGCGCCACCGCCCGGACCGCGTCCGCCCCGGCGAGCTGCTGGAACGCCGGCTTGGCCCGGCGCGAGACGTCGCGCGGGATGGGCACGCCGGGCACCGGCAGGTAGCCGATCTCGCCGGCCGCGCCGCTGCTGCCGTGGTGCAGCCGCCCGCCCAGCACGATCGCCAGGCCGACGCCGGCACCCACCCAGACCAGGACGAAGTCCGTCAGCCCCTGGGCCGCGCCGGACTGCGCCTCGGCCACCGCCGCGAGGTTGACGTCGTTCTCGAAGACGACCGGGGTGTGCAGGTCCTCGCGGAGCGCGGCGAGCAGGCCCCGGTGCCAGCGGGGCAGGTTGAACGCGAAGGTGATGTCGCCGGTGGCCGGGTCCACCAGGCCGGGGGTGCCGAGCACCACCCGGCGGACGCTGGACAGCTCCGCCCCGGCGTTGCTGGCCGCCTGCACCACGGCGTTGTGCACCACGCCGACCGGGTCGTCGGTGTCCCGGGTGGACTGCTCGACGCGGCCGACGACCGCGCCGGTGATGTCCGCGCAGGCGGCGACCACCCGCTCCGCGCCGACGTCCACGCCGACCACGTACGCGCTGCCCGGCCGGACCGCGTAGAGCTGGGCGTTCGGGCCCCGCCCACCGGCCTGCTCGCCGACCCGGGCGACCAGTCCACGCTCCTCCAGCCGTTCCACCAGCTGCGAGGCGGTGACCTTGGACAGGCCGGTCAGCTCGCCGAGCCGGGCCCGGGTGAGTGGGCCACGCTCCAGCAACAGCTCCAGGGCCGCTCGGTCGTTGAGCGCCCGCAACAGGCGGGGGGTGCCGGGCAGCCGGGTCGCACTCATGCCACGTCCTCTAGTTTCCGTAAACTTTGCTAACCGAATCGACCTGTAGACGGGTGCCCGTAGCGTATCGGCCACCCCGCACCGCGGAACTCGGACGACCCGGCGACCGCGGTACGACACTCGTGCCGTCCGGCACCGAAGGGGGAATCACGTGGGGCTGGATCCAGGACTGCGCCGGCTCGCGCTGGGCACCCTGCTCGCCGCGTACCCGGGGCCGGTGCCGCCGGACTGGGCCGTCGAGCTGGTCGCCGACGGGCTGGCCGGGCACACCCTCTTCGGCACCAACGTCCACGACCCGGCCCAGGTCGCCGCGAGCACCGCCGCGCTGCGGGCCGGCCGGGCCGACGTGCTGGTCGCCATCGACGAGGAGGGCGGCGACGTCACCCGGCTGGCGCACGCGACCGGCAGCCCGTACCCGGGCAACGCCGCGCTCGGCGCGGTCGACGACACCGCGCTCACCCGGCAGGTCTACGCGGCCATCGGCGCGGAGCTGGCCGCCCTCGGTGTCACCGTGAACCTGGCCCCGACCGTCGACGTGAACACCGCCGACGAGAACCCGGTGATCGGTACCCGTTCCTTCGGCGCGGACCCGGCCCGGGTGGCGGCGCACTCCGCCGCCGCCGTCGCGGGCCTCCAGGCGACCGGTGTCGCCGCCTGCGCCAAGCACTTCCCCGGCCACGGCGCCACCGTCGCCGACTCGCACCACGAACTGCCCACCGTGGACGCTTCACCGGCCGTGCTGCGTGAACGCGACCTGCCGCCCTTCGCCGCGGTGATCGGGGCCGGGGTCAGGGCGATCATGACCGCGCACATCCGGGTGCCGGCGCTCACCGGGGACGGGCCGGCCACCTTCAGCCGGGCCGTCCTGGTCGACCTGCTCCGCCGCGAGTACGGCTTCACCGGCACGGTGATCACCGACGCGCTGGAGATGAAGGGCGCCGCGCTCGCCGCCGGCGGGGTCGGGCCGGCTGCCGTGCTCGCCCTGGCCGCCGGGGCGGACCTGCTCTGCGTCGGCGCGAAGGTGGACGCCGCGCTGGTCGAGCACGTGGCCGTCGAGATCGTGACGGCGATCGAGGACGGCCGGCTGGACCGGGCCCGGGTGGAGGAGGCCGCCGGCCGCGCCGCCGCGCTCGCCGCCTGGACCCGGGCCGCCGGCGCCGCTGCCGCCACCCCCGCCGATCTCGGGTACGCCGCCGCGCGGCGGGCGGTGCGGGTCGAGGGGGACGTGACCGGCCTGGGCCGGCCGCTGGTGGTGCAGGTGCACGCCGCCGCCACCATCGCCGAGGGTCGGGTGCCGTGGGGCCTGGGCCCGCACCTGGCCGGCCTGGAGGAGGTCCGGGTGGTGGCCGCCGAGATCGAGCCGACGGAGCTCGGCCGGCTCGCCGCGGGACGGCCCATCGTGCTGGTCGGCCGGCACCTGCACCGGCTGCCCGGGGGCACCACGCTGGTCGACGCGCTGGCGGCGGCGTACCCGGTGACGGTGGTCGAGATGGGCTGGCCGGGACGGTGGCGGCCGACCGGCGTACGCGCCTTCGTCACCACCTTCGGGGCGAGCCACGCCAACGGCCGGGCGGCGGCCGAGGCGCTCGGCCTGATCTGACCGCCCCCGGCCCGGCCGTGGCCGCCCAGGCTCGCCGACGCCGACGCCGACACCCCGCGCCGGCCAGCGCCGACGTGGCGGGCGTTCCGTAGGCGGCGGAGGCGTCCGGGTCGGGCCCGGGCCGCGCCTCGCGCCCGGGGGCGAGGCCGAGGAGCGTGTCCTCGTTGCCGCCCGACGATACCCGCGCAGAAGTGGCACCGATCCGGGGCACCGCTCCCCCCTCGACACCGATACCCACGCTCCGTAACCGCTCCCCCGGGAGTAGCGCTACGGCTTGCGTCGCAGCTCAAGTCCGCTACCGGACAGTCCTAACCAGTCGATCGTCTCTTGCTCGACAGCCGATCCGTACGTAGCGTGACCATCACGGAACCAGCTGGCGGGGCGCCGGCTCGCGGAGGGACCTGGGGGAAGGCCGCGGACCGTGGATTCGGCCCGGAATCCACGGTCCGCGCCCTGCCGTCGGCGGTCCGGCGCGGCACGCACACCCCGCCCTCCGGTCACGGCGGATAGACGCCGAACGACTCCCAGCCCCGGTCCGGGAATCCGGCCGCGTCGGCGACCCGCGCCGAGGCGAGGTTGGCCGGATCGTGGCGGTACGTCGGCACCGCCCCCTCGTCGAGCACCCGGCGGGCCGCCTGGGCGACCAGCCGCCGGGCCAGCCCCCGGCCGCGCGCCGCCGGCACCGTGCCGACCGCCAGTTCGTGGCCGTGCGCGTCGTGCCGCTTGATCCCCACCCCGGCGAGGTAGCCGCCGTCGTCGTCGCGGACCACCAGGACGTCCCGGTCGAACAGCCGCAGCCAGGAGGGGAAGGCAGGATCGGTGGGCGGGCACCACTGCCCCACCTCCGGCAGCGGGGCCGGGTCGACGCTGAAGCGGAAGGTGTCCTGGTACACGGCCCAGCCCGGCTGGCCGACCGCGGCGGGCAGCGCCGCGAGGAGAGCGGCCCGGGGGCCGCGGGCCAGCGCGCGGATCGCCTCGACCCGCTCCGGGGGCACCGAGAGCACCGTGTCGCCGGAGGGTGCGCACACTCCGATCGCCGGGCGGAGCCGGCCGTCCCAGGCCGGCCGCGCCCGCCGGCGGGAACCCACCACGTGCAGGCCGGGGCCGGCCGGCCACTGGCCCAGCCAGGTGACCAGGTGCAGGTGGAGCCGGCGGTCGAGCACCGCAGACCTCCCTCACCCCGATCGGGTACGACCAACCGTGATCACCGTACGCCGCACCGGCCACCGGGGCCCGCCGTTCCCAGCGGCGTACACCGGTTCGCCAGGCGGTCCACCGGGTAATCGGTACCGAGGGACACCGATCCGCTGGAACCATCGCCATCGATCGAGCGTCATATCGATTTCCATACATGTACAACTTTCTTTGGGACGGTAATGGTCATGCCGATGCAGCCGAATGACCGGTACCAGCAGGACAGCGAGCGGGCGTGGCAGGCGGCGGAGGCCGCCGGACGGTTCCCCACCCAGCCGCCGTACCGAGAGGCCCGGACCGGACGCGGGGCCGACGCCGTGCTCTCCTGGAGCGACCTGAACAGCCTGCCGGCCGGCGCCTCCTCGCGCCGGGGCCTCAACACCCGCTGAGCGGCAAGAAACCGACGACACACCCGTGGCGTCCAGCCGGGGTGTTCGCACACCTGTCGGGTAGCGTCTTCTGGTCCGAAACTCGGCCTACGACAGGAGAAACTCCGCGCATGGGCAAGAAGACGATCCACGTCTCCGACTTCAGCGGCACGGTGCTGCAACCCGACGACGAGGTGGTCAAGGTCGTCGTGCTGGAGCACCCTGACCTGGTGGCCGGGCCCGTGCGACTGGACGCCACCGCGGTCGAGGTGGAGAGCATCGACGACGCGGCGCTGGATGTCGCCGTGGTGGAAATCCACGACCGGCACGGCGGCGGCGAGCCGCGCCGGGTGGTGCTGACCGCGAGCGAGTTCGACGCGATGGCCACCGACGTGCCGATGGCCCAGCTGTTGAGGACCGCCGAGCGGGTCCGGCCGCCGAAGGCCCGCAAGAGCGCGGAGAAGGTGGACTACGGCACCATCGAGCACGCCGGCAAGCCGCACCGGGGCCGGGTCACCGAGGAGGAGGCCCGACTGGTCCGCGAGCGGCTCGACGAGGTGAACAAGCGACTCGCGGACGCCGGCATCCGGCAGATCGACCCGGCCGACCCGGAGCACGCCGCCCGGTACGGCTTCCCCACCGACTCCTGACCCGGGCCCCGTCGGTGGCCGGGACGCGCCCCCGTGCCGCGCCCCGGCCACCGACGGCGGTCACCGAGCGGCCCGGCGACGCCGCCAGTACGCGACCGTGACGGCCGCGAGCAGCGGCGGCCAGGCGAGCAGCGGGGCGTAGCAGGCCGTCATGACCGCGCCGGCGAGCCCCTGCGGGGCGTCCGGATCGCCCATGTTCTCCGGGCCGTTCCACAGCGCCACGGTGGGCACGGCGATCGCGGTGAGCGCGGCGACACCGAACGCCGCCGCGCCCACCACGCACCAGGTCGGCACGGGTCGCCCGCCGAAGCGGGGCACCCGGGCCGGCACCACCTCACCCCACGGCCGTACCAGCCCGAGGGTCAGCAGCGCCGCAGCCTCGGCCGCCACGGTGAGCGCGACGACGTACGGGGTGATCCAGCCGGGAGCGGCGTAGAGCCGGCCCAGTTCGCCGGTGAAACCCACCGGCACGCCCGCGCCGAGCGCGAGGCGCCAGATCCCGGAGGGCAGCACCAGCAGGGGTACGGCGTACGCCGCCCAGCGGGCCCAGCGGGGTGGGTCGGGGGTTGTCGGCATCGGTAGCTCCTGACGTCGGTCCAGGTCCACCTGGGACTCTGCCGGCGTCCGGGCCCGGACGACTCCCCGGTGCGGGGGAGGCGCCTCCCCCGCCGAGGTTCACCGGTACTGCGCCAGGGCGGCGACGACGCGCTCCTCGGTCCCGGCCTTGTCCAGTCCCAGGCCGGAGAGCACCCCGCTGCCGTCCTCCAACTCCAGCAGGGCGAGCAGGATGTGCTCGGTGCCGACGTAGTTGTGCCCGAGCCGCAGCGCCTCCCGGAACGTCAGCTCCAGCGCCTTCTTGCTCTGCGTGTCGAACGGGATCAGGTCGGGCACCCGCTCGGCCGGCGGCGGCAGGGCCGCCGTGGCCGCCTGGCGCACGTCGTCCAGGGACACGCCCTGCTCGACGACGGCCTTCGCGGCGAGCGCCTCCGGCTCGGCGAGCAGCCCGAGCACCAGGTGCTCCGGGCGGATCTCGGCGTGGCCGGTGGCCCGGGCCTCGTTCTGCGAGGCCATCACCACGTTGCGGGCTCGTGGGGTGAAGCGGCTGAAGCCGGCGGACGGGTCGAGGGTCGCGGCGGCCTCGGCCTTGGCGGCGGAACGCTTCTGGGCGGCCTGCTTGCTGACCCCCATGCTGTTGCCGATCTCGGTCCACGAGGCGCCGGAGCGGCGGGCCTGGTCGACGAAGTGGCCGATCAGGTGGTCGGCCAGCTCACCCAGGTGGTCGGCGGCGATGACCGCGTCGGTGAGCTGGTCGAGGGCGTCGGTGTGGGCTTTCTTGATCGCCTGGATCAGGTCGTCGAGGCGTACCGGATTGGCGATCTGGATGGGCTCCGTCATGCGTCAACCATAAGTTGACGGCTGGATGTCGTCAACCACCGGTTGACGGTGTGCGCTCATCCCGTCCACGCGCGGAACCGACCCGCACCCCACGAAGCGCCTGCGAACGACTGGTGCCCGGCCCGCCAGGACCGGGCACCAGCCGAACGACTTGACACGCCGGCGGGTCAGCCGACCGGGTCAGGGGCAGCCGCGCCGTGCGCGGGCGCGTTGATCGCCGCCGGTGGTGGGAAGCGCGTGACGAAGTCGCAGCTCGTGACATGGGTGGGGACGATCCTGACCAACGCCATCTCGCGTGTGGTCTCGCGCTTGACACGCTCCCATTCCGGCATCCTCTCCTCACCGACACTCCGACGGGACGCGTCGATGTGCTCCCGGGGAATCCCCCGCCTGATCTCCACCGAGGCAGTGCCGCGCACCAGCATGATCAGCGGCGTGAAGTCGGTGGTGTCGACCGTGAACGCCACCCGGGGATGAGCCCTGAGCGCCTTGACCTTGTACGCCGTCGTCGGGGTGGCGAAGACGAACGCCTCGCCGTCCCAGAGGTAGGCGACCGGCACCGAGCGTGGATGACCGTCCAACCCCAGGTATCCGAGCCGCATCGGAATCGGCGCCGCCAACAGGGTCTGCACCACCGGATCGGTGTTCAACAGATGAACGATCTCCGGATAGTCCACGAGACGTGCCCTCCTTCTGTCCGGACGGAGCGACGCCGGCTGCGGACACCACGACCACTCCATCGAAGATCCACCCTCCGCAGCGGTCCGCCTGCCGCGCCTCCGGTGGCTCGATCACACTCAGACGACCCTGTCGCAGGCAGGGATGGCCATGCATCTCTATATGTGCTCATCTGGTCACCGTAAGTGAGCAGAGGCGCGCGGTCGGTCCATGGCCACTCCGGACGGGCCGAAAGCCCTCCCGCACCGCCTGACTGCCGTGGTCGAGCCCCACCTCACCACGAACACGAAAAAGACTCCGACCAGATGGAGAAACCACCAGGCCAGAGCCTTGATCACAGGTGCGCCGCCAGGGACTCGAACCCCGAACCCGCGGATTAAGAGTCCGCTGCTCTGCCAGTTGAGCTAGCGGCGCTCACTGACAACGGAGAGCACGATACCGGGTCGCCCCCTACCCCCGACAACCGGGTTTCGTCCCACTTCGCCCCCCGGCCCTCGCCCGGCCATCGCCGGCCGCGTCGATCAGGAACTTCACGTCTCCGAGGAGCAGCCGGAGCCGGGACCTCTCGGTCAACGCAAGGGCAGGGAGGGAGAGAAGGAGTCAAGCCCGGTCCACCGGGACCGGGCTTGAGGGTGTTACTGCTGGTGCGCCGCCAGGGACTCGAACCCCGAACCCGCGGATTAAGAGTCCGCTGCTCTGCCAGTTGAGCTAGCGGCGCTCGTTGGCAACGGAGAGAACAGTACACGGGCCCGGAGCGCTCTTCCAAATCGGGTGCCCGTCTCCCCTCTTCGGTTGAGCTTATCGGGCGAAAGAAGCCAAAGCGGCCGGTTGGCTGCTGCGCGGGACCGAGGTGATGGCGGGGATGCGGCACCATGTCCGCCAGGCACGCGAGAACTGAGGTGGGAATGGGCAGGTTCAAGCGGGCCGGGGCGAAGGTGGGCGCCCTGGCCCTGGCCGCGTCGCTGGCACTGACCGGGTGCGGCGACGGCGAGAAGAAGGCCGAGTTCGTCGGCGGCAGCACCACCCCGAGCGCGGACGTACCGCAGGCTCCGCAGCCGGGCGACCCGTCGGCCCCGGCGGCGGGCCTGGCGGTCAGCCCGGCGGACGGGGCGAAGAGCAGGCCGGTCAGCACCGAGATCAGCGCGAAGATCCCCGGCGGCGGGAAGGTGTCCTCGGTCACCCTGACCTCCGCCGACGGCAAGCAGGTCGAGGGCACGATGCGGCTGGACGGCTCCTCGTGGGTGCCGTCGGCCCCGCTGAAGTACGGCACGCGCTACACCGCGACGGTGACCGGCACCGGCACCGGCGGGGAGACCCGGCAGGGCACCAGCACCTTCACCACCATGGCCAAGCCGAAGTCGATGATCAGCTCCGGGCTGTACCTCTTCGACGACCGGACGTACGGCGTGGCCATGCCGGTGGTCGTGGAGTTCCACCCGGGCATCCCGAAGAAGGACCGGGCTGCGGTGCAGAAGCGGATGTTCGTCAGGACCGATCCGCCGCAGCCGGGCGCGTGGCACTGGGTCTACAACGGCACCCAGGCCTATTACCGGGCGCCGGAGTACTGGAAGCCCGGCACCACGCTGGACGTGCGGATCGCGCTGGCCGGCGTACCGCTGAGCAACGGCCGGTACGGCAACGTGGACCGGTCGGCGACCGCCAAGATCGGGCGCTCCTTCGAGATGAAGGTCGACAACGCCACCAAGAGGATGACCGTCCTGCAGGACGGTCAGGTGGTCCGCACGATCCCGGTCAGCCTGGGCAAGAAGAGCACGCCCTCCTCCAGCGGCACCATGGTGGTGATGGAGAAGAAGGAGAAGACCGTCTTCGACACCATGGACTCCCCCGAGCCGGAGAACAGGTACCGCATCGACATCGACTTCGCCCAGCGCATCACCTGGGGTGGCGAGTACATCCACGCGGCACCCTGGTCCGAGGGCGTGCAGGGACGGCAGAACGTCTCGCACGGGTGCGTCAACGTGTCGATGGCGATGGGCCGGTGGCTCTTCGCGCAGACGAAGATCGGTGACCCGATCACCGTCAGCGGCACCTCACGCAAGCTCACCGCGGGCAACGGCTGGACGGCCTGGAGCCTGAGCTGGTCGGAGTTCGTCAAGGGCAGTGCGCTCCCGGTGCCCGAGGGTGGCTCCGGACCGCTGATCTGAGCGTCGCGGTCGGGCCGGCCGTCACCGCCGGCCCGACCGGGACGGGTTCCGCGCCGTCGACACCTCGGCCCCGCCGGTGGACCGGCGGCCGAACCGCGGAGATGAGCGGCGCTCGTGAAAGTTCGGCATTTTACCGACATCCGCACATCCTGATCGGCGTGTTCCTGTTCACGCCCGGCAACCGGCGGGCGCGGGCGTGCGTCAGTGGGTAAGGATGGGGCCTCGGGGATCACGACTGTGAGGAAATGATGCGAGCTAGCCAGGACCGACCGACCCGGCGCACCGGGCGGCGCCGCGCGCTCGCGGCGGGGCTCCTCGCCGCCGCGCTCACCTTCACCTCCGCCTGCACCGGCTCCGGCGGCGGCAAGTCGTCGAGCTGGCAGGGCGGCGGGGAGAGCGCCCCGAAGGCCGCGGCCACCATCACCGAACCGAAGGCCGACGCCACGGACGTCCCGGCCTCCACCGGCATCACCTTCACCACGAAGGACGCCGAGAAGACCACCGTCGAACTCAAGGACTCGGCCGGTGCGGCCGTCGAGGGCGAGCTGGCCGCCGACGGCAGGAGCTGGCTGCCCGCCCGCGCGTTGGAGTACGGCGGGCAGTACACCGCCACCGTGACGGCGACCGGTGACGACGGCAAGCCGGCCACGGCCACCAGCACCTTCACCGTCATGGCCAAGCCCGACAAGCAGGTGCGCATCACCAGCTTCCTCGGCGACGGCCAGGTGGTCGGCGTGGGCATGCCGCTGATCGTCCGCTTCGGCCGGGCCGTGCCGCAGGACTACCGCGACGACGTCCAGCGCCGGATGAGCGTCACCTCCACCCCGGCCCAGGAGGGGATCTGGCACTGGGCCAGCCCCACCGAGGTCCGCTACCGGCCGAAGGAGTTCTGGCAGCCGGGCAGCACCGTGTCGTACCGGGTGCAGGCCGGCGGGCTGCCGATGGGTGACGGCTGGTACGGCCGCTCCGACCTGACGGTGGACGTCAAGATCGGCCCGTCGCTGGTCATGGTGGTGGACAACCGGACCAAGCGGATGACCGTCACCAGGGACGGCGCCGTGGTCAGGACGATCCCGGTGAGCCTCGGCAAGAAGAGCACCCCGTCCTCCAGCGGCACCATGGTGGTGATCGAGAAGCTGCGCAAGACGGTCTTCGACACCCTGGAGGAGCTGGGCCCCGTCGAGGGCTACCGGACGAAGATCGACTACGCCCAGCGCCTCACCTGGGGCGGCGAGTTCATCCACGCCGCGCCCTGGTCGGAGGGGCAGCAGGGCAGCGTCAACGTCTCGCACGGCTGCGTGAACGTCTCGATGGCCAACGGGAAGTGGCTCTTCGAGAACACCCGGATCGGTGACCCGATCACGGTCAAGGGCACCGAGCGTCGGCTACAGAACGGCAACGGCTGGACCGACTGGAACATGAGCTGGGAGCGGTACGTCGAGGGCAGCGCCCTGCCGTACGAGCCGCCGGCCGCGCCGGACGCCGAGCCCACCACCGGCGACGAGGAGCCGGGCGTCGAGCCCACGCCCTGACGGGGCGGAAACGACGAAGGCCCCCTCCGCGCGGAGGGGGCCTTCGTCGTCTGGGGTGACTGATGGGAATTGAACCCACGACAACCGGGACCACAACCCGGTGCTCTGCCAACTGAGCTACAGCCACCATGCCGTCCGCACCGGTGACCCGGGCGGGTGCGGACTAATAATAGCCACACCCCGGCGGGCTCCGTCCAGCGGGTTCGGCACGCCCGCCGGGACGCCGGCGCGAGCGCGCCCTACAACTGCGCGGCGATCGCCTTCGCGCTGTCCACGTCCGGCCCCGGCAGCGGTACGAAGATGGTGCGCCGGTAGTACTCCAGCTCCCGGATGCTCTCCCGGATGTCCGCCAGCGCCCGGTGGGCCAGCCCCTTCTGCGGCTGCCCGAAGTACACCCGCGGGTACCAGCGCCGGCACAGCTCCTTGATCGAGGAGACGTCGATCATGCGGTAGTGCAGGTGGGCGTCGAGGCGCGGCATGTCCCGGGTGATGAAGCCCCGGTCGGTGGCGATCGAGTTGCCGCACAGCGGGGCGGTCCGCGGGTCCTTGACGTGGCTGGTGACGTACTCCAGCACCATGTCCTCGGCCTCGGCGAGGGTGACCGTCGAGCGCCGCACCTCCTCGGTGAGCCCGGACTTGCCGTGCATCGTGCGCACGATCTCCGGCATCGCCGCCAGGGCCGCGTCGTCGGCGTGGATGACCACGTCGACCCCCTCACCGAGCACGTTGAGGTCGGGGTCGGTGACGAGCGCGGCGACCTCGATCAGCGCGTCCCTGCCGAGATCGAGCCCGGTCATCTCACAGTCGATCCAGACGAGAAGGTCAGCCACGCCCGACAGACTAGTCGCAGCCCAGGTGCCCGCGCCTCGGCACCGTCGGCGCGGTGGACCGCTAGGGTTTCCCCGTGCCAGCCGAACCCGCCGCGCCACCCGCCGTCACCGCGGACGACCGGAGAAGCCGTACGGTCCGCCGGGTCGTCATGGTGCTGGCGCTGGCGGCCGTGCTGCCGGCGCTCTACCTGCCCGGCACGGTGCACGACTTCTTCGACCTGAAGATCTACATGCGGGCGATGGACTGGTGGGCGGCCGGGCACCCGCTCTACGACTACGTGCAGCCGGACCGGGTGCAGGGCGCGCTCTACTTCACCTACCCGCCGTTCAGCGCGCTGCTGCTGCGGCCGTTCGCGCTGCTGCCGCTCGGGCTGACCATCGCGGTCTTCACCGTCCTCACCGGCATCGCGGTGATCTACACCACCCGCTGGCTGCTCGCCCCGGTGATCGCACGGCACGGCCTGCCCCGGGTGTTCACGCTCACCGTGGCGGTGCTGCTGGTCTTCGCGGTCGAGAGCACCCGGGAGACGATCACCTTCGGCCAGATCAACATGCTGCTGGTGGTGCTGGTCCTGGCCGACCTGCTCTTCGCCGTACCGCAGGCGCGGCGCTGGGCCGGGGTGGCCGTCGGGTTGGCCACGGCGCTGAAGCTCTTCCCGGGCATCTTCATCGTCTACCTGCTGGTGACCCGGCGGTGGCGGGCGGCGGCGGTGGCCGCCGTGACCGCGGCGGCGGCCACGCTGCTCGCGGCGGCGGTGGCGCCGCGTGACTCCTGGCGGTTCTGGACCCACGAGCTGTGGGCGACCGACCGGGTCGGCCGGACCGACTACACCGGCAACCAGTCGCTGTTCGGCCTGCTCAGCCGGGTCGACGCGCCGGCCGAGCCGAACCGGCTGCTCTGGCTGGCGCTGGTCGCGGTCGTCGCCGGATACGGCCTGTGGCGGGCGGCCCGGGCGGCACGGGCCGGCGACGAGCTCACCGGGCTCACCCTCACCGGCCTGGTCGGCGGGCTGATCAGCCCGATCACCTGGACCCACCACATCTACTGGTTCATCCCGGCCGTGGTGGTGCTGGTGGACGCGGCGCTCGACGCCGGCCGGGACGACGCCGAGGGGGCCCGCCGACGCCGCCGGCTGCTCGCGCTCGCAGTCGGCACGGGCGTGGTGATCGTGTACGGGGTGGTGTCCTTCTACGACTGGGGCGTGGCGCCGGCGCGTACCGACACGCCGTGGGAGTTCCTGCTGCGCAACGCGTACGTGCTGCTGGCGCTGCTGTTGCTGGTGACCCTGCCGGTACGGCGGGAACCTCGGCCGGCACGCGGATAAAGTCGCACCAAATGGACAGACGTTCCTACGAGCGACTATCGGCGCTAATCTGACGACACCCACCTCTGACATCTGTCAGGTGGCACCGATCCCCCGGTGAGGACGGCCCTGCGCGTCGGCAGCGCGCAGGGCCGTCCGTATGGGGCGGTCAGTCCCCGTCCACCGGGCCGGGTGTCTCATCCGGACGCTGCGGCGGCCACGGCGGCAGGTCCGCCAGGCTGGCCGGGCGGCGCGCCGGCACCGCCCCGATCGCCGGACGGGCGGGCTCGGGCGCGCCCACCGACACCAGTTGCCGCTCCGGTTCGGGGGCGGGCGCGGTGCCCAGGCCGCTCAGTGAACTCACCCCGAGCCGCCCGGCGAGCACCGGCACCTGGTCGGGCTCCACCACGAAGACCACCTCACGCGGCCGGACGGGCCGCACCAGCACCAGCACCGCCAGAGCGACCAACAGCAGGCCGCCGGCCGCCGACCCCCACGCCAGTGGCCGCAACCAGTCGGCGCGCAACTCGGCGCGCAGCGCCACGGCCAGGTCGGCCCGCCCGTCGGGCCGCATCACCACCAGGCTCAACTGCCGGCCCGCCAGCTCGGCAGGACTCCACTCGACCGAGCCGATCCCCTCGCGTACCCAGAAGGCGGCGTCGAGCGGGACGGCCGGGAGCGGCCCCGCCGGGGCGGCGGTGGACGCGGGCGTCGCGTCGGTCAACCGCACCGGCAGCGGACCCCGGGCCAGCGCGACCCGCCCGACCACGGCGTGCGCGACGCCGTCCAGCCAGCGCCGCACCTGCTCGGTCGGGGCCAGGCCGACGAAGGCGGGACCATCGGCGGTACGGGCGGTCAGGCGCAGCCGGGACGGCCCGACCCGGGTGAACGGCGCCTCCGCGCGCAGCAGCGCGTCGACGTCCTCCACCAGCATCGCCCGGCCCGCAGTGTGCAGCGGCTCGACCCGGGCGGTGAACGCCCCGTCCCCGGCGGCGTGCCGGGCGACGGCACCGAGACCGGCGCCGCCCAGCAGGAGCGGAATCCCGACGACCAGCAGCAGCATTCCGGTGAGCGCCCGCACGAACCGCATTCGTTCCGTCTCCTTCGGTGACCGGGTACCCGGCCGACCTTACCGACGGCACCGCCTGGATCTGCGGATATCGGCGGGGACCGGCCGGGCCGCCGCCGGCGGAGCCGCCCGGCCCGCCGGGCCGGGCGGCGCACCCGGGATCAGGCCTTCGGCGCGGCCTGCCGGCGGGTCCGGGCGAAGGCCAGTCCACCCAGGAGCAGACCGGCGAGGCCGGCCACCAGTCCGGCGATGCCCAGTCCGGTCGCCGTGCCGTCGGAGTCGTCATCGGCCTCGACCTGCCCGGCCGGGGCGGCGGACGACGCCGACGCCGACGCCGGGGTGAGGGTGAGCACCGCAGCCGGGTTCTCCGGCTCCTCCGCGCCCGGGGTCGGCTCCTCGATCCAGCGCACCACGTTGCCGTCGGAGTACGTCTGCAACGACTTGAACACCATCCGGTCGACCTGTGGCAGCGGCCCCATCGACACCGGGAACTCCTGGAACTGGCCCGGCTTGACCGCCGCGTCGCCGGTCGCCGTCCAGGTCAGCTTCGACACCGCCTCGGTGAGCTGGCTGCCGTGCACCTCCACCGGCGGGTCGACCTTGCGCTTCTCCACCGCGACCGTCCACCCCGGCACCGGCATCGTCGAGACCGAGCCGACCGGGGCGTTCTCCGGCAGCACCACCTCGACCTTGGTGGTCGAGGCGCTGTCGCTCTCGTTCGGCACCCGGAAGGCGAACCGGCCGTAGCCGCCCTGGGTCGCCTCCTTCGGATTGACCGAGACGTGCGCCGAGGCGGGCCCGGCGACGCCGAGCACGGCCGTGGTGGCGACGGTGAACACGACCGCGGCGGCGGTTGCGGTACGCCGGAGACGGATCATCTGAGAACCTTTCGGCTACTTGATCGACACGGTGGCGGTCACCGTGGCCTGGTCGATGTCGGACGTGCGCACGGTGAGGCGCAGCTGCCACTCACCGGCCGCCGGGAAGCTGACCTCCCCGGTCGCGTGGTTGTCGGTCAGCGGCAGCAGCGGGATCTCGATCGGCTCGATCCCCGCCGACGGCAGCGCGGCGGTGGCCTTCCACTCGGCCACCGGCTGCGGCCGGTTGTCCTTCGTGTACGCGTACAGGTGCAGCGAGTTGTTGCCCCGCTCGGCCGGGTCCAGCTCCACCTGCAGCGAGTAGATCGGGCTGCTCAACGTGGTGGAGAAGTAGCCGCCGGGCGCACCGGCCACGTCGGCGGCGGCGACCCGGGCCGGGGTGGTCTGCACCAGGGTGGCGGAGACCCCGAGCACCACCGCGGTGATCGCCAGCTCGACCCAGACCGCCCGCCGCACCGGCGTCGGCCGACCGGCGGCGGTGCGCCGGCGCACCAGCGCCCGCGAGTACGCCGCCACCCCGACCACCAGCGCGAACAGCACGATCTTGGCGAGCAGCAGCCGACCGTACGTGGTGTCGAGCAGGGCGGCGAGACCGCCCACCTCGATCAGCGCCTGCACGGTGCCGGCGAGCAGCAGCGCCGCCACCGCCAGCGCCGCCCAGCGGGACCAGATCGGCAGGATCGCCCCCAGCTCCCGCTCGTCGGCCCGGCGCAGCAGGAACCCGCCGAGCATCACCAGACCGCCCAGCCAGACCGCCATGCCGCCCAGGTGCACCGCGTCGACCAGCACCGAGACGGCCGGCGCGGGCGAGGCCGCCGCGTGCCCGGACAGCGGCCAGGTCAGCAGCGCCGCCGCGCCGAGCACGGCCAGGATGATCCCGTCCGAGCGGCCCACCGGCCCCCGGGTCAGCGGGCGCAGCAGGAACGCCGCCGCCGCGAGCAGCCCCAGCCGGACCAGGTGCGCGGTGCCGTACGTGCTGCCCAGCACCTCGCCGAAGCCCGCGCCGGTGACGTCGAACGGCCCGCCCCCGGCCGTGTACGGCACCTGCAACCACAGCTCGGCCACCGTGGCGGCGGCGAGCAGGCCGGCACCGGCCCAGAGCACCCGGGCCGGGCCGCGGCGGGCGAGCCGCTGCGGCCAGAGCGCGGCGAGCACCAGGGCGGCGCCGGACACCAGCAGCAGCCCCACGTAGCCGAGGTACTTGGCGACCTTCACCCCGGTGTCCACCACCGGGTTGGCCCGGCTGTCCGAGCCGGAGTCGGTCGGCGGCGGCGAGGGCGCGCCGACGGAGTAGGTGAACGCGCCGGAGACCGGGTGGCTGTCGGCGGAGATCACCCGGTAGCTGACCAGATAGGTGCCGCGTGGCCCGGCCCGGTCCACCGGGACGGTCACCACCGCGCCCTCGAAGGTCGGCTCGCCCCGGTCGGCCCGGGAGCCGTCCGGGGCGATGACCCGGATCTTGCCGGTGACCTTGCGGACGGACTCGCTGAAGGTCAGCACCACCTCGGCCGGGGCCTCCGGCACCACGGCCGAGGCCACCGGGCTGCTGCTCACCAGCACGGCGTGGGCACTCGCCGGAGTTGCCGGGGCGAGCAGCAACGCGACGAGGGTGACCAGGAGGCCGGCGGTGGCGCCCAGCCGTACGGACCAACGACGATCGACGACGTTCATGACGGCCATGCTCGCCGACGCGGGGCCCTTTCGGCGACCCGGCCCCGTGCCCTGCTGGTCACCGCGGTCCCCGTCGGTGCGGACGGGCCCGGGCGGAGCACCGCCGACCGCGTCGCGACGCCCGGACCCGACCGGCGGCAGCTCGGCGACCGGCTCACCCGCGTCCCGCCACGACGGCACCGGACCACGGCCGGCCGGACTCCCCGCTGACCCGGCCCAGCGCCCACAGCAACCCTGCCTGCACCACGGCGGCCAGGTGGCCGATCTCGTGCACCAGCGCGGTGGTCGAGTTGGCGATGTCCATGACGCTGGTGCCGGCCAGGCAGAGCGCCAGCACCAGCGCCACCGGCAGGAACGCCCGGGCGCGCTCCGGCCGCCAGGCGGCCAGCGCGAAGCCCACCGCGAGAGCCACGTCGAAGGAGGCCATCTCCCGGCTGACGTGCGGGTCGGCGGCCACCCCCAGCCCGGCGAGCAGCACGGGCAGGGCGAGGGCGAGCTGCGCCACGGCGGCCACGCCCACGGCGACGCGCAGCACCTGACGACGTGCGGCACGGACCGCCGCCGGTGCGCGCCCGGCCAGCACCGGGTCGGCGGCGACCGCCGCCAGCACCCGGGCGGTCAGATCGGGTACCTGCACGGCACGCACCCGGGTGAGCCGGGTCACCTGCTCGGCCCGGGCCAGCCAGGAACGGCAGCCGGGGCACGCCCCGGTGTGCGCGTCCAGCACCGCCTCCGGGACCTGCGGGTCCTCGCCGTCCAGCCGCGCCGACAGCGCCGCGCGTACGTCGTCGCAGTTCATGGGCAGGTAGTCGGGGGCGGGGGCGGGAAAGTTCCCTACGTGAGCCAGGCCATGGAAAGGGTCGAAGGACCCTGCCCACCTCATTTGCGCCGCGTAACCTCGGGTGACGTGATCCCCGCCCCGCGTGACACCCCCGCCGACCGCCACGAGGCGGCACGCGGCGCTGCGCCGGACGCGGCGACCCGGTGGGCGCTGGCCGCCCGGGACGGCGACCCCACGGCTCAGGCCGCCTTCGTCCGGGCCACCCAGGTCGAGGTGTGGCGCTTCGCCGCCGCGCTGGTCGACCCGGACAGCGCCGACGACCTCACCCAGGAGACCTACCTGCGGGCGTTCCGGGCACTGCCCGGCTTCCAGGGGCGCTCCAGCGCACGCACCTGGCTGCTCGGCATCGCCCGCCGGGCCTGTGCCGACCACCTGCGCACCGTGGTCCGGCGACGGCGGCTCGACGAACGCCTCGTCGCCGACGCGCACACCGGCCACCCGCACCCCGACCCGGCCGGGCACCTCGGCACCGCCGACCTGGTCCGCCGGCTGCCCGCCGAACGGCGCGGCGCGTTCGTCCTCACCCAACTGCTCGGCCTGTCGTACGCCGAGGCCGCCGCCGTGGAGGGGGTGCCGGTGGGCACCATCCGCTCCCGGGTGGCCCGGGCCCGCCACGACCTGGTCGAGGCCGTCAGTGACGCGCTGGCCGGTTGAACCGTGGAACTTCGGGACCGGACGCAACGACCAATGAGTGTGACCGCTGAGCGCACCCGCACCGGCCGCTGGCCCGTCGTCCGCCCCTGGATCGGGGTCGCCGCCCGGCTCGGCCTGGCCGCCGTCTGGCTGATCGCCGGCGGAGCCAAGGTCGGCGACCTCGCCGCCTCCGGGCGTGCCGTCAACGCCTACCAGGTGATGCCGTACGACGTGGCGATGGTGATCGGCGCGGCGCTGCCCTTCGTGGAGCTGGCACTCGGGGTGATCCTGCTGCTCGGCCTCGCCACCCGGCTCGCCGCCGGCGTCTCCGCCGCGCTGCTGGTGGTCTTCGTCGCCGGCATCGCCTCCGCCTGGAGCCGAGGCCTGGCCATCGACTGCGGGTGCTTCGGCAGCGGCGGGCAGCTCGCCGCCGGGCAGGCCCCGAGCTATCTCCCGGAGATTCTCCGGGACCTGGGATTCCTGGCGCTGGCCGGATTCCTGCTGATCTGGCCCCGCACCCCCGTCTCCGTGGACGGCTGGCTGGCGGACGAACCTGGCGTGGAGGAAGACGATGAGTAGTCGCAAGGGGCAGAAGGACGCGGCCCGGGTGGTCCGCGAGCAACTGGCCCGGGAGAAGCGGCGCAAGCGGACGCTCTGGACGTCGGTCGGCGCGGTCGTGTTCCTGGTCATCGCCGGGCTGATCGGCTGGAGCGTCTACTCCAGCCAGCGCGCCGACGACTTCACCGCGCCCAAGGGCGCGAACGACGCCGGCACCGGCGTGGTGATCGGCAGCGGCCCGGTCACCATCGACCTGTACGAGGACTACCTCTGCCCCGCCTGCAAGCAGTTCCAGCAGATCAACGGGGCGACCATCGACCAGCTCGTCAGCGAGGGCAAGGCGAAGGTGGTCTTCCACCCGGTCGCCATCCTGAACCGTTTCTCCACCACCGAGTACTCGACCCGCTCGTCGGCCGCCTCCGGCTGCGCCGCCGAGGGCGGCAAGTTCAAGGAGTTCAGCGACGCGCTCTTCGAGCGGCAGCCGCCGGAGGGCGGCCCCGGACTGAGCAACGACGAGCTGATCGACATCGGCGCGGGTGTCGGGCTCAACCGCGACGACTTCGGCTCATGTGTGAAGGACGGCACCTTCAAGGCGTGGACCGAGCACGTCACCGAGGACGCCAGCGAGTCCCGCGTCACCGGCACCCCGACCATCCGGATCAACGGCAAGGACGTCGAGGACCGCTCCCCGGACGGGATCAAGGCGGCGGTGGAGGCGGCCGGCAAGTGATGCCACCCCTGCTCCGGCGGGCCGGCCTGGTCGTCACCGCCGCGCTCGTCACCGTCCTCACCGTCACCGCCCCGGCCGCCGCACACGGCGCCGACGCCCCCGACGGCACCGACTACCGCACCGAGGTGACCGGCCTCACCCCGCCGCGCGCCGGCCTGACGGTACGGGCCGTCGAGGCGGGCGCCCGGCTGGAACTGGTCAACACCGGCGGGCGCGACGTCGAGGTGATGGGCTACTCCGGGGAGCCGTACCTGAAGGTGGGGCCGGGCGGGGCGTACGAGAACACCCGCTCCCCCGCCACGTACCTGAACCGGACCCTCGCCGGCGACACCACCCTGCCCGCCGAGGCGGACCCGGCCGCGCCGCCGCAGTGGCGCAGGATCGCCGACGAGCCGCGGGCCCGCTGGCACGACCAGCGCGCCCTGTGGCGCGAATCGGGCGTGCCGGCCCCGGTCGCCGCCGACCCGACCCGGGAACACCGGGTCCGCGACTGGGCCGTGCCGGTACGCGACGGCGCCGAGCCGGTGGAGATCCGGGGCACCCTGGACTGGGTGCCACCGCCGGACCCGTATCCGTGGTGGGTGGCCGCCACCCTCGGCGTGCTGGCCCTCGGGGCGGCCGGGCTGCTGCCGGCCGGCTCGGCCGCCGGGACGCAGGCGCTGCGCGCGGTCGGGGCGCTGCTCGCGCTCGGCGGCGTGGCGGCGATCGTCCTCGTGGTCGGCCGGGAGCTCGACGCCGGCGCCGACGGCACCGGCGGGCTGCTGTTCGGGCTGCTCACCGGGCAGGTCTGGTCGCTGCTCACCGGGCTGGGCGCGATCGCGGCGGGCGGCTACGCGCTGGCCCGCCGCCCGGCGGCCGACTTCGCGCTGGCGCTGGCCGGCACCTGCCTGGCGCTCTTCGTCGGCGCGACCAACCTGTCGATGCTCTCCCGCGCGGTGGCGCCGGTCCCCTGGCCCGGCCAGTACGCCCGGCTGCTGCTCGTGCTGGTCCTGGCCGCCGGCGCCGGCGCGCTCGCCGCCGGTGTCCTGCGGCTGCACGCCGCCTCCCGCGCCGCCCTCGCGACGGCGCCCCACCGCACCCCGGTGACCGCCTGACCCGACAGTCAGGGGCGGGGCAGCGAGCGCGGGGTGAAGCCGTAGGGAAGTTCCAGGCGGTGCCGGGCCAGCAGCTCGGCGTCACCCAGGACGTCCAGGGTGGGGGCGTCGGCGACGATCCGGCCGGCGTCCAGGATCACCGATCGGTCACACAGCTCCGCCGCGTACGGCAGATCGTGGGTGACCATCAGCAGGGTCACCGGCAGGCCGCGCAGGATCTCCGCCAACTCCCGGCGGGCCGCCGGATCCAGGTTCGACGACGGCTCGTCGAGCACCAGGATCTCCGGGCGCATCGCCAGCACGGTGGCGACCGCCACCCGGCGACGCTGCCCGAACGACAGGTGGTGCGGGGCCCGGTCCCGGTGCTCGCCCATCCGCACCGCCGCGAGCGCCTCGTCCACCCGCTCGGCCAGTTCCGCGCCGCGCAGCCCCAGGTTGGCCGGGCCGAACGCCACGTCCTCGGCGACCGTGGGCAGGAAGAGCTGGTCGTCCGGGTCCTGGAAGACGATGCCCACCCGGCGGCGGATCTCGGCCAGCGTGTCCCGGTCCTTCGACACGGTCAGCCCGCCGACGCTGACCATGCCCTCGGTGGGGGTCAGGATGCCGTTGAGGTGCAGCACCAGCGTGGTCTTGCCGGCCCCGTTCGGGCCGAGCAGGGCCACCCGCTCGCCGCGCGGGACGGTCAGGTCCACCCCGTGCAGGGCGACGTGACCGTCCGGGTACGCGTACCGGACGCCACGGACGTCCAGGGAGACAGCGGTCTGCACGTACCCGATCATGTCAGCACGACGGCGGTGGCCGCGATGCAGACGGCGACCAGCGGCACGGTGGCCGCCGCCAGCCACTGCCCGGCCGTCGCCGCGCCCGCGCCCTGCCAGACCGCCGGCATCCGGCCGGAGTAGCCCCGGGACAGCATCGCCAGGTAGACCCGCTCGCCCCGCTCGAACGCGCGCAGGAACAGCGCGCCCACCCCGGCCGCGAAGCCGCGCAACTGCCAGAGGAAGCGCGGGTCGTCGCCCCGGGACACCCGGGCCACCCGCATCCGGCGGGCCTCGCCGACCAGCACGTCCAGGTAACGCAGCATGAACGTGGCGATCTGGGTGACGATCTCCGGGCAGCGCAGCCGGTCCAGGCCGAGGATCAGGTCCCGGGTCGTGGTGGTCGCGGCCAGCAGCAGCGACGCGAGCACCCCGAGCGTGCCCTTGGCGACGATGTTCCACCCGCCGTAGAGGCCGTCCACCGACAGGCTCAGCCCGGCGACTGACACCCGCTCCCCCGCGCCGAGGAACGGCAGCGCGAAGGCGAAGAGCACGAACGGCAGCTCGATCATCGAGCGGAGCAGCAGCCAGCGCAGACCGACCCGGGCCAGCACGGCGACCACGGCGACCAGCACCGCGTACCCGGCGAACGCCCAGAGCGCCTCGCGTGGGGTGGCGACCACGGCGACGGTGAAGAGCACCATCGCCGCGATCTTCACCTCGGGCGCGAGCCGGTGCACCGGCGAGGACGCCTCGCGGTAGAGCACGTGCGCGTGTCCCGCGCCCATCGTCGTACGCCCGCTCAGCCGGCGGCGCCGGCGCGCTGCCGGTCTCCGCGCGCCGTGTCACCGGAGTCGTCCGGCCCGGCCGGGCCGCGCCGGCGCAGCAGCCAGAACACGCCACCGCCGACGGCGAACGTGAGCAGCACCCCGAGCGCCCCGGACAGGCCGGTGGAGAGGAAGCCGTTGTCGATCCCGGCGACCCCGTAGTCGGCGAGCGGACCGCCCACCTCGTGCTCCTTCTCCTGCTGCGCCGGGCAGGAGCCGCCGGTGATCTCCCCCTCGGAGTCGACCGTGCAGCCCTTGAGCAGCGAGGAGTCCAGCCCGTCCGGGTGCGACGAGGCGTAGTTGCTGACCACCCCGGCCAGCAGGAGCGCGACCAGCAGGCCGACCGCGACGAAGCCCCAGGACCGCTTTCTCACCGGACACCTCCGACCGCCGGGACGGGCGCCGGTGTGGCCGGCTTCAGCGCCCGCAGCGCGTACACCAGGTCGGGCCGGACCTTGGCGACGGTGACCACGGTGGTCGCGGTGATCAGTCCCTCGCCGATGCCGATCAGCAGGTGCGCGCCGGCCATCGTGGCGGCCAGCCCGGTGATGTTGCCGCCCAGGTCGGTGGTGCCGCCGAGCCAGTACTGCAGCACGAAGCCCTG
Source organism: Micromonospora halophytica (assembly GCF_900090245.1). Taxonomy (GTDB): domain Bacteria; phylum Actinomycetota; class Actinomycetes; order Mycobacteriales; family Micromonosporaceae; genus Micromonospora; species Micromonospora halophytica. The sequence goes on from NZ_FMDN01000024.1 coordinate 30,041, forward strand.
AGCGGCGACCACCACACTGAGCAGTGCGGAGACGAACGCCGTCACGCCCAGCCCGGCCGGCGTGCGCGGCAGCACCCGCAGCAGCCCGGCGATCAGCAGGTACGCCACCGCGGTGCCCAGCAGCGCCATGTTGGTGACGTTCAGGCCGAGCATCGCGACGCCGCCGTCGCCGAAGACCAGGGCCTGCACCACCAGCACCACCGCCACGCAGAGCGCGCCCACCCAGGGGCCGACCAGCAGCGCGGCGAGCGCGCCGCCGAGCAGGTGGCCGCTCACCCCGGCGGTGAAGATCGGGAAGTTGAGCATCTGCACGGCGAAGATGAAGGCGGCGACCAGGCCGGCCATCGGGGCCAGCCGGTCGTCCAGGTCACGGCGGCCGCGCAGGACGCAGACGGTCAGCGCGGCGAGGGCGAGCGCCGCGAATATCCCCGCCACGGGACCGTTGATGATCCCGTTCGAGATGTGCATCGCCAGGGTGTCCACCGGCCCAGCCTATTTCCACGACATCGCTGTTGCCAAGATATGGCAACAAGCCATGGTGTTGATCACCGTACGCCCGGCGCGCGTCGATCGCGCCGCCCCCGACCGGCGGTAGGGTCGTCGCCATGACCGCGCCCGACCGCCTCAACCCCGGCGACCCCGCTCCCGACTTCACCCTGCCCACCGACACCGGCGGGACGCTCGCCCTGGCGGACCTGCGCGGCCGCCGGGTCATCCTGTACGCCTACCCGGCGGCGATGACCCCCGGCTGCACCAAGCAGGCCTGCGACTTCCGCGACTCGCTCGCCTCACTGCAGGCCGCCGGATACGAGGTCGTCGGCATCTCCCCCGACAAACCGGAGAAGCTGGCCAGGTTCCGCGAGCGCGACGCCATCACCTTCCCGCTCGTCGCCGACACCGACAAGGCGGTGCTCACCGCCTACGCCGCGTACGGCGAGAAACAGATGTACGGCAGGACCGTCACCGGGGTGATCCGGTCGACCTTCGTCATCGACCCGGACGGCAAGATCGAGCGGGCGTTCTACAACGTCAAGGCCACCGGGCACGTCGCCAAGCTGCGCCGCGACCTCGGCCTGGACTGAGGCTGCCGCACCGGGCCACTACGGTGCGTACGTGGTCCGGTACAAGTACACGCCCGAGCGGCTGGGCGAGGTGGCCGCCGCCGCGCACAGCGTCACAGTTCAACTGATTCTCAGGGAGGCTGGACTCCACACCGAGGAGGCCCGACGCTCTAGACTCAGCGGGTCGGCGGGAGTGGCGTAACAGGCAGCCGCGATAGGTTTAGGTCCTATTGTCCGATTGGACGTAGGGGTTCGAGTCCCCTCTCCCGCACCAACGCACCACAGTTGCAAGCGTCACGATCAGGGGTTCGCGACGCCCCTGCCAGGTCAGGATGGCCGGCGTGAGCCTGTGCTTCCTCCTCGACCCCGACCTGACGCCCGAGCTGCGCCGGCAGGTCACCGACCTCTGGGTGGACGTCACCAATGCCGGTGGCGCCGTCGGGTTCGTCGCCCCGGTCACCGCCGACGACGTCCGCCCGGTCGCCGAGGCGACCTTCGACGACATCACGGCCGGCCCGGACCGGCTCCTCGTCGGGTACGAGGACGGGCAGCCCGTCGCGGTGCTGATCTTCGCGGACAACCGATTCCACCTCAAGGCCCACTGGGGCACCCTCAAGCGGGTCATGGTCCACCCGAGGACGCAGGGTCGCGGGTACGGCGTCGCGATCATGCGGGAGGCCGCGCGCCTCGCCCCCGAGCTGGGCTGGCAGGCGCTGCACGTGACCGTCCGGGCTGGGCTGGGCCTGGCGCGGTTCTACGCCCGGCTCGGCTACCGCGAGGTGGGCCGGCTGCCGGCCGCGCTGCGGGTGGCGCCCGGCGACGACCGCGACGAGGTCCTCATGTGGCTCGACCTGGACCAGCCGACGGGCTGACCCGGCGAAGACCGGGCGCGCTGACGCGCAGCTCGATCCGACGCCACCACCACCCGCGTCGTGCCGCCCGCGGGTCAGGAGCAGCCGACGGCCCGGGTCTGCTCCGCCGTCGGCGCGACGGCCGCGTCGAGCACCGCCGCCGCGGCGCTGCCCGTCGGTTGTAGCCCTGCCGGTGGCGGCGGCACCGCGGTCTGGTCGGACACCTTCGAGACGGCCACCGGCGTGGCGGAGCGGAAACGTCCCGGAGTCGCCCTGGCGTACCTCGACGGAACGCAGCGGGTTGCCGTGGTCTCCGACGAGCACGGCGAACCAGTACTGCGAGGAGCCTTCCTTCATCCGGAAGGTGAGCGGCCCGGTCGGCGCAGGTCGACCCCGATCGTGGCCTGGGCCGCCGCTGTCACCAGGCCACGCCGATGCCGTCCCCCGGGTACCAGTGGTCGCGCGGGGTCTCCCGGTAGGCGAGGAACTTGCGGCCGGTGCGTTCGGCGTGCTCGGCGAGGACGTTGGTGTGGGTGACGTTGTCGGTGAGCAGGATCGCGCCGGAGGCGAGCTTGGCCTCGACGGCCTCGAACTCGCGCCGTTCGTGGGCGCGGCTGTGGTCACTGTCGTGCAGGAACAGGTCGACCGGGCGGTCGAGCGCGCCGATCGAGGCGATCGAGTCGCCGATGACCAGGTCCACCACCTCGGACCAGGGCGCGGTGCGGGCCAGGTAGCCGGCCTCGGGGTTGATGTCCAGCGAGGTGAGCCGGCCGGTGTGCCCCTCGGCGGCGTTGCGCAGCAGCGCGGCGGCGAGCACGCAGCTGCCCAGCCCCTTGTCGACACCGGTCTCCACCACATGGGCGGGACGGGTGGCGCGGACGATGGCGTACCAGCCGATGCGGCGGGCGTACCGGACCTGCCTGTCGGCCAGGCCGCGGCGCGCGGACCCGGCGGTGGCCTGCTCGATGTGGCCGCGCAGCGTGTCGTCGGACTCGATCTCGTCGAGGTACGCGCGGACCTGCTTGACCGGCACGTCGCAGACGACGCTGACGAACCAGGCGAGGTGCTGCCGGCTGAGCTTCGTCAGGTCGTAGGTGTAGTTGTGGTGCTCCCGGGAGGTGAAGAGCCACCGGGTGGTGGTACGGATCACCTTGGCGTCGTGCCGGGCGACCCGGGCGAGTCGCTTGGGGAAGGCGGCGACCGGGGCGAGGCGGGTGCGGGCGATGGCCCGGCGAAGCGTCGTTGCGTCCACGGGAGGGTTCTACCAGGCGAAGGTGAAGATCGGCGAGGAAAGTTTCGATTCACCGTCCGGGTGTCCGGGGTCGACCGACCGGACGAGGGGCCCCCTGCCGAAACGTGAGTAAGTAGCATCACGGCCATGTCCGATCGCCAGCAGCTCGCCGACTCCGTCTCGCGCCCGGAGGCGTCCGACGTGGACTCCGACGGTACGGGCGAGGCGTCCGCTCCGGCTCCGCGTCGCCGTCGGGGGCGGCGGATCGCTCTGATCGTGCTGCTGGTGGTGGCGTTGCTGGCCGGCGGCGGTGTGCTCGCCGGCGGTCTGTACTACCGCTCGGTCAACTCCTCCATCGACCGGGTCGACGCGTTCACGGAGGTGCCCGAGGAGTCCCGTCCGCAGGTGGTCACCAAGGGCGCGATGAACATCATGATCCTGGGCAGCGACTCCCGCGACCCGGAGAACACCGGGGGTTCCCGCAGCGACACCATCATCCTCGCCCACCTGCCGAAGGACCGGTCGAGCGCCCAGCTCATCTCGATTCCGCGGGACACCTGGACGAACGTACCGCGTTCGAGGCAAGGCCGGGGCGGCCGCGATGCCAAGATCAACGCCGCGTACGCCTGGGGCGGCGTGCCGTTGATGGTGCAGACGGTGGAGAGGTTCACCGGCGTCCGCATCGACCACGTGGCGATGGTGGACTTTGCTGGCTTCAAGGAGATCGTCGACGCCCTGGGCGGGATCAACGTCGACGTGGAGAAGAGCTTCACCTCGATCCACCCCCCGTTCCGCACCTTCAGCCCGGGCCGACAGCGGATGGACGGCGAGGCGGCGCTGGACTACTCGCGGCAGCGCAAGCAGTTCGCCGACGGGGACTTCGCGCGCATCCGGCACCAGCAGCAGGTGATTCGGGCGATCCTGGACAAGGCGGCCTCCGGCGGCGTGCTGGCCAATCCCGGCAGACTGAACTCGTTCGTGAAGGCCACGTCGAACGCGGTGGCGGTCGACAAGTCACTGTCCCTCCTGGACCTGGCCATGGAGCTGCGGGGCCTGCGGAGCGGCAACCTCACGTTCGTCACCTGCCCGGTGCAGGGGACGGGCCGGGTCGGCGGCGAGAGCGTCGTGTTCGCGGACAGGTCCAGGGCCAGAACCCTTTTCGACGCGGTCAGCCGCGACTCGGTTCCCGACATCGTGGCTGCCGGAAAGTAGGACACCGGACTACCTTGCCGGCTCTGGTGGCGCGGCAGGTCCGCTCGTATCCTTCGATCGGCCCCGGCACTGCACGGCTGGCCAGGGGTTCTCACGGGGGAGGATCGACCATGTCACGCCTATCGGCGTTCAGTCACCCGACTGCGCCCGGAGCGGAGCTCGACGGAGCATCGAAACAGCCGGTGGCGATGCAGGACGACTCGACCGACGGTGCGGGATTCGAGGCGGTGGTCCCTCCCGTGCGGTCGCCGAGCCAGACGCCGGCCGAGGCGGAGACGCGCACCGGTCTCGACACGACCACGGTCCTGCCCTACGCCAGCTCCCGGGCCTCGAAGCGCACGCGCTGGCTCCGGGCCTGGATGATGACGGCGCCCATCGACGTGGTCGCCCTGCTCGCGCCACTGCTGGTGAGCCAGAACTACTGGCGCGGGACCCTGGTCAACGCCGGCCTCACAGTGGCCTTCTTCGCGGTCGGCGGGCTCTACCGGGCCCGCCGGCACATCAGCATCCTGGACGAGCTGCCAAGCCTCGTCGGGCGGCTCCTGGCCGCCGGTGCGGTGGTGGCCATCATCGCGGCTCAACGGCACGACTCGGTGCCGTACGTCAGCGGGTTCATGCAGGGCGTCGCACTCTCCGCCGGCCTGGTGATCGTAGGCCGTGCGGTCAACCGCAAGTTCATCCTCGTCGCGCGCAAGCGTCGGTGGGTGGAGCACAACGCCATCGTCATCGGTAGCGGTCCGATCGGCGCCGAGCTCGCCCGGCTGCTCCGCCGCTACCCGCAGTACGGCCTGCGGTTCGTCGGCATCGTCGACGCCCCGGCGCGGCAGCGCGCCGGGGCGCTTCCGCTGATCGGCACCCTCGACGACCTCGAACACCTCACCAGGCTGACCGAGTGCGAGGTCCTGGTCATCGCCGATCCGGACTGTCCGGAGTCCACACTGATGGACACCCTGCTCCGGCCAGCCAGCTCGCGCTGCGACCTCTGGGCGGTGCCTCGCCTCTGGGGTTCGCGGTCGCAGGGCGGCTATCCCGACCACATCGGGGCCATCCCGATCGTCAAGATCGGGGACACCGCGCTCACCGGTCCGCGGTGGAGGATCAAACGGGCCTCCGACCTGCTCTTCGCCGCGCTCGCGTTGATCGTGCTGAGTCCGGTGCTCCTGCTCTGCGCGATCGCGACGTTCCTCGACGGCGGCCGCGGCATCTTCTTCTACCAGGAGCGAATCGGTCGGTACGGCGAACCGTTCAAGGTCATCAAGTTCCGCTCGATGCGGCCGGTCGACGAGCACGAGTCGCAGACGAACTGGTCCATCGCCAACGACCGGCGGGTCGGGCCGATCGGGCGCTTCATGCGCCGGACGTCACTGGACGAGCTGCCCCAGCTCTGGAACATCCTGAAGGGTGACATGAGCGTGGTGGGGCCACGGCCGGAACGGCCGTACTTCGTCGAGAAGTTCTCGGTCGAGTACCCCCACTACGCGATGCGCCATCGAGTCCCGGTCGGCCTCACCGGGCTCGCACAGGTCAGTGGCCTGCGGGGCGACACGCCGATCTCCGACCGGGCGCGGTTCGACAACTTCTACGTCGAGAACTGGTCGCTCTGGCTCGATATCAAGATCGTGCTTCGCACCGTCGCGGAGGTCTTCCGCGGTGGTGGTCGCTGAGCCGGCCCGCCGTGCGTCGTGGGCGTACCCTTCCATCCGGTCGCCAGGTCGGTGACGGAGGTCCACAGCAGCTACCGCTGGCCGCATCCGCACCCGGATCTCACCGTTGCGCTGCGGGCGATCGCTGAGGTGTTCCTCTGCGGACGTCGACGCTCCCGTCGTCACTCGCCTCCTCGGTGGACAGCAGCCCAGGCCCGGCCACGAGCGGTACAGGCGCGCGGGTGGCGGGCACCACCGGCACGGCGTCGGCCGCGCGCATGCTGTCGAGCGACCGCAGGAGAGCCCGCCGGAGCCGCCTCGCGACCGGGCGTTCGACCAGTCGGTGGACGAGGTACGCGAGTAGCAGCAACCCGACGATCGTCGCCCCCAGCAGCACCCACGCGGGAAGGTACGGTCGGGCCGCGGCGATGACCGTCAGGCCGATCTGCGCGTGCAGCAGGTACAGCGGATAGGTGAGGGCGCCGGCGGTGGTGAGCCATCGCCACCGGATGCGGTCGGACCAACCGTGTGCGATGAGCGCCATGGCGACGAAGAAGACCGTGACGCAGGCGGCCGCAGGCAGGAACTCGCTCGTGGAGTACGTCTTGATCTCGGTCCAGAGACGGGAGACGGCGATGATCCACGAGCACCCGACGATGCCCCAGAGCACAGCGTTCGCCCCGAACCGGTACATCAGGTAGAAGGCGATTCCGGCGACGAAGTACTGGGCGTAGCCGCGGCCGACGAGGATGAAGACGGCCTCGTTCTGCACCCACGGGGCGACCAGCGACGCCAGCGTCCACAGCACGCAGAACGCCACCACGCGTCGGACGGTCATCCCGCGCGCCACCACCACCAGGGCGAACAGCACGTAGAACAGCAGCTCCACGGCAAGCGTCCAGTAGGCCCGCTCGACGTCGGGGACGCCCATGAGCGACTGCAGCATGGTCATGTTGACCAGGACGTGGGTCCAGTCCCGGTGCGCGGCGAAGACCGGGAACAGGACGAGGACCGCGGTGGTCGCCACGACGGCGAACCAGTACGCGGGGTAGAGCCGCACCACGCGCGCGACCGCGAACTCCCCCACGGTACGGCCCCAGCTGCTCATGCAGATGACGAAGCCGCTGATGAGGAAGAACATCTCCACCCCGAGCCAGCCGTACCCCGCGGCGCCGGCCAGGCCGGGGAAGAGCTGATCGGTCGGGGCCCGCCAGGCGTCGTCGCGCACGCCCTCCCCGTGCAGGAGGTGGTACACGACGACCATCAGCGCAGAGAGCAGACGCAGACCGTCGAGCACGACGAGACGATCGTTCCCGCCGCGCCGGACGGCACCGTGAGGCTCCATGGTCTTCCTTAGGTCGAACGGCCCGCCGGTCTGCGACGAGCGACGAGGATGGGGCGCGGCAGGCTACCGCCGAAACTGGTCAGGGCCCGGCCACACGGCTGCGTACGCCTTGGCGAGCTGCTCACGCACCGCGTTCGAGCTGTGGAAGTCCACCGCCCACCGTCGGCCGGCGGCGGCGAGCCGCCGGCCGCCGGCCGGATCGGTGAGCACACGGCTCAGCTCGTTCACCCAGGCCTGCGCGTCCGCTCCCACCACGACCTCGTGATCGTGCCGTACCCCCGCTCGACGGGCAACCTCGGGCGTGGTCACCGTGGGAACGCCCGCTGCCAGGGCTTGAATCAGCTTCATCTGCACACCCGTGCCACGCCAGACCGGAACGATGGCCGCGGAGGCCCGCGGGTAGTAGGGGGCGACGTCGGGGACGTTGGCGTGGATCTCGACGCCGCTGCCACGGAAGGCCTGGACAGAGGCGGGCGGGTTGGTCCCGACGATGTCGAGTACGGCGTTCGGGACCCGCTTCTTCACCTCGGGCCAGCAGTTCTTGAGGAACCACAGCAACCCGTCGACGTTCGCCTCGTACGTCAGCCTCCCGACGAAGAGCACCCGGGGCTCCGTCGCCCGCGGGGTCGCGTCCTCCGGGTGGTCGTACGGGCTCCGGACGACGTACGTGTTCGGCCGCTCCTCGCCCGGCTCGAAGGGCGCCGACACCATCAGCGGCACATGGTTGGCCACCAGGGCGTCCTCCCGTGCCTGCATTCGGGGTGCCTCGATCCTGCCCACCAGCTTCCACTTGGGGCCGGCGGTCCGGGCGAGCTGGCTGTAGTACTCGCTGCGGAACTCGTCGAGGTCCACGATCACCGGCACCGGCGCACACCGCTCCACGAGGTGCACCGTACGGAAGACGTTGAGATGCACGACGTCCGGCCGCCACTGCCGGAGCTCGCTGGCGAGCGCGGTCGACAGCTGGGGCACGTCGGCGTAGGCCTGCTGGAGGGAGGTGCCGGTCGGCAGCGCCGTGGCACAACGAAGCATCGACGTGACCCGGCTACGCGGCACCAGCACGGTGGACTCGACCGGCAGTTCCCGGGCCTGCCGCACCTCCTCGTCCGAACTGGTCAGGCCGAGGAAACGGATCTGGTGCTCCTTGGCCAGAATCTCGAGCAGGGCCAGGCTCCGCGGGCGGATCTTCGAAGGAATCCAGGGAGCAACGAAAAGAATCTTCATACCGGAAGCCTCCGGAGGGCGCGGGCCGAGAATTTGTCCATCGCGGTGCCGTACTTGTCGCAGTACGCGACCAACCCCGAGCGGTACAGTCGGTTCTTGCCGACCGCACTGGTGCTCGTGCTCTCCCGATGCATGGCCCATGCGGTCCCGATCGACACGACACGCCAGCCGGCACCGCGCAGCCGCCGGCAGAGGTCGACGTCCTCGAAGTAGAGGAAGAAGGAAGGATCGAAACCGTTGACGCCGCGGAATGCGGTGGCCCGCACCAGCATGCAGAATCCGGACACCCAGGCGACGTCCGCGACCGCTGCCGATCCGCTCTTGTCGAGGTAGTCCAGCATCGGGAGCCGGCTGCGGAGCAGCTGCGACCTGGCGAGTCCACGCTTCACGCGGCCGGGAACCAGGTGGTCGACGCGCAACGCGGCGAGCCATTCCTTGGCCAGGCTCACCTCCGGACCCGCCGAGATGCCGGGCTCGCCGTCCGCGTACCGCATCTGAGGCGCGACGACTCCGACCTTCCCGTCGTCTTGGAGCGCCCGCGCGAGTTCCGCGTACGAGTCAGGCGTGAGCGCGGCGTCCGGATTCAGCAACAGGTAGGCCTCGGCGTCGGGAAACTGCTCCACCGCCGCGTTGATCGCCTTACCGAACCCCACATTGGAGGAACGGAGGACGTGCGGGGTGTACCGCGCGGCCACCTCGACACTGTCGTCGGAGGACGCGTTGTCCACCACCACGACTTCGGCGAGGGGCAGTTCACGCAGGCTGCCCAGGCTCATGGGCAGGTCCCGGACAGAGTTGTGGGACACGACGATGGCTACTGTCTTCACATTTCGCTCGCGATCCTGGGAGTTCATCGGTCACGCCGCCGACGTCGAGTGCTCGGCCGTGTGCGGCACGACCGGCATCGCCTGGTCGCTCCGCAGCACGGCATCACCGACGACGAGCAGCGACGCGTGCTTGAGGAGATACGTCAGGGAGACCGCCGCGGCTGCGCCGACCGCACCGAACAGCGCCGCGCCGCCGGCCACCGTGACGAGCAGCGCGGCGGCGCTCACCACGCCGATCTTCGCCACGAGTGCTCCCCGGCCCACGCCCTGCAGCACGGCGCCGCAGGGCGAACTCGCACAGAACGAGGGCACGCCTGCGAGCATGACGGCGATGACGGCGCCGGCCTTCGAATAGATCTCGCCGAACAACAGCTCCGCCACCCACGGCGCGGCGGCCATCCCGGCGGCGCTGATCGCACCGACCACGAGTGCCACGGCGAGGTTCATCCGCCAGAAGAGCCGCCGTGCCTCACCGGCCCGCGCGGTCGCCGTATGCGGCACCAGTACGGTGCTGAGTGCGGACGGGATCGACACGAACGGTGAGAAGATGCGAGAAGCGGCGGCGTACAGTCCCGCGCCGGCGCCCGGAGCGACGAGGGAGACGACCGTCGCGTCCAGGACCCGTGCCTGTGCCGAAACGTTGCTGACCAGGTATGCCCGCGACTCCAGCACCGCTCGCCACACGTCAGCGGCGGCGGCCACGCCGGAGATCCGGACCGCGAGACGCACGTGGACCTGCCCCAGCACGGAGGCGACCACCAAGCCGTACGCGAGCGAGGCGAAGGGTTCGCCGCCAAGTGCGACGGCGGTCACGAAGATCGCGACCTGCACGGCCTTCCGGCCCAGGATCGACACGACCGCGTGCCCCATCCGACCGTCGGCGATCGCGAGCGACAACATCGTCTCGACGTTCTTGTCCACCATCCAGCCGGCCGCGAGGAGCACGGCGATCCACGGTGCCATGGTGTCGGCGGTGAGGCCCAGGCCGATCGCCGCCGCGACGACCAGGCCACCGATCGTGGTGAGGACGTTCAGGCGCAGGCCCGCGCTGACGGCGGTGTCGTGCCCGAGTGCCCGCCACCGCAGGAGGGCGGTCGAGACGCCCGCGTCCGCCACCACGGCCAGGAAGGCCACCGCGCCGAAGTACCCGCCGAAGGCCCCGAAGCCTTCCGGGTCCACATACCGTGCCAGCAGAACCATCGCGACGGCCTGCAGCCCGCTGCCGGCGATGCGGGAGGCGGCCAGCGCCGAGGCTCCGCCCACCACCCCGCGCACGTTCGGCCGCCGGGACGAACGCGCCCGGACCGGGTTGCCCGGGTCGGCCGGTCCGGGTCGACTCTCCCGCCCACCCTCGAGCGCCCCGTCTTCCTGACCCGCGCTCCCGTGGCCTTCGCGCGTCGGGGCATCGCCCCCCCGGTCTCCGCGTCGTTGGTCCTGGTGCTGCTGGTCTTCCACCAGCCACACGGTCGCCACTCCCAGGACGAGGAACCACAGTGGCAGCATCGACTCGGCCATGACGCCGTACGTGGTGGCCACGATCCCGAAGTAGGCCACCGTGAAGGTGAGGCAGAACGCCGGGACGAGGGTCGGCCGGAAGACGCCCTTCCACACGCACAGCACGGCCAACGCCGAAGCCGGCGTGAGGAGGATGACCGCGCCCGGTATGCCCAGTTCAACGGCGGCGAGCAGCACACCGTTGTGCACCGGCACGCCGTTCGCCACGATCGGATCCATCCGACCGACGACTTCCACGTAGTTGTTGGGGCCGATGCCCCACCACGGTCTGCTGACCAGGAACTCCAGTGCGCTGGACACGATCTGCGCCCTGGCGCCGCCGGCCGGGTCGGCGATCATCCGAAGGATGAACACGGGGACCGCCGCGACCACGCCGATGCCGAGCAGTACGAACCCGAGGACGGTCTGCCGGCCTCCGCCGCCGGTAGGGACTCCTGCCGCGACCCGCCTGCGCAGCATCAACTCACCCGTCACGATCAGCATCAGGACCGCCAGCAGCCCGGTCCGGCTGCCGGTCAGGGCGGTCGTCGCGAGCGCGGCGGCGGGAATCCCGTATCGCCCGACGATCGCGGGAAGCTGAATTCGGCCGAGGCCGAGGCGGCTGTCCGGTCCTGTGCTGAGGTAGTAGAGGGCGAGGACCAGCACGATCGCCTTCGCGAGGTTGACCGGATGGTTGAGCGTTCCGTTGGTCCGGTCACCGAGGAAGAGGGCGGCTTCTGCGGTCCCCATGGGGTTGAGCGGCACACCGAGCCATTGCAGGGCCGCGCAGCCGAACTGGGCGGCGATGACTCCGGCGGAGGTCAGTCTGAGTACGGGGGCGGCGGACCTGTGCTTGGCGAGCAGAGATCCCACGGCATAGGCGACCGGTGCGGACAGATACTGCACCGCTCCGACCCACTCCCGGGTGGAGGCGCCACCGCGAATCACGATGCCGATGCCGATGCACAGCGCCAGAGCAACGATCCCCGACACCACGACCGGCATCCATCGCAGCCGACCCCGGGTCGTCGCCAACAGCACCACGGAGGCCACGACGAGTGCGATCATCCAGGTCGACGGCGCGAAGACCGGAATGGCGATGCCGACGTGCCACGGCACGTCGCCCTGACCGAACGTCTTGGGCAGCAGCGCGAGGCAGGTCAGCGTGACTGCCGCGCTCAGGGCCACCGGCCATTCGGTACGAGCGATGGCTACGGCCGACGAACCGGTCCCTACCGTTACCGTCGGGCCCACTGGCGTACTTCCGCGCCCTCGTCGGGCTCCGTGCGGCCTCGCCGCGGCTGCCGCACGCCGGCCGCCACGGCCTTCACGACTCCCGCGGCCACGGCCCCGCAGGCGTAGCCCACGGCGGCTGCGCCCGGTCGCCCGACCCGCAGGCCTTCCGAGAAGACCCCCAGCATCCCGCTCATCGTGCCCTGGCGCCGGGCGTACGTCATGACCGATCCCAGGTAGTAGTCACCGCGGTCCCTGGGGGTCGACGAGCTGAGGTACTCGCGGGCCCAGTCGAGCTCGCGGGCCAGCGAGATCGAGCGTGACACGCCGTCACCGATCGCGTCGTACCGCGTCAGGGCATCGTCCAACTGCCGGACCACCAGCCCCGGGACGTTTCGGGAAAGTTGAAGGAGCCAGCTCAGGTCCTGGTGCAGACTGAGCCCCTCGTCCAGTGGCACGGTCGCCGGAAGCGACCGCGGGAAGAGCAGGGTGGAGGACGGGAGGAACGCTTGCCCGCGCTGCACCCGGTGCCGGCGCAGCAGGTTGTTCTCCAGGCTGCGGCTGGGGTCGTAGGCCGCACGGGGCCAGGTCTCGGAGCCGTGTGCGAAGTCCACCACCACCTTGGTGGACGAGATCCAGGTCGACGACCCGGCGAGGCCGGCCTCGGCGACGTCGCGCACCTGGCGCTCGATCTTCGTCGGATGCCAGAGGTCGTCGTCGTCCAGGAATGCGACCAGGTCTCCGGTGCACCTCCGGACACCGGCCATCCGGGCGGCATTCCCGTTTCGGCGCTCGAGGTAGCGCAGCAACCGGACCCGCGGGTCGCTCGGAAGGTCCACATCGGTCTCGGAGTTGAGCACCACGTGGACCTCGGTGACCGGATGCGTCTGCCCGAGCACGGATTCGACGGCCCGGCGAAGTCCCGACTTGCCGACCGAAGGGATGACGACGCTGACTGTGGGACGCCACGTCGCGGATCGCGTCGGCACTGTGGGATCCACCCGACCCTTCCAAACCAGTTTCGCGACAACGGAACCGCAACGCGCTCAGCACGCTGCTGACCGTACGCGGGCACCACATGTTACAGAGCGCTGGCCTCGGGCGATGCCCCTCCGGCCGCGCCACCTCCGCCGGCGCGCATCACAGGGACAACGTCGTCCGGATGCCGTTGGCCACCTTGCGCACCTCACCGACCTGCGCCGCCGGCGCGGTCATCCTGATGACGACCTGACGGTCGACCACGCCGTCGGGGCTGCTCCGCCACCACCCGATCACGACCAGTCCGTACCGGTCCTTCCCGTCGATGTCGGGGGATTCGGCGAAGGTCGTGTTCCCGGCCTGGACCCATTGCAGGCCCCACGCCTCCTCGGCCCGCCGGTACGCGGCCTGCACCTCCTCGCCGCAGGGCTTCGGGCAGTTCCGGACGATGATCTCGCCGCCCACCTCGGGGACCCCGGGACGTGAGATGCCGCAGAGATACCTGGCGAAGCCGGGACCGCGCTGCCGCGCGTCACAGGCCCAGGAATCGGGCACCTTGAAGGTGAATCCGAGGCCGGCGGGGCTCTCGTCCTTGACCCCGTCGGCGTCGCCGAACTGCGGCTCGGTGGGCCAGGATCCGGGCTTGGGCGGCTCGACGCCCGGGCTGCGTGGTGCGCCGGTGGGAAAGGCGACCGGCTCGGGACTGCTGGACGCGGCCGCGGACGATTCCGGTCCGGCAGAGCCCGGTGCGTCACCGGCGGACCGCCAGACGAAGATGCCGGCACCCGCGCCGAGCGCCACGACGACCGCGATCGCGATGCCGACCCAGAGGCCGGTGCGTCGCGGCCGCTCCCGCACGGTCGACCTCAGTGCCGGATAGCTGGTCGGGTGCGGCTCTACCCACGGAGACGACCCGTCCGGGGCGGACGGTGGTACTGACACGGGGGAGGCCGGCGGCACCGACGTGGGAGAAGGCGGCGTCGACACCGGCACCCCGGGGCCGGAGGTGGGCCGGTCCTGCGCAGGCCCCCCCTGGACGACTTCGGCCGGGTACTGCCCCGCGTCGGGGGACGTTGCACTGGTGGCGATCGGCATGGCCTGGGTGGGTTCGGTGAAGGCCAGCTGCGCCCAGGGTGGCTCGGTCGTGCCCGGATCGGTCGGTTGCGCCTGCGCCGGTGTCGAGGTCGGACGGTAGTCCAGGCCGAGGACGACGAAGACCTGCTCGGCCTCGGCTCCGCCGCCGGCCGCGTAGGCGACCCAGGGTGCCGGGGCGGTGAAGTCGGCGTGGAGGTAGCTCGGTCTGCCGTCGTGGTCCCTCAGGGCGGTCGCGATGGAGGCGAAGGACTGCCTCCACTGCTGGTCGGTGGCGACGGCTTCGTCGAGGATGGCAACGGTCAGCGCTCGGCCCTGGGCATCGACGGCTGACCACACCTTGCCCACCTGGCACGACCCCAGGGTCTCGAGCAACTGGAACGGACTGCCTGGCTGCATTCCACCCTCCCCGGAGCGACGGTGTGGATAGTAGCGAGCGGGCACCCGTCGACCGGAGGCGGACCGAGGCTGCCCGCTCGGCCGATCTCGGAATGTCAAGATTGCTCATGTGAGGATGAGGCGCTGGCTGGCTGCGGCAATCATGCTTCCGGTCCTGGCCGGTTGCGTGTCGTCCGGCGGCGGTGGCTCACTGGACCCGGCAGCCGCGTGGCATCCCCCGGTGGCACCGGGCACCACCGGAGCCGTCGACCTGGACGGCCGGCCCTTCCAGCTTCATGTGCCGGTCGGTTACGACCCGGCCAGGAAGGCCCCCCTCGTCGTGCTGCTGCACGGCTACGGGTCCAGCGGCGTCCAGCAGGAGCGGTACTTCAACCTCACCCCCGAGTCCGACCGCCGTGGGTTTCTCTACGCCACGCCGAACGGCACCACCGACCGGGACGGCATGAGGTTCTGGAACGCGACCGAAGCCTGCTGCGACGCCTACCGCAGCGGGGTGGACGACGTGACGTACCTCGAACGGCTCCTCGACGCCGTGGTAGCGGCGTACTCGGTCGACACCGCACGGGTCTATCTGGTCGGCCACTCCAACGGCGGTTTCATGGCCTACCGGATGGCCTGCGAACGTTCGATGCGGATCACCGCGATCGTCTCACTCGCGGGTGCCGTCGGCGACGCCCGGTCACTGTGCACGCCCCAGCGCCCGGTCAGCGTGCTGCAGATCCACGGCACCGCCGACACAACCATCAAGTTCGGCGGCGGCACGAGAGACGGCCACCGGTACCCGTCGGTCGACACCACGCTCGCCACCTGGCGGCGGATCAACAGCTGCTCGGCTGAGGCCGACACCTCAGCTCCGCGACTGGACCTCGAACCCCGGCTGCCCGGCGCGGAGACGGGGGTGACGACCTACTCCGTCGGCTGCGACGACGCCACCCGGGTCGAGCTGTGGGACATCAGAGGCGGCGGCCACATACCGAGGCTCAACGCGGTCTTCGCCCCGGCCGTCACCGACTTCCTCTACGCCAGCACGCCCCGATCCTGACCCTGGCCGGGGCGGCTCTCACGGGTGGCGCGCTGGGCGGCCTGCCCGCGGTACCTCTCGCGCCGAGCGCGCGACGGACGACCACCTTGCGCCCTGAATGGTTTCATGCATAGGCTCGCCTGGTGAATGAAGCGGTGCTCAACCTGGTCCAGGGGGCCCGGCTCACCCCCACCCAGCGGCGCATCGCGCACTGCCTGGTGCAGCACGCCGCCGCCGCGTCGTACCTGTCGGCCGCCGAGGTCGCCGAACTGGCCGGGGTGAGCCAACCCTCGGTGACCCGGTTCGCCATGGCGCTCGGCCACGACGGCTACCCCGCGCTGCGCCGCCGGCTGCGCGAGCTGACCGCCACCGCCGGCGCCGAAAGCGCCGACGACGGCAACGAGCTGCAGCGGGCGGTCCGGGCCGAGATGGCCAACCTCGACCGGCTGGCCGGGGAGCTGGCCGACCGGGAGCGGATCGCCGCCGCCGGGCGGCTGCTGGCGGCGAGCCGGCCGCTGCCGGTGCTCGGGCTGCGCGCCGCCGCACCCCTGGCCTCCTACTTCGCCTACTTCGCCGCCAAGGTGCACCCGGACGTCCGGGTGCTCGACGACGGCGGCAGCCTGCTCACCGACCGGCTGGAGCAGGCGGCCGCCGCCGGGGCGAGCGCCCTGCTCGCCTTCGTGCTGCCCCGCTACCCGCGAGAGACCTTCGAGGCGCTGCGGGAGGCCCGCGACGCCGGCCTCACCGTCGTCGCCATCACCGACTCCCCGGTCAGCCCCGCCACCGAGTACGCCGAGCTGGTGCTGCCCGCCGCCGTCGGCACCGGTCTCGTCTTCGACCTGCACACCGCCCCGATGGCCCTGGCCATGGTGGTCCTCCAGGCGATCTGCGACGCCTCACCGGCCGACACGCAGGCCCGCCTGGAGGCGTTCGAGTCGTCCGCCGCCCGTCGCCAGTTGTTCCTCGGCTGAGAGGAGTACGAGATGCACCAGCCCGTCCGCGCCGCCCGCGGCACCGCACGCACCGCCCAGGGGTGGCCGCAGGAGGCCGCCCTGCGCATGTTGATGAACAACCTCGACCCGGAGGTGGCCGAGCGCCCGGACGACCTGGTCGTCTACGGCGGCACCGGCCGGGCCGCGCGGGACTGGCCGTCGTACCACGCGCTGGTGCGGACGCTGACCGGACTGCGTGACGACGAGACGATGCTGGTGCAGTCCGGCCGCCCGGTCGGGGTGGTCCGGACCCACGAGTGGGCGCCCCGGGTGCTGCTGGCCAACTCGAACCTGGTCGGCGACTGGGCCACCTGGCCGGAGTTCCGCCGCCTGGAGCAGCTCGGTCTGACCATGTACGGGCAGATGACCGCCGGCTCGTGGATCTACATCGGCACCCAGGGCATTCTCCAGGGCACCTACGAGACGTTCGCCGCCGTCGCCGCGAAGAGGTTCGGCGGCAGCCTGGCCGGGACGCTGACCTTGACCGCCGGCTGCGGCGGGATGGGCGGGGCCCAGCCCCTGGCGGTCACCATGAACGGCGGCGTCTGCCTGATCGTGGACGTGGACCGGACCCGACTGGACCGCCGGGTGCACGACCGCTACCTGGACGAGGTGGCCGACTCGCTGGACGACGCCGTCGACCGGGCCCTCGCGGCGAAGCGGGACCGGCGGGCGCTGAGCGTCGGCGTCGTCGGCAACGCCGCCACGGTCTTCCCGGAGCTGCTGCGCCGGGGTGTCGCCATCGACGTGGTGACCGACCAGACCAGCGCGCACGACCCGCTGTCGTACCTGCCGGAGGGGGTGGAGGTCGACGACGCACGGGAGTACGCGGCGGCGAAGCCGGCCGAGTTCACCGACCGGGCCCGGGCGTCGATGGCGAAGCACGTCGAGGCGATGGTCGGCTTCCTCGACGCGGGCGCGGAGGTCTTCGACTACGGCAACTCGATCCGGGGCGAGGCGAAGCTCGGCGGGTACGAGCGCGCCTTCGACTTCCCCGGCTTCGTGCCGGCGTACATCCGGCCGCTGTTCTGCGAGGGCAAGGGCCCGTTCCGGTGGGCGGCGCTCTCCGGCGACCCGGCCGACATCGCCGCCACCGACCGGGCGATCCTCGACCTGTTCCCGGAGAACGAGTCCCTCGCGCGGTGGATCCGGATGGCCGGCGAGCGGGTCGCCTTCCAGGGCCTGCCGGCGCGGATCTGCTGGCTCGGCTACGGCGAGCGGGACTCCGCCGGGGTGCGGTTCAACGAGATGGTCGCCTCCGGTGAGCTGTCCGCGCCGGTGGTGATCGGCCGGGACCACCTGGACTGCGGCAGCGTGGCGAGCCCGTACCGGGAGACCGAGGCGATGGCCGACGGCTCCGACGCGATCGCCGACTGGCCGCTGCTCAACGCGCTGGTCAACACGGCCAGCGGCGCGTCCTGGGTCTCCATCCACCACGGTGGCGGCGTCGGCATCGGCCGTTCCCTGCACGCCGGGCAGGTCTGTGTCGCCGACGGCACCGCCCTGGCCGGGCAGAAGATCGAGCGGGTGCTCACCAACGACCCGGCGATGGGCGTGATCCGGCACGTCGACGCCGGCTACGACGCCGCCCGCGAGGTCGCCGACCGCACCGGCGTGCGGGTGCCCATGGCGGAGGGGACGGCGTGAGCGCGAGGAGTGCAGCGCGGCGGAGCCCCGCAGCCGCGAACACAAGGAGCACCGCATGACCGACCTGGCCGCCCGGTTCCGGCAGCTCTGGGACAAGATCGCCCCGGTGGGGCGGGACGCCGGCAGCGGCGGCTACCTGCGCTACGCCCTCACCGACGCGGAGCTGCGGCTGCGGCAGTGGTTCCGGGAGCAGGCCGACCGGCGCGGCATGCCGGTGACCGCCGACGGCAACGGCAACCTCTTCGCCTGGTGGGGCGACCCGGGGGCCGGGGACGCGGTGCTCACCGGCAGCCACTTCGACTCGGTGCCGCACGGCGGGGCGTACGACGGGCCGCTCGGCATCGTCAGCGCGTTCCTCGCGGTGGACGAACTGCGGGCGGCCGGGGTCGCCCCGGTCCGGTCGGTGGCGGTGGCCGCGTTCGTGGAGGAGGAGGGGGCCCGCTTCGGCGTACCCTGCCTGGGGTCGCGGCTGCTCACCGGCGAGATCGCGGTCGACCGCGCGGCCGGGCTGCGCGACGCGGCCGGGGTGAGCTTCGCCGATGCGCTGGGCGACCGGCCGGCGGGCGCCGACCCGGGCCTGACCGGCCGCTTCACGGCCTTCGTGGAGCTGCACGTCGAGCAGGGCCGGGCGCTGGTCGAGACGGACGCGCCGGTCGCGGTGGCGAGCGCGATCTGGCCGCACGGCCGCTGGCGGTTCGACTTCCACGGCGAGGGCAACCACGCGGGTACGACCCGGATGGCCGACCGCCGCGATCCGATGCTGACGTACGCCTTCACGGTGCTGGCGGCGAACAAGGAGGCCCGGTTGCGCGGCGCGCACGCCACGGTCGGCCGGGTCGCCGTCGAGCCGAACGCCACCAACGCGATTCCGTCGAAGGTCACCGGCTGGCTCGACGCCCGGGCGGCGGAGCCGGACACGCTGCGCGGCCTGGTCGAGGCGGTGCACGCCAAGGCCGCCGAGCGGGCGCGGCGCGACGGCACCGGGCTGACCCTGACCGAGGAGTCGGCGACCCCGCTGGTGGCGTTCGACGGTGGGCTCGGTGGCCGGCTGGCCGCGCTGCTCGACGCCCCGGTGCTGCCCACCGGGGCGGGGCACGACGCGGGGGTGCTCGCCGCCCACCTGCCCACCGCGATGCTCTTCGTCCGCAACCCCACCGGGGTGTCCCACTCGCCCGCCGAGTCCGCCACCGACGCCGACTGCGCCGCCGGGGTGAGCGCCCTGGCCCGGGTGCTGGAGGAGTTGGCATGCCGATGAGCTGGCTGGCCGAGTACGCCTGGCTGCCCGAGCACGCCGCGCCGACGCCCGACGTGCTGATCGAGACCGACGGCGGGCGGATCACCGCCGTCACCCCGCTGACCGCCGGCCGGCCCACCGCCGGGGTGGAGGTGCTGGGCGACGCGGTACGACTGCCCGGGCTCACCCTGCCCGGGCTGGCCAACGCCCACTCGCACGCCTTCCACCGGGCGCTGCGCGGGCGTACCCAGGGCCGTCGGGGTGACTTCTGGACGTGGCGGGACGTCATGTACGACGTGGCGCAGCGGCTCGACCCGGACTCCTACCTGGCCCTGGCCCGAGCCGCGTACGCGGAGATGGCCCTGGCCGGGGTGACCTGCGTGGGCGAGTTCCACTACCTGCACCACGGCCCGGACGGCACCCGGTACGACGACCCGAATGCGATGTCGGCCGCACTGGTGGAGGCCGCCGCGCACGCCGGCATCCGGCTCACCCTGCTCGACACCTGCTACCTGACCGCCACCGTGGCCGGTGACCCGCTGGCCGGACCGCAGCGGCGTTTCGGCGACGGGGACGCGCTGCGCTGGGCCGACCGGGTGGGCGGGTTCACGCCGGACAACGACCACGCCCGGGTCGGCGCGGCGATCCACTCCGTCCGCGCGGTGCCGGCCGAGCAGCTCGCCACCGTGGCCGGCTGGGCGCACCGGCGAGGCGCGCCGCTGCACGTGCACCTGTCTGAGCAGCCCGCCGAGAACGACGCCTGTCGGGCGGTGCACGGGGTCACCCCCACCCGGCTGCTGGCCGACCGGGGGGTGCTCGGCCGGCACACCACCGCCGTGCACGCCACCCACCCGACCGGCGTGGACGTGGCGCTGCTCGGGGAGAGCCGGACCGGGGTCTGCCTCTGTCCCACCACGGAACGGGACCTGGCCGACGGGATCGGGCCGGCCCGGCGGATGGCCGAGGCGGGCAGCCCGCTCAGCCTGGGCAGCGACAGCCACGCCGTGGTGGACCTCTTCGAGGAGGCGCGCGCGGTGGAACTGGACGAGCGGCTGCGGACCCGTCGGCGCGGGCACTTCCGCGCCGACGAGCTGCTCACAGCGGCGACCCGCACCGGGCACGCCGCGCTGGGCTGGGGTGACGCCGGTGAACTCGCGGTGGGGATGCGCGCCGACCTGGTCACCGTCCGGCTCGACACCGCCCGTACCGCCGGGGTGCCGCCGGCCGGGGTGTTCTTCGCGGCCGGCGCCGCCGACGTCGACCAGGTCGTGGTGGACGGCCGGGTGGTGGTGCGCGACGGCCGGCACCTGACCGTGGACGTCCCGGTCGAGTTGCGCGACGCGATCGAGGCGGTGACCTCGTGAGCCCGGGCAGCCTGCTGGTGGACAACATCGGGGAGCTGGTCACCAACTCCACCGGTGGGGCCGGTCTGCTGGGCCTGCGCCGGGACGCCGCGCTGCTGGTGGAGGACGGTCGGGTGGCCTGGATCGGGCCGGCCCGCGACGCCCCGGCCGCGGACCGGCGCGTCGACGCCGAGGGCGCGGCGGTGCTGCCCGGCTTCGTGGACAGCCACGCCCACCTGGTCTTCGCCGGGGACCGGGCCGCCGAGTTCGCCGCCCGGATGGCGGGGGAGCCGTACACCGGGGGCGGGATCCGCACCACGGTCGGCGCCACCCGCGCGGCCTCCGACGACGAACTGCGGGCCACCGTGCGCCGGCTGCGCGGCGAGGCGATGCGGCAGGGCACCACCACCATCGAGATCAAGAGCGGGTACGGTCTCACCGTCGCCGACGAGGCCCGCTCGTTGCGGATCGCCGCCGAGTTCAGCGGGGACACCACCTTCCTCGGCGCGCACGTCGTGCCCGCCGAGTACGCCGACCGCCCCGACGACTACGTGGGCGTGGTGTGCGGGCCGATGCTGGCCGCCGCCGCCCCGTACGCCCGCTGGATCGACGTGTTCTGCGAGCGGGGCGCGTTCGACGCCGACCACGCCCGGGCGATCCTGGCCTGCGGGCAGGCCGTCGGGCTGGGCGTGCGGGTGCACGCCAATCAGCTCGGCCCGGGCCCGGGCGTGCAGCTCGGGGTGGAGCTGGGCGCGGCCAGCGTCGACCACTGCACCCACCTGAGCGACGCCGACATCGACGCCCTCGCGTCGACCACGGTGGACCGCACCTCCGGTTCGGGGACGACGACCGTCGCCACACTGCTGCCCGGGGCGGAGTTCTCCACCCGGTCGCCGTACCCGGACGCGCGTCGGCTGCTCGACGCCGGGGTGACCGTCGCACTGGCCACGGACTGCAACCCCGGGTCGTCGTACACCTCGTCGATGCCGTTCTGCGTCGCGCTCGCCGTACGCGAGATGCGGATGACCCCGGCGGAGGCGGTCTGGGCCGCCACCGCCGGCGGGGCGGCGGCGCTGCGCCGCCGCGACGTCGGCCGGCTGGAGCCCGGCGCCCGGGCCGACCTGATGATCCTCGACGCGCCGTCCCACCTGCACCTGGCCTACCGGCCGGGTGTCCCACTGATCCGCCAGGTTCTGCACAACGGAGTGCCGCAATGTCGACCGTCATGATCCAGCCCACCGGGATCTCCCCCGCCGACGTACTCGCCGTGGCCCGCGGCACCGCCAAGGTCGTCCTCGACCCGGCGGCCGTCGAGACCATGGTGGCCAGCAGGTCCATCGTGGATGGCATCGAGGCCGCCGGCCGGCCCGTGTACGGCGTCTCCACCGGCTTCGGGGCGCTGGCCAACACGTTCGTCGCGCCCGAGCGCCGGGCCGAGCTCCAGCACGCGCTGATCCGTTCGCACGCCGCCGGGGTGGGCACGCCGATGCCCCGTGAGGTGGTCCGGGCGATGATGCTGCTGCGGGTACGCTCGCTGGCCCTCGGCCGCTCCGGGGTCCGCCCGCTGGTCGCCGAGGCCCTCGTCGACCTGCTCAACCACCAGGTCACCCCGTGGGTGCCGGAGCACGGTTCGCTCGGCGCCTCCGGCGACCTGGCGCCGCTGGCGCACTGTGCCCTGGTCCTGCTCGGCGAGGGCTGGGTGCTCGGCCCGGCCGGTGAGCGCATCCCCGCCGCCGAGGCTCTGCGCCGGGTCGGGCTCACCCCGGTCGGGCTGGCCGCGAAGGAAGGGCTGGCGCTGATCAACGGCACCGACGGCATGCTCGGCATGCTGCTGCTGGCGATCCACGACGCCCGGCACCTGTTCACCATGGCCGACGTGACCGCCGCCCTCGCGATCGAGGCGATGCTCGGCTCGGAACGGCCGTTCCTGCCGGAGCTGCACGCCATCCGGCCGCACCCCGGTCAGGCCGCCTCGGCGGCGAACATCCACCGGCTGTTGCAGGACTCCCGGGTGATGGACTCGCACCGCGACGACCTGGCCCACGCCGTGCAGGACGCGTACTCGATGCGCTGCGCGCCGCAGGTGGCCGGCGCGGCCCGGGACACCCTCGACTTCGCGGAGACCGTCGCCGGGCGGGAACTGCTGTCGGTGGTCGACAACCCGGTGGTGCTGCCGGACGGGCGGGTCGAGTCGACCGGCAACTTCCACGGCGCGCCGCTCGGCTTCGCCGCCGACTACCTGGCCATCGCCGCCGCCGAGGTGGGTGCGATCGCCGAGCGTAGGGTCGACCGGCTGCTCGACGTCGCCCGTAACCGGGACCTGCCGGCGTTCCTCTCCCCTGACGCCGGGGTCAACTCCGGCCTGATGATCGCCCAGTACACGGCCGCCGGGATCGTCGCGGAGAACCGTCGGCTCGCCGCGCCCGCCTCGGTCGACTCGCTGCCCACCAGCGGCATGCAGGAGGACCACGTCTCGATGGGCTGGGCGGCGACCAAGAAGCTGCGCGCCGTGCTGGACAACCTGACCAGCGTGCTCGCGGTGGAGCTGCTGGCCGCCGTACGCGGGTTGCAGCTGCGCGCGCCGCTGGTCCCGTCGCCGGCCGGGCGGGCCGCCGTCGAGGCGCTGGGCGCCATCGCCGGGGAGCCCGGGCCGGACGTCTTCCTCGCCCCGGTGATGGAGGCCGCCCGGACGGTGCTGGCCGGTCCGGAGCTGCGGGCCGCGATCGAGCGGGAGGTGGGACCGCTGGCGTGAGCGGGAGGTGGGACCGCCCGCACCTGGCCGTCACGTAGAGCCACTGCCACCTAAGGTCACTTATCGTGACGGCAAGCGGAGAGCCGGCATCGCCCTGGCTGACGCTTTGCTCTGCAGCCATGGACGCACCACCGCCTTGTACAGGACTTTCTTCGGCTCCGACCTGACGCCCCAGCGGCCCGACCGGTTACGTTCCGCATCTGGCGCGTTGGTGGGTGCAGAGCAAAGGCAGCATCGACAGGCCCCGACACCAACGCGCCGGTCACCCAAGGTGACCGGCGCGCGGACGGGACGGGCAACATCGACGGCCAGAGCGACACCGATCGGACGCCGGTGCCGCTGAGGGCGGAAGCAGCCGGTGGATCGGGGAGCAGCGCGGCTCAGGCCGGCGGGAGCACCTTGGCGACCAGCTTCGCCAGCTCGCGCAGCGCCTTGCCGCGATGGCTGATCGCGTCCTTCTCCTCCGGCGTCAGCTCCGCGTTGGTCCGGTCCTGGCCGTCGCCGAGGAAGATCGGATCGTAGCCGAAGCCGCCCTCGCCGCGCGGCGCGCGCAGCAGCCGGCCGCTCTGCCGGCCGTCCACCAGGTGCTCCTTGCCACCGGGCAGCACCAGCGCGACGGTGCAGACGAAGGACGCCCTGCGGTGCTCGTCGGGCAGGTCGGCGATCTGGTCCAGGACGAGCTGGAGGTTGGCCTTGTCGTCGCCGTGACCACCGGCCCAGCGGGCGCTGAACACGCCCGGCATGCCGTTCAGGGCGTCGACGGCGATGCCGGAGTCGTCGGCGATGGTCGGCAGGCCGGTGCGGCGGCAGCCCTCCCGCGCCTTGATCAACGCGTTCTCACCGAAGGTCAGGCCGGTCTCCGGCAGCTCCGGGTACTCCTCGACGTCGTCCAGCCCGACCAGGGCGATCCGGTGTGCGCCGAGCGCGCCGTCGAGGATCCGCTGCAACTCGATCAGCTTCTTGCCGTTACGGGTCGCGAGCAGGACCTTGTTCATGATGCCAGTGCCTTCCGCTGTGCCTCGGCCAGTTCCACACAGCCCGCCAGGCCCAGGTCGAGCAGCGCGTCCAGCTGCCCGCGGGAGAAGACGCCGTCCTCCCCCGTCCCCTGCACCTCGACGAACTCGCCGGCACCGGTGCAGACCACGTTCATGTCCACCTCGGCGGCGACGTCCTCCTCGTAGTTCAGGTCCAGTCGCGCCTCGCCGGCGATGACGCCGACGCTGACCGCGGCCACCGACCGGTGCATGACCTTCTCCGGCTTACCGGCGAGCGCCTTGCGGGCGGCCAGCCAGGTCACCGCGTCGTGCAGGGCGACGTACGCGCCGGTGATCGCCGCCGTACGGGTGCCGCCGTCGGCCTGGAGCACGTCGCAGTCGAGCACGATCGAGTTCTCGCCGAGCGCCCTCAGGTCGATGCTGGCCCGCAGGCTGCGCCCGATCAACCGGGAGATCTCGTGGGTACGCCCGCCGACCTTGCCCCGCACGCTCTCCCGGTCGGAGCGGGTGTTGGTCGCCCGGGGCAGCATCGCGTACTCGGCGGTCACCCAACCGAGCCCGGATCCCTTGCGCCAGCGGGGCACCCCCTCGGTGACGCTGGCCGTGCAGAGCACCCGGGTGCCGCCGAACTCGACGAGCACCGAGCCCTCCGGGTGGGTGCTCCAGCCGCGGGTGAGGGTGACCGGTCGGAGTTGGTCGGGCAGCCGCCCGTCAGGTCGCGCCATCCCTGCACCTTATGCGGTCGGGTGATCGAGGTGTCCCGGGGTGCCCACCCCTCGGCGGGGGGCGGCCGACAGGGCGCGCCGGACCAGGTCCGGGGCCGACTGCACAGTCCCGCTCACACGTCGTACGTGGCGCCGGCGCGGACCACTTCCAACGGCCCGGTGTACGCCCCGGACGCCGCCTCGACGGTCTGCGACTCGCTGCCCCAGGCCACCACGAGGTGGGTGAGCAGGAGCCGGCCCACCCCCGCCTTGGTGGCCGCCTCGCCGGCCTCCCGGCCGGTCAGGTGCAGGTCCGGCGGATTGTCCAGGCCGTCGAGGTAGCTCGCCTCGCAGAGGAAGACGTCGGCGTCCTGGGCCAGCCGCAGCAGGGCGTCGCACGGGGCGGTGTCCGAGGAGTAGCAGAGCACCCGGCCACCGTGCTCCAGCCGCACCCCGTACGTCTCGACGGGGTGGTTCATCCGGTCGACGGTGACGGTGAACGGGCCGATCGGGAAGGTGCCGGGCTGCAGGCCGTAGAACTGGTAGACGTCCTCGACCGTGCTGTCCTCCTGGCCGTACACGGCGGCGAGCCGGTCCGGGGCGCCGGACGGGGCGTACACCGGCAGCGGCGGGTACGGGCCGTCCGGGGCGTACCGGCGGACCACCACGTACGAGGCGGCGTCGAGGATGTGGTCGCAGTGCAGATGGGTGAGGAGGATGGCGTCGGGGGCGTGCAGCCCCACGTACCGCTGGAGGGTGGAGAGCGCGCCGGAGCCGAAGTCCACCAGGAGGCGGAACCCGCCCGCCTCCACCAGGTAGGCGGAGCAGGGCGATTCGGGGCCGGGGAAGCTGCCCGCGCAGCCGAGGACCGTCAGTCTCATCCGGTCGCCCCACTGTCACCGATCGTAGTCGACACGCCGGTGTCGGCACCGCAGATGATCTCTACCGACGCGTACGCCACGCTGGGCAGCCTACGCGCAGCGACAGCGGGTCAAGAATCATCTACTGGAACTTGTCATCAACGTGACACCCAGGGGCCGGCCGGCCGGTCGCCACCCGGCCCCCTGGGTGTCACGCCCAGAGCTGTCCCTCGAGGGCGTCCTCGGCGTCGGCGAGGGTGCCGCCGTACGCGCCGGTGGAGAGGTACTTCCAGCCGCCGTCACAGACCACGAAGGCGACGTCGGCCCGGCGGCCCTCACGAACCGCCTCGTGCGCCACGGCCAGGGCGGCGTGCAGGATCGCCCCGGTGGAGAAGCCGGCGAAGATCCCCTCCACCTCGACGAGCTGCCGGGTGCGCAGCACGGCGTCCCGGGTGCCGACGGAGAACCGCCGGTTGAGCACGGTGGCGTCGTAGAGCTCCGGGACGTACCCCTCGTCGATGTTGCGCAGGCCGTAGACCAGCTCGCCGTAGCGTGGCTCGGCGGCCACCACCTGGATGCCGTCGACCTTCTCGCGCAGGTACCGCCCGGTGCCCATCAGGGTGCCGGTGGTGCCCAGACCCGCCACGAAGTGGGTGATCGTGGGCAGGTCGTGCAGCAGCTCCGGCCCGGTCGTCTCGTAGTGCGCCCGGGCGTTGGCGTCGTTGCCGTACTGGTAGAGCATCACCCAGTCGGGGTGCTCGGCCGAGATCTGCTTGGCGGTGGCGACGGCCTGGTTCGAGCCGCCGGCGGCCGGCGAGAAGATGATCTCCGCGCCGTACATCCGGAGCAGCTGGACCCGCTCGGTGGAAACGTTCTCCGGCATCACGCAGACCAACCGGTAGCCGCGTAGCTTGGCCACCATCGCCAGCGAGATGCCGGTGTTGCCGCTGGTCGGCTCCAGGATGGTGTCACCCGGACGGAGCCGACCGGACTCCTCGGCCGCGCGGACCATGAACAGGGCAGCGCGGTCCTTGATGCTGCCGGTCGGGTTCCGGTCCTCCAGCTTCGCCCAGAGCCGCACCGGCGGTGCCCCCTCGGGCACCGTCGGCGAGAGCCGGGGCAACCCCACCAGAGGGGTGCCCCCACAGGCGTCGAGCAGGCTGTCGTACCGCGCCATGACGGCCGCCGTCAGCGGGCGACGGCGACGCGGCGGCCACCGGCCAGCGCGGCGGCGGCCGCGAAGCCGAAGGCGCCACCGGCGACGGCCGGCAGGATGGTTACGCTGTCGCCGTCGTTGAGCTTGGCGTCCAGCGCGCCCAGGAAGCGGACGTCCTCGTCGTTGACGTAGACGTTGACGAAGCGGTGCAGCGCGCCGGCGTCGGTGACCAGCCGGGCCTTCAGGCCGGCGTGCCGGGAGTCCAGGTCGGTGAGCAGGTCGCCCAGGGTTTCCCCGGCGCCCTCGACGACCTTCGCGCCGCCGGTGTAGCTGCGCAGGATGGTGGGGATGCGAACCTCGATGGCCATGGTGGCGTGCTCCTTGATCGGGTGTGCTCGGTGACGGGAGAGAGGGAACGGGGCTGAAGGGTCAGCGGCCCGAACACTCGTAGTCGACCGTCGCCGGGCTCTGCCCGAACATGTAGGACTGCACCGCGTGCGGGTCAACGGCGGCGTCCACGATCCGCACCGGCTCCTCGGTCACCACACCGTCGACGATGCGGAAGGAGCGGATCTCCTCCGTGTCGGGCTCGCGCGTGGAGACCAGCAGGTAGTGGGCCCCGGGCTCACCGGCGAAGGAGATGTCCGTGCGGGACGGGTACGCCTCCGTCGCGGTGTGCGAGTGGTAGATGACGACCGGCTCCTCGTCGCGGTCGTCCATCTCCCGCCACACGCGCAACTGCTCCATCGAGTCGAACTCGTAGAACGTCATCGAGCGTGCGGCGTTGTCCATCGGGATGTGCCGGGTGGGGGTGTCGCTGCCGGCGGGACCGGCGACCACGCCGCACGCCTCGTCCGGGTGGTCCCGGCGCGCGTGGGCGACGATCGCCGCGACGATCGACCGGTCGATGCTCAGCACGTCGCCCAGCCTAGCGCCCACCTGGCGGGTGCGGCGAGGCGGCGACCGTCACACTTCAGTCGATCAAGGCGTTGAGCAGGGATTCCTGCAGGTATCCGAGATAGGCGTATACCGACAGTTGGAACACCCGGGACGAGGTGGGATCCTCAGCGACCGCGTCGTCCAGCTCCTCGCCCAGGTCGGTGCCGTCCTTGATCTCCAACCGGACGCCCATCGCCAGCCGGGCGTCGTTGAGCGCCCGCAGCCACGCCTCGGCCGCCTCGGCGTCCAGCCGCACCTCGCCACCGGCGGAGTCGGGCAGCGCGGCCAGGATCGCCCCCGCCTGGTCGATCTTGGCGGTCTTGAGGTCGCCCTCGGTGTAGCGACGGAACTCCGCGGTCCCGGCCGGATCCTCCGGGTACGCGTCGGGGAAGAGCCGCCCGACCACCGGGTCGGTGTGGTCGAACCCGTCGGTGAGCAGGCCGACCACCTCGGAGGCGACCTTGCGCAACACGCGCACCTCGTCGACGGCGAAGGTGGCGACGTAACGGTCGCCCTGGCGACGGAACATGCTCACCGCGCCAGTCCTGTTCGCGACTGCGAGGCTCGCCGCCCCGACTCACTCCTCGCGCTCACGAGCGCTCCACCGTCGCCCACAGCCCGTACGCGTGCAGCTGCGACGCGTCGTGCTCCATCCGCTCCCGGGCGCCGGTGGACACCACGGCCTTGCCCTTGTGGTGCACGTCCAGCATGAGTTTCTCGGCCTTCTCCCGGCTGTACCCGAAGAGTTTCTGAAAGACCCAGGTCACGTACGTCATGAGGTTGACCGGGTCGTCCCAGACGATCGTCACCCAAGGCCGGTCGGACACCGGCACCTCGTCGGTGTCCGGCGTCTCGACCGGTGCAACCTGTGGAGCCGCCATGCCCCCCATCGTGCCACCGGATCCGGTGAACCGATGAACCGGAACGCCGGGGCCGTCGGGTTCACTCTCCCGGACCGCGGTGACCGGGCGGGGTGACAGCGCGACGACCACGCGCTCAGGCGAGCAGGATGCCGTGGTCGAGCGCATCGGAGAGCACCGCACCGAGCGAGAGACGGATCACCTCGAAGCGCCGGGACACCTCCCGGCACAGCTCCAGCTCGACCTCACGCAGCGCCCGCTGGGCCCAGGACCGGGCACCGCTCGGATCGTCGTTGCCGGGGCTGCGCCAGTGCTGCCAGCAGCCGCCGGAGAGCGCCACCCCGACCGGCGGCAGGATCTCGTCGCGCGGTGCACCGGGATGACCGACGAGCGCGTCGAGCGCCGCCGCGCCGGTCAGGTCGCCCACCCCGGCGGTGCTGGTCACCAGGAGCACCCGGTCGAGGTCCCGCCCGGACGGCTGGTCGGCCAGCCGCAGGCGGGTGGCCCGGGCGATGCGGCGCCGGACCCCCTCGGGCACCGGCGCGCCGAGCACCCGCGCCGCGGCCTCGTCGATGATCGCCCGTACGGCCTCGTCGCACTGGGCGGTGGCGAGCAGGGACAGCGCCTCCATCTCCCGGTCGAGCAGTTGCGGCAGACCCGCGCAGCCCACCCCGAAGACGATCTCCTGGACCACCCGCAGGTGGGTGTTGGCGAGCTCCAGGGCGAGGTGCTGGCGGATGCTGCGGGCGCAGGAGCGGCTCTGCCGTTCCAGCCACTCCGACCACGCCCCGGCGTCGGCGTCCGGCGGCACGCTGACCCGGCCGCGTTCACCGGGCAGCTCGGGCGGTTGCAGGCTGGCCCGGCGCAGCCCCTCGTCGGCCGCCCAGCCCACCAGCGCCCGGCGCAGGCCGGGGTGTTCGGCCTGGTGCACCGGGAACCACCGAGCCTCGGCCAGCGCCGGCACGGCGGCGAGCAGTGCCGCCCGGTGGGCCTCGACACTGACCTCCGCCGGGTCCACCGCCGGTGGGACGGACTCCCCCGTGTCCTGCGTCCCGGTCGCCGTCGCCCAGCCTCCGGTGCCCGGGGTGACCACGAAGAAGACCGCGACCGACGCGCGGGCCACCTGGGTGAGCAGGTGCAGCTCGGCGGCGCCGAAGGCCTGGTCCGCGCCGATGACGAAGAGCAGCGCGCCGCCGCGTCCGACCGCGTCGAGCAGCACCTGGCCGCCGGCGACGCCGAGGGTGTCGGTGTCCGGCGTGTCGAGCAGCCCGAAGTGGCGCAGCAGCGGCTCGGGCAGGTGCAGCTCGACCCGGCGCGGGGGTCGGGCCAGCGCGGGTCCGGCGGCCGCCTGGTCCGCGCCGTAGGAGTGTGGCTGCCGGTAGCCCGGCACGTAGGCCGCGCGGGTGGCCGTCCGGTCGTGCCGGACGAGCAGGGTGCTGCCGGTCGGCACCGCGAGCATGCCGGAAGGGACGCCCAGCAGGGCGGCGAGGACCTCACGCCGGGCGGCGCCGGCCGGGCCGGCGGCGACCACGGTGAGCGGCTCGTCGGACGCGGGCTCGGGGACCCCCAGGCGCGTCGGCAGCGGACCGCAGCGGGGCAGCCCGGCTGCCCCGCCCGGACCGCCGGGCACGTCGACCCCGGGGAGTGGGCCGGGTCTCATCGGTGGCCTCCCGGTGAGGGCGGGCAGCGGCTCCGCCCGCGTGAACGTCCGGTGTGGTGGCACCCCGGATGCCGGAAGGGTAAAGGCTCTTACCGACTGGCACGGAACACCCCGGATACTTACCGGCAGCTGCCAGATTACTCAACTTCACAGCGTGACGGTGCCCACGCGGACGGAATTCCGTCGATATGCTGCTCCGATGAGTCGGTGGTGTTTCGTCGGCCGAACGGATGAACTTGACCGTCTGCAATCGGCGGTGGACGGGGTCGAGGGACGCGGGCTCTTCTTCAGCGGTCGCGCGGGCGTCGGCAAGAGCCGGCTGCTGCGCGAGGGCGTCGCCGCGCTGCCGCCCGAGCGCTACGCGATCTGGTACGTCGCGGCCAGCACCGCCACCGCCGCCCTGCCCTTCGGCGGGCTGGCCCAGGTGCTCCCCGCCGAGCAGCCCGAGGGCCTCTCCCCCGCCGGGGTGCTGCGCTGGGCCGTGGAGGTGCTCCGGGAGCAGGCGGCCGGCCGGCGGATCGTGCTCGCCATCGACGACGCCCACCTGCTCGACCCGCCGTCGGCGGCGCTGGTCCACCTGCTCGCCCGTCAGGAGAACACCACCGTCCTCGGGACGCTGCGCAACGGCGAGCAGATCCCGCTGCCGATCCGGGCACTCTGGACCGACGACCTGGTCGAACACGCCGAGCTGGCCCCGCTGGGTCCCACCGAGACCGCGGACCTGCTCGCCGCCATCCTGGACGGTCCGGTCGACGCCGGCTCGGCCGAGCGACTGTTCCGGCTCTCCGCCGGCAACCCGCTGCTGTTGCGCGAGCTGGTGCTCGCCGCATCCGGCGGCGGTGAGCTGGACCGCCCGTACGGCGTCTGGCGCTGGACCGGTCGGCTGGAACTCGCCCCCAGCCTGACCGACCTGATCGACACCCGCATCGGCCGGCTCGAATCGGGCGTGCGGGCGGTGGTGGAGCTGGTCGCCTTCGGCGAGCCGCTCGGGCTGCACCTGCTGAACCAGGCCGCCGACCCGGCCGACGTGGAGCTGGCCGAGGAACGCGGCCTGATCACCGTGGCGCAGGACGACCGACGGTTCGACGTCCGGCTGGCCCACCCGCTGTACGGCGAGATGATGCGCCGCCGCTGCCCGGTCAGCCGGACCAGGCGGTTGCAGGCCCGGCTGGCCGAACTGCTGGAGGCGGTCGGCGCGCGACGCCGGGGCGACCTGCTCCGGGTCGCCGTGTGGCGGCTGGACTCCGGCACCGCACAGGACGGCACGCTGCTGCTGGGCGCGGCCGCGCAGGCGTTCGCCCGCTACGACGTACCCCTGGCGACCCGGCTGGCCCGCGCGGCGCTCGACGCCGACGGCGGCTTCGACGCCGCGGAGCTGCTGGCCACCATCCTCATGTTCGCCGACCGGCCGGGCGAGGCGGTCCGGGTGCTCGACGCGGTGACCGGCGAGGTCACCTCCGACCGGCGGTTCAGCCGCTGGCTGACGGTACGCGGCATGGTCACCTACTGGGGACTCAGCCGGGAGTCCACGGTGGAGGAGATCGCCCGCGCGGGTGCCGAGCTGGCCGACCCGGGCGACCAGGCGCGGGTCCGGGCCTTCGAGGCGATCATGCGGCTGCACGGCCTCGACCCGGCGGCGGCGCTGCGGCTGTCCCGGTCGGTGCTCGACCGCCCGGCCGCCGCCGTGGCGGCCCGCGAGCTGGCCCGGTGCACCATCGCCCACCTGGACGCGGCGCGTGGGCAGTTCCGGCGCAGCGCCGCGGCGATCGCCCGGGTACAGGCCGAGGCGCCGGCCTGGCGGGCCGACATGCCCTACCTCCAGTTGGCGATGGAGCTGGCCCGGGGCACCCGGTTGGCGCTCGCCGGTGACCTGGCCGGCATCGACGCGATCGCCGCGGACGAGTTCGCCGACCTGGCCGGGGCCGGCGACTTCCGGCTCGGCACCGGCTACCTGGCCATCCTCCAGGCGTACGCGGCCCGGCTGCGCGGGCGCAGCGGCGACGCCCTCAAGATCAGCCTCGGGGCCTGCGCGGTGCTGGCCACCAGCCGGGTCTACGCGGGGCTGGCGCACGCCGAGCGGGCCCAGGCGGCCGTGCTGCACGGCGACGCCGCGGCGGCGGCGGAGGCGATGGCCGAGGCGGACCGGATGCACACCCCGGGCATGGCGGTGCTGTACCCCTGGCTGGAGCAGGCGCGCGGCGCGGTGCTGGCCGCCGGCGGCGACCTGCCCGGGGCGGCCAAGCACCTCGCCGACCTGGCCGACCGGCTGCGCGCCGACGGGCTGGCCGGGCACGAGGTGCTGGTCCTGCACGACCTGGTCCGGCTGGGCCGGGCGGACGCGCCGGTGGGGCCGACCTGCACCGACGGCGGCCGGCGTACGGTGGCGCAGCGCTTGACCGAACTCTCCGACCGGGTCGACGGGGTGCTGCCGCCCCTGCTCGCCCGGTACGCCCGGGCCACCGTCGCCGGTGACGGCGCGGACCTGCTGGAGGTGGCCGACGCCTTCGCCGCACTGGGCCTGACGGTGTGGGCCGCCGAGGCCACCGCGATCGCCCTGCACGGGCTGCGCCGGGAACGCGCCGCCTCGGCCGCCGCCGCTCACCAACGGCTCGGGGCCCTGCTCGGTGCCGCCGACCAGATCCGCACCCCGGCGTTGGAGGCGCTGCGCCCGGTGCTGACCGACCGGGAACGGCAGATCGCCGGGCTGGCCGCGGCGGGGGTGACCAGCCGGCTGATCGCCGAGCGGCTGTTCCTGTCCACCCGGACGGTGGAGAACCACCTCCAGCGGGTCTACAGCAAGCTCGGCATCACCGGGCGGGCCGAACTGCCGGCGGCGCTGCGGTCGATCACGGGCCACGACGGCGGCGAAGCGGAGTGAACTCTAGGCTGGGGCCGTGAGCACCCTTCGCCCCGCGCTGCTGACCGACCACTACGAGCTGACCATGGTCAGTGCCGCCCTGCGGGACGGCACGGCCGAGCGCCGCTGCGCCTTCGAGGTGTTCAGCCGACGGCTTCCGACCGGCCGTCGCTACGGGGTGGTCGCCGGGACGGGCCGGCTGGTCGACCTGATCCGCGACTTCCGGTTCGACGCGGCGGAGGTGGACTTCCTGCGCCGCACCGGCGTGGTCGACGACGCCGCCGCCGAGTGGCTGGCCGGCTACCGCTTCACCGGTGACGTCGACGGGTACGCCGAGGGTGAGCTCTTCTTCCCCGGCTCGCCGATCCTCACCGTCTCCGGCAGCTTCGCCGAGTGCGTGGTGCTGGAGACGCTGGTGCTCTCGGTGCTCAACCACGACTGCGCGGTGGCGGCGGCCGCCGCCCGGATGGTCACCGCGGCCCGCGGCCGGGCCCTGATCGAGATGGGTTCGCGGCGGGCGCACGAGGAGGCGGCGGTGGCCGCGGCGCGCGCGGCGTACCTGGCCGGCTTCCGGTTCACCTCCAACCTGGCGGCGGGGCAGCGCTACGGCATCCCCACCGCCGGCACGGCCGCCCACGCGTTCACCCTGCTGCACGACGACGAGAAGGCGGCGTTCGCCTCGCAGGTGGCCACGCTGGGCAAGGACACCACGCTGCTGGTCGACACGTACGACATCACCCAGGGCATCCGCAACGCGATCGAGGTGGCCGGGCCGGAACTGCGCGCCGTCCGGATCGACTCGGGCGACCTGACGGTGATCGCCCAGCAGTCCCGGGAACTGCTCGACTCGCTCGGGGCGACCGAGACGAAGATCATCGTCTCCGGCGACCTGGACGAGTACGCCATCGCCACGCTCGCCGCCGAACCGGTCGACATGTACGGCGCCGGCACCGCCGTGGTCACCGGCTCCGGCGCGCCGACCGCCGGGCTGGTCTACAAGCTGGTCGAGGTGGAGGGCCGGGCGGTGGTCAAGCGCTCGGAGCACAAGGCCACCATCGGCGGCCGGAAGGTCGCGGTGCGCCGGCACAAGCCGACCGGCACCGCCACCGAGGAGGTCGTCGTGCCGCAGGGCGTGCCGGACCGGCAGCCCAACGACCGGCTGCTGCAACGCTCCTTCGTCGTGGACGGGGAGCCGGTGGCGCTGCCGTCGCTGGACGAGTCCCGGGAGCACCTGCGGCAGTGCCTGATCTCGATCCCCTGGGAGGGGTTGAAGCTCTCCGCCGGTGACCCGGCCGTTCCGGTCACCGTCGTACCGGCAAGTTGAGGAAGGACGCTCCGATGGCCAACGCCTTGATCATCGTCGACGTGCAGAACGACTTCTGCGAGGGCGGCTCGCTCGCCGTCGCCGGGGGCGCCGGCGTGGCCGCCGGGATCTCCCGGCTGCTCGCCGCCGAACCGCAGCGCTGGGACCACGTGGTCGCCACCAAGGACTACCACGTCGACCCGGGGGCGCACTTCGGCGATCCGCCGGACTACGTCGACTCCTGGCCGCGGCACTGCGTGGTGGGCACCCCCGGCTCCGAGTTCCACCCGGAACTGGAGACCGGCCGGGTGGAGGCGATCTTCCACAAGGGCGAGCACGCCGCCGCGTACTCCGGCTTCGAGGGGCACGCCGAGGGCGGCGAGTGCCTGGCGGACTGGCTGCGGCGGCACGACGTGGACCGGGTCGACGTGGTCGGCGTCGCCACCGACCACTGCGTACGCGCCACCGCGCTGGACTCCGCCCGGGAGGGCTTCGACACCACGGTGCTGCTCGACCTGACCGCCGCCGTCGCGCCGGCGACCCTCGACGTGGCGCTGCGGGCGATGGAGGGCGCCGGGGTGACGTTGCAGGGTGAGGCTGTGATGCGGGCCGCTTGAGCCGGTAAACGGCTTGCCGATGTCGTACCCCCGGCGAAGGATGACCGCCGGAGGTACGGACCATCGTGAACTTGACACCTTACCGGCAGGCGCTCGCCCTGCCCGGGCTCCGATCGTTGCTGCTGGTGTCCGTACTGGCCCGCATCCCGCTCACCGCGACCGGGGTGACGCTCACCTTCTTCGTCGTGCTCGACCTCGGCCGCGGCTACGGCGCCGCCGGCCTGATCGGCGCCGCGCTGACCGTGGGCGCCGCGATCGGCTCGCCGCTGCTCGGCCGACTCGTCGACCGGCACGGCCTGCGCCCGGTCCTCGCCGTCACCACCATCGCCGAGGCGGTGTTCTGGGCGAGCGCACCGACTTTGTCGTACCCGGTGCTGCTGCCCGCCGCATTCCTCGCCGGCCTGCTCGCCCTGCCGGTCTTCTCGGTGATCCGCCAGTCGATCGCCGCGCTGGTGCCGCAGGAGCGGCGCCGCCCGGCGTACGCGTTGGACTCGATGTCGGTGGAGCTGTCGTTCATGGTCGGGCCGGCGCTCGCCGTGGCCCTGGCCACCGCCGTCTCGGCGCGGTTCACCCTCTGGGCGGTCGGCGCGGGCGTGGTCGGCGCCGGCGTCGCGCTCTGGCTGATGAACCCGCCCACCCGCAGCGCGGACGAGCCGGTGGGGCCGCAGCCCCGGGTGCCCCGCCGGGTCTGGCTGACGCCCCGCCTGCTGGCGGTGCTGGCGGTGAGCGCCGGGGCCACCCTGGTGCTGGGCGGCACCGACGTCGCGGTGGTCGCCGTGCTGCGGGCCGGCGGCGAGGTCGGCTGGACCGGCGCCGTCCTCGCGATGTGGGCGGTCGCGTCGCTGGTCGGTGGCTTCGCGTACGGCGCGGTCAAGCGCTCCTTCTCCCCGCTGGTGCTGGCCGCCGCGCTCAGCCTCTGCACCATCCCGGTCGGGTTGGGCGGCGACCACTGGTGGCTGCTCTGCCTGGCGCTCGTCCCGGCGGGCGCGCTCTGCGCCCCGACCCTCGCGGCGACCGCCGACGCGGTGAGCCGGCTGGCCCCCGCCGGTGTTCGCGGTGAGGCGATGGGCCTGCACGGCTCCGCCGTCACGGTCGGCATCGCGCTGGGCGCGCCGCTGGCCGGCGCGGTGATCGACGCCTCGGCGCCGCTCTGGGGCTTCGCGGTTACCGGCGCGGTCGGACTGCTGCTGACGCTGGCGGTGCTCCCGCTGGAGCTGCGCCACCGTCGCGAGGCGGCCGTCACGCCGGACGTCACCGACCTGGTCCCCGCCACCACCTGACGCGGCCCGGGGCTACCCTGCTCCCGGCGTCTGACCGTCCTCCGGCTCAGGTCACCGACGTGGCAGCGCCGGCGGCGACCTCACCACGGCGGCCAACGGCACGCGCCCCGCCCCGGCACGCTCCGGCCGCCTTGCTCTGCTGCCACCGATGCACCAGATACACAGTGTGGTGGTCCTCGTCCTCCGAACACCGGGGCCCACCGGGATCGTCCCTGTTCACCGCAGTGGTGCGTTCGCGGCAGCAGAGCAAAGCGTCGCCACCGACCTTCCGCCCTCCGCCACACCGGTGACTCTCCGTCAGCGCACGCGGCACCCATCCGGTCGAAACGGTCCGCGCCCACCGCCGGGCACGATCGCCCGTCCATCGGCTCCTCGGCGGAGGCACCGAGCCTGCCGGTGGAAACGGCACGGGCGCCGTACCCCTGGTGTGGGGTGCGGCGCCCGTGGCGGTGTCGTGCGGAGCGTCAGCGCTTGTCGCTGGCGGTGTCCTCCTGGTAGCTGGCGCCACCGTCGGCCTCGGAGGTGAGCGGCTTGGCGCCACCCTCCGGCGGCCCGGCCAGGGTCTGGCCGGCGGCCAGCTCCGGGAACTTGTGGTCGAAGGCCGGCCGCTCGGAGCGGATCCGCGGCATCCGGTCGAAGTTTCGCAGGGGCGGCGGGGAGGTGGTCGCCCACTCCAGCGAGTTGCCGTGGCCCCACGGGTCGTCCACCTCGACCACCGGCCCGCTCTTGTACGACTTCCAGCAGTTCCAGATGAACGGCAGGGTCGAGATACCGGTGATGAACGCGCCGATCGTGGAGATCGTGTTCAGCGTGGTGAAGCCGTCGCTGGGCAGGTAGTCGGCGTACCGACGCGGCATGCCCTCGTTGCCCAGCCAGTGCTGGATGAGGAACGTGGTGTGGAAGCCGATCATCGTCAGCCAGAAGTGGATCTTGCCCAGCCGCTCGTCGAGCATCCGGCCGAACATCTTCGGGAACCAGAAGTAGATGCCGGCGAAGACGGCGAAGACGATGGTGCCGAAGAGCACGTAGTGGAAGTGCGCCACCACGAAGTACGAGTCGTGCAGGTGGAAGTCCAGCGGCGGGCTGGCCAGCAGCACACCGGTGAGGCCACCGAAGAGGAAGGTCACCAGGAAGCCGACGGCGAAGAGCATCGGCGTCTCGAAGGTGATCTGGCCCTTCCACATGGTGCCGATCCAGTTGAAGAACTTCATACCGGTCGGCACGGCGATCAGGTAGCTCAGGAAGCTGAAGAACGGCAGCAGCACCTGACCGGTGGAGAACATGTGGTGCGCCCACACGCTCATCGACAGGGCGGCGATGGCGATGGTCGCGGCGACCAGGCCCTTGTAACCGAAGATCGGCTTCCGGGAGAAGACCGGGATGATCTCGGTGATGATGCCGAAGAACGGCAGCGCGATGATGTAGACCTCGGGGTGCCCGAAGAACCAGAACAGGTGCTGCCAGAGCATCGGCCCGCCGGTCGCCTCGTCGTACACGTGGGCGCCGAGCAGCCGGTCCGCGGCCAGCGCGAAGAGCGCGGCGGCCAGCAGCGGGAAGATCAGGATCGCCAGCAGGCTGGTGACCAGCATGTTCCAGGTGAAGATCGGCATCCGGAACATGGTCATGCCGGGGGCGCGCAGGGTCAGGATCGTGGTGATCAGGTTGACCGCGCCGAGGATGGTGCCCAGACCGGAGATGGCCAGGCCGACCACCCACATGTTCGCGCCGATGCCCGGCGAGTGCTCGGCCGTGCTCAGCGGGGTGTAGGCGGTCCAGCCGAAGTCGGCGGCGCCACCCGGGCTGATGAAGCCGGCCGTCGCCATGGTGCCACCGAAGAGGTACAGCCAGTAGGCGAAGGCGTTGAGCCGGGGGAAGGAGACGTCCGGCGCGCCGATCTGCAGCGGCACGATGTAGTTCGCGAAGGCGAACACGATCGGCGTCGCGAAGAACAGCAGCATGATCGTGCCGTGCATGGTGAACAGCTGGTTGTACTGCTCGGGCGACAGGAACTGCAGGCCCGGCCGCGCCAGCTCGGCTCGCATGATCAGGGCCATCAGGCCACCGATCATGAAGAACACGAACGCGGTGACCATGTACATGATCCCGATCTGCTTCGCGTCCGTGGTGCGCAGCAGCCGCGCGATGGCCGACCCCTTGACCGGCTCTCGGACCGGCCATGGCCGGGTCACGACCGGCTTGGGTGCGACGGTGGTCACGAATGGCCTCCGGTTCTCGGTTGTCCCGCTCGGCACGCGCTTGTCATCTGCGAGCCGTCATCCGCAAGGAGGATAGTCCCCGGTAGGTGGCAACGCCGCTCGGGGTGGTGCGGCATGCTGGGCGGGGGGTCTGTCCCGCGATCGGGAGCGGGGCGGCGCGGGGGATCCGTCCCGCGGTCAGAGCGGGTCGACCAACAGCCGGTAGTGCTCCCGGAAGATCCGGTCGCCGCGCCCGCGCAGCAGCGGGTCGCGCAGCGCCGGCGGGACGTCGCGGGTCCGGTTGCGGTCCCGGGTCCGGTCCCGCACCCACCGGGTACGCGGACGACGGCGACTCTCGTACGCCACCAGCGCCGCCTCGACGCTGCCGGCCGCCTGCAGCGACTCGGCGAGCACCACCGCGTCCTCCAGCGCCATCGCGGCGCCCTGGCTCAACGTCGGCGCGGTGGCGTGCGCGGCATCGCCGACCAGCAGCACCCGGCCGCGATGCCAGCGCCCCAGCTCGACCTCGTCGGTGAGCCCCACCTGTACGTCGTCGCCGAGCGCCTCCAGCACGGCCGGCACCGGGCCGCCGTAGGAGCCGAAGAGCTCCCAGAGCCGGGCCGACGGATCGACCGGCGTGACCGTGCCGGCCTCGTCGGCGTAACAGTAGAGCCGCCCCGCGCCGATCG
The DNA here is from genome assembly GCF_900090245.1 of Micromonospora halophytica. GTDB lineage: Bacteria > Actinomycetota > Actinomycetes > Mycobacteriales > Micromonosporaceae > Micromonospora > Micromonospora halophytica. The sequence continues at coordinate 69,735 of NZ_FMDN01000024.1, forward strand.
GCACCACGAGGAAGCCGGCGCGCTGGCCCAGCAGGGCGGTCCAGTCGGTGACCTCCGGCCCGTCCCGGACCACCGCGCGGTAGACCACCTGCCCGGCCGGGCGGGGCGGACCGCCGAGCGCGGCCAGGCTGCGCACCGTCGACCGGGGCCCGTCGGCACCGATGACCAGGTCGTACTCGCCACCGGTGCCGTCGGTGAAGGTGACCCCGACTCCGGCGGGCAGCAACTCCACGGCGCTGACCTCGGCGCCGTGCCGGACCGCGCCGCCGGCGCCGCTGAGCAGCACCTGATAGAGGTCGCGGCGGGGCAGTGCCCGGCAGTCACCGACCCCGGCCCAGAGCGCGTCGAGGTCGACCTCACAGAGCGGCTCGCCCGCCGCGTCGAGGAAGCGCTGCCGGTGGATCACCTGCCCGTACGGCCGCAGCGGGTCGTCCAGGTCGAGGCGGCGCAGCGCCCGCGCCGCGTTGCCGGGGAGGTAGAGACCGGTGTCGACGAACTCGTTCGGGGGGAGCTTCTCGGTGACGTCCGGCCGGAAGCCCGCCAGGCGCAGCGCCCGGGCCACGGCGAGGCCGGCGATGCCCGCGCCGACGACGAGGATGCGCAGGGGGGAGCTGCCACCCATGGTGGTGTACGCCTCCGGAGGGGGTCGGCACGCGTTGGAGGCAAGACACTACTCCCCGCGATCGACGCACGGTAGACCTGATCGGCCCTGGCGCGCACGCTCCTCGGGGCGATGACGCCATTCGCGCATCTCATTCACGTCGCCGGCCGGGCGAGCCACCCTCCTTCAGGCCGACAGCCACCCCCGCCCCCCGACCGACCTGCGGTATCGGCCGACCCGCCGGCATCTCGACGCGAGGGCGGGCGAGAGGTCCGCGGCGGCCCGCACCGGGCGGGCGCAGGAATTCACTTAACCGGTTCGGTTGCGAAGCAGTTGCAGGCATGTAAATGTGTCGACTGAACATGGGAGCGCTCCCGCCCGTACCCCCGTCCCAGTCGGCGCCCCGCGCCGTAGTCCAAGGAGCATCATGAGACGTCCACTCCGGGCCATCGCCGCGGCCGGCCTGCTGGCCGCCGGGTCGATCGTCGCCGTCGCGCTCGGCGGCAACGCCTCCGCCGACACCCAGATCTGCGAGCAGTACGGCTCCACCGTCATCCAGAACCGGTACGTGGTGCAGAACAACCGCTGGGGCACCACCGCCCAACAGTGCATCAACGTCACCAGCACCGGCTTCGAGATCACCACCCAGCAGGGCTCCTCGCCCACCAACGGCGCACCGGTGTCGTACCCGTCGGTCTTCGCCGGCTGCCACTACACCAACTGCTCCCCCGGCACGAACCTGCCGATCCAGGTCAGCCAGATCAGCAGCGCCACCAGCAGCATCAACTACAGGTACGTCAGCGGGGCCACCTACAACGCCTCGTACGACATCTGGCTCGACCCCACGCCCAAGCGCGACGGAGTGAACCAGATGGAGATCATGATCTGGCTCAACCGCCAGGGCCCGATCCAGCCCATCGGCTCCCCCGTCGGCACCGCCACCATCGACGGCCGCAGCTGGGAGGTCTGGCGCGGCAGCAACGGCTCCAACAACGTCATCTCGTACCTGGCCCCGTCGGCGATCAGCAGCGCGAACCTCAACCTGCTGGCGTTCATCAACGACACCCGCAACCGGGGCGCGATCACCAACAGCTGGTACCTCACCAGCATCCAGGCCGGCTTCGAGCCGTGGCAGGGCGGCGCCGGCCTCGGCGTGACGTCCTTCTCGGCCAACGTCAACGGCGGCGGCTCGACCACCCCGCCCACCACGACGCCGCCGACCACCACCCCGCCGTCGAACGCCGCCTGCACGGTGAAGTACACGCCGGCCAGCGTGTGGAACAACGGCTTCACCGCCGACGTGACCATCACCAACCGGGGCTCCAGCACCATCAACGGCTGGAACCTCACCTACCACCTGCCGTCGGGGCAGCAGGTCACCAACGCGTGGAACGCCACCGTGACGCAGAGCGGGTCCGCGGTGAGCGCGCGGAACGTGAGCTTCAACGGGTCGATCGCTCCTGGGGGTACTGCGAACTTCGGGTACCAGGGGACGCTGAGCGGGGCGTACTCGTCGCCGACCAGCTTCTCGCTCAACGGGGTCGCCTGCTCGCGGGCGTGACGACGGGCTGAACAACGAGGGGGCGTGACCGGCGGTCACGCCCCCTCGGGCTTTGGTCAGGCTCAGCGCATCAGCACATAGCCACTCAATGGATCAGGTCACCAGTCCTCACATGGGAAGTGCGTGGATCTGACGCAGTCGGAATCCAGCAGGAGGACCACCCGGAACCGTCCGGACTTCGCCAGCTTCTCGAACACCGACAGCCCGACCTTCTCCTCTGCGCCCTGTTCAGCAGCCACCTCCAGCACGAACGGGTGACTCAGGGAAGGCTCTTTCTCCTCTGGGTGGAAGGAGAGCCACGCCCGCATGCGCCGGTCCTCCCCGAGAAAGGTCCGCTGACTACTCGACACCTCCCGAAGCTCCACATCGAGAACCTCGGCGACCTCCGCCGCAACGCGGTCGAGGCCTGGGACGACGCCTTGCTCCGCCGCACCGAGAAGTAGGTCCACGTCCATGGTGACGACACCTCCCGTCAACAGTTGATCAGATCCCAGCCGGCACAGTCGACGTCGGTGCCGTGCTCCGTGAACGGCTTCAGTGGCACCTCCCAGCGATCATCGTCCGTGTCGGTACCGAAGACCGCCATATGGGTGAGCCTCGTCGGATTGGTGTTGTGCTTGTAGTACTCGGCCAACCCGCCTTCGCTACCGTTGAACGTATCGGCATCGACACCCCGCACCTCGATGTACACCCGGTCTGCGTGTTGGTTGTGTGCCTTACGCAGCGCATTCTTGATGGCGCTCGGCGTATTCCTGGAAACCGTCTTGAACTCGGATCTCACGCCGTCGACGTAGGCGTCGAAGCCCTTGCTGTCGCCGCCGCCCACCGCAGGAAGGTCACCTAATGGGCTGACACCGTCGCCGCGCGACTCTACGTTGTGCCCCTCCCAGGCAAGGTGGAAGGCGATGACGAACTCCTTGTCATCGAAGCCGAATTCCTTGTTCTTCTGCCGGCGCGACTCGTCGATGCGCCCAAGGGCGTGCTCGACGAGGGCGCGGAGGGCTTTGTCCTCGGCCCACCTCGCGCCCAGCTTGCAGAGCCCCGCACCGCCACCCCTTCCGCACTCGCTGCTCAGATTGCCCCGGTGAGGCGCAAAGAGATGCTCGAAATCAAAGCGGTTCTCCTCCAAGATCTGCTTGAGCCGCTTCTTGCGGATCTCCGCCGCCGCATTCGGGTCACCCGTGGCGGCCCGTTCCTCGTCGTCAGAGCTGTAGTTGCTCTGCGGACCGTTGCCGCCGCTCGAAGTGCCTGTGCCCGGCAGCTGACAGCTACCGCTACACGTCCCATTGTCGACGGCGGCGCAGTCATGGTCCAGGCAATCCAGCTCAATCAGGCCACTCGGGTCACTTGACGTGACAGGGCTGTTGTTGGCGTAGGCATAGCCGTTCCACTGTTGCGGATCGGCCCTGTCCATCACCGGGTCGACGGAGATGAACCGCCCCAGGACGGGGTCGTACTCGCGGGCCCCCAGGTGGGTCAGCCCGCTGGTCGGATCCAGGGTGCCACCGACGAACCCGCGCTGGTCCGGCCAGGCGGCCGGCTGGTCCCCACGCAGGCCGCCGTACGGAGTGCTCCGCCGCCAGGTGATCGCGCCGGAGCCGGCATCCACACTGCTGTGGGCGGTACCGTGGTGATCACTGGCAGGGAAGGAGACCCCGGCCACCCCCCGAACCGCGACCACCTTGCCGTCGAAGGAGTAGAAGCGGGTGCCTGACACCTGCCGGGTCGCCAGGTCCAGTCGCAGTTCCATTCCGGGCAGGTAGACCGTGGTGGCACCCGGTTCCTTGCGAACGAGCCGGTTGCCGTCACCGTCGTAGACGAAACTGGTGGTCTTACCGCTGACGGTGACCTCAGCGAGCTTTCCCTCAGGGTTCCAGGTCAACGTCTGACTACCGGCGCCAGTGGTGCAGTCGTTGGCTGCGGAACCAGCGGGACGACACTCGGTATTGCCGATCTCGCCATATCCGTACCGGTAGGTACGGGTACCGGAGGGGCCCGTCTCCTCGACCGACGTGAGCGTGTGCGGTTGCGTCCCGCCGGCAGTCGGGTAGCGGTAGGTGCGAACCGTGTCGGCCGCGCCCTGCAGGCCGTGAATCGTCTCGGACTCCCGGTTGCCGACCTTGTCGATACTCCAGGAGTGGTGGTAAGGTGCCGGCCCGCCTACACCCGTGACGCCCGGACCACCGGCACACGGGTCGGTGTTGCTGTTGTCGGTCGACCACGCCTCGGTCAGCCGTCGGAGGTAGTCGTAGCTGAAGCACTGGATGTCACGCGCACCACCTGACGGAGTGTCAGCGATCGAGCGGATGTTCCCGGCCTCGTCGTAATTGAAGGAGGAGTCGACGTCCACGGAAAGGGCGTGCGGCCGGTCCATGCGAGAGTTCAGCAGCCGTCCGGTGCCGCGCTCGTAAACCCAGTTGTGCACCACCTTCTTGCCGTTGCCGATGGAGAGTTCCATCCGCATCAGCTCACCCGTCCGGCTGTAGCTGGTCCCGGTGACATAGCTGCTCGCGCCGGTCAGTCCGGTCGGGCGCAACAGATGGTCGTAGCTGGTGACGACCGCCTCTGCGGGCAGGCCTCCCGCAGCCGGAGCCCCGACGCTCTGCACCGTCTCGTCCAGGTTATAGACCTGCGTGAAGTCGTAGGTCTTCGCCAGCTCGGCACCGGCGTCGGACGGAATCGTGTAGCTGATCTTGCCCGGGCGGTACAACGCGTCCAGGTTGGAGTAGGTGATCCCGTACGCCTGCTTGTTCACGTATCGAGCCGCCCAGTGCAACTGCCCCTTGGCCAGTCCGTCGTAGGACCACTCCGCGAGCTTCACATTCCCGGTCGGAAGTACCCGCCAGGTCTGCTTCTTCCGGCCCAGCGCGTCATAGACAGCTTGAATCCGTTCGCCTCGAGCATCGGTCGTGAACTCCAGCCGACTCAGCGCGTCGTACTCGTAAAGGGTCGTTCCGCGATCGGGATCCTCGTCCTTGACCTTCTGGCCGCGCTGGTCGTACGAGTACCGCCAGACATTGTTGGCGGGGCCAGCCGGTGACCGCGGCGGTGGTGCGGCCTTCGACCTGCGCGAGTAGCCCTTGGCCGCCGGACAGATCCACGAAGCCGACGTGCCACCGGTCCGCGTTCGTGGTCCACGAGGCGGCCTGCTCATCCCAGCGCCAGTGCGGCTTGCCCCGGCGGACCTCGTCGATGCCGAGCACCGCGACCGGCTCCGGCTCGGCCGGCAGCACTGCGGTGGCGTGGGTGGTGAACGCGGCCGCGACGATCGGCCACGAGATGCCGTGGTCGCGGGCAGCCTGCACGATCGTGCGACCCGCGTCGGCGACCGCCGCCCCGGCCGCCTGCCGCAACCGGGTAGTCAGCCGCGAACGGGCCGGAACCTGGGCGACCTGCTCCGTGAACGACCTGCGCGGACAGGCCGGCGTCGGGCAGAACCAGCGTCGTTTGCGCCAGCGCAGCCGCACCGGCCGCCCGGCGACCGGCAGGTCCCGCGGCCGGGTCGTGGCCCACTGCTTCACGCGCACCGCCCGCTGTCCGCACCCCGGGCAGCAT
>NZ_FMDN01000012.1 GCF_900090245.1 Micromonospora halophytica
GCTTCTTCGGTATCAGTCCGCGTGAGGCCCTGGCCATGGATCCGCAGCAGCGGCTGCTGCTGGAGACCTCGTGGGAGGCCTTCGAACACGCCGGCCTCGACCCGCGCGACACGAAGGCCACCACCGGCGTCTTCGCCGGCCTGATCCACCATGATTACGCCGGCCGGCTCGACGCCTCGGCGGAACTGGAGGGGTACCTCGTCAACGGCACCGCCGGCAGCGTCGCCTCCGGTCGCGTCGCGTACGTCTTCGGCCTCGAGGGCCCGGCGGTCACCGTGGACACGGCGTGTTCGTCGTCGCTGGTGGCGCTGCACCTGGCCGCGCAGGCGCTGCGGTCGGGGGAGTGTGACCTCGCTTTGGCGGGCGGTGTGACGGTGATGGCCACCCCCAGCGCGTTCGTCGGCTTCTCCCGCCAGCGCGGCCTGTCGCCCGACGGTCGGTGCCGGTCCTTCGCCGCCTCGGCCGACGGCACCGGCTGGTCCGAGGGCGTCGGCATGCTCCTCGTCGAACGGCTCTCCGACGCCCGCCGCCACGGCCACCGCGTCCTCGCCGTGCTGAGTGGCAGCGCGGTCAACCAGGACGGCGCGTCGAACGGGCTCACCGCTCCGAACGGGCCGTCGCAGCAGCGGGTGATCCGGCAGGCCCTGGCCAACGCCCGGCTTTCCACCGCCGACGTGGACGTGGTCGAGGCGCACGGTACCGGGACGACGTTGGGTGACCCGATCGAGGCGCAGGCGTTGCTGGCGACGTACGGGCAGGATCGGCCGGTCGACCGTCCGCTGCTGCTCGGTTCGATCAAGTCGAACATGGGCCACACTCAGGCCGCGGCCGGTGTCGCCGGGGTGATCAAGATGGTGCTCGCGATGCGGCACGGGCTGGTGCCGCCCACCTTGCACGTCGACGAGCCGTCCCCGCACATCGACTGGACGGCCGGTGCGGTGGCGCTGGCCACCGAGCCGACTCCGTGGCCGGTGGTGGACCGGCCCCGCCGGGCGGCCGTGTCGTCGTTCGGCATCTCCGGCACCAACGCGCATGTGATCGTCGAGCAGCCGCCGGCGGACGTGGTGCCGCCGCAGGCCGACCCGGAGCCGGTCGCGGTGGACCGGGTCGTGCCGGTGTTGCTCTCCGCGCGTACCGATGCCGCTCTCGCGTTGCAGGCGGGTCGGTGGGCGCGGTGGTTGGCCGGTGACGAGTCGTTGCGTCCGGTGGACGTGGCGTGGTCGTCGGTGACCACCCGACCCGCGCTGGAGCAGCGGGCCGTGGTGACCGCCGCCGACCGCGACGACCTGCTCGCCGGCCTGCGCGCCCTCGCCGCCGGTGAGCCGTCCGCAGCCGTGCTGACCGGCGTCCCGGAGCAGCGGGGACAACTCGCCCTGCTCTTCTCCGGTCAGGGTGCGCAGCGTGCCGGCATGGGCCGGGAGCTGTACGACGTCTTCCCGGTGTTCGCCGCCGCGTTGGACGAGGTGTGTGCCCAGCTGGACCAGGCGTTGCCGCGTCCGTTGCGGGAGGTGCTGTTCGCTGCGGAGGGCTCGCCGGAGGCGGGGCTGCTGGATCAGACGGTGTTCACCCAGGCCGGTCTGTTCGCGGTCGAGGTGGCGTTGTTCCGTCTGGTGGAGTCGTTCGGTGTGGTGCCGGACTTCGTCGGTGGGCACTCGGTCGGGGAGATCACCGCCGCGCACGTGGCCGGGGTGCTGTCGCTGGCTGACGCGTGCGCGCTGGTGGCGGCGCGGGGTCGGTTGATGCAGGCGTTGCCCGCCGGTGGCGGGATGCTCGCGGTCGCCGCCACCGAGGAGGCCGTCGCGGAGTCGATCGCGGGTCTGACCGACGTAGGCATCGCCGCCGTCAACGGGCCGACCTCGGTCGTCGTCTCCGGCGCGGTCGACGTGCTCGACGAGATCGAGCAGGTGTGGCAGGGCCGGGGTGTGCGGACCCGTCGGCTGGCCGTGAGTCACGCGTTCCACAGTCCGCTGATGGAGCCGATGCTGGCCGAGTTCCGGGCGGTCCTGGAGCAGTTGACCTTCGCCGTGCCGCTGCTGCCGGTCGTGTCGAACCTGTCCGGCGCCCTCGCCGACCCCGACGAGATCCGGACGGTCGACTACTGGGTGCGGCACGTGCGCGAGGCGGTCCGGTTCGCCGACGGCGTCACCGTGCTGCGCAAGGCCGGTGTCGACACGTTCCTGGAGGTCGGCCCGCAGAGCGTCCTGACGGCGATGACCGCCGACGTGCTGCCCGGCGACGCAGGCGTGCTCGCCGTGGCCACCCAACGCAAGGACCGCACCGAGGCGCAGGCGCTGCTCGCCGCCCTGGCCGAGCTGCACGTCGCCGGTGTGCCGGTCACGTGGCAGCCCTGGTTCGCCGACACCGGCGCGCAGCGGATCGACCTGCCGACGTACGCGTTCCAGCATCAGCGGTTCTGGCCCGAGTCGGCGCCCCGCACCCCGGACACCACCATGGTGGACGGTGGGGACGGCGAGTTCTGGGCGGCCGTGGAGAGCGGTGACCTGAGCGCCCTCGCCGGGCAGCTCGGTGACGACGCCGTGCACGCTCTCACCCCGGCCCTGCCCGCCCTCACCACCTGGCGCCGCGCCCGCACCCGCGACGCCGCGGTCAACGGTTGGTCGTACCAGGTGGGATGGCGGCGGATCGACCTGGGCGACGGACCGACGGCGGCCGGCGGATGGCTGCTCGTCGCGCCCGCCGGCGACCCGGTGGCCGCGCAGGTCACCGCCGCGCTCACCGCGGCCGGCGGGGACGTGCGACAGGTGACCGCCGCGCCGGCCACCGCCACCCGCGCCGGCCTCGCCCGGCGACTGGCCGCCGCGCTCGCCGACGGCCCGGTCACCGGCGTCGTGTCCCTGCTCGGACTGCACGACGACCCGCACCCCCGGCACCCGGCGGTGCCGGCTGGCACCGCCGCCACGCTGCTGCTGATCCAGGCGCTGCACGACACCGCCCCTACGGTCCCGCTGTGGTGCGTCACCCGGGGCGCGGTCGGCACCGGCGACGACGACCCCGTGCGCAGCGCCGCCCAGGGCGGGCTGTGGGGCCTCGGCCGGGTCGCCGGCCTCGAACTGCCGCAGCTCCGGATCGGCCTGCTCGACCTGCCCGAACCGGACGTCGACCCGACCCGGCTGGCGGCGGCGCTCACCGCCGCCGGCGACGAGGACCAGCTCGCGCTCCGGTCGACCGGCGTGTACGCGCGCCGGCTGACCCGGGCCACCGCTGCCGACCCGGCGGCGGCCGACCGGTGGCGGCCCACCGGCACCGTGCTGGTCACCGGCGGAACCGGCGCGCTCGGCGCGCACGTGGCCCGCTGGGCGGCCGGCAACGGTGCCGCGCACCTCGTGCTGACCAGCCGGCGCGGGGACACCGCTCCCGGCGCGGCCGAGCTGCGCGACGAGCTGACCGCCCTCGGCGTCCGGGTCACCGTGGCCGCCTGCGACGTCGCCGACCGGGACGCGGTCGCCGCGCTGCTCGCCCGGATCGACGACGATCCCGCCCCGCTGACCGCGGTGGTGCACGCCGCCGGGCTCAACGACGTCGCCCCGCTGCTCGACACGGACACCGACCGGCTCGCCGGGGTGATGACCGGCAAGATCGCCGGCGCGGTGCACCTCGACGAGCTGCTCGGTGACCGGCCGCTCGACGCGTTCGTGCTCTTCGCCTCGATCGCCGGGATCTGGGGCAGCGGTGGGCAGGCCGGATACGCGGCCGGCAACGCCTACCTCGACGCGCTGGCCGAGCGGCGACGCGCCCGCGGCCTCGCCGCCACCTCCGTGGCGTGGGGGCCCTGGGCCGACGGCGGAATGGCCACCGACGAGGCGCGGCGGGAGCTGTCCCGGCGCGGGCTGCGGGCCATGGAGCCGGCCGACGCCGTGCACGCCCTGCGGATCGCCGTCGGACGTGGTCGGCCCTGCCTCACCGTCGTCGACGTCGACTGGGCGACCTTCGCCCCGGCGTACACGTCGGCCCGGCCGCGACCGCTCCTCGCCGACCTGCCCGAGGCCCGGCCGACCGCCCGCCCCGTCGACGACGACACCATGCCGGCCGACGGTGGACGGTCGCTGAGGGACCGGCTGCTCGCCCTGCCGCGCGACGAGCAGGACCGCCACCTCACCGACCTGGTCCGCGCCGAGGCCGCCGCCGTGCTCGGCCACCCCGGCCCCGAACGGGTCAAGCCACGGCGGGCGTTCAAGGAACTCGGCTTCGACTCGCTCACCGCGGTCGAGCTGCGCAACCGGCTCACCCGGGCCACCGGCCTGTCCCTGCCCACCACGCTGGTCTTCGACTACCCCGACCCGGTCACCCTCGCCGACCACCTGCTCACCGCACTCGTCCCCGAGGCGCAGCAGCAGGCCGCGGCCGACCCCGCCGAGACGGCGGTGCGCCAGGCGCTCGCCACCATCCCGCTGGCCCGCATCCGCGAGGCCGGGCTGCTGGACCTGCTGCTGAAGCTCACCGACGGCGAAGACACCGACCCCGCCTCCACCGACGAGAACGTCGACATCGACGAGATGGACGCCGACACCCTCATCAGGCTGGCGCTCGACGGCTCCGAGTCCTGACCCTTGTCCCACGTACGGAGTACATGATGTCCACGTCTGCAGATAAGGCCGTCGAGGCGCTTCGGGCTTCGCTCAAGGAGACCAGCCGGCTCAAGCAGCTCAACCAGCAGCTGACCGCGGCGGCCCGGGAACCGGTCGCCATCGTGGCGATGTCCTGCCGCTACCCGGGCGGGGTGTCCAGCCCCGACCAGCTGTGGGACCTGGTCGCCTCCGGTGGCGACGCCATCGGTGGCTTCCCCACCGACCGGGGCTGGGACCTGGACAACCTGTACGACCCGTCCGCCGACCGGGTCGGGCGGTCCACCACCCGGCAGGGCGGCTTCCTGTACGACGCGGCCGAGTTCGACGCCGACTTCTTCGGTGTCAGCCCGCGCGAGGCACTGGCGATGGACCCGCAGCAGCGGCTGCTGCTGGAGACCTCGTGGGAGGCGTTCGAGAGCGCCGGCATCGCCCCCTCCGCGATGCGTGGACAGAAGGTCGGCGTGTTCGTCGGCACCGCCGCCAACGGCTACGGCGTCGGGCAGGACGGCGGCGCGGACGGTGCCGACGAGGGCTACCTGCTCACCGGCACCGCCACCAGCGTCGTCTCCGGCCGCATCGCGTACGCGCTGGGCCTGGAGGGGCCGGCGGTCACCGTGGACACCGCCTGCTCGTCGTCGCTGGTCGCGCTGCACCTGGCCTGCCAGGCGCTGCGCTCCGGCGAGTTCGACCTGGCCCTGGCCGGTGGCGTCACCGTGATGGCCACCCCCAGCGCGTTCGTCGGCTTCTCCCGGCAGCGCGGCCTCGCCTCCGACGGTCGGTGCAAGTCGTTCGCCGCGTCCGCCGACGGCACCGGCTGGGCCGAGGGCGTCGGCCTGCTCCTCGTCGAGCGGCTCTCCGACGCCCAGCGCAACGGCCACCGGATCCTCGCCGTGGTACGCGGCTCCGCGATCAACCAGGACGGCGCGTCCAACGGCCTCACCGCCCCCAACGGGCCCGCCCAGCAGCGCGTCATCCGGCAGGCGCTGAGCAACGCCCGGCTCGCTCCCGCCGACGTGGACGCCGTCGAGGCGCACGGCACCGGCACCACCCTCGGCGACCCGATCGAGGCGCAGGCCCTGCTCGCCACGTACGGCCAGGACCGCGACGGGGGCGACCCGCTCTGGCTCGGCTCGGTCAAGTCCAACCTCGGCCACACCCAGGCCGCCGCCGGCATCGCCGGCATCATCAAGATGGTCATGGCGATCCGGCACGGCGTGCTGCCGGCCACCCTGCACGTCGACGCCCCGTCGCCGCACATCGACTGGACCGCCGGGGCGGTCGAACTGCTCACCGAGGCCCGGTCCTGGCCGCAGGTGCAGCGGCCCCGCCGCGCCGCCGTGTCGTCGTTCGGCATCTCCGGCACCAACGCCCACATCATCCTCGAACAGGCCGACCCGGCGCCCGCCCCGGCCCCCGTACCGGCGGAGCAGCCCGGCCTGCTCACCACGCCCGCCACCGTCTGGACGCTCTCCGCGCGGTCCACCCCGGCGCTGCGCGAGCAGGCCGCCCGGCTCGCCCGCTACGTCCGTGACCGCGACGACCTCGACCCGGCCCGGCTGGCCTGGTCGCTGGCCGCCACCCGGTCGGTGTTCGAGCACCGCGCGGCGGTCGTCGCCGCCGACCCGGCGCAGCTGCTCGCCGGCCTCGACGCCCTCGCCGCCGGCACGCCCGCCGGCACCGTGGTCACCGGGGTCGCCGGCGAGCCCGGCGAGGGCCCGGTCTGGGTCTTCCCCGGCCAGGGCGCCCAGTACGTGTCGATGGCCGCCGGGCTGATCGGCGTCTGTCCCGTCTTCGACGAGGCGCTGGCCGAGTGCCAGGCCGAGTTCGACCGCTGGCTCGACCTCGACCTCGTCGCCGTGCTCACCGACGCCGACGACTCCTGGCTGACCCGCACCGAGATCGTCCAGCCGGCCCTGTTCGCCGTCGCGGTGGGCCTGGCCCGGGTGTGGCGGCACGCCGGCCTGACCCCGCGCGCGGTCATCGGCCACTCCCAGGGCGAGATCGTCGCCGCCCACGTCGCCGGGGTGCTGTCCCTGGCCGACGCGGTGAAGATCCTCGCCCTGCGGGCCCGCGCCCTCGCCGGCATCGCCGGCACCGGCGCGATGGCCGCCATCGACCTGCCCGTCGACGCGGTCACCGGCCGGCTCCCCGACGGGGTCAGCGTGTCCGTCGTCAACGGCCCCAACACCACGGTGGTCTCCGGCCCGACGCAGGCCGTCGCCGACCTGGCCGCGGCGTACACCGCCGACGGCGTCCGGGTGCGGACCATCGACATCGACTACGCCTCGCACTCGCCCGCCGTCCAGCCGGTCGCCGACCGGATGCTTACCGACCTGGCCGACGTCACGCCCCGCGACGGGGACGTGCGGATCATCTCCACCGTCACCGGCGACTGGATCGACGGCGCCGACCTCGACGCCGACTACTGGGCCGACAACCTGCGCCGGCCGGTGCTGTTCGACACCGCCGTGCGGACCGCGCTCGACGCCGGGCACACCGACTTCGTCGAGGTCTCCCCGCACCCGGTGCTGAGCATGTCGCTGACGGCAATCCTCGACGACACCGGCGTCACCGGCCGCGCCCTGGCCACCCTGCGCCGCGGCGAGGACCCCACGGTACGGCTGCTGACCAGCCTCGCCGCCGCCCACGCCCACGGCCTGCCGGTGGACCACCGGCGGATCCTCGCCCCCGCCCCGATCCTCACCGACCTGCCCACCTACGCCTTCCAGCGGCAGCGCTACTGGCCGGAGCGGCTGGCCGCGGCCACCGCCGCCGGGCCGGTCAGCCCGGACGTGGTCGACGTCGAGTTCTGGTCGGCGGTGGAACGCTCCGACGTGGCCGCGCTCGCCGCCCAGCTCGACGCACCGGCCGACCTGGAGGTGCTCGCCCCCGCGCTGCCCGTGCTGTCGTCCTGGCGCCGGGCCCGGTTGCAGCGGGCCGTGCTGGACGGCTGGTCGTACCGGGTGGTGTGGAAGCCGGCCGGGTCGACCGGCGGCACGCCCGTCGACGGCGACCTGCTCGTGGTACTGCCCGACGGTGACGCCACCGTGCACGGCTGGGTGGACCGGCTCGCCGCCGCCGGGGGCCGCCCGGTGCGGCGGATCACCGTCGACCCGGCCGGGACGACCCGCGAGGAGCTGGCCGAGGCGCTGGCCGGGCACCGCGACGCCGACCTGGCCGCGGTGGTCTCCCTGCTCGGCCTCGCCGACGCGCAGTACCCGGGACACCCCGGCATCCCCACCGGGCTGGTCGCCACCACCCGCCTCGTGCAGGCGCTCCAGGACGCCGACGTCGCCGCCCCGCTGTGGTGTCTCACCGTCGGCGGCGTCGGCACCGACCCGGCCGAGCCGGTGGCCAGCGCCGCCCAGCACGCGCTCTGGGGCCTGGCCCGGGTGGTCGGCCTGGAACACCCGCGCCGCTGGGGCGGCCTGGTCGACCTGCCCGCCGAGCCCGACGACACGACCTGGGCCGAGGTCACCCGGCTGCTCACCACCAGCGGCGACGAGGACCAGTTCGCCGTCCGCCCGTACGGCACCTTCGTGCGCCGGCTCGCCCGTACCACCGCCCGCACCGCCCGGCAGGTCACCGCGTGGCAGCCGCGCGGCACCGTCCTGGTCACCGGTGGCACCGGCGCGATCGGCGCCCAGGCCGCCCGCTGGCTCGCCGCCAACGGCGCCGCGCACCTGGTCCTCACCAGCCGGCGCGGCCTCGACGCCGCCGGCGCCCGCGAGCTGGCCGACGAGCTGACCGCCACCGGGGTACGGGTCAGCGTCGTCGCCTGCGACATGGCCGACCGGGACCAGGTCGCCGCGCTGGTCGCCGGCCTGGACGAGGTCGCCCCGCTGACCGCCGTGCTGCACGCCGCCGGGGTCACCCGGCTCACCGCGCTGGTCGACACCGACCTCGACGTGCTCGACCACGTCATGGCCGGCAAGGTCGCCGGTGCGGCGTACCTCGACGAACTGCTCGGTGACCGGCCGCTCGACGCGTTCGTCACCTTCGCCTCCATCTCCGGCGTCTGGGGCAGCGGCGGGCAGGGCGCGTACGCGGCCGCGAACGCGTACCTCGACGCGCTCGCCGAGCAGCGCCGCGCCCGAGGGCTCACCGCCACCTCCATCTCCTGGGGCGCCTGGGCCGAGGGCGGCATGGCCACCACCGAGGAGGCGCAGCGGCTGCTCAGCCGCCGTGGCCTCAACCCGATGCAGCCGGCCGCCGCGCTGCTCGCCCTGCGCCGCGCCGTCGAGCACGGCGAGACCTGCCTGACCGTCGCCGACATCGACTGGGAACAGTTCGCCCCCGCGTACGCGTCGGCCCGCCCGCGCCCGCTGCTCGACGACATCGTCGAGGCCCGCGACGCCCTCGCCGCGCGCCCCGCCGACGCGACCACCGACCAGGTCACCGCGCTGCGCGGACAGCTGACCGCCCTGACCCGCGCCGAGCGGGACCGGCACCTGACCGACCTGGTCCGCGACCACGCCGCCGCCGTCCTCGGCCACGCCGGCACCGACGCGGTCAAGCCGAAGCGGGCGTTCAAGGACCTGGGCTTCGACTCGCTGACCGCCGTGGAGCTGCGCAACCAGCTCACCGCCGCGACCGGGCTGACCCTGCCCACCACGCTGATCTTCGACTATCCCAACCCGGCCACCCTCGCCGGGCACCTGGCGGCCCTGCTGCGCCTCGACGACGCCGCCGAAGCCGGTACGCCGGCCGGCGCGGGCGGCCCGGTCGCCGCCGACGAGCCGATCGCCATCGTCGGGATGAGTTGCCGCTACCCGGGCGGGGTCAGCGACCCCGACGGGCTGTGGGACCTGGTCGCCTCCGGACGCGACGGCATCACCGAGTTCCGCACCGACCGGCACTGGGACCTGGACCGGCTGCTCGCCGCCGACCCCGACGCGCCCGGCCGCTCGTACACCCGCCACGGCGGGTTCATCGACACCGCCACCGACTTCGACCCGGTCTTCTTCGGCATCAGCCCACGCGAAGCCCTGGCCATGGATCCGCAGCAGCGGCTGCTGCTGGAGGCCACCTGGGAGGCGTTCGAGCAGGCCGGAGTCACCCCGGACGCGCTGCACGGCACCCCGACCGGGGTGTTCGTCGGGGCGTCCCCGTCCGGCTACGGCACCGGCGACGAGACCCCCGACCTGGACGGTTTCCGGCTCACCGGCGGCGCGCACAGCGTCATCTCCGGCCGGGTCGCCTACACGTTCGGCCTGGAAGGGCCGGCGGTCACCGTGGACACCGCCTGCTCCTCGTCGCTGGTGGCGCTGCACCTGGCCGTGCAGTCGCTGCGGCAGGGCGAGTGCGACCTCGCCGTCGCCGGCGGTGTGACCGTGATGGTCACCCCCGGCGCGTTCCTCGAGTTCACCCGGCAGGGCGGGCTCGCCGCCGACGGCCGGTGCCGCTCCTTCGCCGCCGCCGCCGACGGCACCGGCTGGGGCGAAGGCGTCGGTGTGCTGCTCGTCGAGCGGCTCTCCGACGCCCGGCGCAACGGCCACCGGATCCTCGCCGTGGTACGCGGCTCCGCGGTCAACCAGGACGGCGCGTCCAACGGGCTGACCGCGCCGAACGGTCCGTCACAGCAGCGGGTGATCCGGCAGGCGCTGACCAACGCCGGGCTCACCACCGCCGACGTCGACGTGGTCGAGGCGCACGGCACCGCCACCACCCTCGGCGACCCGATCGAGGCGCAGGCCCTGCTGGCGACGTACGGCCAGGACCGGCCCGCCGACCGGCCGCTGTGGCTCGGCTCGATCAAGTCGAACATCGGGCACACCCAGGCCGCTGCCGGCGTCGCCGGAGTGATCAAGATGGTGCAGGCGCTGCGGCACGGCGTCCTGCCCCGCACCCTGCACGTCGACGAGCCCACCCCGCACGTCGACTGGTCGGCCGGCGCGGTGGAACTGCTGACCGAGGCGCGGCCGTGGCCCGAGACGGACCGGCCGCGCCGGGCCGCCGTGTCGTCGTTCGGGGTCAGCGGCACCAACGCCCACGTCGTCATCGAGCAGCCACCCGCCGAGGTCGTGTCCGGCGAGGTGGTCGAGTCCGCCGCGCCGCCGCTGGTGCCGGTGCTGCTCTCCGCCCGCGGTGAGGGCGGTCTGGCCCGGCAGGCCCGGCACTGGTCCGACCGGTTCGGCGTGGACGGCCTGCCCCGCCTGGTCGACGTCGGCTGGACCTCGCTGACCACCCGTACGGCGCTGGAGCACCGCGCGGTGCTGCTCGCCGCCGACCACGCCGAGCTGACCGCCGGGCTGGCCGCCCTCGCCGCCGACGAGCCCAGCGACGCCGTGCTCACCGGCCGTGCCACCGACCGGGGCCCGGTCGCCCTGCTCTTTTCCGGTCAGGGTGCGCAGCGTGTCGGCATGGGTCGGGAGTTGTACGCGACCTTCCCGGTGTTCGCCGCCGCGCTGGACGAGGTGTGTGCCCATCTGGATCCGTTGCTGCCGCAGCCGCTGCGGGAGGTGCTGTTCGCCGCGGAGGGCTCGCCGGAGGCGGGGCTGCTGGATCAGACCGTGTTCACCCAGGCAGGCCTGTTCGCCGTCGAGGTGGCCTTGTTCCGGCTGGTGGAGTCGTTCGGTGTGGTGCCGGACTTCGTCGGTGGGCACTCCATCGGGGAGATCACCGCCGCGCACGTGGCCGGGGTGCTGTCCCTCGCCGATGCGTGCGCCCTGGTGGCAGCGCGGGGCCGCCTGATGCAGGCACTGCCCGCCGGCGGCGGGATGCTCGCCGTCAACGCGCCCGAGGCCGAGGTGGCAGCCGGCCTCGACGGGCTGACCGACCTGGGGATCGCGGCCGTCAACGGGCCGTCCTCGGTGGTGGTGTCCGGCGCGCTCGACGTCCTCGACGAGGTGGAGCGGGCCTGGCAGGGCCGGGGTGTGCGCACCCGCCGGCTGACCGTCAGCCACGCGTTCCACAGCCCGCTGATGGAGCCGATGCTCGACGAGTTCCGGGCGGTCCTGGCCGGGCTGAGCTTCGCCGCGCCGTTGGTTCCGGTGGTGTCGAACCTGACCGGGGCCCTGGCGGACCCGCAGGAGCTGACCCGCCCCGACTACTGGGTGCGGCACGTCCGCGAGGCCGTCCGGTTCGCCGACGGGATCGCCGCCCTGCGCGTCGCCGGCGTCGACACGTTCGTCGAGATCGGGCCCGGCGCGGTGCTCACCGCCCTGGTCCGCGAGACCCTGACCGGGGATGCCGACGGCGTCCTCGCCGTGCCCACCCAGCGTCGTGACCGCGCCGAGCCGCGCGCCCTGCTCGCCGGCCTGGCCGAGCTGTACGCCGCCGGTGGCGCCGTGGACTGGGCCCCGCTGTTCGCCGACGCCGCCCCGGCCCGGGTCGACCTGCCCACATACGCCTTCGCGCAGGAGCGGTTCTGGCTGCGCCCCGCCGGCCGCGCCTCCGACGTCTCCGGCGCCGGCCTCGGCGCGGCCGGGCACCCGCTGCTCGCCGCCGCCGTCCGGCTGGCCGGCGAGGACGCCGCCGTGCTCACCGGCCGGCTGTCTGTGGCCGCCCAGCCGTGGCTGGCCGACCACGTGGTGGCCGGCGCGGTGGTCGTCCCCGGCACCGCGCTGGTCGAACTGGTGCTGCGCGCCGGTGACGAGTTCGGCCCCTGCCAGGTGCGGGAGCTGACCATCGCCGCCCCGCTCGTGCTGCCCGACCGGGGAGCGGTGCGGGTCCAGGTCCGCGTCGGCCCCCGCGACCACGCCGGCTGGCGGGCCGTCACCGTCCACTCGCAGCCCGACCACGACCCTGACGGCGACTGGGTGCGGCACGCCGAGGGCGTGCTCACCGCCGTCGACCCGACCGACGACACCGGTCTCGGCGCGTGGCCCCCGGCGCACGCCGACGAGGTCGACCTCGCCGGTTGGTACCCGGCCCTCGCCGGGCACGGCATGACGTACGGGCCGGTGTTCCAGGGCCTGCGCCGGGCCTGGACGGCCGGCGACGACACCGTCTACGCCGAGGTGACCCTGCCCGCCGCCACCGTGGACGGCGGCGCCGGCTTCGGCGTCCACCCCGCCCTGCTCGACGCCGCCCTGCACCCCACCGCCCTGCTGCCCGGCGACGGCACCAGCGGACCGAAGGCGCCGTTCGCGTTCGAGGGCGTCCAGGTGCACGCCGTCGGGGCGGACACCCTCCGCGTCCGGCTCACCCGCGCCGGGTCGGCCGTGCGGCTGCTCGCCGTCGACGACACCGACCGCCCGGTGGTGTCCGTCGACTCTCTCGTGCTGCGCGAGATGACCGGCGTCGACCCGTCGGCGGCCACCCTCGCCGCCCGCTCGCTGTTCCGGGTCGCCTGGCACGCCGAGCCGCTCACCCCCGTCGAGCAGCCCGCGACCGCCCTGCTCGGGGCGCCCAGCCCGGCCCTGCCCGGCACCCCCGCGTACCCGGGGGCCGCCGAACTGGTCGCGGCCGGCGACGTACCCCGACTGGTCCTGCTGCCCGTGCCCGCGACGCCGGCCGGTCTGCCGGCGGGGGAGCTACCGGCGGTGGTCCGGGCCGTCACCACCGACGTGCTCGCCGCCGTGCAGGCGTGGCTGGCCGCCGACGACCTCACCGACACCCGCCTCGCCGTGGTCACCCGCCAGGCGGTGCGGGCCACCGACGCCGACCCGGCCGAGGAACTGGCCGGCGCGGCCGTCTGGGGCCTGCTCCGCTCCGCCCAGTCCGAGCACCCCGGTCGGATCGTCCTGGCCGACCTCGACCGGGACCTCGACGCGCCCGCCGTCGCGCTGCTCGCGGCCGCCGCCGACGACCCGGCCGCGGCGCAGTTCGCGGTCCGCGGCGACGCGGCCCTCACCCCCCGGCTGGTACGCGCCGACGCCCCGCCCGCGGCCACCCCCCGGCTGCGCGGCGGAACCGTCCTGGTCACCGGCGGCACCGGCGCCCTCGGCGCCCTGCTCGCCCGGCACCTCGTCACCGAGTGGGGCGTGGACTCCCTCGCCCTGGTCAGCCGGCGCGGCCCCGACGCCCCCGGCGCGGCCGAACTGGCCGCCGAGTTGACCGCCCACGGCGCCCGGGTCCGGGTGCTCGCCTGCGACGTCACCGACCCCGCCGCCGTGCGCGTCCTCGTCGGGCAGCTCACCGACGGCGACCGGCTCGCCGGCGTGGTGCACACCGCCGGTGTCCTCGACGACGCCGTCGTCACCGGTATCGACCCGGACCGCCTCGCCCGGGTGCTCGCCCCGAAGGTCGACGCCGCCTGGTGGCTGCACGAGGCCACCGCCGACCTGGACCTCGACCTGTTCGTCGTCTTCTCCTCCATCGCCGGGGTCCTCGGCTCCCCGGGCCAGGGCGCGTACGCGGCGGCCAACAGCTTCCTGGACGCCCTCGCCGCCCACCGCCGGGGACACGGCCTGCCCGCGCACTCCCTGGCCTGGGGCATGTGGGACACCGACGGCATGGCAGCCAGCCTCAGCGCCGCCGACCGGTCCCGGGTCACCCGCTCCGGCCTCGGCCTGATCACCGAGCCCGTCGGCGTCGCGCTGCTCGACGCGGCCGTCGCCACCGACACGCCCGCCCTCGTCCCGGCCGTCGTCGACGTGCCGGCCCTGCGCGCGGCGGCCACCACCACCGGCGTACCGCCGATGTGGCGTGCCCTGGTCGGGACGGTGACCGCCCGGCGGCAGGCCGGTGGCGGCGCGGCCGGCGGCTGGGCGCAGCGCCTCGCCACGCTCGCCCCCGACGAGGCCCGCGCCCAGGTCGACGTCCTGGTCCGTGGCCTCGTCGCGCAGGTGCTCGGGCACGGTGGCGCGGAGGCGGTGCCGGCGGACCGGGCGTTCCGGGAGTTGGGTTTCGACTCGTTGACCGCGGTGGACCTGCGTAACCGGATCAACGCGACGACCGGGCTGCGGCTCGCCTCCACGCTGGTCTTCGACTACCCGACCCCGGGCGCCCTCGCCGCCCACGTGCACGAGCAGCTCACCGGCGCGGTCGCCGCCCGGCCCGACGTGGTCGCCGCCACCGGTGTCGACGAGCCGATCGCGATCGTCGGCATGGCCTGCCGCTACCCGGGCGGGGTGGACAATCCCGAGCAGCTCTGGCAGCTGCTGGTCGCCGGGGGCGACGGCATCGGCGAGTTCCCCGCCGACCGGGGCTGGGACCTGGAGTCCCTGTTCCACCCGGACCCCGACCACCCCGGCACCTCGTACGCCCGGCACGGCGGCTTCCTCACCGGGGCGGCCGCGTTCGACCCCGCCTTCTTCGGTATCTCGCCCCGGGAGGCCGTCGCGATGGACCCGCAGCAGCGGCTGCTGCTGGAGGCGTCCTGGGAGACGTTCGAGTCCGCCGGCCTCGACCCGGCGCGGGTACGCGGCAGCCGCACCGGTGTGTTCGCCGGGCTGATGTACCACGACTACGCCTCGCAGGTGCAGGAGCTGCCGGACGGGCTGGAGGGCTACATCGGCACCGGCAACTCCGGCAGCGTGGTCTCCGGGCGGGTGGCGTACACCTTCGGCCTGGAGGGCCCGGCGGTCACCGTGGACACGGCGTGTTCGTCGTCGCTGGTGGCGCTGCACCTGGCGGTGCAGGCGCTGCGGTCGGGGGAGTGCGATCTCGCCCTCGCCGGCGGTGTGACGGTGATGGCTACGCCGGGGACGTTCGTGGAGTTCTCCCGGCAGCGGGGTCTGTCGCCGGACGGGCGGTGCAAGTCGTTCGCCGCGTCGGCGGACGGGACCGGCTGGTCCGAGGGTGTGGGCATGCTGCTCGTGCAGCGGCTGTCGGACGCCCGGCGCGACGGTCGGCGGATCCTGGCCGTGGTGCGGGGCACTGCGGTGAATCAGGACGGCGCGTCCAACGGGCTGACCGCCCCGAACGGGCCGTCGCAGCAGCGGGTGATCCGCCAGGCCCTGGCCAACGCCCGGCTGACCACCATCGACGTGGACGCGGTCGAGGCGCACGGCACCGGCACCACCCTCGGTGACCCGATCGAGGCGCAGGCGCTGCTGGCGACGTATGGCCAGGACCGGCCGGCCGACCGGCCGCTGTGGCTCGGCTCGATCAAGTCGAACATCGGGCACACCCAGGCCGCCGCCGGGGTGGCCGGCATCATCAAGATGATCATGGCGATGCGGCACGGGACCATGCCGCGCACCCTGCACGTCGACGAACCGTCCCCGCACATCGACTGGACGGCCGGCGCGGTCGAACTGCTCACCGAGGCGCGGCCCTGGCCGCAGACGGGCCGGCCGCGACGCGCCGCGGTCTCCTCGTTCGGCGTCAGCGGCACCAACGCCCACGTGATCATCGAGCAGCCGCCCGCGGGTACCCGCCCGCCGTCCCCGGAGCCGCCCGCACCGGCCACCCCGGCGGCGGTGCTGCTGTCGGCGCGCACCGAGGCCGCCCTCGCCGCCCAGGCGCAGCGCTGGTCCGACTGGCTCGCCACCGACGAGGAACTGCGCCCGATCGACGTGGGCTGGTCGTCCGTGGTCGGCCGGGCCGTCCTGGAACACCGCGCGGTCGTCGCGGCGGCGGACCGGGACGAGCTGCTGGCCGGCCTGCGTGCCCTCGCCACCGGCACCCCGGCCGGCACCGTCGTCACCGGCTCCGGCGGGACCCGGGGCCAGCTCGCGGTGCTCTTCTCCGGTCAGGGTGCGCAGCGTGCCGGCATGGGTCGGGAACTGTACGACGTCTTCCCGGTGTTCGCCGCCGCGTTGGAAGAGGTGTGCGCCCACCTGGATCCGCTGCTGCCGCAGCCGCTGAAGTCGGTGCTCTTCGCCGACGAGACGGGGCTGCTGGACCAGACCGTCTTCACCCAGGCCGGGCTGTTCGCGGTCGAGGTGGCGTTGTTCCGCCTCGTGGAGTCCTTCGGCGTGGTGCCGGACCTCGTCGGTGGGCACTCGGTCGGGGAGATCACCGCCGCGCATGTGGCCGGTGTGCTGTCGCTGGAGCACGCGTGTGCCCTGGTGGCGGCGCGGGGCCGGTTGATGCAGGCGTTGCCGGCCGGTGGCGGGATGCTCGCCGTGGCCGCGCCGGAGGCCGACGTCCTGCCTACGCTGGACGGGCTGACCGACCGGGTCGGGATCGCCGCCGTCAACGGACCGTCCGCCGTCGTCGTCTCCGGCGCGGCCGACGCCCTGAACGACATCGAACGGACCTGGCAGGGCCGGGGAGTGCGCACCCGCCGGCTCACGGTCAGCCACGCGTTCCACAGCCCGCTGATGGAGCCGATGCTCGACGAGTTCCGCACCGTCCTCGACCGGCTGGTGTTCCGGGCGCCGCTCGTGCCGGTCGTGTCCAACCTGACCGGCGCCCTCGCCGACCCGCAGGAGCTGACCCGGGTCGACTACTGGGTACGGCACGTCCGGGAGGCCGTCCGGTACGCCGACGGCGTCACCGCCCTGCGCGCCGCCGGAGCCGACACGTTCCTCGAGATCGGCCCGCAGAGCGTGCTGACCGCGATGACCGCCGACGTACTGCCCGGCGACGGGTCCACCCTCACCGTGGCGGTGCAGCGCCGGGACCGGCCGGAGCCGCGAGCGCTGCTCGCCGCGCTGGCCGACCTGCACGTGCACGGCGTCGGAGTCACCTGGGCACAGTGGTACGCCGGGGCGGACCCGCAGCGCGTCGACCTGCCCACGTACGCGTTCCAGCACGAGCGCTACTGGCTCGGCATCGGCCGGGCGAGGGCGGGCGACGTGACCGGCGCCGGGCTCGGCGCGGCCGGGCACCCGCTGCTCGGGGCGGCGGTCACCGTCGCCGGCGAGGACATGGTGGTGCTCACCGGCCGGCTGTCGGTCGCCACCCACCCGTGGCTCGCCGACCACACGGTCGCCGGTGTCGTGCTCGTCCCCGGCACCGCCCTGGTCGAACTGGCCGTCCGGGCCGGCGACGAGGCGGGCGTCCCCCGGCTGCGGGAGCTGACCATCGCCGCTCCGCTCGTGCTGCCCGACACCGGCGCGGTCCGCGTCCAGGTCCGCGTCGGCCCGCCCGACGGGAGCGGCGCCCGGGCCGTCGCGGTGCACTCGCAGTCCGACGGCGACCCCGAGTGGATCCGGCACGCCGACGGTGTGCTCGACGTGGCGTCGGTCGACGAGCCGGTGGTGGGGGAGTGGCCGCCGGTCGGCGTGTCCGAGGTGGACCTGTCCGGCTGGTACGACGCGCTCGCCGGGCATGGTCTGTCGTACGGGCCGGTGTTCCAGGGGCTGCGCCGGGCCTGGACCGGCGGCGGCGAGGTGTACGCCGAGGTGGCACTGTCGGACGAGGCGGCCGGTGAGGCGGCGCGCTTCGGCGTGCATCCGGCGTTGCTGGACGCCGCCCTGCACCCGATCGCGCTGCTGCCGGCCGACGAGTCGGCCGCCCCGCAGGTGCCGTTCGCGTTCGAGGGTGTGCAGGTGCACGCGTCGGGTGCGCGGACGCTGCGGGTGCGGCTGACCCGTTCCGGCACGTCGGTCCGCCTGGTCGCGGTGGACGAGTCGGGTGCGCCGGTGGTGTCGGTGGACTCCCTCGCCCTGCGCGAGCTGACCGGCGTCGTCGCGCCCGGCGCGGCGGCCCGGTCGCTGTTCACCCTCGCCTGGCAGCCCGAGGACCTCACTCCCGCCGAGCCGTCCGGCTGGGCGCTGCTGGCCGACCGTCCGGCCGGCCTGCCGGACCTGCCGGCGTACCCGGACGTCGCGGCACTGACGGAGGCGGTCGGGACCGGCCGGGCCACCGCGCCCCGGGCGCTGCTCCTACCGCTGCCCGCCCCCCGCGACGCCGCCGTGCCGGGCACCACCCGGGCCGTCACCGCCGACGTCCTCGCGGTCACCCAGGCGTGGCTGGCCGCCGACGCGCTCGCCGACACGCGACTCGTCGTGGTCACCCGGGGCGCCGTGGCGGCGCACCCCGCCGACCGGGTCGACGACCTGGCGGCGGCGGCCGTGTGGGGCCTGCTGCGCGCGGCGCAGTCCGAGCACCCGGGCCGGATCGTCCTGGCCGACGTCGACGGCGACCTGGACCCGGACGTGCTGGGTCTGCTCGCCCGCGCCGCCGACGACCCGACGGGCGGCCAGGTGGCCGTCCGTTCCGGTGGGGTGTGGGTGCCCCGTCTGGTGCGGGCGTCGGCTACGGCGGCGGAGGCCCCCGTGGGCGCCGGCACGGTGGTGGTGACCGGTGGTACGGGTGCTCTGGGCGCGTTGGTGGCGGAGCATCTGGTGTCGGCCTACGGGGTGCGGTCCCTGGTGCTGGTGTCGCGGCGGGGGATGGCTGCCGCCGGCGCCGAGGCGTTGGTGGATCGGCTGTCCGGGCTCGGGGCGTCGGTGCGGGTGGTGGCGTGTGACGTGACCGATGGGGACGCGGTGCGGTCCCTGGTCGATGGCGTCACCACCGCTGGTCGGCTTGCCGGTGTGGTGCACACGGCGGGTGTGCTCGACGACGGTGTCGTCACCGGTATCACTGCGGACGGGCTGGCCCGGGTGCTCGCGCCGAAGGTGGATGCCGCGTGGCATCTGCATGAGGCGACGGCGGGTCTGGATCTGGATCTGTTCGTGGTGTTCTCGTCGGTGGCGGGTGTGTTGGGCTCGCCGGGTCAGGGGGCGTACGCGGCGGGTAACACGTTCCTGGACGCGTTGGCGGTGTATCGGCGGCAGGCGGGTCTGCCGGCGGTGTCGATGGCGTGGGGGATGTGGGACACCGCCGGCATGGCCGCGTCGGTCTCCGACGGCGACCGGGCCCGTTCGGCCCGGGCCGGCATCACGGCGATGAGCGCCGAGACCGGGCTCGCGCTGTTCGACGCCGCCCTCACGGCAGGGCTCCCGGTGGCGGTGCCGGCCGTGCTCGACGTACCGGCCATGCGGGCCGCCCTCGGCGCCGGCCCGGCGCCGACCGTGCTGCGTGCCCTGGTCGGTGCCACCGTCGCCCGCAGGCAGGCCGGGCAGGGCGGCGACTGGGCCGACCAGCTCGCCGGCCTCGCCCCCGACGAGGCCCGCGCCCAGATCGACCAGCTGGTCCGTGGCCTGGTGGCGCAGGTGCTCGGGCACGGTGGCGCGGAGGCGGTGCCGGCGGACCGGGCGTTCCGGGAGTTGGGTTTCGACTCGCTGACCGCGGTGGACCTGCGTAACCGGATCAACGCGGCGACCGGGCTGCGGCTGGCCTCCACGCTGGTCTTCGACTACCCGACCCCGGCCGTGCTCGCCGAGCACCTCTACGCGCAGGTCTCCGGCCAGCTCACCGCCCGGCGGTCGACGGCGCGCGCCGTCACCACCGATGAGCCGATCGCGATCGTCGGCATGGCCTGCCGCTACCCGGGCGGGGTGGAGAGCCCCGACCAGCTCTGGACGCTGCTGGCCGCCGGCGGGGACGGCATCTCCGAGTTCCCCGCCGACCGGGGCTGGGACCTGGAGTCCCTCTTCGACCCGGACCCGGACCGCAGCGGGACCTCGTACACCCGGCACGGCGGGTTCCTGCACGGCGCGGCGGACTTCGACCCGGCGTTCTTCGGCATCTCGCCCCGCGAGGCGATCGCCATGGACCCGCAGCAGCGGCTGCTGCTGGAGACCTCGTGGGAGACGTTCGAGTCCGCCGGTCTCGACCCGGCGCGGCTGCGCGGCAGCCGTACCGGCGTCTTCGCCGGTGTGATGTACCACGACTACGCCTCCCGGCTGGCCGACCTGCCGCCGGACGCCGAGGGCTACGTCGGCACCGGCACCTCGGGCAGCGTGCTGTCCGGGCGGGTCGCCTACACCTTCGGCCTGGAGGGCCCGGCGGTGACGGTGGACACGGCGTGCTCGTCGTCGCTGGTGGCGCTGCACCTGGCCGCCCAGGCGCTGCGCAGCGGCGAGTGCGACCTCGCCCTCGCGGGCGGTGTGACGGTGATGGCTACGCCGGGGACGTTCGTGGAGTTCTCCCGGCAGCGGGGTCTGTCGCCGGACGGGCGGTGCAAGTCGTTCGCCGCGTCGGCGGACGGGACCGGCTGGTCCGAGGGTGTGGGCATGCTGCTCGTGCAGCGGCTGTCGGACGCCCGGCGCGAGGGTCGGCGGGTGTACGCGATCGTGCGCGGCACCGCCGTCAACCAGGACGGCGCGTCCAACGGGCTCACCGCTCCGAACGGACCCTCCCAGCAGCGGGTCATCCGGCAGGCCCTCGCCAACGCCCGGCTTTCCACCGCCGACGTGGACGCGGTCGAGGCGCACGGCACCGGCACCACCCTCGGTGACCCGATCGAGGCGCAGGCGCTGCTGGCCACCTACGGGCAGGACCGGCCGGCCGACCGTCCGCTGTGGCTCGGGTCGGTGAAGTCGAACATCGGCCACACCCAGGCCGCCGCCGGTGTCGCCGGGGTGATCAAGATGGTCCTCGCCATGCGGCACGGCGTCGTCCCGCCCACCCTGCACGTCGACGAGCAGTCCCCGCACGTCGACTGGACCGCCGGTGCGGTGGCCCTGGCCACCGCGCCCGTGCCGTGGCCGGCGGTGGACCGGCCCCGCCGGGCGGCCGTGTCCTCGTTCGGCATCTCCGGCACCAACGCGCATGTGATCATCGAGCAGCCGCCCGCCGACGTGCTCGAAGGCGAGATCGTGCAGCCGGCCCGGCCCGATGCCGGGTCGACGCCGACCGCCACCGTGCCGGTGCTGCTCTCCGCGCGTACCGATGCCGCTCTCGCGTTGCAGGCGGGTCGGTGGGCGCGGTGGTTGGCCGGTGACGAGTCGTTGCGTCCGGTGGACGTGGCGTGGTCGTCGGTGACGACCCGACCCGCGCTGGAGCAGCGGGCCGTGGTGACCGCCGCCGACCGCGACGACCTGCTCGCCGCGCTCACCGCCCTCGCGGCCGGGGAGCCCACCCGGGCAGCCGTCACCGGCACCGTGGCACCGCGCGGGCAGCTGGCCCTGCTCTTCTCCGGTCAGGGCGCCCAGCGTGCCGGCATGGGCCGGGAGCTGGCCGCGACGTTCCCGGTCTTCGCTGCCGCGCTGGACGAGGTTTGTGCCCACCTGGACCCGCTGTTGCCGCAGCCGCTGAAGTCGGTGCTCTTCGCCGACGAGGCAGGACTGCTGGACCAGACCGTGTTCACCCAGGCCGGCCTGTTCGCGGTCGAGGTGGCGCTGTTCCGTCTCGTCGAGTCCTTCGGCGTCGTGCCGGACCTCGTCGGCGGCCACTCGATCGGGGAGATCACCGCCGCGTACGTCGCCGGTGTGCTGTCGCTGGAGCACGCGTGTGCCCTGGTGGCGGCGCGGGGCCGGCTGATGCAGGCGCTGCCCGCCGGTGGCGGGATGCTCGCGGTGGCGGCCGGCGAGGCCGAGGTGAACGCCTCGATCGCCGGCCTGACCGGCGTAGGCGTCGCCGCCGTCAACGGCCCGACCTCGATCGTGGTGGCCGGCCCCGTCGACGTGCTCGACGAGGTGGATCGGACCTGGCGGGAGCGAGGTGTGCGCACCCGCCGGCTGACGGTCAGCCACGCCTTCCACAGCCCGCTGATGGAGCCGATGCTGGCCGAGTTCCGGACGGTCCTGGAGCAGTTGACCTTCGCCGCGCCGCTGCTGCCGGTCGTGTCGAACCTGACCGGTGCGCTCGCCGACCCTGACGAGATCCGTACCGCCGACTACTGGGTGCGGCATGTCCGGGAGGCCGTCCGCTTCGCCGACGGCGTCACCGCCCTGCGGGCGGCCGGGGTGGACACCTTCCTGGAGATCGGCCCGCAGAGCGTCCTGACCGCGATGACCGCCGACGTGCTGCCCGACGACGAGAGCGTGCTCGCGGTCGCCGCCCAGCGCAAGGACCGCACCGAGGCCGTCGCGCTGCTCGCCGCACTGGCCGAGCTGCACGTCGCCGGTGTGCCCGTCACCTGGCGGCAGTGGTTCGCCGACACCGGGGCGCGGCGGGTCGACCTGCCCACGTACGCCTTCGCGCACCAGCGGTACTGGCCCGCGACCCCCCGCCCCCGCATCGGCGACGTGTCGGGGGCAGGGCTCGGCGACGCCGGCCACCCGCTGCTCGGCGCGGCGGTCGACCTGGCCGGCGACGACGAGGTGGTGCTGACCGGCCGCCTCTGCCTGGCCACGCACCCCTGGCTCGCCGACCACACGGTCGCCGGCCTGACCCTGGTCCCGGGCGCCGCGCTCGTCGAACTGGCCGTGCGGGCCGGCGACGAGGCCGGCCTCTCCCGGCTCCGGGAGCTGACCGTCGCCACGCCGCTGGTCCTCCCCGACACCGGGGGCGTACGCATCCAGGTACGGGTCGACGGCCCCGCCGACTCCCCGCAACGCGCCGTGACCATCCACTCCCGACCCGAGGACGACCCCGAGGCGGGCTGGGTCCGGCACGCCGACGGGGTGCTCGAAGCGGCGTCGCTCGACGAGCCGGTGGTGGGCGCGTGGCCGCCGGCCGGGGCGTCCGAAGTGGACCTGTCCGGCTGGTACGACGTCCTCGCCGGACACGGTCTGTCGTACGGGCCGGTGTTCCAGGGGCTGCGCCGGGCGTGGACCGGTGACGGTGAGGTGTACGCCGAGGTGGCTCTGCCCGACGAGGCCGCGGAGAGCGCCGGCCGGTTCGGGGTGCATCCGGCGTTGCTGGACGCCGCCCTGCATCCGATCGGGTTGTTGTCGGCGGAAGAGGCGTCCGGTGCGCGGGTGCCGTTCGCGTTCGAGGGTGTGCAGGTGCACGCCTCGGGTGCGCGGACGCTGCGGGTGCGGCTGACCCGTTCCGGCACGTCGGTCCGCCTGGTCGCGGTGGACGAGTCGGGTGCGCCGGTGGTGTCGGTGGACTCCCTCGTGCTGCGCGAGCTGACCGGCGTGGCCGCCCCGAGCGCCGCCGCCCGGTCGATGTTCGAGGTGTCCTGGCAGGCGGCCCAGATCACGCAGACCGCGTCGGTGACCGGCTGGGCGCTGCTGGCCCAGGACGCCGAGCGCCGGCCGGAGCTCCCGGCCGGGCTGACGGCGTACCCGGACGTGGCGGCGGTGCTGGCCGCGGTCGCCGCCGGAGCCGACGCCCCGCGTGCCCTCGTGCTGCCGGTCCCCGCCACGCCGGAGCAGGTCGACGACCTGCCCGGGTACGCCCGGTCGGTGACCTCGGACGTCCTCGGTGTCGTGCGGGCCTGGCTGACCGCCGACGCGCTCGCCGGCACGACCCTCGTCGCGGTGACCCGGGGCGCGGTCGTCGCCCGCGACGGCGACCGGATGGCCGACCTCGCCGGTGCCGCCGTGTGGGGTCTGCTCCGGTCGGCCCAGTCGGAACACCCCGGCCGCGTCGTCCTGGTGGACCTGGACGCCGACGCGCAGACCGGCGACCTGACGCCCGAAACGCTGAGCGTGCTCGCCGGCACCCTCGACGACACCACCGTCGGCGGCCAGGTGGCCGTCCGTTCCGGTGGGGTGTGGGTGCCGCGTCTGGTGCGCGCCCCGGGCTCCGGGGCGGAGGTCACCGTCGGTGCCGGTGCGGTGCTGGTGACCGGTGGTACGGGTGCTCTGGGCGCGTTGGTGGCGGAGCATCTGGTGTCGGCCTACGGGGTGCGGTCCCTGGTGCTGGCGTCCCGGCGTGGCGCAGCGGGTGCGGATGCGCTGGTGGATCGGTTGTCGGGGCTGGGCGCGTCGGTGGAGGTGGTGGCGTGTGATGTGACTGATGGGGATGCGGTGCGGTCCCTGGTCGGTCGGATTGCTGCTGCTGGTCGGCTGGCGGGTGTGGTGCACACGGCGGGTGTGCTCGACGACGGTGTCGTCACCGGCATCACTGCGGACGGGCTGGCCCGGGTGCTCGCGCCGAAGGTGGATGCCGCGTGGCATCTGCATGAGGCGACGGCGGGTCTGGATCTGGATCTGTTCGTGGTGTTCTCGTCGGTGGCGGGTGTGTTGGGCTCGCCGGGTCAGGGGGCGTACGCGGCGGGTAACACGTTCCTGGACGCGTTGGCGGTGTATCGGCGGCAGGCGGGTCTGCCGGCGGTGTCGATGGCGTGGGGGATGTGGGACACCGCCGGGATGGCCGCGTCGATCGGGGAGGCAGACCGGGCCCGCTCGGCGCGCGCGGGTCTGACCCCGATGAGCGCCGAGACCGGGCTCACGCTCTTCGACGCCGCCCTCGCGGCGGGGCGGCCGGTCCTGGTGCCGGCCACCATCGACGTGACCGCGCTGCGGGCCGCCGCCTCCGGGGCTGTCGTACCGCCGATGCTGCGGGCCCTGGTCGGCACGAGCGTGCGACGTCAGGCGGGACAGGGCGGGGGCGGGTGGGCCGACCGGCTCGCCGGGCTCACCGAGGACGACGGCCGGGCACAGCTCGCGCTCCTGGTCCGTGGTCTCGTCGCGCAGGTGCTCGGGCACGGTGGCGCGGAGGCGGTGCCGGCGGACCGGGCGTTCCGGGAGTTGGGTTTCGACTCGTTGACCGCGGTGGACCTGCGTAACCGGATCAACGCGGCGACCGGGCTGCGGCTGGCCTCCACGCTGGTCTTCGACTACCCGACCCCGGCCGTGCTCGCCGACCACCTGTGGTCCGAGTTGGCCGGCGTACCCGGATCGGCGGCGGAACCGGCCGTCAGTGCCACCACCGGCACCGACGAGCCGATCGCGATCGTCGGCATGGCCTGCCGCTACCCGGGCGGGGTGGACAACCCCGACCAGCTCTGGGAGTTGCTGGCCGGCGGCGGGGACGGCGTCGGTGAGTTCCCCGCCGACCGGGGCTGGGACCTGGAGTCCCTCTTCGACCCGGACCCCAACCGCAGCGGGACGTCGTACGCCCGGCACGGTGGTTTCCTGTACGGCGCGGCCGAGTTCGACCCGGGATTCTTCGGGATCGGTCCGCGTGAGGCCCTGGCGATGGATCCGCAGCAGCGGCTGCTGCTGGAGACCTCGTGGGAGACGTTCGAGTCCGCCGGTCTCGACCCGCAGCGGCTGCGCGGCAGCCGTACCGGTGTCTTCGCCGGTGTCATGTACCACGACTACGCCTCCCGGTTGATGGACATGCCGGCCGAGGTGGAGGGCTACATCGGCACCGGCACCTCGGGCAGCGTGCTGTCCGGGCGGGTCGCCTACACCTTCGGCCTGGAGGGCCCGGCGGTGACGGTGGACACGGCGTGCTCGTCGTCGCTGGTGGCGCTGCACCTGGCCGCGCAGGCGCTGCGCAGCGGCGAGTGTGACCTCGCCCTCGCGGGCGGTGTGACGGTGATGGCCACCCCCGGCACCTTCATCGAGTTCTCCCGGCAGCGGGGTCTGTCCCGCGACGGGCGGTGCAAGTCGTTCGCGGCTGCCGCCGACGGCACCGGCTGGGGTGAAGGCGTCGGCATGCTGCTCGTGCAGCGGCTGTCGGACGCCCGGCGGGACGGCCGGCGGATCCTGGCCGTGGTGCGTGGCACGGCGGTCAACCAGGACGGCGCGTCGAACGGCCTCACCGCCCCGAACGGGCCGTCGCAGCAGCGGGTGATCCGGCAGGCCCTCGCCAACGCCCGACTCAGCCCGACACAGGTCGACGTCGTGGAGGCCCACGGCACCGGCACCACCCTCGGTGACCCGATCGAGGCGCAGGCGCTGCTGGCGACGTACGGGCAGGACCGGCCGGCAGACCGTCCGCTGCTGCTCGGTTCGATCAAGTCCAACCTCGGGCACACCCAGGCCGCGGCCGGTGTCGCCGGGGTGATCAAGATGGTGCTCGCGATGCGGCACGGGCTGGTGCCGCCCACCCTGCACGTCGACGAGCCGTCCCCGCACATCGACTGGACGACCGGTGCGGTGGCGCTGGCCACCGAGGCGACCCCGTGGCCGGTGGTGGACCGGCCCCGCCGGGCGGCCGTGTCGTCGTTCGGCATCTCCGGCACCAACGCGCATGTGATCATCGAGCAGCCGCCGGTGCCGACCGTGGTCGACGGCGAGGTGGTCGAGCGGCAGGCGCCGGTCGTGCCGGTGTTGCTCTCCGCGCGTACCGATGCCGCTCTCGCGTTGCAGGCGGGTCGGTGGGCGCGGTGGTTGGCCGGTGACGAGTCGTTGCGTCCGGTGGACGTGGCGTGGTCGTCGGTGACGACCCGACCCGCGCTGGAGCAGCGGGCCGTGGTGACCGCCGCCGACCGCGACGACCTGCTCGCCGCGCTGAGCGCCCTCGGCACCGGCGACCCCTCCGGCGCCGTGGTCACCGGCAGCGCCGCCGAACGCGGCCAGCTCGCCGTCCTCTTCTCCGGTCAGGGCGCGCAGCGTGCCCGCATGGGCCGGGAGCTGTCCGACACCTTCCCGGTGTTCGCGACGGCGTTGGACGAGGTCTGCGCCCACCTGGACCCGCTGCTGCCGCAGCCGCTGAAGTCGGTGCTCTTCGCCGACGAGGGCACGGCCGAGGCCGAGTTGCTGGATCAGACCGTGTTCACCCAGGCCGGCCTGTTCGCCGTCGAGGTGGCGCTGTTCCGTCTCGTCGAGTCGTTCGGGGTGGTGCCGGACTTCGTCGGCGGCCACTCCATCGGTGAGATCACGGCGGCGTACGTGGCCGGGGTGCTGTCGCTGGCCGACGCGTGCGCGCTGGTGGCGGCCCGTGGCCGCCTGATGCAGGCGCTGCCCGCCGGTGGCGGGATGCTCGCGGTCGCCGCCGCCGAAGCGGACGTGCTGCCGACGCTCGACGGGCGCACCGACCGGGTCGGGATCGCCGCCGTCAACGGGCCGACCTCGGTCGTCGTCTCCGGCGCGGTCGACGTGCTCGACGAGATCGAGCAGGTGTGGCAGGGCCGGGGCGTGCGGACCCGTCGGCTGGCCGTGAGTCATGCGTTCCACAGTCCGCTGATGGAGCCGATGCTGGCCGAGTTCCGGGCGGTGCTGGAGCGGCTGTCCTTCTCCGTCCCGCTGCTGCCCGTGGTGTCGAACCTGACCGGTGCGCTCGCCGACCCGCAGGAGCTGACCCGCCCCGACTACTGGGTGCGGCACGTCCGCGAAGCCGTCCGCTTCGCCGACGGGATCAGTGCCCTGCGCGTCGCCGGAGCCGACACGTTCCTCGAGATCGGTCCGCAGAGTGTGCTGACGGCGATGACCGCGGACATTCTGCCCGGTGACGAGGGTGTGCTCGCCGTGGCCGCCCAGCGTCGGGACCGTACCGAGGTGCAGGCGTTGCTTGCCGGCCTGGCGGAGCTGCACGTCCACGGTGTGCGGGTTGTCTGGCGGCAGTGGTTCGTCGATGCCGGTGCGCGGCGGGTGGATCTGCCGACGTACGCGTTCCAGCATCAGCGGTTCTGGCCTGAGTCGGTTCCCCGTGTCCCGGACACGACGAGTGTGGACGGTGGGGATGTCGAGTTCTGGGCCGCTGTGGAGAGCGGTGACCTGAGCGCCCTCGCCGGGCAGCTCGGTGACGACGCCGTGCACGCTCTCACCCCGGCCCTGCCCGCCCTGACCACCTGGCGCCGCGCCCGCACCCGGGACACCGCCCTGGACAACTGGTCGTACCGGATCGGATGGGAGTCGGTCCGGCCGGCCCCGGCCTCCGGACTGACCGGCCGGTGGCTGGTGGTCACCGTGGGCGGCGGCGCCGACGCGGGCGTCGCGAAGACGCTCACCGAAGCCGGCGCCAAGGTCGACACCCTCACCGTCAACCCCACCGCCGGCCGGACGGAGCTGGGCGAGCGGCTGCAGCGTACCGGCGCCGAGGGCTGGGCGGGTGTGCTCTGCGTCCTGCCCCGGCAGGACCGGCCGCTCCCGCACGCGCCGGGTGTCCCCGCCGGCACGGCGGTGCTGCTCACCCTCACCCAGGCGCTCACCGACACCGGCCTGCCGGGCCGGGTGTGGGCGCTCAGCCGGGCCGCCCTGCCGGTCACGCCCGACGAGCGGGCCGGTGACCTCTGGGCCGCGTCGGCCTGGGGTCTGGGCCGTGCCGTCGCCCTGGAACAGCCGGACCGCTGGGGCGGCCTGGTCGACCTGCCGGCCCGCGCCGACCGGAGCACCCGCGCCGCGCTCGTCGCCGTGCTGGCCGACGGCACCCTGGATCAGGTGGCCGTCCGCCGCAACGGCGTCTTCGGTCGCCGTCTGGTGGCGGCCGTGCCGCCTGTGGCGTCGGGTTGGCGGCCGTCGGGCACGGTGCTGGTGACCGGTGGTACCGGTGCGTTGGGTGGGCATGTGGCCCGCTGGTTGCTGGCGAACGGGGCCGCCGAGGTGGTGCTCGTCTCGCGGCGTGGCCCGGATGCGCCGGGCGCGGTGGAGTTGGCCGGGGAGTTGGGCTCCTCGGCCCGGATCGTCGCCTGCGACGTCACCGACGCCGGGGCCGTCGCCGCGCTGGTCGCCGGTCTGCCCGCGCTCACCGCCGTCGTGCACACCGCCGGCACGTCCGGCGGGACCGCCCCGGCGTACCAGACGACCGACACCGACCTGTCGGAGACGATGGCCGGCAAGGTGCTCGGCGCCGTACACCTGGACGCCGCCTGCCGGGACCGGGATCTCGACGCGTTCGTCGTCTTCTCCTCCGTGGCCGGGGTCTGGGGCGGCGGCGGGCAGGCCGGCTACGCGGCCGGCAACGCCCTGCTCGACGCCCTCGTCGCCGCCCGCCGGGCCGCCGGCCTGCCCGCCACCGCCCTGGCCTACGGCCCGTGGGCCGACGACGGCATGGCCGCCGGGGAGACCGCCGAGGGCCTGCGCCGCCGCGGCTTCACCCCGCTCGCGCCCGACGCCGCCCTCGCGGCACTGGGCCGCTGGGTCAACGCCCCCGAGGCGGCCCCGGTCGTCACCGACGTGGACTGGACCCGGTTCGTCGCGGCCTTCACCGCGGCCCGGCCCAGCCACCTCTTCGACCGGGTGGCCCCGGCCGTCGCCGAACCGCAGCAGCCGGAGACCGACGCCGCCACCGACGGGCTGCGCGCCCGACTCGCCGCGCTGCCGGTGACCGGCCAGGAGACCCTCCTGGTCGACCTGGTACGCGCGGAGGCGGCAGCGGTGCTCGGCCACAGCTCCACCGACCAGGTGCCAGCCGGCCGGGCGTTCCGGGAACTCGGCTTCGACTCCCTCGCCGCCGTGCAGCTGCGCGACCGGCTGGGCCGGAGCACCGGGCTGACCCTGCCGTCCACCGTGGTCTTCGACCACCCCTCGGCGGCGGAACTGGCCCGCTTCCTGCGTACCGAACTGGTGGCGGGCGCGGCCGACAACGGCCCGGCGACCGGCGCGACCGTGGTCCGGCCGCCGGTCGACGAGCCGATCGCCATCGTCTCGATGGCCTGCCGCTTCCCCGGTGGGGTGTCCTCCCCGCAGGAGCTGTGGCAGTTGCTGGTCGACGGCGTGGACGCGGTGACCCCGATGCCCACCGACCGGGGCTGGGACCTCGACGCCCTCTTCGACACCGACCCGGAGCGGGTGGGCACCAGCTACACCCGCAGCGGTGGCTTCCTCGACGGGGTGGCCGACTTCGACGCCGCGTTCTTCGGCATCAACCCCCGCGAGGCGCTGGCCATGGACCCGCAGCAGCGGCTGCTGCTGCACACCACCTGGGAGGCGTTCGAACGGGCCGGCCTCGACCCGCAGCGGGTACGCGGCTCCGCCACCGGCGTGTTCATGGGCACCAACGGGCAGGATTACGCCACCCTGCTGCTGGGCGCCCGGTCCGAGGTCGAGGGCTACCAGGCGACCGGCAACAGCGCCTCGGTGGTCTCCGGCCGGCTGGCGTACTCGTTCGGGCTGCACGGGCCGGCGGTCACCGTCGACACCGCGTGCTCCTCGTCGCTGGTCGCGCTGCACCTCGCCGCCCAGGCCCTACGGTCCGGGGAGTGCGACCTGGCGCTGGCCGGTGGTGTGACCGTGATGTCCACGCCGGGGGCGTTCCTGGAGTTCTCCCGCCAGCGCGGCCTCGCCGCCGACGGGCGGGTCAAGGCGTTCGGCGCGGACGCGGACGGCACCGGCTGGGGTGAGGGCGTCGGCGTCCTGCTGCTGCAACGCCTCTCCGACGCACGGCGGGACGGCCGGCGGATCCTGGCCGTCGTCGCCGGCAGCGCGGTCAACCAGGACGGCGCGTCCAACGGGCTCACCGCCCCGAACGGACCGGCACAGCAGCGGGTCATCCGGCACGCCCTGGCCAACGCCGGCCTGACCCCGGCCGACATCGACGCGATCGAGGCGCACGGCACCGGCACCACCCTCGGCGACCCGATCGAGGCGCAGGCGCTGATCGCCGCGTACGGGCCGGACCGGCCCGCCGACCGGCCGCTCTGGCTCGGCTCGGTCAAGTCGAACATCGGCCACACCCAGGCCGCGGCCGGCGTGGCCAGCCTGATCAAGATGATCCTCGCGCTGCGGCACGGGACGCTCCCGGCGACCCTGCACGCCGACGAGCCGTCCCCGCACG
Organism: Micromonospora halophytica; assembly: GCF_900090245.1. Classification (GTDB taxonomy): domain Bacteria; phylum Actinomycetota; class Actinomycetes; order Mycobacteriales; family Micromonosporaceae; genus Micromonospora; species Micromonospora halophytica. Next base: position 30,759 of record NZ_FMDN01000012.1, read on the forward strand.
TCGACTGGGCGTCCGGTCCGCTGGCGCTGCTCACCCGGGCGCGGCCGTGGGATGCCGACGGTCGTCCCCGCCGGGCCGGTGTCTCCTCGTTCGGCATCAGCGGCACCAACGCCCACGTGATCCTCGAACAGGCGCCGGCCGACGACCCCGCCGAGCCGCCCGTACCCGTCGTCGCGGCGCTGCCGTGGCCGGTCTCCGCGGCCACGACCGCCGGGCTGCGCGCCCAGGCCGACCGGCTGGTCCGCCGGCTCGACCCGGGGAGCACGGGCGACCGGCCCGACGCCGGGGCGGTGGCCTGGGCGCTGGCCGAGGGGCGGGCGCACCTGGCCCACCGGGCGGCGGTCGTCGCCGCCGACCCGCAGACCCGGCTCGCGGCGCTGCGCGCCCTCGCCACCGGCGGCACGCACCCGGCGCTCGTCCCGGCCGTGCCCGCCGTGACGGGCGGCACCGCCGTCCTCTTTTCCGGTCAGGGTGCGCAGCGTGTCGGCATGGGTCGGGAGTTGTACGGCGTCTTCCCGGTGTTCGCTGTCGCGTTGGACGAGGTGTGTGCGCATCTGGACCGGCTGTTGCCGCAGCCGTTGAAGTCGGTGCTGTTCGCCGACGAGGCGGGGCTGTTGGATCAGACGGTGTTCACCCAGGCTGGGCTGTTCGCGGTCGAGGTGGCGTTGTTCCGTCTGGTGGAGTCGTTCGGTGTGGTGCCGGACTTCGTGGGTGGGCATTCGGTCGGGGAGATCACGGCTGCGTATGTGGCGGGGGTGTTGTCGCTGGAGCATGCGTGTGCGCTGGTGGCGGCGCGTGGTCGGTTGATGCAGGAGTTGCCGGCCGGTGGCGGGATGCTCGCCGTCAATGCGCCCGAGTCGGATGTGCTGCCGACGCTGGACGGGTTCACCGATCGGGTCGGGATCGCGGCGGTCAACGGGCCGTCCTCGGTGGTGGTGTCCGGCGCGCTCGACGTCCTCGATGAGGTGGAGCGGGTCTGGCGGGAGCGGGGTGTGCGTACTCGTCGGTTGACGGTGAGCCATGCGTTCCACAGTCCGTTGATGGAGCCGATGCTCGACGAGTTCCGGGCGGTCCTGGCCGGGCTGAGCTTCGCCGCGCCGTTGGTTCCGGTGGTGTCGAACCTGACCGGGGCCCTGGCGGACCCGCAGGAGCTGACCCGCCCCGACTACTGGGTGCGGCACGTCCGCGAGGCCGTCCGGTTCGCCGACGGGATCGCCGCCCTGCACGCCGCCGGCGTCGACACCTTCCTGGAGATCGGCCCCGCCGCCGTGCTCACCGCGATGAACGCCGACCTGCTCCCCGACCACGTCGTCGCCACGGCGACCCTGCAGGCCGGCGTGCCGGAGGTGACCGCGCTGCTCACCGCGCTCACCACCCGGTACGCGGCCGGACGCGACGTCGACTGGGCGGCCCTGCTCACCCCGCTCGCCGGGCCCCGGCCCGCCCCGCGCGACCTGCCCGAGCTGCCCACGTACGCGTTCCAGCCGCAGCGGTACTGGCCCACCCTGACCGCCCCGCTGATCGGCGGCGCGGACCGGGCCGACACCGAGTTCTGGCGCGCGGTCACCGACGGCGACCTCGACCGGCTCGGCATCGACACCAGCCAGCCGCTCAAGGACCTGCTCCCGGAACTGGAGTCGTGGCGGCGCCGGCAGCACCAGGACGGCACCCTCCACGGCTGGCGGTACCGGATCACCTGGCGACCCCAACGGCTCACCGCCGGCGACCCGGGCAGCTGGCTGCTCGTCGCGCCGCGCCGGGAGGCCGCCACGACGGTCGCCGACGCGCTGCGCGCCGGCGGGGCCACCGTGCACCTGCTGACCGTGGACCCGGCGACCGCCGACCGGGACGGGCTCGCCGCCGACCTCGCCCGGGCCTGCGCCGCGCACCAACCGACCGGACTGCTCTCCCTGCTCGCCCTGGACGAGGCGCCGCACCCGGGCCAGGACGCACTGCCGTCCGGACTCGCGGCGAACCTGCTGCTCCTGCAGGCACACACCGGCCGGGAGGAAGCCACGCCGCTGCCGCTCTGGCTGGCCACCACCGGGGCCGTCGCCACCGACGACGAACCGGCCACCCGGCCGTGGCAGGCCACCAGCTGGGGCCTCGGCCTGGCCGCCGCACTGGAACACCCCCGCCACGTCGGCGGTCTCGTCGACCTGCCCGGCACGGTGACCGGGGACCTCGGCGTCACACTGGTCACCGCGCTGACCAACACCGAGGGGGAGGACCAGCTCGCGGTCCGCGTCACCGGGGCGTACGCGCGGCGGCTGGTCCGGGGCGCCGGCCCGGCCGAGGGCACCGGCTGGACCCCGCAGGGCGCCGTCCTGGTCACCGGCGGGACGGGCGCGCTCACCGGGCACGCCACCGCCTGGCTGGACCGGGAGGGCGCGTCCGTGGTGCCGCTGGACCAACCGGCCGGAGGCAAGCTCACCGACCGGATGGAACAGCTCGCCGCCGACGGCCGGCCGGTCACCGCGCTGCTGCACGTGCCGGCGGACACCGGCACCGTACCGCTGGCGGAGCTGACCCTCGCGGGCCTCGCCGCCGACCTGCTCGCCACCGTCGGCGACATCCCCCGGTACGCCGACGAACTGGAGACCCGGTCCCTACCGGCGCTGGTGCTCTGCTCCTCCACCTCCGGGGTGTGGGGCTCCGGCGGGCGGTCCGGCCAGGCGGCCGGCGACGCCCTGCTCCAGGTCCTCGCCGCGAACCGGCGGCGAGCCGGTCTGCCGGTCGCGTCGGTGGCCTTCGGCCCCTGGGCCGACGGCCTCGCCGACGCCGATCTGGACCAGCTCAGCCGGCGCGGGCTGCCCGGCATGGCGCCCGACCTGGCCACCGCCGCACTGCGGCAGGCCGTGGCGGACGGCGTCCAGGTCGTGGTGGCCGACGTACGGTGGGACCGGTTCGTGCCGGCGGTCGCCGCCGTCCGGGCCCGACCGCTGTTCGCCGAGATCTCCGAGGCGCGGGAGGCGCTGCGCACCCTGCACGACGCCGAGCCGGCCGACGACGGGGCGGCGGACGCGCTGCGCGAACGGCTCCGGCCACTGTCGGACGCGGACCGCGACGCCGCCCTGGTCGACCTCGTCACCACCCACGCCGCAGCGGTGCTCGGCCACCCCGGCACCGGGGACCTCGGCCCGGCGCGCGCGTTCCGGGAGGTCGGCTTCGACTCGATGACCGCCGTCCAACTGCGCAACCGGCTGCGGGCGGCCACCGGGGTCACCCTGCCGGCCAGCGTGGTCTTCGACTACCCGACCCCGCTGGCGCTCGCCCGCCACCTGCGCACCCTGGTGGTGTCCGACGGGGTCGCCACCGCCGGCCTGCTGTCGGAACTGGAGAAGCTCGACGGCCTCTTCGCCGCCAGCGCGCCGGATCCGCTCACCCGGCAGAAACTGCTGGTGCAGATGCAGGCGTTCCTCGCCCGCTGGGGCGACGACCGGCCCGTCGAGGCGCCGGTGGCACCGACCCTCGACGGGGCCAGCGACGCCGAGATATTCGAATTCATCCACCGGGAGCTCGGCGGGCCCGGTGGTGACGTCAACGGCGTTTTCTGAAATCGGCCGTCCGACCATTGTCGGACGGGCCGGCGGGGCCGGTCGCCCAGGGCTGTCACGCCCGTCGCGACCGGCCCCGCCGGATCGCCGTACCGGACCGGACCGGGGCGGCCCCGGCCCAGCCTGCGGCCGGTTGCGCCAACGCCCAGGTAGGGGCGGCCGTAGGGGCACCGTAGGGGTTGTGACCGCCGTCGGCCGACAATTACCTTCCTCCGGTAAGTAAGACGCGGTGGGCGCTGAAGAGCTGTTGTCAATTGCAATTCATGGTCGGGTTCGACGGGCTGTGGTGTCGCGGTCCGAGGCTGTTGTGGACGGTATTGGGTCGCCTGGTTCCTCCGGCCCGAAAAGGTGGCACTAATGGCGACTGAAGACACTCTCCGGGAATACCTGAAATGGGTGACCGCGGACCTCCACCAGACGAAGAGGAAACTCGGGGAGCTGGAGGCGGCACACCGGGAGCCCATCGCCATCGTCGGCATCGGCTGCCGGTTCCCGGGCGGCGTGCGGTCCCCCGAGGACCTGTGGCGGCTGGTCGCCACCGGCGGCGACGCCATCGCCGACTTCCCCGCCGACCGGGGCTGGGACCTGGAACGGCTGGTCCACCCCGACCCCGACCACCCCGGCACCTCGTACGTCGGGCAGGGCGGCTTCCTGGACTCCGCCACCGAGTTCGACGCCGGCTTCTTCGGCATCTCGCCGCGCGAGGCGCTGGGCATGGACCCGCAGCAGCGGCTGCTGCTGGAAACCTCCTGGGAGGCGTTCGAGCACGCCGGCATCGACCCCGCGACGCTCCGCGGCCACCAGGTCGGCGTCTTCGCCAGCACCACCGGCCAGGACTACGCGGCGCTGCTGCAGGCACCCCCGCCCGGCGTCGAGGGGTACGTCCTCACCGGCACCGCCGCCAGCGTCGTCTCCGGCCGGATCTCCTACGTGCTCGGCGTCGAGGGCCCCGCCGTCTCCGTCGACACCGCCTGCTCGTCGTCGCTGGTCGCGCTGCACCTGGCCTGCCACGCCCTGCGTCAGGGGGAGTGCACCCTGGCGCTGGCCGGCGGCGCCACCGTCATGTCCACCCCGGCCGCCTTCATCGGCTTCTCCCGGCAGCGCGGCCTCGCCGCCGACGGCCGGGTCAAGGCGTTCGCCGGGGCCGCCGACGGCACCGCCTGGGGCGAGGGCGTCGGCGTCCTGCTCGTCGAGCGGCTCAGTGACGCCCGCCGTAACGGCCACCCGGTCCTCGCCGTGGTACGGGGCAGCGCGGTCAACCAGGACGGCGCGTCGAACGGGCTCACCGCCCCCAACGGGCCCTCCCAGCAGCGGGTCGTGCTCCAGGCCCTCGCCAGCGCCCGGCTCTCCCCGGAACAGGTCGACGCGGTCGAGGCGCACGGCACCGGCACCAGCCTCGGCGACCCGATCGAGGCGACCGCCCTGCTCGCCACGTACGGGCAGGGCCGGCCGGCGGACCGGCCGCTGCGGCTCGGCTCGGTCAAGTCGAACATCGGCCACACCCAGGCGGCGGCCGGCGTCGCCGGCGTGATCAAGATGGTGATGGCGCTGCGGCACGGGACGCTGCCGGCCACCCTGCACGTCGACGAGCCCACCCCGCACGTGGACTGGACGGCCGGCGCGGTGTCGCTGCTCACCGAGGCGCAGCCCTGGCCGGCGGGGGAGCAGCCCCGCCGCGCGGGCGTCTCCTCGTTCGGCATGAGCGGCACCAACGCCCACGTGATCATCGAAGAGGCCCCGGCGGAGACCCCGGACGCCACCACCGCCCCGGTGGCGTCCGGCTCCCCGGCCGGCAGCGCGCAGGCCGGCACGGCCGGCGGTACTCCGGCCGCCGGTGCGGCCGCGAGCACGGCCGGTAGCGCCGACGCCGACGCCCGGGTGGACGGCCCGGCCCCGGTGACCGCCGCCGGACTGGTGCCCGTGCTGGTCTCCGCCCGTGACGCCGCCGGGCTCGCCGCCCAGGCCGGGCGCTGGGCCGACTGGCTCGACACCGACCCCGACGCCGCCGACGCCGGGCTGACCGATGTCGGCTGGTCCTCGGTCACCACCCGGGGCGCCCTGGAGCACCGGGCCGTCGTCCTCGCCGCCGACCGTGCCGACCTGCTGCGCGGCCTGCGTACCCTCGCCGACGGCGGGACCGCGTCCGGCCTCGTCGCCGGGGCCGGACCGCGCGGCGGGCAGCTCGCCTTCCTCTTCTCCGGCCAGGGCGCCCAGCGCCCCGGCATGGGCCGGGAACTGGCCGCCGCGTTCCCCGCCTTCGCCCGCGCGCTCACCGAGGCATGCGCCGCGCTCGATGAGCACCTGCCCCGGCCGCTGGCGCCGGTGCTGGCCGCCGAGCCGGGCACCGCCGAGGCCGACCTGCTCGACCAGACCGTGTTCACCCAGGCCGGGCTCTTCGCCGTCGAGGTGGCGCTGTACCGGCTGCTGGAGTCCTGGCAGGTCACCCCCGACGTGCTGATGGGTCACTCCATCGGTGAGGTGGTCGCCGCCCACGTCGCCGGGGTGCTCTCCCTGCCCGACGCCGCCGCGCTGGTCGCCGCCCGGGGCCGGCTGATGCAGGCGCTGCCCGCCGGCGGGGCCATGCTCTCCGTCGAGGCCGGGGAGGACGAGGTGGACGCCGTCCTCGCCGGGATCGACGGCCCGCTCGGTGTCGCCGCCGTCAACGGCCCCACCGCCGTGGTCGTCTCCGGCGCCGCCGACGCGGTCGCCGAGGTGGAGCGCGTCTTCACCGACCGGGGGACGCGCACCCGGCGGCTGCGGGTCAGCCACGCCTTCCACAGCCCGCTGATGGAGCCGATGCTGGCCGAGTTCGCCGCTGTGGTGGACCGGCTGGAGCTGCGCGCCCCCACCCTGCCCATCGTCTCCAACCTGACCGGCGAACCCGTCGAGGCGGAGGAGATCCGTAGCACCGCGCACTGGGTGCGGCACGTCCGGGACACCGTGCGCTTCGCCGACGGTGTCGAGCGGCTGCGCGCCCTCGGCGTCGGCACGTACCTGGAGGTCGGCCCGAGCGGCGTGCTCACCGCGCTGACCCGGGAGATCCTCGGCCCGGACGCCGACCCGACGACCGCCGTGGCGCTGCTGCGCCGGGACCGCCCCGAACCGGCGTCCCTGCTCACCGCCCTCGCCGAGCTGCACGTCGCCGGGGCGCCGGTCGGCTGGCGGGACCTCTTCACCGGCGCCGACCCCCGCCGGGTCCGGCTGCCCGGGTACGCGTTCCACCGCGAACGGTTCTGGCCCGAGCCGCCCCCGCCCGCCCCGGCCGGCGCGGAGTCAGGCATGGACGCCGAGTTCTGGGCGGCGGTCGAACAGGCCGACGTCGACGCGCTGCGCGACCAGCTCGGCGGTGACCCGGCCGGTGCCGCCGACCCGGTGGACACCCTGCTGCCGGCGCTGCCCGTGCTCGCCTCCTGGCGGCGCAACCGGCACGAGCGCTCCGTGGCCGACGGCTGGTCGTACCAGGTGGTGTGGAAGCCCGTGCCGGTCCCGGAGGGGGACCGGCCGACGGGGCGCTGGCTGCTGACCCTGCCCGCCGACGCCGCACCGGACTGGGCGGACGACCTGGCCGGCCTGCTCCACGCCGGCGGCGACGAGCCGGTGACGCTGCGCGTCGGCGCGGACGACCTGGACCGGGCGGCGCTCGCCGACCGGCTGCGCGCCGCCACCGGCGACCGGCCGGTCGCCGGGGTGCTGCACCTCGTCGCCGGCCAGGACCGGCTGCTGCCCGCGCACCCCGGGATGAGCGTCGCGGCCGCGACCACCCTCGTGCTGCTGCAGGCGCTGACCGACGTCGACCTCGACGCGCCGGTCTGGTGCGTCACCAGCGGCGCGGTCAAGGCCGGCCCCGCCGACACGGTCGACCATCCCCTCCAGACCCTGGTCTGGGGCCTCGGCCGGGCCGCCGCCGTCGAGCAGCCGCACCGCTGGGGCGGCCTGGTCGACCTGCCGGCCGCCGTCGACGACGGCGTGCTGCGCCGGCTCGCCGCCGTCCTCGCCGGCGGCAGCGGGGAGGACCAGGTCGCCGTCCGCTCCGGCGGTGTCTGGGGCCGCCGACTCGCCCCGGCCCCCGCCCCCGCCCCGGACCGGGGGGACTGGTGGGCCGACGGCACCGTCCTGGTCACCGGCGGCACCGGCGCGCTCGGCGGCCACGTCACCCGCTGGCTGCTCGACCGGGGCGCCCACCGGGTCGTCCTCGTCGGCCGGCGCGGCGCCGCCACCCCGGGCCTGCTCGACTCCTACGCCGACGACGGGCGGGTCACTGCCGCCGCCTGCGACATGACCGACCGGCAGGCCGTCGCCGCGCTGCTGGACTCGCTGCCCGAGCTGACCGCAGTGGTGCACGCCGCCGGCACCGACCAGCTCACCCCGCTCACCGGCACCACCCTCGACGAGTTCTCCCACGTCGTCGCCGGCAAGGTGCTCGGCGCGCTGCACCTCGACGAGTGCCTCGCCGACCGGCCGCTCGCCGCGTTCCTGCTCTTCTCGTCCATCTCCGGGGTGTGGGGCAGCGCCGGCCAGTGCGCGTACGGGGCCGGCAACTCACTGCTCGACGCGCTCGCCGTGCACCGCCGGGACCGGGGCCTGACCGCGACCGCCGTCTCCTGGACCGCGTGGGGCGGTGCCGACGGCATGGCCGCCAAGAACGCCGCCACCGAGCAACTGCACCGGATGGGCCTGCCCACCATCGATCCGCAGCGGGCCCTGGTCGCCCTCGACCGGGCGGTGCAGCGGCCCACCGCCTGCGTCACCGTCGCCGACGTCGACTGGAGCCGTTTCCACCCGGCGTTCACCCTCACCCGGCCCAGCCCGTTCCTGTCGGAGCTGCCGCAGGTGCGCGCGCTCGTCGAGGCCGAGGCGGAGAGCGCCGCCGCGCCGGCCGGCGTCGCCGACGCGCTGCGCCACCTGACCGACCTGCCCGAGGCGGAGCAGGAGCGGGAACTGCTCCGGATCGTCAACGAGCAGACCGCCCGGGTGCTCGGCCACGCCACCCCCGACGATCTGCGCGGCCGGCCGTTCAAGGACCTCGGCTTCGACTCGCTCACCGCCGTGGACTTCCGTACCCGGCTCAACGAGGCGACCGGGCTGCGGCTGCCGTCCACCCTGGTCTTCGACCACCCCACCCCGGCCGAGCTGGCCCGGCACCTGCGCGAGACGGTGTTCGGCGCCGACTCCGCCCACCCCGCCGAGCCGGCCGTGGCGACGGGGGCCGACGAACCGATCGCCATCGTCGGCATGGCCTGCCGGTACCCCGGTGACGCCCGGGGCCCGGAGGAGTTGTGGCGGCTCGTCGTCGACGGCGTCGACGCGATCGGCGACTTCCCGACCGACCGGGGCTGGGACACCCCCACCCCGGACAGTGGCTACGCCCCGGCCGGCGGCTTCCTGTACGACGTCACCGGCTTCGACCCGGCCTTCTTCGGCATCTCGCCCCGCGAGGCCCTGGCCATGGACCCGCAGCAACGACTCACCCTGGAGGCGTCCTGGGAGGTCCTGGAACGGGCCGGGCTCGATCCCACCTCGCTGAAGGGCAGCCGTACCGGCGTGTTCGTCGGCGCGTCCACCTCCGGTTACGGCACCGGGCTGACCGAGGTGCCGGAGGGCACCGAGGGCTACCTGATGACAGGTGCCGCGCACAGCATCATCTCCGGCCGGGTGTCGTACACCCTCGGGCTGGAGGGGCCGGCGGTCACCGTCGACACCGCCTGTTCGTCGTCGCTGGTGGCGCTGCACCTGGCCGGCGAGGCGCTGCGGCGCGGCGAGTGCGACCTCGCCCTGGCCGGCGGCGTCACGGTGATGGCCACCCCCGGCACGTTCGCCGAGTTCTCCCGCCAGCAGGGCCTGGCCGCCGACGGCCGGTGCAAGTCGTTCGCGGCCGCGGCGGACGGGACCGGCTGGTCCGAGGGCGTCGGCATGCTCCTCGTCGAGCGGCTCTCCGACGCCCGCCGCAACGGTCACCGGGTGCTGGCCGTCGTGCGGGGCTCGGCGGTCAACCAGGACGGCGCGTCCAACGGGCTGACCGCGCCGAACGGCCCGTCGCAGCAGCGGGTGATCCGGCAGGCCCTCGGCACCGCCGGGCTGACGAACGCCGACGTGGACGTGGTCGAGGCGCACGGGACCGGTACGACGCTGGGCGACCCGATCGAGGCGCAGGCGCTGCTGGTCACGTACGGGCAGGACCGGGACGGCCACGAGCCGCTGCTGCTCGGCTCGATCAAGTCGAACATCGGGCACGCGCAGGCGGCGGCCGGTGTGGCCGGCGTGATCAAGATGGTGCAGGCGATGCGGCACGGTCTGGTGCCGGCGACGCTGCACGTGGACGAGCCGTCGCCGCACATCGACTGGTCGGCCGGGGCGGTGGAGCTGGTGACCGAGGCGCGGCCGTGGCCGCAGGTGGACCGGCCGCGTCGGGCGGCGGTCTCCTCGTTCGGCATGTCCGGCACCAACGCCCACCTGATCATCGAGCAGCCCGACGAGTCCGACGACGCCACCGGAAGTTCCGAGCCGGTCGTCGGCCCCGGGCTGATCGCTTCCGACGTCGTCGCCTGGCCGGTGTCGGCCCGATCGACCGCGAGCCTCGCCACCCAGGCCGCCCGGCTGGCCGCGCACCTGCGCGAGCAGGCCGAGGTGGATCCCGCCGCCGTCGGCTGGTCCCTGGCCACCACCCGCGCCACCCTCGACCAGCGGGCCGTGGTGATCGGGTCCACCGCCGACGAGCTGCTGTCCGGTCTGGACGCCGTCGCGGCCGGTCTGCCGGCGGCCAACGTGGTGTCCGGGACGGTGTCGGGCCACGGCGCGGGTCCGGTGTTCGTGTTCCCGGGTCAGGGGGCGCAGTCGGCGGGGATGGCGGCCGGTCTGGTCGGTCGGACTCCGGTGTTCGACGCGAAGCTGGCTGAGTGTCAGCAGGCCCTGGCTCCCTACCTGGACGTCGATCTCGTCTCCGTGTTGACGGGTGACGACGAGTCGTGGCTGGAGCGCGTCGAGGTGGTGCAGCCGGTCCTCTGGGCTGTCGGCATCGCTCTCGCTGAGGTGTGGCAGCACGTGGGCGTCACTCCGCAGGTGGTGATCGGGCATTCGCAGGGTGAGATCGGAGCGGCGTGTGTCGCCGGGATCCTGACCTTGGAGGATGCGGCGAAGACGGTGGCGTTGCGGTCCCGGGCGTTGGCGGTGTTGCGGGGCACGGGCACGATGGCCTCGATCGACCTGCCCGCCGACGCCGTCACCGAGCGGCTGCCCGCGTTCGAGGGTGTCGGTGTGGCCGCCGTCAACGGCCCGTCGACCGTGGTCGTCTCCGGCCCGCCGCAGCCGGTGGCGGATCTGGTCGAGGCCTGTCAGGCCGACGGGATCCGGGCAAGGTTGATCCCCGTCGACTACGCCTCGCACTCCGCCGCCGTGCAGGAGGTCGCCGAGCAACTGCGCGCGGACCTGGCCGACATCACCCCGCAGCCCGGCCACACCCGCCTGGTGTCCACCCTGACCGGGGGGTGGGTCGACCCGGCCACGATGAGCGCCGACTACTGGTACGACAACCTGCGTCAGACCGTGCAGTTCGACGCGGCGGTGCGGGTGGCGATCGCGGCCGGGCACCGCACGTTCGTCGAGATCAGCCCGCACCCCGTGCTCACGATGCCGGTCACCGCGATCCTGGACGACACCGACACCAGTGGGCACACCCTGGGCAGTCTGCGTCGAGGCGACGACGACGCGACCCGGTTGTTGACCAACCTGGCCACCGCGCACACCATCGGCCTGCCCGTCGACCTCAGCACGGTCCTGACCCGCACGCCGACCGTCGACCTGCCCACCTACCCGTTCGCCCGGGACCGCTACTGGTTGCAGAACACCGGCGTGAGCAGGGCCGGGCTGCCGTCGGTCGGCCTGGACGCCGTCGACCACCCGCTGCTCAGCGCCGTGGCCGACCTGCCCGGCGACGAAGGGCTGCTGCTCACCGGCAGGATCAGCCTCGCCACCCACCCGTGGCTCGCCGACCACGCCGTCCTCGGCACCGTCCTGCTGCCCGGCACCGCACTGGTCGAGCTGGCCTCCTGGAGCGGCCGGCACGTCGACGCCGCCCACGTCACCGAACTCGTCCTGGAAGCCCCGCTCGCCATCCCGGACTCCGGTGCCGTGGACCTGCGGGTCCGGGTCGGCGCGGCCGACGACGACGGCCTCCGGCCGGTCTCCGTCCACTCGTACGCCGACGACGACGGCGACCGGTCCGGGACGGCCCGGCAGTGGCGGCGGCACGCCCACGGCCTGCTCGCCCCCACCCGACCGGTCACCGCCGGCCCGGCCGGCGCCTGGCCCCCGGCCGACGCCGAGCCGATCGCCCTCGACGCGCTCTACCCGCACCTCGCCGCCGGCGGCTACCACTACGGCCCGGTCTTCCAGGCGCTGCGCGCCGCCTGGCGGCACGGCGACGACATCCTCGCCGAGGTGTCCCTCGACTCCGACACGGCCACCGACACCGCCGCGTTCTCCGTGCACCCCGCGCTGCTCGACGCCGCCCTGCACGCCATCGGCGCGAGCGCACTCGACCGCGCCGACACCGCGCCGACCGACGGCGACACACAGCCCGGACTGCCGTTCTCCTGGACCGGGGTGGCGATCCAGCCGACCCGGGCCCGGGAACTGCGCGTCCGGCTCACCGCCGGTGAGGGCTCCGTCGCCGCCACCGTCACCGACACCGGCGGCGTGCCCGTCGCCTCGCTCGACGCCCTGGTGCTGCGACCGGTCACCGCCGACCAGCTCGGCGCCGCCCGACGTACGGCGCAGCGGTCGCTGCACCGGCTCGACTGGACCGAGCCGACCGCCGCGCCGGCCGGGGCCCCGCCGCGACTCGTCGCGCTCGGCGACGCCTGGCCGGGCGTTGACGCGTACCCGGACCTGGACGCCCTGGTCGCGGCCGTGACCAGCGGTGCGGCCGTCCCCGACGCGGTGCTCGCCGCGTGCTTCGGGCAGCGTGCCGACGAGCCGAACCCGGCGCGGGCGGCGCACCTGGTCAGCCACGAGACCCTCGCCCTGGTGCAGGACTGGCTCACCCGGCCGGAACTGGAGACGGCCCGGCTCGTCGTGATGACCCGGGGCGCGGTCGCCGTCGACGCCGACGACCGGCTCACCGACCTGCCCGCAGCCCCCGTGTGGGGCCTCGTGCGCTCCGCCCAGTCGGAGAACCCGGGCCGGATCGTGCTGCTCGACGTCGACGACGACCCCCGCTCCGCCGCCGCGCTGCCCGCCGCCCTGGCCTGCGGTGAGCCCCAGCTCGCCGTCCGTGCCGGCCGGCTGCGGGCACCCCGGTTGGCCCGGCTCGGCCCGCCCCCGTCGGACACCCCCGACCTCTCCACCGGCACCGTCCTGGTCACCGGCGCCACCGGTGCGCTGGGCCGGCTCGTCGCCCGGCACCTGGTCACCCGGCACGCGGTACGCCGGCTGCTGCTGGTCAGCCGCAGCGGCCCGGACGCCCCCGGCGCGGACGCGCTCGCCGCCGAGCTGGCCGGCCTCGGCGCCACCGCCCAGGTGGTGGCCGCCGACGTCACCGACCGCGACGCCCTCGCCGTGCTCCTCGACGAGATCCCCGCCGACCGGCCGCTCGTCGGCGTGGTGCACGCCGCCGGGGTGCTCGACGACGGGGTCCTACCGGCGCTCACCCCTGCCCGCTTCGACGCCGTCCTCGCGCCGAAGGTCGACGCCGGGTGGCACCTGCACGAGTTGACCGAGAAGCTGGACCTGGCCGCGTTCGTGCTCTTCTCCTCCGCGTCCGGGCTGTTCGGTGGGCCCGGGCAGGCCAACCACGCTGCCGCGAACGCCTTCCTCGACGCCCTCGCCCAGCACCGCCGTGCGCGCGGGCTCACCGTCACCTCCATGGCGTGGGGACCGTGGGCCAACCCCGACCTGCCCGGCGGACAGCCCGGCCACGTCGACGAGCACCGGATGAGCCGTGGCGGCTTCCACCCGCTCGACGCCGACGAGGGCATGGCCCTGTTCGACGCCGCGCTGCGTTACCCCGACCCGGTGGTCGTACCGGTCAGCCTGGACCTCGGGGTGCTCGGCCGGCTCGGGCCCGCGCTGCCCCGCCTGCTGCACGGCCTGGTGCGGTCGGCCGCCGCCCCGGCGGCCCCGGCCGCCGACGCCGCGGCGGCGCTGCGCGACACCCTCGCCGGCACCCCCGAGGCGGAGCGGGACCGGGTGCTGTCCGACCTGGTCCGCACCCACGCGGCGGCGGTCCTCGGGTACGCCTCGATGCGCGCCGTCGCCGAGGACAAGGGCTTCGTCGAACTCGGCTTCGACTCGCTGACCGCGGTGGAGTTCCGCAACCGGCTCACCGCCGCCACCGGGCTGCGCCTGCCGTCCACCCTGATCTACGACCGGCCCACCACCACCGCGCTGGTCGGCTACCTGCGCGGCGCGCTGCTGGCCGAACAGACCACCTCCGCGCTGTCGGTGCTCGGCGAGCTGAACAAGCTGGAGACCGCGATGCGGGCGGTCGCCGACGACGACACCGACCGCACCGCCGTCGCCGCCCGGCTGCGGGAACTGCTGACCCTGTGGACGTACGCCGAGCCCGACGCCGACGATGCCGCCAAGGCTGACGGCAACCTCGCCTCCGCCACCGCCGAGGAGATCTTCCACCTGCTCGACGACGAGCTCGGAACGGCCTGACCGCGGATGCCCCGGACCTCTGATCCCGATACGGAGTGGCCCGATGCCCACTGAGGAAGAGTTCCTCGACTACCTCCGGCGCGCCACGGCCGACCTGCGCGAGGCACGGCGGCGGGTGCGCGAGGTGGAGGCGAAGGACCGCGAGCCGATGGCCGTCGTCGGCATGGCCTGCCGGTTCCCCGGCGGGGTACGCGGCCCCGACGACCTGTGGGACCTCGTCGCCGCGGGCCGCGAAGGGCGGGGCGACTTCCCGACCGACCGGGGCTGGGACCTGGAACGGCTGTTCCACGTCGACCCCGACAACCCGGGCACCTCGTACACCGACCAGGGTGGCTTCCTCTACGACGCCACCGGGTTCGACCCCGGCTTTTTCGGCATCAGCCCGCGCGAGGCGCTGGCGATGGACCCGCAGCAGCGGCTGCTGCTGGAGAGCGCCTGGGAGGCGTTCGAGTCCGCCGACCTGGACCCGCAACGGCTGCGCGGCAGCCGCACCGGCGTGTTCGCCGGGGTGATGTACCACGACTACGCCTCCCGGGTGCTGGACCTGCCCGAGGGCGTCGAGGGGTACCTCGGCACCGGCAACTCCGGCAGCCTCGTCTCCGGCCGGGTCGCCTACACGTACGGGCTCGAAGGGCCGGCGGTCACCGTCGACACCGCCTGTTCGTCCTCCCTGGTCGCAGTGCACCTGGCGGTGCAGGCCCTGCGCCAGCGCGACTGCGACTTCGCCCTGGCCGGCGGCGTCACCGTGCTGTCCACCCCCGGCGTCTTCGCCGAGTTCTCCCGGCAGCGCGGACTCGCCCCCGACGGGCGGTGCAAGTCGTTCGCCGCGGCGGCCGACGGCACCGGCTGGGCCGAGGGCGTCGGCGTGCTGCTGCTGCAACGACTCTCCGACGCCCAGCGCGACGGCCGGCGCATCTACGCGGTGATCCGGGGCAGCGCCGTCAACCAGGACGGCGCGAGCAGCGGCCTGACCACCCCCAACGGTCCCAGCCAGGAACGGGTGATCCGGCAGGCGCTGGCCAACGCCCGGCTCGCTCCCGCCGACGTGGACGCCGTCGAGGCGCACGGCACCGGCACCACCCTCGGCGACCCGATCGAGGCGCAGGCCCTGCTCGCCACGTACGGCCAGGACCGCGACGGCACGCAGCCGCTGTGGCTCGGCTCGGTCAAGTCCAACCTCGGCCACACCCAGGCCGCCGCCGGCATCGCCGGCATCATCAAGATGGTCATGGCGATCCGGCACGGCGTGCTGCCGGCCACCCTGCACGTCGACGCCCCGTCGCCGCACATCGACTGGACCGCCGGGGCGGTCGAACTGCTCACCGAGGCCCGGCCCTGGCCGGCGGCCGACCGGGCCCGCCGGGCCGCCGTGTCGTCGTTCGGCATCTCCGGCACCAACGCCCACGTCATCCTCGAACAGGCCCCCGCCGTCGAGGAACCCGAGCCGTCGGCGCCCGCCGCCGTGCCGCCGCTGGTCCCCGTCCTGCTCTCGGCCCGCAGCGCGGAGTCCCTCGCCGCGCAGGCCGGCCGCTGGGCCGAGCACCTCGCCACCCGCGAATCCGCCCGTCCGGTCGACGTCGCCGCGTCCTCGCGCAGCCGGGCCGGGCTGGACCGGCGTGCCGTGGTGCTCGCCGCCGACCGCGCCGACCTGCTCGCCGGGCTGCGGTCCCTGGCCGACGGTGAGCCGGCCGCCTCCGTGGTCACCGGCGTCGCCACGCCCCGGGGCCGGGTCGCGTTCCTCTTCTCCGGTCAGGGCGCCCAGCGCGCCGGCATGGGCCGCGAACTCGCCGAGGCGTACCCCGTCTTCGCCGCCGCACTCGACGAGGTCTGCGCCGCGCTCGATGCGCACCTGCCACGGCCGTTGCGCGAGGTGATGCACGCCGAGGCCGGCACCGACGAGGCCGAGCTGCTGCACCAGACCGTCTTCACCCAGGCCGGCCTCTTCGCCGTCGAGGTCGCCCTGTTCCGCCTCGCCGGATCGTTCGGCCTGCGTCCCGACTTCCTGGTCGGGCACTCCATCGGTGAGCTGGCCGCCGCGCACGTCGCCGGGGTGCTCTCCCTCGCCGACGCGGCCACGCTGGTCGCCGCGCGGGGACGGCTCATGCAGGCGCTGCCGTCCGGTGGCGCGATGCTCGCCGTCGCCGCCGACGAGGCGTCCGTGGTCGAGTCGCTGGCCGGCGTCCCCGGCCGGATCGGCATCGCCGCCGTCAACGGCCCGAGCGCCGTGGTCGTCTCCGGCGACGCCGCAGCGGTCGACGAGGTGGGACGTATCTGGCGGGACCGGGGCACCCCCACCCACCGGCTGCGGGTCAGCCACGCCTTCCACAGCGCGCTGATGGACCCGATGCTCGCCGAGTTCGCCGCCGTCGCCTCCGGGCTCGACTTCCGGCCGCCCACCGTGCCGATCGTGTCGAACCTGACCGGCCGGATCGCCGAGCCGGAGCAGCTGTGCACCCCCGACTACTGGGTGCGGCACGTACGGGAGGCCGTCCGCTTCGCCGACGCCGTCGACCGGCTCGCCGAGGCCGGCGTCGGCACGTACGTCGAGCTGGGCCCCAACGGCGTGCTCACCGCCATGGCCCAGAGCTGCCTCGCCGACCCGTCCACCGTGCTGGTGCCGCTGTCACGCAAGGACCGGCCCGAGTCCCGGGCCCTGCTGGAGGCGCTGGCCCGGCTGCACGCCGATGGCCTGCCCGTCGACTGGGACGCCCTGCTCGACGGCGTCGGCGCCCGCCGGGTGGACCTGCCCACGTACGCGTTCCAGCACGAGCGGTACTGGCTGGAGCCGGTGGGCCGGATCGCCGACGTCTCCGGTGCCGGGCTCGGCGCGGCCGGGCACCCGCTGCTCGGCGCGGCGGTCTCCGTGGCCGGCGAGGACATGGTGCTGCTCACCGGACGGCTGTCCCTGGCCACCCACCCGTGGCTCGCCGACCACGCGGTCGCCGGCGTGGTGGTGCTGCCCGGCACCGCGTTGGTCGAGCTGGTCGTCCGGGCCGGCGACGAGGTCGGCGCGTCCCGGGTACGGGAGCTGACCGTCGTCGCGCCGCTGACCCTGCCCGAGACCGGCGGCGTCCGGGTGCAGGTGCGCGTGGGCGCGGCCGACGACGCGGGACTGCGCGCGGTGACCGTGCACGCCCAGTCGGAGGACGACCCCGACGCCGGCTGGGTCCGGCACGCCGAGGGCGTGCTGGAGTCCGCCGACGGCGACGAACCCGGTCTCGGCGCGTGGCCGCCCGTCGCGGCCACCGAGGTGGACCTCGCCGAGTGGTACGACGCCCTCGCCGGGCGCGGCCTCGGGTACGGTCCGGCGTTCCGGGGCCTGCGCCGGTTGTGGACCGGCGACGGCGAGGTGTACGCCGAGGTCGCCCTGGACGAGGAGGCGGCCGGGCAGGCCGGCACGTTCGGGGTGCACCCCGCGCTGCTGGACGCCGCGCTGCACCCGGTCGGGCTGCTGCTGGCCGGCGAGGACGGCGGCCCCCGGGTGCCGTTCGCGTTCTCCGGAGTGCAGGTGCACGCCGGTGGGGCGGCGGCGCTGCGGGTGCGGCTGACCCGCGACGGTGCGACGGTGCGGCTGGTCGCCACCGACCCGGCGGGTGCGCCGGTGGTGTCGGTGGACTCCCTCGCGCTGCGGGAGCTGACCGGCCTGACCGCCGCCGGTGTCGCGACCCGTTCGCTGTTCGAGGTCAGCTGGCAGCCGGAGGACGTCGGGTCCGTCGAGGACCTGACCGGTTGGGCGCTGCTCGCCGGGCCGGACCGGCCGAACCCGGCCGAGCTGACCGCCTACCCGGACATCGCGGCCGTGCTCGCCGCCGTCGACGCGGGGGAGGACCCGCCACGCACCCTGGTGCTGCCGGTGGCCGGCCCGGCCGAGGCGGACCTGCCCGAGGCCGTGCCCGCCGTCACCGCCGACGTGCTCGGTGTGGTCCAGGCGTGGCTGGCCGCCGACGCGCTGGCCGACTCCCGCCTGGTGGTGCTCACCCGGGGCGCGGTGCCGGCCCGTGACACCGACCCGCTCACCGACCTGGCCGGCGCCGCCGTGTGGGGGCTGCTGCGTTCCGCGCAGTCCGAACATCCGGACCGCCTCGTCCTGGCCGACCTCGACCGGGATCCCGACGCCGCCGCCCTCGCCGTGCTGGCCGGCGTCGCCGACGATTCTGCCGGGACCGGCGGGCAGGTGGCGTTGCGCGAGGGCGAGGTGCTCACCCCGCGCCTGGTCCGTGTCCCGGCCCCGGCGGACGGCGTGCGTCCGCCGGTCCTCGACGACGGCACCGTCCTGGTCACCGGCGGCACCGGCGCGCTCGGCGCGCTGGTGGCCGAGCATCTGGTCACCGCTCACGGGGCGCGGTCGCTGTTGCTGGTGTCCCGGCAGGGACCCGACGCTCCTGGCGCGACCGAGCTGACCGGGCGGCTGACCGGCCTGGGCGCCCGGGTGGAGATCGCCGCCGCCGACGTCACCGACCCGGACCGGGTCGCCGCGCTGGTCGCGAACGTGCCCGGCCGGCTGGCCGGCGTCGTGCACACCGCCGGCGTGCTCGACGACGGGGTGGTCACGGCCATCAGCGCGGAACGGCTGGCCGGGGTGCTGGCCCCGAAGGCGACCGCCGCCTGGTTGCTGCACGAGGCCACCCGGGACCGCGACCTCGACCTGTTCGTGGTCTTCTCGTCGGTCGCCGGTGTGCTCGGCTCGCCCGGGCAGGCCGCGTATGCGGCCGCGAACACGTTCCTCGACGCGCTCGCCGTGCACCGCAGGCAGGCCGGTCTCCCGGCGGTCAGCCTGGCCTGGGGGATGTGGGACACCGCCGGCATGGCCGCGACGGTCAGCGACACCGACCGGGCCCGGTCCACCCGGGCCGGCATCACCCCGATGAGCGTCGCCACCGGCCTGGCACTCTTCGACGCCGCCCTCGCCACCGGGCGGCCGACCCCGGTGCCGGCCGCGATCGACGTGCCGACCATGCGGGCGCAGGTGGTCGCCGGCCGGGTGCCGTCGATGCTGCGGGTGCTGCTCGGACCGATCTCCACCCGCCGTCAGGCCGGCACCGGCAACTGGGCCGACCGGCTCGCCGGGCTGGACCCGCAGGACGCCCGCGACCAGGTCGACGCCCTGGTCCGTGGTCTCGTCGCACAGGTCCTCGGGCACGGCGGCGCCGACGCGGTGCCCGCCGATCGGGCGTTCCGGGAGTTGGGTTTCGACTCGTTGACCGCGGTGGACCTGCGTAACCGGATCAACGCGGCGACCGGGCTGCGGCTGGCCTCCACGCTGGTCTTCGACTACCCGACCCCGCAGATCCTCGCCGGCCAGGTGTACGCCGAGCTGACCGGTGTGCGTTCCGCCACGGTCACCCCCACCGACACGGCGACCACCACCGGCCTCGACGAGCCGATCGCCATCGTCGGCATGGCCTGCCGGTTCCCTGGTGGGGCGGACAACCCCGACCAGCTCTGGGAACTGCTGGCCACCGGCGGGGACGGCATCAGCGAGTTCCCCGCCGACCGGGGTTGGGACCTGGACACCCTCTTCGACCCGGACCCCGCCACCAGCGGCACCTCGTACGCCCGGCACGGTGGTTTCCTGTACGGCGCGGCCGAGTTCGACCCCGGCTTCTTCGGGATCAGTCCGCGTGAGGCCCTCGCGATGGATCCGCAGCAGCGGCTGCTGCTGGAGACCTCGTGGGAGACGTTCGAGTCCGCCGGTCTCGACCCGCAGCGGCTGCGCGGCAGCCGTACCGGTGTCTTCGCCGGTGTCATGTACCACGACTACGCCTCCCGGTTGATGGACATGCCGGCCGAGGTGGAGGGCTACATCGGCACCGGCACCTCGGGCAGCGTGCTGTCCGGGCGGGTGGCGTACACCTTCGGTCTCGAGGGCCCGGCGGTGACGGTGGACACGGCGTGTTCGTCGTCGCTGGTGGCGCTGCACCTGGCCGCGCAGGCGCTGCGCTCAGGCGAGTGTGACCTCGCCCTCGCCGGCGGTGTGACGGTGATGGCCACCCCCGGCACCTTCATCGAGTTCTCCCGGCAGCGGGGTCTGTCCCGCGACGGGCGGTGCAAGTCGTTCGCGGCTGCCGCCGACGGCACCGGCTGGGGTGAAGGCGTCGGCATGCTGCTCGTGCAGCGGCTGTCGGACGCCCGGCGCGACGGCCGGCGGATCCTGGCCGTGGTGCGTGGCACGGCGGTCAACCAGGACGGCGCGTCCAACGGACTCACCGCTCCGAACGGCCCCTCCCAGCAGCGGGTGATCCGGCAGGCCCTGGCCAACGCCCGGCTTTCCACCGCCGACGTGGACGCGGTCGAGGCGCACGGTACCGGGACGACGCTGGGTGACCCGATCGAGGCGCAGGCGCTGCTGGCGACGTACGGGCAGGACCGGCCGGCAGACCGTCCGCTGCTGCTCGGCTCCATCAAGTCCAACCTCGGGCACACCCAGGCCGCGGCCGGTGTCGCCGGAGTCATCAAAATGGTCCAGGCACTGCGGCACGGCCTGGTGCCGCCCACCCTGCACGTCGACGAGCCGTCCCCGCACATCGACTGGACGGCCGGCGCGGTCACCCTGGCCACCGAGCCGACCCCGTGGCCGGCGGTGGACCGGCCCCGCCGGGCGGCCGTGTCGTCGTTCGGCATCTCCGGCACCAACGCCCACATCGTCCTGGAGCAGGCGCCCGAGCCGGCCGTCGTCGCCGAATCCCGACCCGGTGCCGCCGCCGACGCCGGGGTCGTGCCGCTGGTGCTCTCCGCCACCGACCGGATCGCGCTGCGGGAGCAGTCCGTCCGGTTGCGCACCCACCTCGCCGCGCACCCCGAGATCGAGCCGGCCGAGGTGTCGTACGCCCTCGCCACCACCCGGGCGTCGTTCCCGCACCGGGCCGTCGTGCTCGGCCAGGACCACGCCGAGCTGGCCCAGGGCCTCACCGCGCTGGCCGACGGCGAATCCGTCCCCGCCGTGGTGACCGGGACGGCGCTGCGCAACACGGCCCCGGTCTTCGTCTTCTCCGGTCACGGCTCCCAGTGGCCCGGCATGGCCGTGGAACTGCTGGACACCTCCCCGGTGTTCGCCGCGTCCATCGCCGAGTGCGAGGCCGTCCTCGCGCCCTGGGTCGACTGGTCCCTCACCGACGTGCTGCGCGGCGCCGAGGGCGCCCCGCCGCTGGTCGCCTCCGGCGTGGTCCAGCCCGCCCTCTGGGCGGTGATGGTCTCCCTGGCCCGGCTGTGGCGCTCGCTCGGCGTACGCCCCGGCGCGGTGGTCGGGCACTCGCAGGGCGAGATCGCCGCCGCCTGCGTGGCCGGCGCGCTCTCCCTGGAGGACGCCGCCAAGATCGTCGCCCTGCGCAGCCAGGTGCTCGTCGACATCGCCGGCGCCGGCGGCATGGTCTCCGTGGCCCTGCCCGCCGAGCGGGCCCGCGAGCTGCTGACCCGCTGGCCGGGCCGGCTCTGCGTCGCCGTGATCAACGGCCCCGGGTCGGTGGTGGTCGCCGGCGACCACGACGCCCTCGCCGAACTGCTCGCCGTCTGCGCCGCCGACGACGTGCGGACCCGCCCGATCGACGTGGACTACGCCTCCCACTCGCCGCAGGTCGAGGCCGTCGCCGACCGGCTGCTCGACAGCCTCGCCGGGATCACCGCCCGCCCCGCCGAACTGCCCTTCTACTCCGCGCTGACCGGCGAGCCGACCGACACCGCCACTCTCGACGCCGGCTACTGGTACCGCAACCTGCGCGAGACGGTGAACTTCGAACGGGCCGTACGGAGCCTGCTCGACGACGGTCACCAGGTCTTCCTGGAGGTCGGCCCGCACCCGGTGCTCAGCTTCGGCATGCAGGAGACGATCGACGTCGGCGAGCACGACGCGGCCGTGGTCAACACGCTGCGCCGAGGCGCCGGCGGCTGGCCCCGGCTGCTCACCGCCCTGGCCGAGCTGCACGTGCACGGCGTCGAGGCCGACTGGAACGCCGTCTGCGGGGTACGCAGCGGCCCGGCCGTGTCGCTGCCCACCTACGCCTTCCACCGCCAGCGGTACTGGCCGGAGGCGCCCGTACGGACCGGCCCGGCGACGGCTGCCGAGGACCCGCTCGACCGGCAGTTCTGGGACGCCGTCGAGCGCGCCGACGCCGAGGCGCTCGCCGCCACGATGCGCGTCGACGAGGCCGAGGCCCGTACGCTCGGCGACGCGCTGCCGGTGCTCTCCTCCTGGCGGCAGCGGCGACGCGACGAGTCCACCGTGGACGCCTGGCGCTACCGGGTGCGGTGGAAGCCGCTGACCGCCGCCACCACCTCGACCGGTGGGACGTGGCTGCTCGTCGCGCCCGCCGCGTACGCCGGTCACCCGCTGGTCGGGCAGGTCGTGCAGACCCTCGGTGAGGCGGGGGCCGACGTGCTCCCGGTGACCGTCGCCGACTTCGACCGCCGGGCGCTGGCCGGGCAGCTCACCGACGTCGACCCCGACGCCGTCACCGGCGTGCTGTCCCTGCTCGCCCTCGACGAGGCCGACCACCCGGACCGGCCCGTCGTCCCCGCCGGCCTCGCCGGCACCCTCGCCCTGGTGCAGGCCCTCGGCGACGTCGGGATCACCGCCCCGCTCTGGTGTGCCACCCGTGGCGCCGTCTCCACCGGCCGCGCCGACCCGCTCGACCATCCCCGGCAGGCCCTGGTCTGGGGGCTCGGCCGGGTCGCCGCCCTGGAACACGCCGACCGCTGGGGTGGCCTGGTCGACCTGCCGCCCATCCTGGACCGGCGCTCGCGCGGCCGGCTCGCCGCCGCACTCACCGGCGCCGGCCACGAGGACCAGGTCGCCGTACGCCCCTCCGGCCTGTTCGCCCGGCGGCTGGTCCGTGCCGCCGTGGACAGCGCCCCGGACGGCACCGGCTGGCGGCCCACCGGCACCGCCCTGGTCACCGGCGGTCTCGGCTCGCTCGGCGCGCACGTGGCCCGCTGGCTGGCCCGCGAGGGCGCGTCCCACCTGGTGCTGACCAGCCGGCAGGGTCCCGCCGCGGCCGGCGCCGCCGAGCTGGAGGCCGAGCTGACCGGGCTCGGCGCGAGGGTCACCATGGCCGCCTGCGACGTGGCCGACGTGGCCTCGCTGCGGGCCCTCGCCGACCGTCTCGCCGCCGACGGCGTCCGGGTCGACGCGGTGTTCCACGCCGCCGGTGTCGCCCACGCCGGCCCGCTCGCCGACACCGACCTCGCCGAGCTGGCCGACGGCCTGCACGCCAAGGTCGCCGGTGCGGCGAACCTCGACGCGCTCTTCGGCGACGCCGCCGCGTTCGTGCTCTTCTCCTCCGGCGCGGGCGTCTGGGGCGGCGGCCTCCAGGGCGGCTACGCCGCCGGCAACGCCTTCCTCGACGCCCTCGCCGAGGACCGCCGCCGCCGTGGCCTCGCCGCCACCGCCGTGGCCTGGGGCGCGTGGGACGGCGGCGGGATGCTGGAGACCGACGGCGCCGCCGACCAGATGTTCCGCTCCGGCGTCCGCCCGATGCGCCCCGACCTGGCCGTCTCCGTGCTCGCCCAGGCCCTCGCCCACGACGAGGCCACCCTCACCGTCGCCGACATCGCCTGGGACCGGTTCCACCAGACCTTCGCGCTGACCCGCCCCCGGCCGCTGATCGAGGACATTCCCGAGGTGGCCCGGATCGTCGCCGCCGCCCGGACCCGGGACGACGACGAGCCCGCCGAGGCGTCCCCGCTACGCGGCCGGCTCGCCGGCCTCGCCGAGCCGGAACGCCGTCGCACCCTGCTGGAACTGGTCCGGGTGCACGCCGCCGCGGTGCTCGGACACGCCTCCGCCGAGGCCGTCGGCGCCGACCGCCCGTTCCGGGAGATCGGTTTCGACTCGCTCAGCGCCGTCGAGATGCGCAACCGGATCGGTGAGGCCGTCGGGCTGCGGCTGCCCGCGACCCTCGTCTTCGACCGGCCCACCCCGGCGCTGCTCGCCGCCTGGCTGGCCGACCGCATCCTCGGCGTCGCCGAGCAGACCGCCGCGCCCACCCGGGCCGCAGCCGCCCTCGACGAACCCATCGCCGTCGTCGCGATGAGCTGCCGCTACCCCGGCGGGGTCGCCAGCCCGGAGGACCTGTGGCGGCTGGTCGCCGAGGGACGCGACGCGATCGCCGGGTTCCCGGCCGACCGGGGCTGGGACCTCGACGCCATCTACGACCCCGACCCCGACACCCCCGGCACCTCGTACGTGCGTGAGGGCGGCTTCGTCGCCGACGTCGGCGGCTTCGACGCCGGCCTGTTCGGCATCTCGCCGCGCGAGGCGCTGGTGATGGACCCGCAGCAGCGGTTGCTGCTGGAGACCGGGTGGGAGCTGTTCGAGCGGGCCGGCATCGCCCCCGTCGACATGCGGGAGAGCAGCACCGGCGTCTTCGTCGGCACCAACGGCCAGGACTACGCCACCCTGCTGATGGCCGCGAAGGCCGAGACCGAGGGCTACCAGGCGACCGGCAACGCGGCGGCGGTGGTCTCCGGCCGGCTGTCCTACACCTTCGGCCTGCAGGGTCCGGCGGTCACCGTCGACACCGCGTGCTCGTCGTCGCTGGTCGCGCTGCACCTGGCCGTACAGTCGCTGCGGGCCGGCGAGTGCGACATGGCCGTCGCCGGCGGGGTGACCGTGATGGCCACCCCCGGCCCGTTCCTGGAGTTCGCCCGCCAGCGCGGCCTCGCCTCCGACGGCCGGTGCAAGTCGTTCGCCGGGGCCGCCGACGGCACCGGCTGGGGCGAGGGCGCCGGCCTGGTGCTCCTGCAACGCCTCTCCGACGCCCGACGCGACGGCCGGCGCGTGCTCGCCGTGGTCCGCGGCTCGGCCACCAATCAGGACGGCGCGTCCAACGGCCTCACCGCCCCCAACGGGCCCGCCCAGCAGCGGGTCATCCGGCAGGCGCTGGCCAACGCCCAGCTCACCCCCGCCGACGTCGACGCCGTCGACGGGCACGGCACCGGCACCCGGCTCGGCGACCCGATCGAGGCGCAGGCCCTGCTCGCCACGTACGGGCAGGACCGCCCCGCCGACCGGCCGCTGCTGCTCGGCTCGATCAAGTCCAACATCGGCCACACCCAGGCCGCCGCCGGAGTGTCCGGCGTCATCAAGATGGTGATGGCGCTGCAGCACGACCTGCTGCCGCCCACCCTGCACGTCGACGAGCCGACCCCGCACGTCGACTGGACCGAGGGCGCCGTGGCGCTGCTCGCCGAGCCGACCCCGTGGCCCGAGGCGGGCCGCCCGCGCCGAGCCGCGGTGTCCGCGTTCGGAGTCAGCGGCACCAACGCCCACGTCATCCTCGAACAGGCCCCCGACGACGCCGACGAGCCGCAGGACCCGGCCGCGACGGACCCGGTCGCGGCGCCGCCGCTGCTGCCCTGGGTGGTCTCCGGCAACGACGAGGACGGGCTGCGTGCCCAGGCCGCCCGGCTCGCCGACTGGGCGTCGGCCGCACCCGACACCGACGTCGCCGTCGCCCGGGCGCTGACCACCGCACGCTCGCCGCTGCGGCACCGGGCCGTGCTGCTGGCCGCCGACCGCGAGGCGTACGTGGCCGGGCTGCGGGCGCTCGCCGCCGGGCAGAGCCACCCCGTCCTCACCCGGGACGTCGCCGAACCCGGCACCCTCGCCGTGCTCTTCTCCGGTCAGGGCGCCCAGCACGCCGGGATGGGCCGGGAGCTGTACCGGACGTTCCCCGCCTTCGCCGAGGCGCTCGACGAGACCTGCCAGCACCTCGACGCCCACCTGCCCCGGCCGCTGAAGCAGGTGCTCTTCGCCGCCGAGGGCAGCGCCGAGGCCGCGCTGCTGGACCAGACCGTCTTCACCCAGGCCGGACTGTTCGCCGTCGAGGTGGCGCTGCACCGGCTCCTGGAGAGCTGGGGGATCGTCCCCGACCTGGTCGCCGGGCACTCCGTCGGGGAGCTCACCGCCGCCCACGTAGCCGGCGTGCTCACCCTGCCGGACGCGTGCACGCTGGTCGGCAACCGGGGCCGGCTCATGCAGGCGCTGCCGGACGGCGGCGGGATGCTCGCCGTCGCCGCCGGCGAGGCCGAGGTCGCCGACACCCTCACCCCGTACGCCGACCGGGTCGCCGTCGCCGCCGTCAACGGCCCCACCGCCGTCGTGGTCTCCGGTGCCGCCGACGCGCTCGCCGACCTGGCCGAGCACTTCACCGCCCTCGGCGTACGCACCAAGCGGCTCAACGTCAGCCACGCGTTCCACAGCCCGCTGATGGAGCCGATGCTGGCCGAGTTCGCCGCCGTCGCCGCCACCCTCGACTACGCGCCGCCGACCGTCCCGGTGGTGTCGAACGTGACCGGCCGGATCGCCGAACCCGAGCTGCTCTGCACCCCCGACTACTGGGTGCGGCACGTCCGGGAGGCCGTCCGGTTCGCCGACACCGTCACCCAGCTGCACTCCCTCGGCGTGTCCGCGCTGCTGGAGGTGGGCCCCGACACCGTGCTCACCGCCCTGGCCGCCGACGCGCTGCCCGACGGCGGGCGGACCCTGGTCACCGGGGTGCAACGGCCCGGCCGGGGTGAGGCGGCGGCCCTGCTCGGCGCGCTGGCCCGGCTGCACTGCCACGGCGTACGGGTCGACTGGGCGGCGCTGCTGCCCGCCGCCGAGCCGGTCGCCCTGCCCACGTACGCCTTCCGGCACCAGCGGTTCTGGCCGGTCGGCGACGGCGACGTGGTGCGCACCGCCGAGCCGACCGCCCCGGTCGCCGGCACCGCCGACGAGGCGTTCTGGCAGGCCGTGGCCGACGAGGACGGCGACGGGCTGGCCGCCCGCTTCGGCGTCGACCCGGACCGGCCGCTCCGCGCCCAGCTGCCCACTCTCGCGAAGTGGCACCGGCAGCGGCAGACCGACGCGCTGGTCAACGGCTGGCGCTACCGGATCACCTGGCCGCAGCGACAGCTCACGGCCGGTCCCGCCACCGGCGACTGGCTGCTGGTCGTCCCCGCCACCGGCACCGACGGCCCCGGCACCGACATCGGCGACCGGCTCGCCGCGCTGCTCGGCGGGCACGGCGGCAGCGTCCGCACCCTCGCCGTCGACCCGGCGACGGTCACCCGGGCCGGCCTGGCCGGGCAGCTGGCCGTGGACCCCGGCACCCGGATCGTCTCGCTGCTCGCCCTCGACGAGCGGCCGCACCCCGACCATCCGGCCGTGCCGGCCGGTCTCACCGGCAACCTCGCCCTGATCCAGGCCGTCACCGACGCCGCCCCGGCCGGGCCGCTATGGCTGCTCACCCGACAGGCCGTCAGTACCGGCCCCGGCGACCCGGTCGCCCACCCCGCGCAGGCCACCACCTGGGGTCTCGGCCTGGTCACCGCCCTCGAACACCCCGCCCACTGGGGTGGTCTGCTCGACCTGCCGGCCGAGGTCGACCCGGCCGCCGGGGAGCACCTGCTGCGGGCGCTGACCAACGCCGACGCCGAGGACCAGCTCGCCGTCCGTCCGCTCGGGGTGCACCTGCGGCGACTCGCCCGCGCCGCCCGCGCCGAACTGCCCGACGCCCCGGCCTGGCAGCCGCCCGGCACCGTGCTGGTCACCGGCGGCACCGGTGCCATCGGCCGGTACGCCGCCGCCTGGTT
Source organism: Micromonospora halophytica (assembly GCF_900090245.1). GTDB lineage: Bacteria > Actinomycetota > Actinomycetes > Mycobacteriales > Micromonosporaceae > Micromonospora > Micromonospora halophytica. Next base: position 58,541 of record NZ_FMDN01000012.1, read on the forward strand.
CGCCCGGCACGGCGCCCGGCGGCTCATCCTGGTCAGCCGGCGCGGCGCGGACGCCCCCGGCGTCGCCGACACCCTGGCCGAACTGGCCGACCTCGGCGCGCAGGCCCGCGTCGTCGCCTGCGACCTGGCCGACCGGGACGCCGTCGCCGCCCTCGTCGACGGGCTGCGCCGCGACGGCGAGACCGTGCAGGCGGTCGTGCACGCCGCCGGTGTCGGCCGGCTCAACCCGGTCAGCGTGGTCGACACCGACGAACTCGCCGACGTGGTCGCCGGCAAGACCGCCGGAGCCCGCCACCTCGACGAGTTCCTCGACCCGGGCGAGCTGGAGCTGGTCGTCTACTTCTCCTCCATCGCCGCCGCGTGGGGCGTCGGCGACCACGGCGCGTACGCCGCCGGCAACGCCTTCCTCGACGCGTGGGCGCAGTCCCGGCCCGCCGGCCGGGCCCGGGTGGTCTCCGTCAACTGGGGACCGTGGGCCGGCGGCGGCATGGTCAGCGACGAGCACGCGGTGGCGATGAGCCGGCGCGGCGTCTCCCTGCTGGAGCGGGAACCCGCGATGGCCGCGCTGCGCGCCGCCGTGGAGGGCGACGGCACGGTGCTCACCGTCGCCGACGTCGACTGGGCCCGCTTCGCCCCGGTCTTCGCCTCCGCCCGGCCGCGCCCGCTGATCAGCGACCTGCCCGAGGTGGCGGCGCTGCGCACCGGCCCCGACCCGGCCGCCGACGGCGGCGACGAGGTCCGCACCGGCCTGCGCAAGCGGCTGGCCGACCTCACCGCCGCCGAGCAGAACCGGCTGCTGGTCGACCTGGTCCGGACCGCCGCCGCCGAGGTCATCGGCCACGACAGCCCGTACGCGCTGGAGGCCGACCGGCCGTTCCGCGACCTCGGCTTCGACTCGCTGACCGCCGTGGAGCTGCGCGGCCGCCTGGCGGCGGCGACCGGCCTGCACCCGGCCAGCTCGGTGGTGTTCGACTACCCGACCCCGCAGGCTCTCGCCGAGCACCTGCGCGCCGAACTGGTCAGCGAGGCGTCGGGGCAGACGCTGCCGACCGTCGAGGAGCTGGACCAGCTGGAGGCCGCCCTCGTCGGGCGCGAGCAGGACGACCTGGGCCGGGTTCGGGTCACCATGCGGCTGCACCGGCTGCTGGAACGACTCGGCGCCGCCGAACGGGGCGGCACCGAGCGGCCCGAGGAGACAGCCGAGGTGGCCGACCGGCTGCGGGTGGCCAGCAACCAGGAGCTTTTCGATCTTGTGGACAGGGACCTCGGGCTTTCCTGAGTCACGCGCGTCACGTACCGGTGGAGAACGAGGGAGCGAGATCAACCATGGCGGACGAAGAGAGGCTGCGCGAGTACCTGACGCGGGTCATCGCCGAGCTGCACCAGACCCGCCAACGGCTGCGTGAGGTCACCGCCGAGGAGTCCGAGCCGGTCGCCATCGTCGCGATGAGCTGCCGCTACCCGGGCGGCATCGCCTCACCCGAGGACCTGTGGTCGTTCGTGTCGGCCGGCGGGGACGCCGTCGGCGAGTTCCCCACCGACCGGGGCTGGGACCTCGACCGGCTGCACCACCCCGACCCCGACAACCCCGGCACCTCGTACACCGCCGCCGGCGGGTTCCTCTACGACGCCGGGCGCTTCGACGCCGCCCTGTTCGGCATCTCCCCGCGCGAGGCGCTGGCCATGGACCCGCAGCAGCGGCTGCTGCTGGAGGTCACCTGGGAGGCCTTCGAACGGGCCGGCATCGCCCCGCTGTCGCTGCGCGGCAGCCGCTCCGGCGTCTTCGTCGGCACCTCCGGGCAGGACTACGCCGCCGTGCTGCACCGGGCCCCCGGCGTCGAGGGCTACGTCCTGACCGGCACCGCCGCCAGCGTGGTCTCCGGCCGGCTCGCCTACACCTTCGGCCTCGAAGGGCCCACGGTCACCGTGGACACCGCCTGCTCGTCGTCGTCGGTCGCCGTGCACCTCGCCTGCCAGGCGCTGCGCCAGCGCGAGTGCTCCCTCGCCCTGGCCGGCGGGGCCACCGTGCTGGCCACCCCCGGGCCGTTCGTCGAGTTCTCCCGGCAACGCGGCCTCGCCGCCGACGGCCGGTGCAAGTCGTTCGCCGCCGCCGCCGACGGCACCGGCTGGTCCGAGGGCGTCGGCATGCTGCTGCTCGAACGGCTCAGCGACGCCCGCCGCAACGGCCACCCCGTCCTCGGGATCATCCGCAGCTCCGCCGTCAACCAGGACGGCGCCTCCAACGGGCTGACCGCGCCCAACGGCCCCGCCCAGCAGCGGGTGATCCGGCAGGCGCTGGCCGGCGCGAAGCTCACCCCCGACCTGGTCGACGTGGTCGAGGCGCACGGCACCGGCACCACCCTCGGCGACCCGATCGAGGCGCAGGCGCTGCTCGCCACGTACGGGCAGGACCGGGGCGACGCCGCGCCGCTGCTGCTCGGCTCGATCAAGTCCAACATCGGCCACAGCCAGGCCGCCGCCGGTATCGCCGGGATCATCAAGATGGTGATGGCGATGCGGCACGGCACCGTGCCCGCCACCCTGCACGTCGACGCGCCCACCCCGCACGTCGACTGGACCGCCGGCGCGGTCACCCTGGTCACCGAGCCCACCCCGTGGCCCGCCGTGGACCGGCCGCGCCGCGCCGCCGTCTCCTCGTTCGGGATGAGCGGCACCAACACCCACCTCATCCTCGAACAGCCCGAGCCGGTCCCCGCCGAGGCCGACCGGCCGGACCTGCCCGCGCCGGTGCCGGTGCTGCTCACCGGCCGCACCCGGGCCGCGTTGCGCCGCCAGGCCGAGCGTTGGTCCGCCCACCTCGCCGCCGACCCCGGCCTGCGTCCCGCCGACGTCGCCTGGACCTCCGCGATCTCCCGGTCGCCGCTGGAGCACCGCGCCGTCGTCCTCGCCGACGACAGCGACGGCGCGCTGGCCGCCCTGACCGCCCTCGCCGACGACCGGCCCGCCCCCGGACTGGTCACCGGCGTCGCCGCCGACCGTGGCGCCGTCGCGTTCCTGTACTCCGGGCAGGGCGCGCAGCGCGCCGGCATGGGCCGCGAGCTGTATGCCGCGTATCCCGTCTTCGCGCAGGCCCTCGACGAGGTCTGCGCCCACCTCGACCACCGGCTGCCGAAGCCGCTGCGGACGGTGCTCTTCGCCGAGGCCGGCACCGACGACGCGGCGCTGCTGGACCAGACCGTGTTCACCCAGGCCGGTCTCTTCGCCATCGAGGTCGCCCTGCACCGGCTCCTCGACTCCTGGGGGATCACGCCCGACCTCGTCGCCGGGCACTCCATCGGCGAACTCACCGCCGCCCACGTGGCCGGCGTGCTCACCCTCGACGACGCCTGCGCGCTCGTCGCCGCCCGGGGCCGGCTCATGCAGGCGCTGCCCGCCGGCGGGGCGATGCTCGCGGTCGCCGCGACCGAGGCCGACGTGGCCGCGTCGCTGGCCGGGCTGACCGACCGGGTCGCCGTCGCCGCCGTCAACGGGCCCGGCTCCGTCGTCGTCTCCGGTGCCGCCGCCGCCATCGACGAGCTGGCCGAACTCTGGACCGGGCGGGGGGTCAAGGTCCGCCGGCTGCGGGTCAGCCACGCCTTCCACAGTCCGCTGATGGAGCCGATGCTCACTGAGTTCGCCGCCGTCGCCGCCGGCCTCGACCTGCGCGCACCCACCCTGCCCGTGGTGTCCAACCTGACCGGTGAGCTGGCCGACCCGGCGCAGCTGTGCACGCCCGAGTACTGGGTGCGGCACGTCCGCGAGGCCGTCCGCTACGCCGACGGCGTCCGCACCCTGCGCGCCCACGGCGTCGGCACCTTCGTCGAGGTCGGCCCCGACGCGGTCCTCGCCGCCCCCACCGAGGAGACCCTCGCCACCGTCGGGTCCGCGCCCGACGTCGCCCCCGCCGTCGTGGTGCCCGTGCTGCGCCGCGACCGCCCGGAACGCCGCGTCCTGCTCGCCGCGCTCGCCCACCTGCACGTCGCCGGCACCCCGGTCCGCTGGGCGGACCTCTTCGCCGACCGGCCCGGCCGCCTCGTCGACCTGCCCACCTACCCGTTCGAGCGGCAGCACTACTGGGTGCCCGCCGAGGCCCCCGCCGACCCGGCCGGCACCACCGCCGGCTCGGGCCTGCTCGACCGGCGGTTCTGGGAGGCCGTCGAACGCGCCGACCTCGACGCGCTGCGCGACACCCTCGCCGTCGACGACGAGACCGCCGCAGAGTCGCTGCGTACCCTGCTGCCCGTCCTCGCCGACTGGCGCCGGCAGCGGCAGGCGCATTCCCTGCTCGACGGCTGGCGGTACCGGGCCGAGTGGCAGGTCACCGCGGAACCCGCTGCCGGCCGCCTCGCCGGCGCCTGGCTGCTGGCCGTCCCCGCCGGCCTCGACGACGACCCCGCCGTCCGCGCCGTGCACGCCGCGCTCACCGACGCCGGCGCCGACGTGACGTCGCTGCCGGTCGCCCCCGACGTCGACCGGGCCGCCCTCGCCGCCATCCTCACCGGGACGGACACCGCCGGGATCGTCTCCCTGCTCGCCTGGGAGCCACCCACCGCCGACACCGCCGCGCTGCCCGGCCTCACCGCCACCCTCGCCCTCGCCCAGGCCGCCGGAGACGCCGGGCTCGCCGCGCCTCTGTGGCTGGTCACCCGGGGCGCGGTCGCCGCCGCCTCCTACGACCGGCTCGCCGACCCCGCGCAGGGCGCGCACTGGGGGCTCGGCCGGGTGGTGGGCGTCGAGGCCCCGCACCGCTGGGGCGGGCTCGTCGACCTGCCCACCCAGCCCGACGCCCGCGCCGCCGGCCGGCTCGCCGCGATCCTCACCGGCGGGGGCGGCGAGGACCAGTTCGCGGTACGCGGGCCCGGCGTCTTCGTCCGCCGCCTGGTCCGCGCCGGCCTCGGCGACCGCCCCCCGGTACGCCGCTTCACGCCCACCGGGACCGCCCTGGTCACCGGCGGCACCGGCGGTCTCGGCGCCCGCGCCGCCCGCTGGCTCGCCGCCGCCGGGGCCGCACACGTCGTGCTGGTCAGCCGGCGCGGCCCCGACGCCCCCGGTGCGGCCGAGCTGGAGGCCGAGCTGACCGGCCTCGGTGCCCGGGTCACCGTTGCCGCCTGCGACATCGCCGACCGGGCCGCGCTCGCCGCTCTGCTCGAGCGCGTCGAGGCCGACGGTCCGCCGGTCCGCATCGTCGTGCACACCGCGGGCGTCGCCCAGACCACCCCCCTCATGGAGGTCACCCCCGCCGAACTGGCCGAGGTGACCGCCGGCAAGACGGCCGGCGCCGCCCACCTGCACGACCTGCTCGCCGACCGGGAGCTGGACGCCTTCGTCGTCTACTCGTCCATCGCCGCCACCTGGGGCAGCGCCGGCCAGGTCGGGTACGCCGCCGGCAACGCGTACCTCGACGCGCTCGTGCAGCAGCGCCGCGCCGACGGGCGGGCCGGCACCGCCATCGCCTGGGGCCCCTGGGCCGACGGCGGGATGCACGGCGCGGACTCCGACCGGCAGCTGCGCCGCCGGGGCGTCCCCGCGATGGACCCCACCGTGGCCATGGACGCGCTGCGGCAGGCCCTCGACCACGACGACGTCACCCTCACCGTCGCCGACGTCGACTGGAGCCGGTTCGCCCCCGCGTACGCCTCCGCCCGGCGGCGGCCGCTGCTGGAGGGCGTACCCGAGGCGAAGGCCGCCCTCGACGGTGGCGTACCCGCCGACGACGGTGACGAGGGCCCCGCCGCGACCCTGCGCCGCCGGCTGGCCGAGCTGACCCCGGCCCGGCGGGAGGAGCAGGTCACCGACCTGATCCGCGAGCTCGCCGCCGACGTGCTCGGCCACGACGGTGGGGCCGCCGCCGTCCCGGCCGGCACCGCGTTCCGGGACCTCGGCTTCGACTCCCTGACCGCCGTGGAACTGCGCAACCGGCTCGTCGCCGCCACCGGGCAGGCCCTGCCCACCACCCTCGTCTTCGACCACCCCAACCCGGTCGTGCTGGCCCGCTTCCTGCTCACCGGGATGTTCGGCGGCGCCACCGGGGACACCCCGGCCACCGTCGTGTCCACCATGGACCGCGACGAGCCCGTCGCCATCGTCGCCATGTCCTGCCGCTACCCGGGCGGCATCGACGACCCCGAGCAGCTGTGGCGGCTCGTCGCCGACGGGACCGACGCCGTAGGCGACTTCCCCACCAACCGTGGCTGGGACCTCGACCGCCTCTTCGACCCCGACCCCGACAACCCCGGCACCAGCTACGCCGACCAGGGCGGATTCCTCCACCAGGCCCCGGACTTCGACGCCGGGTTCTTCGGCATCTCCCCGCGCGAGGCCCTCGCCATGGACCCGCAGCAGCGGCTGCTGCTGGAGGCCTCGTGGGAGGCGGTGGAGCGGGCAGGGGTTGACCCTGCGGGGTTGCGGGGTTCGCGAACAGGGGTGTTCGTGGGCACCAACGGCCAGGACTATGGGGCCCTGTTGATGGTCGCCGCCGACGAGGTGGAGGGATTCGCCGGTACCGGGAACGCCGCGAGTGTCGTGTCGGGTCGGGTGGCGTACGCGTTGGGGTTGGAGGGGCCGGCGGTGTCGGTGGACACGGCGTGTTCGTCGTCGCTGGTGGCGTTGCACCTGGCGGTGCAGGCGCTGCGGCGCGGCGAGTGCGACCTCGCCCTGGCCGGCGGCGTCACGGTGATGGCCACCCCCGGCACGTTCGCCGAGTTCTCCCGCCAGCGCGCCCTCGCCGCCGACGGCCGCTGCAAGCCCTTCGCCGCCGCCGCCGACGGCACCGGCTGGGGGGAGGGCGTCGGGGTGCTCCTCGTCGAGCGCCTCTCCGACGCCCGCCGCAACGGACACCCGGTCCTCGCGATCGTGCGCGGCAGCGCGGTGAACTCCGACGGCGCGTCCAACGGGCTGACCGCGCCGAACGGCCCGTCGCAGCAGCGGGTGATCCGGCAGGCCCTCGGCACCGCCGGGCTGACGAACGCCGACGTGGACGTGGTCGAGGCGCACGGGACCGGTACGACGCTGGGCGACCCGATCGAGGCGCAGGCGCTGCTGGCCACGTACGGGCAGGACCGGCCCGCCGACCGGCCGCTGCTGCTCGGCTCGATCAAGTCGAACATCGGCCACACCCAGGCGGCGGCCGGTGTGGCCGGCGTGATCAAGATGGTGCAGGCGATGCGGCACGGTCTCGTCCCGGCGACCCTGCACGTCGACGCGCCGTCGCACCACATCGACTGGTCGGCCGGGGCGGTGGAACTGGCCACCGAGGCGCGGCCGTGGCCGCAGGTGGACCGGCCGCGCCGGGCGGCGGTCTCCTCGTTCGGCATGTCCGGCACCAACGCCCACGTCATCATCGAGCAGGCCGACGAGCCCGCCGAACCGGTCGTCGTGACTGCCCCGGGGCTGGTCGATGCGGCGGTGTCGGTGTGGTCGGTGTCGGCGCGGTCGAAGGGTGCGCTTGCCGGTCAGGCCGCTCGGCTGGCGGTGTATGTGCGGGAGCGCGGCGGTCTGGATCCGGCGGCGGTGGCGTGGTCCCTGGCCACCACCCGGTCGGCGTTCGACCAGCGTTGTGCGGTGGTCGGTTCGACGGTCGAGGAGTTGTTGTCCGGTCTGGACGCGGTGGCGGCCGGCGCGCCGGCGGGCAGCGTGGTGTCCGGTGTCGCTGCGGCGCAGGGTGCGGGTCCGGTGTTCGTGTTCCCGGGTCAGGGGGCGCAGTCGGCGGGGATGGCGGCCGGTCTGGTCGGTCGGACTCCGGTGTTCGACGCGAAGCTGGCCGACTGCCAGCGGGCCCTGGCTCCCTACCTGGATGTGGATCTCGTCTCGGTGCTCACCGGTGAGGACGAGTCGTGGCTGGAGCGGGTGGAGGTCGTGCAGCCCGTCCTGTGGGCTGTCGGTATCGCTCTGGCGGCGGTGTGGCAGCACGTTGGTGTGGTGCCGCAGGCGGTGATCGGTCATTCGCAGGGTGAGATCGGCGCGGCGTGTGTGGCGGGGATCCTCTCCCTCGATGACGCGGCGAAGACGGTGGCGTTGCGGTCGCGGGCGTTGGCGGTGTTGCGGGGTACGGGCACGATGGCCTCGATCGACCTGCCCGCCGACGCGGTCGTCGAGCGGCTGCCGGGGTTCGAGGGTGTTGGTGTGGCGGCGGTGAATGGTCCGTCGACGGTGGTGGTGTCGGGTCCGCCGCAGCCGGTGGCGGATCTGGTCGCATGCACCCACGTGGACTATGCCTCGCACTCGGCGGCGGTGCAGGAGGTCGCCGAGCAGTTGCGTGCGGATCTGGCGGACGTGGCTCCGCAGTCGGGCCATACCCGTCTGGTGTCGACGTTGACGGGTGACTGGGTGGACCCGACGTCGATGTGCGCCGATTACTGGTATGACAACCTGCGTCAGACCGTGCAGTTCGACGCGGCCGTCCGCACCGCGATCGCCGCCGGGCACACCACGTTCGTGGAGATCAGCCCGCACCCGGTGCTCACCATGCCGGTGACGGCGATCCTGGATGACACCGACACCAGCGGGCACACGTTGGGCAGTCTGCGTCGGGGTGACGACGACGCGACCCGGTTGCTGACCAACCTGGCCACCGCGCACACCATCGGCCTGCCCGTCGACCTCAGCACGGTCCTGACCCGCACGCCGACCGTCGACCTGCCCACCTACGCCTTCGACCGGGGCAGCTACTGGCTGCGGCCACCCGCGCACCGGGCCGGGGACGTCGGCTCCGCCGGCCTCCAGGACGCCGGCCACCCGCTGCTCAGTGCCGCCATCGCGGTCGCCGACGACCAGACGGTGGTGCTCACCGGGCGGTTGTCGGCGCGTACCCATCCGTGGCTCGCCGACCATGCGGTCGGTGGGGCGGTGATCGTCCCCGGCACCGGCCTGGTCGACATGGTGGTCCGGGCCGGCGACGAGGTCGACGCCGGCCAGGTCGGCGACCTCACCCTGATCAGCCCGCTCGTCCTGCCGCCGGGCGGGGCCGTGCAGGTGCAGGTGCGTGTCGGCGCGCCCAGCGACACCGGCGAGCGGACCGTGACCGTGCACTCCCGCCCCGAGGCAGACGGCGACACCTGGACCCGCCACGCCGAAGGGCTGCTGCTGCCGCAACTGCCCGCCCCGCTGGTCGTACCGGGGGAGTGGCCGCCCGCCGACGCCGTCGAGGTCGACGCCGACCTGGACGCCTGGTATGCGGAGATGGCGGCCGGCGGCCTCGGCTACGGCCCCGCCTTCCGGGGCCTGCGCCGGGTGTGGCGCGGCGCCGACGAGGTGTACGCCGAGGTGGCCCTGCCCGACGAGGTGGCCGCCGACGCGTCCCGGTTCGGGCTGCACCCCGCGCTCTTCGACGCGGCGCTTCAGGCCAGCGGGCTGACCGCCCTGCTGGGCGACGGTGACGCCACCGGGACGGGCTGGATGCCGTTCGCGTTCCGCTCCGTCGGCCTGCACGCCCACGGTGCCACCCGGCTGCGGGTACGGCTGCGGCCGCTCGGCCCCGACACCGTCGCGGTCACCCTCGCCGACACCGCCGGTCAGCCGGTCGCCACCGTCGAGTCGCTGACCTTCCGCCCGGTCACCGCCGGCCGGGCCGACGAGGCCGCCGCCCTGCGCCGCACCTCGCTGTTCCACCTGGACTGGACGCCGCTGCCGCAGCAGGCCGACGCGGAGGCGCCGGCCGCCCGCTGGGCGGTGCTCGGCGACGACACCCTCGGTCTCGCCGCCGCGCTGACCGCCGCCGGACACCCCGTGAGCACCCACGCCGACCTGGCGACGCTGGTCGCCGCGATCGCGGACACCGGGGACGTACCCGACGTGGTCGTCGCGCAGCGGACCGGCTCGGACCCGGCGCGGACCGGCGAGGCCGCAGCGGCCCGGACCGGCGAGGCCGCACACGACGCCGCCCGGGACGCCCTCACGCTCGTGCAGGACTGGCTCGGTGAGCCCCGGCTGGAGGGCGCCCGCCTGGTCCTGCACACCACCGGCGCGGTCGGCGCGGCCCCCGGCGAAGCTCCCCGCGACCTCGCCCGGTCCGCCCTGTGGGGGCTGGTCCGGTCGGCGCAGGCCGAGCATCCCGGCAGGTTCACGCTGCTCGACACCGACGACGCCGCCGTCTCCCTCGCGGCCCTCCCGGCGGCCGTCGCCGCCGGCGAGCCGCAGGTCGCGGTCCGCGACGGCGTTCCGCTCGCGCCCCGGCTGGTCCGGGCCCGGGACGCCGGGGTGCTGCCGCTGCCCGGCGACACCGTGCCGTGGCGCCTGGACGTCACCGAGAAGGGCACCCTGGAGAACCTGGCCGTGCTGCCCTGCCCGGAGGTCACCGAGGCGCTGCCGGCAGGTCAGGTCCGGGTCGCGATGCGCGCCTCCGGCCTCAACTTCCGGGACGTGGTGCTGACCCTCGGCATGGTCCCCGACCAGGAGGTGCTGGGCAACGAGGGCGCCGGTGTGGTGCTCGAGGTGGGCCCCGGGGTCACCGGCGTCGCACCCGGCGACCGGGTGATGGGCCTGTTCTCCGGCTCCTTCGCCACGGTCGCGGTCACCGACCACCGGCTGGTCACCCGGATCCCCGACGGCTGGTCGTACGCGGAGGCCGCCACCGTGCCCGTGGTGTTCCTGACCGCCTGGTACGGACTGGTCGAGCTGGCCCGGCTGACGGCGGGGGAGTCCGTGCTGGTGCACGCGGCGGCCGGCGGTGTCGGCATGGCCGCCGTGCAGATCGCCCGCCACCTCGGCGCCGAGGTCTACGGCACCGCCAGCCCCGGCAAGTGGCCGGCGTTGCGGGCCACCGGCTTCGACGACGCGCACGTCGCCTCCTCCCGCACCCTCGACTTCGTCGACGAGTTCCGCGACCGCACCGGCGGACGCGGCGTCGACGTGGTGCTCAACGCCCTCAGCGGGGAGTTCGTCGACGCGTCGCTGCGGCTGCTGGCCCCCGGCGGCCGGTTCGTCGAGATGGGCAAGACCGACAAGCGGGACCCGGAGCGGGTCGCCGCCGACCACCCCGGGGTCAGCTACCAGGTCTTCGACCTCATCGAGGCGGGCCAGGACGCCATCGGCCGGATGCTCGCCGAGCTGATGGCGCTCTTCGCCGCGGGCGCGCTGCGCCCGCTGCCCCGCCGCGACTGGGACGTGCGCCGGGCCCCGGAGGCGTTCCGCTTCCTCAGCCAGGCCCGGCACGTCGGCAAGCTCGCCCTGAGCATCCCGCAACCGCCCCGGCTCGACGGCACCGTGCTGGTCTCCGGCGCCACCGGGACCCTGGGCGCGCTGCTCTGCCGGCACCTGGTCACCGCGCACGATGCCCGGCACCTGCTGCTGGTCAGCCGGCGCGGTCCGGACGCCGAGGGCGCCGACGCGCTGCTGGCCGACCTCAAGGCGCTCGGCGCGGAGGTGTCGATCGTCGCCGCCGACCTGACCGACCCGGACGCCGTCGCCGACGTGCTGTCCATGGTGGACGCCCGGCACCCGCTGCGCGCCGTCGTGCACGCCGCCGGCGTCCTCGACGACGCCACCGTCGAGTCGCTCACCCCCGACCGGCTCGACGCGGTGCTGCGGCCGAAGGTCGACGCGGCCTGGCACCTGCACCAGGCCACACTCGACCACGAGCTGACCGCGTTCGTGCTCTTCTCCGCCGCCGCCGGCGTGTTCGGCGGCCCGGGGCAGGGCAACTACGCCGCCGGCAACGCGTTCCTCGACGCCCTCGCCGAGCAGCGTCGGGCCCTCGGCCTGCCGGCGGTCTCCCTCGCGTGGGGCCGGTGGGCGCAGGCCAGCGGCATGACCGGACACCTCGACGCCGCCGACATCCGCCGGCTCGACCGGGGCGGCATGGCCGCCCTCTCCACCGACGAGGCGCTGGCCCTGTTCGACGCCGCCTGGCGCTCCGAACGGGCGGTACTGGTGCCCGCGAAGATCAGCACCGGGACGGCCGCGGCCGGCACGCCGGTGCACCCGCTGCTGTCCGGACTGGTCCGCCCCGCCGGCCGTCGGGCCGCCGCCGGCGAGGTCGCCGACGGGCAGGCGTTCGCCGAGACGCTGCGCGGCCTGAGCGACGACAAGCGGGTACGCGCCCTGCGCGACCTGGTGCTGTCGCACGTGGCCGTCGTCCTCGGCCACGGCGACCCGGCGGCCGTCGAACCCACCCGCGCGTTCCGGGAACTCGGCTTCGACTCGCTCACCGCGGTCGAGCTGCGCAACCGGCTCGGTGCGGCCACCGGGCTGCGGCTGCCGGCCACGCTGGTCTTCGACAACCCGACGCCGACCGCGCTCGCCACACACCTGGCCGGGCAGTTCGGCCCCGCCGACGGGGCCGACCCGTCGGCGGCGGCCGGCCGGGAACTCGACCGGCTGGAGGCGGCGCTCGCCGGCCTCGACCCGGCCGACGACGCGTTCCGCCGGATCACCGACCGGCTGCACGGCCTGCTCGACCGGCTGGACGAGCGACAGTCCGACGCCAGCGGCGACGACGACCTCGAGTCGGCCACCGCCGAGAACATCTTCGACCTGATCGACCGCGAGCTGGAGACGTCGTGACCGCCAGCCGCAACGACCACGGCATGCCGAGTGAGGTGGGTCCACGGTGAGCAACGAGGACGAGAAGTACGTCGAGTACCTGAAGCGTACGACCTCGGAGCTGCGGCGCACCCGGCGACGGCTGCGGGAGCTGGAGGCCAAGGACGTCGAGCCCGTCGCCATCGTGGCGATGAGCTGCCGCTACCCGGGCGGGGTCTCCTCCCCCGAGCAGCTGTGGGACCTGGTGCGTGACGGCGGGGACGGCATCGGCCCGTTCCCCGCCGACCGGGGCTGGGACCTCGACCGGCTGTTCCACCCCGACCCCGACCACCCGGGCACCAGCTACGTCCGTGAAGGCGGCTTCGTCTACGACGCCGCCGACTTCGACCCCGACCTGTTCGGGATCAGCCCGCGCGAGGCCCTGGCCATGGACCCGCAGCAGCGGCTGCTGCTGGAGACGTCGTGGGAGGCGTTCGAACGGGCCGGCCTGCCGCTGGCGACCGTGCGGGGCAGCCGTACCGGGGTGTTCGTCGGTGCGGCGTCGCACGGCTACGACGGTGTCATGGCCCAGGCCGAGAACGGCGAGGGTCACCTGCTCACCGGCAACGCCACCAGTGTCATCTCCGGCCGGGTCGCGTACACCCTCGGTCTGGAGGGGCCGGCGGTCACCGTGGACACCGCCTGCTCGTCGTCGCTGGTCGCGATCCACCTCGCCGCGCAGGCGCTGCGCAACGGCGACTGCGAGCTGGCCCTCGCCGGTGGCGTGACGGTGATGCCCACCCCGGCGGTCTTCGTCGGTTTCAGCCGCCAGCGCGGCCTCGCCGCTGACGGCCGGTGCAAGGCGTTCGCCGCCGCCGCCGACGGCACCTCCTGGTCCGAGGGGATCGGGATGCTGCTGCTCACCCGCCTCTCCGACGCCCACCGCCACGGCTACCCGGTCCTCGCCGTCGTACGGGGCAGCGCCGTCAACCAGGACGGCGCGTCGAACGGGCTCAGCGCCCCCCACGGCCCCTCCCAGGTCCGCGTCATCCGGCAGGCGCTCGCCAACGCCCGGCTCACCCCTGAGCAGGTCGACGTGGTGGAGGCGCACGGCACCGGCACCCGGCTCGGCGACCCGATCGAGGCGCAGGCGCTGCTCGCCACGTACGGGCAGGAGCGGGGCGAGGCCGCGCCGCTGCTGCTCGGCTCGGTCAAGTCGAACATCGGCCACACCCAGGCCGCCGCCGGGGTCGCCGGGGTGATCAAGATGGTGCAGGCGATCCGGCACGGGATCGTCCCGCCCACGCTGCACGTGGACCAGCCGTCCCCGCACATCGACTGGGACGCGGGCGCGGTCCGCCTCGCCACCGGGGCCACGCCGTGGCCGGCCGTGGACCGGCCCCGCCGGGCGGCGGTGTCGTCGTTCGGTGTCTCCGGCACCAACGCGCACACCATCATCGAGCAGGCGCCCACCCCCGAGCAGGCCGAGGCCGCGCCGGCCCCCACCGCCGACCGCCCGGTCGTGCCGGTGCTGCTCTCCGCCCGTACCGACGCCGCGCTCGCCGCGCAGGCCGGTCGCTGGGCGGCCTGGCTGGACGCCGACACCGACCTGCGCCCGCTCGACGTGGCGTACTCCTCGGTCGCCTCCCGGGCCGTCCTGGACAGCCGTGCCGTGGTGACCGCCGCCGGCCGGGACGACCTGGTGGCCGGGCTCCGCGCCCTGGCCACCGGCGCTGCGGCGGGCAACGTCCACGCCGGTGCGGGCGCGACGCACGGCCAGCTCGCGGTGCTCTTCTCCGGTCAGGGTGCGCAGCGTGCCGGCATGGGCCGGGAGCTGTACGACGTCTTCCCGGTGTTCGCCGCCGCGTTGGACGAGGTGTGTGCCCAGCTGGACCAGGCGTTGCCGCGTCCGTTGCGGGAGGTGCTGTTCGCTGCGGAGGGCTCGCCGGAGGCGGGGCTGCTGGATCAGACGGTGTTCACCCAGGCCGGTCTGTTCGCGGTCGAGGTGGCGTTGTTCCGTCTGGTGGAGTCGTTCGGTGTGGTGCCGGACTTCGTCGGTGGGCATTCGGTCGGGGAGATCACGGCTGCGTATGTGGCGGGGGTGTTGTCGCTGGAGCACGCGTGTGCCCTGGTGGCGGCGCGGGGTCGGCTGATGCAGGCGCTGCCGGCCGGTGGTGGGATGCTGGCGGTCAACGCGCCCGAGTCCGAGGTGGCGGCCGTTCTCGACGGGCTGGCCGACGTGGGTGTCGCGGCCGTCAACGGCCCGACCTCGGTGGTGGTGTCCGGCGCGGTCGACGCCCTCGACGAGGTGGAGCGGGTCTGGCGGGGCCGGGGTGTGCGGACCCGTCGGCTGGCGGTCAGCCACGCGTTCCACAGTCCGCTGATGGAGCCGATGCTCGCCAAGTTCCGGGCGGTGGTGGAGAGGCTGACCTTCTCCGCGCCCACGGTGCCGGTTGTGTCGAACCTGACCGGTGCGCTCGCGGACCCTGACGAGATTCGCACGGCCGGCTACTGGGTGCGGCACGTCCGCGAGGCCGTCCGGTACGCCGACGGGATCAGCGCGTTGCGGGCGGCCGGGGTGGACACGTTCGTGGAGATCGGTCCGCAGAGTGTGCTGACCGCGATGACCGCCGACGTGCTGCCCGGCGACGAGGGTGTGCTCGCGGTCGCGGTCCAGCGCAAGGACCGGCCGGAGGCCGTCGCGCTGCTCGCCGGCCTGGCCGGGCTGCACGTGCACGGTGTCGCCGTCACCTGGCAGCCCTGGTTCGCCGACACCGGCGCGCAGCGGGTCGACCTGCCCACGTACGCCTTCCAGCACCAGCGGTACTGGCCCGACGGTCCCACCGTGGCCGACACGCAGGTGGACGGCGCCGAGGGTGACTTCTGGGCCGCCGTGGAACGCGGCGACCTGACCGAGGTCGCCGCCCACCTCGCCGTGCAGGACGACCCGGCCGCCGTCGAGGCCCTCGCGCCCGCAGTGCCCGTGCTGTCCTCGTGGCGTCGGGCCCGGCTGCGCGACGCCGTGGTGGACGGCTGGTCGTACCGGATCGACTGGGAACCGGTCCGCCCCGCTCCCGCGCCGAACCTCACCGGCCGCTGGCTGGTCGTCACCACCGGCGGTGACGCTCCCGACCCGGCGGAGGTGCTGACCCGCGCGGGCGTGCCGGTCGACCGCCTCGCCGTCCGCCCCGACACCGGGCGGTCCGAACTGGCCGAGGCGCTGCGGCAGCACGGGGAGCAGGGCTGGGCCGGGGTGCTCTGCGTCCTGCCCGAGCGGGACCGGCCGCTGCCGGACGCCCCCGCGGTGCCCGCCGGCACGGCCCTGCTGCTCACCCTCACCCAGGCGCTGGCCGACACCGGCCTGCCCGGCCGGCTCTGGTGCCTCACCCGGGGCGCCGTCTGCGTCGGCGGCGGCGAGACCCTCACCGATCCCTCGTCGGCGGCGGCCTGGGGCCTCGGCCGGGTGATCGCCCTCGAGCAGCCCGACCGCTGGGGCGGCCTGATCGACCTGCCCGCCCGCACCGGCGACGCCACCGGCACCGGCACCGGATCGCCCGCCGCACAGGCGGACCCCACCACGGAGCCTGCCGACCTGGCCGTCGCGCCGGTCGCCGCCGGCGGGACGGCCCGGCTCGACCGGGTCACCGGGGACGCGTTGCTCGCCGTGCTCGCCGACGGCGGCCACGACCAGGTGGCGATCCGCCCGCAGGGCGTCTTCGGTCGCCGTCTGGTGGCCGCCGTCCCGCCGGCCGGGTCGGGTTGGCGGCCGTCGGGCACGGTGCTGGTGACCGGTGGTACCGGTGCGTTGGGCGGGCACGTGGCCCGCTGGCTGCTGGCGAACGGGGCCGCCGAGGTGGTGCTCGTCTCGCGGCGTGGCCCGGACGCACCGGGCGCGGTGGAGTTGGCCGGGGAGTTGGGCTCCTCGGCCCGGATCGTCGCCTGCGACGTCACCGACGCCGGGGCCGTCGCCGCGCTGGTCGCCGGTCTGCCCGCGCTCACCGCCGTCGTGCACACCGCCGGGATCGTCGACGACGGCGTGCTCGACCGCCTCGACCTCGCCCGGATGCAGGCCGTCCTGGACGGCAAGGTCCGCGCCGCGCGGGTGCTGCACGAGGCCACCGCCGGCCGGGACCTCGACGCGTTCGTGCTCTTCTCCTCCCTCGCCGGCGTCGTCGGCAGCGCCGGGCAGGGCAACTACGCGGCGGCCAACGCCTACCTCGACGCGTTCGCCACCTGGCGGCGTGGCCAGGGACTGCCCGCCACCGCCGTCGCCTGGGGCGCCTGGGCCGCCGACGGCATGGCCGCCGCCACCGCCGCGCTGACCGCCCGGCTGATCCGCGGCGGCATCAACCCGCTGCCCGCCGCCGAGGCGGTCACCGCCCTCGGGCGTCTCGTCAACACCGCCGCGCCGGCGGTCACCGTCGCCGATGTCGACTGGGGACGCCTCGCCGCCTCCTGGGGCCGGACGGACCCGCTCATCGCCGCCCTGCCCGGGGTGCCCGCGGTGCCCGCCGGCGGTGTCCGCGCCGTGGTCGTCGGGCGGTCCCTGCCGCAGCTCACCGAACTGGTCCGGACCCAGGCCGCCGTGGTGCTCGGCTACCCGGCCGGCCAGCCGCTGCCCGAGCGGACCTTCCGCGACCTCGGCTTCGACTCGCTCACCGCCGTCGAGCTGCGCAACCGGCTGGCCGCCGAGACGGGCATGACCCTGCCCGCCACCCTCGCCTTCGACCACCCGACGGTCGCCGAACTCGCCGCCCACCTGCACGGCCTCACCGCCGGCCACACCACCGGCGAGGTCGTCGCCGACGGTGCCGACCTGCGCCGTGAACCCGTCGCCATCGTCGCGATGAGCTGCCGCTTCCCCGGCGGTGTCGCCTCGCCCGAGCAGCTGTGGGACCTCGTCGCCGGGGGCACCGACGCGATGACCCTGATGCCCGGCGAACGCGGCTGGAACATCGCCGAGCTGTACCACCCCGACCCCGAACACCTCGGCACCAGCTACGTGCGGGAAGGCGGATTCGTCGCCGGGGCCGGCGAGTTCGACCCCGCGTTCTTCGGCATCAGCCCACGCGAGGCCCTCGCCATGGACCCGCAGCAGCGGCTGCTGCTGGAGGCCACCTGGGAGGCGTTCGAGCGGGCCCGGATCGACCCGACCGCGCTGCGCGGCAGCCGCACCGGCGTGTACGTCGGCACCAACGGCCAGGACTACGGCTCGCTGCTGATGGCCGCCGGGGACGTCGACGAGAACTACCTCGCCACCGGCACCTCCGCCAGCGTCATCTCCGGGCGGCTGGCGTACACCTTCGGGCTGCACGGCCCGGCCGTCACCGTCGACACCGCATGCTCGTCGTCGCTGGTCGCGCTGCACCTCGCCGCGCAGGCCCTGCAGGCGGGGGAGTGCGACCTCGCCCTCGCCGGCGGCGCCACCGTCATGGCCACCCCCGGCATCTTCGTCGGCTTCTCCCGCCAGCGCGGTCTCGCCGCCGACGGCCGGTGCAAGCCGTTCGCCGGGGCCGCCGACGGCACCGGCTGGGGCGAGGGCGTCGGACTGCTGGTCCTCCAGCGCCTCTCCGACGCCCGGCGCGACGGCAACCCCGTCCTCGCCGTCGTGCGCGGCAGCGCCGTCAACCAGGACGGCGCGTCCAACGGCCTCACCGCCCCCAACGGGCCCGCCCAGCAGCGGGTCATCCGCCAAGCCCTCGCCAACGCCCGGCTCACCCCCGCCGACGTGGACGCCGTCGAGGCGCACGGCACCGGCACCACCCTCGGCGACCCCATCGAGGCGCAGGCCCTCATCGCCACGTACGGGCAGGACCGGCCGGCCGACCGTCCGCTCTGGCTCGGGTCGATCAAGTCGAACATCGGCCACACCCAGGCCGCCGCCGGTGTCGCCGGGATCATCAAGATGGTCCTCGCCATGCGGCACGGGGTGCTGCCGCCCACCCTGCACGTCGACGAGCCCACCCCGCACGTCGACTGGTCCGCCGGCAGCGTCGCGCTGCTCACCGAGGCCCGCCCCTGGGAGCCGGTCGACGGTGTCCGGCGCGCCGGAGTCTCCTCCTTCGGCATCAGCGGCACCAACGTGCACACCATCCTCGAACACGTTGCCGAACCGGAGCCGGTCGCCCCGGCCGCCGACGGGCCGGTCGGCGAGCTGCCGTGGGTGCTCTCCGGACGTACCGCCGGGGCGCTGGCCGCCCGTGCCCGCGACCTGCGCGCCCACCTCGACACCGTCACCGACGCCGGGCTGCCCGACGTCGGCTGGTCGCTGGTCGCCACCCGGGCGTCGCACGACCACCGGGCCGTCGTCCTCGCCGCCGACCGCGCCGGGCTGACCGCCGCGCTGGACGCGCTCGCCGACGGCCGGCCCGCCCCCGACACCGTCACCGGCGCCGCCGGTACGGCCGGTGAGGTGGCGTTCGTCTTCCCCGGCCAGGGTTCCCAGTGGATCGGCATGGCCGCCGAACTCCTCGACACCGCCCCGATCTTCGCCGACACCTTCGCCGCCTGCGCCGAGGCGCTGCGCCCGTACGTCGACTGGTCGCCGACCGACGTGGTCCGCGGCGTGCCCGACGCGCCCTCCCTGGAACGGGTCGACGTCGTACAGCCCACCCTGTTCGCGGTCGGGGTCTCCCTCGCCGCGCTCTGGCAGTCGTACGGGGTGCGCCCGACCGCCGTCATCGGCCACTCCCAGGGCGAGATCGCCGCCGCGTACGTCGCCGGGGCGCTCACCCTCGACGACGCGGCGGCCGTGGTCGCCCTGCGCAGCCGGATCATCGCCGACATCGCCGGGGACGGCGGCATGGTCTCGGTCGCCACCACCGCCGACGAGGCCACCGCCACGATCGCCCGGTGGGACGGGCGGGTCGCCCTCGCCGCCGTCAACGGCCCCACCTCCGTCGTCGTCTCCGGCGACGGCGCCGCCCTCGACGAACTCGTCGCCCACTACGAGTCCCGCGACGTGCGGGTGCGCCGGATCCCCGTCGACTACGCCTCCCACTCCGCCCACGTCGAGCCGCTGGCCGACCAACTGCGGGAACTGCTCGCCGGGCTCCGCCCGCGTACCAGCGAGATCCGGTTCCGGTCCACCGTGGAGGGCGACTGGCTCGACACCGCCGGCCTCGACGCCGACTACTGGTACCGCAACCTGCGGCAGACGGTTCGCTTCGACGACGCCGTGCGCAGCCTCGTCACCGCCGGCTACCAGACGTTCATCGAGGTCAGTGCCCACCCGGTGCTCACGATGGCGGTGCAGGAGAGTGTCGAGCTGGCCGCCGCCGACCCGGGCACGGTCACCGTCACCGGCACGCTGCGCCGCGACGACGGCGGCCTCGGCCGGTTCCACCGCGCCCTCGCCGAGGTGCACACCGGGGGTACGCCCGTCGACTGGCGGCCCGCGTTCGCCGGCATCACCGCGCACCGCCGTGACCTGCCCACGTACCCGTTCCAGCGGCAGGTCTACTGGCCGCAGCCGTCCGCCGCCCCGACCGCCCCGAGCGCCGCACCCGCCGCCGACGACGAGGTCGACGCCCGGTTCTGGGCCGCCGTCGAGGCCGAGGACCTCACCGCGCTCACCGCCGAACTGGCCGACGCGGCCGACACCGTGCCCGAGGCCGCGTTCGCCGATGTGCTGCCCGCCCTCGCCGCCTGGCGACGCCGGCACCGCGACCAGGCCACCGTCGACTCGTGGCGCTACCGCGACGGCTGGCTGCCCGTCGCCGCGGACAGCGCCGAAGAGCCCGCCGTCACCGGCGCCTGGTGGCTGGTCACCGGCCCCGACGACACCGGCGCCGCCCAGGCCGCGTTCACCCGGGCCGCCCTCGAACGGCACGGCGCCACCGTCGTACCCGTGGCGCTGGACGCCGAGCGGACGGACCGGGACGCCCTCGCGGCCCGGCTGCGCGACCTCGCCGCGACCGGACCGGCCGCCGGGATCGTGTCCCTGCTCGCCCTCGACGAGACGCCCACGCCGGAGCACCGGCACGTGCCGGTCGGTTTCGCCGGCACCGTCACCCTCGTCCAGGCCCTCGGCGACGCCGGGCTGCGCGCCCCGCTGTGGACGCTGACCCGGGGCGCCGTCTCCACCGACGCCGCCGACCCGCTGCCGCACCCGATGCAGCAGCTCGCCTGGGGCTTCGGCCGGGTCGCCGCCCTGGAGCACCCGGACCGCTGGGGCGGCCTGGTCGACCTGCCCGACGACCTGGACGACGTCGCCGGCCGCCGCCTCGTCCGCGTCCTCGCCGGCACCGACTCCGAGGACCAGGTGGCGCTGCGCCGGGCCGGGGCGTTCGGCCGGCGGCTGCTGCGTGCCCCGCTCGGCGACGCCCCCGCCACCCGTACCTGGCGGCCCTCCGGCAGCGTCCTGGTTACCGGCGGCACCGGCGCCCTCGGCGGGCACATGGCCCGCTGGCTCGCCGCCAACGGCGCGGCACACCTCGTGCTGCTCAGCCGGCGGGGTCGGCAGGCCGAGGGGATCGGCGAGCTGGAGGCCGAACTCGTCGGCCTCGGCGCGCGGGTCACCGTGGCCGCCTGCGACGCCGCCGACCGGGCGGCGCTGGCCGCCGTCATCGCCGACCTGCCCGCCGAGCACCCGCTCACCGCCGTCGTGCACACCGCCGCGGTCCTCGACGACTCGGTGATCAACTCGCTCACCCTCGACCAGGTCGACTACGCCCTCGGCGCCAAGGTCACCGCCGCGCTGCACCTGCACGAGCTGACCCGCGACCACGACCTCGACGCGTTCGTCCTCTTCTCCTCCATGGCCGGCACCGTCGGCAGCTCCGGCGTCGGCAACTACGCCCCCGGCAACGCGTACCTCAACGCGCTCGCCGAGCACCGTCGCGACCTGGGCCTGCCCGCCACCTCCATCGGCTGGGGCGCCTGGGGTGGCGGCGGCATGGCCGAGGGCGAGTTCGGCCAGATGCTGCACCGGCACGGCGCGCCCGAGATGCACCCGAGGCTCGCCGTCACCGCGCTGCACCAGGCCGTCGAGCACGACGAGACGTTCCTGACCATCTCCCACATCGCCTGGGACCGGTTCTACGTCGCGTTCACCGCCACCCGCCCCGGGCCGCTGATCGCCGAGATCCCCGAGGCGCAGCGGCTCGCCGCCACCAAGGGCCTCGACCGGGCGGAGGAGACCGACGAGTCGAGCCCCGCCGCCGGGTTCGCCCGGATGAGCGCCGCCGAGCGGCAGCAGGCGCTGCTCGACCTGGTCCGTGACCAGGCGGCCACCGTCCTCAAGTACGCCGGTGGTCAGGCCGTCGACCCGCACCACGCGTTCCGGGACCTCGGCTTCGACTCGGTGACCGCCGTGGAACTGCGTAACCGGCTCGCCACCGCCACCGGGCTGCGGCTGCCGGTGACCCTGGTCTTCGACTACCCCACCCCGACCGTCCTCGCCCGGCACCTGCACCAGGAACTGGGCGGCGGGGCCGAGGCGGCGGTGCAGGCCGCCCCCGTCACCCTCGGCGACGACGAGCCTGTCGCCATCGTCGCCATGGCCTGCCGGTTCCCCGGTGGCGCCACCGACCCCGAACGGTTCTGGCAGATGCTCGCCGCCGGCCGGGACGCCGTGTCGGACCTGCCCGGCGACCGGGGTTGGGACATCGACCGGTTGTACGACCCCGACCCCTATTCCTCCGGCACCTCCTACGTCCGCAGCGGCGCCTTCCTCTACGAGGCCGCCGACTTCGATGCCGGATTCTTCGGGATTTCCCCCCGTGAGGCCCTCGCCATGGACCCGCAGCAGCGGTTGCTGCTGGAGACCTCGTGGGAAGCGGTGGAGCGGGCAGGGGTTGACCCGGGGATGTTGCGGGGTTCGCGAACAGGGGTGTTCGTGGGCACCAACGGCCAGGACTATGGGGCCTTGTTGATGGTCTCGGGCGATGAGGTGGAGGGGTTCGCCGGGACGGGGAACGCGGCGAGCGTGGTGTCGGGTCGGGTGTCGTATGCGTTGGGGTTGGAGGGGCCTGCGGTGTCGGTGGACACGGCCTGTTCGTCTTCCCTCGTCGCGTTGCACCTGGCGGTGCAGTCGCTGCGGCGGGGCGAATGCGACCTCGCCCTCGCCGGTGGGGTGACGGTGATGGCGACACCTGGACTGTTCGTGGAGTTCTCCCGGCAGCGGGGACTGGCCGCCGACGGCCGGTGCAAGGCGTTCGCGGCCGGTGCCGACGGCACGGGCTGGGGCGAGGGCGCCGGCGTGCTCCTCGTCGAGCGGCTGTCGGACGCCCGCCGCAACGGCCACCAGGTCCTGGCGATCGTGCGGGGCAGCGCCGTCAACCAGGACGGCGCGTCCAACGGGCTGACCGCCCCGAACGGCCCCTCCCAGCAGCGGGTGATCCGGCAGGCCCTCGCGAGCGCCCGCCTTACGGCGGCGGACGTCGACGTGGTCGAGGCGCACGGCACCGGCACCACGCTCGGCGACCCGATCGAGGCGCAGGCGCTCCTGGCCACCTACGGGCAGGAGCGTACGGAGCCGCTGCTGCTCGGCTCGGTGAAGTCGAACATCGGGCACACCCAGGCCGCGGCCGGCGTCGCCGGAGTGATCAAGATGGTGCTCGCCATGCAGGAGGGCGTCGTCCCGGCGACCCTGCACGTCGACGAGCCGTCGCCGCACATCGACTGGTCGGCCGGGGCGGTGGAACTGGCCACCGAGGCGCGGCCCTGGCCCGGCACCGACCGGAGCCGACGCGCGGCCATCTCCTCGTTCGGCATCTCCGGCACCAACGCGCACATCATCATCGAGCAGCCCGACGACCTACCCCCCACCCGCCCCGGGGCCGAGGACGACCGGAACCCCGGCCTGCTCGCCTCCGCGGCGACGCTCTGGCCGGTGTCGGCGCGGTCGAAGGCCGCCCTCGCCGGCCAGGCCGCCCGGCTCGCGCGGCACCTGCGGGAGCACGGCGACCTGGATCCGACCGTGGTCGCCTGGTCGCTGCTGACCACCCGGTCGACGTTCGACCACCGGGCCGCCGTCGTCGGCGCCGACGTCGACGAGCTGCTGTCCGGCCTGGACGCCCTCGCGGCCGGCGCGCCGGCGGGCAATGTGGTGTCCGGTGTGGCATCGAACCAGGGTGCGGGTCCGGTGTTCGTGTTCCCGGGTCAGGGGGCGCAGTCGGCGGGGATGGCGGCCGGTCTGGTCGGTCGGACTCCGGTGTTCGACGCGAAGCTGGCCGACTGCCAGCGGGCCCTGGCGCCCTACCTGGATGTGGATCTCGTCTCGGTGCTCACCGGTGAGGACGAGTCGTGGCTGGAGCGGGTGGAGGTCGTGCAGCCCGTGCTGTGGGCTGTCGGTATCGCTCTGGCCGCGGTGTGGCAGCACGTTGGTGTGGTGCCGCAGGCGGTGATCGGTCATTCGCAGGGTGAGATCGGCGCGGCCTGTGTCGCGGGGATCCTGACCTTGGAGGATGCGGCGAAGACGGTGGCTCTGCGGTCGCGGGCCCTGGCGGTGTTGCGGGGTACGGGCACGATGGCCTCGATCGACCTGCCCGCCGACGCGGTCGCCGAGCGGCTGCCGGCGTTCGAGGGCGTCGGTGTGGCCGCCGTCAACGGCCCGTCGACCGTGGTCGTCTCCGGCCCGCCGCAGCCGGTGGCCGACCTGGTGGACGCCTGCCAGGCCGACGGCATCCGCGCCCGGCTGATCCCCGTCGACTACGCCTCGCACTCCGCCGCCGTGCAGGACGTCGCCGAACAGCTCCGCTCAGATCTGGCGGACGTCGCCCCGCAGCCCGGCCACACCCGCCTGGTGTCCACGTTGACGGGGGAGTGGGTCGACCCGGCGTCGATGAGCGCCGACTACTGGTACGACAACCTGCGTCAGACGGTGCAGTTCGACGCGGCGGTGCGGGTGGCGGTCGCCGCGGGGCATCGTACGTTCGTGGAGATCAGCCCGCATCCGGTGTTGACGATGCCGGTGACGGCGATCCTGGACGACACCGACACCAGCGGGCACACCCTGGGCAGTCTGCGTCGGGGTGACGACGACGCGACCCGGTTGCTGACCAACTTGGCCACCGCGCACACCATCGGCCTGCCCGTCGACCTCACCCGGGTGCTCGCCGGCACCGACACCGTGCCGCTGCCCACCTACGCCTTCGACCGGGACCGGTACTGGCCCACCGCGACCAGTGGGCAGGGCGGCGCGCCGGAGAGCACCGGCGACGACTCCGCGTTCTGGGCGGCCGTCGAACGGGAGGACCTGGCCGCGCTCGCCGAACTCACCGCGCAGGACGCCACCGACTCCCTGGAGCGGCTGGGTGCGGCGCTGCCCCTGCTCGCCTCCTGGCGACGGCAGCAGCGCGACCGCTCCACCCTGGACGACCTGCGCTACCGCGCTGTCTGGCAGCCGTACACCGGAACGCCCGTCAGTTTCCTCTCCGGCGCCTGGTGGATCGTCGCCGACGAGCGCCACGCCGACGAGGGCGAGCACGCGGTCGTCGAACTGACCCGCCGGGGCGCCGACGTCCGGCTGGTGCTGCTGCCGGAGGAGACGACCGACCGGGCCGCCGTCGCCGCGCACCTGAGCGCCGTGACCACCGACGGCGGGCCGGCCGGCGTGCTGTCGCTGCTCGCCCTCGCCGACGGCGCGGTCGACGACACCCAGCCGGTGCCGCCGTTCCTCGCCCGGTCCCTCGCCCTGCTCCAGGCCCTCGGCGACCTCGACGTGGCCGCGCCCCTGTGGTGCGTCACCCGGGGCGCCGCCGGCACCACCCGGGGCGGGACGGCCGACCGGCCCGAACAGAGCCTGCTCTGGGGCCTCGGCCGGGTGGTCGCCCTGGAGCACCCCGAGCGCTGGGGCGGCCTGGTCGACGTGCCGGCGACCCTCGACGACCACGGCTGGGACCTGCTCTGCGCCGCCCTCGCCGGCCTCGACGGCGAGGACCAGCTCGCGATCGACGGCGCCACCATCCTCGTCCGACGGCTCGTCCGGGCCCCCGGCGGCGACGCCGCGGCCGACGAGCCCGACCACCGGGGCACCACCCTGGTCACCGGTGGCACCGGGGCGCTCGGCGCGGAGGTGGCCCGCTGGCTGGCCGGCCGCGGCGCCGAACACCTGCTGCTGGTGAGCCGCCGGGGCGCGGACGCGCCAGGTGCCGCCGAGCTGGCCCGGGAGCTGACCGACGCGGGCACCCGGGTCACCGTCGCGGCCTGTGACGTGGCCGACCGTGCGGCGCTGGCGAAACTGCTCGACGAGGTGCCGGCCGACGTGCCGCTGACCGCGGTGGTACACGCGGCGGGCGTGCTGGACGACGGCGTCCTCGACGGGCTCACCGCCGACCGGATCGCCGGGGTCCTGCGGCCCAAGGTGCTCGGCGCGCTGCACCTGCACGAGCTGACCATCGGCCGGGAGCTGCGCGCGTTCGTGCTGTTCTCGGCCATGGCCGGCCAGCTCGGCGCCGCCGGTCAGGGCAGCTACGCCGCCGCGAACGCGTACCTCGACGCGCTCGCCGAACAGCGGTGCCGGCAAGGCCTGCCGGCCACCTCGATCGCCTGGGGCCCGTGGGCCGTCGGCGGGATGGCCTCGGCCGACCAGGCCGTGGAGGAGCGCCGCCGCCGTACCGGGGTGGCCCGCCTCGACACCGGGCCCGCGTTCGCCGCGCTGGAGCGGTCGGTGGCGCGGCGTGAGCCGGCGACGCTGGTGGCGGCCGTCGACTGGGCCCGGTACGTGCCCGGCTTCGTCGCCGTGCGGCCCAGCCCGCTGCTCACCGGCGTCCCCGAGGCCGAGCGGGCCGTCGCCGAGCGGGCCGACGACGCCGTGGCGTCGGCGGAGTCGCTGGCCACCCTGCTCGCCGGGCAGACCGACGCCGAGCGGCGCAAGACCCTGCTGGAGCTCGTACGCGGCCAGGCCGCCGCCGTGCTCGGGCACGCCTCGATGGACGCCGTCGAACCCGACCGGGCCTTCCGGGAACTCGGATTCGACTCGCTGACCGCCGTGGAGCTGCGTAACCGGCTCACTGCGGCGACCGGCGTCCGGCTGCCCGCCACGGTCGTCTTCGACTACCCGACCGCCGCCGGCCTCGCCGAGTACGTCCGGGCGGCGATCGTCGACGGCGGAGTGGTCGGTGTCGCGCCGGTCTTCGGCGAACTGGACAGGTTGGAAGCGGCGCTCGCCGGCTCGGCGCCGGACCGCAGCGCCCGGATTCGGATCACCGAGCGGCTGCGGACGCTGCTGGCCTCCCTCAACGAGGACGATGCCGCGGCCGGCGGCGGGGACACCGTCGCCGAGAAGCTCCAGGACGCCACCCCGGACGAGGTCTTCGACTTCATCGACCGGGAGCTGGGGGTGTCCTGACGTGATCGCTGCTGGGTCGACGGGTCAACACAAGGAGTGGGCGGTCCATGGCTGACGAGGCGAAACTTCTCGACTACCTCAAGCGGGTCACCGCCGACCTGCACCAGGTGCGCCAGCGCCTGCGCGAGGTCGAGGCCGGTGAGCAGGAGCCGGTCGCCATCGTCAGCATGAGCTGCCGCTTCCCCGGCGGGGTGCGCTCACCGGAGGACCTGTGGGAGGTGGTCGCGTCCGGCCGGGACGTGGTCTCCGACTTCCCGGACGACCGGGGCTGGGACCTGGGCTCGCTGTACGACAGCGATCCGGAGCAGGCCGGCACGTCGTACACCCGGCAGGGCGGTTTCGTCCACGACCTGGCGGACTTCGACCCGGGGTTCTTCGCGATCTCCCCCCGCGAGGCGCTCGCCATGGACCCGCAGCAGCGGTGGCTGCTGGAGACCTCGTGGGAGGCCTTCGAGCGGGCCGGCATCGACCCGCACTCGCTGCGCGGCAGCCGCACCGGCGTCTTCGCCGGCAGCACCGGCCAGGACTACGGCGGCGTGCTGATGGGCGCCGCGCAGGGCCTCGAGGGGCACCTGATGACCGGCAACGCCGGCAGCGTCGTCTCCGGCCGCATCTCCTACACCTTCGGCCTGGAAGGCCCGGCGGTCACCGTCGACACCGCCTGCTCGTCGTCGCTGGTCGCCCTGCACCTCGCCGGGCAGGCGCTGCGGCAGCGGGAGTGCACCCTGGCGGTGGTCGCCGGGGTCACCGCCATGTGCACCCCGGCCGCGTTCGTCGAGTTCTCCCGGCAGCGGGGCCTCGCCGCCGACGGCCGGTGCAAGGCGTTTGCCGCCGCCGCCGACGGCACCGGCTGGTCCGAGGGCGTCGGCGTCCTGCTGCTGGAGCGGCTCTCCGACGCCCAGCGCAACGGCCACCCGATCCTCGCCGTGGTCCGGGGCAGCGCCGTCAACCAGGACGGCGCGTCCAACGGCCTGAGCGCCCCGAACGGCCCGTCGCAGCAGCGCGTGATCCAGCAGGCCCTGGCCAATGCCGGTCTCGCCGCCGGCGGCGTGGACGTGGTCGAGGCGCACGGCACCGGCACCCGGCTCGGCGACCCGATCGAGGCGCAGGCACTGCTCGCCACGTACGGGCAGGACCGGGGGTCGGCGGCGCCGCTGCTGCTCGGCTCGGTCAAGTCGAACCTCGGGCACGCGCAGGCCGCCGCCGGGGTCGCCGGTGTGATCAAGATGGTGATGGCGATGCGGCACGGCGTCGTGCCGCCCACCCTGCACGTGGACGCCCCGACGCCCCAGGTCGACTGGGAGGCGGGCGCGGTCGAACTGGTCACCGAGGCGACGCCGTGGCCGGCGGTGGACCGGCCGCGTCGTTCGGCGGTGTCGTCGTTCGGCGTGTCCGGCACCAACGCGCACACCATCCTCGAACAGGCCCCCGCCCCCGAGCCCGTCCCGGCCGCCGCCGCGCCGACGGTCGAGCGGCCGGTCCTGCCCGTGACGGTGTCGGCACGCGACGCCGCCGCGCTCGCCGCCCAGGCCGGCCGCTGGGCGGACCGGCTGGACGCCGACGCCGACCTGCGCCCGCTCGACGTGGCGTTCTCGTCGGTCACCACCCGCTCGATGCTGGACAGCCGCGCGGTCGTGGCCGCCACCGGCCGTGACGACCTGCTGGCCGGGCTGCGGGCGCTGGCGGCGGGGGAGCCGTCCGGGGTGGTCACGGGTCAGGCCGGCGACCGGGGTCCGCTCGCGGTGCTCTTCTCCGGTCAGGGCGCGCAGCGTGCCGGCATGGGCCGGCAGTTGTACGGGTACTTCGAAGGGTTCGCCGCCGCGCTGGACGAGGTCTGCGCGCACCTGGACCCGCTGCTGCCGCAGCCGCTGAAGTCGGTGCTCTTCGCCGACGAGGGCACGCCCGAGGCCGAACTGCTGGACCAGACCGTCTTCACCCAGGCCGGCCTGTTCGCCGTCGAGGTGGCGCTGTTCCGCCTCGTCGAGTCGTTCGGCGTGGTCCCGGACTTCGTCGGCGGGCACTCGGTCGGGGAGATCACCGCCGCGCACGTGGCCGGGGTGCTGTCCCTGGCCGACGCCTGCGCCCTCGTCGCGGCCCGGGGCCGGCTGATGCAGGCGTTGCCGGTCGGCGGCGGGATGCTCGCCGTGGCCGCGCCGGAGGCCGAGGTGGCCGAGTCGATCACCGGGCTGACCGACCGGGTCGGCATCGCCGCCGTCAACGGGCCGACGTCCGTCGTCGTCTCCGGCGACGTGGCGGCGCTGGACGAGATCGCGCAGGTCTGGAAGGGGCGGGGTGTGCGTACCCGCCGGCTGGCGGTCAGTCACGCGTTCCACAGCCCGCTGATGGCGCCGATGCTCGACGAGTTCCGGGTGGTCCTCGACGGGCTGTCCTTCGCCGCGCCGCTGCTGCCGGTGGTGTCCAACCTGACCGGTGCGCTCGCCGACGCCGACGAGATCCGCACTGCCGACTACTGGGTGCGGCACGTCCGCGAGGCCGTCCGCTACGCCGACGGGATCACCGCGCTGCGGGCGGCGGGAGCCGACACGTTCCTGGAGATCGGTCCGCAGAGCGTGCTGACGGCGATGACCGCCGACGTGCTGCCCGACGACGAGGGTGTGCTCTCCGTCGCCGCCCAGCGCAAGGACCGTCCCGAGGTCGCCGCCCTGCTCGCCGGCCTGGCCGAGCTGCACGTGCACGGTGTCGCCGTCACCTGGCAGTCGTGGTTCGCCGGCACCGGCGCGCAGCGGGTCGACCTGCCCACGTACGCCTTCCAGCACCAGCGGTACTGGCCCGAGGCCGGCGCCGGGTGGACCGGCGACGTCACCGCCGTCGGCCTGCGTCCCGCGCAGCACCCCCTGCTCGGCGCCGCCGTCGGTGTCGCGCACGCGGAGGGGTTCCTGTTCACCGGGCGGCTGGCCCGGCGTACCCACCCGTGGATCTCCGACCATGTCGTCTTCGACACCGTGTTGCTGCCCGGCACCGGCTTCGTCGAACTCGCCCTCCAGGCCGGCGCGCACGTCGGCGCGGACCACGTCCGCGAACTGACCCTGGAATCGCCGCTGATCCTGCCCGAGACCGGCGGCGTCGACATCCAGCTCTGGATCGGCCCGGCCGACGAGACCGGCTGCCGGTCGGTCTCCCTGCACTCCGCACCCGACGGTGAACCCGCCGAGGGCGAGCGGGCCTGGATCCGCAACGCCAGCGGCGTGCTGGCCGGTGGGCCGGCGAGCCCGGGCGGGCCGCCCGGCTGGTCCGACCTGACCGCCTGGCCGCCCCCGGACGCCACCGAGGTCCCCACCGACGACCTCTACCTGAACCTCGCCGCCCAGGGCTACGACTACGGCCCGTCCTTCATCGCGCTGCGCTCCGCCTGGCGGCGCGGCGACGACCTCTTCGCCGAACTGGCCCTGCCGGAGACCCCGGCCGCCGAGGCCGGCGGGTACGGCCTGCACCCGGCGCTGCTCGACGCCGCCCTGCACACCCTCGGCCTGACCACCCCGACCGGCGAACCGTCCGGCGCGGACGTCCCACCCGGGTACGGCCGGCTGCCGTTCTCCTGGAACGACGTCGCCCTGCACGCGGCCGGCGCGGCGGCGGCCCGGGTCCGCGTCTCGCACACCGGCACCGACAGCGTCTCCCTGCTGCTCGCCGACGTCACCGGCGCGCCGATCATCTCCGTCGGCTCCCTCGTGCTGCGGCCGGTCTCCGCCGACCAGCTCCGGGTCGCCTCCGGCGGTGGCGCCGAGTCGCTGTACCGCATCGAGTGGACCCCGCTCGCCCTGCCCGCCGGCCCCTCGACCGCCGGCTGGGCGGTCGTCGGGGACGACGCCGGCCTCACCGACGCCGTCGCCGCCACCGGGACGGCCGTCGCGGCGTACCCGGACCTGGCGGCCCTGAGCACCGCGCTGGACGAGGGAACGGACCCGCCCGGCGCGCTGGTCGTGCCGTTGCTCGACCCGCCCGCGGCGGCCGACGTGCCCCGCGTCGTCGCCGAGGTGACCCACCGGGCGCTCGCCGTGCTCCAAGGTTTCCTCGCCGACGACCGGTACGCGACCTCCCGGCTGGTCGTGCTGACCCGGGGCGCGGTCGCCACCGACGCCGACGCCGACCTGACCGACCTGGCCGGAGCCGCGGTCATCGGCCTGGTCCGTTCCGCCCAGTCGGAGAACCCCGACCGGTTCGTGCTGGTCGACGTCGACGACGTGGCCGGCAGCGCCGCCGCGCTGGTCCCGGCCGTCGACACCGACGAGCCGCAGATCGTGATCCGCGCCGGTGTCGCCGCCGGTTCCCGGCTCACCCGGGTGCCGGCCCTGGCCGAGCCGCCCGCCGCCCCGTTCGACGGCGACGGGACCGTGCTGATCACCGGCGCCACCGGCACCCTCGGCCAGCTCATGAGCCGGCACCTGGTGACCGTGCACGGCGTGCGCCACCTGATCCTCACCAGCCGGCGTGGCCGCGCCGCCGGGGGAGTCGCCGAACTCTGCGCCGACCTGGAGGCGTTGGGCGCGACCGTCACGGTCGCCGCCTGCGACGTCGCTGACCGGGAGGCCCTGGCCGACCTGCTCGCCGGCATCCCCGCCGCGCACCCGCTGACCGCCGTCATCCACGCCGCCGGTGTCCGCGACGACGGCGTCATCTCCTCGCTCACCCCCGAGCGGATGGACGGGGTGCTGCGCCCGAAGGTCGACGCCGCCTGGAACCTGCACGAGCTGACCGCCGACCTCGACCTGAAGGCGTTCGTCTCGTACTCGTCGCTCGCCGCCACCGCCGGCGGCCCCGGGCAGGGCAACTACGCCGCCGCGAACGCCTTCCTCGACGGCCTGGCCCACCACCGCACCGCACGTGGTCTCGCCGCCCTCACCCTCGCCTGGGGTCTCTGGGCCGACCGCAGCGGCATGACCACCGAGCTGGACGACGTCCACCTCAACCGGATCTCCCGCTCCGGCGTCGCCGCCATGGAGGCCGAGGAGGGCCTGGCCCTCTTCGACGTCGCCTGCCGCACCCCCGCCGCCGCGCTGGTCCCGGCCCGCCTCGACCTCGCCGCGATGAAGGTGCAGTTCGCCGGCGGCAGCATTCCACCGCTGTACCGGGCGCTGATCCGGACCCCCGCCCGGGCAGCCGCCGCGGCGGCGACCACCGGCGCGTCCCTCGTCGGGCAGCTCGCCGCGCTCGGCGACGCCGACCGGCTCGCCGCGCTGGTGGAGATCGTGCGCGGGCAGGCCGCCGCCGTGCTCGGCTACCCCGACCCGGCCGCGATCGAGCCGCGCCGGGCGTTCAGCGAGTTCGGCTTCGACTCGCTCACCGCCGTCGAGATGCGCAACCGGCTCAACAACGCGTTCGGGATGCAACTGCCGGCCACCCTCGTCTTCGACTACCCGACCCCGCACGACCTGGCCGCGTTCCTCGGCACCGAGATCGCCGGCGCCCCCGTCCCGGTCCGACCCGTGACGACCACCGTCGCCGTCGGCGACGACGAACCCCTCGCCATCATCGGCATGGCCTGCCGGCTGCCCGGCGGCGTGTGGTCGCCGGACGACCTGTGGCGGCTCGTCGCCGACGGCGTCGACGCGATCACGGACCTGCCCACCGACCGGGGCTGGGACCTCGACTCGCTGTACAGCCCCGACCCCGACGCCAGCGGCACCTTCTACGCCCGGGGCGGTGGCTTCCTGCGCGGCGTCGACCGGTTCGACCCCGGGTTCTTCGGCATCAGCCCGCGCGAGGCGCTGGCGATGGACCCGCAGCAGCGGCTGCTGCTGGAGACCACCTGGGAGACCTTCGAGTCCGCCGGCATCGACCCGGCCACCGCACGGGGCAGCAGCACCGGCGTCTTCGTCGGCACCAGCGGCCAGGACTACGGCTCCCTGCTGGCGTACTCGCCGGAGGCCGCCGAGGGATACATGCTGACCGGGATGACCAGCAGCGTGATCTCCGGGCGGGTCGCGTACACGTTCGGCCTCGAAGGGCCGGCCGTCTCCCTCGACACCGCCTGCTCGTCGTCCCTGGTGGCCCTGCACTGGGCCGGCCAGGCGCTGCGCCGCGGCGAGTGCGACATGGCCCTGGCCGGCGGCGTGATGGTGATGGCCACCCCGACGGCCTTCGTCGAGTTCTCCCGCCAGCGTGGCCTCGCCTCCGACGGCCGGTGCAAGTCCTTCGCCGCCTCGGCGGACGGCACCGGCTGGTCCGAGGGAGTGGGCATGCTGCTCGTGCAGCGGCTCAGCGACGCCCGCCGGCAGGGTCGCCAGATCCTCGCGGTGGTCCGCGGCTCGGCGATCAACTCCGACGGCGCGTCCAACGGGCTGACCGCCCCGAACGGTCCCTCCCAGCAGCGGGTGATCCGGCAGGCCCTCGCCTCCGCGCGGCTGTCCACCATGGACGTCGACGTGGTCGAGGCGCACGGCACCGGCACCACCCTCGGCGACCCGATCGAGGCGCAGGCCCTGCTCGCCACGTACGGACAGGACCGGCCCGCCGACCGGCCGCTGCTGCTCGGCTCGATCAAGTCGAACATCGGGCACGCGCAGGCGGCGGCCGGTGTGGCCGGCGTGATCAAGATGGTGCAGGCGATGCGGCACGGGGTCGTCCCGGCGACCCTGCACGTCGACGAGCCGTCGCCGCACATCGACTGGTCGGCCGGGGCGGTGGAACTGGCCACCGAGGCGCGGCCGTGGCCGCAGGTGGACCGGCCGCGTCGGGCAGCGGTCTCCTCGTTCGGCATCTCCGGCACCAACGCCCACGTCATCATCGAGCAGGCCGAGGAACCGGCCGTGCCGGCCCGCACCGACCTGCCCCCCGGCCTGGTCGAGGCGGACGTGACGGTGTGGCCGGTGTCCGCGCGGTCGAAGGCCGCGCTCGCCGGTCAGGCCGGCCGCCTGGCCGCGTACGTGCGCGAGCACGGCGACGTCGAGCCGGCGGCGGTGGCGTGGTCGCTGGCCACCCTCCGGTCGACGTTCGACCAGCGGGCGGCCGTGGTCGGGTCGACCGTCGAGGAGCTGCTGACCGGGCTGGACGCCCTGGCCGCCGGCACCCCGGCCGGCACCGTCGTCACCGGCCTGGCCTCCGGCCACGGCCCCGTGTTCGTGTTCCCGGGTCAGGGGGCGCAGTCGGCGGGGATGGCCGCCGGTCTGGTCGGTCGGACTCCGGTGTTCGACGCGAAGCTGGCCGAGTGTCAGCAGGCCCTGGCTCCCTACCTGGACGTCGATCTCGTCTCCGTGTTGACGGGTGACGACGAGTCGTGGCTGGAGCGCGTCGAGGTGGTGCAGCCGGTCCTCTGGGCTGTCGGCATCGCTCTCGCTGAGGTGTGGCAGCACGTGGGCGTCACTCCGCAGGTGGTGATCGGGCATTCGCAGGGTGAGATCGGAGCGGCGTGTGTCGCCGGGATCCTGACCTTGGAGGATGCGGCGAAGACGGTGGCGTTGCGGTCGCGGGCGTTGGCGGTGTTGCGGGGTACGGGCACGATGGCCTCGATCGACCTGCCCGCCGACGCCGTCACCGAGCGACTCGCGGCCTTCGAGGGCGTCGGTGTGGCCGCCGTCAACGGCCCGTCGACCGTTGTGGTGTCGGGTCCGCCGCAGCCGGTGGCGGACCTGGTGGACGCCTGCCAGGCCGACGGGATCCGCGCAAGGTTGATCCCCGTCGACTACGCCTCCCACTCCGCCGCCGTCCAGGAGGTCGCCGAACAGCTTCGCGCCGATCTTGCGGACGTGCGCCCGCAGCCCGGCCACGTCCGTCTCGTCTCCACCCTGACGGGGGAGTGGGTCGACCCGGCCACGATGAGCGCCGACTACTGGTACGACAACCTGCGTCAGACCGTGCAGTTCGACCCGGCCGTCCGCGTGGCGGTCGCCGCCGGGCATCGTACGTTCGTGGAGATCAGCCCGCATCCGGTGTTGACGATGCCGGTGACGGCGATCCTGGATGACACCGACACCAGTGGGCACACGTTGGGCAGTCTGCGTCGGGGTGACGACGACGCGACCCGGTTGCTGACCAACCTGGCCACCGCGCACACCATCGGCCTGCCCGTCGACCTCACCCGGGTGCTCGCCGGCACCGACACCGTGCCGCTGCCCACCTACGCCTTCGAGCACCAGCGGTACTGGGTCGACCCGCCCGTGCACCGCAGCGGGGACGTCGCCTCCGCCGGCCTCCAGGACGCCGGCCACCCGCTGCTCAGCGCCACACTGACCTTCGCCGACAGCGAGCGGATGGTCTTCACCGGACGGCTGTCGGTGCGTACCCACCCGTGGCTCGGCGAGCACCGGGTGATGGACAACATCCTGCTGCCCGGCACCGCCTTCGTGGAACTGGCCACGTACGCCGGCGAGCAGGCCGGCTGCCCGAAGGTCGAGGAGCTGACCCTGCTCGCCCCGCTCGTCCTGCCCGAACTCGGCTCCCTCCAGGTCCAGCTCACGGTCGGCGAGCGCGACGACGACGGCCGCCGCGCCGTACAGCTCTACTCCCGCCCGTACCGGGACGGCTCCGACGAGATCCTCGCCGACGTCGCGTGGACCTGCCACGCCACCGGCCTGGTCGCCCCGCAGCAGACCGACGCGCCCGCCTTCGACCTCGGGGTGTGGCCGCCGCCCGGCGCGACCCGCGTCGAGTCCGACGACTTCTACTCCGGCATCGAGGCCACCGTCTTCGGTTACGGCCCGGCGTTCCGTGGCCTGCGCGCCGCGTGGACCCGGGGCGACGAGGTCTTCGCCGAGGTGGAACTGCCCGCCGACCACCACGCCGAGGCGGGCCGCTTCGGCGTGCACCCGGCGCTGCTGGACGGCGCGTTGCAGGCCATGTCGATCGGCGGCTTCCTCGGCCGGATGGGGGACGGCGCCGACGCCACCGTCCCCCGCCTCCCGTTCGCCTGGACCGGGGTCTCCCTGCTCGCCGCCGGGGCCACCGCCCTGCGGGTCCGCGTCGCCGCGGCCGGCGAGGTCGGCGTCTCCTTCCAGGTGGCCGACGCCACCGGTGCGCCCGTGCTGCACGTCGACTCGCTGATCATGCGCCGGGTCTCCGGCGACTCCCTCGGCGCGGCCCGCTCCGGCCGGCACGAGTCGCTGTTCCAGGTGGACTGGCCGGCGTTGCCGGTGCCCACCGGCCCGGTGCCGGCGGCCACCCGCTGGGTGGTCCTCGGCGGCGACGATCTGAGCCTCAGCGGCGCCTGCGAGTCGGCCGGCGCGCGGGTGCGTACCGACGTCGACCTGGACTCCCTCGGTGACCTGCTGGCCGGCGGCGAACCCGCGCCCGAGGCGGTCATCGTCGCAGTCGGCGGCGGCGGGGACGACGCCGATCCGGCGCTCGCCGTCCAGGCGCGCGCCACGACGCACCGTACCCTCGCGGCGGTGCGGACCTGGCTCGCCGACGACCGGTTCGCCGGGTCCCGGCTGGTGCTGGTCACCCGCGACGCGGTCGCGGCCGGTGAGCAGCCGGTGGTCAACCTGCGCCAGGCCCCGGTCTGGGGCCTGCTGCGCACCGCCCAGCTCGAACACCCGGGCCGGTTGCAGCTCGTCGACTGCGACGACGCCCCGGACAGCGCCGCCGTACTGGCCGCCGCGATCGGCTCGGGGGAACCGCAGCTCGCGGTCCGCGCCGGGCAGGTGCGCACCCCGCGCCTCGGGCGGGTCCCGGCCGGCGTGGACCTGCTGCCCGGCGGCATCGACCCGGACGGCACCGTGCTGATCACCGGCGGCACCGGCGTGCTCGGTCGACTCCTGGCCCGGCACCTCGCCACCGCCCACGGCGTGCGGCACCTGCTGCTGGCCGGGCGACGCGGCGCGGCGGCCGACGGGATCGGCGACCTGGTGGCCGAACTCGCCGACGCCGGCACGCAGGTGACCGTCGCCGCCTGCGACGCCGCCGACCCGGATGCCCTGGCGGCGCTGCTCGCCGGGGTGCCCGAGGCGCACCCGCTGACCGCCGTGGTGCACGCGGCCGGCGTCCTCGACGACGGGGTGCTGGAGTCGATGACCCCCGACCGGATCGACGCGGTGGCGGTGCCGAAGATCGACGCGGCGTGGCACCTGCACCGGCTCACCGAGGGACACGACCTCGCCGCGTTCGTGCTGTTCTCCTCGGCGGCGGCGACGCTGGGCAGCGCCGGCCAGTCCAACTACGCGGCGGCCAACGCCTTCCTCGACGCCCTCGCCGCGCACCGGCGGGCCCGGGGTCTCGCCGGCATCTCCCTCGCCTGGGGCCTGTGGGAACAGGCCAGCGGCATGACCGGGCACCTCGCCGACGCCGACGTGCGGCGCATCGCCGAGCAGGGTGCGGCCGGGCTGGCCACCGGGCAGGCGCTGGACCTGTTCGATGCCGCGTGGCGGCTCGACGCGGCGGCCGTCGTCCCGATGCGACTGGACGTCGGCACGCTGCGCACGCAGGCCGAGTCCGGCGCCCTGGCCCCGATGCTGCGCGCCCTGGTCCGGGTGCCGTTGCGCCGTTCGGCCGACGCCGCCGGCACCCGCACCGGCGGGGTGCCGCTCGGCCAGCGGGTCGCCGGCCTGGCCGGCCCCGAACGGCTCAAGGTGGTGCTCGACGTGGTCCGGGCCAACATCGCCGCCGTCCTCGGCCACGCCGGCGCCGACGCGGTCGACCCGGGCCGGCTCTTCACCGACCTGGGCTTCGACTCGCTCACGGCGGTCGACCTGCGCAACCGGCTCAACGCCCTCTCCGGGCTGCGGCTGCCGGCGACGCTGGTCTTCGACTACCCGACCCCGACCGCCCTCGCCGAACGGCTGGCCGGTGAGATCGCCGCCGACGCGGCGCCCTCCACCCAGCCGCTCTTCCAGGGCATCGACACGGTGGAGAGCCTGCTCACCACCATCCCGCTCGATCCGGCGGCCCGGGACCGGTTCACCGCCCGCATGCAGGATCTGCTCGCCAAGGCGTCCGACCTCGCCGCCGGCCCCGCCTCGGACCAGGACCGGCCCGATCTCGAATCGGCCAGCGACGACGAGATCTTCGACTTCATCAGCAAAGAGTTTGGAATCTCCTGAGATGACCGACTTCCGGATCGAGGCAGGTGCGACCCGATGAGCGACGACAAGCTGCGGTACTTCCTCAAGCGGGTGACCGCCGACCTGCACGACACCAGGCGCAAGCTGCAGACCGTCGAGGCGCGCGACCAGGAACCCCTCGCGATCGTCTCGATGAGCTGCCGCTTCCCCGGCGGCGTCCGGTCCCCGGAGGACCTGTGGGACCTCGTCGCCGACGGCCGCGACGCCCTCACCGAGTTCCCGGCCGACCGGGGCTGGGACCTGGAGTCGCTCTATGACCCGGACCCCAACAAGCCGGGCAAGAGCTACACCCGCGTCGGCGGGTTCCTCGACGACGCCGGGGCGTTCGACCCGACCCTGTTCGGCATCTCGCCGCGTGAGGCCCTGGCGATGGACCCGCAGCAGCGGCTGCTGCTGGAGACGTCCTGGGAGGCCATCGAGCGGGCCGGCATCGACCCGCTGTCGCTGCGCGGCAGCTCCACCGGCGTCTTCGTCGGGCTGAGCACCTCCAACTACGGCATGGGTCTGCCGCACGTGCCCGAGGGCGTCGACATGTACCTCGGCACCGGTAACACCACCAGCGTGGCGTCCGGGCGGATCTCGTTCACCCTCGGCCTCAACGGCCCGGCCGTCACCGTCGACACCGCCTGCTCGTCCTCGCTGGTGGCGCTGCACCTGGCGGTGAACGCGCTGCGCCGCGGCGAGTGCGACCTGGCGATCGCCGGTGGCGTCACCGTCATGGCCACCCCCGGTGTCTTCGTCGTCTTCTCCCGGCAGCGCGGCATGTCCGTCGACGGCCGGTGCAAGGCGTTCGCGGCCGGCGCGGACGGCACCGGCTGGGGCGAGGGCGGCGGTGTGCTCGTCGTCGAACGGCTCGCCGACGCCGAACGCAACGGCCACCCGATCCTCGCCGTCATCCGGGGCAGCGCCCTCAACCAGGACGGCGCGTCCAACGGGCTCACCGCCCCGAACGGCCCCTCCCAGCAGCGGGTCATCCGGCAGGCCCTCGCCAACGCCCGGCTCGGCACCGCCGACGTCGACATGGTCGAGGCGCACGGCACCGGCACCACCCTCGGCGACCCGATCGAGGCGCAGGCGCTGATCGCCACGTACGGGCAGGACCGGCCCGCCGACCAGCCGCTCTGGCTCGGCTCGGTGAAGTCGAACATCGGCCACACCCAGAGCGCCGCCGGCGTCGCCGGCCTGGTCAAGATGGTGATGGCGCTGCGCAACGGCGTGATGCCGGAGACCCTGCACATCGACGAGCCCTCCCCGCACGTGGACTGGACCGCGGGGGCGGTGTCCCTGCTCACCGAGACCCGGCCGTGGCCGGAACTTGGGCGTCCCCGCCGCGGCGGCGTCTCCTCGTTCGGGGTCAGCGGCACCAACGCCCACGTGATCCTGGAGGAGTACCAGCCGCGCACCGCCGCCCCGGAGACCGTCGACGGGGAGGAGGTCCCCGAGGCCACCGTCGAGACCACCGACCGGCCCGGCCTGGTCGACGCGGACGTGACGGTGTGGCCGGTGTCGGCGCGGTCGAAGGCCGCGCTCGCCCAGCAGGCCGACCGGCTCGCCCGGCACGTGCGCGGGCACGGCGACGTCGAGCCGGCGGCGGTGGGCTGGTCGCTGGCCACCACCCGGTCGACGTTCGACCAGCGGGCGGCCGTGGTGGGTGGGACCACCGAGGACCTGCTGGCCGGGCTGGACGCCCTGGCCGCCGGCATCCCGGCCGGCAACCTCGTCACCGGCACGGTCACCGGCTCGTCCGCCGGACCCGTCTTCGTCTTCCCGGGCCAGGGCGCCCAGTCGGCGCGGATGGCCGCCGGGCTGGTCGGCCGGACTCCGGTGTTCGACGCGAAGCTGGCCGAGTGCCAGCAGGCGCTCGCGCCGTACCTGGATGTGGATCTCGTCTCGGTGCTCACCGGTGACGACGAGTCGTGGCTGGAACGGGTCGAGGTCGTGCAGCCGGTGCTGTGGGCCGTCGGCGTCGCCCTGGCGGCCGTCTGGCGGTCGGCCGGCGTCGTGCCGGACGCGGTGATCGGCCACTCGCAGGGCGAGATCGGCGCGGCCTGCGTCGCCGGGATCCTGACCGTGGAGG
The DNA here is from genome assembly GCF_900090245.1 of Micromonospora halophytica. Taxonomy (GTDB): domain Bacteria; phylum Actinomycetota; class Actinomycetes; order Mycobacteriales; family Micromonosporaceae; genus Micromonospora; species Micromonospora halophytica. Next base: position 98,379 of record NZ_FMDN01000012.1, read on the forward strand.
ACGCGGCGAAGACGGTGGCCCTGCGGTCGCGGGCCCTGGCGGTGCTGCGCGGCACCGGCACGATGGCCTCGATCGACCTGCCCGCCGACGCGGTCGCCGAGCGGCTGCCCGCCTTCGAGGGCGTGGGCGTCGCCGCCGTCAACGGCCCGTCGACCGTGGTCGTGTCCGGGCCGCCGCAGCCGGTGGCCGACCTGGTCGACGCCTGCCAGGCCGACGGGATCCGCGCCCGGCTGATCCCGGTGGACTACGCCTCGCACTCCGCCGCCGTGCAGGAGGTCGCCGAACAGCTCCGCGCGGACCTGGCCGGCGTGACCCCGCAGAACGGCCACGTCCGGCTCGTCTCCACGCTGACCGGTGACTGGGTCGACCCGGCCACGATGACCGCCGACTACTGGTACGACAACCTGCGCCGGACCGTGCAGTTCGACGCCGCCGTCCGTACCGCGATCGCCGCCGGGCACAGCACGTTCGTCGAGATCAGCCCGCACCCGGTGCTGACCATGCCGGTGACCGGGATCCTGGACGACGCCGGGATCTCCGGCCACACCCTGGGCAGCCTGCGCCGGGGTGACGACGACCCGACCCGGCTGCTGACCAACCTGGCCACCGCCCACACCCTCGGCCTGCCCGTCGATCTCACGGCCGTGCTCGCCGCGACCGACACCGTGCCGCTGCCCACCTACGCCTTCGACCACCAGCGGTTCTGGCTGGACGGCAGCGGCGGCGTCGATTTGGAGACGCTGCTCCAGGCCGCGGCCGAACCCACCGACGCCTCCTTCTGGGCCGCCGTGGAACGCGGCGACCTGACCGCCCTCGCCGAGACCGTCGCCACCGAGGACACCCCAGCCGACCGGGCCCTCGACGTGCTGGCCCCCGCGCTGCCGCTGCTCACCTCGTGGCGCCGGCAGCGTCGCCGGCAGTCCGACATCGACCGGTGGCGCTACCAGGACACCTGGAAGCCGCTCACCGGGGTGGCCAACCGGGGCATGAGCGGCACCTGGCTCGTGGTCATGCCGACCGGCGACATCGTCGAGCCCTGGCAGGACGCCGCCGTGGCGGCGATCGCCGCCGCCGGCGCCACCGTCGTCCCGGTGCCCGTCTCCACCACCGACGCCGACCGGGAGCTGCTCGGCAAGCTGCTGCGCGAAGCTGTCGCCACCGCGCCCGGCCACGGCGACGAGGTCACCGAGGTGACCGGCGTGGTGTCCCTGCTCGCCTTCGACGAACTGGTCCACCCGCTGCACCCGTCCGTGCCCGGGGGCTTCGCCGCCACCGTCGCGCTCTTCCAGGCCCTCGGCGACGTCGGACTGCACGCGCCGATGTGGAGCGTCACCTCCGGCGCCGCCTCCGTCGGCCGCAGCGACCTGCTCCGCTCCCCGATCCAGTCGCTCGTCTGGGGCTTCGGCCGGGTCGCCGCGCTGGAGCACCCGCAGCGCTGGGGCGGCCTGGTCGACCTGCCCGAGGCCGTCGACGAGCGCTGCGCCGACCTGCTGGTCGCGGCCCTCACCGCCGCCGGCGAGGAGGACCAGATCGCGGTACGCCCCGGCGGCCTGCTGGCCCGCCGGCTCACCCGGGTACCGCTCGGCGACAGCCAGCCCGCGCACCCGTGGGAGCCCTTCGGCACCGCGCTGGTCACCGGCGGCACCGGCGCGCTCGGCGGGCACGCCGCCCGCTGGCTGGCCCGCAGCGGGGTGGAGAACATCGTCATCGTCAGCCGGCGCGGCATGGCCGCCCCCGGCGCGCAGCAGCTCGTCGACGAGCTCACCGAACTGGGCGCGCAGGCCACCGTCGTCGCCTGCGACGCCTCCGACCGGGACGCCCTGGCCGAGCTGATCGACGCGATCCCCGCCGAGTACCCGCTCACCACGGTCGTGCACGCCTGCGCCGTGCTCGACGACGCGATGATCAACGACATCCGGCTGGAGCAGATCGAACGGGTCCTCCAGGCCAAGGTCGACGTCGCGTACCACCTGCACGAGCTGACCCTCGACCTGGACCTCTCCGCGTTCGTCATGTTCTCGTCCTTCGCCGGCAGCGTGGCCAGCTCCGGTGTCGGCAACTACGCCCCCAGCAACGCCTTCCTCGACGCGCTCGCCCAGCACCGGCGCGGCCTCGGCCTGCCCGCCACCTCCATCGCCTGGGGCGCCTGGGCCGGCGGCGGCATGGCGGACGGTCCCCTCGGTGAGCTGCTGCACCGCCACGGCGTACCCGAGATGGCCCCCGAGGCGGCGATCACCGCCCTGCACCAGGCGGTCGACCACGGCGAGGCGTTCCTCACCATCGCCGACATCGCCTGGGAGAGGTTCCACGTCGCCTTCACCGCCACCCGGCCCGGGCCGCTGATCAGCGACCTGCCGGACGTCCGCCGGCTGCGCGCCACCGAGCGGGTCGCCGCCCCGGACGCCGGTGACAGCCCGGACACGTTGCAGGAGCGGCTGGCCGGGCTGCCCGCCGCCGAGCGGCTCGCCGTGCTGCTCGGCCTCGTCCGCGGCCAGGTCGCCGCCGTGCTCAACTACCCGTCCGCCGAGTCGGTGGACGAGCACCGGGCGTTCCGGGAACTGGGCTTCGACTCGGTCACCGCCGTCGAGCTGCGTAACCGGCTCGGCTCGGCCACCGGCGTGGCCCTGCCCGTCACCCTGGTCTTCGACTACCCGACCCCGACGACCCTGGCGGAGTACCTCTTCGCCGAGGTCGCCCACGACGACGTGGTCACGCCGACGGTCCTCCTCGACGACCTGGACCGGATCGCCGACAGCCTCGACGTGGTGGCCCGGGACGAGGCGGCGCGGGTGCGGGCCACCGTACGCCTGCAGGCGATGCTCTCCCGGCTCGGCCAGGACAGCGGCGGTGCCGCCATCGGCCGGCACCTCGACGACGCCACCGACGACGAGTTGTTCGCGATGGTGGACAAGGACCTCGGCATCTCCTGACCCCGCTCCGGCTCTCACCCGTCCCTCCCGAGGAAGCGGCACTTTGATGGCCAATGAAGACAAGCTCCGCGACTACCTCAAGCGGGTCATGGCGGATCTCCACGACACCCGCCGCCGGCTCAGCGAGGCGCAGTCCCAGGAACTGGAGCCGGTCGCGATCGTGGCGATGAGCTGCCGGCTGCCCGGCGGGGTACGCAACCCGGGAGACCTGTGGGAGCTGCTGCGCGACGGGCGCGACGCCGTCGCCCCGTTCCCCGACGACCGGGGTTGGGACCTGGAGCGGCTCTACCACCCCGACCCCGACCACCCCGGCACCTCGTACGCCCGCGAGGGCGGATTCGTCGACGGGGCCGGTGACTTCGACCCCGCGTTCTTCGGCATCTCGCCCCGCGAGGCGCTGACCATGGACCCGCAGCAGCGGCTGCTGCTGGAGACGTCCTGGGAGGCGGTCGAGGCCGCCGGCATCGACCCGGCGTCCCTGCGCGGCAGCCGGACCGGGGTGTTCGTCGGCACCAACGGGCAGGACTACGGCACCCTGCTGATGATGTCGCCGGACGGCGACGAGGGGCACTCGATGACCGGCGGCGCGGCGGCCGTCGCGTCGGGCCGGGTGTCGTACACCCTCGGCCTGGAGGGGCCGGCGGTGTCCATCGACACGGCCTGCTCCTCGTCGCTGGTGGCGTTGCACCTGGCGGTGCAGGCGTTGCGGGCGGGGGAGTGCGACCTGGCCCTGGCCGGTGGGGTGACCGTGATGGCCACCCCCGGGCTGTACATCGGGTCGAGCCGGCAGCGTGCCCTCTCGCCGGACGGGCGGTGCAGGTCGTTCGCCGCCGCCGCCGACGGCGCCGGGTTCTCCGAGGGCGTCGGCTGGCTGCTCGTCGAGCGACTCAGCGACGCCCGCCGCAACGGCCACCGGGTCCTGGCCGTGGTACGCGGCTCCGCCGTCAACCAGGACGGCGCGTCCAACGGGCTGACCGCCCCGAACGGTCCGTCCCAGCGCCGCGTCATCAGCCAGGCGCTCGCCTCGGCCCGGCTGTCCACGGTGGACGTGGACGTGGTCGAGGCGCACGGGACCGGTACGACGCTGGGCGACCCGATCGAGGCGCAGGCGCTGCTGGCCACGTACGGGCAGGACCGGGACGGCCACGAGCCGCTGCTGCTCGGCTCGATCAAGTCGAACATCGGCCACGCCCAGGCCGCCGCCGGGGTCGCCGGCGTGATCAAGGTGGTGCTCGCCATGCGGGAGGGCGTCGTCCCGGCGACGCTGCACGTGGACGAGCCGTCGCCGCACATCGACTGGTCGGCCGGGGCGGTGGAACTGGCCACCGAGGCGCGGCCGTGGCCGGAGACGGGACGTCCCCGGCGGGCCGCCGTCTCTTCCTTCGGCATCTCCGGCACCAACGCCCACGTCATCATCGAGCAGCCGGTGGAGCCCGACGACGCCCCGACTGAGGTGCGGTCCCCGGGGCTGGTCGACGCGGCGGTGTCGGTGTGGTCGGTGTCGGCGCGGTCGAAGGGTGCGCTTGCCGGTCAGGCCGCTCGGCTGGCGGTGTATGTGCGCGGGCAGGCCGAGGTGGATCCGGCTGCGGTCGGGTGGTCGTTGGCGACCACGCGGTCGGCGTTCGACCAGCGGGCGGTGGTGGTTGGGTCCAGCGTGGAGGAGTTGCTGTCGGGCCTGGACGCTGTCGCGGCGGGTCTGCCGGCGGGCAATGTGGTGTCCGGTGTCGCTGCGGCGCAGGGTGCCGGTCCGGTGTTCGTGTTCCCGGGTCAGGGTGCGCAGTCGGCGCGGATGGCGGCCGGTCTGATCGGTCGGACTCCGGTGTTCGACGCCAAGCTGGCCGAGTGTCAGCAGGCCCTCGCCCCGTACCTCGACGTGGATCTTGTCTCGGTGCTCACCGGCGATGACGAGTCGTGGTTGGAGCGGGTCGAGGTGGTGCAGCCGGTCCTGTGGGCCGTCGGCGTCGCTCTCGCCGCTGTTTGGCGGCACGTTGGTGTGACCCCGCAGGCGGTGATCGGTCACTCGCAGGGTGAGATCGGCGCTGCCTGCGTGGCGGGGATCCTCACCCTCGATGACGCGGCGAAGACGGTGGCGTTGCGGTCGCGGGCGTTGGCGGTGCTGCGCGGTACCGGCACGATGGCCTCGATCGACCTTGCCGTTGACGCCGTGACTGAGCGGTTGTCGGCGTTTGCCGGTGTCGGCGTGGCGGCGGTGAATGGTCCGTCGACGGTGGTGGTGTCGGGTCCGCCGCAGCCGGTGGCGGATCTGGTCGAGGCCTGTCAGGCCGACGGGATCCGCGCCCGTCTGATCCCGGTGGACTATGCCTCGCATTCGGCGGCGGTGCAGGAGGTCGCCGAGCAGCTCCGCTCTGATCTGGCGGATGTGACTCCGCAGTCGGGCCATACCCGGTTGGTCTCCACCCTGACGGGGGACTGGGTGGATCCGGGCACGATGAACGCGGACTACTGGTATGACAACCTGCGTCAGACCGTGCAGTTCGATGCGGCCGTCCGCACCGCGATCGCCGCCGGGCACACCACGTTCGTGGAGATCAGCCCGCACCCGGTGCTCACCATGCCGGTGACGGCGATCCTGGATGACACCGACACCAGCGGGCACACGTTGGGCAGTCTGCGTCGGGGTGACGACGACGCGACCCGGTTGTTGACCAACCTGGCCACCGCGCACACCATCGGCCTGCCCGTCGACCTCAGCACGGTCCTGACCCGCACGCCGACCGTCGACCTGCCCACCTACGCCTTCGACCACCACCGGTACTGGCCCGCCCCGCCGCTGTTCCTCACCCAGGGCGACGACGAGCCGGACATCGACCGGTGGCGCTACCGGATCACCTGGCCGGCCCTGCCCGACCTGCCGCTGAACGGACTCGACGGGACCTGGCTGGTCCCGGTCCCCGCCGGCCTGGCCGACGACTCGCTGGTCGCCGAGGTGCTCGACGCGCTCGGCAGCGTCGGCGCGGACGTCGTACCCGTCGAGATGGACCCGACGGCCGACCCGGCGACCCTGGCCGAGCTGCTGCGCGCCGCGCTCCCCGCCGACGGCGGACCCGCCACGGTGCTGTCGCTGCTCGGCCTGGACGAGCGGGCGCACCCCGACCACCCGGCCACCTCGCTCGGCGTCACCGGGACCGTCCTGCTCGTGCAGGCACTCGGCACGCTCGGCGTCGAGGCGCCGCTGTGGTGCGCCACCCGGCGGGCTGTCGCCGTCGACGCCGGGGACCCGCCGCCCACCCCGACCGCCGCCGCGGTCTGGGGCCTCGGCCGGGCCGTCGCCCTGGAACACCCCGCCCGCTGGGGCGGCCTGGTCGACCTGCCCGACACCCTCGACCCGTGGACCGGCATGCGGCTCTGCGCGGCGCTCGGCGACACCGGCGGCGAGGACCAGCTCGCCGTCCGAGAGTCCGGCGTCCACGCCCGCCGGCTCACCCGGATCACCGACCCCGAGCCGACCCCGTCCGACGACGAGGGCGACGACGGCTGGCGGATGCGCGGCACCGTCCTGATCACCGGCGGCACCGGTGGCCTCGGCGGGCACCTGGCCCGCTGGGCGGCCCGCCGTGGCGCGGCGCACGTACTGCTGGCCAGCCGGCGCGGCCCGGACGCCCCCGGCGCCGCCGAGCTGGAGGCGGAGCTGACCGACCTCGGCGTACGGGTCACCGTGGCGCGCTGCGACGTCACTGACCGTACGCAGGTCGCCGCCCTGCTCGCCGCCGCGCCCGACGACGCGCCGGTGACCGCCGTGCTGCACACCGCCGCCGTCCTCGACGACGGCATCGTGGACACCGCCACCGCGCAGCGCCTGCACACCGTCGCCGCCCCCAAGTGCGCCGCCGCCGTCCACCTGGACGAGCTGACCCGTGACCTCGACCTCGACGCCTTCGTGCTGTTCTCCTCGGTCGCCGGCACCACCGGCAACGCCGGCCAGGGCGCGTACGGGGCGGCGAACGCCTTCCTCGACGCCCTCGCCGAGCGCCGCCGGGCCGAGGGCCTGCCGGCGCTGTCCGTGGCGTGGGGCGCGTGGCGCGGGGCCGGGCTGCCCGCCGACAACGAGCGCGCCCAGCAGCGGCTGCGCCGCGGCGGCATGGTCGGCATGGACCCGGACCTGGCCGTCGAGGCCCTCGCCCGGGCGCTGCGCCGGGGCGAGGCCACCACGCTGATCGCGGACATCGACTGGGCCCGGTTCGCCCCCGCGTTCACCCTGGTCCGGCCCAGCCCACTCCTCGCCGACCTCGCCGAGGTACGCGAGGCCGCCCGTCAGGTCGCCGAGGAGGCCGCCGAGCAGGAGGCGGACACTCCGTCCGCGCTGGCCCGCCGGCTCGTCGGGCTCTCCCCGGCGGAACGCTCCGCGACGCTGCTGGAGCTGGTCCGCCAGTGCGCGGCGACCGCGCTCGGCTACGGCGCGGCCGACGACGTCCCGGCCGACCGGCCGTTCCGCGACCTCGGGCTGGACTCGCTCACCGCCGTGGACATGCGCAACTTCCTGGCCACCGCCACCGACCTGCGGCTGCCGGCGACCCTCGCGTTCGACTACCCGAACCCGACGGTGCTCGCCGCGCACCTCGGTGAACTGCTCACCGGCGCCGCCCCGGACACGGCCGCCCCCGCCCCGGCCCCCGCCGTCGTCGACGACGAGCCGATCGCCATCGTCGCGATGAGCTGCCGCCTGCCCGGCGGCGCGGACAACCCGGAGCAGCTGTGGCAGCTGCTCGCCGCCGGCGGCGACGCAATGGGTGAGTTCCCCACCGACCGGGGCTGGGACCTCGACCGGCTCTTCGACTCCGACCCGGAGCACGAGGGCACCAGCTACGCCCGGGAGGGTGGCTTCGTCACCGGAGTCGCCGACTTCGACCCCGGCTTCTTCGGCATCAGCCCGCGCGAGGCCCTGGCCATGGACCCGCAGCAGCGGCTGCTGCTGGAGGCGTCCTGGGAGGCGATCGAGCGGGCCGGAATCGACCCGCAGGCGCTGCGCGGCAGCCCCACCGGTGTCTTCGTCGGCACCAACTACCAGGACTACCGCAACCTCATGTTCAGCGCCGAAGGCGCCGAGGGGCACCTGATGACCGGCAACGCCGGCAGCGTGCTCTCCGGTCGGGTGTCGTACACGCTCGGGCTGGAAGGGCCCGCCGTGTCGGTGGACACCGCCTGCTCCTCGTCGCTGGTGGCGCTGCACTGGGCCTGCCAGGCGCTGCGCCGGGCGGAGTGCTCCCTCGCCCTCGTCGGCGGCGTCACCGTGATGTCCACCCCCGGGGTGTTCGTCGGCTTCAGCCGGCAGCGAGGGCTGGCCCCGGACAGCCGGGTCAAGGCGTTCGCGTCCGCCGCCGACGGCACGAGCTGGGGCGAGGGCCTCGGTGTGCTGCTTGTCGAACGGCTCTCCGACGCCCGCCGCAACGGCCACCCCGTACTCGCCGTGGTCCGGGGCAGCGCCCTCAACCAGGACGGCGCGTCCAACGGCCTCACCGCCCCCAACGGTCCCGCCCAGCAGCGGGTGATCCGGCAGGCGCTCGCCAACGCCGGCCTCACCGCCGCCGACGTGGACGCCGTCGAGGCGCACGGCACCGGCACCCGGCTCGGCGACCCGATCGAGGCGCAGGCGCTGCTCGCCACGTACGGACAGGACCGGGCGGACGGCGCGCCGCTGCTGCTCGGCTCGGTCAAGTCCAACATCGGCCACACCCAGGCCGCCGCCGGGGTCGCCGGGATCATCAAGATGGTCCTGGCCCTGCGCTACGGCTACCTCCCGCCGACCCTGCACGTCGACGAGCCGACCGACCAGGTGGACTGGAGCGTCGGCGCGGTCGAGCTGCTCACCGAGGGCCGGCCCTGGCCGGTGACCGGGCGTCCCCGCCGGGCCGCCGTGTCGTCGTTCGGGATCAGCGGCACCAACGCGCACACCATCCTGGAGCAGGCTCCCGACGAGCCCGCGCCGGCCGCACCGGCGGGGGACCCGGGCCGGCTGCCGGTGGTGCCGGTGCTGCTGTCGGCGCGTACCGCGACGGCGCTGGCCGCCCAGGCCGGCCCGTGGGCCGACCAGCTCACCGGACCGGAGGCTCCGCCGACCGTCGACGTCGGCTGGTCCTCCGTGGTGTCCCGGGCCGCCCTGGAGCACCGCGCCGTCGTCCTCGCCACCGACCGGATCGCGCTGCGCACCGGGCTGCGCGCCCTCGGCGCGGGTGAGGACTCGCCGCTGGTGGTCACCGGCACCGTCGCCTCCCGCCCGAAGGTGGCGTACCTGTTCTCCGGGCAGGGCGCGCAGCGGGCCGGGATGGGCCGCGAGCTGGCCGGGGCGTTCCCCGCCTTCGCCGCCGCCCTCGACGAGGTCTGCGCCGCCCTCGATGCGCACCTGCCCCGCCCGCTGAAGCCGGTGCTCTTCGCCGAGCCCGGCACCGACGACGCCGCCCTGCTGGACCGCACCGAGTTCACCCAGCCCGCGCTCTTCGCCGTCGAGGTGGCGCTGTTCCGGTTGCTGCAGGCGTGGGGGGTGCGCCCCGACGCCGTCGCCGGGCACTCCATCGGCGAGTTCGCCGCCGCCCACGCCGCCGGGATGCTCTCCCTGGCCGACGCCGCCGAACTGGTCGCCGCCCGGGGCCGGCTCATGCAGGCCCTGCCCGACGGCGGGGCGATGCTCGCCGTCGCCGCGACCGAGGCCGACGTCGTCGCCTCGCTCGGCGACCGGGCCGACCGGGTCTCCGTCGCCGCCGTCAACGGCCCCACCGCCGTCGTGCTCTCCGGAGCCGGCGACGCCGTCGAGGAACTGGCCGCCGAGTGGACCGCCCGCGGCGTGCGGGTCCGGCGGCTGACCGTCAGCCACGCCTTCCACAGTCCGCTGATGGACCCGGTCCTCGACGACCTCGCCGCCGTCGCCGGCCGGCTCGAGCACCGGGACCCGGACGTGCCGATGGTCTCCACCGTCACCGGCGGGCCGGTCGACGCCGCCGACCTCGGCGCCCCGACGTACTGGGTACGCCACGCCCGCGACGCCGTGCGCTTCGCCGACGCCGTCGCGGCCCTGCGCGAGCAGGGCTGCACCGGGTACGTCGAGATCGGCCCGGACGGCGTGCTCACCGCCCTCGCCCAGGCCGTCCTCGCCGACGGTGCCCCGGCCGGTGCCCGGCCCCCGCTGGTGGTGCCCACCCTGCGCCGCGAGCGGCCGGAGCCGGCCACCCTGCTGCGGGCCGTCGCCGCCCTGCACACGCACGGCGTCAGCCCGGACTGGTCCGCCCTGTACGAGGGCACCGGGGCCCAGCGCGTCGACCTGCCCACGTACGTGTTCGACCGGCAGCGGTACTGGCCGGAGCCGCCGGTCTGGGCCACCCTCCCCGCCGAGGACGACCGCACCGAGGTCGAGCGCCGGTTCTGGGCGGCCGTCGAGGCCGAGGACTTCGACTCCCTCGTGCACGAGCTGGAGGTGGACCGCGACCAGCCGTTCGGTACGGTGCTGCCGGCCCTGTCCGCGTGGCGGCGGCGTGGCCGGGAACGGTCGCTGGTGGACGCCAGCCGGTACCGGGAGATCTGGGAACCGCTCGCCGCCACCCCGGCGGCCCAGGAGCCCGGCCGCTGGCTGGTGCTGCTGCCCGCCGACCGGGCCGACGACCCCGACCTGGACTCCTGCACCTGGACCCTCGGCACGGACGTCACCACCGTGCCGGTCGACACCACCGCCGACCCCGACGAGCTCGGCGGGCAACTCGCCGACGTGCTCGGCGAGGCACTGGACGCGGGCGACGGCCCACTGTCGATCCTGTCCTTCCTCGGCCTGGACGACGCCCCGCACGCCGACCATCCGGCGCTGCCCCGGGGCCTCGCGGCGACCGTACGGCTGCTGCAGGAACTCGCCGACCTCGACGCGGCGGCCCGGTTGTGGTGCGTCACCCAGGGCGCGGTCGGCGTCGACGAGGACGACGCCCCGGTCAACCCCCGGCAGGCGGCGCTCTGGGGCCTGGGCCGGGTGGCCGCCCTGGAGCAGCCCACCCGCTGGGCCGGCCTGGTCGACCTGCCCGCCACGATCGAGAGCTGGACGGCGATGCGCCTCGGTGGCGTCGTCACCGGCGACGGCGCGGAGGACCAGGTCGCCGTCCGGGAGTCCGGCGTGCTGGTCCGGCGGCTCGCCCCCGCCGTGACCACCGGGGAGCCCGAGCCGTGGCAGCCCCGGGGCACCGTGCTGATCACCGGCGGGGCCGGGGCGCTCGGCGGGCATGTCGCCCGCTGGGTGGCCGGCGCCGGCGCCGAGCGGGTGGTGCTCACCAGCCGGCGCGGCGCCGACACCCCCGGCGCGGCGGAGCTGCTGGCCGAGCTGACCGCCCTCGGGGTGGACTGCCACGTCGCCCGGTGCGACGCCGCAGACCGGGCCGCCATGGCCGACCTGGTCACCGAGCTGCGACGGGAGGGCCCGCCGCTGCGTGCGGTGGTGCACGCCGCCGGGGTCAGCGAGGTCGTGCCGCTGGCCGAGACGACGCTGGAGGACCTGGCGTACGTCGTCGCCCCGAAGCTGGTCGGCGCGGAGCTGCTCGACGAGCTGCTCGACGGCGTCGAGCTGGACGCGTTCGTGCTCTTCTCGTCGATCGCGGCGGTGTGGGGCAGCGGCGGGCAGGGCGCGTACGCCGCCGGCAACGCCTACCTGGACGCGTTCGCGCAGTGGCGGCGCGGCCGGGGTCTGCCGGCCACCTCGGTGGCCTGGGGGCCGTGGACCGAGTCGGGCATGTTCACCGACGGCGCGCCGGAGCAACTGCGCCGCCGGGGCCTGCGGGTGATGCCGCCGGGCGTGGCGATGGCCGGACTGCGGCACGCCGTCGCCGCTCAGGACACCTGCGTCACCGTCGCCGACGTGGACTGGGCCACCTTCCACCAGCTGTTCACCGCGCTGCGGCCCAGCCCGCTGCTGGCCGACCTGCCGGCCGTGCGGGCGCTGACCGCCCCCGTCGCGGCGCCGGAGCCGTCCGCGCCGGCCGGTCGGGACCTGCTGGCCGGGCTGCGGGCGCTGCCCGGCGAGGAGCGGCGGGCCGCGGTGCTGGAGATGGTCCGGGTGGACGCGGCGAAGGTGCTCGGGCACTCCTCCGGCGACGCGATCGAGACCGACCGGGGCTTCCTCGACCTCGGCTTCGACTCGCTGACCGCCGTGGAGCTGCGCAACCTGCTCACCGCGGCGACCGGGCACGAGCTGCCCACCACGGTCGTCTTCGACTACCCGACCCCGGCCGGTCTCGCCGACCACCTGTACACGGAGCTCTTCGGCGACGCCGACGTCGCCGACGGCGACGAGGAGCAGGTCCGCCGGGTCCTCGCCGCGATCCCGCTGGACCAGCTGCGCCAGGCCGGCCTGCTCGACCAGCTGCTCCAGCTGGCCGGCACGGTCACCGGCCCGGCCACCCCACCGGTGGCCGCCGTCGCGACCACGGCGCCGGAGGCGGAGATCAGCGAACTCGACGTCGCCGGCCTGGTCCGGATGGCCCTCGAAGGCACCGACTCGTGACCCGGCCGGCCGCAAGGAGCCCCCGATGAGCGTCTCACTGGACGAGGTCGTCAGCGCGCTGCGCGCGTCCCTGCTCGACAACCAGAAACTGCGGCAGCAGAACCAGCAGCTCGCCGCCACCCTCACCGAACCGGTGGCGATCATCGGGATGAGCTGCCGCTTCCCCGGCGGGGTCCGCTCGCCGGAGCAGCTGTGGGACCTCATCGCCGCGGGCGGGGACGCGATGGCCCCGTTCCCGGACGACCGGGGCTGGAACCTCGACGCGCTCTACGACACCGACCCGGCCAGCCGGGGCACCTCGTACGTGCGGGAGGGCGGGTTCCTGCACGATGCCGGGGACTTCGACCCCGCGTTCTTCGGCATCAGCCCCCGCGAGGCGCTGGCCATGGACCCGCAGCAGCGGCTGCTGCTGGAGACGGCCTGGGAGGCGTTCGAGCGGGCCGGGATCGACCCGACCACGTTGCGCGGCGCGCCCACCGGGGTGTACGCGGCCACCAGCAGCCAGGGCGACTACGCGGCCCTGCTCACCGGGGTCGGCGGCGGCGTCGAGGGCTACCTCGGCACCGGCAGCGCCGCCGCCGTGGCCAGCGGTCGGATCTCGTACGCGCTGGGCCTGGAGGGGCCGGCGGTCACCGTGGACACCGCCTGCTCGTCGTCGCTGGTCGCGCTGCACCTGGCCTGCCAGGCGCTGCGGCTCGGCGAGTGCACCCTCGCGCTGGCCGGCGGGGTGTCGGTGATGGCGACCCCGACGGTCTTCGTCGAGTTCTCCCGCCAGCGTGGTCTGGCCACCGACGGGCGGTGCAAGTCGTTCGCCGCCGCCGCCGACGGCACCGGCTGGTCGGAGGGGGTCGGCATGCTGCTCGTGGAGCGGCTCTCCGACGCCCGCCGCAACGGCCACCCGGTCCTCGCCGTGGTCCGCGGCAGCGCGGTCAACCAGGACGGGGCGAGCAGTGGGCTCACCGCCCCGAACGGCCCCTCCCAGCGCCGGGTCATCACCCAGGCCCTGGCGAACGCCGGACTGAGCGCCGACGAGATCGACGTGGTCGAGGCGCACGGCACCGGCACCACCCTCGGCGACCCGATCGAGGCGCAGGCGCTGCTGGCCACGTACGGCCGGCAGCGGCCGGCGGACCGGCCGCTGCTGCTCGGATCGGTCAAGTCGAACATCGGGCACACCCAGGCCGCCGCCGGCGTGGCCGGGGTGATCAAGATGGTTCTGGCGATGCGGCACGGGGTGCTGCCGCCCACCCTGCACGTCGACGAGCCCACCCCGCACGTCGACTGGTCCGCCGGGGCGGTGACCCTGCTGACCGGCGCCACGCCCTGGCCGGAGACCGGCCGGCCACGCCGGGCCGGGGTGTCCGCGTTCGGCGTCAGCGGCACCAACGCGCACACCATCGTCGAGCAGGCCGACCCCGCCGACGCCGGGCCCGCCCGGCCGGCCGGCGCGCCCGCCCCACCGGCGCCGTGGATCGTCTCCGCCCGCTCCGCGCCGGCCCTGGCCGGTCAGGCCCGCCGACTGCTGGCGCACCTGACCGCCCACCCCGACCTGCGTCCGGCCGACGTGGCGTACTCGCTGGTCACGACCCGGGCGGCGCTGCCGCACCGGGCCGTGGTGACCGGCGACGACGCCGACGCGCTGCGCGCCGGCCTGCGGGCCGTCGCCGAGGACGCCGCGAACCCGCACGTGGTGCGCGGGGTGGCCCGCCCCGCCGGCAAGCTCGCCTTCCTCTTCACCGGCCAGGGCGCGCAGCGCCCCGGCATGGGCGCCGAACTGCACCGCCGGTTCCCGGTGTTCGCCGCCGCCTTCGACGAGGTGGCCGCCGAACTCGACCGGCACCTGGCCCGCCCGCTGCGCGAGGTGGTCTTCGCCGCGGCCGGCACGCCGCAGGCGGCCCTGCTGGACCGCACCGAGTTCACCCAGCCGGCGTTGTTCGCGTACGAGGTGGCCGCGTACCGGCTGGTCACCGCGTGGGGCCTGCGTCCACAGCAGTTGCTCGGCCACTCCATCGGCGAACTGGCCGCCGCGCACGTCGCCGGGGTGCTGTCGCTGGCCGACGCCGCCGCCCTGGTGGCCGCCCGGGGCCGGCTCATGCAGGCCCTGCCCGAGGGCGGGGCGATGCTGGCGGTACGCGCCACCGAGGCCGAGGTGACCCCGCTGCTCGGCGACGGGGTGGCGCTGGCCGCGGTGAACGGGCCGGCGTCGGTGGTGCTCTCCGGCGACACCGACGCGGTGCTGGCGGCCGGGGAACGGCTCACCGCCCAGGGCCGGCAGGTGCGCCGGCTACGGGTCAGCCACGCCTTCCACTCCGCCCGGATGGACGCGGTGCTGGCCGACTTCCGGGTCGTCGCGGAGAAGGTCAGCTGGCACCCGCCGACGCTGCCGCTGGTCTCCGACCGCACCGGCGCCGTGCTCACCGCCGCCGAGGCCACCGACCCCGGATACTGGGTCGACCACGTCCGCGACACGGTCCGCTTCCACGACGGGATGGCCACCCTCGCCGCCGCCGGGGCCGGCACGTTCCTGGAACTGGGGCCGGACGGCGCGCTCACCGCGCTGGCCCGGGAGTGCCTGCCCGACGCCGACCCGGCGGCCTTCGTCCCGGTCGGCCGCCGCGACCAGCCGGAGGCCGCCACCCTGCTCGCCGCCCTCGCCGCCGTCGACCTGCGCGGGGCCGGCGTCGACTGGGCCGCCCTCTTCGCCGGTACCGACGCCGCCCGGGTCGAGCTGCCCACCTACGCCTTCCACCACGAGCGGTACTGGCCCGAGCCGGTGGTGCTCGACCTCGACCCCCGGCCGGTGGCCGACGCCGCCGACGGGGAGTTCTGGGCTGCCGTGGAGACCGACGAGCCGGCCGCCCTGGCCGCAGTCCTCGGTGTCGACGCCGAGCGGCGCGACGCCCTCGTCGACCTGCTGCCCGCCCTCGCCGCGTACCGGGGACGACGGCGTCGCCGCGACGAGTTGGACGCGCTGCGGTACCGGAGCACCTGGACCCGCGTCGACCTGCCGCCCGTCGTCGCGCCGGCCGGTCCCTGCCTGGTCGTCGCCGATCCGGGCACCGTCACCGATGCGCTGCTGGCCGCGCTGGCCGCCACCGGCCTGTCCCCGGTGCCCGTCGCGCCGGACGACCTGCCCGCCGCCGTCGCCGGCCCGCCTCCGGCCCTGGTGGTCTCGCTGCTCGCCGCGAACGTGTCCGCCCCGCACGACGTCGAGGTCGACGGGCCGGTCGGGGACGTCGCGGCCTGGGCCTCGGGCCCGCTGGCCGGCACCGCCGCCCTGATCCGGGCCCTCGCCGACGCCGGGTCCACCGCGCCGGTCTGGTGCGTGACCCGCGGTGCCGTCGCCGTCGACGCCGACGACGCCGCGCCGGACGTCGCCGGGGCGTCCGTCTGGGGGCTCGGGCGGGTGCTGGCGCTCGAGACGCCGCGGCTCTGGGGAGGCCTGGTGGACCTGCCGGCCGACCCGGACGACACCGCGTACGCCGCGCTGGCCCGCGCCGTCGCGGTCGGCGGCGGCGAGGACCAGCTCGCCGTGCGTGCCGGCGGGGTGTACGCCCGTCGGCTGGAGCGGGCCCCCACCGGTCCGGCCTCCGACGAGGACTGGCGACCCCGGGGTGCGGTGCTGGTGCACGGGACGGCGGCCGTGCGCGCCCCGCACCTGCTGCGCTGGCTGGCCGACTGCGGCGCGCCCCACCTGCTGCTGGTCGGACCCGACGCCCCCGCCGACCTGTCCGTCGAGGTCACCGTGGTCGACGACCCCGCCGCGCTGCCCGGGGCACTGGACCGGCTCGCCGCCGCCGGAACGCCGGTGCGCACGGTGGTGCACGTCGCCGACTCCGGCGGGGCCGGTGACCCGGTCACCGCGACCGACCCGGCCGGGCTGGCCGCCGCCGTCGCCGAGCGGGTCACCGCCGTGGCGGCGCTGGACGCCGCCGTCACCGACCGCCCGGTCGACGAGTTCGTCGTCTTCACCTCCACCGCCGCCACCTGGGGCAGCGGTGGCGCGGCCGTCGCCGCCGCCACCGGCGCCGGCCTGGCGGCGCTGGCCGCCCGCCGTCGGGCCGTCGGTCGGCCGGCGACCGTGCTCGCCTGGGTGCCCTGGGCCGACGAGGTCGCCGAGCCGGCCCCGCTGCGTCGCCGGGGGATCCGGCCGCTCGACGCCGACCTGGCCGTCGCCGCGGTGCAGCAGGCGCTCGGGCGCGGTGACGACGAGGTCGCCGTCGCCGACGTCGACTGGCCCACGTTCGTGCCGGCCTTCACCGTGGTACGCCCCAGCGCGCTGCTGCGCGGCGTGCCCGAGGCGGCCGCCGACCCGGACGGGCGCGACGGCGGCGAGCCGGCCGACCCGGCCCGGGCGCTGCGCGACCGGCTGGCCGGCAGCGTCGCCGCCGACCGGCACCGCATCCTGCTGGACCTGGTCCGGGCGCACGTGGCCACCGTGCTCGGGCACGCCTCGCCCGGGGCGATCGAGGCCGACCGGGACTTCCTGGAGCTGGGCTTCGATTCGCTGACCGCGCTGGAACTGCGCGACGCGCTGCGGCAGGACACCGGCGCCGAGTTGTCGGCCACCCTGCTGTTCGACCATCCCACCCCGGCAGCGCTGGCCCGGCACCTGCTCGGCCAGATCCTCGGCGCGGACGCGGCCGGCGACCCGGGCGGCGGCTCCGCCGAGGGCACCCCGGAGGGAGCGGGCGGCATTCTCGGCGGCCTGTTCCGCCAGCCGAAGGCGCGGGAGGACGCGGCCGGCTACGCCGAGCTGCTGGTCAAGCTCGCCCAGTTCCGGCCCGCCTTCACCGAGCCGGCGCAGCTGACCCGCCCGGCCGGCATCCTCCGGCTGGCGGAGGGCCCCGGCACCCCGGTCGTCTGCTGCTGCACCATGTCGCTGCTCTCCGGCCCGCACGAGTACGCCCGCGTCGCGGCCGGCTTCCGTGGCCGGCGGGACGTGTGGGCGCTGCCCAACCCCGGTTTCGGCGTCGGCGAGGAACTCCCCGCCGACCTGCCCGCGCTGCTGCGGGTGCACGCCGACACCGTGTTGCGCACCGTCGGCGACGGCCCGTTCGTGCTGGCCGGGCACTCCGGAGGAGCGATGGTGGCCAACGTGCTCGCCCGGGAGCTGGAACGCCAGGGCCGCGTGCCGGCCGCGGTGGTGCTGATGGACACCTACCCGGCGAACAGCGAGGTGCTCGGCGGCTGGACGTCGCAGCTGCTCGACGGGATGGTCGAGCGGGACAGCGCGTACACCCCGATGGACGACTACCGGACCACGGCCTGGGCCGGCTACCTGCCGCTGTTCCTGGACTGGCAGCCCGCGCCGATGGACGCGGCGACCCTGCTGGTGCGGGCCAGCCAACCGCTGGGGGAGTGGGCGGGTGAGCCCGACGGCTGGCGGTCGCGGTGGCCGTACCCGCACGAGGCGGTGGACGCGGCCGGCGACCACTTCACCATGGTCGGCGAGCGGGGTCCCGAGCTGGCCGGGACCGTGCACGAGTGGCTGGCCGGACGCGGTTTGTGACCAGGGGTGCGGCACGCCCCTGGCCTGCCCCTAGCACCCCCTATCGATGTGACGGACATCTGTCCCCTGAGGGGACCAGGACGGGAGCATGGCGACGTGGACGAAGCAGTGGTGGTCGAGGAGCTGGTCAAGCGGTACCAGCCCAACATGCCGCCGGCGGTGGACGGACTGAGCTTCTCCGTCGCCGCCGGTGAGGTCTTCGGTCTGCTCGGGCCGAACGGCGCCGGCAAGACCACGACGATCGGAGTGCTGACGACCCGGGTACGGGCCACCTCGGGACGGGCCACCGTCTGCGGGGCGGACGTGGTCCGTGCCCCGGCCGTGGCCCGGCAGTTGCTGGCGGTGGTGCCGCAGCGGGTGAACCTGGACCGGGCGTTGACCGTCCGGCAGAACCTGTTGTTCCACTCGGCGTACCACCGGGTGCCCCGGGCGCGGCGGATCCGGCGGGCCGACGAACTGCTGGAGCAGATGGGGCTCAAGGACTTCGCCAACGCCCGGACCGACTTCCTCTCCGGTGGCCTGGCGCAGCGCACCATGATCGCCCGGGCGTTGATGCACTCGCCCCGGGTGCTCTTCCTCGACGAGCCCTCCGGCGGTCTCGACCCGCAGTCCCGGCTCTTCGTGCACGACCGGATCGCCGAGCTGAAGCAGTCCGGGGTCACCGTCGTGGTGACCACCCACGACATGGACGAGGCGGAGAAGCTCTGCGACCGGGTCGGCATCGTCGACCACGGCAAGCTGCTCACCCTGGACACCCCGGCCGCGCTGACCCGGACCCTGCCGGGCAGCAGCACGCTGACCCTGGTGGTCGCCGCCGGCGCTCCCGCCGAGGAGGTGCAGGCCGCCCTCGGCAACGTCCCCGACGTCGAGCGGGTGGAGCGGCTGCGCGCCGGCGGTTCGGCCGGCATGCCGATGTTCCCGGGCATGCCACCGATGCCGATGCCGGAGGCCGCGCCCGACCCGGACGCCACCCTGTCGTTCCGCCTCTACACCGGCTCCGCGCCGGCCAACGCCGTGCCGATGGCGTTGAAGATCCTCACCGACCTGCGGTGCGAGGTCCGTGACCTCAGCATCGGCCAGCCCAGCCTCGAAGACGTCTTCATCCACCTGACCGGAAGGGAACTTCGGTGAGCGTCACCGCCTCCGCCAGCCCGCCCACGCCGTCGCCGGCCGTCACGCCCGCGTCGGTGCGGTGGCTGGACCAGTTCGCCACCTTCCGGGCGGTGCTCTGGCGCGACCTGTTCGTCACCGGCCGGGAGCTGGGCGCGTTCTTCGCCCAGGTGTTCCTCCAGCCGCTGTTCATGTTGCTGATCTTCGGCAAGGTGCTCAAGGACCTCGGGTACGCCAGCGACGACTTCGCCAACGTGCTGCTGCCCGGTGTGATCGCGCTCAACGCCTTCCTGATCGGCCTGGAGAACACCGCGCTGCCGATGGTGATGGACTTCTCCTTCACCCGGGAGATCGAGGACCGCCTGCTCGCGCCGATGGCCGTCCCGTTGGTCGCCTTCGAGAAGATCGTCTTCGGGGCGATCCGGGGCCTTGTCGCCGGGATCGTGCTCATCCCCATCGGCATGCTCATGCTCGGTGTCACCTGGCCGCTGTCGACGGTGATCCAGGTGCTCGGGGTCCTGGTGATCGGTGCGTTGGTCGGCGCGGCGATGGGGCTGACGTTCGGCACCCTGGTCCCGCCGCACCGCATCCAGATCATGTTCACCGTGACCCTGACGCCGTTGATGTTCACCGGCGCCACCCAGTTCCCGCTGCGGGCCCTGGACTCGTTGCCCTGGTTCCAGGTGATCTGCGCGATCAACCCGCTGACCTACGTCAGCGAGGCCACCCGGTCGCTCGTCGCCCCGCCGGGGGTCGAGTCGGTGCCGCTCTGGCTCGACCTGCTCGTCCTGGCCGGAGTGTTCGTACTGTTCACCACCGTCGGCATCCGCGGCTTCATGCGCCGGGCCATGGACTAGGAACCGGCGCGGTGACGGCCGACGACGGCGTGCTGCTGATCGTCAGCTCGGGCAGCTCCGGGCTGTTCAACCCGCTGCTGACCCTGGCCGGCGAGCTGAAGCGCCGGGGGACGCGGCGGGTCCGGTTCGCCTGCACCGACGAGCGCCGGGCCGACATCGAGGGCCTGCCGGGCGACGGGGAGCTGCGCTTCCTGTCGCTCGGCCCGCCCCGCCTCGAGATACGCCCCGAGCACTGGGACGACGAGACCCACCGGCGGATGTCGGCCGGGTCGCGGGTGGACAACTTCGCCAGCTACGTCGACACGTCCGTCGACTACGAGCACCTGCACGAGCTCTACGGACGCTGCCTGGACCTCGTCGACGAGGTGAGGCCGGCGCTGGCCGTGGTCGACTCGTTCGCCTCGTTCGGCATGGACGCGATGACCACCCGGGGCGTCCCGTTCGTCATCAGCGTCTCGGTGCCGCCGTCGAACTTCCTGCAGGACAACCTGCCACCGACGTACCCGATGCCGCTGTCCGGTCTGCCGCTGCACATGAGCCCGAGCCAGCAGGCCGCCAACGGCCGCCACCGGGACGCGTTGTTGAAGACCCTGATGAAGCCCGAGCGGCTGGCCCGTAACACCGCGGCCGCCGAGCGCCGGCGGGCCGCCGGGATCGACAACGTCGAGCTGCGCCCCTCCCGGTACGCCGAGGTGGCTCAGGCGCTGCTGGCGTACACGGTCTTCGGCCTGGAGTATCCGTTCGCCACCGCCCCGGCGAAGCTGCGGATGGTCGGTTCGATGGTGCCCCGGGAGATTCCCGCCAGCCCGGACGGCGCCGACCTGCGCGCCTGGCTGGACGCCCACGACTCGGTGGTCTACATCGGATTCGGCACCATCATGCGCCCGTCGGCCGCTCAGGTGGCCGCGCTGGTCGAGGTCGCCGCCCGGATCGGGCCGGAGCACCACGTGCTGTGGAGGCTGCCGGCCGACCGGCAGCGGTTCCTGCCGCCCGCCGCCGACCTGCCGGCGAACCTGCGGATCGAGTCGTGGCTGCCCTCGCAGGTCGAGGTCCTGGCCCATCCGCACGTACGGGTGTTCTTCAACCACGCCGCCGCCAACGCCGTGCACGAGGCGGCCTGGTTCGGCGTCCCGCAGTTGGTGATGCCGTTCTGGTTCGACTGCCACGACGGCGCGGTCCGGGTCGTCGACGCGGGCGTGGCGCTGGCCGTCGAGCACGACGACACCCTCGACGTCGCCGACATCGTGGCCAAGCTTCGCCGGTTGCTCACCGAGCGGACCTTCTCCGACCGGGCGGCGCTGTGGAGCCGGCGGCTGCGACAGGCCGGCGGGGTCACCGCCGCCGCCGACCTGGTGCTGCGGTTGCGCGACGAGGCCGGTCGGGCCGTCGCCGCCCGCTGAGGCCGGTTTCTCGTACGACGGTGCCCCCGGTGGTCGTCCACCGGGGGCACTTCGGGTACGGCCGCTCACACCGCCGCGCCGGAGACCTCCTCGGCCAGCGGCTCGGCGTGCGCGACGAGTCGGGCCGGCAGGTCGGTACGCCGCTTGACGTCCAGCTTGCGGTAGACCCGGGTGAGGTGCTGCTCCACCGTGCTCACCGTGATGAAGAGCTTGCTGGAGATCTGCCGGTTGGTGTGTCCCTGGGCGGCCAGCGCGGCGACCCGGCGCTCGGCCTCGCTCAGCCCGTCCTCCGGCTCCGGCGTCTCCGCCGTCGGGTACCCGGCCGGTATGCCGCCACCCGGCTCGCGGCGGACCAGCCGCTGGGCCAGCACCGACGCCCCGCAGTCCTGCGCGAGCTGGTACGCCCGGCGGACCAGCAGCCGGGCCCGTGCCGAGTCGCCCGCCCGTTGCAGCGTCTGACCGGTGTCGCCGAGGGCCCGGACCAGTTCGAGGCGGTCCCCGCACGACTGGAGCAGGTTGACCGCTTCCGAGAGCAGCTTGCGCCGGTGGTCGGGGGCGGCGGTGGTGGCGAGCAGTCGCAGCGTACGGCCCCGGGTCCGGTCGTCCACGCCGTGCGGCACCCGCAACTGCTCCTGGAGCAGCTGGGTGGCGTGCGTCTTGTTGCCGATGCCCAGCTGCACCCGGGCCAGTTCCAGCCGCCACGGCGCCAGCGCGGCGACGTCCACGCCCCAGGCCCGCATCAGCTCGCCGCACCGGCGCAGGTCGGCACTGGCCGCGTGCGGTCGGCCCAGAGCCAGGTGGTGCCGCGCACGGGCGGTCAGGTAGTGCAGGCCGAGCGGAGTGCGGAACATGCCCGGGGGCACGGGTTGGGCCAGCCACCGGTCGGCCTCACCGAACCGGCCGGCCTCGGTCGCGCAGGCGATCAGGGTGGCCAGCGGCCCGGCGACGGCCACCCCCCAGGCCGGTGCCGGGACGTCCTCCAGCGCGGCCCGGGCGTGGTCCTCGGCGCCGGGGAGGTCGCCCAGGCGCAGCGCCGCCTCGGCCCGCAGCGCCCGGATCACCGCCCGCCACACCGGGGCGTGCCGCACGGCCGGCCGGTCGAGCAGCAGGTCACCCCAGACGGCGACCCGGTCCGCGCGGCCCGACCAGAGCAGGGCCAGCAGCGGGGCGGTCAGCAGGGGCAGCGTGCCGTCGTCGGCGTGGTGCCGGTGCAGCATCTGCTCGGCGGCGGTCACGGCGTCGTGCTCGGCGATCGGCGACAGCGCCGCGCCGAGCGCGGTCAGCGCCTGCAACTGTGGGCTGCCGGCGGCCGCCCGGCCCCCGGCGCCCGGGGCGTCGCGGAGGCTCGCCAGGCGCTCGGGGTGGGAGAGGGCGAGCAGCAGTTGCATGGCGCGCAGCCGACCGGGGGCGCCGGCGGGGCCGTCGTCGTCGGCCGCGCAGCCCTCGACCATCTCGGCGGCCTCCTCCAGCCGCCCCTGCCAGAGCAGGTACGGCACGGCGGCCAGCGCGTCCGCGGTGGACCACCGCCCGGCACGGGCCGTCTCCACCAGGTGGGTGAGCTGCCCGTTGACGGTCAGCGGGTTGACCTGCCAGCGGGCGTTGACCATCATCGCGGCGGTGGCGGCCCGCTGCGGCTCGTCCACCTCGGCGCGGGTCACCAGGCGCAGGCAGCTGGTGGCCACGTCGGGCCGTCCCGAGGCCAGCGCGTGGGCGGCGGCGTCCTGCAGCACCGGCACCGTCCAGCCGGCGTCCGCCCAGCCCGCGGCGACCAGGTGTTCGGCGACCGTGGTCGGCTCCGCGCCGTGTTCGTGCAGCACCTCGGCCGCCCGCTGGTGCATGCCCCGCCGTTCCTCGGGCGACATGTCGGCCAGGATCGACCGCAGGATCCGCGGGTGGCGCAGTTGGTCGCCCTTCATCAGCCCCGAGGTGCGCAGCACCCGTACCGCCGGCACGGCCGCCTCGGGCACCATGTCGAGCAGGTGACCGAGCAGTTCCGCCGGGGTCGGGCGGCTCAGCACCGCCAGCGCCTGCGCCACCCGCCGGACGCCGGGCTCGTGGCGGTAGAGACAGCCGAGCACCGCCTGGTCGAAGGCGTCGCCGAAGGCGAGTTCCTGCGTCGGGTCGTCGTCCGTCCCGTCCGGGCTCCGCTCGTCGATGAACGCGCGGGTGAGCAGCGGATTGCCACCGGTCATGCTGAAGCAGCGCTCGGCGGTCTCCCGGGCGGCACCGGTCTCGCCGTCGACCAGGCGGGCGATGGCGTCGACGGTCAGCGGCGGCAGCGTGATCCGGGAGAAGTGCGGCTGGCTGAGCAGTTCGGCGCGGAACAGCGGGTGCGCCGGGCGCAGCGCCGACGCCTCGGCGAGCACCACCATGATGGGGGCGTGGCGCAGCCGGCGGGTGACGTAGAGCAGGCAGTGCAGGGAAGCCGGGTCGGCGTGGTGCACGTCGTCGACGAAGAGCACGAGCGGTCCGGGGCCGGCCAGGTCGAGCAGCGCCGTGAAGAGCCCGTGCAACAGGGGCGCCCAGGCCCGGTCGGCTGCGGACGATCCGTCCGCCGCGTCCGCGCCCGGCTCCGGTAGGGGTACGGCGGCGGCGTCCCGCATCAGGCCCTGCAGTGGGGCCGTCGCCTCCTCGTCGAACCGCGTACTGTGCAGCAACTGCCCCAGTACCCCCAGCGGGAGTCCGCGCTCCGCCCGTGAGCCCGCTGCGGCGAGCACCCGTCCCCCGGCGGACTTCGTCCACTCGCTGAAGGACTCCAGCAGGCTCGTCTTGCCGCTGCCCACCGCTCCCGTGACGAGTGCGACCTGCCCTCGTTGCTGCTCCTCGCAGGCGTGGAAGGCCCGCCGCAGTCGGGACATCTGTTCTTCTCGCTGTACCAGCACCGTGTGTCGACCCCTTTTCCCGCGCGGTGCCGCACCAGACGCACCGATGCTGGCCGACACCGCCCCCCCAGTACCGGACGGTGGCCGGTCCACTCCGCGTACCCGGTCAGGACCTCGGGTAGGGGTGGACGCGCCCGGCCACCGAGCCGGGTGGACATGAATGTCCTCATCGGACCGCGCCTTCCCCCGACGGCGAGCGATCCGGTTGAAGGGAGTCTGGCACCGCCCGTGGCGTGCGACAACGGGCTCGGGACCCCATCGTTTCTCCGGTAAACGTGCAGCCCCTGTGGCAGATTAGGGGTTGCGCCGACGGCCGTCAGGGGGGTCGTTACCGACCGTGGGGCGGCAGGTGTCGTCGCGGTGGACAACGGGTTTCCGCCATGTGGCGTGGTAGGGCATCTCCGCAGGCGGGGCCGCCGGGACGGCCGTCCATGAGACACCGCTGTCGCCGGCCGGGGCCGCCGCACAAGGGACACCGCCGTCGCCTTCGCAGTATCGCCGGCCCAGGAACATGCCGCCGTCCACCGCCGGCTCGGGGCGGCGATGGACGGCGGTGGTGGACGGCGGTGGGCCGGCGTCAGCGGCCGGGCCGGAGCCGGGCGGCCAGTTCGCTGCGGGAGTGGACGTCGAGCTTGCGGTAGATCCGGGTCAGCCGTTGCTCGATGGCGCTGACCGTGAGGAACATCCGCTCGGCGATCTCCCGGTTGGTGTGCCCCTGTGCGGCCAGTGTGGCCACCCGGGACTCGGCCTCGCTGAGCCCCGTCACCAGCAGCGCCGCCTCGCCGCTCGGGTCGACGGATCCGTTCCGGGCGGCGGGGGCGGCGGGGCGCAGCACGGGAACCCCGCACTCCTGGGCGAGCGTGCGGGCCGCGCGGGCCGCGTCGCGTGCCTGCCGCAGGTCACCGGCCTGCTGGTAGGCCTGGCCGAGGTCGGTGAGGGTGTGCGCCAGCTGCATCCGGTCGCCGCACTGGCGTAGCAGTCGGACGGCGGTGCGCAGGTGCCGGACGCGGTCGGGTCCGTCCTCGGTCGCGGCCAGCACCCGCAACGCGCCCGCCCGGTACCGCACGTGCATCGGGCGCAGCAGCTTCAGCTGCTCCCGGACCAGCCGCTCGGCCTGCTGTCGGCGGCCCATCAGCAGCAGCGCCCGGGCCGACTCGGTCCGCCACGGCACGAGGGCCGGCAGGTCCAGCCGCCAGGACGACATCAGCTGGCCGCAGAGCTGGAAGTCCGCCAGCGCGGTGTCCGGGCTGCCGGAGGCCAGCGCGTGCGTACCACGGGCGTGCAGGTAGTGCAGGCCGAACGGGGTCTCGAACAGCGCCGGCGGCACCGGGACCCGGAGGCAGGCCGCGGCCTCGTCCCACTCCTGCAGGCCGGTCAGGGCCCCCAGCCGGACGGCGAGCGGCAGCCCCACGACCACACCCCACCCCTTCGGTGAGAGTCGGTCCAGTGCCCCCTCGGCAAGGTCCCGCGCCCGCGTCAGGTCGCCTCGCCGGCCGGCGACGGCCGCCGCCAGGGCGGCGATCATGGCCGTCGGGGTGGGGTGCCCTCGGGTGGCGGCCGCGCGCTCCAGCCGTTCGCACCAGTCCCCGGCGAGGTCGAGCCGGTCGGCGTAGATCATCGCGGTGACCGCGCAGACGGCGGTCCACATGCTCGCCTCGTCGTCCAGGCCGAGGGTGGCCAGGGCCCGTTCGGCGTCCTCGACCGCGCTGGTGTCACCCCGTTCGAGCACGGACCCGAGCATGGTGACACCGCGGAGCCGGCGCTTGACCCGAGCCAGGGTCAGCGGGTCGCGGCCGGCGACGTGCGGCCGGCCCCGGTCGCACACCGCCAACCCGGGGTAGAGGGTGGCCATCCACCCCCTGGTGATGAGCAGTTCGGCGGCGGAGCGGGGGTCGTCGCTGTCCGCCCGTCGGTCGAGATGTCGGACGAGTTCGACCGCGCGGTCGATCTGACCGTGCCACAGCAGGTACTGGATCGGTCCTGCGGCCTGCTGGCTGCCCAGGTGTCCCGCCTGCACTGCGGTGGCGACCCCCAGCAGGTGGGGGACGGCGGCCCGGGGGTCGAGGCGCCACTCGGCGCGGGCCAGGGCGGAGCGGATCCGGGCCCGCAGGCGCTCGTCCGCGCAGTCGCGGTTGGCGCGGCGCAGGAACCGTCGCGCGGTGTCCACCTCACCGTCGAGCATCGCCTGCTCTCCGGCGTCCAGCAGCGTCTGGGCCATCCAGGGCTCGTCGAGGGCGTCGGTCCGGACCAGGTGCGTGGCGACCCGGACCGGCGGCGCGCCGTCGGCGTGCAGCAGGCCGGCGGCGGCCCGGTGCAGCCGGGCACGCTCCTCCGCCGTCATGCCGTCGAGCACCGCCTGGCCGACCGCCGGATGGCAGAGCCCGGCCTCGGTGATCAGGCCCGCGCTGGTCGACACGTCGATCGCCCGCAGGTTCCACTCCGAGCGGATACCGACGAGGTGGGAGAGCAGCGGACCGTGCAACGGCTCCTCGGTCACGGCCAGGGCCCGGGCGGCCTCCAGCACCAGACGGTCGCAGCGGTAGAGACAGCTCAGCACGGCCTCGCGGAAGGCCTCCGCGGCGACCGGCCGGTCCGCCCGTCCGCCGGCGGCCTGGTGGTCGTCGGCCAACGCCTGCACCAGCAGGGGGTTGCCGCCGCTGATCCGGTGTGCCTCCGCCGCGATGGTCCGGGCCACCGGCGCACCGAGTCGGTCGGCCAGGACCTGGTACGTCCCGTCCCGGCTGAGTAGGGGGAGCCGGACGCGGTGCAGACGCGCGGGCTGTAACAGCTCCGCGTAGACGGTGGGGTGCCACGGCCCGGTACGGGGTGACTCGCTGAGGACGATCAGCACCGGAAGCCCGGCCACGCGCCGGGCGGCGTAGTCCAGGCAGCGCAGTGACGGCACGTCGGCGTGGTGCACGTCGTCGATCGCGATGACGAGCGGTTGTCGCCCGGCCAGCTCGAGCAGTTCGCCGCCGAGCGCGGCGATGATCGGGGCGAGCCGCTCCTCGTCCTTGTCCGCCTCGGTCCAGGCGATGGCGCCCTGGTCGATCAGCCGCCCGATCCGGTCGCGGGTGTCGTCGTCCAGCGTGGCCGCCCGGACGAGCTGGCGGACGACCTCCAGCGGCACGGCGCGCTCGGCACGGGAGGCGCTCGCGCCGAGGAATCCCACGCCGGCTTCGACCGCCCGTCGGGCGAAGGCGTGCAACACACTGGTCTTGCCGACACCGACGGGTCCCGACACCGCCGTCACCCGCGGGGTGGCCGCGGACGGACCGCCGGGTCGCAGCAGATCGCCGAGCCGGTCGGTGAGGACGTCGAGCTGCGGGCTCCGTTCGGTCAGCGTCATGGGCGGCGTCCCGCGACGCGCACGGTCACCGCAGCCACCCGGTGGCCCGTCCGTCCGGGGCCCGCCTGCTCTCCCGCTGGGGTCCGAGCCCGCCCGATCCTCGACATATTCCTGCATTCAAAAATATAGCCAGTGATTGTACGTCGCATGGAAGTCATCGACCAACGTGCCTGCTCTGTGGCTTCGACATCCTGCTTCCACCTGCTGATTCGGCAATTCGACAAGCCGCCCGGACGCACCCCTCGCTATCGATCACCGTGCATCGTGGGAGTATGTCAGCCCGGCAAATGGGCGGCAAGTCGAGGTTTGTAAAGGATAGGCAAACATCCGTTTGGCCGCACGCGAGCCTCTCCTCGCCGCCGGGTCGCCCGATCATGGACAGTTGTGGCACGGTTTCGGAACGTGACGCCAGCGTTGCCGAGTGGCCGGTTGGTGCCCTTTCTCGGTCTTGCCGGCAATAGGCCGGAAAACGTGACGCCGTCCCGATGGCCGTGCCGAGGGTGCTTCTCCGGATCCGGTGGGTGATCTCCGCCCCGAGGACCCGGCCCGTCCGGAGGTCGCGTCCCGTTCCTCGTCGTGGTCGGCGCGTCGGTGGCGCCGCGGCCGTCGATCCGGCGTGGGCCGGTCCGTCGGCGGTCTGGTTGGACGGACGTCCTGCTCAGTGCGGGCCACCACCCTGGCTCTCGCCGCCGGTCGACGCCGCCCGGCTATGCCGGGCCGAGGCGCTCGGGCTCCGGCCGCCCCGGTTCGACGGGAGTGCCGCCGTCCGGGTGGCGGCCCGGCTGCTCCCGCGCAGGTCCGGGCTGACGCCGGAGCGCGGACGGTTGATGACGGAGTGCATCCGAAATATCTCTCGCGTTTGCCCCGCTGCTGTCGTCGAATCGGCGCGGAGCCGGGTTCGGGTCGAGATCGTGCGAGCGGGAAAATCCTGATCCGCATCATCGCCCCGGCTTGCCCGATTCGGGCGTCTGGTCGCCGTTTAGCGTAACTTGCCGTTAAAGAATTACTATGGCGTGCCGGGCGATTCGTGAATTGAGGCGACGGTGGTGCCCCCGCGCTTACCCGGCACCCGAACGAAGTGATTCACCAAGGTCAAAGCATGTGAATCAGAGCCATTGTCCGCTGCCACTGAAAAATGGAGACCCGCACTATTGCCGCGCCGCTCTGCGCCGGAGCCGGTCCGTCGGTGCCCGGGCCACCCGGAGAACCGTGCCGACCACTGCGACCGGACCCGGTCCCACCTGCCCCGGCCTGTGTCGAGCGGATCGCTCGCCGCTACCCGGCCGGTAAGGCTAGGGGTTGTGCCCGCCCTTAGCGCAGCCTAATTTCAAGGCATCCGCGCCGATGGCTCAGCCACAGGATATGGGGCGTGGGCACCCATGACCTGAAGGTTTTCCTGGCGTGACGACCCAGCCACTGGGGAAACTCGTCAACGCCCTCGACAGGGGTTAGGTCGGATGACACTGCTGCCGGCGCTGCGGGGATCCGGCGCCGACCGGGCCGACGCGCTCCGGGTGGCCGGCAGGGTCCTCTCCAGCGAGGACCTGCTCGGCTGCGTGAACGCCGTCGCGGACCGGATCCGGGGCGCCCCCGCGGTCGCGGTCGAGGCGACACCCAGCCTGGAGGCCGTGGTCGGCATGGTGGGAGCCGTCCAGGCCGGCGTGCCACTGGTGCCGGTGCCCCCGGGCGCCGGCGCGGGCGAGCGGCGACGCATCGTGCGCGAGTCCGGCGCGGCGGCCCTGCTCGGCGGCGTTCCCGGCGCGCCCGCGCTGCCCGTGGTCCCGGTCGACCTCCGCCAGCGGTCCTGGACGGAGCAACCCGAACCGGCGCCGGGCGCGGACGCGGTCATCCTCTACACCGGCGGCGTCGGCGGCCCGTCGCGCGGGGTGCGCATCTCCCGCCGCGCGATCGCCGCCGACCTGGACCTGCTGGCCGACGCCTGGCGGTGGAGCGGGGACGACGTCCTCGTCCAGGGCGCGCCGCTCTTCCGGGCGTACGGCCTGGTGGTCGGCCTGCTCGGCGCGCTGCGGGTGGGCAGCCGGTTCGTGCACCTCGACCGGCACGCCGCCGCCGGTCCGGTCGGCACGATCTACCTGGCCGTCCCCGATCAGTGGGACCGGATCTCGCGCGACCGTCCCTGGGCCCGGACCCTGTCCTCGGCGCGGATCCTGGTCTCCGGCGACGCACCGCTGGCCCCCGCCGTGACCGAGCGGCTGCGGTTGCTGACCTCGCACTCGCCCATCCAGGGGTACGGGACGACGGAGACCCTCGTCGCGGTGACCGGCAACGCCGACGCCCGCTGCGCTCCCGGGGTCTCCGGGACACCCCTGCCCGGCGTCCAGACCCGGATCCTCGACTCCGACGGCCGACCGGTGCCCGCCGACGGCGAGTCGGTCGGCGAGTTGAGCATCCGAGGGCCGACGCTGTTCAGCGGCTACGTCGGCGACTCGGGTCGGGTGCCCGCCGACGGGTGGCACGCCACCGGCGACCTGGCCACCGTCGCCGCCGACGGATCGCACCGGATCATGGGCCGGCCCGGTGCCGACGTGGTACGCGGCCGTGGGCGCCTGGTGCACGCCGGGCAGGTCGAGGAGGTGCTGCTCAGCCACCCCGGGGTGCGCGACGTCGCCGTGGTGGGCACGCCGCACCGCGTCCTCGGCGAGCAGGTCACCGCGTACGTCGTGGCCGCCGAAGGGCTCACCGCGCAGGTGCTCGTCGACCACGTGGGGCGGCTCCTCTCGGCCGGGCACCGGCCACGCAGCGTCCGCTTCGTCGACGAACTGCCGCGTGGCCCGCAGGGGCGGGTCCGGAAGTCGGCGCTGATCGCGGCGGGTTGAGCGGGCCGGAGGGGGCAGCGACGGCACCCGTACCCGACCCCTATCGGCCCCGTCGCGGCCGACCTCACGGGTGGCGAGCGGCGGCCCGGTGTCTAGCATCGGCCGGTGTGATCGAGCGGATCCTGCCCCCGGCCGTGGCGGTCGTCGAGTCCTTCACCGACCCCGCAGGTCTGCGGCTCTTCCCCGAGGAGGAGAAGGTGATCGCGAACTCGGTGCCGAAGCGTCGTCGCGAGTTCACCACGGTGCGGGACTGCGCCCGCCGGGCGTTGGGGCAGTTGGGCATCGCCCCGACGCCGATCCTCCCGGGTACCCGGGGTGCCCCGGGTTGGCCGGCCGGGGTGGTCGGCAGCATGACCCACTGTGACGGCTACCGGGGCGCGGTCGTCGCCCACGCGGCGGCGATCGCCACCGTCGGGGTCGACGCCGAACCACACGCGCCCCTGCCCGACGGCGTGCTCGACGCGATCGCCCTGCCCGCCGAACAGGCCCGGACGGCCGCGCTGGCCGCCGCGCGTCCAGAGTTCTGCTGGGACCGCCTGCTGTTCAGCGCGAAGGAGTCGGTGTACAAGGCGTGGTTCCCGCTCACCGGCCGGTGGCTGGACTTCGCCGAGGCCGACATCGTGGTGGACCCGGCGGGGACGTTCGTCGCCCGGCTGCTGGTGCCCGGCCCGGTGCTCGACGGCGTGCCGGTGACCACCTTCCGGGGCCGCTTCCTTGTCGACCGGGACCTGGTCCTCACCGCGGTCGCCATCCCCTCGGCCACCAGTTGACCCGCCCGGTCCTTCGCCCGGCCCCGGCCCCGGCCCCGGCCCGTCGCCCGGTGCCGATTCGCCGACCCGCCGGGCCTGGCTGTCCCCGTCACGGTTCGCCAACCCGCCGGGCCCGGCACGTCCGGTGACCGCCGGCCACTGCCCGGGACACCGGGGGAGGGCTCAGTCCGCCGCCAGCCGGGTCTTCTGCACCTTGCCCAGGGCGTTGCGGGGCAGCGCGTCGACCAGGCGTACCTGCCGGGGACGCTTGTGCGCCGACAACTGCCGGGCCACGAAGTCGATCAGTTCCGCCTCGTCCACCCCGTCGCCCACCACGTACGCCGTCACCTGCTGACCCAGGTCCGGGTGCGGGGTGCCGACCACGGCGGCCTCCCGGACATCGGGGTGGGCCAGCAGCGCGTCCTCCACCTCGCCGGCGCCGATCCGGTAGCCGCCGCTCTTGATCAGGTCGGTGGCGGCCCGCCCGACGATCCGGTGCCAGCCGTCCGGGCCGATGGTGGCCACGTCCCCGGTGCGGAACCAGCCGTCCGGGGTCCGGGTCGCCGCGTCGGCGTCGGGCCGGTTGAGGTACCCGTCGAAGAGGGTCGGGCCGCACACCTGCAGCTCGCCCATCGCGACCCCGTCCGCCGCGACGGCGCCGCCCTGCTCGTCGACCACCCGGGTGCGTACCCCGGGCAGCGGCAGGCCGACGGTGCCGGGGCGGCGCGGCCCGTCGGCGCGGGCGCTCACCGTGATCAACGTTTCGGTCATGCCGTACCGCTCGACGGCGTGGTGACCGGTGAGCGTGGCGAGGTCGTCGAAGACGGCGGCGGGCAGTGCCGCGCTGCCGGAGACCAGCAGCCGCGCCCCGCGCAGCGCGCGGGCCGCGTCCGGGTCGGCGACGATCCGCGACCAGACGGTGGGTACCCCGAAGTAGAGTGTGCCGGCCGCGGCCGCGTACCGCTGCGGACGGGGCCGGCCGACGTGGTGCAGCCGGCCGCCCAGGCGCAGCGGACCGAGCACACCGAGCACCAGGCCGTGCACGTGGAACAGGGGCAGCCCGTGCACGAGCAGGTCGTCCGGCGTCCACGCCCAGGCGTCGGCGAGTCCGTCCAGGCAGGCGGCGACGGCCCGGCGGGACAGCACCGCGCCCTTGGGGGCTCCGGTGGTGCCACTGGTGTAGAGGATCAGCGCGGTGTCCGCCGGGTCCGGCTCCGGGTGGACGGTGTCCGAGCGGCGGCTCAGGTCGACCGGCACGGTCGGTGGCCCCGGGGACTCGTCCGGGCCGCCGCCGTGCGCCGGCACGAGCAACGCGCCGGCCGCCGAGTCCCGCAGGATGTGGCCGCGTTCCACCGGCCCGGAGTCCGGTGGCACCGGTACGACCGCCGCGCCGGCCAGCAGCGCCCCGACGACCCCGACCACGGTCTCCAGGCTGGCGGTGGCCTCGACCGCCACCCGGTCGACGCCACGCAGGTCGTCGGCGACGGCGCAGGCGAGCCGGCGCAGCTCCACCCAGGACACCACCCGGTCGTCGATCCGGATCGCGTCCGGACGCTCGTCGGTGGACTCGGAGAGCCAGTTCAGCAGCCGCACGGTGCGGGCCCCTTTCCACGGTTCGCCCCGGACCGGCGTGGCGTGGGGCCGGGACGGCCGGCGCGGCCGGAACTCCGATAGTGTCGGTGGACGACGTCGGCGCCGCCACGCCGGGTGCCGGACGCCCCGACCGTAGTCGGGACACCCCGGGCCGGCCACCCCTACCGGTCCGCGCCGCCGTGTCGCTCCGCTGTCGAGGAGGTGGCGCCGGTGTCCCGCGCGGCGACGGAGCGGCCCGTCCCCGGTGACGTCCGGGCGGTCGTGTTCGACCTGGACGGCGTGCTGATCGACAGCCTGACCGTGGCCCGTGAGGCGTTCGCCCTCGCGTACGCCGAGGTGGTGGGTGACGGCGTCGCGCCGGTCGACGAGTACTGCCGCCATCCCGGCCGCTATCTGCCCGAGGTGCTGCGGATGATGGGCCTGCCCGCGGCGATGGCGGCCCCGTTCGTCCGGGAGAGCAACCGGCTGGCGCACCTGGTCGTGCCGCTGCCCGGGGCGCCGGAGCTGCTCGGCGAGCTGCGTCGGCGGGGCGTCGGGCTGGCGGTCGCCACCGGCCGCAGCGGTGCCCGGGCCCGGCACGTCCTGGACCTGGTGGGCATGCTGCCGTTGGTGGACCATGTGGTCGGGTCGGACGAGGTGCGCCGGCCGAAGCCGGCCCCCGACATCGTCCTGCGGGCCCTGGAGCTGCTGGCCGTCCGTCCCGCCGACGCGCTCATGGTCGGTGACGCGCCCGCCGACCTGGCCAGTGCCCACGCGGCGGGAGTGGTCGCGGTGGCGGCGCTGTGGGGTGAGTCCGATCCGCGGACGCTGCGGGCCGCCGGCCCGGACGTGACGCTGGCCCGCGTCGACGAGCTGCTGGCGCTCTGCGTGCCGCCGGACGGCGGACACCGAGGGTCACCGCGCGACACCCCTGACGCGCCGCCGGTACCCGGAACGACACCCCCGATTCATCGGCCGATGGGTTGAATGCGGCCTCGGTTGCCCGGATGATGGGCGGCGTCGGCCGGCCGTGCGCGGGCCGACCGTTCAGCACACCGACGCCGCGACACCCGGAGGGTCCCGCCCTCACGACGGCCCGCGCACGTGACGGAGGACCCAGAGCCCATGCCGGCCATCGAAGTCGAGCACCTGCACAAGCGGTACGGTGACAAGGTCGCGGTCGACGACGTCTCCTTCACGGTGGAGCAGGGCGAGATCTTCGGCGTGCTCGGCCCCAACGGGGCGGGCAAGACCACCACCGTCGAGTGCGTGCAGGGCCTGCGCCGCGCTGACCGGGGGGTCGTCCGGGTGCTCGGTCTCGACCCGGTACGCGACCGCGCCGAGGTGCGCCAGCGGGTCGGCGCCCAGTTGCAGGAGAGCCAACTGCCGGACAAGCTGCGGGTCCGCGAGGCCCTCGACCTGTACCGCTCCTTCTACCGTAACCGCGCCGACATCGACGAGCTGCTGACGGACCTCGGCCTGGCCGGGCAGCGCGACACCGCCTTCCACAAGCTCTCCGGGGGCCAGAAGCAGCGCCTGTCGGTGGCTCTGGCGTTGGTCGGCCGACCGGAGATCGCGATCCTGGACGAGCTGACCACCGGCCTGGACCCGCAGGGCCGGCGGGACACCTGGGACCTGGTCGAGTCCATCCGGGACCGCGGGGTGACGGTCGTGCTGGTCACCCACTTCATGGAGGAGGCCGAGCGGCTCTGCGACCGGCTCGCCATCATCGATTCCGGCCGGGTGGTGGCCATCGACAGCCCGTCGGGTCTGCTCTCCCGGGTCGGCACCGAGCACCGGGTGCACTTCCGGCCGCTCGACCCGCTGGACGACGCGCTGCTCGCCGCGCTGCCCGAGGTGACCGACGTGCGCCGGGTCGGTGACGAGGTGACCGTCAGCGGCCCGGAGCAGGTCCTGCAGACGGTGCTGTCGGCGCTGGCCGAGCGGAAGGTCCGGTACGCCGCGCTCCGCGTCGAGCAGCCCACCCTGGATGACGCCTTCGTCTCGCTGACCGGCCGGGCCACCCGGACCGCCACCCCGCCGACGACCGACGAGAGGTCCTCGTGAACGCCCTGTCCAAGCTCGTCGCCGTCGAGGCAAAGCTGTTCCTGCGCGAGCCGGTGTCGCTGTTCTTCGTCTTCGCCCTGCCGCTGGGTCTGATGCTCGTCTTCGGCCTGCCTCAACGCGGCGCGACCGCCGACGACGGTGGCCAGCACACCGAGCTGACCTTCCTGCCGGCCCTCGCCCTGGCCCTCACCATCGGGATGCTCGCGCTGTTCACCCTGCCCATGGCGCTGGGCATCTACCGGGAGCGGCGGGTGCTGCGTCGGCTCGCCACCACCCCCGTGCACCCCGCCCTGCTGCTCATCGCCCAGGTCGTGGTCAACCTGGCGATGGGGGTGGCCGGCGCGGTGGTCACCGCGATCGGTGTTCGGTTCCTGCTGGACCAGCCGGCCCCGGCCAACATGCCGGCGTTCGTGCTGGCGTTCCTGCTCGGGGTGGCCTGCCTGTTCGCGGTCGGCCTGCTCATCGCCGCGCTCGCCCCGTCGGCGCGGGCGGCCCAGTCGATCGGGCCGGCGCTCTTCTTCCCGCTGCTCTTCCTCGCCGGCGCCTGGCTGCCCCGCGACCAGATGCCCACCGTGCTGGCCCGGATCGGCGACTATTCGCCGCTCGGCGCCACCGTGGACACTCTCGCCGCGGCCTGGGCGGGCGAGAGCCCGGCGCTGCCGCAGCTGCTCGCCCTGGCGGTCACCGCCGTGCTCGGCAGCGTGCTGGCCACCCGCTTCTTCCGCTGGGAGTGAGCCCGCCCCCGCCCCGGTGCGGCTGCGGGAGCGCGGCCTTCCGCTAGGGGGTGGTTAAGGGTATTCGGCGATTGTGACGTGGATTACCTTCAATAGTGAGAAGTGGTCGTCATCGGAGGCGGGAAAGCATTTTTCCTGCCACCCGTTCCCTTCCCCGGGAACGCCGGTGTGCCCTTTCTCGGTAATCCGCGCCGCATGAGCGACCGGCGCACGGCGAGGCGGAACGACGAACGACGGAGGTCGTGCGATGACACATTCTTCCGATCCCGCGCCGACTGTCCGGACGGCAGATTCCATCGTCAATGGCGACGACCGGACCGACTGGTCAGTACCGGCCCCATCGATCAGCAGGGAGGCTGTCGGCATCGTCGAGGCGGTGCTGGAGGGCGGGCCGGTGAACCTGCCGGCCGAACTGCGCAGCCACCGGGTCTCGCCGGTGGCCGACAAGATCAAGGTGCACCACTACGGCGGGTACGAGCACTTCGAACGGGACTCCTCCAGGGGCACCGACGACGCGCCCGTGGTCTTCCGCTGGACCGGGCGTACCCGGATCGCCGAGTAGCGGAAGGCAACAACTCCGATGGGCATCCCGAATCCGCGGCCCGTCCCGCACCTCATGGTCAGGGACGCGGCCCCGGTCATCGCGTTCTACACCGACGTCTTCGAGGCCGTCCCGATCGAGCGGGAGTGCCTGCTCGACGGGCGGGTCCTGCATGCCGAGCTGGCCGTGGGTGGGCACCGACTGGCGGTCAGCGAGTGGTACGACGGGCCCGGGGCGGTCGCGGCCGACGGCCCGGTCGTGCTGACCGTCGCCCCGGACGATCCGCAGCTGCTGCTCAAGCGGGCCCTCGCGGCCGGCGCGGAGCTCGAAGCGGCGGCCGACGGGGCGGTGGACGCGGTGTTCCGGGACCCGGCCGGGCAGCGGTGGTCGGTGGTCGGGGCCAGCCGACCGGAGTAGCGGTGCGCCGCGACGGTAAGACGACGAACGAAGCGACCCGGCCGCGCTCCCGGTGGGTGCGACCGGGCCGCTGCACCGTGCAGCCGGTGCCGAGGTCGGGTCGATCCGATCTCGGCACCGCCCCGGTGGTCAGCGCCGCGCGGTGGGGGTCAGGCCGCCGCTGCCCCGGCGGTGCCGCCAGTACAGGTCCCGCCGGGCGCCCTTGGGGAAGCCCGGCTGCCAGGGCTTGATCGGCCCCGCCGGGTGCAGGATCGCCGAGTCGGAGAGCTTGCCGCCGAACTCCGGCTCCAGCCGCCACGCCATCAGGTCGTTCCACCGCCGGGGCAGGCGCAGCCAGTTGTCGTACACGGCGTAGTTCAGCGCGTCCTGGTCCGGGTAGCGCGACTCGTGCGCGTGCCGGCCGAGGTACGCCAGGGACCGCTCGGTGACCTCGCACTCCTTCCACCGGTCGACGTCGATCAGCAGCACCCCGGAGTTGAAGTAGTACCCGAAGGGATCCAGGTCCCGGTAGGTCGCCAGACCGGGGATGCCGCCCATGTCCAGCAGCCGCCGGTTGAACGGGTCGCGGACCGCGCCGAGCGGCACCCCGCCCATGTCCACCTCGAACAGCGGCTTGAGGCTGTTGGTGCACATCGTGTCGCAGTCGAGGTAGAGCACCCGGCGCACGTCGGCCGGCAGCGCGGCGGGGACCAGCAGGCGCAGGTACATCGCCGGTGACAGGTAGGCCATCACCGGATCGTTGCCCTTGGGCAGGTTGGCGGGGGAAGTGTCGACGCGCAGGTACTCCACGGTGGCGTTCGGCCCGGCGACCCGGGTGAGTGCGGCCCGGGTGGAGGCGT
The DNA here is from genome assembly GCF_900090245.1 of Micromonospora halophytica. Classification (GTDB taxonomy): domain Bacteria; phylum Actinomycetota; class Actinomycetes; order Mycobacteriales; family Micromonosporaceae; genus Micromonospora; species Micromonospora halophytica. The sequence goes on from NZ_FMDN01000012.1 coordinate 135,659, forward strand.
TCACGTCGTCGGCCGCGATCAACCAGTACCGCAGGGCCTCGCCGGGGTTCGACTCGGCGACGGTCGACATGACGACCGCGGCGTGGGGCGCGTACGCGGCGTCGAAGGTCAGAGTGAGGTCCACGGGGTGCTCTCCTTCGCACGGTTGAGCGCAACTCAGCGAAACTAACTCGAATAATGAGTTCGCGGCAACGAAGAGCCATTCTTTATCACCCGTATTCCTGACTGTCTCCGACGAATCGCCGAGCCGTACCCCAGAATTGACCCCTCAAGGGTGGTCAGGTGTCGGACATCGGACCGATAATGTCGGCCGGCATGCCGGCCGGCGGTGGTTGCGGTGCGCCGGGGCGCGCCGCCGGTCGGCGTTCGCGTGTCACGGCAATCAGCCGTCGAGGAACTCCTCGACCATCGGGACGAGCCACCGGGCGCGCTGCGGGAGGGTCGTGTGGGTCGTGCCGGGCAGGACCGCCAACCGGCACGACGGCAACCCGGCCAGGTCGCCGGCCACTCCGCCGCCGAGCAGCCGGAACATCTCCACGGCGTGCTCCGGCTGGACGATGTCGCCGTCCGCCAGCACGATCATGGTCGGGGCGGCCAGGTCCCGGATCGCCGAGGCCGGCCACTGCGGCAGGTCGGCGTCGAGGCGCTTGACCTTGGCGACCAGGGCCGGCCAGCCACCCGGGTCGGGCGCGGTGCGCAGGTACTCCTCGTGGAACTCGGAGCCGTGCAGGTGTTCGGGCCGCAGGTCCTGGATGCCGTCGAGCAGGCCCGGGTGCAGGCCCGCGTGGTGGAAGCTCACCGACGCCAGCACGAGCCGGCCGACCCGCGGCGCGTGGTGGGTGCCGAGTCGCAGCGCAACCATCGCGCCCATGCTCCAGCCGAACACGTCCGCGGTGGGAACGCGCAGGTGGTCGAGGAGGGCGACCACGTCCGCGGCGAGCCCGTCGACCGTGAGCGGCCGGCCCGCGTCCGGGGTGCGGCCGTGGGCCTGCAGTTCGACGGCGACGACCCGGCGGGTCCTCGCCAGCAGCGGCAGCATCGTGCCGAACGACGTGCCGATGCCGGAGAGCGCGCCGTGGATCAGCACGACCGGACGGCCGTCGCCGTCGCCGTGCGACTCGTAGTAGAGGGACAGGCCGTTGACGGGTGCGTAGCTCATGCAACCACCCTGCGCCGCGGCCCTTACGGCCCCCTTCCCACCCGCTTACCGCTTGTAGGGTGGCCCGCATGCGTTTCGGTGTCCTCGGGCCGCTCGCCGTCGTCACCGACACCGGCGAGCCCGTCACCGTGCCGGGTGCCAAGGTCCGGGCCCTGCTCGCCGACCTGGTCGCCCACCGCAACCAGGTCGTCTCCGCCGACCGGCTGATCGACGACCTGTGGGGCGACGACGCGCCCGCCAACGCCGCCGGCGCCCTGCAGGTGCGCGTGTCCCAGCTGCGCAAGGCGCTCAACGACGCCGAGCCGGGGGCGCGGGACCTGGTCGAGTCGCGGCCGCCGGGGTACCTGCTGCGCACCGAGTCCGTCGACGCCGACCGGTTCACCGAGCTCGCCGCCGCCGCCGCCGACGCGAGCCTGACCGAGGCGCTGCGGCTCTGGCGGGGCGAGCCGTACGCCGACGTCGCCGACGCGCCGTGGGTGCGCGCCGAGGCCGACCGTCTCGTCGAGGCCCGGCTGATCGTGCTGGAGAAACTCGCCGAGGCCCGGCTGGCCCGGGGCGACCACGCGCTGGTCGCCGCCGACCTGGCCGAACTGGTGGCCCGACACCCGCTGCGTGAGGGTCTACGGGCGCTGCACCTGCGTGCCCTGTACGCCGCCGGTCGCCAGTCCGAGGCACTGGACAGCTACGCCGACCTGCGCACCCGCCTCGCCGACGAACTGGGCCTCGACCCGGGGCCGGAGCTGGTCACCCTGCACCGGCAGATCCTGGCCCAGGACGACGCACTGAGCGCCCCGCCGAAGGCGGCGCTGGTCCGCAACAGCCTGCCCGCCCGGCCCGACGAACTGGTCGGCCGCGCCGAGGCCGTCGCCGAGCTGCGCGCGCTCGTGCCGGCCTGCCGGCTGGTCACGCTGACCGGGCCCGGCGGTGTCGGCAAGACCCGGCTCGCCACCGAGGTCGCCGGAGAGCAGTCGTTCCCGGACGGTGTGCACCTCGTCGAGCTGACCGCGCTGCGGCCCGGTGACACCGCCGTCGCCGAAGTGGTCCTGGCCGCCCTCGACGTACGGGAGACCACGGGCGCCGGTGTCGCTCCCGACGACCGGCTGATCGCCGTCCTGCGCCACCGGCAGGCGTTGCTCCTGCTGGACAACTGCGAGCACGTCATCGAGCCGGCCGCCGCGCTCGTGTCCCGCCTGCTGCGCGAGACCACGGGCGTCACCGTGCTGGCGACGAGTCGGGAACCGCTCGGGCTGGCCGGGGAGGTGCTGTGGGAGGTGCCGACGCTGCCCGTGCCCCTCGACGAGCGGGACCTCGACGCGGTCCGTCGTTCGGCGGCGGCCCGACTCTTCGCGGCCCGGGTCGCCGCGCGGCAGCGCGCCTTCCGGCTCGACGAACGAACCGGTCCCGCCGTCGCGCGGCTGTGCCGCCGCCTCGACGGCCTGCCGCTGGCGCTGGAGCTGGCCGCGACCCGGGTGCGCGCGCTCGGCGTCGAGCAGGTGGTGCAGCGGTTGGACGACCGGTTCCGGCTGCTCGGCACCACGCAGCGCGACCTGCCGGCGCGGCAGCGCACCCTCACCGCGGTGATCGGCTGGAGCTGGGACCTGCTGGCGCCGGAGGAGCGGGCCGTGCTCGCCCGGCTCGCCGTGCACCACGACGGCTGCACCCTGGACGCGGCCGAGCAGGTCTGCGACGCCGACGTGGACGTGCTGACCCGGCTGGTCGACCGCTCCCTGGTGGTACTGGACGACTCCGGCCCGGCCCCGCGGTACCGCCTGCTGGAGTCGGTCGCCGCGTTCTGCCTGGACCGCCTCGCCGACGCCGACGCGGTGCGCGCCCGCCACGCGGCGTACTACACCGCCCTGGCCGAGCGCGCCGACCCGCTGCTGCGCGGCCCGGGCCAGCGGGAGTGGCTGCTCCGGCTGGACGCCGAGGCCGCCAACCTGCGGGCCGCGTTCGGGTACGGCGGCGGGCTGCGCCTCGCCAACGCCCTCACCTGGTACTGGTTCCTGCGTGGCCGGCTCACCGAGGCGCGTCGCGCGCTGGCCCTCGACGGGGACCCCGCCGCGCGGGCCCGGGCCGCGGTGTGGCGGATCGGGTTCACCCTGCTGCAGGGCGGCACCGTCACCGCGGCGGAGACCGAGGCGGCCCTGGCGGGGTACGCCGAGGGCCGGGCGACCTGGTTCGTGGCGGCCGCGCTCGTCGACCGCAGCGAACTGGCCCGGGCGGGCGAACTGCTGGAGCGGGCCCGGTCCGCCGGCGAGGACCCGTGGGTCGAGGCGGCCGTGTGCGTCACCCGCGCCAAACTGGCGCACGCCGCGAGCGACCTCACCGCGCTGGAGCGCGACAGCGGGCGGGCGGCGGCGCTCTTCGCCGAGCTGGGCGACCCGTGGGGCCGGTTGCAGGCCACCGACTGGGTGGGCGGGTTGGCCGAGCTGACCGGCGAGTACGCGCGTGCCGCCGCGCTGCACCGCGAGGGCCTGCGCTGGGCCGAGGAACTGGCGCTCTGGCCCGAGGTCGGCAGCAAGCTGTCCTGGCTGGCCTGGATCGCCGTGCAGAGGCAGGACCACCGGCAGGCCCGGGAACTGGCCGAGCGCGCCTACCGGCTGGCCGTCGAGCAGGATTCGCCCGGTGCCCGGGTCTTCGCCGAACTGAGCCTCGGCATCGCCGCGCGCCGCGAGGGCCGGCGGGACGCCGCCGTCACCCACCTGCAACGGCTGGTCGACTCCGGCGGCGACGACGCGCTGTTCCTGCCGATGGTGCTGGCCGAGTTGGCGTACGCGATCGCGGACGAGGACCCGGCGCGGGCGCTCGCGCTGCACGCGCGGGCGTACGACGTCGCGGTGGCGATCGGCGCGCCCCGCGACGCGGCCGGCGCGCTGGCCGGGCTGGCCGCGGCGGTGCCGCAGCCGCAGGTGGCGGCGCGGATCCTCGGCGCGGCGGCGGCCGCGCGGAGTACCCAGGTGCCGAGGTCACCGGCGGAGCGCGACGAGGTCGACCGGGTCACCGTGCGTTGCGTCGCCGCGCTCGGCGCGGACGGGTTCGCGACGGCCTACCGGGCCGGGCTCGACCTGTGCCCGGACGAGGCCCGGGCACAGGTCGAGGCGTTTCTGGTCACCGCGGGGCCGGCCGGTAGCAGGCGACGATCACGCCGCTCTTCATCACCGTCGTGTCCACCAGGGTGAGCGTGGTCCGGGCGTCGGCCAGCGGCGCGCTGACCGAGGGGCCGCCCTGGAGCACGGGGTGGATCCAGAACCGGACCTCGTCCACCAGCCCCGCCTCGACCAGGGCGTGGGTGACCACCCCGTAGCCGTACATCAGGATGTCCCTGCCGTCCTGGGCCTTGAGCTTGGTGACCTCTTCGATCAGGTCGCCCTGCAACACCTCGGTGTTGTTCCACTCCGGGTCGGTCAGGGTGGTCGAGGCGACGTACTTCTTGACGTTGTTGAAGTAGGCCGCACCGGTGCTCGGGTCGCTCTCGTCCATGTTCGGCCAGGCGGCGGCGAAGCCGTCGTACGTGCGGCGGCCCATCAGCAGCGCGTCTGCCGCGTCGGTCTGCTGGCCGGCGAAGGCGGCGGCCTCGTCGTCGAAGTACGGCATGGTCCACGCCGGGTCCTCGATGACGCCGTCGAGGGTGATGTAGGTCGAGCTGATGATCCTGCGCATCGTGTGCTCCCTGGCTGCGTGTCTCGGTGACACCAGGAACCCTGCCAGGGCCCGCTTACGGTTCGCTTCAGGTGCGCTTCCCGCGTGGCGGCGGCGAGCGCGTAGCGCCCTGCGCCCGCCGGTGTCGGCGGGTGTGCTGCCGAGGCGGCCGGACGCACCGGTGGCCGCGACGGCGCTCACGGGCCGGTTCCGTCGGTGCGGGGTCCCGGGTGTCCCGGGTCTGCCAGGCTCGCGTCGGCGGACCTGCGCGCGCGGACGCGACGCATGAGGCGCACCCAGGGCGACCATCGAGCAGGCTCGGCCACCGGGGTGCCGGTGACGCGGCGTTCCGCATTGTCGAACAGGTCGTGCACGAGGGCCTCGTGGAACCATCGCACAACAAGGGGCCACAGCCATCGCATCCGCCCGGTCGTCGTGGCCGAGATCGTGTGGACGAGTCTGGTCTCGTCGTCGGACTCGGGGGTCACTCGCAGCTCGTGCCAGCCGTCGAGGCCGCAGCTCGGGGCGAAGGTGAGCACCACGTGGCGACCCGGCTCATGGGACGTCACCGAGTAGCGGATCGGTCCGTGGCCGCCGCTTGACCCCGGCTGCAGTCCGTTGTCGAGGACGAGGGGCGGCCAGGACGGGCTCGGCCAGGCGGATGACTCGGGCGTCGCCAACTCGTCGATGACCCGGCCGACGGCGTTGGCCGGTGCCGCGATGACTCTCTGTTGCACGTTGCGCATCATGACCTCCGTTGCACCCGACGTGGCGCGCAAACATAACATAGGCTATGTTATGTTCATGACGCAGATGACGAAGGACGACTGGTTCCGCGTCGCCAGCCGGCAACTCGTCGAGCACGGCGAACAGGGACTCACTCTGGCTGCCCTGACCAGTGCGGCCGGCGTGACCCAAGGGTCCTTCTACCACCACTTCGGAGGGCAGGCCGGGTTCGTGGAAGCCTTCCTGGCGCACCTGGCGGCCCGGGCCTTCATCGACGTCTCGGCTGCGGCGGACGAGGATTCCACCACCCCGGCCGGTGCTCGGCGCGCGCTGCGCCGACTCGTCGAGATCATCGCCGCTGAGGATCTCGAGCTCGAGGCGGCCGTCCGCCGCTGGTCGCAGAGCAATGCGCGAGTGGCGGAGGTCGTCGCGGAGATCGACAGCCGCCGGGGTGAGCTGCTGGGCCGGCTCTTTCTCGTCGCGACGGGGGACCCGTCCAGGGCGGCCCACCTGACACGGCTCAACGGGACCTTCTACCTCGGAGCGGTCCACTCGCGTCCGGTCGTCCAGGGCGAGGAGTATGCCCGGATGGCCCGTGACCTCGAGCGACTGATCGAGCCGCCGGAGGCGACACCGTGAGGGTCATCGTCGTCGGAGCCGGGATCGCGGGTCTCGGCGCTGCCTGGACTCTCCGGGCCCACAGCGTCACCGTGCTGGAAGCAAGCGCCCACGTCGGAGGGCGCATGCGTTCGCAACTGGTGGACGGCGTCCCGATGGAGCTCGGGGCGCAGTTTCTCAGCTCGCACTACACGGTGGTTCCCCGGCTCGCGCGAGAGATGGGGCTGGCCCTGCGCCCGGTAGCTCCGGGCACCGCCGTCGTGCGAGGTGGCGCCCTACGGCACTTCCGCAGCGACCGTCCGCACACCCAGATGACCGGCGGCGTCCTGCCCTGGCGGTCCGCACCCCGGGCCGCCGCCGGGCTTGTTCGGGTGGCTTCGCTGGCATCCGGCCGCGCCACCAGCGACATCACGGCCTGGAGGGACCTGGACGACCGGTCCGGCAGCGAGTGGTCACGACGCGTTCTCGGGCCCGCCGTGACAGAACGGCTGCTCGAGCCCACGATCCACGGCTTCTACTTCCAATCCCTCTCCGACAACGCCGCGGCACTCGCCGCAGCCGTGTCGGCCTTCGGGGCCCGGCCCGGCTCGACCCTGACCATCGACGGTGGCCTGGGACGCCTCACCGAGGCGCTGGCGGACCGATTGGACGTCCGGCTCGGGCGGCCGGTCCTCGCTGTGGCCAGAGCTGGCCGGAAAGCAGTCGTCACCACCGAATCGGGAGACGTCGTGGCCGACCGCGTCATCATCGCCGTCCCCGGTGCCGCCGCGCTGGCCATGGTGAGTGACCCGACCACGGCGGAACGAGACCTCATGGCCACGCCCTACAGCAGTGGCCTGCTCGTCGGAGTCCCACTGCCCCGGCCTCTGCACTCCACGCAGTTGGCCGCCTCCTACGGTGTCCTCGTCCATCCCGGGGAACGCACCCCCATCGCAGCCGTCGCTGTCGCGAGCCGCGCACACCCCGGGACGGCCACAGGCGACCTCCTCACGGTGATGCTCACGCACGAATCCGCCACCACGCTCGCTGCTGCTGACGACCATCGCGTAGCGGCGACGGCTGTCGCGGCCCTTGCCGAGCTCGACCCGACACTGCGCTCGATCCTGCCGACGGCCCTCTCGGGCACCCTCGTCGTACGCCACCCCCAGGCCATGCCCACCTGCCCCCTCGGACACAGCGCCGCCGTGGCCTCCTACCGCAGGTGCCGCGCGAGTCGACCCGATGACCCCGTCGTCCTGGCCGGCGACTACCTCGGCTTTCCGTGGACCGACTCCGCAGCGGCCACCGGCATCTGGGCCGCGCGGGCGGTGGCGGGACCGTACGCCCCGTCGTGACGGCCCGACGGTCGTCCTTTCTGACGCCCCCTCGACCGGCCCGCTCGCGCCCACCCGCCCAGGGCGAACGGCACGCCGAACGCCAGGACGACCTGCGACCAGATCGGGGCGGTGGTGGGATGGCGGGTGCCGGGCAGCGTCGGGGACTGGCGTAGAGTGTTGGCTCCAGCGCTCTCCGCCCGCTGAAGCGCGCACCGGTGTCGTAGTCGCCAGGCGATCGGGCATCGGGATGCCCGTTCACCTCGGCGGGCCAGGGCGACCGGCGGGCAGGCGGGGGGAGTGAGATGGCGGCACGGGGTCCTGCGATGACGGATGTGGCCCGCCTTGCCGGTGTCTCCCACCAGACGGTGTCGCGGGTGCTCAACGGCCATCCCTACGTCCGTGAGCAGACCCGACTGCGCGTGGAGGCCGCCATCGCCGAGCTGGGATACCGGCCCAACCGGGCGGCCCGGGCGTTGGTCACCGGCCGCTCGCAGGTGATCGGCGTGGTCGCGCAGAACACCACCCTCTACGGGCCGGCGTCGCTGCTCGCCGCCCTGGAGCAGGTCGCCGCCGAGGCGGGCTTCGCCGTCAGCGTGGGCAGCGTCCGCGATCTCGACCACCGGTCGGTCTCGGCGGTCGTCGAGCGACACCTGGCCCATGGTGTCGCCGGTGTCGTGGTGATCGCACCGGTGGAGTCGGCCGGCGAGGCGTTGGAACGCCTCCCGAAGGACGTCCCGCTGGTGACCGTCGACGGTGATCCGTGTGGATCGGTGCCGTTGGTCACCGTCGACCAGGTTGCCGGTGCCCGGGAGGCCACCCGGCACCTGCTCGGCGCCGGCCACCGCACGGTCTGGCACGTGTCCGGACCGTCCGACTGGTTCGACAGCGCCGGTCGTATCCAGGGCTGGCGGGAGGCGTTGCGAGCCGCCGGGGCGGAGCTGCCGGAGCCGGTGCCGGCGGACTGGTCCGCGGCGTCCGGCTACCGGTGCGGGCAGATGCTGGCCCGGATGCCGGAGGTCACCGCGATCTTCACCGCCAACGACCACCTCGCGCTCGGTGTGCTGCGGGCGCTGCACGAGTACGGCCGGCGGGTGCCGGACGAGATGAGCGTGGTGGGCTTCGACGACGTGCCGGAGGCCGCCTACTTCATCCCGCCGTTGACCACCGTACGGCCGGATTTCGCCGCGGTGGCCAGGGCGAGCCTCGACATGCTCCTGGCCCAGATAGAGGGCGACACCGGGGGTGAGCTGCGGCAGACCATCGCGCCCACCCTGGTGGCCCGGAACAGCGTCGCCGCACCACCGCGCTGACCCGCCGACGCCGGGCCGGTGTCCGGCCGTCGCGTGGGAGCGGAACCAGCGGCGGCCGTCACTGCCGATCGCCTCGTGGATCAGCAGCCAGGTGTTGCTGCCGGCGACCCTTCGCACGCCACGGCCGTTCACGCACACGGCAGGTCCGGACCACCGTACGGGGAAGCGATCGACCCGGGTGTCCCCGAACGGGTGGGCGGGAGGCGGACACGTCCGGACGTGCCGGTCTACGGGACGGTGACCCCGTACGCGGCCAGTGCCTCCGTGACGGGCTGGTAGTAGGTCGTTCCACCGGTGCTGCAGGTGCCGCTGCCGCCGGACAGGATGCCGAGGACGGTGCCGGTGGTCGGGGAGTAGAGCGGCCCGCCGCTGTCTCCGGGTTCGGCGCAGATGTTGGTACGGATGAGTCCGGAGACGCTGCCCTCGGCGTAGTTCACCGTCTGGTTCAGCCCGGTCACCGAGCCGCACCGCACGCCGGTGGTGGCGCCGCTGCGGCAGACGGCCTGGCCGACGTACGCGTTGCCGGCGCGGTTGATCGTGACCGTCCCCGGGTAGGTGTATACGGCGCTGGGGTGGCTGACCGTGCCGGTGTAGCGCACGATGCCGTAGTCGTTGCCGGGAAAGCTGCTGCCGGTACGGCTGCCGAGCACGATGGTCTGGCTGCTGTTGGCGTACCAGGTCGAGGCGACGCGGGCGCAGTGCCCGGCGGTGATGAAGTAGTAGGTGCTGCCGCTGCGGACGTTGGCGCCGAGGGAACACCGGGCGCCGGCGCCGTGGATGGCCTGTCCGCCGGCGATGAGCAGGCGCAGGCGGCCGGGTTCCCGGCGCAGGGTCGCCCCGGCCTGCTCGGCGACCGCGCGTAGCGCGCGGGACTGGGCCTCGGTGACGGACTCGTCGACGGTGAGGGTGGTCCGGCCGGTCGCCGGGTCGAAGCCCCACGCGGTGCCGGCGGTGCGCACCGCGCTCAGGGCGTGCGGACCGGCTGTGGCGGTGACGCCACCGTGCGCGGCCGCCGGGGTGGCCGGGAGCAGCAGGACGAGAGCGAGGACGACGAGCGGAAGACGACGCATGCCACCACCTGCGATCGTTGAGAATCGATGTAATAGACAGCATCCGCCCTCCGGGTCGCGGTTTCAAGCGTCGTCGGGCGCCGATCGTGCGCCGGGTCGACGGATGCGGGCGCCCGGCCACGGCAGGAACTGCAAGGAGTGTTGACAGTAGGTGAGCAAATCGACAGACTTCCACCTGAGAGCGCTCTCCCGATCTGCGGTCATCAGCCCGTCCACGACGGACACTGCCGGTGACCGGGACAGAGCGGCCCCGCCGAGGAGGTTGTCATGGTTCTGACCCACGCCCGCCGCACCTGGATGATCGTCACCGCGCTCGCGGTCGCGATCTCCGTGGCGCTCGTCTGGTGGACCCCGCCCCGACCCGCCGAGGCGGACATCGGCGGCATCACCTGGCAGGACGAGTTCAACGAACCGGCGGGCACACCGGTCAACCAGAACCGGTGGCGGTTCGACATCGGCGGCAGCGGCTGGGGCAACAACGAGCGGCAGTACTACACCAGCAGCACCAGCAACGCCGTGCACGACGGCCAGGGCAACCTGGTCATCACGGCCCGACGGGAGAACCCGGCCAACTACCAGTGCCACTACGGCCGGTGCGAGTACACCTCGGCGCGGCTGCTGACCGCCCAGACCTTCACCCAGGCGTACGGCCGGTTCGAGGCGCGCATCAAGATCCCTCGGGGGCAGGGCATCTGGCCGGCGTTCTGGATGCTCGGCAACGACATGGGCAGCGTGGGCTGGCCCGCCGCCGGGGAGATCGACATCATGGAGAACATCGGCCGGGAGCCGAACACGGTCTACGGCACCATCCACGGCCCCGGCTACTCCGGCGGTGGCGGGATCACCGGCAGCCGTACCATCGGCAGCCCGCTCGCCGACGGCTTCCACACCTACCGGGTCGACTGGCAGCCGAACTCCATCGTCTGGTACCTCGACGGCGTCGAGTACCACCGGGTCGACCCGGGCCGGCTCGGCGGCAACCGTTGGGTCTTCGACCACCCCTTCTTCATGATCCTGAACGTGGCGGTCGGCGGGAACTGGCCCGGCTACCCCGACGCCTCGACCCAGTTCCCGCAGCAGATGCTCGTCGACTACGTCCGCGTCTCCGGGTACGTCCCCGGCGGCAACCCGCCGCCCGGCACCACCCGTCTCCGCGGCACCCAGAGTGGACGCTGCATTGACATTCCGGGCGCGAACCCGGTCGACGGCGCCAAGCTGCAGATCTGGGACTGCAACACCACCCCCGCCCAGGCCTGGACCTTCGAGGCCGACGGCACGGTACGGGCGATGGGCAAGTGCATGGACCCGGCCTGGGCCGGCACCGCCAACGGCACCGAGGTCAACCTCGTCACCTGCAACGGCAATCCGGTGCAACGCTTCACCCTCAACGGCGCCGGCGACCTGGTCAACCTCAGCGCCAACCGGTGCGTGGACGTGCGGGATGCGAACCCGAACAACGGCGGCAAGCTCCAGCTCTGGGACTGCACCGGCGCCACCAACCAGAAGTGGTCCCGGTACTGAGGTCTGTGCAACGATCGTCGGGCGTCGTGCCGACGGCCCGTCCCGCCGTTCTGCCCGCGCGGTCGTAGGCGCCACACCTCGTACCCCTTGGAGAGCACGATGTCCCGCTCCCCGGCTCGGGTCTTCGCCGCGCTGAACGCGGTGCGGCCGCCCGACCAGGCGTCCCCGGTCCTGGGCAAGGCCGTCGTGGTCGGCGGCAGTGTCGCCGGGTTGCTGGCCGCCCGGGTGCTGTCCGACCACGCGGAGAGCGTCGTCGTCATCGACCGGGACGACCTGCACGTCACCGGTGCCCGGCCGGGTGTGCCACAGGGGACGCAACTGCACGCGCTGCTGCCCGGCGGCCTGCACCAGCTGGAGTACCTGTTCCCGGGATTCCGGGCGCAGGCCGCGGCGCAGGGGGCGGTCGAGGCTCCCCCCGCCGCGCAGCGCAACTACCTCGACGGCCGGCTGAAGGTCGTCGTGCCCGACGACGCCGACAGCCTGGCGGGCAGCCGGCCCCTCCTGGAAGGGCTGATCCGCCAGCGGACGCTGGCCCTGCCCAACGTCAAGACGGTCACCGCCCGCGCCACGGGTCTGGTGATCGACGGCGTCGTGACCACCGGGGTCCGGTGCGACACCGGCGGGGTGTCCGGCATCGAGCGCGGTGACCTCGTGGTGGACGCCATGGGACGGTCGAGCAGGCTGCCGGAGTGGCTGGAGCAGGCCGGCTGGGAGCGGCCCGTCACCCGGCGGATGGCCGTGCACCTCAACTACGCCACGGCCGTGTTCCGGCGCGCCGAGACGAACCCGGATCCGGCGGTCGTCCTGGCGTTGCACAGTCCGAGGACGGCCACGGACGTGGCCGGCGCCGCGTACTTCGCGGTGGAGGGCGACCGGTGGATGGCCATGATGGCCGGTTACGGCGACAACCGCCCCGGACGCACCGCCGAGGACTTCGTCCGCCGGCTGCGCGAGCAGTTCCCGCCGGAGTTCGGCGAGGTCGCCGGCAACGAGATGCTCGGCGATGTCCGGACCTACGGCCACGCCGACAGCCGGCGGCGGGACTTCCATGCGCTCACGCGGCTGCCGGCCGGACTGGTCAGCGTCGGTGACGCGGTTGCGTCGTTCAATCCGGTGTACGGGCAGGGGATGACGGCGGCGGCCCTGCACGCGGCCTGCCTGTCGGTGTACCTGCGCTCCGGTGCGGACCTGGGCACGCCCGCGCGCCGGTTCTTCGCGCTGCAGAAGGTGGTGGTCGACGCCGCCTGGTCGATGTCGACCTCCGCCGACCTGGCGCTGCCGCACGTCGACGGGCCCTACCCGCGCGGCTACCGGTTGTCCAGTTGGGTGAGCAGGCAGATCGTCACGGCGACCGTCACGGACGTGGCGATCGCGCGGCGGTTCAACCAGGTCGTCTCCATGCGGGAGCACCCGCGCTCGCTGGCCACACCCGGGGTGCTGCTGGGCGCGCTGCGCGCCAACCGGCGGGCCCGCTGAGCGCAGCCGCCGTCGGCCGGCGGCCCGGGTGGGTGCTGGCGACGCGAGACCGACCGTAGTCGGCGCGCGGACCGAACGGAAGAGCGGCTGTCGGCGGAGACCGGCCGGGCCGTCGGCGCCGGGACGGACACAACGGACGCCGACGTGGAGTCGACCGACTCGTGAGTGGGATTTTGCACTCACAGTGCACTTGTCTCGGGTTTCGGCGCCGCTTAGCGTCACACCATGCCTGCTTCCTGGACCTTCGCCGTGGCGCGCGACGACCTCGGCCGCACCACGCTCGTCGAGGGCGCGACGCCCGAGCTGTCCGAGGGTGAGGCGCTGCTGCGCGTGGACCGCGTCGGCCTCACCGCCAACAACGTGACCTACGCGGTGCTCGGCGACTCGATGCGGTACTGGCAGTTCTTCCCGCCCGGTCCCCGTGGGCTCGGGCCGCAGTGGGGGCTCCCGCCGCTGTGGGGCTTCGCCGAGGTGGTCGCCTCGACGGTTCCCGGGGTCGCGGCGGGGCAGCGGGTCTACGGCTACCTCCCGTCCGCCGGCCACCTGGTGGTGCGGCCGGGCCGGGTGGACGCGCGCGGGTTCCGCGACGTGAGCGGGCACCGGGTCGAGTTGCCCTCGCCGTACCAGGCGTACCGGTCGATCACGGGCGACCCGGCCTATCGCTCGGACCAGGAGGATCTGCTGATCCTGTTCAGGCCGCTGTTCTTCACCTCCTTCATGCTGGCCGACCAGGTGATCGACAACGACTTCTACCGGGCGGCGTCGGTGGTGCTGTCGTCGGCGTCCAGCAAGACCGCCTACGCCGCCGCGTGCGAGCTGCACGGCCGTGGCCCGCGCCTGGTGGGACTCACCTCGCCCGGCAACCGGGAGTTCACGCAGTCGCTCGGCTGCTACGACGAGGTCGTCTCGTACGACGAGATCGGCCTGCTCGACGTGGTGCCGACCGCCTATCTCGACCTGTCGGGGGCGCCCTCGACCCGGGCCGCCCTGCGGCGGCGCCTCGGCGACCGGCTGGTCCGCGACGTCGCGGTCGGACTCACCAGTCGAACTCCGAACGCCGACGCCGCCGGGGAAGTGTTCTTCGCCCCGGTCCACATGCGCAAGCGCCGCCGGGACTGGGGCGCCGACGGGCTCGACCAGCGTTTCACCGACGCCTGGCGGCGCTTCGCCGAGGTGGTGGGCGGATGGCTCGACGTCCGTGTCGGCGTCGGGTCCGATGACCTGCGGCGCGCGTGGCTCGAGGTCCTCGCGGGTCGCACGCCGCCGCGCGTGGGTCACGTCGTCCAGCTGTGAACGGCGATGCGGCGTCCGGCGGGGTGACCGTCCGCTGTGCGCCGCGGCCATAATCTTGACTGATTCCAGAAGAGGATGTCAGACTTCCGGTCGTGGTCAGGACCCTCGACTTCCAGCGGTTGCTGCGTGGGGCCGCGTTACGGGTGACCCGTCCTCGGGTGGCGGTGCTGAACGCGGTGCACGCACACCCGCACGCCGACACGGACTCGATCATCCGGGCCGTCCGCAGGGATCTGCCCGAGGTGTCCCGCCAGGCCGTGTACGACGTGCTGCGTGCGCTGACGGCAGCTGGTCTGGTGCGGTGCATCGAGCCACCCGGCTCCGTGGCTCGCTACGAGTCCCGGGTCGGGGACAACCACCACCACATGGTGTGCCGCTCATGCGGTCTGATCGCCGACGTCGACTGCGCCGTCAGCGAGGCGCCCTGCCTGACCCCGTCCGACGACGGCGGCTTCTCGATCGACGAGGCCGAGGTCGTCTACCGGGGCCTCTGCCCCGACTGTGCCACCGCCGCCAGTTCCTGATCACACCTGGTCCGCCTCGCCCACGTCCCGGAAGGAACCCTGTGCACGAGAACCACGACGCCGTCGTCGGCGACATGAATTCCGAGGAGAGCGAAGGCCGCTGCCCGGTCACCGCCGCGCGCGCCCCGCACCCGACCCAGGGTGGGGGGAACCGGGGCTGGTGGCCCGAGCGACTCAACCTGAGGATCCTCGCCAAGAACCCTGCGGTGGCCAATCCCCTCGGTGAGCGGTTCGACTACGCCGAGGCGTTCCGGAGCCTCGACCTTGCCGCCGTGAAGCAGGACATCACGCAGGTCCTGACGACCTCGCAGGACTGGTGGCCGGCCGACTACGGACACTACGGTCCCTTCATCGTCCGGATGGCGTGGCACAGCGCGGGCACCTACCGCATCAGCGACGGCCGCGGTGGCGCCGGCGCCGGGCAGCAGCGCTTCGCGCCGCTCAACAGCTGGCCGGACAACGCGAACCTGGACAAGGCCCGCCGCCTGCTGTGGCCGGTCAAGAAGAAGTACGGCCAGCGGCTCTCCTGGGCCGACCTGATGATCCTCGCCGGCAACGTCGCCCTGGAGTCGATGGGTTTTCAGACCTTCGGCTTCGCCGGTGGCCGTGCCGACGTCTGGGAGCCCGACGAGGACGTCTACTGGGGCCCCGAGAGCACGTGGCTCGGCGACGAGCGCCACACCGGCGACCGTGACCTGGAGAACCCGCTCGCCGCGGTCCAGATGGGCCTCATCTACGTCAACCCGGAGGGCCCGCACGGCAGCGGGGACCCGCTCGCCGCGGCCCGCGACATCCGCGAGACGTTCGGCCGGATGGCGATGAACGACGAGGAGACCGTCGCGCTGATCGCCGGCGGGCACACCTTCGGCAAGACCCACGGCGCGGCCGACCCGAACCGGTACGTCGGCCCCGAGCCCGAGGGCGCCGGGCTGGAGGAGCAGGGCCTGGGCTGGAGGAACACCTTCGGCACCGGCAAGGGTGCGGACACGATCACCAGCGGCCTCGAGGGTGCGTGGACGAACACCCCGGTGGCGTGGGACAACAGCTTCTTCGAGATCCTCTTCGGCTACGAGTGGGAGCGCACCACGAGCCCCGCCGGGGCGATCCAGTGGAAGCCGAAGGACGGCGCCGGGGCGGGCACCGTCCCCGACGCCCACGACCCGTCGCGTACCCACGCCCCGACGATGCTGACGACGGACCTCTCGCTGCGGGTCGACCCGGTCTACGAGCAGATCTCGCGACGCTTCCTGGAGCACCCGGACGAGTTCGCGGACGCCTTCGCCCGGGCCTGGTTCAAGCTGACCCACCGCGACATGGGCCCGGTCTCCCGCTACCTCGGCCCCGAGGTCCCCACCGAGACGCTGATCTGGCAGGACCCGGTCCCGCCGGTGACGCACGAACTCGTCGACGCCGGTGACGTCGCCACCCTCAAGGAGCAGATCCTCGCCTCGGGGCTGTCGGTGCCGCAGCTGGTCTCCACCGCCTGGGCGTCGGCGTCGACGTTCCGCGGCAGCGACAAGCGCGGCGGCGCCAACGGGGCGCGCATCCGCCTCGAACCGCAGAACGGGTGGGAGGTCAACAACCCCGACGAGCTGGCCCGGGTGCTGCACACCCTGGAGGGAATCCAGGAGGCGTTCAACGCGTCCCAGACGGGCGGGAAGAAGGTCTCGCTCGCCGACCTCATCGTGCTCGGTGGATGCGCGGCCGTCGAGCTGGCCGCGAGGAACGCCGGTCACGTCGTCGAGGTTCCGTTCACGCCGGGACGGACCGACGCGTCGCAGGAGCAGACCGACGTGGAGTCCTTCGCCGCGATGGAGCCGACCGCGGACGGGTTCCGCAACTTCCTCGGCAAGGGCCACCGCCTGCCGGCCGAGTTCCTGTTGGTCGACAAGGCGAACCTGCTGACCCTGAGCGCGCCCGAGATGACGGTCCTCGTCGGCGGTCTGCGTGTGCTGGGCGCGAACCACCAGCAGTCGCCGCTGGGCGCCCTCACCGCCACCCCCGGCGCGCTGACCAACGACTTCTTCGTCAACCTGCTCGACCTGGGCACGACGTGGACGGCCACGGCCGGGGACGCGAACACCTTCGAGGGACGTGACCTCGCCACGGGCGAGGTCAGGTGGGCCGGCAGCCGGGTCGACCTCGTCTTCGGCGCGAACTCGGAGCTGCGGGCGCTCGCCGAGGTGTACGCGAGCGACGACGCGCGGGAGAAGTTCGTCCACGACTTCGTCGCGGCGTGGGACAAGGTGATGAACCTCGACCGGTTCGACCTGGCCTGATCGTGGGCGTCCGGGCCGGCCCGCACGGGCCGGCCCGGACGCGGTGCCGCACAGCAGCATCGGGGTGCACATCGATCGACTTGCCCGGCGTCGACCCGTCGGCGGCGGTGGCGCGGGCCCGGTGGACGCGCGTGGCGCGGCGGTGGCCTTAGCTGGCCGTTAAGTAACGGGCGAACTGGTTCACCCGGCCGGCCGCACTGGGCAGACTGGGGAGATGATCACCCCCGACCCGCCCGCTCCGCCCGTCCGCCGTCGTCGTACCCGGGCGCTCGTCGCGGTGATCGCCACGCTCACCGTGGCGGTCACGGCCGGCGCCTGGTCGCTGCGGGAGCGGGTGGGTGGCGACGGCGGCACGCCGGGCCGTGCCGTGGCGGCGCCCGACGCCGGTCCGGCAGGCGGCGCCCCCGCCTGCGCCGGCCAACCGGCCCAGGCGCTCCGCGAACTGCGCGGCATGTGGATCACCACGGTGAACAACATCGACTGGCCGAGCCGGCGCGGACTGCCGGCCGAGACGGTACGGACGGAGTTGCGGGGCTGGCTCGACCTGGCCGTGCGGCACCACCACAACGCGGTCTTCGTGCACGTGAGGCCGAGCGGCGACGCGCTCTGGCCGTCGGAGTACGCGCCGTGGTCGGAGTGGCTGACCGGACACCGCGACGGCCGGGACCCGGGCTGGGACCCGATGGAGTTCATGATCGCCGAGGCGCACGCCCGCAACCTGGAGTTCCACGCCTGGTTCAATCCGTACCGGGGTGGGCAGCCGGCCACGGTGGGCGGACCCGGCCCCCGGCTGGACCGGCTCGCGCCGACCCACCCGCTGCGGCGGCACCGCGACTGGGTGGTGACCTATCCCAGCGCCGACCGGCCCGGCAGCCGCCTCTACTTCAACCCGGGCATCCCCGAGGCGCGCACGTTCGTCGAGGACTCCATGCTGGAGGCGGTCCGCCGCTACGACGTCGACGGGGTGCACTTCGACGACTTCTTCTACCCGTACCCGGAGGCCGGGCAGGACTTCCCGGACGACGCGGCGTTCGCCCGGTACGGCCGGGGGCACACGGACAAGCACGCCTGGCGCCGGGACAACGTGAACACGCTGGTCCGCGAGATGAGTGAGCGGATCAAGGCGCTCAAGCCGTGGGTGAAGTTCGGCATCAGCCCGTTCGGCATCTGGCGCAACGCGCGTACCGATCCGGCCGGCTCGGCGACCGCGGGCCTGCAGAGCTACGACGACATCTACGCCGACACCCGGCTCTGGGTACGACAGCAGTGGCTGGACTACGTCGTGCCGCAGCTCTACTGGCACATCGGGTTCGGCAAGGCCGACTACGCCAAGCTGCTGCCGTGGTGGGCGGCCACGGTGCGGGGCACCCGGGTGCAGCTCTACATCGGTCAGGCCGACTACCGGGTGGGCGAGCGTGGCGCCTGGCGCGACCCGGCCGAGCTGGACCGCCAGCTCGCCCTCAACCGCCGCCACGGGGTGAGCGGGAGCGTGCACTTCAGCGCCAGACAGGTCCGCGCCGACAGGCTCGGGGCGGTCAGCCGTTACCGCGGTGCGCACTACGCCGGCCCGGCGCTGGTGCCCGTGATGACGCACCTGCCGGCCGCCCCGCCGACCGCACCGACGGTGACCGACGTGCGGAGTGAGGCCGGTCAGGTGGCGCTGACCTGGCGCGGGGAGGGTGCGGCGAGCTTCGCCGTCTACCGGGTGGACGGTGACGCGGCCCGCCTCGTGGGCACCACGCGGGGCACCGGTTGGGTCGACCGCACCGCGCCCACCGGACGCCCGCTCTCCTACTGCGTGTCGGGACTGGACCGCAGCGGGAACGAGGGCCGGCTCAGTGCGCCGGTGCCGGTCACCGCGCGGTGAGTGGCCCCCCGGACGGCTGAGCCCGCAACACCCGGAGACGAATCCCGGCCGAGAGGCCGTCCCCGCCCCGAGCACGGCGCGGGAGCGGCCCCACCCATGGCGCGGGCCGTGGCGACCGCGCACCGCGTCCTCCGATCGGAGGACGACTCCCCGGTACGGCAGCGCCGAGACCGGCGGTGGCGTTGACTTCGCCTCGGAGTGTCCGCGTCGCTGGGCGCCGGGACGGGCCTGCGCCGGCGCCGTGCGGGCGGATCCGGGCGTCGGGCACCGGCGCCCGGTCGGCGCACCGTCGACGGTCGGCAGCGGGTCCGGGCCCGCACGGAACAGTTCGAGGAGCCACATCGTGAACGGGCCGACCGTGACCCGTCCCCGCTCCCTCCGGGGACGCGGTGACCGCCAGGAGCACCGCTGCGACACCTCCCCGGCGCCCGGTCACCGGTTCAGGCCCCCGGCACGGGCCGCCCGATGATCCAGAACCTGGTCGTCCTCGGCGCGTCGGGGGACCTCTCGGCCCGGTACCTGCTGCCCGCGGTGGCCCGGCTGCACGCCGCCGGGCTGCTCGACGATCGGCAGACCATCCTCGGCATCGACCGGGACGAGCGCGACGACGAGGAGTTCCGCGCTGCCGCCCGGGCACGGCTCGCCCGAAAGGCACCCGACCTGAGTGCCCGGGACGTACGCGGCGTCACGGATCGGCTGCGTCACCGTAGCGCCGACGTCACCGATGCGGCCCAGCTGGCCGCCGCGCTGGGTGACCTGACCGGGCCGGCCGCGGTCTACCTCGCCCTGCCCAACACGATCTTCCAGGGCGCGGTGCGAGCCCTGGCCGGGAGCGGCCTGCCGGCCGGCAGTCGCCTGATCGTGGAGAAGCCCTTCGGCGCCGATCTCGCCGACGCCCGCCGGCTCAACGAGACCATCCACGGCTGCTTCGCCGAGGACGACGTGTTCCGCGTCGACCACTTCCTGGCCAAGCAGACCGTGCTCAACGTGCTCGGCCTGCGCTTCGCCAACCGGGTTTTCGAACCGGTCTGGAACGCCCTGCACATCGCGTCCGTCGACATCGTCTGGGACGAGACCGTCGCGCTGAAGGGCCGTGCCGGCTACTACGACGGCGCCGGAGCGCTCAAGGACATGACCCAGAACCACCTGCTCCAACTGCTCGCCCTCGTCGCCATGGAACCACCGACCAGCACCGGCCACCGGGACCTGCGCGACCGCAAGATCGACGCGCTGCGCGCGGTGCGCCCTCCGGCGGCGGACCAGATGGGCGCGTTGACGCGCCGCGCCCGGTACACCGCCGGCCGCGTCGACGGCAGGTCGGTGCCCGCCTACGTCGACGAACCCGGGGTGGATCCTGGTCGCGACACGGAGACCTTCGCCGAGGTCACCGTGTACGTCGACAACTGGCGCTGGGCCGGTGTGCCGTTCCGGCTGCGCACCGGCAAAGCCCTCGGTCAGGCGCGTCGGGAGATCGTCGTGCGGTTCCGGCCCGTCCCGCACCAGCCCTTTCCCGACACCGCACCGGCGAACCGGCTGCGCATGCGTCTGGACCCGGACGCGATCAGCCTCGACATCAACCTCAACGGCAGCGGCGACCCGTTCTGCCTGGAACGCGTCCACCTCGACGCGCGCTTCCCCGCCCAACAACTGCCGCCCTACGCCCACGTCCTGCTGGGTGTCCTGCACGGCGATCCCACGCTGTCCATCCGCGGCGACGAGGCGGAGGAGGGCTGGCGCATCGTCGAACCCGTCCTCAAGGCCTGGTCCGACGGCACCGTCCCGATGCTCACGTACCCCGCCGGGTCCGGCGGCCCCTGAGTTGCCCGGCAGCGACACAGGGCCGGCCGGGCGGCAGGTGCGACGTCGCGGGTATCCGGTGGGGCCACACCGCCGGGTCTCGGGATGCCATTCTTCAGGTCGGCGCGGAGGAGGCGGGCATGCGGGAACTCGACCCGGGGATCCGGCGGTGGCGTACCGTGCTGATCGCGTCGGGTGTCGTCGTCGCCCTGACGGTCGCCCCCGGTGCGGCGGTGGCCGCGCCGCCGGCCCCCGGAACGCCGGTGTGCCGGGTGGCCGACGAGCGGCTGGACGAGATCTCGGGGCTGGTCGCCACGGACGACGGCTTCGTCGCCGTCAACGACGGCAGCGACGAGGAGTCCCACCGCCGGATCTTCTTCCTCGACGCGGACTGCGCGGTGGTGCGTACCGTGCGGTTCCCCTCCCGTCCCCGGGACACCGAGGACCTGGCGGTCACCGCCGACGGCACGGTCTGGGTGGCCGACATCGGCGACAACGACCGGGCCCGGGAGACGGTCGCGGTGTGGACGCTGCGTCCGGGAATCCGGCGGCCGGCGCTGCACCGGATGGCCTATCCGGACGGCCCGCACGACGCCGAGGCGCTGCTGGTCACCGGGGACGGCCGGCCGCTGATCGTCACCAAGCAGGTCGGCGCCGCCGGACTGTACGCCCCGGCGACGCCGCTACGCACGGGGGCGACCGTGCCGTTGTCCCGGGTCGGTGCGGTGCGGCTGCCCGACAGCAGCACCAGCAACCCGTTCGGCTTCTTCGGTCGACGGCTGGTGACCGGCGCGGCGAGCGCGCCCGACCGGCGGCGGGTGGTGCTGCGCAGCTACGCCGACGCGTTCGAGTTCGACGTCCCCGGCGGGGATGTGATCGCGGCGTTGACCACCGGCCGGCCGCGCGTGGTTGCCCTTCCGGACGAGCCGCAGGGCGAGTCGGTCACCTACAGCCGGGACGGGCGCTTCCTGCTCACCGTCTCCGAGACCGCCGACCAGCCGTCCGGCACCCGACCCACGGTCCTGCGCTATCCGTTGCCGTCCGCCCCGGCCGCCGCCGCGACCCGGCCCGCTCCGCCGGCCTCCGCCGCCGGACCGGGGACCCGAACGGGGGCGGTGCCGGCGCCGGCGAGCCGCAGGGAGTCCGGTGCGGCCGCGGTGGGGGTCGGGGTGGTCGGGCTCGGCGTGGCCGCGCTGGTGCTGTTCGGACTGGCCCGGGGTCGTCGCCGCCGGTGACCCGACCGGTGCCGCCCGCACCGGCGCTCCGGCGGGACATCGAGAGCGCGACGCGCCCGACCGGCGGCGCCACCCGGGGTGCGTGCCTTCGGTAACAGGCACAACATTGCATCCATGAGCGACCGGCACCCTACGAAAATGCGGCAATCACACTGGGCCATGGCCGCTTGCAAAACGGTAGGCTGCCAGCGTCGGAGCCAATTCCCGAAGCGATGCCGGATGCCAGCGGAGGTTGTTTCATGAAAGTGGAGAGACTTGCCATCGAGGGTGCCTGGCTCATGTCGCCGAGCCGCGGGACCGACGTGCAGGACGACTGTCTCGACTGGTGCCGGTCCGAGGTGCTGGAAGAGCATCTCGGCCACGAAATGGCGTTGACCAGGGGCGGTCTTTCCGTCTCCACGGGCGGGGCCGTCCGCGGCATCTATTTCACCGATGACACGCCCGGAGCGGCGAAATATGTCATGTGCATCAACGGCGCCGTGCAGGAGGTGGTGGTCGACCTGCGGGAGGGGTCGCCCACCTTCGGCTGCGCCGACGCGGTGATCCTGGACGACCGGAAAAGCTGCGGACTGTACATTACCCAAGGGCTGGGACATGGTTTCTGCGCGCTGACCGAAACGGCGGTGACCGTCCGTCTGAGGTCTGCGGCCTACAACTCCGACGCCGAGCGCACGGTCCATCCCCTCGATCCGGCATTCGGAATCGAGTGGCTGACCGACGCCCCGGCCCTGTTGTCACAGGACGCAGCGGCGCCGACCCTGGCATCCCTGGTGGCGGCCGGAGGGCTCTCCCGCGTCGTACGGCGTCAGGACGAGGCCAGGTTCACGCCGGCGTCGCCCTGAGCGTCCACCGGCCCGGACGACAAAGAGGTGAGGGCGGCTGCACCGCTCTCACCTCTTTGTCATGCCGTAGACGATCAGCGGAACTCGTCCCGATGGTCCGCCGCCCACTGCACCAGCGTCCGGGCCGGCCGACCGAGGACCTCCTGGACCGTCGGCAGCACCTGCTCCGGATTGTCGACCGTCTTGGCCCAGAGGCCCAGCAGCCAGTCGATGACGAATTCCGGCATCTGGTCCCTGACGTGCGCGCGCCACTGGTCCGGGGTCAGTTCCTCGAACTGGATCTCCCGCCCTACGCCCTCGCTGAGGGCCCGCACCTGCTCGCTCTTGGTGAGCGACTCAGGTCCGGTCACGGTGTAGATCTTCCCCTCGTCGGCGGCGACCAGCGCGGCGGCGGCCACCTCGGCGACGTCCGCCTCGTGGACCGGCGCCTGCCGTGCCGCGTCGTACGGCGCCCGCACCACTGCCTCGGTGCGGATCGCCTCGGCCCAGTCCGAGAGGTTCCCCGCGAACATGCCGGGGCGGACGTGCGCCCAGCCGACGCCGGAGTTCTCGACCACCAACTCCGCGGCGCGGTGGAAACCGCCGGTCGGGTCACCCTCGAACGCCGCGCTCGCGGACGAGAGCAACACAATTCGCTGAACGCCGGCCTGCTTGGCCAGGTCCACCACTTTCTGCGTTTCTCCGGCGACCACCAGATACAGTCGGTCGATTCCCTCGAAATGCTCCGCGAGGGCGTCCGGCTTTTCGAGGTCGCCGGCCACGACGTCGACTCCGGACGGCAGGCCGGCAGTTTCCGGCCGCCGCGTCAATGCGCGTACTTCCACCTTCTGGTCGAGCAGACTGTCGACTACGTGGCGGCCGACTGTTCCCGTAGCTCCGGTCACAAAGATCTTCACGCAAGCTCCTTCGTGCTCCGCGGTCTCGAGCGACCGTACCAACGTCCCGGCGAAATTTCACATAGCTCTTCGCCGGGCGTTCGCAGGGCCGCTGAGCTGGGCTTACAGCCTCACCTCGAACAATGCGACAGATCCTCGTACTGTCACTTCGTAATCGGTGAATCTGCTGGCCAGCTCCGCCTCCAGGCCGCGGAGCGAGTCGCCCTCGTTGTCGAAGGTCCGCTTCTCGTTCAGGGTCTCCAGCAGCCTCAGCGCCTCGCTGCTGTGCGGGACGCCGGTTCCCGGCACGGTGCTGCCGAAGATCCGGCCGCCCGGTACGACATGTGCGCGGGCGTGGTCGAACACCCTTGCCTTGTGGCGCATCCCGCCCGGCAGGCAGTGCAGCAGGAAGTTCATGCCCACCGAGTCGAACTGTTCGCCGTCGAGCGCGAATGGCGACAGCACGTCGCGTTCGAAGACGGCCGGTTGGAACCGCCGTAACCGGGCAGCCGACTGGGCCAGCACGGTCGGGTTGAGATCGACCAGCGCGATCCGGGGCCGCGGTGAGCGTTGCCGGCAGCTGTCGAGGAAGAACCCGGTGCCCGGCCCGAGGTCGAGGTGCCGCTCACCGATGTTCCGGTCGTAGAGCCGGACCATCTCGGCGCTGTCGCAGAGCCAGATCCGGCGGCAGATCCGGTCGAGCACGACGTTGTCGTACTGCGACAGCCACTCCTGGTCGTAGACGGCCGTGCCGGCGAGGACGTCCCCGCGGGTCGGACTGGTGTCGACCTGCTCAGGCATGGTGCTGCTCCTCGGCGTACGCCTTCGCCAGCCGCAGATTGCTCATGCTGTTCGCGCTGAGGACCCGGCGCAGGTACTTGCGGGCGTCCAGCACCGTGGTGTCCGCACCGAGGATCGGCAGCGCGGACGGCTTGATCACCGCGGTGTGCCGGGCGCCGAGGATGAAGCCCTCCCGCGTCGGCGTGAACCTCCAGTGCCCGGTGTGGCCGTCCAACAGCTTCGGCAGGTGGATCTGCTTGTAGACGATCTTGTTGTTGGGCAGGCAGATCCGCACCGACCGGGTGGTGTGCGGCGAGCCGTCCGGCGTGTGGGTGTCCATGTCGAAGAACTGGATGTTCGGGACCCGCTCCTCAAGCACCAGCCGCGAGACGTGCGGGATGCGCTCCGGCCACTTGTCGGCCTCGTACAGGTACTCGTACGCGGCGTCGAGCGACCCGGCCACGAAGAGCGGATCCTCGAAGTCGACGACCAGGTCCCGCCGTTCCTCGTCGTGCTCCGCGGCCGTGCGGACGGCGTTGAGCAGTTCCCGCAGTTCCCGCTCCGCGCCGGCCGCGTCGTAGCTGCCGTCACCCGCCGCGGCCTGCTCCAACCGGACCTCGGTGGACGAGTCGGACGACGGGTGCAGGATCCACTCGCCCCGCGCGCCGGCCGCGCCGGGCTGGTGCGGCGCGAACTCGTAGCGGATCCGCAACTGCTCACGATCGAAGTGCCAGCTCGCCTGCCAGGTCCGCACGGTGTGGTCGTCGATCACCCACCAGTGCCGGAAGAGCTGCCCGTGCTCGTCGGCGCCGAGCGGTTCCGCGTGCACGGACGGGCCGTGGAACTGCGGCCAGCTACCCAGGTCGGCGACCAGGTCGAACACCAGGGTCGCGGGTGCGGCAACCGTCGCGGTGTGCTGGATGGTGTCCTTGTTCAGAGTCGGCACGGTGCGGTACCTCCGGGATCGGGTGGAAACGTTCAGCGCCTGCTGGCCTGAGATTCGCCGTTGTGGCTCGAGTACCTGTGGAACCTCGGTGGACCACGCTCAGTCGGCCAGCAACGCCACCGCCCTCGTCCATCCCGCGCCGCCGCCGGTGATCTTCACCGGGAAGCACGAGACGTCGAACCCGTACGGGTGGGGCAGCGTGCCGAGGTTGGCCAGGCGCTCGATCTGGCAGTACTCCCGGTCCCGGCCGGCGAAGTGCGCGGGCCACAGCACGGACCGGTCGCCCGTCCGCTGGTACCGCCGGATGATGTCGCCGAACGGCGCGTCCAGGCTGAAGGCGTCGGTGCCGATCACCTTCACCCCGAGATCCAGCAACAGGTGGACGGCGGGACCGTCGAGGCCGGCGAAGTCCGTGAAGTACTCCGGGGTCCCCACCCGCTGGTCGGCGCCGGTGTGCAGCAGCACGATCTCCCCCGCGGACGGGGTGTGCCCGATCCGGGCGAACTCCTTCTCCAACCGGGCGGCGCCGATCACCCCGGTCGGGGCGTCGGTCACGTCGAGCACGACACCGGGGCCGTGGAACCAGTCGAGCGGCAGCTCGTCGATGTGCCGCGGGGTGCCGGTCCCGTAGGTGCACCGGGATCCGTAGTGCGACGGAGCGTCGACGTGGGTGCCGGTGTGCGTGGTGAGGGAGATCCGGTCGAGCGAGAGGAACTCGCCCTCCGGCAGCACGTCCGGATCGAAGTCGATGCCGAAGTGCTCGCGCATCTCGGAACTCATGTGCAGGGCACCCGCCCGCGGGGTGAGCACCTCGTGGACCACGGGGTCGGGCTCGTGGGCCCGGGCGTCC
Organism: Micromonospora halophytica; assembly: GCF_900090245.1. GTDB lineage: Bacteria > Actinomycetota > Actinomycetes > Mycobacteriales > Micromonosporaceae > Micromonospora > Micromonospora halophytica. The sequence goes on from NZ_FMDN01000012.1 coordinate 161,782, forward strand.
ACGGGTGAGGACAGATCGATGATGCGCACTGCTGCCTCCGGTGGGTGTGTCGGCTGCGCCGTCGCCGGGAATGGTCCCGGGAGCTGAGCCAGGCCCGTTGGAGCCTCGCTGTACACCCGCCTCGAGCAGGACTCGAAACCACTGTGGAACGTTGCCGTCCGGGGAGATCCGTCCCCGGCGTACCACTGCGGAGATGAGGAGCATGTCCTTGACGACGGCGCAGCAGGCATTCGAACGGACCTACGCGGAGGTGCTGCAGTTCTACGCCGAGCACATCCAGGCGATGGACGAGGGGCGGGCGGAGGAGGTGGCGCTGACCTTCACCGAGGACGCCTCGCTGGTGTCCCCGCCGAAGATCGCCGAGCCGGTCCGGGGGCGGGCGAACCTCCGCGCCGGCCTGCGGAAGGCGGCCGACGCACAGGCGGCCGAGGGAGTGCGGTACCGCCGGTGCCACACCATGATGTCGGTACGGCCGGGCCCCGACGCCGAACTGTTCGTCCGGGCGTACGTGCAGGTGGTGCGCACCGGACCGGACGGCGGCTCGCACCTGCACGCCATGTGCGTCTGCGAGGACGTGCTGGTGCGCCGGGACGGCGCGCTGAAGATCCGTGAGCGGGTGGTCACCCGCGACGACCAACTTCGGGTCGACCCCGGCTCGAGCGCCCATGGGTAGCTTCCTCGCCGTGAGCGACTCCAGGTACAACACCGCCGCACGCGGTGTCATCGTCACCGGTGGTGGTACGGGCATCGGCCGGGCCACCGCGCAAGGGTTCGCCGAGCAGGGCGACCAGGTGCTGGTCGTGGGGCGTACGGAGCGGACACTCGCCGAGACCGCGCTCGACCGGCCGAACATCCGCACGCTGGCTGTCGACATCACCGACCCGGGCGCCGCCGAGGTGATCGTCAGCACCGCGCTGCGCGAGTTCGGCAGGCTCGACGTGCTGGTCAACAACGCCGGGATCGCCGTACCGGCACCGGTCGGGCAGATCGACCGCCGCAGCGCCACCGAGCAGCTCGAGGTGAATCTCCTCGCCCCGATCTTCCTCACCCAGCAGGCGCTCCCCGCGCTCGCCGAGACCAACGGCACGGTGGTGAACCTGAGCAGCGCCGGTTCCCTGGGCCGCCGGGCCTGGCCGTACCTGTCGATCTACGGCGCCGGCAAGGTGGCCATCGACTTCCTCACCAGGACGTGGGCGGTCGAGTTCGCCCCGCGGGGGGTGCGCGTCGTGGCTGTCGCCGCCGGAGTGATCGCGACCGGTATGGGCATCCGCTCGGGTTCCACCCCGCAGGAGTACGAGGGTTTCCTCGCCCAGATCAGCAAGCTCGCTCCGCTCGGGCGGGTCGGACAGCCGGAGGAGATCGCCTGGTGGGTGCGGCAGCTCACCGATCCGGCGGCCGGCTACGCGACGGGGACGGTCCTCGCGGTCGACGGGGGATTGAGCGTCACCTGAGGGCGTGCCGAGCGAAAGTCGAGCGACCCGCAAGAGACATCGGGCAGCGTTGCCGTCAGTGAAACGGGTTCCACCGAGAGCGACGAGGGGTGCAGCAGATGCCGACCACCAAGTACGACGTCACCGTCCCGGAAGCGGTGACCTTCGTCAACACGTTCACCGTGTCCAGCCCGCCGGAGGAGTTCGAGCGGGTGTTCGCGGAGATCTCGGAGTTCATGGCCGCCCAGCCGGGCTTCATCCAGTACACGTTGTCCCGCAACATCGACGACGACAAGCAGAACCGCTACGTCAACGTCGCCCTCTGGACGGATGTCGAGTCCTGGCGCAGGGCGGTCTCCCACCCGGACTTCCAGTCCCACGCGAGGGAGATCCGGGCGCGCTGCACCAACGAGGCCAACATGTACGTGCCTCGCCAGGCCTACTCGGTGAAGTGACCGCGACGCCACCCCCGGTCCGTCGGACCGGGGGACCCAGCCGCGCGGTAGATCATGGCGGCCACGGCCGCCCGCCCAACCGTTACGAGGTCAGGCAGAGATGAAGCGTCGTGTCGTGATTACCGGAGTGGGACTCGTCGCCCCCGGCGGCAACGGGGCCAAGCAGTTCTGGGATCTGATTTCCGAGGGGCGGACGGCCACCGGCCGGATCTCCTTCTTCGATCCGAGTCCGTTCCGCTCGCAGGTCGCCGCGGAGTGCGACTTCGACCCGGAGCTCGAAGGGTTCAGCCCACAACAGATCCGGCGGATGGACCGGGCCACCCAGTTGGCGGTGGCGAGTGCCCGGGAGTGCGTGCAGGACAGCGGACTGGACCTGCGGGCGGTCGATCCGGCGCGTACCGGGGTCACCGTCGGCAGTGCGGTCGGCTGCACGATGGGCCTGGAGGAGGAGTACCGGGTCGTCAGTGACGGTGGGCGGAGCTGGCACGTCGACGAGAGCTACGCGGTGCCGCACCTGTTCGACTACTTCGTACCGAGCTCCATCGCCGCCGAGGTCGCCTGGGAGGTCGGCGCGGAGGGCCCGGTGGCGACCGTCTCCACCGGCTGCACCTCGGGGCTGGACTCGGTCGGTCAGGCGGTGGAGCTGGTCGCGGACGGTCTGGCGGACGTGATGGTGGCCGGCGCCTCCGACGCGCCGATCTCGCCGATCACCGTCGCCTGCTTCGACGCGATCAGGGCGACCACCCCCCGAAACGACGACCCGGCCACGGCGTCGCGGCCGTTCGACCGGAGCCGGAACGGGTTCGTGCTGGGTGAGGGCTCCGCCATGTTCGTGCTGGAGGAGTACGAACGGGCCCGTCGGCGCGGTGCGCACATCTACGCGGAGGTCGCCGGCTTCGCGACGCGGAGCAACGCCTTCCACATGACCGGCCTTCGGCCGGACGGCAGGGAGATGGCCGAGGCCATCACCGTGGCCATGGCCCGTGCTGCGGTGGAGCCGGGCGACATCGACTACATCAACGCACACGGTTCCGGCACCGTCCAGAACGATCGTCACGAGACGGCGGCCTTCAAGCTGAGTCTGGGGTCGCGCGCCTACGAGACTCCGGTCAGCTCCATCAAGTCCATGATCGGCCACTCCCTGGGAGCCATCGGCTCCCTCGAGATCGCCGCGTGCGTGTTGGCGATGGAGAACGGGGTGGTGCCACCCACCGCGAACCTGCATGATCCGGATCCGGTGTGCGACCTGGACTACGTGCCACTGGTGGCGCGGGAGCACCGGGTCGACGTCGCACTGACCGTGGGCAGCGGGTTCGGTGGCTTCCAGAGTGCGATGGTGCTGGCCAGGCCCGACCGGGTGGGGCGATGAGCGCCGTCGTGGTGACCGGCATGGGCGTGGTGGCGCCAACCGGTCTGGGTGCCCGCCGGCACTGGGAGAACACGCTCGCCGGGCGGACCGCGATCGGCCGGATCACCGCCTTCGACCCGGCCGGGTACTCCAGCCGGCTCGCCGGGGAGATCAGGGACTTCGTACCGGGGGAGCACCTGCCGGGGCGGCTGTTGCCGCAGACCGACCACATGACCCGGCTGTCCCTGGTGGCGGCGGACTGGGCGCTCGAGGAGGCGGCGGTCGACCAGGCCGCGCTGCCGGAGTTCGGCATGGGGGTGGTGACGGCCAGTTCGGCCGGCGGCTTCGAGTTCGGCCACCGGGAGCTGGAGAAGTTGTGGAGCAGGGGGCCGGAACACGTCAGCGCCTACCAGTCCTTCGCCTGGTTCTACGCGGTGAACACCGGCCAGATCGCGATCCGGCACGGGATGCGGGGCCCGAACGGTGTGCTGGTCACCGAGCAGGCGGGCGGGCTCGACGCGGTGGCGCAGGCTCGCCGGCAGGTGCGCGGTGGCACGCCGGTGATGGTCTCCGGCGCCGTCGACGGATCACCCTGTCCGTGGGGATGGGTCGCGCAGCTCTCGGGCGGCGGCATCAGCAGGTCCGAGGATCCCGACCGGGCCTTCCTTCCCTTCGACGTCCAGGCGGCGGGCTACGTACCCGGCGACGGTGGCGCGCTCTTCGTGCTGGAGACCGAGCAGGGGGCGCGGGCTCGGGGCGTACGGTCCCGGTACGGCGAGATAGCCGGGTACGCCGCGACGTTCGACCCGCCGCCGCGGTCGGAGCGGCCGTCGACGCTGCGCCGGGCGATCGAACTCGCGCTGGAGGACGCCGGGCTCGAACCGAGCCGGATCGACGTGGTCTTCGCCGACGGCGCCGGGGTGCCGGAACGCGACCGGGTGGAGGCGGAGGCCCTGCTGTCGGTGTTCGGACCGTACGGCGTGTCGGTGACCGTGCCCAAGACGATGACCGGCCGCCTCAGCGCCGGTGGGGCGGCCCTGGACCTGGCCACCGCACTGCTGACCCTGCGGCACGGGGAGATTCCCCCGACCGTCAACGTCACCAGCCCGGTGCCGGACTACCAGCTCGACCTGGTGACGCAGCCGCGCCGGCGGCCGGTCTCGGCGGCCCTGGTGGTGGCTCGAGGTCACGGCGGCTTCAACGCCGCCATGGTCGTGACGAGGTGACGCATTCCGATCTGACCGAGAAGGGCGCAGAGAATGAACGAATTCACGGTGGACGATCTCACAACGATTTTGCGGGAATGTGCGGGTGAGGATGACGAGTCGGCCCTCGATGGCGACATCCTGGACGTGGAGTTCGGCAGTCTCGGGTACGACTCGATCGCGATGATGGAGACTGCGGGTCGTATCAAGATTGACTACGGGGTGGTGCTGGCCGATGACGTGGTGCTGTCGGCCGGGACCCCGCGCGAACTGGTGCGGCTGGTCAATCTGACCATGGTCGAGAGTTCCTGAGGCTGCTCCGAGCCGTTGCGGGGCGATGGCGCGGCCGACCGGGAAGCGGCATGGTCGACATCGGTCGTACTGCGGTGAGCTGCGGTGACGAGGGCCGCGGACGCCGGCTTGTCCATCCCTGTCCGCGCAGGCGCGGCGACCGGACCCGGTCGCCGCGCCACTTGCTGCGCCACTTGCGGGGAGCTCGCCTCCGGCTGCCCGGGCGGGCGCACCGGGGCGGGTCCGCTGGTCGCGTGTCGTCGTGTGCACTCCCGGTCCGGAGGCTGCCCGGCGAGGCGGCGGAGGTCTGCCGAATGGGCGACCTGCGGCATGGTCGATGGCGCCGGGAGAGGGGTGTGGTCGGTTTCACAGCAGCGTCGACAGAGGGCGCTTGACAAACGCGACTGGCTCATATCAATAGAAGGCTGTCAAGGCCATTTTGGAGCGGAGATAGGACTTGCGCGCTGAGTGGTACTCGCGTCACGCGCCGCCCCATGGTACTTTTGCCGGAACGCATGGTTCTTCCTTTCCATCACATTTGAACTCGGGGGACGCTGTGGGATTTGAAGGTCCGGCGACAGTTATGAATCTGGGAGTCCTGGGTCCACTGTCCGTTCTTTCCAACTCGGTCAACAAAACGCCCAGCGCGCGGAAACCGCGCAATGTTCTCGCGATGCTTCTGGTCCACGCGGATCAGGTGGTTCCGGTATCCGCGTTGATCTCGGAATTGTGGGAGGACGAGCCTCCGGTCAGCGGGCTGACCACCCTGCAGACCTACATCCTGAACCTGCGGAAGACCTTCGTCGCGGCGACCGGCCGGCCCGCCGCCGAGATCACGAAGGAAGTCCTGGTCACCCGCGTCGGGGGCTACATGTTCAGAAGCGATGCCAGCGTGCTGGACGTGCGCGAGTACGACAAGCTGGTCTCGGCCGGCTGGTCGGCGCTGGGTGACGGCGACGATCTCACCGGGATGATGCGCCTGACCGAGGCGCTCCGGCTGTGGCGGGGCGCGGCCCTGGTCGACGTGCCACTGGGGCGGGTGCTCGAGTCCAAGCGCCGTGAGCTGGAGGAATCCCGACTGATGGTGACGGAATATCTGGTGGGTGCCAAGTTGCGGCTCGGGATGTACCGCGAGGTGCTGACCGAACTGGCCGCGCTCACCGCCGAGAATCCGTTGCACGAGGGCCTGCAGGCGCAATACATGCGTGCGCTGCACCTCGGTGGCCGGCGTGCGCAGGCGCTCGAGGTCTTCCACCGGTTACGGCGCAACCTCATCGACGAACTGGGCCTGGAACCCGAGTCGCAGGTGCAGCGTGCCTACCAGGCGATTCTCAATTCCGACACCGAATTCGACCAGGACCTCCACGTGGTCCGTCCGCTCGCGGGCAGTCTCAGCAGCTCCAGTTGGGGTCGCGCCCGAACGTATTGAGCGGTGCTGACTGAAACCTGACAGCCACCAACACGGTACGATTCGTTTCTCGGATACGGGTGGAGTGGCGCTCAAAATGACGCCCCGGCAGTTTGAGGCCATTCCAAGTGTGATTCGAGCGCCGCGACACACAGTGGAAGGGTGCTGACACAGACGGACAGTGAGCTCGGTCGGTCCCTGATGACCGAGCGCGGAATGCAATGGTTGTACGCACACGGCAGCGACCCGCACTCGGTTCTGCTACGCGCGGAAGACGAGAATCGCGGCGCGCTCCTCGAAAGGCTCCATGAGCTGGGGCCACTCCAGCGCAGCCGCAACGGCGCCTGGGTGACCGGCGACTTCCTGCTCGGTCACGAGATCCTCCACGATCGGCGGATCACTCCCGGCACACCGGACGACGCCGCCGACGGGCACGAGCTCCGTCGGCGGGTCGCCCTTCTCGGGCTGCCCGAGGAGGCGCGGGAACGGCCGTGGACCGGGTCCGAACGGTGTCCGGACGGCGGCGCGGTCGAGCACGCCTGTGCCGACGGGCTCGAGCGGATCGGTGACGAGTTCGACCTCGTCACCGACCTGCTGCGTCCGGTGATGATCGCGATCGTCGGGGACCTCCACCGAGTGCCGGAGGCGGACCGGGCCGCGTTCAGCCGGTTCTGCACCGCCGCCGCGCCGGTTCTCGACGCCCGACTGGCCCCGCCGAGGCTCGCCCGCGCCCGGGCGGTGATCGACGCGGTCGACGGCCTGGAATCCCTGCTCCGCAAGCTCCCCGGCGCGGACGACGACCACATCGCCGCCACGACGGTGAGTTGCCTGGTCGGCGTGGAGGTGGCGGTCGACCTCGTCGCGAACGCGGTGCAGGCCCTGCTCGACCACCCTGTCGCGTGGCGAACGCTGGGCGAGGACCCGGCGTTCGCCGGCCGCGTGGTGGAGGAGACGCTGCGACACGATCCGCCGATCCGGCTGGAGAGCCGCATCGCCCGAACCGACCTCGAACTCGCCGGCCAGCCGATCGACGCCGGCACCGAGGTCGTGGTGAACGTCGAGGCAGCCAACCGCGACCCCCGACGCGGCGCGGACCTCGACCGGTTCGACCCGTTCAGGACGCCCCCGGCGGCGCACCTCTCGCTGACCGGTGCGCCGTACCTCGACGCGGTCGCGCCGCTGGCGCGTACCTCGGCGGCCGCGATGTTGCGCGTCCTGGCCATCCGGTGCCCGCGGATCCGCCGGCGCGGGCCCGTCGTACGCCGGCTGCGCGCTCCCGTGACCCACGCGATCACGCGGTTGCCCGTGACCGCCTGAGATCTGCCTCCCGCGACGTTCGTCCCCTCTGGAAGGACTCCTGTCCCATGCGCGTTCTCATGACGTCCCTGGCGGTCGAAGCGCACTTCAACAACACCGTGCCGCTGGCCTGGGCGCTCCGGGCAGCCGGGCACGAGGTCCACGTCGCGAGTCATCCGGCGTTGACCGAGATCATCACCCGCGCCGGGCTGGTCGCGGCGCCGGTGGGCACGGACCATACCCATCACGAACTGGTCCGCGAACTCGGAGCGGAGCTGACCGGCTTCTACCGCGACATCGACTTCACCGGTGAACGCGGCGGCGGCTACACCGAACTGAAGGGCGCCAACACACTGTTGACGGCCACCTTCTACGCCCAGGCCAACAACGACTCGATGGTCGACGAGCTGGTCGACTACGCCCGGTTCTGGGAGCCGGACCTGGTGGTCTGGGAGCCGTTCACGTTCGCCGGGGCGGTGGCCGCCCGAGCGACCGGCGCCGCCCACGCCCGCCTGCTCTGGGGACCGGACCTGTTCCTGCAGACGCGGCAGACGTTCCGGCGGCAGACGGATCTGCTGCCCGAGGAACTGCACGACGACGCGCTGGAGGAGTGGCTGTCCTGGACCCTGGACCGGTTCGGCTGCGCCTTCGACGAGGAGGTCGTGACCGGGCAGTGGAACATCGACCAGATGCCCAGGAGCGTCCGACTGGACCTGGGGCGACCGTCGGTGCCGGTGCGGTACGTGCCGTACAACGGGCCGTCGGTGATACCGCAGTGGCTCCGTACGCCGGCCGACCGGCCGAGGATCTGCCTGACCCTCGGTATCACCTCCCGCGACCTGCCCTACCCGAACATGGTCTCGGTGGACCAGCTCTTCGAGTCGGTCGCCGGGCTGGACGCGGAGATCGTGGCGACGTTCGACGCCGGGCAGCTCGCCGAGTCGACCCGACTGCCCGACAACGTCCGCGTGACGGACTTCGTACCCCTGCAGGCCCTGCTGCCGACCTGTTCGGCGGTGGTCCACCACGGCGGCGTCGGGACCTGGTCCACCGCGGCCGTCAGCGGCGTGCCCCAGCTCGTGGTCGCCGGCATGTGGGACAACGTCTACCGGGCCCGGCGACTGGCGGACCTCGGGGCCGGGATCTTCCTGCCGCCGCACGAGCTGACGGCGGCGGCGCTGCGCGACGGTCTGGAACAGCTCCTGACGAAACCGTCCTTCCGCGAGGAGTCCCACCGGCTCCAGGCGGAGATCCTGGCCGAGCCGAGCCCCGGCGCGGTCGTGCCGGTCATCGAGGAGATGACCGGACGGCACCGGAGGCCCCGACCGGGGTCGCGGTGAGTCGACTCGAGTCGGGCTCGAGCGTGCCGACTGGCCCGGACCATACGTTTCCCGTGTTCGGCTAGATACGAGGAGGAGAGATGGCGCTCTTTGCGGTGCTGGCGACCCAGGCGCCGGCCGCCGGTGAGGCGAAGGAGTTCCGGGAGCGGCTGCCGGAAGGCTTCGCCTACACGAAGGCCCTGGTGGACAAGGGGGTCATCCGGCACAGCTGGATCCGGGTCGGCGCGTCCGGTGGCCTCAACATCTACGACGTCGCCTCGCACGAGGAGTTGCTCGCGGTGCTCTACGACAATCCGGTCAGCCCGCATCTGAAGTTCGAGGTGATCCCGCTGGCCGAGCCGGCCAGTTTCGATCCGGCCGCTCAACTGCTCAAGTGGGCCCGGAAGAGCGACCAGGCCACCCCGGAGACGGCATGACCGTCGACCGTCGACTGGCCGGGCGCCTCGCCGAGCGGGGGGCCGGGTCCGACCTGGAGATCTCCACCCTGCTGAAGGAGGCGGGCCTGGACGCCGTCGTCGACGTCCTCGTCGACGAGATCCTGTTCCGGTGCGACGCGCCGGTGAATCCGGTGCCCGTCGACATCGCGATGAACGTCACGCACGGCAGCGAACAGCGCCGGATCGTCTTCCGGATCGCCCGGGACCGGCCGATCGACGTCGTGGACGGCGACGACACGTCGATCCGGCGGGAGATCGGCATCGGCGCGGTGGACCTGGTCCGCCGGCTGTACGGGCGGACCGGCCAGCGTCGCCTCGGCGACTTCACCGACACCTTCCTGCCGACGCGCCCCGCCGACCTGGCGGAGCTGCCGGGGATCCTGACGTCGACCAACCAGGCGTCCGGGACCCTGTTCTCGGGGTGCACGGTGCCCCAGGACGACCTGGGCAAGCTCTCGGTGGCGTACGGATCCGACAAGTGGGCCAGCTTCCACTGGTACACCGGCCACTACGAGGAGCAGTTCGCCAGGTACCGGGACCAGCCCGTACGGCTGCTGGAGATCGGCATCGGCGGCTTCGACGGGCAACTCGGCGGCGCGTCGCTGAAGATGTGGAAGAAGTACTTCCACCGTGGGCTGATCTACGGGCTCGACCTGTTCGACAAGTCCGCGCTCAATCAGGGCCGGCTGACCGCGCTCACCGGGGACCAGTCGGATCCGGCCGCGCTGACCGCCATCGCGGAGGAGCACGGGCCCTTCGACATCGTCATCGACGACGGCAGCCACGAGAACGAACACGTCCGGACCTCGTTCGACGCGCTGTTCCCGTACGTCCGTCCCGGCGGTCTGTACGTCATCGAGGACATGCAGACCTCCTACATCCCCAGGTGCGGGGGGACCGCGGGACCGGTCGCCGGCCCGGACACCACGGTCGGCCTGCTGAAGCGGCTGCTGGACGACATCCACCACAACGAGCAGGAGCCGCGAATCGCAGAGGCGCCCACCATCACGCAGAGCCAGGTGGTCAGCGTGCGGGTGTGCCGGAACATCGCGTTCATCGAGAAGGGCGTCAACGGCGAGAACGGCATTCCCGGCTGGATGGACGACGACGCCTGGGTCGCCCTGGGTGCCATACCTCCGGCGGACAGCTGAGGCAGAGGGGGAGCATTGTGAGTCCGACCGAGACCGCCCGGGTGACGGCGTCGCCCGACCTTTCGGCGACCGAACTGGTGGCGGAGCTGCGACAGTACCTGCGGCCCGACCCACCCGCGATCAGCCTGCCGCCGCAGTTGTTCACCTCACCCGAGGTGTACGAGTGGGAGCGGACCAGGATCTTCCAACGTTCCTGGATCCTGGTCGGTCACGTCGACCAACTCGCCGTGCCGGGTGACTATCTCGCGTTGACGATCGCCGGCGAACCGGTCGCGATCACCCGGGGTCGGGACGGTCTGCTGCACGGCCTGTCGCCGGTCTGCCGGCACCGGATGATGCCGTTGGTCGAGCCCGGCGGCGGCAACACCAAGGACCTGACCTGTTCCTACCACCTGTGGCGCTACAACCTCGACGGCACCCTGCTCGCCGCCACCCACATGCGCGGCAACAGCGACTTCGACCCGGCGGACTGCCGCCTGCCCACCTTCGCCGTCGCGCAGTGGCACGGTCTGGTCTTCGTCAACCTCGACGCCGACGCGCCGGCCTTCGACGGTGACCTGTCGGTGGTGGAGCGGGAGATGACCAACTACCACCTCGACGAGATGGTCCAGGTCAGCAGCTGGACCGAGGAGTGGAACTGCAACTGGAAGATCGCTGTCGAGAACGGCCACGAGAACTACCACGCGATCGGGTTCCATCCCGACACGGTCAAGCCGCTGATGACCGGCGGCATCGACATGGACGTGCACGCCGACTCGCCGCTGGTGACCCGGCTGCTCAGTCCGACCGGCACACCGTTCGAGACGACCTTCCTGCCGTTGACCGAGGCGGAGAAGAGCGTCATGTACAGCTTCCGGATGTTTCCGTGCGGAGCCGTGGCGACCTTCGGGGAGAGCATCGCCTGGATCAGTCTCGTGCCGATCTCGATCGACCGGACCCAGGTACGTGGGGGCACCCTGATGCCGGCGGCCGCTCTGGAGGGCGCGGACGTGGCGGCGATCCGGGCGCAGATCGAGGGGCTCACCGGTGTGATCAACGCCGAGGACCGCCGCGGTCTGGAGGCCGTGCAGAGCACGGTCGGTTCGCGGTTCGTCCAGCGCGGGCACCTCAGCCCGAAGGAGCCGGGAGTACTGGCCTTCTACCGCAACCTGGCCCTCGCGATGACCGGTGGGACCACCGGCGTCTGATCCGGGTCATGCCTTCGCCCGGCCGGGAGCACCCGGCCGGGCGAGAGCGTGCGGAGCAGGCGGCGTGCGGGGCGCGCGCCTCAGTCGGGCAACCGCACCGACAGACCGTGCCGGAAGACGTCCAGCGGATCCCAGCGGGCCTTCACCTGTTGCAGCCGCGGGTAGTTGTCCTTGTGGTACAGCGTGTACCAGGGTGTCCCCGAGGTGTTCCAGCGGGGATCCGCGAGGTCGGTGTCGGGGTAGTTGATGTACGAGCCGTCGCTGTCGTCACCGGGCACCGGGACCCCGCCGGTGTCGGCGTAGAGCTCCCGGTAGAACTCCCGGATCCAGGTGATGTGCTCGTCGTCCTGCGCCGCGTCGGTCCAGTTGTCGAGGTAGAAGGCCTTGAGCACCGAGTCGCGTTGGGCGGTGGCGGTGGCGTCCGGCGGCACCGCGGCGGCCATCCCGCCGTACGCGGCGAGGATGACCCCGGCCGTCGGGTTCCGGTAGTCCTCGCTGGTCAGCCGGCGGTAGATCACGTCCGTCTGCGCCTCGGTGTACCGCCTGCGCAGGTACGCCGCCTTGCACTTCGCGCGCAGGCCCCACACGTTGCCGGACATCCGGGGGTGCAGCATGGAGCGCAGCCAGGGCCTGGTCTGGACGTCATGGGTGTACGGCACGCCGACACCCTCGTTGAGCGCCGCCAGATACGCGTCGAGCATCTCCGCGGCGTCAGGCCGGCCGGCGTCCACCTGCGTGGTCAGCCCGACCATGCCGGACTCCCGGCGTAGCACGGTGAGGATGCTGAACAGGCTGGTGAACCGGGAGTCCGGGCCGCTGTTGAGTTCGTGCCAGCGGCCGTGGTTGCGCAGCAGCCGGCCGAAGGATTCCCGGGTGAGATCCGGCCACGACCAGAGGACCAGGCTGTCCAGCACCTCGGCCGGTGGCGTGGGCAGCAGCCCGGCGGGATCCGGGCCGACCGCCCCGGGGGTACGGAACCAGTAGCGGGTGACGATGCCGAAGGTGCCGCCCCCACCGCCGGTGTGCGCCCACCACAGCTCCCGGGCCGGGTCGGCGGGATCACGGCTGGCCACGACGGCGCCGGCGGTGCCGGAACGGTCCACCACCACCACTTCGACGGCCTCGAGGTGGTCCACGACCGAGCCGTACCGGCGGGTCAGCGGGCCGTAGCCGCCACCGGGAACGTGTCCGCCGACGCCGACGCCGGCCTCCAGGCCGGCCGGGATGGTGACGCCCCAGCCCTTGAGCAGGGTGCGGTACACGTCGCCGAGCAGCGCGCCGGGCTCGACGAAGAAGGCCCGGCGGCCCGCGTCGTACCCCACCGCCTTGAGCTCGGACAGGTCGATGAGGAACTCGGTCTCCGGCGAGTCGACGAAGTCCTCCAGGCAGTGGCCGCCGCTGCGCGCCACCACCCTCGCCCCGGCGTCCACCGCGTCCTGGACGGCCTGGACGACCTGCGCCGTGGAACCGACGACCCGGACCTGCCGGGGACGGCAGCGGAACCTGCCATTGGCGGCGGAGGTCACCTCGACGTACCGGGAGTCGCCCGGCACGATCGTCACCGGCCCGGCCGTCGAGCTGTCCTCGGTCGACGTGGTCACGGGCGGGCCCGACTCCACGCCCACCTCAGCGGACGACCAGGTCGAGCGGAAGGTACTTCGTGCCGTTGAAGTCCTTCGGATCGTGGAACACGATCGGCTCGTCGGTCGGGATCCTGAAGTCGTCGTACCGGTCCAGCATCGCGTTCAACGCGATCCTGACCTCCATCCGGGCCAGCGGCGCGCCCAGGCAGAAGTGGATGCCCATGCCGAAGGCCAGGTGCCGGATCTGCTCGCGGTGGATGTCGAAGGTGTCCGGATCCTTGAACTCGCTCTCGTCCCGGCCGACCGAGACGAGTGAGACGCTCACCAGTGAGCCCTCGGGTATCCGCTTCCCGCCGAGTTCGACGTCCTCCGTCGCCCGCCGGTCGAGCCAGACCAGTGGTGACCGGTACCGCAGCACCTCTTCGAGCATGTCGGGGATGAGACCGCGGTCGGCCCGGATCTCCTTCATGGCCCCGGGATTCTCGTCCAGGCAGAGGATCGCGTTGGTGAACATCGTGCTCGTGGTGAGGTGCCCGGCGATCAGCAGCAGCGCCAGGAAGCCCACGATCTCCTGGTCGTCGAGGCGTCGGCCGTCGGTCTCCGCGGCGACGAGCGCGCGGATCAGGCCCGCCTTGTCGGAGGCCCGGTACTCCCGCACATGGCTGAGCAGGTACTGGTTCATCTCGCGGATCGACGGCGCCATGGCCGCCACGCCCTCCTCACTGAACAGGGCGTCCACCCCGTTGTCGACGAGCAGCGCGTCCGCCCACTTGCGGAACAGGTGCCGGTCGGCGACCGGCAGGCCCATCACCTCGGCGATGACGGTGACCGGCAGCGGGTGCGCCAGGTCGCCGACCAGGTCGATGCGGTCGCGGCCCTGGTCGCGGATCCGGTCGAGCAGTTCGGTGGCGACCTGTTCGATCCGGGGTGCCAGGCCCTGTACGAACTTCGGCGTGAAGCCCTGGCTGACCAGGCTGCGCATCTGCCGGTGCCGGGGGTCGTCCATGGCCTGGAAGTTGCCCTTGGTGAACGTCTTCAGTTCCTCGTGGTCGGGGATGAAGGCGCTCAGGTCGTTGGAGAACCTCTTCGCATCGGTGGCGACGGTGACGCCGTCCCGGTAGCCGAACACCTGCCACCGCCCGGACGTCTCGTCCAGGCTGACCGGTTCGCTCTGCCGCTTCGACTGGTACAGAGCGAGCATGTCTCGCATCTTCTCCGGAATGTGCGGACCACCCATTGATCGACCCCTCACGTGGCGGACGGAGACCTGTGGGTGCATCACAACGGAGCGGGCTCGAAGGGCCCTGGAACGCTGGTGGACCTGGGTGGTCAGGGCGCGGGCCGGTCGGCGGGGGAGCGCAGCCGTTCGACCTCCGCGGCCGCGCTCGCCCGGAAGACCTCGATGAACCGCAGCAGCGTGCGTAGCTGTTCGTCGTCGAAGGCGGCCAGATCCTGGTGGGTCCGCGCGGTCAGTCCCGCGTAGTACGCGTTGATCCGTTCAAGTCCCTCTTCGGTCGGCTCGATGAGGATGCGACGTCGGTCGTGCGGGTCGGGCACCCGGCGGACGCAACCGGCGTCCGCGAGCCGGTCGATCATGCGGGAGGCCGAGCCGGGGGTGAGGCCGACCCGCCCGGCCAGCACCCCGGCCGTGGTCGGGCCGTGCTGCTGCAACGCGTGCAGGCAGTGGAAGTCGGTCACGACCACCCCCATCCGACTCGCGATCAGGCTGTTGATCTGGATCAGGTGGGTGATCCAGTCCGGCAGCCTGCTCACGACCTCGTCGGCGAGCGACCCGCTGACCGCGGTGGGGTGCTCCTTCTTCGCCCGCATGGTCACACCCGGTCCGATCTGTGGTGCATAATTCCTCTTATTGATTGCGTGGCACAACGGTTGTGTCCGACAACCATCATGTCATCCCCGTCCTAGGAGTGGGTATTGCCTAGCTCGTCCGCCATGCCGATGCCACTGTGCCCGCCGGCCCCCGTCGCGTCTCCCGTCACCCGAGGTGGACGATGACTGAGCTGCCCGGCACGCTGCAGGCCACCTTCGTCCCCGCCGAGGACGCGATCGCCTGGTGGGGAGTCGAGCAGCTGACCGAGACCGTACGGGAACACGGGCTGCCCGAAGGCCGGCCCGGCGTCTGCCGTCTGGCCCTGCCCGAGGCAGGCCGGATGACCGCGGCCAGCGTCCCGGTGCTGCTGGCGGAGCTGGACGCGGCGCTGCCGGCCCTGCGCGCCCTCGACCCGCGGGCGACGGTCGGCGAGTCCGTCCGGGTGTGGCGGGACGCGGCCGAGCTGCCGGAGGGCGACGACGAGGGCTACGCGACGTTGAGCACGCGGATGCCGGCGGCGGCCCACGCCGTGCTCAACAGCGAGGGCACCGCCATCACCGCCGCGCCCGCCCTGCTCACCCAGTTCCGGCAGGCGATGACCACCCGGGCCGCCCTGCACCGCACAGCCATCCAGGCAGAGCTGCGGCCGTACCAGGTCCACGGGGTGGCCTGGCTCAGCGCGCGGCCCGGGCTCGGCCACGGCGGTGTGCTCGCCGACGAGATGGGCCTGGGCAAGACCCTCCAGGCCATCTGCCTGCTCGCCACCCGCCGCTCGGCCGAACCGCACCTGGTGGTCTGCCCGACCTCCCTGATCGGGAACTGGCGGCGGGAACTGGCCCGCTTCTCCCCGGCCACCCCGACGATCAGCTATCACGGCGCCGGTCGGCAGCTGCCGGACGCCTACCAGCCGGGGACCGTGGTGATCACCAGCTATCCGGTGCTGCGCAGGGACGAACCGTTGATGAAGACCGACTGGGACGTGGTCGTCTTCGACGAGGCGCAGCAGATCAAGAATCCGGAGGCGTTGGCCAGCCGGGCGGCATCCGCGCTGTCCGCCCGGTCGCGGATCGCCATGACCGGCACCCCGGTGGAGAACCGGCTCGACGAACTCTGGTCCATCCTCAACGTGACCAACCCTGGCCTGCTGGGCAGCCGTGCCCGCTTCCGGCAACGCTTCGTGGCGCCGATCGAGCAACGACGCTCCGCCACCGCCGCAGCCGCCCTCAACGCGATCGTCCAGCCGCACCTGCTTCGCCGGACAAAGGCCGAGGTGGCGGCCGAACTGCCGCCCAAGCAGTACTCGACGATGGTCTGCACCCTGACCGACGAGCAGGCCCGGCTCTACCGGGAAGCGGTGGACCGCGCCTTCTCCGACGGTCTCGGCGCCGGCATCGAGCGCAGTGGCCGGGTCCTCGCGCTGCTCACCGCGCTCAAGCAGATCTGCAACCACCCCGCCCAGTTCCTGCGCGACGGTCCCGCGCAGCCAGGGCGGTCCGGCAAGTTCGATCGGGCGACCGAGATGCTCGCCGAGATCGTCGACGAGAACGACCGGGCGCTCGTCTTCACCCAGTACCGGGCGATGGGCGAGCTGTTGTCCGGTCACCTGGCCGACAGCCTGGGGGTGGGCCCGATCCCGTTCCTGCACGGTGGCCTCTCCGCCGCTCAGCGCGACCGGCTCGTCCATGCGTTTCAGGAGGACGACGACGCCCCTCCCGTGCTCCTGCTCAGCCTGCGGGCGGCCGGATTCGGCCTGAACCTCACCCGGGCCACCCACGTCATGCACTACGACCGCTGGTGGAACCCCGCCGTCGAGGAGCAGGCCACCGACCGTGCCCACCGGCTTGGCCAGCAGCGCACCCTGAACGTCTACACCCTGGTCACCGGCGGCACGATCGAGGACCACATCGCCCAGATGCACGACAGCAAGCGAGGGCTCGCGGAAATCGTCTCCGGTGACACGGAGGCCGCCCTCGCCAAGTTGTCCGACGACGAGCTGCACGCGGTGCTCGACCTCGATCTAGGAGCGTTCAATTGATCCCGGCGGAGTTCGGAGCCACCCCCTGGGGCCGGGCCTGGGTGCGTACGGTCGCCTCGACGGCCTCGGCCGGGCCCAACGCCCTGCTTCCGAAGGCGCGGAGTCTCGCCCGCAACCACGCGGTGACCGTGACGGCCGACGGCGGCCACCTCGAGGCCGACGTGGTGGTGTCCGGCGTCGGCAACCACGTCCGCATCGAGCTGCCGCCCTGGCCCGCCGAGACCCAGGCCGAGGCGAAACGCCTGATCGCCAAGGCGATGGCGGACAACTCGGGCCTGGCTCCCGGCGACCTTCCGGACACTCTGGACGCCGACTTCCGGCACCACGGCATCAGTGTCGGCATCGGACTGGACGACCTGGTGTCCGAGTGCAACTGCCGGAGCCGGCGGCGCCCCTGCGTGCACGTCCTGGCCACGATCTACACGCTGTCCCAGCTCGTCGACGAGCGCCCGGAACTCGCCATCGACCTGCGTATGTCGCCCACCGAGCTCGCCCCACCGCCGGACCCGAACTGGGTCCCGCTGACCGACGTCGACCCGGCCACCTTCTACGGCGGCTGAACCGCCCGTCACCTTCCGGCACGCCTGAGCCGACGTCGGACGCTACACCGACACGGCCCGCAGGCGTACCGGGCCGATGAGGCCGGCCGGGCGGGGGGTCCGGGACGCGAAGCGCCCGTAGGCGTCCTCCCTCGCCCGGCTCAGGGCGATCAGCCGGTTGCCCAGCGTCGTGGCGATCTCGACGGTGACGGTGTTGGCGCCGCGGCGCAGGTACGGCAGCACGTTCCGGGTGCCGGGCGCGACGCAGCCGCCGGGCACCGCCAGGCCGTTGACCTCCACCCGGACGGTGCCCCCGACGTGGCCGAGGTCGAGCAGCACCGCGTCGATGTCCCGGTCCCAGTCGTCGTCGAGAAGGACGGTGGTGCGATAGGTCCCGCTACCCGCGACGTCCGCGAGTCGGGGAATCGTCCGCCAGTCGCCGAGCGCGTGGTCGACGAGCCGATGGGTCTCCTCACCCCCGGGGTGCCAGTCCCGCACGTCGAGGTCCCACTCCGCCAGGTTCCGCGACCACCGGTCCCGGACCGGTACGGTGGGAGCCGGAGTCGCGACCGGTTCGGCGTCCAGACCGGGCCCCTCGCCGAGGAAGACCACCGTGGCCTCGCCCGGGTCCAGTTCGAGTGACACCTTACGGCGACCGTCCGCCTCGGTGGTGTCGACGTGGTGCGACGTCCCGGTCCAGAGGTCGAGGATGCGTCCGGCGCCACGGCCGCGGAGTTCGGCGGTGAAGCGTGCCCTGGTGGCACCCATGTTGAACAGGTGGTAGTAGTCGCCGTCGGTGCCCGCGCGATGCACCGGCAGGACGGCGGTGGCGTTCTGCAACCGGGCGTCCGGCTGCACGTCGAGGTCCCGCAGCGCGGACCGGATCTCCTCCTGCGTGCCGACCCGGCGGACGGTGGGCAGGGAGAGCAGGTCGGCGGCCCGGCCCGCGACGGCCGCGTCGGCGAGGGGTGCCCGGTGGAACCCCTGGGCGCGGTGCGGAGCCGTGCCGACGACGACGATCGGCAGGCCCTGGACGGCCAGGGTGTACAGCCGTTCCAGGACTTCGGGCTCCATCGCGGGCTCGTCGTCGACGACGAGGGCGCGGTAGCCGGCGTGCTCGGGCGCCAGCTGCCGGTCGCGTACCACGGCGGCGTCGGTCGCGAGCAGGCTCGGGCTGAGGAAGCCGTACGTGTAGCCGGCGTCGGCGAGGTTGGTCGCCGTCACCTTCGGCCAGGCGAGACACCAGTACGCCTGCCGGTAGAACGCCACGTCGATCCGGGGGCGGCCGTACCGGAGCACCGCGGACGCCCGGGCGACGTAGTCGGTGAACGCCCGGATGTGCCGCCACATCGGCTGGCGCGGGCCCCAGGCGTCGGAGACCGCAGGGGAGTTCTCGTTGGAGAACGGCGCCCAGCCGGGCCAGGCGGCGCCGGGCACGTCCGAGTAGGGGAATCCGTGCAGCACCAGTTGGTTCACCCCGCCGCTGAACGCGACGTCGACGTGCCGCTTCAGCTCGGCCAGGCCGGTCTGATAGTCGGCGTCGAGCACCGCACAGCACTCCAGCGAGACCACGGCCCTACCTCGCATGTGCGCCCCGGAGGCGATGCCGCGGTGGAAGTCGACGGCGCGGTCGTACGCCGCGGCGCCGTCGGTCATGCCTCCGGCGGCGAGCCAGTTGACCAGGTCCTCGCTCTCCGGCACCTGCACCGAACCGGCGACCTCGACATGGTCGATCGTGTTGCCGTACGGCTGGGCCCGGTAGCTGAGCCCTCGGCTGTTCGCCCAGCGGGTCAACGGCGCGACATGGTTGTCGGCGTACAGCTCGTTGAGCGTCCGGTAGTAGTCGTGCCGGATCCGACGCCCCAGTCCGCCCGGGAAGTCGTACCCGGACGGGCTCTCGGGGTTGGTGCCCTTGCGCAGGGTGGCCCAGTCGAAGCGGTAGAGGCCGTCGATGCGCAACACCGGCAGGTAGGGTGTCAGATCGTAGCCTCGGCGGCGGGCGAACTCCGCCGGTAGCGAGGCGGTCCAGAGCTCGGCGTCGACGGCGATCTCCAGCGAGTCCTCGAAGACGTCCCCGCCGGCCTGGCGCAACAGCGGGTCCAGGCGGGCCGGCAGCACGTACCGGTCGATATGGCCGATCGCCGCCGTCGTCGCCTCGCGGGAGAAGTGGTCGATGACGAGCGCGTCGGTGGCTCCGGCGTCGACGAGCGAGCGCTGCCCGGACGGCCGGGACCAGAAGCTGAAGACCAGCCAGGAGCCGGTCGGGGGCGCGGTCCAGCGCAGCGAGCCGGCGACGACGTGACCGGTCAGGTCGACGGCCGAGGCCTCGTCGAGCAGGATCGACCCGTCCGGGGTCCGGGGTGTGTCGCAGAGGCGGGCGGCGGTCACCGCGACGAGCCGGTCGGCCTCCGTGGGCTCGCCCTCGGGCGAGGGCACCGCCGCGTCGACGACCTCGCCGGGAGCCACCGCCCGGCAGCCCTGGACGAGCTTCTGCTGGGCGAGCCCGATCCGGTCGCCGCAGACGGCGGGACTGGCCAGCGGCCACCCGGGACTCACGGTCAGGTCGAGGCGCATCCCGTACGCCCGCGCGGCGACCAGGGCGGCTTCGATGCTCTCGGTGAACCGTGCGGTCCCCCAGGTCCTGACCGCGTCCGGGTCGGCCGCCGCGGGCAGGCCCATCGGAAGCAGGGCGATCTCGGCCCGCGCGAACCCGGCGTCGCGGAGGGTACGAAGTTCGCGCTGCACCTCGGCCGTGGTGACCGCCCCACCGGGCCACCA
The DNA here is from genome assembly GCF_900090245.1 of Micromonospora halophytica. GTDB lineage: Bacteria > Actinomycetota > Actinomycetes > Mycobacteriales > Micromonosporaceae > Micromonospora > Micromonospora halophytica. The sequence goes on from NZ_FMDN01000012.1 coordinate 182,096, forward strand.
CCACCGCACCCGGGGACGTGACGCGGCGCCGGGCGTGGCGAAGCAGCCCCCGTCCCGTGCGCCGCCATTCCGGTCTTCTCCCGATCGGACCATTGCCCACTCCCAGTGCCCGTTTACTGGACGCCGACCATCGCGGCCGCCGTTCTTGGCGACGAGTGCCGCCACGTTACCGCAAATTCCGGGCGCTCGTGACGACGAATCGGAGCGCCATTGGACACGCATCCTCCGACTGTTTTCCTAGCGATTCTCAAGCGATTCTTGTGGTCGTCTCCCATACGATCTCGGCCATGGTCAAATGCCGTGTTTGTGGTGGGTCACTGACTGAGTTCATCGACTTCGGGCAGCAGCCCCTCTCCGACGCCTTCCTGCCGCCGGACGACATCGCGGGCGAGTTCTTCTTCCGGCTCGCCGTAGGCCTGTGCGCGGACTGCACGATGGTGCAGCTCATGGAGGAGGTGCCGCGGGAGCGCATGTTCCACGACGAGTACCCCTACGTGTCGTCCGGGTCGGTGGTGATGCGGGAGCACTTCGAGGCGACCGCCCGGCAGTTCCTGGCGACCGAACTCTCCGGCCCGGACCCGTTCATCGTCGAGATCGGCAGCAACGACGGCGTCATGCTCAGGACGATCGACAAGGCCGGCGTGCGACACCTCGGGGTCGAGCCGTCCGGGAGCGTGGCCGAACTGGCCCGGATGCAGGGCATCCAGGTGCTCAACGAGTTCTTCGAGGCGTCCTCGGCGGTCCGGATCCGCGCGGAGCACGGGCCGGCCCAGGTCGTCTACGCCGCGAACACCATGTGCCACATCCCCTACGCCGAGTCGATCTTCCGAGGGCTGGACGCCCTGCTGGCACCGGACGGGGTGTTCGTGTTCGAGGACCCGTACCTCGGCGAGATCGTCGACCGGACGTCCTTCGACCAGATCTACGACGAGCACTTCTACTTCTTCACCGCCCGGTCGGTCGCGGCGATGGCCGAACGCTTCGGGTTCCAGCTGGTCGACGTGCGGCGGCTGCCGGTGCACGGCGGCGAGGTGCGGTACACCCTGGCCCGGGCTGGCGTCCGTACCCCCACGGCGGCCGTCGCCGACCTCCTCGCCGAGGAGGCGGCCGCCGGGCTCGCCGACCTGGCCACCTTCCAGCGGTTCGCCGCGGCGGTACGTGCGGTACGGGACGACCTGCTGACCCTGCTGCGCCGGCTCAAGGCCGAAGGCCGGGTGGTGGGCGCGTACGGGGCGACCGCGAAGAGCGCCACCGTCACCAACTACTGCGGGATCACTCCCGACCTGGTGGCGTACGTTCTCGACACGACTCCTGCGAAGCAGGGCCGGCTGACCCCCGGGGCGCACCTGCCGGTACGCCCGGCGCAGGAGTTCCGGCCGCCATACCCGGACTACCTGCTGCTCTTCGCCTGGAACCACGCCGAGGAAATCATGGCGAAGGAGCAGTCGTTCCGCGACGCAGGCGGCCGGTGGATCCTGTACACACCGAAGGTCCACCTGAGGTGACCTCGCCGGGCCGGGGTGTTCACCCTGCCCGGAAGGTCTCCCACATCGCGCGTAACGACCGTCCGAGCGGGATCCGGGGAACCCAGTCCAGCAGCTTCCCCGCCCGCCGGATGTCGGCCTCGATCCAGGCCCCGCCCAGGCTCCGTACGGGCCGGGGCCGTTCCACGAGGATCGACGCCGGGTAGCCGGCGCTGGTGACGAAGAGCGTCACGAAGTCCCGCATCGGCACCGCCGTTCCGCTCCCGATGTTGACGGCACATCCCAGGCCGGGCCGGTCGGCGGCTCGCAGGATGGCGTCGGCCAGGTCGCGGACGTCCACGAAGTCGCGTCGGTCCGTGGCGACGGACACCTCCATCCGACCCGTTCGGGTGGCCTCGTCCAGCAGTCGCAGCAGCCTGCCGGGGAGACTCACCGGGGACGGGTGCGGCCCGCAGACGTTCACCGCGCGCAGCACCACACCGTCGACCAGCCCGGTGTGTGCGGCCTCGAGCACGGCGTTCGAGCCGGCCAGCTTGGTCCGGGCGTACCCGGAGACCGGCTTCGGTACGACGGTCTCGTCGATCGCGACGCCGGGCTCCACCGCACCGTATTCGTGGATGGTGCCGAGGTGCACCAGGCGTGGCCGCCGGGGCAGCGAGGTGATCGCCGAGAGCAGGCGGCGGACCAGGTCGACGTTGACGCGGGCCAACTGCTCCTCGGTGCGGTCCCAGCCGTCGGTGGCGTTGGCCGCGTCGGTGGCGTTGACCACCACGCGCACCTCCTCGGCGCGGAGGATCTCGGCGATGGTGCCGGGCGCCGCGGCGGCCAGGTCCAGCCGGACGAACGCGTCGTGCCGAACGCCCGGGACAGGGTTGCGTGCCAACGCGACGACCCGGTGGCCCCGGCTGGCGAACGCCTCGCAGACGTGCCTGCCCACCCAGCCGGTGCCGCCCAGCACGGCGACGCAGCCGTTCTCCTCGCTCTTCGGCGACAACTCTTCTCTCCAGATCTTTGTTCGGTGCAGCGGTCAGGGCGGTCGGTGCGCCTCGAATATAGGAAGACCGCACGGAATTCGTCCAGCGGCGATTGCGGATGCGTTGTCCGAGCGACATCCGACCAGTCGTCGAGTGTGCCGTGCTAAACCTGCTGATATTCCATCAACGGCCCGGGAGGCAAGGCGGATCGATGGCCACTCTTGTGTGGGACTATGTGCAGGAATACGACGACGAGCGCGACGAGATACTCGCCGGTGTGGACCGGGTGTTCCGTTCCGGCCGCCTGATATTCGGCGAGAGCGGGCGTGGTTTCGAACGCGAGTTCGCCGCCTATCACGGCGTCGCGCACGCTGTCGGCGTGGACAACGGGACCAACGCCATCAAGATCGCCCTCCAGTCCCTCGGTGTCGGGCCCGGCGACGAGGTGATCACCGTCTCGAACACCGCCGCGCCGACCGTCGTGGCCATCGACGCGCTGGGCGCCGTGCCGGTGTTCGTGGACGTTCGTGCCGAGGACTACCTGATGGACACCGCCCTGGTCGCCGAGGCGATCACGGAGCGGACCCGCTGCCTGCTCCCGGTGCACCTCTACGGCCAGTGCGTCGAGATGGCGCCGTTGGAGCGGCTCGCCGCGGAGCACGGCCTGGTGATCCTGGAGGACTGCGCGCAGGCCCACGGGGCTCGACACCACGGTCGGATCGCGGGCGGCATGGGCGACGCCGCGGCCTTTTCCTTCTACCCGACGAAGGTGCTCGGTGCGTACGGCGACGGCGGGGCGATGCTCACCGGCGACGACGCCGTGGAGCAGCGCATGCGCCGCCTGCGGTACTACGGGATGGCCGAGCGCTACTACGTCGTGGAGACGCCCGGGCACAACAGTCGGCTGGACGAGGTGCAGGCCGAGATCCTGCGCGGCAAGTTGCGCCGGCTGGACGACTACATCGCCGCCCGGCGTGCGGTGGCCGCACGGTACGCCGAGGGTCTCGCCGGCACCGGGTTGGAGCTTCCGGCCGTCGCGGACGGCAACGACCACGTCTACTACCTCTACGTGGTGCGCCATCCCCGGCGCGACGAGATCCTCGCCGCGCTGGAGGCCTACGGCATCTCGCTCAACGTCAGCTACCGCTGGCCGGTGCACACCATGTCGGGTTTCGCCCATCTCGACGACCGGCGCGGGTCGCTGCCGGTCACCGAGCGGCTCGCCGACGAGATCTTCTCGTTGCCGATGTACCCGTCGCTGTCGAAGGACGTCCAGGACAAGGTGATCATGGCCCTGCGTGAGGTGCTGCAGCGGCTCTGAGCCGGCCCACCCGTTCCGTCCCGCGCCCCGGCGAGGGACGGAACGGGTGGTGCCCGGGCTCAGTCGGTGGCGGCCACCTCGGCAGGCTGGTCACGTCGGCTGGTCGATCGGATGAAGAGGCTGGTCACCGCGACGCCGGCAGCGATGATCGCGGCCGCCACGAAGCCGGGGGACATGCTCTCGGTCAGCACGTGGTGGTCGAGCGCCTCCGGCGTCAGGCCCGCCGGTGCGGTCGCGTACGAGGTCCGGCTCGCCGTGCCGTAGACCGTCACCAGTACGGCGAGGACGAACGGACCACCCAGTTGCAGCATGGTGTTGTACGTGCTGGAGGCCGCGCCGTAGTTGTTGGAGGTGACGCCGGCCCCCGCCATCTCGGTGGCGGGAATGAGGGTGCACGCCATCCCCGCTCCGACCAGGGCGAGCGGGCCGAAGATGGAGCTCCAGTAGCCGCTCTCCTGGGAGAGGGTGGCCAGCCACAGGTACCCGACGACCAGCGCCAGCGCGCCGATGAGCGTCATCCACCGCTCGCCGATCCTCGGCACCACGGCGGTGACGGCCACCGAGGTGAAGACCAGCGCGAACCCCGTCGTCAGGAACGACAGGCCGGCGATGAGCGGATTGAAGCCCAGCGGTCCCTGCACGAACATGGTGAGGAAGAACGACATCCCGATCATGCTGCCGGTGACCAGCACCGCCGAGACGTACGCGGTGACCCGGTTGCGATCCGAGAACAGCCGCAGCGGCATGATCGGTTGCTTCGCGCGACTCTCCACGACGATGAAGGCCACGAACAGGATCGTTCCTCCGATGATCGGGCCCACCACCGCCGACCAGTTCGACCATCCGTCGTGTCCGGCGTTGGAGAGACCGTAGACCAGTAGCACGACACTCAGGGCGGAAGTGATCGCGCCGGCCACGTCGAAACGTCCTCGCATTCGCGGCTGCTCGGCGATGAATATCGGCGTGAGAAGGAGTACGAGCAGACCGACCGGCACATTGACGAACATCACCCAGCGCCAGGAGAGTCCGGTGGCCAGGACGCCCCCGAGGAGCAACCCGACCACCGCACCGGAACTGCTGGCCGCCGCCGAGGTGGCGATGGCCTTGGTGCGTCCGGGCCCTTCCTGGAACAGGCTGAGGATCAGCGCCAGGGTGGTCGGCATGGCCATGGCGGCGCCCACGCCCTGGAGGGTGCGGGCGGCGAGGAACCACCAGTCCGCGGTCGCGAAGCCGCCCAGCAGTGACGCGGCGGTGAACAGGGCTATGCCGGCCATGAAGATCCGGCGGCGGCCGAAGATGTCGCCCATCCGGCCGCCGAGCAGCATCAGGCCGCCGAGGGCCAACCCGTACACGTTCACCACCCAGGCCAGCCCGGTCTCCGAGAAGCCGAGGTCGGCGCCGATCGACGGAAGCGCGACCGTCACGATCATGAGGTCGATGGTGAGCATCAACTGGCAGGACACGATAATTGCGAGAGCAATTCCGGTACGGTGTGCTTGGGGAGCTGTTCCCGGCCGCTCTCCGATAGTTCTCGTCAAGATGGCCTCAGGCGGCATCGTCCCTCCAGGGAAGCTGATCGTGCGACTGCGCGTGACGCAGACACGCTAGTGGAATCGCCTCGCCCCCGCACATGACCCGCCAACTTGACAATGCGTCGGAAATGTTATCCGGAAAACGGGTCCAAAATGTTCTTGACAGGGCGGGAAAATGCCATCACCGGCACCTGTCACGTCGCTTCTAGTGGTATTCGAATCAGCGCTAGTACCGTCCGCTCCGGTAGCTGGGCACGTGTGCGGCAGAGGAGAGGACGTCGACATGTCGGTGGATGGTGGCCTGCGCCGCCGGATGCAGCTCGTACAGGGAATCCAGTGGCTACGGGCCGCGCAGGGTGACGCCTTCGCCGACCTGTTGCGCGGTCAGGGACAGGACCCCGAGGCGCTGACCGCGCGACTGCGCGGCGGCGAGCCGATGACGCGCAGCGCCACCGGGACCTGGGTGGCGGCCCGCCATCCGGTCGCGGCGGCCGTGCTGGCGAACCCCGCGTTCGACCCGGGTCCGCTCGACTGGCGGCCCGGTGGTGTGCCGGCGATGCCGCTGACCGGGGCGGACCTCGGGCTCACGCTCGACGACCGGGCCGGCCTGCGGGCGCTCGCCGAGCCGGTCGTCGGCGCCGCCGCCCTGACCCGGCGACACGCCGACCTGCTGCGGGCCTGCGAACGCGCCCTGGACGGCCGCGCCGGCGAGGTCGACCTGGCCGAGGTGGCGGCCCGGATGTCCGTTGCCATGCTGGCGGAACTGCTCGGCCTGTCGATGGCACAGCGTGACCGGCTGGCCGACTGTCAGGCGGATGCCGGACTGGTGATGGACAGCCTGCTCTGCCCGCAGGGCGGGCACCGCACCGAGCGGATGCTGGCGGCCGTGGCCGCCGTCCGCGAGATCGTCGGTGGCCGGCAGCCGCACCTCGTCCTCGCGGTGCTCGGGACCCGCGTCACCACGGACCTGCTGCTCAACGTGCTGTGCGAACTGGTGGCCGTCCCCGACCGGTGGGCCGCGCTCGACGCGGACCCGGCATCGGCCCCGGCCCTGGTCGACGAGGCCCTCCGGCACCGGCCGCCGATCCAGCTGCAGATGCTGGTGGCGCGAACGGACACCGAGGTCGAAGGCCGGAAGATCACCGCCGGCAGCCAGGTGGCGGTCCTGCTGCACGCCGCGAACCGGGACCCGGCGGTGTTCACCGACCCCGACCGCTTCGATCCCGGCCGGGAACCCGGCCCGGCGGCGCTGCTTCCCTCCTGGCCGGGCGAGCTGGTGCTGCCCGCCGCGCGGGTGCAGGCCGCCGTCGGACTCACCGCGCTGGTCGGCCGGTTCCCGCCACCGCTGCCGGCCGGGCCGGCGCTGCGGCGGCTGCACGCGCCGGTCACCGGGGGAGTGCTCCAGCTACCGGTCCAGACACAGGTAGGCACGGCAGAGATGAGCCAGTCATGAAGGTGATGTTGACCTGTTTCGCCGCACCGACGCACTTCCACTCCCTGGTGCCCCTCGCCTGGGCGCTGCGCACGGCCGGACATGAGGTCCGGGTGGCCAGCCCGCCCGAACTGACCGAGACGATCACGCAGGCCGGCCTGACCGCCGTGGCGGTCGAGCGGTCCGGGCCGATCGACACCGATCCCCGCGTGTCGGAGCTGCTCGGCCGGGCCTTCATGGGCGCCCTCGACTTCGTCCGCGACTTCGACTACACCGGCCAGGACCCGACGACGTGGAACCACCGCGGACTGCTCGACCTGGAGACCATCGCCAGCAGCGTCATGTACGCCACGATGAACAGCGACGTCATGATCGACCAGCTCGTGTCGTACGCCCAGCAGTGGCAGCCGGACCTGGTCATCTGGGAGATGTTCACCTTCGCCGGCGCGGTCGCGGCACGGGCGTCGGGCGCCGCGCACGCCCGCTTCGTGTGGGGGCCCGACGGCGCGCTGCGAGCCCGCCAGGAGATGCTGCGGCTGTCCCGGGCGCTGCCGGCCGAACACCGGCAGGACCCCACGGCCGAATGGCTGGACGCGTGTCTGGCGCGGCACGGCAGCCGGTTCGACGAGGAGATGGTCACTGGACAGTGGACCATCGACATCACGCCGCCGAGCATGCGGCTCGACGTCGGGGTGCACACCACCGGTGTCCGGTACATCCCGTACAACGGGCCGTCCGTGGTGCCTGCCTGGTTGCGTACCCCGCCAGAGCGGCCACGGATCTGTCTGACGCTGGGCCTCACCAGCCGCACCGACGGCCAGGCCGTCGACACGCTCGACGCGGTGCTCGGCTCCGTCTCCCTCGGCGACCTGCTCGACGCCGTCCGGGATCTCGACGCGGAGATCGTGGCCACGATCGACCCGGCGGCGGTCGTCGGCGTCGACCTGCCGGACAACGTCCGCGCGGTCGGCTTCGTCCCGCTCAACGACCTGCTGCCGACCTGCGCCGTGGTCCTGCACCAGGGCGGCAGCGGAACCCGGTCGACGGCCGAGGTGCACGGCGTACCCCAGCTCATGCTCACCGACCCGTGGGACGCGCTGCGCGGCCAGGGCGTCGAGCGGATGCGGGCCGGCCTGACCCTGGACCGGGGTGAGCTGACCGCGGACATCCTGCGGGACAGCCTGCAGCGTCTGCTGAAGGACCCGGTGTTCGCGGAGGGCGCCGAGCGGGTGCGGCGGAAGGTGCTCGCCGAGCCGAGCCCGAACGACCTGGTGGCACGGTTGGAACAGCTCACGGACACGCACCGTGACCGAGTGGGGACCCCGGGAGGAAACCATGTATGAGACCGAGTTCGCCGACGTCTACGACCTGATCTACCGGCACCGGGGCAAGGACTACGCCGCCGAGGCGGCGTTCCTGGCCGAACTGGTGAACAGCCGTCGCGCCGGTGCCGAGTCCGTGCTCGACGTCGCCTCGGGGACCGGCGGCCACCTGCGTTTCCTGCGGGAGCTGTTCGCGCGTGCGGAGGGCCTCGAGATCTCCCCGGACATGCTCGACATCGCCAGGCGGCGGCTGCCGGGCGTGACGATGCACCGGGGCGACATGCGGGACTTCGACCTGGGCCGGACGTTCGACGCCGTCACGCTGATGTTCAGCTCGATCGGGTACGTGGCGGACAAGGCCGAGTTGGACCAGACCCTCACCTGCCTGGCAGGGCATCTCGACCCCGGTGGGGTGCTCATCATCGAGCCGTGGGTCTTCCCGGACACCTTCGTACCCGGGTACGTCGCCGCCGACCTGGCACGGGACGACGGCCGGACCGTGTCGCGGGTGTCCCACTCCGTACGCGACGGCGACGCGGTGAAGATGACGCTGCACTACCTCTGCGCGGACGCCTCCGGCATCCGCCACCTGACCGACACGCACCGGCTCGCGCTGTTCACCCCGGAGCAGTACGAGGACGCGTTCACCCAGGCCGGTTGCCGCGCCGAGTTCGTCCGGACCGAGCGGTTCAGCCGCGGCCTCTTCGTCGGAGTCAGGAAGTAGGCCCGGCACCCGACCGGAACGCGGTGCGGGCGGGACCGGATCCGGTCCCGCCCGCACGCTGTCCTCCGCTCCCGGCTACCGACCCGCGCCGACCCGCCGCCGGCTGACCGAGAACCTGCGCTGCATCGGCCGCTCCACCAGGCGGAAGAGCGCCCAGGAGAGCAGGATCGTCGCCGACAGGCCGAAGGTCAGCAGGCCGAGCGACTGCCAGGCGTTCGGCCTGAAGTCGGGGCCGTAGACCGGGTACATGTTGTACAACACCAGCTCGTGCACCATGTAGAAGGCGAAGGAGATGTCGCCCAGCCAGACCATCACCTTGCCGCCGAGAAAGGACGGCCGGCCGTCGATGTCGCCGACCGCCACCGCCGGGATGAGGAAGGCCAACGGCACGATCGTGGCCGACACGATCGCGAAGCCGGTCGGCAGGACCGACGCCGCCGCGTAGCCGGCCAGGAAGCCGACCACCGCCCACCACGGGCGGATCCGGGGCCACTTCCCGGTCATCACGATCCGGGCGAGCAGGATCCCCAGTACGAAGTCGAGCGCGCGTACCGGCGGGAAGACGTAGATGAACCAGTACTCCAGCGCCGGCATCGGCTCCCACCACAGCTGGGGCTCGTCGGGCAGCAGCTTGGCCACGACCGGCACGCACAGGACGGCGGCCATCACCCCGGTCGCCCAGTACCACAGGTGTTCCGGCCTGATCCGGCGGATCAGCAGGATCAGCAGCGGGAAGGACAGATAGAAGAGCGCCTCGACCGACAGCGACCAACTCACGTCGTTGATGCCGAACGCCACGTCCAGGTCGGTCCACCAGGCCTGCAGCAGCAGCACGTTCGGTACGACGCCGACGAGCTCACGTCCGCTCGCCACCATCACCACGATGGCCAGCAGGAACGTCACGAAGTGGTTGGGGTAGATCTTGAAGAAGCGTCGGCGCCAGAACCGGGGCGCGGTGTCGTCGTCCCGCATGGACCAGGTGAGCACGAACCCGCTGAGCACGAAGAAGAACCCCACCCCGATGTAGCCGCCCATCTTGACCACGGCCTTGATGACCTCGGTGGTCTCGGTGTACGGCAGAAGGCCCGGCTGGAACGCGGCATGGGTCGCGAACACCATCATGGCCGCTATCCACCGCAACCCGGTGAGTGAGGAGAGCCGTTGGACGGGGGAGTGGACAGCCTCACGCGGCTGTAGTTGATCTGTAGTCATGGCTACCTTCCCGGAACGACGCTGGAATCTGTCGGGTTGGCCCGCCGACCGGTGGCCGGTCGGCCCGGCCGGATCAGGCCGGTACGTCGCGTTCGGCCCGGACGCAGTCGGCGTACACCGGCAGCAGCCCTAGTCGGACGGCCGCGCCGAGGGTGGGTGCTGCGCGGTCGCGATCGGAGAGCACCAGGTCCGAACCGCCGGGGAGGGGCAGTGCCAGGTCCGGATCGAACGGGTCCAGCGCGTGTTCCCGTTCCGGCACGTATCCGCCGGACAGCAGGTAGGACATCACCGTGTCGTCGTCGCAGGCGAAGAACGCGTGGCCGACCCCGATTGGGAGGTACAGGGCGCGCGAGCAGTCTCCGGTGAGGGTGACGACCTCGTACCGGCCGAAGGTGGGAGAGCCCACCCGAAGGTCGATCACGTAGTCCTGGCACCGTCCGTGCGCACACCACACGTACTTGGCCCGACCGGGCGGGGCGGCGGTGTAGTGCACCCCGCGGAACACGCCCCGGCGGGACCTGCTCACGCAGGCCTGGACGACGGGGAACAGCGGCCGGCCGACCGCTTCGAGGAAGGCCGCTTCGTCCAACGGCGTGGTGAACATGCCGCGCTCGTCGGCGTACCCGGTCGTGCTGAACTCGAATGCCCCCTCGACGGCCAGCTCGCGGGCCTTCACCGGCGTTCCCTCGCCGAGAGGCTGTGCAGGCAGGCCACCAGGCTCCGGGCCTGGACGTTGAGGTAGTGGCTGTGTCGCAGCAGGTCGACCAGCTGGTGCAGGGTGAGCCAGCGGAAGTCGGGATGTTCGAATCCCGGCTCGGGATCCACCTCGACGATCATGTACTTGTTCCGCGAGTGGTAGAACCGTCCACCCTCCTCCGACAACAGGGTGTCGAACCGGATCTGCTCCGGCGCCGCCCCCAGCACCTCGTCGACGAAGCTGGGCCGGGCGGCCCGCGGCAGGACCGCGTAGTTGTCGGGGGTGCACTGCACCGTCGGCGCCAACTCGACGACGTCCAGGTAGCCCGGCTCGGCACGCGCGTGCACCAGCACGTGCAGGACGCCGAGTATCCGGGTGACCAGGAAGGCCACCAGGCCCGTGCCGATCGGCGCGATCATCGGCTGCGTCCAGGCGTTCACCTCGCGTGCCCCACTGCGCACGTCGACGCCGATCACGTCGAAGAACAGGCCACTGCGGTGGGAGATCTTCTCCGCTGAGCGGTGCCAGCCCGGCAGGCCGCCGAGCGGCACGTCGCGGGTGGACACCTCGGTACGGGTGCGCACCTCCGTGATCCAGCTGAGGATGTCGGACATCGCGTGCAGGCCGCCGCTCTCCTCGTTGCACGAGGCGACCAGCGCGGCGTGGAAGTCGTCCCCCCGCACGGTCAGGGCGGTACGCAGGTCCGGACCGGCGAACGGGATGCAGGACAGCACCGTACGGAGGTCCATGTTGATGAGGTCCTCGCGATGGAGCAGGCGATGGACCAGTCCCAACGTCACCCAGCGGAACCCGTCCAGCAACTCGACGTCCTCGCTGACCTCGACCACCATGTTGCGATTGCGCTTCTGCCGGAACCAGGCGCCCTGCTCGGACTGACGCACGTCCGTGAGCACCCGGTGCCGGGTGGTGTCCCGGAAGTACTCGAGGTACGGCACCGACGAGCCACCGTGCACCTTCGTGTAGTTGCTGCGGGTGGCCTGCACCGTCGGACAGAGTTGCAACCCGTGGTAGTTGCCGGGCTCCGCCTTGGCCTGGATCAGACAGTGCAGGACGCCCTCGATCTCCCTGACCAGGATGCCCAGGATGCCGACCTCGGGCTGGTTGATGATCGGCTGGCTCCACGCCTTCACCGGCCGGTGCGGGAAGTGCACCTCCAGCCCCTCGATGCGGAAGAACTTCCCGCTGTCGTGCGCGATGTCGCCGGTGTCGGGCGCGGTGCTCCACCCGACCAGGGCGTCCAGGTCCACCCGCTGCACCTTCATCTGGAAGCGCGACCGTAGATCGTCGAACCAGCGGGCGAACGCCGCCTCCTCGACGTCCGTACCGGCGATCACGGACCGGGCGATGCGCAGCGGCGTCAGGACATCGTGCGTCGACGTCAGGGTGTACGGGGTCGCCTGCAGTTTCGCCACCGTCGAGCTCCTAGGCCGTGTCCGAGTTCCCACCGCGGCCGGGCTGGCCGGTCCTCCGTGTCGGACGGTGTCAGGCATGACTAGAGGCCGACCAGGCCGATGCGTCGAGCCCCGCTCGAGGCGGCGGGCTGCCCTTCCGTGCGGCGACTGCCGGGCGGAGGCGCGCGGCCGCGTGATCGAGCAGCTCGGCGATCCGGGCGGTGTGTTCGTGGCCTACCGCTCGGCGAAGGGTCACGCGTCGATCGACCGGCAGCTCCACCTCCCGGCGTCGTGGACCGGTGACCGGCAGCGGTGCCGGGCCGCCGGGATCGGCCGGCGTCGCGTGGCTACGCGTGGCCGCCCACGTGCACCGGGCCGAGGATCACCTGCGGTTTGCACTCCAGGATCTCTCCGAGACGTTCCACGCGGTCGCCGACTGCTCGACGCGCGGCGTCGCTGAGCGGGCGGAGCGGCTCGACGGTGACGTGCAGCCTGCGTCCGGAGCGGCGCCCGTGCCACACTCCTGCGACCGTGCCGTCGATGAGCAGTACCGGAAAGTTGCCGGCCTGACCGCCGGCGAGCGCGCGTTGCGCGGCGGGACCCGGGAAGAGCAGCTCACGCGGATGGCAGCCGACGGTGTAGGCGTCGAAGTACGGCAGCAGTTGCACTCCGTGCGGCCCGGTGGCCGATGGAGCGGTGTCGCCGGCACGGACCCAGGCAGGATCGCCATCGACCTCGACCTGTTCCAGTTCGCTCGCGAGGGAGTCGAACAGTGCCGTCGCCCAGCGACGGGGCGCGGCCAGCCACTGCGCGAACTGCTGTGGTGTGGCGGGGCCGTAGGCGTGCAGGTATCGCCGGACCAGGTCGGCGAGGGCCTCGGAGGCCGGGGCCGGCTGGAATCCGGGCAGCCACCGCTGGGGGCTGGTGTAGGTGACCTTCCGTCCCCGGTTCGGCCCGAAGCACAGTGCCCCACGGTGCGCGGCCAGATGCATGACCTGCCGCCAGCGCGGCCAGCTGCCGCCGAAGGCGGGCATCACCGGGTCGACGGCCCAGGGGCCGGTGCGGGCGGCCACCTCCGCGCTGAGTTCGTCGACGGTCAGTTCCGCGTCGGTCACCGCTGCCGTGATCGCGGCGACGACCTCGTCGGCCTGGCCAGGGGTCAGCCGCACGTCGGCCGGCATGGTGGGGGAGGCGGGTGGGATCGCGCTGAGTGCGCCGGCCCACAGTGGCAGGTCACGAGCCGGCAGCAGGTGTACGGTGCCGCGCGGCCCGAACGTCTTGACCAGGCTTCGCCCGCGCCACAGCGCATCCCCTACGTCGGCCCGGGTGGCACCGGAGACACGCAGCCCGATCGACACCTCCGCCGCGGACAGCACCTGGGCGTGCGCGCCGCACATGGCGGCAACGGCGTCGGCGGGTGTGCTGTCGGGTACCGGGGCGGACAGCCCGTGCCGCTCAAGTCGGCGGGCACACACGTCGGACCAGGACAGCCGCGGCAGGGTGGAACGGTCGGTCATCGCGCGCATCTCCCGATGTCGTCTTCGGATTCCTGCTTCTGACGGTGCAGGCACCGCGCCGGCCGCCGGCCCGGGCCTGCATGGGCCGGGCCGGCAGGCCGGGTGTCCTCGTCCGCTGCCGTCAGCGGAGGTCCCGGAAGAAGGCGCGGATGTCCGCGATCAGCGTCCGGGGTTCCTCGAGTGCGGCGAAGTGGCCCCCGCGGTCGACGTCGGTCCAGCGGGTGATGGTGTTCTCGGTTTCCGCGTAGCGGCGGATGCCGACGTCATGGGCGAAGACGATCACCCCGGTGGGTACGCCGGAGTTGGGCCTGGGTGCGCCCCAGGCGGGTTCCTGGGCGTAGCCGACGTACGCCGGCGAGCCGGCCGTGCCGGTCAGCCAGTAGATCGTCGCATTGGTCAGCAGCCGGTCCCGGCTGATCACTTTGTCGGGCAGGACCTCCCGAGGGGGGGTCCACTCGCGGAACTTGTCCATGATCCAGGCCAGTTGGCCGACCGGGGAGTCGGTCTGTCAATCCCCTGGAACCGTGGAGGACTCGGTTATGCGGCCTGGCCCTTCAGGACGCGGATTGCCGATCGCTCGTAGTCGTTCGGTGAGCGTCCGCCGCAGACGGAGTGTCTGCGGCGACGGTTGTAGAAGTCGGTGATCCAGGTGGCGATCTTTAGCCGGGCCTCGGTGCGGGTGCGGAACTGGTGGCGGTGGACGTACTCGACCTTGATGGTGGAGAAGGTGGCCTCGGCCACGGCGTTGTCGAAGCACGAGCCGACCCGGCCCATCGACTGACGTACCTTCCAGCGGGCGCACGCCCGGGCGAAATCGGCCGAGCAGTATTCGCTGCCCCTGTCGCTGTGGAAGATCACTCCGGCGACATCGCCGCCGCGGGTGACCGCGGCCATGTTCAACGCGGCGACGACCAGGCCGGCGTCGTGCCGGTCGCCCATGGCGTAGCCGAGGATGCGCCGGGAGTACAGGTCGATGACGGTGGCGAGGTAGAGCTTGCCCTCACCGGTGACGATCTCGGTCATGTCGCCGCACCAGGCCACGTCCGGCGCGGACGCGGTGAACTGGCGCTTGACCAGGTCCGGCGCGGCTGGCCGCTTGCCCTGCCGAGTCAGCCCACGCCGGCGTCGCTTCGCTCGGGCGACCAGGCCCAGCTCGGCCATGAGCTCGGCGACCGTGTTGTCCGACACCCGCCAGCCCTGTTCGCGTAACTCGTCGCCGACGCGTGGACTGCCGTAGGTGCCGCCCGAGGCGTCGAAGACGCGCCGGACCGCGTCCGTCAGCCTGGCCCTACGGTCCTGGCGGGGTGTCGGCCGACGGTCCCGCCACTTGTAGAACCATGACTCGGACACCCCGAGTGCCCGACAGGTCACCGCGTGCGGCACATTGTGCTCGGTCCTCTGGCCCGAGTTCCGCAGTTCGTAGGAACACAGGCCTGATCAGTTCTGGATCGCTGCTGGTCACGGGCTTGCGGATGCCTCACACCGGGCCTGCGGGCCCGAAAGTGTAGTAACACGAGCAGGTACTCATATCTTGTGTGGCCAGCGGTGATGTGGTTTCTTCGTAGTCATGTATCTGCGGTTCACGTCGCGGACCAACGCCGACGGCAGCGTGGTGCGCTACGTCGCCCTGGCGCACAACCGCCGCGTGGCCGGCAAGATCAAGCCTGATGTGCTGATGAACCTGGGCCGTGTCGACCAGGTCGAC
>NZ_FMDN01000008.1:0-33787 GCF_900090245.1 Micromonospora halophytica
GAGGGGTTCACGGTCACGCAAGCCGGAGGGCTCGCGGCGCCGGGACCATGTGTAACGACCAGCGGGCCACCACCATTCCCGGCCCGGGCACATCCCCGGGCCGACCCGACCCCGGGGGCCAGGCAGCAGGGGGCGTGCTACTGCGGTCGTACAGGAAATGTAACGACCCCGCCCCCGCCACCATTCCCCCACCACCCGAGTGCCCCCGGCCACAGGACCCCGCACCCCAACCAGGCATGAAGCCGACACCAGCAACCACAACCGCAGCCAACTGAACCGGACACCCGACCCAGACCGCACACCCCCCACACCAACTCGGCCGCAGTTGTCGTCGCCCAGGCAGCAACAACCACACCCGACACCCGTCCGCCTGACCGAAGGCGGACACCCCGCCCGCGTACCCGAAACCGGCGAAACGGACACCGCACAGACGGGCGGCGGCCGACCACGACGACGGTGCGGCCCGACCATGACCGGCGCAGGGACCAAGCCTGACCGCCCGCAGCCGGGCACGGTCGGCCACACCGCCCCCACAGACAGTCGCGCCATACGACACCGCCCCCATCGCCGGACGAGGGCGAAACCACAGTGGAAGGACAGGCGAACACTCGCCGCACAGGGCAGCGCGCACACCCCTCACCCCGGTAGACACATAGACCATGACGAACACCCTCGACCGTCGTACCCTCCTGCGCCTGGCCGGCGCATCCGCGGGCACCGCGGTGCTCGCCGGCGCCACCCTCGCCGGTACCGCTCCCGCCCACGCCGACAGCGCGGCATTCCTGCACGGTGTCGCCTCGGGCGACCCGCTGCCGGACGGGGTGCTGCTGTGGACCCGGCTCACCCCCACCCCGGACGCGACACCCGGTTCCGGCATCGGGCCGGACGTGGAGGTGGGCTGGCAGGTCGCCACCGACCCGGACTTCGCCACGGTGGTCGCACGGGGCAGCGTGGCGACCGGCCCGGAGCGCGACCACACGGTGAAGGTCGCGGTGACCGGGCTGGCCCCGGCGACGACGTACTGGTACCGGTTCGGGTACGCCGACGGCTGGTCGCCGACCGGCCGGACGATGACCGCCCCGCCCGTCGACGCCCCGGTCGACCGGCTGCGGATGGGGGTGGTGTCCTGCGCCAACTGGGAGGCCGGCTACTTCTCGGCGTACCGGCGGCTGGCCGACCGGGGCGACCTGAACCTGGTAATCCACCTCGGCGACTACCTGTACGAGTACGGTACCGGCGAGTTCGACGCGGGCGGCACGGTGGTACGCCCGGTGCAGCCGCGCCACGAGACGCTCACCCTGGCCGACTACCGGGTGCGGCACGGGCTCTACAAGTCCGACCCGGACCTGCGGGCGCTGCACGCGGCGCTGCCCTGGGTGATCACCTGGGACGACCACGAGACCGCCAACGACGCCTGGTCCGGGGGCGCGGAGAACCACACCCCGGCCACGGAGGGCGCCTGGGCGGATCGGGTGGCCGCCGCGCGGCAGGCGTACCAGGAGTGGATGCCGGTGCGGATCGGCGAGGACGGCGCGATCTACCGGCGGTTCCGGTTCGGGCAGCTCGCCGAGCTGTCCATGCTGGACTTGCGCTCGTACCGCTCGCAGCAGGCCTCGGGGACGGCGGTGGACGACCCGCGGCGCACCATCACCGGCGACGCGCAGATGACCTGGCTCAAGCAGGGGCTGGCGTCGTCGACGGCGCGCTGGAAGCTGGTCGGCAACCCGGTGATGATGGCCCGGGTGGACGTGGGCGCGTTGCCGGCCTGGCTGCTCGGCCCGCTGGGCACGCTGCTCGGGATCCCGCAGAACGGCGCGGTGCTCAACGCCGACCAGTGGGACGGCTACAACGCCGACCGCAACGAGCTGGTCGACCACCTGCGGGCCACCGGCACCCGCGACGTCGTCTTCCTCACCGGCGACATCCACACCTCGTGGGCCAACGAGGTGACCACGAAGTCGACCGGCCTGCTCGCCCCCGCCGCGGCGGAGTTCGTGGTGCCGTCGGTCACCAGCGACAACGTCAACGACTTCCTGAAACTGCCGGCCGGCAACGGGCTCAGTGTGCTGGGCGCCTCGTTGATCCGGTCGACCAACCCGCACGTGAAGTGGACGGAGCTGGACGGGCACGGGTACGGCGTGCTGGAAGTGACGCCGCAGCGCTGCCGGATGGACTGGTACCACCTCGCCGACCGGACCCGCCGCGACAGCGCCAGCCGCTGGGTGTCGGGATTCTCGGTGGGCGCGGGCTCGGCGAAGCTGCGCCGGGAGAGCGCGCCGTCGATGTGAGTGGCCGCCGGGCGGGCGCGACCCGCGCCACCCGGCGGCGATATGCCGACCGGCCGGCCCCGGTGGTGCGGGGACCGGCCGGTCGGACGGTGGTCACCAGTGCTGCTGGACGATGTCCGCGGCCTGCTCCTCCCACTGCGCGTACGCGAACGGGAAGGCCGAGACCTGGACGGTCTGCGCGGCCGTGGTCAGCGGCAGCTCCTGCCAGCCGTGCACGTTCTTCAGCGCCTCGAAGAACGCCTGGGAGGCGTACTCGGGGTCGGTGATCTGGTCGGGCGTGCCCCAGCCCGACGACGGGCGCTGCTGGAACAGGCCCTGCGAGTCGTGGTCGTTGTAGGCGCCGAGGTGGCCCAGGTTGTACAGCTTGGACTCCTGCAACGAGGTGGCGATGCCGATCACCGCGCCGCGCTCCCCCACGCCGGTGTCCTTGGCCTCGGCGATGATGGCCTTGGCGTTGGCGAGCTGGGCGTCGTCCAGCGGGATGCGGGACTGGGCGCCCTCGACGCCGTGCGGGATGAGCTTGTCCCGGCTCGGCTTGCCGGCCGGGACCTCGGTGGTCCTGCTGCCGGTGGTGAGCGCCGACTCGACGGTGGTGTCCTGGCGGCTCTTGCCGGTGGCCAGGTCGATGGCGGCGACGGCGCCCGCGTGCGGGGTGCTGGTGACGGGGGCGGCCACAGCGGCGGGGCCGAGCGCCAGACCGCCCAGGGCGGCGACGCCGGCGATGCTCAGTACGGTCCGGCGGTTCTTCGCGATGGCCGGGAGCCATCGAGTGAAGTCCTGCTTCACGATGGTTGCCCTTTCGATCGTGTCGACGCGCTCCGGGGTGAGCGCCCTGCGGGGTGCTTCCTCGCCGACCGGGGTTTGCGGGCCGGCGCCATGGGGGACACAACCAGCTTGCCGGTATCCGTCATTCCGGAAATGCCGGCCCCGGCTCTGGGTGCGACACGGGTCACGCGGCGATCCGGACACCCGGGCACACGCCACCCGTCGGGGCGACGGGCGAGACCGGACGACCGCCGCAGCCGTGCCGTCAGGGACGGGGCGCGCCGAAGCGGACGAGGACGTGCCAGAGCATCTTGAGATGCTGGAGGGTGTCCGCGCTCGATCCCCGGTCGGCCCAGCGCTCGGGCTCGCGCACCACCGAGGCGGCGGCCCGGCCGATCACGGCGGCATCGATCAGCTCCCCCGGCCGGGCGAACTCGGCGTGCACCCGGGCCGCGAGGGGCGGGATGTCCGGGCCCCGGAACTCCGGGTCGACGGCCTCCACCGGCAGCGCGAACCCGGTGTGCAAGAGCAGCGCGACGCCGTACCGGTCGGCGATGCCGGCCAGCACGCGTCCGGTGTCGGTGCCGCGGAACGACGGGTCGACGACCAGGGCCTCCACGTCCCGGGCCAGGTCGATGCCGCCGTGGATCTGCGCCTCGACGTAGTCGTCCAGGGCCCGGCCGGCGGCGCCCGGCCGCCACGCCTGACGTTCCCGCCGGCTCAGCAGGGTGGCCGCCAGCCGACCGGTGTCCATCCCGGCGACACCGAGGCTGATCCCGGTCCCGGCGGTCGCCTCCAGCAGGGCGGCCAGGATCGGTTCGCACACGTCGACCGTGCCGAGGTGCTTCGGACCGAGGTGGCTGTCACCGAAGCAGAAGGTGCTGCGGCCCAACACCTCCGGACGCAGCCGCAGGTGGCAGGAGCCGAAGCGGGGGCAGGCGCCGTCGGGGTGGTCGAGCAGGTTCAACCCGCCGTACGTGGGCCGCTCCTGCGGTCGTACGCCCGGCTGCTGGTACGCCCCGCCGAACAGGCGCTCCTCCCAGCGGTCCCGGTCCCCGCCCGGGTACGCGGTCAGCCCGCCGTTGGAGATGCCGGTCACGAACTGGCTGCGGTAGACACCCTCCTCGGCCAGCGCCTCGGCCACGGTACGACCGTCGGCGAGCAGCCGGTCCGGATGGAAGTTGACGGTCAGTCGCCCGTGCCCGGTGACCGCCGCGATGAGCTGCTCCGGCCGGTGACCGGCGCCGGATCCGGCCAGTTGGCGAGCGATGGTCGCCAACGCCACCGGACGGTCCCGCAGGGCGGTCTCCCGTACATGGCGCAGCGCGGCGGACTGTGCCGGGGTCAGGGCGACGGGGCGGGCGGCGGTCGACATGATCAGCAGTATCGGCACCGGCCCGGCCGGAGTCGAACGGATTGGGTCGGACCCGTCCGGCGATGCTCCGACGAGGTCACGCCGACCGGTCCCGATCGGTGCCGAAGCCGTCCATGGTGGCCCGTTCGTCGAAGTCGCGCAGCTCCTGGAAGAGGGTGAGCCGGAGACCCGCCGGGGCGTCCAGGCGGGAGGTGAGCGAGGGTCAGGGCGTGACGGCCGCAGGCCGGTTCTCATCGGTGCTCACCGGCCGATCCGGCCGGCCGGTGGGACGCGGGAGGGCCCGTCCACCAGCGACGGAGCCCCGGACCGGGCCGTCCGGGCGGCGTCGGTCGGCGTTGGGGTGGGTCTTGACGAGCGGTTACAGTGAGGGCGCGCCGACCGGAAGGCGATGACGGTGACAGCAAGCGCGGTGGTCGACCAGGTTCGCCTCGGTGACCACGTCTGTTGTGTCCACGACGACGAGAGCGACGGTCTGCGGGCCGCCGGACGGTTCGTCGCCGGCGGGCTCCGGCTCGGTCACCGGGCGCTCTGGTTCACCGACGCCCTGCCACCGGCCGCCGCCCGGGCCCACCTCGACGGGCAGGGCGTGGCCACCGAGGCCGCGCTGGCCGGCGGCCAGCTGCGGATCCTGCCCGCCGCCGAGGCGTACGTGGCCGGTGGCCGCTTCGTGCCGGAGGTGATGCTCGACGCCCTCGCCGCCGAGATCGACCGGGCCCGGCGGGAGGGTCACCCGGGGCTGCGGATGGTCGGCGACATGGGATGGGCGCTGCGCCACGGCGCTTCGGTGACCGACCTGCGCCGCTACGAGGCCGAAGCGAACCGGCTCTTCATCGACGGTCACGCGGCCGGCATGTGCCTCTACGACCGTCGGTTCTTCCCCGCCGAGTACCTCCTCCCGACCGCCACCGCGCACCCGGCCACCGTCGGGCCCCGCGCCGGTCACGCGTGGACGCCCCTGCTGCGGGCGCACCGCACCCGGGACCCGCACGGGCTGCGGCTGGTCGGGGAGATCGACCGGAGCAACCGCGACGCGTTCGCCGCCATGCTGGACGACGTGACCGGGCGGGCCACCAACGAGCGGGCCACCGTGCTGGACGTCTCCGAGTTGAGCTTCGCCGACGTGGGGGCCGCGAGCGCCCTGGCCCGGACCCGCCGCAACGCGCCTTCCACCGTCCGTCTCGTCGGCTGCCACCCGACGTTGACCCGCCTGCTCGACCTGGTCGACGTGACCGACCCGGCGGGGGGCGTGGCGTGACGATCGTCGGCATGACCGGACCGCGGCCGGACGGCCTGGTGCACGAGGGGCTGTTCTACCGGGACCGGTCGGAACTGCTGGCCGCCACGGTGCCGTTCGTCCGCGAGGCGTTGGCGCGGGACGAGCCGGTGCTGGTGGCCGCGCCGGCCGACCGGCTCGGGCTGATCCGGGCCGGCGTCGGGACCGACGACGGCCGGGTCCGCTACACGGACATGACCGAGGCGGGACGCAATCCGGGGCGGATCATCCCGTGGGTGCTCCAGGCGTTCCTCGACCGGCACGCCGACCGGCGGGTCCGCATCATCGGCGAGCCGGTGTGGGCGGGGCGCACCGAGGTGGAGCAGCCGGCCTGCGCCCAGCTCGAGGCGCTGATCAACTCGGCGTTCGCGGACCGGGACGTGCACATCCTCTGCCCGTACGACGCCACCGGGCTCGCCGCCGGGGTGATCGCGGACGCGTGCCGTACCCATCCGGTGCTGGTGGACGCCGAGGGACGCCGGCCCAGCCCCGCCTTCGCCCCGGCGCAGGTGGTGGCCGGTCACAACAAGCCGCTGCCGGTGCCCGACGAGCCGGTGTCCGTGCTGCGCTACGACATCGGCTCGCTGTCGCAGGTGCGTCGATTCGTCACCGCGCACGCGTCGGACGGCGCGCTGGACCCGGACCGGGTCGCCGACCTGCAGATCGCGGTGACGGAACTGGCCACCAACAGCATCGCGCACGCCGGTGGCGGCGGGGTGCTGCACGTGTGGCGCACCGGTGAACACCTGGTGTGCGAGATCCAGGACGACGGTTGGCTGAACGATCCGCTGGCCGGACGGCTCGCGCCCCGGCACGACGGCATCGGCGGGCGCGGGCTGGTGATCGTGCACGCGCTCTGCGACCTGGTGCTGGTGCACAGCACCGCGGCCGGCACCACGGTCCGGTTGCACATGCGCCGCGACGGCAGGGCCGGCCGGTGAGCGGGGCGTACGAGCTGCGGCCGATCGGCCGGGTCGAGTCGCCACTGACCGATCCGGCGGACGCGCCCCGGCAGGGCGACGAGGGCGCGCCGCAGGCCTGGCTGGTCTTCTCGCCGGCCGTCGCGGCCGGGCTGCGCGACCTGCGTCCCGGCGTCGAGGTGCTGGTGTTGACCTGGTTGGACCGGGCCCGCCGGGACGTCCTCACGGTGCATCCGCGCGGGGACCGCAGCCGGCCGGAGGCCGGCGTGTTCAGCACCCGCTCCCCGCACCGGCCCAACCCGATCGGGCTGCACCGGGTGCGGGTGCTGGCGGTCGACGGCCTGCGGCTGCGGGTCGCCGGCCTGGAGGCGGTGGACGGCACGCCGGTGCTGGACGTCAAGCCGGTGCTCGGACCGCCCGACGAGCGCTGACCTCAGGCCGGGCGGCGGGGCCGACGGAAGCTGCCCGGCAGGCGCGCTGCCCGCCCGGGCACGCGGGAGGCGGGACCGTCAGTGCCCCCGGGCGATCCACTCGTCGAGGTGCGGAGCCTCCGCGCCGACGGTGGTGCTGTCGCCGTGGCCGGTGTGGACCACGGTCTGCGGCGGCAGGGTCAGCAGCCGGGTGCGGATGGACTCGACGATCGTGCCGAAGTCGCTGTACGAGCGGCCGGTGGCGCCGGGACCGCCGGCGAAGAGGGTGTCGCCGGTGAAGACCGCGCCGAGGTCCGGCGCGTGGAAGCTGCACGCGCCGGGGCTGTGCCCTGGGGTGTGCAGCACCCGCAGGGTGGTGCCGGCGACCTCGAGCGCCTGCCCGTCGGTCAGGTCACCGTCGGGCGCCCGGTCGGGGTGGACCATGTCCCAGAGCACCCGGTCGGCGGGGTGCAGCAGCACGGGCGCGCCGGTCGCCTCCGCCAGGTCGGGCGCGACCCTGACGTGGTCGTCGTGGGCGTGGCTGGCCAGGATCGCCCGGACCCGCCGGCCGCCGACGGCGCGCACGATCGCGTCGACGTCGTGCGGCGCGTCGATCACCACGCACTCGCTGTCGTCACCGAGCACCCAGACGTTGTTGTCCACGTCGAAGGTCTGCCCGTCCAGGGAGAAGGTGCCGGAGGTGACGGCGTGGCCGATGCGGACGGTCACGGGAAGACCACCACCGAGCGGAGCACGTCGCCGTGGTGCATCCGGGTGAACGCCTCCTCGACCTGCTCCAGCACGATCTCCTCGGTGACGAAGGCGTCGAGGTCGAGCCGGCCCTGCAGGTACAGCTCGGTGAGCAGCGGGAAATCGCGGCTGGGCAGGCAGTCGCCGTACCAGCTGGACTTGACCGCCCCGCCGCGGCCGAAGACGTCCAGCAGCGGCAGGTCGACGGTCATCTCCGGGGTGGGCACGCCGACCAGCACGACGGTGCCGGCCAGGTCGCGGGCGTAGAAGGCCTGCTTCCAGGTCTCCGGGCGGCCGACCGCGTCGATGACCACGTCGGCGCCGAAACCGCCGGTGGCGCCCCGGATCGCCTCGACCGCGTCCTCGGCGGAGGCGTTCACGGTGTGGGTGGCGCCGAACCTGCGGGCCCAGTCGAGCTTGCGGGCGTCGGTGTCGACCGCGATGATCGTCGTCGCGCCGGCCAGGGCCGCGCCGGCCACCGCCGCGTCACCGACCCCGCCGCAGCCGATCACGGCGACGGAGTCGCCCCGGGTGACCTGCCCGGTGTTCATCGCCGCGCCGAGGCCGGCCATCACGCCGCAGCCGAGCAGGCCGACGGCGGCGGGCCGGGCCGACGGGTCGACCTTCGTGCACTGCCCGGCGTGGACGAGGGTCTTCTCGGCGAACGCCCCGATGCCCAGGGCCGGGCTGAGTTCGGTGCCGTCGGTGAGGGTCATCCTCCGGGCAGCGTTGTGGGTGTTGAAGCAGTACCAGGGGCGCCCGCGCCGGCAGGCCCGGCACTCGCCGCAGACGGCCCGCCAGTTGAGCACCACGAAGTCGCCGGGCGCGACCTCGGTGACGCCCTCACCGACCGTCTCGACGATGCCGGCGGCCTCGTGGCCGAGCAGGAACGGGTAGTCGTCGTTGATGCCGCCCTCGCGGTAGTGCAGGTCGGTGTGGCAGACCCCGCAGGACTGCACCCTCACCACCGCCTCGCCGGGCCCCGGGTCGGGCACCACGATGGTGGTGACCTCGACCGGCGCGCCCTTGCGCCGTGAAATGACTCCCCGGACTTCCTGGCTCACGCTCTCCTCCTGCTTCCCGGCCGGCGGCGGCCGCGCGTCGGTCACGCTTCCCCACCGAACCTAGCGCGATCGTCTCCCGCGGCCCGCCGGTCCGCCGGACACGCCGCCCGCGCGCCGGTCGCACGCCGCGATCGCGCCGGCTCCCTCCCGGGTACGCGGACAGCCCGGCCCGGTGTGGCCAGGTGCCGCGGTCCACCGTCCCGGGCACCCCGCCGCGGTCGCTCTCCGTTGACCCGGCGGTCAGGCCGGGCGCAGGCCGATACGACCGTCCTCGTCGAGCGCGAAGCCGGTGCGGAACGGGCCGCCGAGGCGGTCGAGCAGGTCGGCGAGCCAGCGCGCCTCGGCCGGCGTCGCCCGCTGAAGTCGCATCCGGCGCATCCGGACCGGGGCCAGGCGCAGCCGGACCAGCCCTTCGGCGTCGAACGTGGGCAGGTGCAGCAGCCGCAGCTCAGGGCGGTACGACTCGTGCCCGCCGATCCCCTCGTAGTCGTCCACCAGGTCACCGGCGCCGTAGAGGACCAGCGCGCCCCGGTGCACCTCGATCGGGCGGGGATGATGCGAGGAGTGGCCGTGCACCAGACGTACCCCCGCCTCCACCAGCCGGTGCGCGAACCGCACCTGCTCGCGCGGCACGTCGTACCCCCAGTTGGATCCCCAGTGCACGGAGACCGCCACCAGGTCGTCCGGGCCGGCCTCGCGGTCGATCCGCTCGACCAGCGCGGCGGCGCACGCCTCGCTCGCCGCCGGCAGGTACGCCACCCCGGCCCGCCGGTCGGTGGCCGCCCAGTGCGGCGGGACACCGCTGGACGGGGTGCCCACCGACCAGAGCAGCAGGCGGCCTCCGCCGCCCAACCGGACCCGGGCCGGGCGCCACGCCTCGGTCTCGTCGCGGCCGGCTCCCACCGGCGTGATGCCGGCCCGGCGCAGCGTGTCGAGGGTGTCGGCGAGCCCGTCCGGGCCGAAGTCGAGCACGTGGTTGTTGGCCAGCGCGCAGACGTCGAGCCGGGCGGCGGTGAGGCAGGCCAGGTTGTCCGGGTGCATCCGGTAGTGGATCCCCTTGCCCGGGGCGAAGGCGCCCCGGGCGGTCACCGCGGTCTCCAGGTTGACGATCCGCACGTCGGGCCGCAGCTCGTCGAGGAGCGCCAGCGCGTCCCCCCACGGCCAGTCCGGCGACGTCGGGCGGGGAACCGGCGCCGACACCGACCCGGCCAGCTCCACGTACCCGCGGGCGTCGGTGACGGCCTCCTCGCGCAGCTGCGGGGAGCCCGGCCGGGGCAGGATCTGGTCCACGCCCCGGCCGGTCATCACGTCCCCGCTGAGGAAGAGGGTCACCTCGTCGCCCGACACGCCGCCGCATTCCCACCGGGAGCCGCTTCGCACCCCCGGTGGCCACGGGAATCGCACGGATCCAGCGTGAGCGGCGGGCGTCCCGGATACCAGGGCCCGGCACGCCCGACGCCTCGCCGTCAGTCGGTCGCCGCGACCGTCGCCGACCGGTCACCGGTGGCAGGCCGGGCCTCGGCGGTGGCCCAGAAGTCCACCAGCATCCGGTGGAACTCCTCGGCCCGCTCGACCTGCGGCAGGTGGCCGCAGTCGGTGAACAGGTGGGTGCGGGCCTTCGGCAGCCGGGCGCGGGCCGCGTCGAGGTGCGCGGCCGGAAGGATGAGGTCCCGATCGCCCCAGACGACCAACGTGGGGATGTCCCGCTCGTCCACCCGGGCCAGCAGCTCGTCGCGCCACTCGGGCCGTACGCCCCGGAAGGTGCCGAGGTGACGGCAGGTCTCCAGCATCACCCGCGCCGTGTACGGCTGCCCGGCGAGCTCCAGCGCGTGCGCGATCCGCTCGTCGGTGGCGAACGCCGGGTCGTGGAAGAGGGTCCGCTCCACCCGGCGGGCGGCGGTGCGGCTCGGGCGCAGCAGCAGCCGACCCAGCGGGCGCAGCGTCAGCAGCCGCAGCGCGAGGGTCACCTCCGGGCCGAAGCCGGCGCTGTTGACCAGCGCGAGGCTGGCCACCCGGGCCGGCTCGGCGGCGGCGACCTGCATGGCGACCGCCCCGCCGAGGGAGTTGCCGACCAGGTGCGCCGGCTGGTCGACGCCGACCGCGTCGAGGTAGTGCCCGACGAAGCGGCCCAGCGCCGGCAGGGTGCACGGCTCGGCCATCGGCAGCGAACCGCCGTAGCCGGGCAGGTCGACGCTGTGCACCCGGAACTCCGACGCCAGCAGCTCGTGCTGTTCGGTGAAGTCGCGCAGCGAACGGCCGATGCCGTGCAGCAGCACCACCGGGGGCCCGTCGCCGTCGACGCGGTGGCGTACCCGCCGGCCTTCGACCGTCACGTGCCGGGGACGCAGCCCGGCCACGGCGCTCACGCCCGCTCCCCGGTGGACAGCTCCGGCGTGGCGGCCGGGCGGGTGGCCCGGCGGGCCGGGTCGCCGGCGGCGCGGTTGAGCCCGACCGCGAGGATCCGCCCGTACGAGGCGGGCGCGACCCGGGCCAGCAGGTCGGGCAGTTTCGCCGACCAGCCGATCAACACCCGGCCCCGGCGTCGCCGCACGCCGCGCAGGATCACCTCCGCCGCGGTCGCCGGTGGGATGGAGAGCAGCCTCTCGAACTGGCGCAGGCCGGTCTCGTACTCCTCGCGTGCCACGCCGCTGCCCACCCGGGCGTTGCGGGCGATCGCGGTGGCGATGCCGCCCGGGTGCACCGACGTCACCCCGACGCTGTCGTCGAGCAGTTCGTGGCGCAGCGCCTCGGTGAAGCCGCGCACGGCGAACTTGCTGGCCGAGTAGGCCGCCTGCCCGGCCGGGGCGATCAGTCCGAAGAGGCTGGAGACGTTGACCAGGTGGGAGCCGGGCTCGGCCTTGAGCGCCGGCAGCAGTGCGTGGGTCAACCGGACCACCGCCCGGAAGTTGATGTCGAGCACCCAGTCGAACTCGTCGAGAGTGACCTGGTCGAAGCGTCCGCCGAGGGCGACCCCGGCGTTGTTGGCCAGCAGCCGCAGCCGGGGGTGGCGGGCGCGGATCTCCTCGGCGACCCGGTCGGTGGCGGCCGGGTCGGCGAGGTCGACCACGTGCGTGTCGACCTGGCGGTCGGGGTGGGCGGCGCGGATCGCCGCCGCCACCGCGTCGAGCCGGTCGGCGTCCCGGTCGAGCAGGACCAGGTGGCTGCCGCGGCGGGCGAGCCCGTGGGCGAGGGCCTCGCCGATCCCGCTCGCGGCGCCGGTGACCACAGCGGTCCCGGCGGTGAAGACGAATGGTCGCACGCGGCCTCCTTGCGGCGCGGATGGTGCCTGGTGGTGGTGTGGTGGGCCCCGGTCAGGCGACCGGCGCCCCGGCGGTACGGGTGTCGGCGGACGCGGCCGACCCGGTGGCCCGGGAGAAGCGGACCCCCTCGTCGACGAGCCGGCCGTGCTTCATCAGGATGACGTCCCGGGCGTAGTTCTGGTGGAGCCGCCACGGGGCGCGGGCGCCCTGCTTGGGCAGCGCGTCGACGCTGCGCAGCACGTACCCCGACTTCAGGTCGATCAGCGGTACCCGGGCAGCGTCGGCCGGGGCGACCGGGGTGACGATCTGCTGGCCGGTGTCGTCGAGGTGGCGCAGCAGCCGGTTGACGTACGTGGCGACCAGATCGGCCTTCAGCGTCCACGACGCGTTGGTGTAGCCGATCGTCATCGCGAAGTTCGGCACGCCGGAGAGCATCATTCCCTTGTACGCCACGGTCCGCGCCAGATCGACGTCGACGCCGTCCACGACCAGGCGCATGCCGCCGAGGGCGAGCAGGTTGAGCCCGGTGGCGCTGACGACGACGTCGGCGGGCAGCTCCTCCCCCGAGCTGAGCCGGATGCCGTGCGGGGTGAAGGTGTCGATGGTGTCGGTGACCACCGAGGCGCGTCCCGCCGTCACCGCGTCGAAGAGGTCGCCGTCGGGCACCACGCAGAGCCGCTGGTCCCAGGGGTCGTAGCGGGGTGAGAAGTGCCGGTCGACGTCGTACCCGGCGGGGAGCCGGCCCTTCGCGGCACGGCGCAGGAACGACTTCACCAGCTTCGGGGCGCGCCGGCTGAGCTGGAAGTTGGCGGTGCCGAGCAGCACGTTCTTCCAGCGCACCACCGGGTACACGGCCTTCTCCGGCAGCCAGCGCCGCAGCGTGTCGGCGACCACGTCGCGCGACGGCAGCGAGATGACGTACGTGGGTGAGCGCTGCAGCATGGTGACGTGCGCGGCCCGCTCGGCCAGCGCCGGCACCAGGGTCACCGCCGTGGCGCCGCTGCCGATCACCACCACCCGCTTGCCGGCGACGTCGAGCTGCTCCGGCCAGTGCTGCGGGTGCACCAGTTGGCCGGTGTACCGGTCGAGACCGGGGAACTCGGGGGTGTAGCCGGCGTCGTACCGGTAGTACCCGGAGCAGGTGTGCAGGAACGAGCAGGTGAGCGCGACAGCCTCGTCGGTGTCGTCGCGGTGGACGTGCACGGTCCAGCGGGCGGTGACGCTGTCCCATTCGGCGCGCACGACCCGGTGGTGGAAGCGGATGTGCTCCTCGACGCCGTACTCGCGGGCGGTCTCGCGCACGTAGTCGCGGATGGAGTCGCCGTCGGCGATCGCCTTCGGGTCGGTCCACGGCTTGAACGAGTAGCCGAGGGTGAACATGTCCGAGTCGGAGCGGATGCCGGGGTAGCGGAACAGGTCCCAGGTGCCGCCGATCGCGCCGCGCGCCTCCAGCACGGCGTACGTCGTGTCGGGACGGTCGCGGCGGAGGTGGCAGGCGGCGCCGACGCCGGACAGGCCGGCGCCGACGACGAGCACGTCGACGTGGTCGGAGGCCATGGCATCTCCCGAGGCGAGGCAGTGGACCGGACCCTATCCACCGCCGTCGACATGCGTCAACACCCTGTCGAGAACCATCGACACTGTGTCGAGCGCGTGTAGCATCGACGCCCATGACGACCGTCCGTACCTCCGCACCGGCCGGGACCGGACGCGGGCGCCGCTCCGGGCGCTCGGCGGGCGACGACCGGGAGTCGGCCATCCTCGCCACCGCCGAGCGGCTGCTGGGACAGCGGGCCTTCTCCGAGATCTCCATCGACGACCTGGCCCGTGGCGCGGGCATCTCCCGGCCGACGTTCTACTTCTACTTCCCGTCCAAGGACGCGGTGCTGCTGACCCTGCTGGACCGGGTCACCGAGGAGGCCGACCGGGCCGCCGCCGACGTGCTGGTGCACCTCGCCGACGACCCGCGCGCCCGGTGGCGGGAACTGATCAGCCGTTTCCACGCCACCTTCGGCGCGCACCGGTCCGTGGTGCTCGCCTGCGCCGAGGTACGCGGCACGAACGCCGAGGTGCGCCGGCTCTGGGCGACCGTCCTGGAACGCTGGGTGCAGGCCGTCGAGGCGGCCATCGAGGCCGAGCGCCGCCGGGGCGCGGCCCCGGCCGGCCTGCCCGCGCGGGACCTGGCGATCGCACTGAACTCGATGAACGAGCGGGTCTGGTACGCCACCTTCGCCGGGGACGGACCGGCGGTGGCCGAACGGGACGTGGTCGACGTGCTGCTCGACGTCTGGCTGACCGCCGTCTACCGCACCACCAGCCCGGCCTGAGTCCACGACCGCCCCCGCGCCGCACCGGAGGCTGATCCGATCCGGTCAGCCGGTGTCACGACCGTGCTCAGGCCGTCTCGCCCGGGGCGAGGCGGCGGTAGCCGGGGACCGTCTCGCCGAACCAGCCGTCGACGCTGGCCGTGCCGCGCTCGTTGAGCTGGGCGTCGTGGATCGGGTACGCCCGTGCCGCGCCGACCGCCCGGGCGAAGCTGATCGCCTCGGTCAGCTTCAGCCAGGAGCCCTGCGCGGGCAGCAGCAGCGTCTGCACCGGCTGCTCCGGCAGGTGCAGGGCGTCGCCGGGGTGGTAGACCTCGCCGTCGATCACGTACCCGAGGTTGGCGCAGTCGGGCCGGCCGTCGTGGATGACGGCGTGCCGGCCACCCACTGCGGTGACCGCGAAGCCGGCCGCGTCGAACCGCTGCCCCGCCCGGACCCGGGTCACCGGCAGCGGGGCCAGGGCCGGCAGATCGGCGTCGTCGGGGGCGAAGACCGGCACGCCGAGGCCGGCGAGGCGGAGCACGTCGACGTGGTCGGTGTGTTCGTGGGTGACCAGGACGGCGTCCGCCCCGGCGAGGGCGCGCGGCTCGCTCCAGGTGCCCGGGTCGACGACCAGCACCCGCCCGTCGCGTTCGATCCGGACGCAGGCGTGGGTGTATTTGGTGATCCGCATCGGCCGACGCTACGCCGTACGCGCCGCTCCCGCCGTCCCACACCGGCCCACGTCCCCGTCGACCGGCGCAGGCGTGGGACCGGTCGACGCCCCACGCCGCGTACCACCGGCCGGCCAGGTGGACCGGTCAGGCCGGGACCGTCGTCGTCGCGCAGGATCCGGTCGAACTCCGCCGGGGTGATCTCCTGTCGGTGCAGCCGGAGTGCGACAGTTTCGCCGGAGCGGGCCGTGCGGGACCGGCATGATCGGGGCATGGACCGAGGGCACCGCGCCGTCCCGCACACCGCCGACGTACGCATCGAGGCGTGGGCACCGGAGCGGGAGGGCTGTCTCGCCGAGGCGGTCGCCGCGCTGGTGGAGACCTTCGCCGACACCACCGACGCGACGCCGGACGGCGAGACGACGGTCGGGCTGCCGGCCGGCGACGACACCGGGCTGCTGGTGGGGCTCCTCGACGAGGTGATCTTCCGGTTGGAGACCGAGGGAACGCTGCCCCTGGTGACCGAGGCGCAGACCGTCGACGGCGGGCTGCGGGTGCGGTGGCGCACGGTGGACGCCGACGCGGTGGAACTGGTCGGCGCGGTGGAACTGGTCGGCGCGGTGCCGAAGGCGGTCTCGCTGCACGGGCTGCGGTTCGGCCGCGACGACACGGGCTGGTCCTGCGTGGTGACCGTCGACGTGTGACCGGCACCCGGTCGTACGGGGCGCGGGGCGGCACCGGACCGCCCCGGGCGACGGGTGGTCGTCGCCGGCCGGCTCAGCCCTTGACCACGCCGATCGGGACCAGTCGCGCCACCCGCCGGCACAGCCCGGCGCCCTCGGCCGCCTCGACCACCGCCGCGACGTCCTTGTAGGCCGCCGGCATCTCCTCGGCCAGTCCGCGCCGCGACGCCCCGCGTACGGCGATGTCCCGGGCCTCGATCTCCCGCCGTGGGTCGTGCCCACGGACCGCCTTGGTGGCCTGCCGGCGGCTCTGCACCCGGCCCGCGCCGTGACAGGTGGAGGCGAAGGCCGGCGCGCCCGGCACCCCGGTCAGCACGTACGAACCGGTGCCCATCGAGCCCGGGATCAGCACCGGCTGGCCGACCGGACGCAGGTCGTCGGGGAGGTCGGAATGTCCGGGCGGCAGGGCGCGGGTGGCGCCCTTGCGGTGCACGCAGAGCCGCCGGGTGGCCCCGTCCACCCGGTGCTGCTCGATCTTCGCCAGGTTGTGCGACACGTCGTAGACCAGGTCCAGCGACCGTCCGGTCCGGGTGGCGAAGACCCGGCGGGCCGCCTCGGCCAGCACCTGCCGGTTGGCCCGGGCGTAGTTGGCGGCGGCGGCCATCGCGCCCAGGTAGGCGCGCCCCTGCGGGGACGACACGGGCGCGCAGGCGAGCTGCCGGTCGGGCACCTCGATGCCGTACCGGGGCATGACCTGCTCCATGGCGCGGACGTGGTCGGTGCAGATCTGGTGCCCGAGGCCGCGCGAGCCACAGTGGATCATGACGCAGACCTGACCGGGTCGCAGCCCGAAGGCCGCGGCCACCTGCGCGTCGTAGACCTCCTCGACGGCCTGTACCTCCAGGAAGTGGTTGCCGGAACCGAGGCTGCCCACCTGCTGCTGCCCGCGCTGCACGGCCCGTTCGCTCACCTGGGCCGGGTCGGCGTCGTCGACCGCGCCGTAGTCCTCGCAGCGGTCCAGGTCGCGGGCGTTGCCGTGGCCGCGTTCGACGGCGTACCGGGAGCCGCCGCGCAGCACCGCGTCGAGTTCGGCGCGGTCGGCGAGCTGCCACACCGCGCCCCGGCCCACCCCCCGCGGCGTGGCGGCGCTCAAGGCGTCCATCACCGCGTCGAGGTGACCGACCAGCTCGGCCCGGTCCAGGTCGGCGGCGAGCAGCCGAACCCCGCAGGAGATGTCGAAGCCGACGCCGCCGGGCGAGACCACGCCGTCCTCGGCCAGGTCGGTGGCGGCCACCCCGCCGATCGGGAAGCCGTACCCCCAGTGCACGTCGGGCATGGCGTACGAGGCGCCGACGATGCCGGGCAGGGTGGCGACGTTGGCCACCTGCTCCAGGGACTGGTCACCTGCCGCGTCGGGCAGCAGGGCGCGGGACGCGAACACCACCCCGGGCACCCGCATCGGATCGTGCCGGTCGATGCGGAACCGGTACGGCGCCTCCTCGACCAGGTCCATGCCCCGCGGCTACCCGCCGCGCCGGCCGTCACACCTGCCGCGAGCGGTGGCGCGAGGCTCGCCGCTGTGCTCGGACGAGTGGCGGGCGGGCCGGACGCGGGTCGCCGGCAACACCGGCGCAACCGATGGGTCGGGCCGGCGACCTTTGCGACAGGCTGCCCGGTGAACGGACGACCAACCGGGCAGCATGTCACACCTGACCTCCCCGCGAGGACAGCTGGTGTAACAACTCGTGACGCTTCGCGTTCACACCGTCCTCCTAGGGTTTGCCCCGGCCCGGCCACACGACGGCCGGCCGTCCACCGGCCCCCACCAGGGGCCCCGCAACCGGAAGGACGTCGCCATGTCCCTCGCCCGACGCGCCGCCGCCGTCGCCACGGCGGCCATCCTCGCCGTCGCCGCGGCGATGCTGCTCCCCCGGCCGGCCGAGGCCGCGCCACGGGTCGGCCCGCACACCCCGTCGGTACTGGTGCTGCAGACCGAACAGCAGGACGAGCAGCGCACGGCCCTGCTGCTCTGCGGCCCGACCGGCGGCACCCACCCCGACGCGGTGACCGCCTGCCGCACCGTGGCCCGCGTCGACGGCGACCTCGCCGCCCTGGAGTTCGACGAGGGGCCGTGCACCTACGAATACGCACCGGTCACGGTCCACGCCTGGGGGTTCTGGCAGGACCGGCCGGTGAACTGGTCGGAGACGTACGGCAACCGGTGCCTGATGCTGCGCGGCACCGGCGCGCTGTTCGACTTCTGACCGGAACGGCGCGGCGCCCGCCCCTGGGGAGCGGGCGCCGCGTCCCGTCCCTCCCCGCTGCCGCCCCTCCCCGCTGCCGGGCGGACAATGGGCCGGGCCCGAACGGCGGCCCGGGAACGCCGAAACCGTGGGAGACCGCTCACCGTGTCCGGAACGTCCTTGCAAGGAGAACTGCGCGCCGACTGCACCCGCTGCGTCGGCCTGTGCTGCGTCGCCCCGGCCTTCGCCGCCTCCGCCGACTTCGCCCTGGACAAACCCGCCGGGCAGCCCTGCCCGAACCTGCGCCCGGACTCCCGCTGCGGCATCCACGACCACCTGCGCGAGCGGGGCTTCCCCGGCTGCACCGTCTTCGACTGCTTCGGCGCCGGGCAGCAGGTCACGGCCACCTTCGGGGGAGGCGACTGGCGCGACGACCCGACCGTGGCGGCGGCGATGTTCGCCACGTTCACCGCCGCGCGACCGCTGCACGAGTTGCTCTGGTACCTCACCCAGGCGGTGGCCCTCACCCCGGACGGCCCGCTGCGCGACGAGCTACGTGACGCCGAACAGCGGACCCGGCGGCTCACCGCCGGCAGCCCCGACGAGCTGCGGGCCGTGGACGTCGACGCGTACCGGGGGCAGGTCAACCCGCTGCTCGCCCGGGCCAGCGAGCAGGCCAGGGCCGGCCACGACGGTGTCGACCACCGGGGGGCGATGCTGCTCGGCGCGGACCTGCGCGGGGCGTACCTGATCGGGGCGAACCTACGCGGGGCCTGCCTGGTCGGCGCGGACCTGCGCGGCACGGACCTGCGGGCCGCCGACGTCACCGGTGCGGACCTGCGCGGGGCCGACCTGCGCGGGGCCGACCTGCGCGGCACCCTCTTCCTGCACCAGTCCCAGCTCGACGCGGCCCGCGGCGACCGCGCCACCGGGCTGCCGGAGACGCTGCGCCACCCCGGGCACTGGTCGGGGCCGGCGCTCACCCCGGTCCGGCGTCTCCACCGGTCGGGGCGCGCCGGGGCGGCCCGGCGCGGCCGGTGAGGTGTTTGCCGGCCCACCAGACGGGCAGGTAGGTCGGCATGACGGACGAACAGCGCACCGACCGGGCCAGCACCGACGAGCCGGACGGCACCTCGGCGTACGAGGCGTCACTGCGCCCGCCGGGCGACTCCCTGCGCGGCACGCAGGACACCGGCGACGACTTCGCGGACCTGCCCGCCGAGGAGCACCTGTCGGCACGGGAGACCAGCCGCGCCGGATACGACGTGGACGCGGTCTCCGGGGCGGTCGACCCGTCCCAGGAGGAGGCGGTCAACCCCGCCAGCGAGGCGTAGTCGGCTGCGGCAGGCGTGGGCCCGGTCGGCATGTCCGGCCGGGCCCGAAGTGTGCCACGGGACCGTGCCGCCGGCGTCGGGTCGGTAGGGTGCGCCGGGTGGACAGGCAGATCCCGTTCGACCGGTTGCACAACTTCCGGGACCTCGGCGGCTGGCGCGCCGGTGACGGCCGCACGGTGCGGTGGAGACTGCTGTACCGGTCCGACTCGCTGCACAAGCTGACCGGGCCCGACCTCGACCGGTTCCGGGCGCTCGGCGTCCGCACCGTGCTCGACCTGCGCTACCCGTCGGAGATCGCCGCGCGCGGCCGAGCGCCGCAACTACCCGACCTGAGCTGGCACAACCTCAGCGTCGAGCACCGCCCCTACGACCAGGCCGAGATCGACCCGGACGCGGACCCGTGGCGGTACCTCGCCGACCGGTACGCCGAGGTCGCCGTCGACGGGGCCGGCGAGCTGCGGCAGGCGCTGGAGACGGTCGCCGCCGCCGACGGCCCGCTGGTGTTCCACTGCGCCTCCGGCAAGGACCGCACCGGCCTGCTCGCCGCCCTGCTGCTGGCCCTGCTCGACGTCGACGAGGACCAGATCGCCGAGGACTTCGCCCTCACCGAGGCGGCCACCGACCGGCTGGTCGCCGACTGGCGGGCCGCCCACCCCGGGCGCACCCTGCACTGGCCCTGGTACGGCCGCGCCCCGGCCGAGGTCATCCGGCTGTTCCTGACCGACCTGGCCGCCATGCACGGCTCGGTGCACGACTACGCCCGTGACCGGCTCGGGGTGGACGACGCCCTGGTCACCGCCCTGCGCGACCGGCTGCTGGAACGCTGAGGTTCGCCCGCGCCCCGGTCATCCCCCGGTTGGCCAACGCATCGGCCCGCTCGTTCTCCGGGTGACCGTTGTGCCCCTTCACCCACAGCCACGTCACGTCGTGCCGGGCGCAGGCCGCCTCCAGCCGCTGCCACAGGTCGGCGTTCTTCACCGGCTGCTTCGCCGCGGTCAGCCAGCCGTTGCGCTTCCACGAGACGAGCCAGCTCGTGATGCCGTTGCGCACGTACGTGCTGTCGGTGTGCAACCGGACGCTGGCCGGACGGGTCAGCGTCTCCAACGCCTCGATCGCGGCGGTCAGCTCCATCCGGTTGTTCGTGGTCGGGCTCGCCTCACCGCCGCACAGCTCCCGCTCGTGGCCGCCGTAGCGCAGCACCGCGCCCCAGCCGCCCGGGCCGGGGTTGCCGCTGCACGCCCCGTCGGTCCAGATCTCCACGACCCTGCCGGTCACCGCCTGCGCCATGCCGCAGAACCTACCGGTGCCCTCCGCCGCCACCGGCGAGCGGTCGTACCAGCGGCGCGTCGCGCCCGGCCCTCCACCCGGCGGGCCAAAAAGCAGCGGCGTACCGGTGGTGGACTCTGACAGAGTCGGCAGCCATGACCGATGGACTGGACGGCCTGCGCGCCGAGGTGCGCGCGACCCTCGACAACCTCGTCGACAACGGCCGGGAGACCGGGGTGCAGGTCGCGGCGTACCTGCGGGGTGAGCCGATCCTCGACGAGGTGGCCGGCGTCGCCGACCGGGTCACCGGCCGCCCGATGACCGCCGACACGCCGATCTTCGGCGTCTCCACCGCCAAAGGGCTCACCGCCACCGTGGTGCACGTGCTCGCCGAGCGCGGCGCACTGGACTACGACCTGCGGGTGGCGGACGTATGGCCGGAGTTCGCCCGCCACGGCAAGGACGGCATCACCCTGCGGCACCTGCTCACCCACACCGCAGGCCTGCCCACCCTGCCGGCCGACGTGACGCCGGAGGACCTCACCGACTGGGACCGGATGTGCGCCCTGCTCGCCGACGCCGTCCCGCTCTGGGCGCCCGGCGCGCAGATCGCGTACCACGCGTGGACGTTCGGCTGGCTGGTCGGCGAGGTGGTCCGCCGGGTCACCGGACACCGCATCTCCCGGGTGCTCGCCGAGGAGGTCGCCGCGCCCCTCGGGGTGGCCGATGAGCTGTTCTTCGGGGTGCCCGAGGCGGACCTGGACCGCCTGGCCCGGCTGGAGGACGCGGGCCTGTCCGCGATGCTGGACGTCGCCGGCACGCACCTGCCGAACTTCGACCGGGTCGCGCCGCCCGCCGTCCGCCCGGACGCGACGATCGGCAGCCGGCCCGACGTCCTGCGGGCGGACGTCCCGGCGGTCGGCACCCTCACCGCCCGCGCCGCCGCCCGGACGTACGCGGCGCTGATCGGCGCGGTCGACGGGGTGCGCCTGATCTCCGCCGGGCGACTGCACGCGGTGTCCACGGTGGCGGCACACGGCACCGAGTGGGTGTTCGGCGCCCCGACGGCGTTCGGCCTCGGCTACGCCGTCGACGACGACGGCTCGTTCGGCACCGCCGGCAGCGGCGGCAGCCTCGCCTACGCGTACCCGGAGCTGGGGCTCGCCGTGGCGGCCACGCGCAACCGGCTCGGCGCGAACGACGGCGACCCGATGGAGGGGCTGCGCAGGCTGATCCGCGACGCGGTGCGCGCCCGCCGGGCCCACGTCGGCGACGACCGGGCCTAGGCGTCCGCGCGGCTGCGGTCCCGGGACCCCGACGCCGCCGTCAACCGGGCACGCAGCCGGCCGGCGGCGTCACCGAGCACCGCCGAGGTCATCGGCAGCAGCGGGCTGGAGCGCATCACCGCCAGGTCCTCGGCGGGGCTGGTGGCGCCGTCGAGGAACCGCAGCACCCGCTCGGGCGGGTTGCGGTCGAAGAGCCGGTCGAAGAACTGCGGGCCGCCGACCGCCCGCCGGTCCAACGCCCGCAGCGCGACCGCGTCCATCCACAGGTGACGACCGGGGTACGCCGGCCGGGGCACGGGGGCCCGGCCGGCGGCCACCGCCCGGGCCACCTGCTCGGCCTGCCGGCGCATGGCGGAGAAGGTGAACCCGGTCGACGGACGGGTGGCCCCGCCGGCGGTGCCGAGACGGACCACCCGGGCCGACGGCCGGCGCTCGAACGGCGCGTCCGTCATCGGGATCACCCCGTCCTCCACCTCCCGTACGGTCAGCGCGGTCAGGTCGAGCCCGAGCAGCGTGGCGTATCCACGCAGCGCCGCGTCGTACGCCGCGTCGTCGATCAGCGCCGGGGAGAACTCGGTGTACTCGACCAGGGCGTACCGGTCGCTGACCGGCAGCACGTAGCCGAAGGAGACCCCCCGGTCCGGCTGCGGGGTGCGGAAGTCCATCAGCACCGCCCGGCCCGGGTCGAACACCGGGTCGGGGGACCCCAGCCACCAGCCGCGGAAGTGCTGCAACCAGCTCGTCCGGCCGGGCCGGCGGGGCGGCCGGGGCCGGGAGTCGAGGACCCAGCGGGCCCGCACCAGCGCCGCCCCGTCACCGTCGCGGACGGTCACCCCGGCACCGTCGTCGTCGAGCGCGCCGACCGCCGCGTCGATCCGGCTGACGCCCAGCCGCTGCTCCGCCTCGGCGGCCCACGCGTAGAGCGGACCGGAGCGCAGCATCGCGTACCGCAGCGGGGCGAGGTCGAGCACCCGCCGCCGAGCCGTCGTGGTCACCTCCACCCGCCGCCAGCTCGCGCTGAGCATCGGCTCCAGGTCCGCGTCCGGGGCGCCCCAGAACGCCCAGGTGCGGTCCTGGCCACGCTTGCGCACCGGATCGACCACGGCGACGCGCAGCCCGCGCAGGTCGTGCCGGTCCAGCGCGGCGAGCACCAGGGAACCGGCGCCGCCGCCGCCGACAAGGGCCAGGTCGACGTTGTCCACCCGCCCACGCTGTCACACCTGCGGGCCCCGCCGGGCGCGGCCCCCACGCCCTGCCCCCCGGGCCGGTCCCGCCCGACCCCGCGCGGCACCACAGGCCCCGCCGGACACCGCACGGCAGCACGGCCCACCCGGCCGCCCGCCGCAGGCCGGCCCACGGCGGCCATCCCGGCCCGGTACGGTGCGGCGGCATGAGCGTCCGACACGCCAACGCCCTCACCGCCCGCTGGACGGCACACCTGGACGACCGGCAGAACGTCCTCTCCGGCGCGGGCGCGTACCCGCTGCTCGCCCTGCTCGCCCGGCACGCGACCGGACCCGCCCGCGACGACCTGCGGGCCGTCGCCCCCGACCTCGGCGACCTCGGCCTGGACGGCTCCCCCACCACCCGGCTCGCCGTCGGCTTCTGGTCCCGCCGTGGGCTGCCGCTGGGCGAGGCGTGGCGGCGGGACGTGCCCGCCTCGATGCGCGGCGAGCTGACCGGCGACCCGACGGTGGACCAGCCCGTCCTGGACCACTGGGCGGCCACCCGCACCGACGGGCTCGTCGACCGGATGCCGGTGCGCGTCCACCACGGCACGGCGCTGGTGCTGGCCGCCGCGCTGTCGGTGCGCACCGGCTGGACCACCCCGTTCGGCGAGGGCTGGTCGCAGCCCCGGCAGGGCCCCTGGCAGGGCCGCCGGCTGGCCACCCTGCGCCGCAGCGACGCCGACCTGACCGCGCTGCGGGTGGCACGGACCGCGGCCGGAGCGGTCAGCCTGCTGACCGTACCCGGCGACGCCGACGTCGACGTGGTGCTGGCCCTCGGCGAGCCCGGCCGTCCGGCGCCGGCCGTGCTGCCGGCCGCGATCGGCGCGCTGACCGGCGGCCCGACCCTGCCGCAGCCCGCCGGACCCGGCGTCACCGAGGAAACCGTCGAGGCGTCCGACGACCGCCCGGAACTGCGCGTCGCCACCGTCGCCTTCGCCGTCGACGCCGACCACGACCTGCTGCAACGGCCCGAGCTGTTCGGACTGGCCACCGCCACCGGCGACGGCGACCACTTCCCGGGCATCTCCCCTCGGCTCAGCGTCGACCAGGCCCGGCAGGCCGTACGGGCCGAGTTCTCCGCCACCGGGTTCCGCGCCGCGGCAGTCACCGCCGTCGCCGCGCGGGCCGGCTTCGCGCCGCCCCGGCACACCGTGCCCAAGCGGGTGGTCCGCCTCGACGTCGACCGCCCGTTCGGGTTCCTCGCCGTGCACCGCGGCACCGGCCTGGTGCTCGTCGCCGGCTGGGTGACCGATCCGACTCCCGGCTGACCGCACCGGCCCGCACGCCACCCGGGGCGTAGGTTCGGTGCGGGGACCGGCGAAGGAGACACGATGGACGACGCGCTGCGGGTGGGGCTGCTGGGGTACGGGATCGCCGGCCGGGTGTTCCACGCCCCGCTGATCGCCGCCACCCCGGGGCTGCGGCTGCACGCCGTGGTCACCGCCAACCCGGACCGGCGCGAACAGGTCCGCCGGGAGCACCCCGACGCCCGCCTGGTCGACGACGCCGACCTGCTCTGGCGTACCCCGCAGGCGCTGGACCTGGTCGTGGTGGCCACGCCGAACCGGCAGCACCTGCCGATGGCCCGGGCCGCCATCGCCGCCGGCCTGCCGGTCGTGGTCGACAAGCCGCTCGCCGCCACCGCCGCCGAGGGCCGGGCGCTGGTCGACGAGGCTCACCGGCAAGGCGTCCCACTGACCGTCTTCCAGAACCGCCGCTGGGACGGCGACTTCCGCACCGCCCGACGGCTCGTCGCCGGCGGCGCGCTGGGCCGTGTCACCCGCTTCGAGTCCCGCTTCGAACGCTGGCGACCGGCGATCAGGCCGGGCTGGCGGGAGAGCGCGGCCCCCGGCGAGGCCGGCGGCGCCCTCTACGACCTCGGCGCCCACCTCGTCGACCAGGCGGTGCAGCTGTTCGGGCCGGTACGCACCGTGTACGCCGAGGTGGACCGGCGCCGGTCCGGCGCGCTCGTCGACGACGACGCGTTCGTGGCGCTCACCCACACCGGCGGGGTCCGCTCCCACCTGTGGATGAGCGCGGTCGCCGCACAGCTCGGCCCCCGGATTCGCATCCTCGGCGACCGCGCCGCGTACACCACCTACGGGCTGGACGTGCAGGAGGAGGCGCTGCGCGCCGGGGGCCGGCCGGACGCGCCCGGCTGGGGCGAGGTCCCACCCGAACGGTACGGCCACCTCGGCGTCGACGGCGACCTGCGCCCCGTCCCCACCGACCCCGGCCGCTACCAGGACTTCTACGCCCAACTCGTGGCGGCGCTGCGCGACGGCGGCCCACTACCGGTCGACCCGGCCGACGCCGTCGCCACCGTCGAGCTGATCGAACTGGCGCACCGCTCCGCCACCGAAGGCGTGGTGCTCCCGGTCAGCTCATGACCGGCTGACGCGCCGGCGGGTCGGCGTACGCGGCGGCGACCGTGGCCCGGTCGAACACCCGCCAGGTCGCGGCCGACACCACCACCGCCACCACGAACCCCACCCAGTACGGCGCGGTCAACCCGAACGCGCCAGCCACCACACCGCCGAGCAGCGCCCCGGCGCAGTTGCCACCCGCGGCGACGAACAGCGTCGTCGCGCTCACCCGTCCCTGCAACGCCGACGGGGTCAGCCGCTGCCGCAGCGAGCTGAACACGATGCCCCACAGCGCCCCGTGCACCCCGAACGCGAACAGCGCGACACCGATCAGCCAGGCGCTGGTCGAGGCGGCCAGCGCCAGGTGCAGACCGGCCTCGACGAGCAGGCCGACCCGCACCGTCCAGGTCGCGCCGACCCGGGCGACCAGGCGGTCGCCGACGGTCGCACCGAGCAGCCCACCGACCGACATGCAGGTGAAGAGAAGGCCGTAGCCGACCGAGTCCAGGCCCAGGCGGTCGGTGGCCAGCAGCACCAGCACCGCCATCGCCGCGGTGAGGGTGAGGTTGAGCAACCCGATCAGCACCGCCATGGTGCGCAGCAGCCGCTGCCCCGCCAGGAAACGGAACCCCTCGACGATCTCCGCGCGCATCGACCGGGTCACCGGGCGGTCGGCGTCGGCAACCCCCCGGTACGACCCGGCGACCAGCGCGACGAGGACGGTGCTCAGCGCGTACGTGCCGGCGTTGACCGCAAACGGGATGCTCTCCGCGACCACGAAGAGGAACCCGCCGAGCGGGCCGGCCAGCATCCCGTTGGCCAGCGTGGTGCCGCCGCCCAGCCAGCCGTTGGCCCGCTCCAGCCGCGCGCGGGGCACCACCGCCGGCAGCATCGCCTGGCTCGCCGCGCGGAACACGATCTCACCGCTGTTGACGAGGAACAGCACCACGTAGAGCAACGGCACCCCGGCCCGGCCGGTGAGCATCGCGCCGGCCAGCACGGCGAGGGCGAGCACCCGCACCACGTCGATGACCACCATCAACCGGCGGCGGTCCACCCGGTCGGCGAGCACCCCACCGGGCAACGCGAAGAGCAGCCAGGGCAGCCACGCCACCCCGGCGGCCACCGACACCACCAGCGGGTCGTCGGTGCGCGCCGCCACGTACAGCGGCGCGGCGACCGTGGCCATGCCGCTGCCCAACGCCGACAGGGTGCTCGCCGCCCACAACCGGGCGAACCGCCCGTCCAGTCTCTCCCCCGTCACGGCCAGGCAACCTACCAGCGCCGACCCGCTCCGCCCGAGGCGATTGTCCGGACAGCCGAATCGCCGTTGAGCGCCCACCGCACCGTGTGGCACGGTCTGCCGGTGACCGACTACCGCGACCTCAACCGCGCCAACTGGGACGAGCGCGCCCCCGCCCACGCCGCCTCCCCCGACTACGCGGTGCGACGCTTCGCCGCCGACCCGGCGTACCTCAGCGGGGTGGTCCGCTTCGACCTGCCGCGCCTCGGCGACGTGGCCGGGCTGCGCGGCGTGCACCTGCAGTGCCACATCGGCACCGACACCGTCTCACTGCACCGGCTCGGGGCGCGGATGACCGGGCTGGACTTCTCCGGCGCGTCGCTGGCCGAGGCCCGCGTCGTGGCCGAACGGGCCGACGCCGCCGTCGACTTCGTCCAGGCCGACGTGTACGACGCCGCCGACGTGCTCGGCCCGGGCGGCTTCGACCTGGTCTACACCGGTGTCGGGGCACTGTGCTGGCTACCCGACATCCGCCGCTGGGCGCAGGTCGTCGCCGCGCTGCTGCGCCCCGGCGGGCGGCTCTTCCTGCGCGAGGGACACCCGATGCTGTGGGCGCTGAACGACACCCGCCCGGACGGGCTGCTGGTGGTCGACCACCCGTACTTCGAGCGCCCCGAGCCGACGGTGTGGGACGAGCACGGCACGTACGTCGACACCGACACGACGTTCCGGCACAACACCACCCACGAGTGGAACCACGGCCTCGGCGAGGTGGTGACCGCGCTGCTCGACGCCGGCCTGGAGCTGACCATGCTGGTCGAGCACGACAGCGCTCCCTGGGACGCGCTGCCCGGCCGGCAGGTGAAGGACGCGCACGGCGAGTGGCGGCTGACCGACCGGCCCTGGCGGCTGGCGCAGACGTACACCCTGCAGGCCCGGCGGCGGTAAATCGGTGGCTCGCCCAGCCTCGTCGATGTTGACTGACCGGCATGAGCGGACTCCACGACCCGGCCTTCTTCGACCGGTACGCCCACGAGTACGACGTACGGGACAATCCCGATCCCGCCCCCGCCGTCGAGTTCCTGGCCGCTCTCGTCCCGGACGGCGGGCGCGTCCTGGAGCTGGCGATCGGCACCGGCCGGGTCGCCGTACCGCTCGCCCGGCGCGGCGTCGTCGTGGAGGGGATCGAGGGTTCCCCGGCGATGTTGGAGCGGATGCGGGCCAAGCCGGGCGGCGAGGACATCCCCGTCGTCGTCGGCGACATGGCCGATGTCGCCGTGGACGGCCCCTTCCACCTCGCGTACCTGGTCTTCAACACCCTGTTCAACCTGCCCGACCAGGACCGGCAGGTGGACCTGTTCACCGGGGTCGGCCGAGTCCTCGCCCCCGGCGGGCTCTTCGTCGTCGAGGCGTTCGTGCAGGACGTCACCGACTTCGACCGCGACCAGCGGGTCGCCACCCGCAGGCTCACCGAGGACACGGTGGACATGGAGTTCCTCCGGCACGACCCGGTGGCGCAGGCGGTCACCTACCAGCGGGTGACCTTCGACGCGCGGGGCACCACGCTGCGGCCGCTGCGGCTGCGCTACTGCTGGCCCAGCGAGCTGGACCTGATGGCCCGCCTGGGTGGCATGCGGCTGCGGGAGCGGTGGAACGGCTGGGACCGCAGCCCGTTCACCGCCGCCAGCCGCCAGCACGTCTCCGTCTACGTGCGGGTCTGACGGCGTACCGGCGGCAATGGGAAGATCCACCATGCCCGTCACCAACCCCTGGCTCGCCGGCCCCGCCCCCACCGCCCGCCTGGACCGCGACCGCCTCGAGGAGCGCATCCTGCACCTGCTGTCGTCGCAGAACATGTGCGTGCTCGCCACCGCCGGTCCGGACGGTCCGCTCGCCACCCCGGTGCGCTACTTCCACCTCGACTTCACGGTCCTGTTCACCGCCGCCGCCGACTCGCCGAAGATGCGCAACATCGCCGCCGACCCGCGCGTCTCCGTCGGGATCTTCGCCCCGCTGGTCGGGCAGGCCAGCAGCCGGGGTGCGCAACTGTTCGGCCGGGCCCGGGTGCGGTACCCGGGCGACGCCGACTTCGACCACCACTGGCCCGCCGTGCGCTGGCAGTCCGACCACGTGGAGCGGTCCCGGTCGCTGGACGAGCCGCCGACCGGCCCCCTGGTCGCCGTCGAGGCCGAGCGGATCGTCTACACCGAGCACTGGCTGCGCCGCGACGGGTACGCCCCACGCCAGTTCTGGCGCCGCGTCCCACGGTAGCCACCGAGCGGCCGGCCTCTTCCGCTGCTGACGTCGCTTCCTGGTTTGCGTGCGGGTCCTCCTCTGGGCGAGGGCGGGCGTCGTGCCGATGTGGCGAGTGCCGCCACCACCTCTGGGCATCCTAGGAGGCTAGCTCCCCCGCCTCGGCGCGGCCGGGGGTGGCGGGTGGACAGGCACCCATCCTGCGGCACCGGTCCGCCGACGAATCCCGGCGATCCGGGCCGGACCTCGCGCCCGGGTACGACCGCCCCGGACGGCCGGAGACCGGCCGAACCGGACGAGCGAGCACGTCCCGGCGCGGCCCGGCGGGTGGTGTGTGCGCTCCTGGACGGGCATTTCCGCAGCTCCCGGCCAGACAGAAAACACGTGACGGCAA
Organism: Micromonospora halophytica; assembly: GCF_900090245.1. GTDB lineage: Bacteria > Actinomycetota > Actinomycetes > Mycobacteriales > Micromonosporaceae > Micromonospora > Micromonospora halophytica. Next base: position 29,380 of record NZ_FMDN01000008.1, read on the forward strand.
CGAGGATTTCTCATTTACGCCGACCTCGGGGCCCAACCCTCCTAGTGTTGGCCACACCGGTGCTAGTTACGGAGTTGGCCACCCGAACGACGTCCCACGCAGACAGCGGACGAAAAGTGAGGGAAGACGCGTATGAAGGCACAGAGAGTTCTCGTATCGGCAGCGCTCGGCGTGGGACTCGGCATGCTCGCCCTGCCCGCCGCCGCGCTCGCGCAGACCACGGTGTCACCGTCCACGACCCCGGTCGGCGGCACGGTCGTGCTCACCGCGACGGGCTGCAATCCGAAGGCTGGTGACGCGATCTTCCGCGTCACCGGGCCGAACCGGGACCAGAACGTCCGCTCGACCACCGCCGCGGCCGGCGGCGGGCTGAGCGCCGAACTCTTCACCGCCGGCTTCACCCTCGGCACCTACACGGTGACCGCCACCTGCGGTGACGGCAGCTCCGCCGGCACCGCCACGTTCACCGTCACCCCGATCGGCGGGGCGCCCGCCGGTGGTGGTGGCGGCGACGACGGCACCCCGGCCGGCCTGCTCGCCGCGGGGGGCGCGTTGGCCGGAGCCGCCGCGATCGGGGCGACCGTCCTGGTACGCCGTCGACGCCGGGCAGCCACCGTCGCCTGACGCAGACACCACACGACACCATCCCTCGGGACGGGTGCCCACGCCGGAGACGGCGCGGGCACCCGGACCACATCGCCATCGGGGAGGTGCGGCGATGACCCCTTTCACCCGTACCCGGGCGGCGGTGGCCGCGACGACCGTGGCCGCCACGGCCGGGATCACCCTGATCGCCGTAGGCCTGTCCGCGACCCCGACGGGTCCGCCGCAGCCCGGCGCGGACGCCCGGGGGACGGACCGCAGCAGCTCGCCGGGGCCGGTGCTGCCCCGCTCGGAGCCACGGCGCATCGAGATCCCCGCGATCGGCGTACGTGCCGACCTCGTGCCGGTCGCCGGCGACCCGAACGGCACCCTGGAGGTGCCGCCACTGGATCAGCCCGCCGTGGCCGGCTGGTACCTGCCGGGCGCGAGCCCCGGCGAGGCCGGCAACGCCGTCGTCGTCGGGCACGTCGACACCCGCGACGGGCCGGCGGTCTTCTTCGAGCTGGGCCGGCTGCGCCCCGGGGACACCGTCCTGGTCACCCGCGGCGACGGTCGGGTGGTGACCTTCGTCGTGGACGGCGTCGGGGCGTACCCGAAGCGGAGCTTCCCCACCGCGATGGTCTACGGCCCCGGCGGGCCCGGCGCGGCGCTGCGGCTGGTGACCTGCGGCGGGCGCTTCGACGAACGCTCCCGCGACTACTCCGACAACATCGTGGTCCGCGCCACCGCCGTGTCCTGAGCACCCCGCCGCCGCTGCGGCGCCGCCGTACCACGGCGGACCCTCGGCCAAGGCGAGGCGGCGGTGGACCGGGTGCGACGGCGAGCGGTGGCGACACGGTTGGTTCCCCGGCTGGGACCGCTGGTCGGACGACTGCTCCGGCTCGACGAGGGGGTGGGCAGCGTACGCTGTCCGGCCGGCCGTCTGGCCGGTCCGGACGCTCCCAGGGCGTGTGCCGAAGTCTTCGGTCCAGCCAGGCCGGCCAGGGACTTCGACACGCGTCCTAAGCTGGCGGTCGTGATGTGGCGGCGGTACGTGGCGATCGGTGACAGCACCACGGAGGGGCTGGACGACCCGGACGGCGCCGGCGGCTACCGGGGCTGGGCCGACCGGTTCGCCGAGGCCGTCGCCCGCGCCCAGGGCGGCCTGGAGTACGCGAACCTGGCGATCCGGGGCCGGACCACCGCCCGGATCCTCGCCGAGCAACTGCCGGCGGCCCTCGACCTCGCCCCCGACCTGTGCACGGTGGTCGCCGGCATGAACGACGTGCTGCGGCCCTCCTTCGACGCCACGCGGATCGCCGCCGACGTCGGGACCATGCAGCGGGCCCTGGTCGGCCAGGGCGCGACCGTGCTGACGTTCACGCTGCCCGATCCGGTGCCGGTGATGCCGCTGGCGCGTCCCCTGCGCGGGCGGATCGTCGCCCTCAACGCGGCGCTACGCCGGATCACCGCCGACACCGGCGCCACCCTGGTGGACTTCGCCGCGCACCCGGTCGCCTCCGACCCTCGGCTGTGGAGCGACGACCGCCTGCACGCCAACAGCGCCGGCCACGAGCGGATCGCCGCCGCGCTGGCGTACACCGCCGGGCTGCCCGGGCACGACGACTCGTGGACCCGCCCGCTGGACGTCCTGCCCCGGCGACGCGGCCACGAGATGCTGCGCGCCGAACTGGCCTGGACCCGCCGGCACCTGCTGCCCTGGCTGGGCCGGCACCTGCGGGGGCGGTCGTCCGGCGACGACCGGGTGGCGAAGCGCCCGGTGCCACTCCCGGTCGAGCCGGCCTGAGTCGCCACCGACGCGGCGGTCAGTTCGCACCGCCCGTGGCGGGGCGGCGCGGTGCGGCCTTCTTCGCGCCGCCCGGGCCGGGCCAACGCCGGGCCGGGCCGAAAGCCGGCGGACAAGAGCGGCCCGGATCGGCATGATGGCCGGGTGAACCGCACCCAGCGGGCGGCACTGGCCGCCGAGACCGACCGCCTGGTCGCCGAGGGTCGATACGGCCCGGTGCCCGCCGCCACCCTGCACCTGCCCGACGAGCCGCTGTCCGAGCCCGGCCCGGGCGGGACGTCCACGGTGGAGGTGACCGACGAGACCACCCTCGCCGCCGCCCGGCGGCTCACCGCCACCGGCGACGACCCGGTCGCCTGCCTGAACTTCGCCTCGGCGAAGAACCCCGGCGGCGGGTACGCCACCGGCGCGCAGGCCCAGGAGGAGAGCCTCGCCCGGTCCTCCGCGCTGGTCGCGAGCCTGCGCACGGCCCCGGAGTTCCACGAGCACCACCGGGCGCAGCGCGACCCGCTCTACACCGACCGGGTCGTGCACTCCCCCGGCGTGCCGGTGTTCCGCGACGACGCGGGACGGCTGGTCGAGCCGTACCGGGTGGCCTTCCTGACCGCGGCGGCGCCGAACGCCGGCGCACTGCGTCAGCCGGCCGACCTGGCCGGGGTGCTACGTCGGCGGGCGGCACGGGTGCTCGGCGTCGCGCTGACGCACGGGCACCGGCGGCTGGTCCTCGGAGCGTGGGGCTGCGGTGTGTTCCGTAACGACCCGGCGCAGGTGGCGGCCGCCTTCGCCGATCTGCTCGGCCCGGGTGGCCGGTACGCGGGCGCGTTCGACCTGGTGGTGTTCGCGGTGCCGGACGTGACGAACCGCCGTCCGTTCGCCGCCGCGTTCGGCGTCGGCGACCGACCGGCGGGCTGAGCGGTTCAGCGCTCGATCGGCGGTCGGGTGCGGGCACGCTTGAGTTCGAAGAATCCGTCGGTGCCGGCCACCAGCACGACCCCGTCCCAGAGCCGGCCGGCGTCCTCACCGCGTGGGATCGGGGCCACCACCGGCCCGAAGAACGCGGTGCGACGACCGGCGGGGTCGGTGACGTGGATGGTCGGGGTGCCCAGGTCCTCGCCGACCGGCTCCAGCCCCGCGTGGTGGCTGGCGAGCAGCGCCTCGTCGTACCCGGTCCGCTCGGCCGCGTCGGCCAGGTCGACGGGGAGCCCCACCTCGCGCAGCGCCGCCTCGTAGAGCTCACGTCCGATCGGGGCGCGGTCATGGTGGATCCGGGTGCCCAGGGCGGTGTAGAGGTCCCGCAGCACCTCGTTGCCGGCCTTCTGCTCCGCCGCGACCGCGACCCGGACCGGGCCCATGCCCGGCTTCAGCCACTCCCGGTACCACTGTTCGAGGTCGTCACGGCCGTCGTTGAGCACGCTGAGGCTCATCACGTGGAAGCGGACCCGCACCGGCCGGACCCGCTCCACCTCCAGCAGCCAGCGGGAGGCGTTCCACGCCCACGGGCAGCGCGGGTCGAACCACATGTCCGCCGTCGTCATCGTCGGTCCTTCCAGGATCGGTGTGCGTACCCGTCGATCCTGGCGGTCAGATCGGCCCAGCAGGAGTGCCGATCCGAGCCGGTCGGACTGGGCCAATCACGGCTGGCCGGGCCGCCGGAGGCCTGTCACCGGATGTCCGGTCTGACCTGCGGGATCCGGTGGCCGGGGCCACCCCGGTGGCGGAATCGGTGACCGGGCCGGGGCGTTGTACATGGCATAACCACCGGCGCTCCCTGACCCGGGACGCCACCCGGTCCGGCCCCGACGGAATGCGGGCCAGGCCGGGTCGGTTACATCCCCCGGGACACCGAGGCCGGGTTCGTGGAATGCGGGCCCCGCCGGGTTGGTTACATCCCCCGGACACCGAGGCCCCACCCGCGGAATGCGGGCCCGGCCCGATCGGTTACATCCCCCGGACACCCGAGCAGGCCCCGCCGCCAGGTCCCCCGGACCCGCGCAGGCACCGCCGCCGGAGACGTCCCCC
>NZ_FMDN01000008.1:33797-65977 GCF_900090245.1 Micromonospora halophytica
AGGACGAGTACGGTCCGGCCAGGCAGTTGCCGTGTGACAGCGACGTGCTGGTCGAGGCGGTGAACCGGGCCAACGAGGACAACGGCGGGGTGTTCCGGCTGGCCAAGGACTGCGATTACAAGCTCACCGAGCAGACCGCCACCAACGCCTTCCCCGCCATCGACGAGCGCATCGTCCTGCTCGGGCACAACTCCAAGCTGGTCCACGACGGCAGCGAGCTGTTCCGGTTCTTCGAGGTCCTCTCCGGCGGCGAACTCATCCTCAAGGACCTCACCCTCAGGGGAGGCCAGGTCACCTCACCACCGCCGCTGCAGCCCAACGGCGCCAACGGCGGCGCCCTGTTCGTGCAGGAGGGCGGCCGGGCCGTGCTCAAGCACACCAAGCTGGTCGACAACCGGGCCACCGGCGTCGGCGCCACCGGCGGCAACGGCGGCGCCATCTACAACCTCGGCGACGTCGAGATCCACAAGAGCGTCCTGGCCGACAACCACGCCCGCGGCACCGGCACCCCCGGCGGCAACGGCGGCGCCATCTACAACGAAGGCACCCTGGCCGTGCACGACTCGGAACTGGCCGACAACACCGCCACCAGCACCGGCACCGGCGGCAACGGCGGCGCCATCGCCAACCGCGACAACGGCAGGACCACCGTCACCCACAGCCAGATCCTCAACAACAAGGCCACCCACGACGGCGGCGGCATCGAAACCATCGACACCGCCCACCTCACCGTCATCCGCACCAAGCTCGCCGGCAACGTCGCCGGCGACGACGGCGGCGCCATCTCCACCAACGGCAACTCCGTCATGTCCCTGGAATACGTCGTCGTCGCCGACAACAAGGCCACCGACAACGGCGGCGGCATCGAACACGACAGCACCAGCATCGCCACCGTCAAGCACGCCAAGTTCCTCGACAACACCGCCGGCGACAACGGCGGCGGCCTCTACAACGACGAAACCCTGAACCTCTTCGACACCGAGTTCAAGGGCAACCACGCCGAAGAGGGCGGCGCCATCTACAACGACAACAACAACGGCGTCCTCACCGTCCGCAAGAGCACCATCATCTACAACTTCGCCGCCGAGACCGGCAGCCCCACCACCGGCGCCGGCGGCATCTTCAACGACAACAACACCAACGACGTCACCATCGACGACAAAACCATCATCCGCAACAACGAACCACGCAACTGCGTCAACGTCACCGGCTGCGCCAACTGAACCGGTGACCGGCCGGAACGACTCCGGCTGACCCGCAACGAGGTCCGGCCCCCTTCCGATGTCGCGGAAGGGGGCCGGACCGTGCGAGCGCCTACTTCTGGACGAAGACCGCCACGCTGCGGGCCGGCACGGTGAACGTGCCGCTGGCCCGCTCGAACGAGGCCGTCCGCAGCACCGGGTCGGCCGAGGTGGCGAGCACCGGGTGCAATGCCACGTCCGCCCCACGCAGGCCGGTCACCTGCTGCTTCACCGCCTCCGGCGTGGCGTTGAAGACGACGGTGACCGACTTCCACCTGCCGTCCAGCCCGCGGGCGTCCAGGGTCATGGTCAGCACACCCGGAGTCTCCCTGGCGCCGGAGAGCGGGAAGGCGACCCGCCTCTGCACCTGATCGGCGGTGGGCAGACCGAACACCGGCGAGGAGTCACGGATCTTCAGCAGTTCCGCGTACCGGGCGTCGGTCAGGTTGATCGCCGCACAGTCCGGGACCAGCCTCCCGTCGGCCAGCAGCGGCTTCGCGTACGACCACTTGTCCTTGTTGTCCTGCTCGGGCGGGAGTCCGGCGCCGAACCCGTTGCCCTGGGCGCAGTCCCAGCGGATCTGGTTGAACCAGTCCCCCGAGTTGTAGGAGTTGCGGTCCAGCGACTTCGAGCGCAGCCGCTCGGTGCCGGTGGTCACGAAGCCCGTCCCCTGCCCGAGGGCGGTGGTGGCCAGCGCCAGCACCTGCATCCGGGACCGGTCGGTCGCCGAGGTGCCCTGCGGCAGCTTGTACGCCAGCGCGTCGTACAGGATCTCGTTGTCGTGCGCGTCGACGTAGGTGACCGCCTCGCCCGGCGCGGCGGTGTAGCCGGCCGGGGAGCCGTTGTAGTCCACCTGGGCGCCGGTGACCCGCCTGCCCGACGAGTCGGTGAAGCGGTAACCCTTCAGGTTGCCGGTCAGACCCACCTTGATCAGGTCCTGGTAGTGCAGCAGCCGGGCCTTCTGCTCCCCAGCCGTCCCGTTGACGTCGTCGCCGTTCGGGTCGGTCCAGAGGCCCGAGGCGAAGCCCTGGATCCGCGGGTTGCCGTCGAACGGGCCGCCGCCGCGCACCGCGTCCCGGAGCCGGTCGTTGAAGGTGCCGATGCCGGTGCCGGCCATGTTGGCCTGGGTGGCCTGCACGAACCGGGCGTCGTCGGCGACCTCGCCGAAGTTCCAGCCCTCGCCGTAGAGCAGGATCTTCCTGCCGTCCACGCCGTCGCGGGCCAGGGTCAGCTCGTTCAGCGCCTTGCGTACGGCCAGGATGTTCGCCTTCGGGTGGTGACCCATCAGGTCGAACCGGAAGCCGTCCACCTTGTACTGCTTCGCCCAGGTGACCAGCGAGTCCACCACCAGCTTGCCCATCATGGCGTGCTCGGGGGCGGTGTTGGCGCAGCAGGTCGAGTTGGCGACGGTACCGTCGGACAGCAGCCGGTGATAGTAGCCCGGCACCACCTGGTCCAGCACCGACTTCGGGTCGTTGCCGGAGGCCGAGGTGTGGTTGTAGACGACGTCCATCACCACCCGCAGGCCGGCGCCGTTGACCCCGGCGACCATCTGCCGGAACTCGGTGGTCCGCTTCGCCCCGGCCGGGTCGACGGCGTAACCGCCCTCCGGCACGGTGTAGTGCAGCGGGTCGTACCCCCAGTTGTAACCGTCGGACCCGGCCACCGCCGCGACGCACTTCTGCTGCTCGGCCGAGTCCGGCGGCAGCTTCGCCAGGTCACAGGCGGGCTGCTGCTGGTCGGCGCGGCGTTCGGGGATGGTGGCGAAGTCGAACGACGGGAGCAGGTGCAGGTAGTTGACCCCGGCGTCGCCGAGCGCCTTGAGGTGCTTCATGCCCGCCGTGTCCTGGTCGGTGAAGGCGAGGTAGGTGCCCCGCCGCTCGGCCGGCACGGTGCTGTCGGCGATGGAGAAGTCCCGCACCGACAGCTCGGAGATCTGCGCCTTCGTCGGCGGCACGGCCGGCGGCTTGCGCAGCTTCGACCAGCCGGCCGGGGCCAGCGACGGATCGCTGAGGTCGACGATCTGGCTGTGCGTCGAGTCCGGCGCGAGCGCCACCGAGTACGGGTCGGTCACCGCGGCGGTGACCATCTTCTGCGCCGCCGGCTGCCAGGCCTCGACCTGGTAGCGGTAGTACCTGCCGGTCCAGTCGCGGCTGCCACGCACCGACCAGACGCCGGTGCGGTCGTTGCGGCTCATCGCCACGGTCCGCGGCTGCGCCGTCGGGGTGTCGAAGAGTTGCAGCGACACGTTCCGGGCGGTCGGCGCCCAGACGGCGAGGGTGGGCACCCGGCCGGCGAACGTCGCGCCGAGCCGCGCCCCGGTGGCGGAGCGGTAGACGTCGTCGAGCACGCCCGGGATCTGCACGCCGGTCGCGCCGAGCAGCGTGCCCTCGGTGTCCCGCTCGGTCACCACAAGTTGCCCGCGCAGCGCCGCCGGCACCTTGGCCAGGTCGGCCCGGCCCAGCGTGAAGGCGCGGTGGGCCCACAGGTGCGGGAAGGCCGCGCGCTGGGCCTCGGTGAGCCCGTTGCGCTGCGCCCGCAGCGGCAGCGAGGTGTACGTCCCGGACAGCTCGCCGTCGGTGATGGTCAGGCCACCGCTCGGGGCGGCGACCAGGGCGTACTGCTTGCCGTCGGTCGGGCCGGTCTGCCAGGCGACGGTGGACCGGTCGATCCACTGCGCCTTCTGCTTGGTGACGTCCAGGTCCCTGGCGGGGCCGGAGGAGGTCGACGGCAGCAGCCGGCCCTTGACCCCGGCGAGCAGCCAGACCTCCCGCCCGGCGCCGGCGAAGTCCAGCCGCTGGTCCTCGGGATGATCCTTCACGTCCCCCTTGTGGATGATGTAGCTGAGCCCGGTCGCACCCGGGGTCAACGGCACCCGGAAGACCGCGCCGAAGGAGTCGACCTTCTCCGGGGCGAGCGGCCTGGCCCAGTCGGTCGGGTTGGCGGCGCCGTCCCAGAGGTGCAGGCCCCACCCGTCGTAGTCGTTGTCGGCCTTACGCCAGTGGATCAGCGCGGTGCCCTCGTCGACCGCCGGGTCCGGCTCGCCGGTCGCGGCCTGCCGGGTCGGGTAGAGCGTCGGGTCGCCCTGCTTGACCCAGACCTCACCGGTCTGCGTCACGTCGATGGTGCGGTCGTTCGCGACGTCCTTGTTCCCGTCGGAGTCGACCACGAGGAAGCCGACGGACTTCGCGCCCGGCTTCAGCTTGACCCAGGCGAACCGGCCGTAGGAGTCCGCACCCGCGAACGGCTGCCCTTTGGGCCACTCGGTGGCGTACGCAGGGTCGATGTCGCCCCAGGTGTAGAGGCCCCAGTCGTCGTACCCACCGGCCGGGCGCTGGTAGTGCACGACCACCCAGTCCCGGGATGCGCCCTGGGCCGGGGTGCCGACGATCCCGCCGGAGCGGGTGCTGGCGGTTCGTCCCTTGCCGTCGCGGACGACGGCCTTGTACTCGACCTTCGTCCCGCCGGGCAGGCCGGTCAGGTCGTGGTGCACGGTGTACGGGGCCTTGTGCGCGCTGCCCAGCAGGGTCCACCTGCCGCCGGGGACCCGGGCGGCGAAGGTGACGGTCGCGAGGGGGTCGCCGGTGACCTCGGCGGTGACGGCGGCCCTGGTGGCGACCGGCTCGTCACCCGGCCCGGTGATGGTGATCTTCGGGGTGTCGGAGGCCTGCGGGATCGCCGCGCCGGCCTTGAACACCACGGCCGACATCGCCGGCACGCTCAGGCCGAGCTTGCCGTCGGCTCCGGCAGCCGGGGTGGCGGTGCCGCCGTAGATACCGGTGAAGGTGGTGCCGGGCGACCAGGTGTCCACCGTGACAGTCTGCTCGGTGGCGGCGTTGTTTACGGCCACCACGTACTCGGTGCGGTCCGCCGGGGAGATCCGGGAGAAGGCGAAGACGCCCGGGCCGTCGGCGGCGTGCCGGGTCACCTGGACGCCGTCGCGCAGCCCGGCGTGGGCGGCGCGGAGCCTGCCCAGCTCGGAGATGGTGCGGTACAGCGGGTGGCCGACGTCGTACTGGTCGCCGGCGTGGGTGCGGGTGGTGCCGATCAGGTCGTCGTCGAGGTAGTCCGCCACCTTGCTGGCGAACATGTCCTGCCGGGCGTCCTTGTCCCCGCCGGGGCCGGTGAAGCCCTGCTCGTCGCCGGAGTAGACGACGGGCTGCCCACGGGTGAGGAACATCAGCTGGTGGGCGAGCTGGCTGCGGCGCAGCTGGCTCGCGTCGTCGCCGCCGGTGGCCGCGATGAACGAGCCGATCCGGCCCATGTCGTGGTTGCCGAGGAAGGTGGTCAGCCGGTTGGCGTTGGTGTCCCGGGCGGCGTAGAGGTCGTCGCGGGCGTACACGTCGGCGAGCGCCTTCGCGGAGCCGTCGGCGGCGGTGTAGCCGCGCGCGGCCTCCTGGAAGGAGAAGTCGAGGGTGGCGGGCAGCCCGCCGCGGCGCACGTACGTCGAGGTGACCTCCTGGTCGGCGCTGTACACCTCGCCGAACATGAAGAAGTCCTTCTTGCCCGCAGACTCGGCGCGGCGCTCGATGCCCTGGCTGAACTGCGGCCAGAAGTCGAGGTTGGCGTGCTTGACGGTGTCGAGGCGGAAGCCGTCCACGCCGGTGGACTCCACCCAGTCGCCGTAGACCTTGGTCAGGCCGCGCACCACCTCGGGCCGCTCGGTCCAGAGGTCGTCCAGGCCGAAGAAGTCGCCGTACTCGCTGTTCTCGCCCGCGAAGGTCGAGTCACCTCGGTTGTGGTACATCGTCGGGTCGTTCAGCCAGGCCGGCACCTTGACCTTCGCGTCGGCCGCGTTGGCGAAGGTGGGCGTGTACGGGAACGACGTCGTGTCCACGTCGGGGAAGCCCCGGGTGCCGTCGGCGTAGTTGCGGTCCTCGAAGGCCCGGCCCCTGGAGTCGGAGTACGGCGCGGTCTTCTTGTCGACGTAGGTGTACTTGTCCTCGGCGTACTTGATGACGTCGGCGGTGTGGTTGACGATGACGTCGAGGTAGACCTTGATGCCCCGCTGGTGGGCGAGCTTGACCAGCTTCTTCAGGTCCGCGTTGGTGCCGAAGTGCGGGTCGACCTGGGTGAAGTCGGTGATCCAGTAACCGTGGTAGCCGGCGGAGACGTCGGTGCCGCTGCCCTGCACGGGCCGGTTCTTGAAGACCGGGGCGAGCCAGATGGCGGTCGTCCCCATCCCCTCGATGTAGTCGAGCTTGTCCATCACCCCCTTGAGGTCGCCACCGTGGTAGAAGCCCTTGTCCTTCGGGTCCCAGCCGGTGCTGAGCCGGTCACCGGTCAGTCCGCCCTTGTCGTTGCGCTTGTCGCCGTTGGCAAAGCGGTCCGGCAGGACGAAGTAGAACTGCTCCGCCTTCCCCTTGCTCGCGCCGGCCTTGAGCAGGGCGTCCGCGGAGGGCTCGGTACGCCACTGGACGGCGCCGGCGGCGGCGAGGGGGTCGGTGCCGGTGGAGCGGTCGGTGGCGTCCGCGCCGAGCTGCTGGACGGCGACCGGGACGCCGACGAGGGCGAGGGTAAGTGTGGAGATCAAGGCGAACAGCGCCTTGCGGGATATCGGCGGGGGTTTCATCGACGGCCTTCCTCTGGTCGTTGATTCGCCCGCACGCTAGCTCTTGCCGAAACATTCTGCAATACCTTGCAAACGGTGTCGCAACAAAGCAGTGCTCTTGCGAAACATGGCGTCGCGGCAGGGCGAATCCGCCGTCACCGTGCGCTACCGACAGACGAAGCCGCCGCCCGGCCGACGTCGTCGGCGGGGCGGCGGCAGCGGGAAGTCAGAGCCCGGAGCAGCCGAGCCCGTCGACCGTGCAGCTGCTCGGACGGTTGACCCCGGCGGTGTGTTCGAAGTGGAACCGCAGCGGGACCGAGGAACGGCCGCCCAGGTCCACCCCGCTGGTGTACGTGAAGACGCCGTCGTTCATCCGGGCGGTCCCCTGCGGGGCGCCCTCGATCCACGCAGTGACCAGCCGGCCACGGGGCAACACCAGCCGGACCGTCCAGGACCGGGAACCGGACGCGGCGCTGGTCAGCAGCACCTCGCCGATGAAGGCGTCGCCGTAGTCGTTGAGCTTGCTGTACCGGCCGGCCACCGACGGCGCGGGGGCCGGAGGCGCGGGAGCGGGGGGTGGGGCCGGCGGCAGGGTCACGCCCGGCGGGACGGCGTCGTCGTACCCGGGCGGAGCCTGCGTACCGTTGCCGTCCGCGACACCTGGCGGCGGCTCGGTGCGACGGGGGGACAGACCGGGGACCACCGGCATCGACAGCGTCGCCGCGACCCGGGTCGGTGACGTCGGTGGTGGCAGGTCCGGCAGCGCCAGGGTCGGCGCCGGCTCGGGCGCGGCGTCGACCCGGTCCCGTCCTGGGACCGCCAGCAGCGCCACCACCTGCAGGGCCACCAGGGCCACCACCCCGGCCGCCACCACGATCCAGGGGGACCGTGCCATCTGCAGCAGACCGCCGAGCGGCGATCGCGCGTGACGTCTGCCGGACATGCCCCTCCTTCTCAGGTGCTGTCCGAGAGCGTAGCGATGATCGGCAATGCCGGAAAGAGCCCGACTCCCACTAAGTGTCCTAACAGTACGACCGGGGCGGAAAAGGTCAACCGATCGTGCAGGCGGCGCCGTTGACGGTGCACCGGCCCGGACGGTCACCGCTGCCGGTACGGCCGAACGTCATCGACACCACGACACTCTCCCCCGCCGGCAGCGGCCTCGTGCCGCGCAGCACGAACCAGCCGCTGCCCCGCGTACGGACCGACACCCCGGTGGCCGCCGACGCCCGGATCGACTTGACGTTGCCGGTGAAGAGCAGTTCCACCTCCCACTCCTGCGCGCTGCCGGTGCCGTTGCGCACCGTCAGGGTCGCGGCGAACGAGTCGCGGTCGCTGGAGGTGGCCCGGTAGGCGGCGGTCATCCGGCCGGAGCCGCCCGCGCCCGCCCTACGGCTGCTCGACGGGGAAACAGTCGGCCGGGGTGAGGTGACGCTCCGAGACGGCGTAGGAGTGACGCTCGGTGACCGGGTGGCCCCGGCCGCGACCAGCGGAGTGTCGGTGCTCGCCACGGCGGCTGGGGTGGCGGGCAGCCGCGGCAGGTACATCGGCGGCGCTGGCTCCGGTGCCGCCTGGTGCTCGGCGCCACGGAACGACAACGTCGCGAAGAGCAGCAGGACGGCCAGCAGGCCGACACCGAGCAGCACGACGATCCACGGCATCGACGCCAGCAGGGCCGGTGCGGATCGCGCGCCGGACCGTGCGGCCGAGCGGTCGAACATGAAGGCCCCCTAGTCCGAGCAGACGCGCCAGCCTAGCCAGTGACCCGCGTGGTTCGCAGTGGACCCGCCGGGTACCGTCCGTAGGGCCGACCGGTCCAGGAAAACGGATGGCCGCAGCTGACCACTTCGGGCCTGAACAGGGCACGCCCGTCCGGACGCCGGTGAGCGTCCCGGTTCCCGGCCGACTGTGGACCCGGCACCGGCCCGCTGCCCGGGCCCGACCGGCGTCGAGGACGGCCGTCGGTCAGGCGGTGCGGACGACGGTGCAGATGACCGGCCCGGCATCGGTGGTGCGTAACAGGTATCGGTACCGCTCGCCGGGCACCGCCCGACCCTGGCTGTCCAGGAACTCCCACTGCACGGCCACCATCGTGAGCAGCGCGGAGACCGGCTCCACGTCCTCGATCAGGGCGTTCGCCGCGACCAGCTCACGCTCCTGGTAGTCGGGCGCCGCGCCGACGAACGAGAGCGCGACGGCGGCCATGGTGCTGAACGAGAAGCTGTAGGTGTCGGCCACCACCAGCCCCGGCAGGGCGTAGCAGCCGGCGATGGCGGGCACGTCGCCGGCGGTGAGCGCCACGCCGTACCGGTCGAAGAAGTCGGTCAGCGTGTCGAGATCGGTGGAGGCTCTCACGGGCTCACTGATAGCCACCGGCGGGCATCGGCAAACCTCAGCGCGGCGGGACGCGCACCTCGATCTCCGCGCCGAGCCGGGCGCCGTCGGTCAGGTCCAGGTCGTCGCCGCTCCAGAACCGGCCCGGGTCGTACCAGTTGGGGCGCCGGCCGGGCGGGAGCAGCCCCATCGCCTCGTAGGTCACCGCCACCACCTCGGCGCAGTACGCGGTCTCCAGCGCCCGGTCCGGCAGGGACGTGCCCCGCCGGTCGGGCCGGCCGGGCAGCGGCAGCCGGACCTGCGGCACCCGGCCCCGGGCCCACCGCCAGGCGAGCTGGGCGGTGCTCGGGAACGGCGTGCCGTCCAGCCGGGCGATCGTCCGCAGCACCGCCTCCTCCCGGTCGGGCCCGGCCGCCGGTTCGAGCTGGCGCAGCCAGGCGCGCTGGCCGTACCGGTTGGCCCAGACGCAGACCGCGTCGCGCAGGTCGTGCAACTGCACGCCGCGCTGGTGGGTGCCCGTCCACATGTCCGGCAGCGACCGGCCCAGTTCGGCGTGCCACATCAGCGGCGGCATGTCGTCCAGCACCACGGCCATGCCGACGTGGTTGACCGGGCTGTTGGTGGTCAGTTGGATGGCCCGGTCGGGCACGCTACGGCCCCGGAACACCCAGACATCCCCGGTCCGGGTCAGCTCGACGGCCTCGTCCAGGCTGATGCTCATGCCGCCGCCCCGCCCACGCCGGCCACCGGCACCAGGCGTCGCGTGCCGGCGCATCGCTCGCTGCGCTCGCTCATGGAGCACTACCCTAGGCCGATGCGGCAACGGATGCGGTGGTGGAAGATCCTCGGATTGGCCGGTCTGGCCGGCGTCGCGGCGTCCGGCGTGGTCATCGCCCGCGCCGAGCGACGCCGCCGGGCGTACACCCCGGAGGAGATCCGGGACCGGTTGCGGGAGCGGCACGCGCAGGCCGCCGGGAGCGGCACGCCGGGCGACGGGCCGGCCTGACCGGGCCCCCGCGTCGGCGGGTTGCCGCGTCGCCCTACCCTCGGGCTCCGCTGCGACGACGGGGAGACACCGGTGCCCGACTTCCTGGGGTGGGAGACGCTGCGCCAGGTACCCGGCGACACCGACGCCCGGCGGCGCCGACGCGCTGGTGCGCTGGTGCTCGTCGGCGGGCTGGTGCTGCTGGTGACTGCCAGCCGGTCGGGCTCGCCGTCGCCCTGACGATCCTGCTCGGCGGCGGTCCCGTCGAGGACCTGCCGCCGGGGGCCGGCGCGCTCCACGTCGGCCCGCGCCCGCCCGCCGATTCGCCGACCCGGCTCACCCGTGGGCGCGGCGGACCGCCTCGTCGAGCGCGTCCGGGGTACGGCCGACCAGCGCGCTCCCGTCGTCGAGCAGCAGGATCGGACGCTGGATCAGCTCGGGGTGGGCCACCATCGCCTCGATCCAGCGTGGCTCGGTCGCGTCGTCGCGGGCCCAGCCGGCCATGCCCAGCGCCACCGCGGCCGGCTCCCCGGTACGGCAGACGTCCCAGGCCCGTGCTCCGAGCCGGCGCAGCACGTCCCGCAGCTCGTCCGCGTCCGGTGGCTGCTCCAGGTACGCGCGCAGCCGCACCGGCACCCGCGCCTCCTCCAGGCTGGCGCGGGCGCCCGCGCACTTCGAGCAGGCCGGGTTGTGCCACATCTCCATGCCGACATCGTGACAGAGCCCGACGTCCCTCCCCTGTAGATGGTCCGTCCGTCCGGGCGGCGCGTGACGGCGGTGGTCGAACTGCTCCGCGTCCGCTGCGGGCCCCGCCGTCCGGTTACGTGCCGGATGTCCGTTACGACCTGCGATGGCTCGAGCCGGATGTCGGGTCTGACCTGCGGAATCCCGTGGCCGGGCCCACCCCGGCGGCGGAATCCGCGACGGGGCCGCGGCGTTGTACATGGCATAACCACGAGCGCTCTCCGCACGAGACGCGTCGGATCGGCCGCATCCCCGATGCCCCACCTCCGGAATGCGGGCCCCGCCCGATCGGTTACATCCCCCGGACACCCGAGCAGGCACCGCCGCCAGGCGTCCCCCGGACCCCCGCGCAGGCACCGCCGCCGGACCGTCCGCCCCCCCCTTGAACTTCCCCCCGCACGCGGCACGCCACCCCCCAGCGCGCTGCCGCATCCCCCTGACGCAGAAGGAGCATCCCCATGCGTACCGACATCCTGCGCAAGACCGCCCTCACCGCCATCACCATCACCGCCACCGCCGGCGGCATCGCCGGCCCCGCCCTCGCCGCCCACGCCGCCCCCACCGACAAGCCGGTGCAGGCCGAGCGCAAGCCCGGCGGCGAACGACAGCTCAAGGTCGACTACGAAGCCCAGCCCAACTTCTACTACTGCGGCCCCGCCGCCACCCGCAACGCCCTGAGCGTGCAGGGCAAGGACATCGACGTCGACGACATGGCCAAGCAGATGGGCACCACCGAGAACGGCACCAACAGCATCAACGACATCACCCCCGTCCTGAACAAGGAGACCGGCAAGACCGACGCCTACCGCAGCGTCGAGATCAAGACCGGCAAGGCCGACACCAAGCAGACCGACACCCTGCGCGCCGACATCGTGCGCACCGTCGACAACGGCCGCGCCATCGTCGCCAACATCGCCGGCACCGCCACCGACACCGACGGCGGCACCCACTCCTTCGAAGGCGGCCACTACATCGCCGTCACCGGCTACCAGGACAACGGCAAGACCGTCACCATCGCCGACTCGGCCAACCCGAACACCGCCACCTACGACATGGACATCGACACCCTCGCCGACTGGATCGCCACCCGCGGCTACTCCACCTCCTGACCCACCACGACAAGGGCCGACCCCACGGGGTCGGCCCTTGTCGTACCCGGTTCGGGCCGGCGGTGGCGACTGGGTGTGACGACCGGGCGCCGGCCACCATCCCCGGGCCACGCCCGCGTCCCGACGGGTTGGGGCCCGGTGGGGCGATCGGTCCGGATCGGGATGACCCGAGTCCGGGTCGGGGTGGGGGACCATGCGAATGCTACGGACCTGATCGCACCGATGGATCAAGCTTCCGCCAGCGGCTTCCCGGCCTGAACCACTTGTGCGATCAGGTCCGTAGCGTGGCGCTCACGGTATCCCGACCCATCCTGACAGACCCCGGGTGTAGCGCCGACGGTGGCGGTGCGGGCCCACCGGCGGCGTCGTCCGGTCGCCGACGGGGATTCACGGCGATCCGGGGAAGACCGCCCTGGACCCGGCGTCCCGAGCGCGGCGGGTCAGCCGGCGACGGGGGCGACGAACTCCAGGCGGTTGCCGTGGGCGTCGTGGGTGTGGAAGCGACGCATGCCGGGCAGTTCGCCGTCACCCCAGGTGACCGGGTGGCCGGCGGCGGCGAGCCGGGCGGCGAGGTCGTCCAGGTCGGGGCGCAGCAGTGCCGGGTGCGCCTTACGGGCGGGACGGAAGTCGTCCTCGACACCGAGGTGCAGCTCCGCGCCGTACCCGGTGAACCAGCACCCGCCGCGGGCGGCGAGGGCCGGCGGCTTGGGCTTCTCGGTCATGCCGAGCAGGCCGACGTAGAAGGCCCGGGAGGCATTCTCGGAGCCGCGTGGGCAGGCGAGCAGGACGTGATGGATCATGGTGGCACCTCCTCGTCCCGAACCCTGGCACGAGGTTGCAGCAATAGCAAGACGGACGTACGGTTTTGTAGACGACGACAATCGGCGGTAAGTGTCACCTAACCTGGGCGGCGCTCCGGCCGGTGCGACAGACTGCTCAGGACTACTCACGGTCGCTGGTGTGAAGGAGTACGACGTGGCGAGCCTCGACACCTTCGGTGCGAAGACCCAGCTACGCGTCGGAGACGCGAGCTACGAGATTTTCAAGATCGGCAAGGTGGAGGGGCACGACCGGCTGCCCTACAGCCTGAAGATCCTGCTGGAGAACCTGCTGCGGACCGAGGACGGCGCGAACATCACCGCCGACCACATCCGCCAGCTCGGCGGGTGGGACCCGACCGCCGACCCGAGCGTGGAGATCCAGTTCACCCCGGCGCGGGTGCTCATGCAGGACTTCACCGGCGTCCCCTGCGTCGTGGACCTGGCCACCATGCGGGAAGCGGTACGCGACCTCGGCGGCGACGCCACCAAGGTCAACCCGCTCGCGCCGGCCGAGCTGGTCATCGACCACTCCGTCATCGCCGACCTGTTCGGCCGTGAGGACGCCTTCGAGCGCAACGTCGAGCTGGAGTACGAGCGCAACAAGGAGCGCTACCAGTTCCTGCGCTGGGGCCAGACGGCGTTCAACGAGTTCAAGGTCGTCCCGCCGGGCACCGGCATCGTGCACCAGGTCAACATCGAGTACCTGGCCCGTACGATCATGGAGCGCAACGGCCAGGCGTACCCGGACACCGTGGTCGGCACCGACTCGCACACCACCATGGTCAACGGCCTGGGCGTGCTGGGCTGGGGCGTCGGCGGCATCGAGGCCGAGGCCGCGATGCTCGGCCAGCCGGTCAGCATGCTCATCCCGCGGGTCGTCGGCTTCAAGCTCTCCGGCGAGATGCCGGCCGGCACCACCGCCACCGACCTGGTGCTCACCATCACCGAGATGCTGCGCAAGCACGGCGTCGTCGGCAAGTTCGTCGAGTTCTACGGCCCGGGCGTGAGCGCGGTGCCGCTGGCCAACCGGGCCACCATCGGCAACATGTCCCCGGAGTACGGCTCCACCGTGGCGATCTTCCCGATCGACGCTGAGACCGTCCGCTACCTGGAGCTGACCGGCCGCGACCCGCAGCAGGTCGCGCTCGTCGAGGCGTACGCCAAGGAGCAGGGCCTCTGGCACGACCCGGACCACGAGCCGGAGTACTCCGAGCGGCTGGAACTCGACCTGAGCACCATCGAGCCGTCCCTGGCCGGCCCGAAGCGCCCGCAGGACCGGGTGCCGCTGGGCAGCGCCAAGACGCTGTTCCGCTCCGCCCTCACCGACTACGTCGCCGCCGACGAGACCGGTGGCGACCCCGGCCGCAAGCCGGGCGTGCCGCAGCTGGAGAAGCCGTTCGGCACCGAGGGCCCGGCCGACGAGGCCAGCGCCGAGTCGTTCCCGGCCAGCGACGCCCCGGCCAACGGGGTCAACGACCCGGCCGACGCCCCGCGCGACCTGGAGACCGCCGCCGTGGGCGCGGGCGGGCGCGCCAGCAACCCGGTCCGGGTCACCGGCGCCGACGGCGTCGAGTACGAGCTGGACCACGGCGCCGTGGTGATCGCCGCGATCACCTCCTGCACCAACACCTCCAACCCGCAGGTCATGATCGGCGCCGCCCTGCTCGCCCGCAACGCGGTCGACAAGGGCCTGGCCCGTAAGCCGTGGGTGAAGACCACCCTGGCCCCGGGCTCCAAGGTCGTCATGGACTACTACGACCGCGCCGGCCTGACGCCGTACCTGGAGAAGCTCGGCTTCAACCTGGTCGGCTACGGCTGCACCACCTGCATCGGCAACTCCGGCCCGCTGCCGGAGGAGGTCTCCGCCGCGGTGAACGAGGGCGACCTGGCCGTCGTCTCCGTGCTGTCGGGCAACCGGAACTTCGAGGGCCGGATCAACCCGGACGTCAAGATGAACTACCTGGCGTCCCCGCCGCTGGTGGTCGCGTACGCGCTGGCCGGCACGATGGACATCGACCTGGCCAACGAGCCGATCGGCGAGGACACCCAGGGCAACCCGGTCTTCCTGCGCGACATCTGGCCGAACAGCGCGGAGATCCAGGACGTCATCGCCTCGGCGATCGGCGCGACCGGCTTCAGCGCCGCGTACGCCGACGTGTTCGCCGGTGACGAGCGCTGGCAGTCGCTGCCCACCCCGACGGGTGACACCTTCGCCTGGGAGGGCGAGTCCACCTACGTGCGCAAGCCCCCGTACTTCGAGGGCATGCGGCGCCAGCCGGCGCCTGTCACCGACATCAGTGGCGGTCGGGTGCTGGCCAAGCTGGGCGACTCCGTCACCACCGACCACATCTCCCCGGCCGGCTCGATCAAGGCCGACTCCCCCGCCGGCACGTACCTCGCCGAGCACGGCGTGCCACGCCACGAGTTCAACTCGTACGGCTCGCGCCGGGGCAACCACGAGGTGATGATCCGGGGCACCTTCGCCAACATCCGGCTGCGCAACCAGCTCGTCCCGGGTGTGGAGGGCGGCTTCACGGTCAACCACCTGACCGGCGAGCAGACCTCGATCTACGACGCCTCGATGGCCTACCAGGAGGCGGGCGTGCCGCTGGTCATCCTGGCCGGCAAGGAGTACGGCTCCGGCTCGTCGCGCGACTGGGCGGCCAAGGGCACCATGCTGCTCGGCGTGAAGGCGGTCATCGCCGAGTCGTACGAGCGGATCCACCGCTCCAACCTGATCGGCATGGGCGTCCTGCCGCTGCAGTTCCCGGTGGACACCACCGCCGAGTCGCTCGGCCTCACCGGCACCGAGACCTTCTCCGTCTCCGGCGTGACCGCGCTGAACGACGGCGAGACCCCGCGTACGGTCAAGGTCACCACGGACACTGGCGTCGAGTTCGACGCGGTGGTGCGGATCGACACCCCGGGCGAGGCGGACTACTACCGCCACGGCGGCATCCTGCAGTACGTGCTGCGCCGCATGATCGCCAGCTGACGCGACGCACGGACGAACGGCCCCCGGTCGGTGACCGGGGGCCGTTCGCGTCAGATCCTGCCGCACCCGTCGTCACCGGGGCGGCGCCCTGTCGCGCTGCGGTCAGCCCGCGTGCCCGCGCGCCTCCCGCGACTTCATCGCGTGCTCCAGCAGCGTGATCAGCACGTCCCGACTGGACTGCCGCTGCCGGGCGTCGCAGAGCACCACCGGCACGCCGGGGTCGAGGTTCAGCGCGGCCTGCACCTCGTCCAGCCGGTAGCGCCGCGCCCCCTCGAAGCAGTTCACCGCCACCACGAACGGCGTGCCGCGCTCCTCGAAGTAGTCGATCGACGGAAAGCAGTCGGCCAGCCGCCGGGTGTCGGCCAGCACGACCGCGCCGATCGCCCCGAGAGCCAACTCGTCCCAGACGAACCAGAACCGGTCCTGCCCGGGAGTGCCGAAGAGGTACAGCACCAGGTCGGGGCTGATCGTGATCCGACCGAAGTCCATCGCCACCGTGGTGGTGGCCTTCCCCTCCACCCCGGACAGGTCGTCGACCCCGATGCCCGTCTCGGTCAGCACCTCCTCGGTGCGCAGCGGCTTGGTCTCGCTCACCGCCCCGACCAGGGTCGTCTTGCCCGCCCCGAAGCCGCCGGCGATCAGAATCTTGATAGCGGTGGGCAGCGGGGGCGCGCCCGCCGGCCGCTCAGAGTGCCCGTAGTCCATTGATAACCGCCTCGAATATGCTCTCATCGGGTACGCCGGCACTGCTCCGGGGCGGCGAGACCTGGACCAGGTCGCGGGCCATCAGGTCACCCAGCAGGACCCGGACGGTGCCCACCGGCAGGTCCAGGTGGGCGGCGACCTCCGCCACGGACTGCATCCGCTGGCAGAGCGCGACGATCGCCACGTGCTCCGGGCCCAGCCCGGACTCGCCGGCGACGTCCGCGCGGGTCGCCGTGACCAGGGAGATCAGGTCGAACGTGCCGGTGACCGGGCGGGCCCGGCCCCGGGTCACCGCGTACGGGCGGACCACCGGGCCCGCGTGGTCGTCGACCCACCTGTCCTCTGTGGAACCGCCCTCGACCGTCATCGCCGTTACTTCCCGCCGGCCGGCTGGTCGATCCCTCGGGTCGGTGACGCGACGAACTTGCCCACCCGGGTCACCAGCATCGCCATCTCGTACGCGATCAGGCCGACGTCCGCGTCCTCCGAGGCGAGCACCGCCAGGCAGGCGTTACGCCCGGCCGCTGTGACGAACAGGAACGACGACTGCATCTCGATGATGGTCTGCTGGACCTGCCCACCGCCGAACCGCTTGCCCGCGCCCCGGGCCAGGCTCTGGATGCCGGCCGCCATCGCCGCCAGGTGCTCGCCGTCGTCCCGGCTCAACCCCTGCGACGAGGCCATCAACAGGCCGTCGGAGGAGAGCGCCACGGCGTGTTCGGCCTGCTTCACCCGGCCGACCAGATCGTCCAGCAGCCACGTCAGGTCGGCACTCGAAGCCGTCTTCTGCACCACTCGCGTCCTCTTCTCCCCCGGCTGGTGTCGCCGTTGCTCAATTACCACCGTGCGCCGTCGCGCCCGGCGCGGCCGTCCGCGCCGCCGTCAGGTCGCCTGCCCGTCCCCGGTGTCCGGCCCGTTGCCGGCACGTGCCCCGGCGGTGGGACCACCGAGGAGTCGGGCGGCGTCGGTGCGGCCACGCCGGGTTCCCGTCTGGTACGAACTCATCATCCGCCGCACCTGCTCCGGCGGCCGCGGCGCCTGTTCCTCGGCCTCGTCGTCCGAGGCGGTGTCCGCCGGGTCGGCCCGCAGCTCCGGCGCGATGCTCGCCTGCCGTACCCGCATCGGCAGGCCGGCATCGGTCACCGCGCCCACGGGGGGCGTCGGCGCGGCCGGGACCGGGTCGCCGGACGGGGTGACCGGGTCGCCGCCACCGTCCTGCGCCGCCGGCTCCGAGGTGGACGACCGGACGGTCGGCAGGGCGATCGGCACGGTCGGCCCGGTCAGTGCGCCCTGCCCGGGCCGGGTCCGGATCCTCGTCGGCAGCCCCGACTCGGTCACCGGCGGGGTGGGACGCTCGGAGGTGGCGGCGCGACGCGCCCGCACCGGCAGCACCGCCGGCTCCTCGTCGCCCCCGGCGGGCGTAGACCGCGACCCGGCGGGCACGTCGACCGCCGGCGTCGGCACGTCGTCGCCGGCCCGCGCCGCGTCGAGCCCGACGCCGGTCGGGAAGCCACCGGAGGTGCTCTGGTCCTCACCGGCCTCGACCAGGGCGGCCGGGATCAGCACGACGGCGGTGGTGCCGCCGTACGCGGACTCCTTGAGGCCCACCTTGACCCCGTGCCGCTCGGTCAGCCGGCTCACCACGTACAGGCCCAGCCGGGAGGCGTTGGCCAGGTTCAGCTCCGAACGGTCCACGATGCGGTGGTTGGCGGCGGCCAGGTCCTCCGCGGTCATGCCGAGGCCGCGGTCCTCGATCTCGATGGCGAAGCCGTTGGCCACCAGTTGCCCACGCACCTCCACCGAGGTGTGCGGCGGGGAGAAGGTCAACCCGTTCTCGATCAGCTCGGCCAGCAGGTGGATGACGTCACCGACCGCCCGCCCGGCCAGCGAGGCCGGGCCCAGCGGCAGCACGTTGACCCGGGTGTAGTCCTCGACCTCGGCGACCGCACCGCGCACCACGTCCACCATGGGCACGTTGCGCCGCCAGGCACGGCCCGGGCTCGATCCGGAGAGCACGATCAGGTTCTCGGCGTTGCGCCGCATCCGGGTGGCCAGGTGGTCGACCCGGAACAGGTCCTCCAGCTCCTCGGCGTCGTGCTCGCGCCGCTCCATCGCGTCGAGCAGGGTGAGCTGGCGGTGCACCAGGGCCTGGGTGCGCCGGGCCAGACTGAGGAAGACCTCACGGACGTTGCGGCGCAGCTCGGCCTGCTCGACCGCGGTACGCACGGCGGTCTCCTGCACCACGTTGAACGCCTTGCCCACCTGGCCGATCTCGTCGTCGCCGAACTCCAGGGGCGGGGCCTCCTTGGCGACGTCGACCTGCTCGCCCCGACCGAGCCGCTCCACCACCCCGGGCAGTCGCTCGTTGGCCAGCTTGAAGGCGGCCTCGCGGAGCCGTTCGAGCTGCCGGACCAGGGCGCGGGCGGTGGTGATCGAGACGACCACCGAGGCGATGACGGCGATCAGGCCCAGACCGGCCGCGAGCACCATCCGGATGATCACCCACACCGCCACCGGGGTGGCCCGGTCGACCAGCGCGTCACCGCTGGCCAGCACGGCGGCCTCCTGGTCGTTCAGGGCCGGGTCGATGGCCGCCTGCCAGGCGTCCGCCTCGACCGGCAGCGGGGCGTTGGGCTGGCCTTCGCGGATCAGCCGGTCCTCCAGGGACCGCAGCCGGCTGAAGGACTCGCCCTCGGTCATGGCGAGATACCGGTCCCGGTCGGCGGCGGGCAGCTCGGCCAACGCCTCCTGGGCCAGGAACCGCTGCGCGCCGACCAGGTAGGCGAACTGGGCGAACTCCTTGTCGTTGATCCGGCCGGCCGCGGCGACCCCGGCGAAGAGGGCGTCCTCCTGGGACATCAGCTCCCGGACCCGGACGAGCTGGGTGAGGGTGGCGGTGTCCTTGGCGATCTGCTCGTCGTCGAGCTTGCCGAGCGAGGCGTAGACCCGGAACAGCGAGTCCAGGACCCCGGTGTACGCCGCGGCCGCCCCGGCCCGGTCCACCGAGCGGGCGACCACCGAGTCCCGGACCGGGCCCAGGCCGTCCAGGCCGGCGACCACCTCGTCGATGCGCTGCCCCAGCTCGTCGCTGGAGGCGAGCCGGGCCCGCCAGCTCCGGGCCGACTCGGCGAAGGAGGCGGCCAGCGCCTCGCTGCGCTTCCGCTGTGCCCGCAACTGCTCGGCCTGCTGCTGGCTCGGACGGCCCAGGTACGCCAGCGACATCCGACGTTCCCGCTGCAACTCGGTGCGCAGCGACTCACTCGGCTCGGCGACCTGGGCGTCGAGGGTCTGCACACCGAGGACGTTGAGACCGTCCCGCAGGGTCACCCAGGCGGCGAACGCCCAGAGCGCGGTCAGCGAGAGCAGCAGGGCCACAACCTTGGTGCGCAGACTTGCACTGCGGGAACCCATCACACCGTCCCTCGCCGGTCCTGATTCACGTTTCGGGATGGCCGAAAGCGCGAGCCGGCCCCGGCGCACGCTAGCAGTGTCCGGAACTTCACTCAAGCAGTGCAGACCAGGGGCCGGCCGGGCTATAGGGGCGACCCTGTAACCGCTCACCTGCCAACTTGGTGGCAGCGACCACGGCGGCACGGACGATCGTTTCCGGATGGTAGAGATCCTTGTCATGCCAGAGTGGAGGATCGTCACGAGAGTCGTCCATAATGGACAACTGCCGGGCCGCTCCGGCCACCACCGGGCCGACGGTCGGGCCGCCGGGCCCGACCAGCAGCACCTGCAGGGCGTACGCGGTCTCCTCGGCCGTGCTGCGCCACCGCCCCCAACCGCCGTCCGGGCGCTGGGTGTCGCGCACCCAGTCGACCGCCCGCCGCACCGCCGGCCGGGCCGCCGGGCCACCGTGGTCGTGCAGGGCGAGCACCGCGCAGCAGGTGGCGTAGTAGGGGGAGGCATGCCAACGGTCCGTCCACGACCCGTCGGCCCGCTGCTGGTCGAGCAGCCACCCAGTGAGCCGGCGCAGCACCGCCGGGTCGGGCCGGTCCGTGCCCCACCCGAGCGCCTCGAGCACGTGCGCGTTGGTGGTCACCGACGCGCCGTCCTCCCCTCGCCAGGTGCAGAAGTGCGCCCCGGTGTCGTACCGGGACAGGCACGACGGGTCGGTCGGGCGGCCCAGCCGGGCCAGCGCGTACACCGTCACGGCGGTGGTGTCCGCGTCGGTGGGCAGGCCGGGCCCGGTCGCGGCACCGTCCGGGCCGAGCGCGTCGCGCAGGCCGGCGACGAGGGCCGGCGGCACGGCCAGCGGCACCCCGGCCCGGGCCAGCGTGCTGAGCACCCAGGACCGCTCGAAGATGGTGATCGGGGTGGCGCACGGCACCGGGCCACCGTGCTCGGCGACCACTGCGCGCAGGTAGTCCAGGGTGGCCGGTCGGCTGCCGTCGGGGGTGCCGAGCCAGGCCGCGGTGGCGGCCGGGGAGGCGCCGACCGGGCCCGCCGTCGTCGGGACCACGGCGGGCTGCCGGCGGGCGGCGGGCCCGAGCACCTCCAGCGCATGCGCCAGCTTCGGCGGCAGGCCGGCACCGGACCCGGCCAGCAGCCGGACCCGGTCCAGCCGCCGCCGGTCCAGGCCGGCGGGCAGCGGCGGCGGGCCGGCGTCGCGCCAGCCGGCCAGTCCCGCAGGCGGGTCGGTCAGCCGTTCGCCGATCCGCTCCGCCAGCGCCGGTACGACCAGGTCGGCGGCCGGCAGGTCCGGCATCGGGTACCCCGCGGGGCCGGCCGAGCCGTGCAGCAGGCGCAACGCCCGATCGACGGCGTGGCGCACCCCGTCGACGGACCAGCCGACCGGCGCGTCCCGGTCGAGCACGGCCAGCAGCCCTTCCACCGCGCTGAGCGTGGGCACCAGGGCGTAGCCTTCCGGGCCACCCCAGCCCCCGTCCGGCCGCTGTGCGGCCAGCAGGTGCCGGATCCGCTCGGCGTGCCGGGTCAGCCAGGGCGCGAGGGACACCAGCCGGCCCGTCTCGTACGCCGAGACCGAGGTCCGGCCGGCGGGCCGGGCGATCAGCTCAGCGACCAGCTCGGCGGCGGCCTCCGCCGGCCCGGCGTCCTCCGGCGGGGCGGCGCCCCGGGTCAGCGCGCCGGTGCTCACGCCACGCCCCAGAAGTCCGTCGACCGGTAGAAGCCGCTGGTGTAGCCGAGCTGACGGGTCAGGTAGGCGACCTCCCGGGGGCAGTCGGGGCGCAGGTCGTCGAGCAGGCCGGTGGCCCGCGCGACCAGGCCGGTCAGCTCGCCTTCGACCACCGACCGGTCGTCGACCAGTCGCAGGGCGTTGAGGTCGCCCCAACGCTGGTCCCGTTCCCAGGTGGCCAGGTCGTTGACGAGCCGCAGGGCGCGCTGCACGGCGTCGCTGGCGGCGACCAGCCGGTCGAGGCGGGCGTGGGCGTCGGCCCCACCGACCCGGATCCAGTGCGCCACGTTCACCACCGTGCAGGCCAGGTTGTCGGCGTTGGCCAGGTAGTCGGCGAGACCGGGCAGCGGCGCGCCGGCCCGGGCAGCGGCCCGCCAGTGCCACTCCCGCCGCATCGCCGCGCAGGTCCGGCGTACCGCCTCCCGCCAGGCCCCGCCCAGCGTGGCGAAGGCCGGCACGGCGGCCAGGTCACCGCGCAGACCGGCGAGGAACCGGCCCAGCGGGTCGTCGGCGTCAGCCGGCCCGCCGTCGGCGACCTCGACCTGCCGGCGCACCAGCAGGTCGAGGTCGGCGGCCGCGGAGGTCTGATGGTCCACCTGCCAGTCGAGCGCGAACCCCCAGAGCACCGCCCGGTTGGTCAGCCGCAGTTCCGCCGGATCGCACCAGGGCGCGCTGAACGCGATGGCGAGGGCGATGCTGCTGGCCAGCGCCCCGTCGAAGGGGCCGGCGGCGAAGAGGTCCGGGTGGGCGGCCAGGCAGCGTTGCAGGTCCCGCTGCCCCTGTGCGGCCAGGGCGCAGACCCGTCCGTGCTCGGCGGCCTCGGCCAGTTCGTCGGTGGCCGTCACGACAGTTGCCACGGCGGTCAGGCCAGGGCCGGCTGCCGGTGCGGGGTGAGCATCAGCGGCACCCGCTCCCGGGGGCGCAGTGACGCGGCGAGCTGCGGGTGGGGCATCCCGGGCTCGCAGAGCCGGTACCGGAAGCGGCTGAACAGCGTCGCCACGATCAGCGGCGCCTCCAGCTGGAACAGGTACTGGCCGATGCACTGGTGGGCGCCGCCGCCGAACGGGTAGTAGGCGTACCGGTGGGCACGCCGGGGCCGCTCGGGGGCGAACCGCTCCGGATCGAAGACCTCCGGACGGTCCCAGAAGCGGGCCAGCCGTTGGGTGACGTACGGGCTGAGAACGATCGTCGCGCCGGCGGAGATCCGGGTGCCGCCGATGACGTCGTCGGCGACCGCCGTGCGCGGCACCAGCCAGCCGGACGGGTACGCCCGGATCAGCTCGTCGAGCACCATCCGGGTGTAGCGGAGCTGGCCGAGCTGTTCCCGGCTGATCACGTCGCCGGGGTCGACCACCCGGTCGATCTCCTCGTAGAGCCGGGCGGCGACGTCGGGCAACTGCTCCAGCAGGGGGAAGAGCCAGGTGAGCACCACGTAGGTGGTCTCGGTGGTGGTGGCGAAGATGGACACCAGGTCGTCGCGGACCCGCTGCTCGTCCAGCTTGTTGCCGTGCGCGTCGCGGGCCCGGGCCAGCGTGGCGAGGATGTCGTCCCCGCCGGTGCCGCCGGCGCGCTCGGCGCGGACCAGCGGGAGCAGGATGTCGTCGATGTTGCGCACCGCCCGGCGGAACGCCCGGTCGCCGGGCATCGGGACCGCGTCGGGCAGGAAGGGGGCGAGCAGCCGGAACCGCAGCGCGGTGGCGACGGTGTCCTGCTCGGCGACCACCCGCACACCGTCGGCGACGGAGATCTTGTCGCCGAAGAAGACCCGGATGACGGCCTGGCAGATGATCCGGGAGATCTCGCTGGCGGCGTCGACCGGCGCGCCGTCGCGGGCCGGGGCGGCCAGTTCGTCGACGGCCTCGCTGATCGCCCGGCTCAGGTCGTCCACCACCGCGTCGATCCGCTTGGCGGTGAAGTGCGGCTGGAGCCGCCGCCGGCTCGCCTCCCACTGCGGCCCCTCGGAGAGGATCCCGTCGCCGGCGAGCTTGCGCACCGACTTCCACATCATGCTGTCGCCGGCGCGGGTGTAGTTGGCGGCGTTGTCCCGCAGGACGTGCTGCACATGCGCCGGCTCGGCCACCAGGTACGGGCGGATGGTGCCCAGGTTGAGCCGGACGACCTGCTCGGGCGCCGCGTCGGCGAGCGCGACCAGGGTGCCCAGTGGGTCGCGGAGCAGCCCGGGCAGGGTACGCCGCAGGGACGCGACGTACGGCGGGCGGAGCACGGGGGCGGTCGGGTCAGCCACAGCTCACCTGCACGGGTCCTCCTCCGCTCGAACGCCGCACTGCGCTGCGTACCCCCGTGGTCATCGCGCGTGACGGTCCCGGGAAGCATGCCATCGATACAGGCACTTTCTCCAGACATCCCGGTGGGAGAAAATTTCACACCAACCCACCAAACGTCCACTATGGACTACGGGGCAGCACGGTCTGCGCAAGAGAATCCGCTGGTAGCGCCACCCACCCCCGACCGGCCGACAGCCTGAACCTCGGTTGATGCCGACCATCGCCGTGTTGCCGGCGTCATGGGCCGGGTACCCCTACCGCAGGCCCGGGCCGGCGAGCGGTGCTCGCCACGACCTTCGCGTACGCGATCTCGGCACCGGGACCGGGGCGGCGTTGCCGGCCTCGGCGAGCAGGACCCGGCCGGTGCCCCCACGACGGCGGTCGGGCGAATCCGGGCGCGCCCGGTCACCCTGTGCCAGGCTCAGGGGCATGGACGACAAGACCATCCTGAACCGGATCTCGGAACTCGTCGACGAGGAGCACCGGCTGCGCTCGGCGGCGCAGGAGCACGAGACCGGCACCGACGACGAGGCCCGAGAGCGGCTGCGCGCGTTGGAGGAGTCGCTGGACCAGTGCTGGGACCTGCTGCGCCGCCGGCGGGCAGCCCGCCAGGCGCACGGCGACCCGGACGCCCAGGGCGAGCGTCCGCTGTCGGAGGTGGAGCGCTACCTGCAGTAGCCGCGGTTCGGACGCGCCCCGGGCGGTCGGTGGACCGCCCGGGGCGTCGGCTCAGCGGATGCCCGCCTCGCGCAGCAGCAGCCCGGTCAGCTCGGCCGGGTCGGCCCCGTCGGGCGGCAGCCCTCGTGCGGCGAACCAGGCACCCACCACCCGCACGTCCCGGGCCAGGAACTCCGGCCCCTGCGGGTTGGCCACCACGTCGACCACCTGCGGCAGGTCGATCATGACGAGCCGGCCCCGGTGCACCAGCAGGTTGTACGGCGACAGGTCACCGTGGGCGTACCCGGCCCGGGCCAGCACGACCAGGGCGTCGACCAGTTGCTCCCACAGCGAGCGCAGCTCGGCGCCCTCGGGACGCAGCTGGGCCAGCCGGGGCGCCGCCGCACCCTCGTCGGGGTCGCCGACGAACTCCAGCATCAGCTCGGTGCCGATGAGCTGGACCGGGTACGGCACGGCGATCCGGCCGGTGGCGGCGCCGATCTCCCAGAGCCGGGACAGCGCGGCGAACTCGGCCGCCGCCCACTGCCCGGCGATCATCTGCCGCCCGAAGGCGGTCCGCCCGGCCATCGCCCGGTTCTCCCGGGAGCGACGGACCCGGCGTCCTTCCAGGTAGCCGGCGTCGCGGTGGAAGAGCCGGTGCTGGGCGTCCCGGTAGCGCTTGACGGCCAGCAGGCAGGAGCGCCCGGTCTCCGGCACGGTCCGGCGGACGAGGTGGACGTCCGCCTCCTTGCCGGTCTTGAGCACGCCGAGTTCGGTGTCCCGGGCGGCCAGCTCGGTGACCAGCCAGTCCGGGTGGGGTTCGGGCCCGTGCACGGCCTCGTCCCAGGAGGACCAGCGGTCCCCGGAGTCGGGCTCGTCGTCGGGTTCGGCGAGGGCGGGGCCGTCGGGCCGGCCGCGCCTCAGGTACAGCGGTTCGTCGTCGTCGAAGCGGCTCTTGCCGCGGCCACGGCGCTGCGGCGCCGGGAGGTCGTTTTCACGCACTGAGCTGGTGATCCCTTGATCGAGGCTGATGGAGGCAGGTGGTACGACCCTGCGAAGACGGCCATGACCGACCCCCTCTCCTCGACCGGGCACACCCCGGTTGCGCGCTCGCGCGGCCCTCATGCTGGTGGCTACGCCGAGCCTGGGTCAACCGAATTACGGCCCTCCGTCGCCCCACGGCCGCGCGGGCCTCGCGGGACGCTCAGCCGCCGAGCACGACGGAGACGGCGGCGATCAGCGAGTCCACCGTGCGGGTCGGGGCGAACCGGGCGTCCGACCAGCGGCGTCCCCGGTGCAGCCAGACGCTGGGCAGACCGACGGCGGCGGCCCCGCCGATGTCCGCCTCCGGGCCGTCCCCCACCACCCACGCCCCGCGCAGCGACATCCGGGCCCGTTGCGCGGCGAGCGCGAAGATCCGCGGGTTGGGCTTGCTGACCCCGGCCTCCTCGGAGATCACCCAGTCCGCGACGTACCGGTCCAGCCCGGTCCCCCTGATCTTGGCGTCCTCCTGCCGGACCGAGCCGTTGGTGACCACCACCGGCACCCAGCCGGCGTCGTCGGCGATCCGCAGCGCGCAGGCGACCAGCGGATCGAGGCGGGTGTTCGCCACCACCCCGTCGCGCAGTTCGTCCACCAGGTCGATGGAGGGGATGCGCAGGTCGTACCGGTCGCGGATGGCGTCGGCGACGTCCCACCGGTCGGTGAGCCCGTCGGCGTCGATGGAGACCAGCCAGTCGATGTCGGTGCCGGGCGCGCCGATCTCGGCCAGGAAGCGCTCACCCCACGCGCGGAACGGCCCGGCCCGGTCGAGCAGGGTGTTGTCCAGGTCGAGGAGGAGCAGCGGCACTTGGGCACCTTACGGCAGTGGGCGGCTCGGTCGACAGGGCCGAGCACCCCGTCGACGTCCGTCAGGCCGGCAGCGCCGTTCGGGGGAAGCCCTGGTCGACGGGTCGGTCGGCGAGCATCGTGTGTGCGGAACGGGTGGCCGCCAGCACCGCCGGATCGAGCGTGGCGACCAGCACGTCCTCACCGGAGTCGGCGCCCCGGGCCAGCGGACGGCCCTGCGGGTCGTAGACCGCCGCGCCGCCGTTGAACCGCCACGGCTCGGCACCGTCGACGGCATTGGCGAAGACCACGTACATGGTGTTGTCCAGGGCCCGGGCGGCGTAGTAGAGGTCGCGGCGGTGCCCGGAGCCGGCCAGGTAGCCGCTCGGGCAGAGGTAGCCGTGCGCGCCGTCGACCGCGGCGGCCCGGGCATGCTCGGGGAAGCAGCCGTCGTAGCAGATGCCGAGGCCGAGCCGCCAGCCGTCGACCAGCAGCGACGCGCCCCGCCGGCCGGCGTCGAACAGGTCCCGCTCGCCGCCCCAGAGCTGCTGCTTGTCGTACCCGGCCCGGACCGCGCCGGTCGGGTCGACGACCAGGGCGGAGATGGTCCGGCGGCCGTCGGGGTGGCGGACCGCCGCGCCGACGACCGCGGTGAGCCGGCCGTCGCGGGCGGCGGACCGCACCGGGTCGAGCCGGGGGTCGTCGACCGCGCCGTCGCCGGTGGCGGCCACGTCGGTGCCGGCCGGGTCCGCGGCCAGCGTCGGCGGGTGGTACGCCGGCAGGAACAGCTCGGGCAGCACGGCGACCCGGGCGCCCTGCCCGGCGGCCCGGGCGAGCAGCCGGGCGGCGGTCACCGCGTTGCCGGGCAGGTCGCCGGGGGTCGGATCGGCCTGCACCGCGGCGACGGTCAGCGGGGCGGGAGGAAGGAGCGTGGAGGTGACCGGGGGCGTCGTCACCGGGCGATCCTAACCGGATCGGTGAGGAGCGCCGTCCCACGACGTGAGCAATCCAAGCCGTACGTACGGTTTGCGTAACGGAGGGTCAGCTGCAACGATCGACCTGTGCCCAGAGTAAGTCAGGACCAGCTCGACGCCCGCCGGCAGGAGATCCTCGGTGCGGCGCGGGCCTGTTTCGCCCGGCACGGCTACGAGGGAGCCACCGTCCGCCGACTGGAGGAGGCCACCGGGCTGTCCCGGGGCGCGATCTTCCACCACTTCCGGGACAAGGACTCGCTCTTCCTCGCCGTGGCCGAGGACGACGCCGCGGCCATGGTCGAGACGGTCGCCCGCAACGGCCTGGTCCAGGTCATGCGGGACCTGCTCGCCCGGGCGGTCTCCCCGGACACCACCGGCTGGCTGGGCAGCCAGCTGGAGGTCTCCCGCCGGCTGCGCACCGACCCGGCCTTCGCCCGCCGCTGGGCCGAGCGCTCCGCCGCCATCGCCGAGGCGACCCGGGAGCGACTGGTCCGCCAGCGGGAGGCGGGCGTGCTCCGCGAGGACGTCCCGATCGACGTGCTGGCCCAGTTCCTCGAGCTGGCGTACGACGGTCTGGTGTTGCACCTGGCGATGGGGCGGCCGGCCGGCGACCTGGGGCCGGTGCTGGATCTGGTCGAGGAGGCCGTGCGCCGGCGCTGAGCGTCTCGGCTCGGTAACTGGGCCGCCGCGCCGGTCGGGACGTGGCGGGGCTGCTCCACAATGATGCCGCGATCCCCTCGCGCGACAGGAGCAGCCATGACCGTCCTCGCCGCCCCGGGCGACACCTGGGGCATCTCCGGTCCCGTCTTCCTCGGCCTGTACCTGCTGGCCGCCGTGGTGGTGGTCGGCGGCGCGATCGTGCACCGGTCCCGGGTCGTCGCCGGGCGGTCGGTCGGCACGATCGACGTCCTCGGCCCGCAGCAGGTGGCGTACCTCAACGGCGGCAACCAGCTCGCGGTCTGGGCCTCGCTGGGCGGGCTGCGCGGCAGCGGCGCGGTCGGCGTACGCCCCGACCGGCGGCTCACCACCGGCAGCGCCCTGCCCGCCGGGGTCACCCCACTGGACCAGGCGATCCACCACGCGGCCCGGCGCAACCTGTACGCCCGGGAACTGACCCGCGACGAGTGGGTGGCCCGGGCCCTGACCGAGCTGCGCGAGGGCCTCGAACGACAGGGCCTGGCGCTCTCCCCCGCGCAGCGCCGCACCGCCCGCAACGGCTCCCTGGCGGTACTCGGGCTGCTCGTGCTCGGCGCGGTACGGATGGGCGCCGGGCTGTCCCAGGGCAAGCCGATCGCCTTCCTGCTGGTCGCCTTCCTCGCCCTGGCCGTCACGGCGATCCTGCTGAACCGGGTGCCGTGGCGTACCCGGGCGGCCGACGCCGCGCTGCGCGAGCTGCGCCGACGCCACACCCACCTCGCCCCTGCCTCCGCGCCGGCGTACGCCACCTACGGCGCGGCCGGAGCGGCGATGGGCGTCGCCCTGTTCGGCACCGTCTCGCTCTGGAGCCTGGACCCGGGCTTCGCCGAACAGGCCGAGATCCAGCGGCAGGCGCTCAGCTCCGGCGGCGGGGCGGGCAGTTCCAGCGGCAGTTCCTGCGGGGGCGGCAGCTCGTGCAGCGGCGGCAGCTCCTGCGGGGGTGGTGGCGGCTGCGGCGGCGGGTGCGGCGGGTGACCGGCCCGAGCGGCGTGGGCATCGGCTGGCGGCCGGAGATCGCCGGTTTCGTCGCCGAGCTGCCCGGGCTGCGCTTCGTCGAGGTGGTCGCCGAGTCGGTGCACGGCGAGCTGCCGCCGGGCCTCGCCGAGCTGCGGGCGCGCGGGGTCACCGTCGTGCCGCACGGGGTGCGGCTCTCCCTCGGCGGCGCGGAGCCGGTCGACCCGGCCCGGGTGGCCCACCTGGCGCGGGTGGCGGAGCTGGTCGGGGCGCCGCTGGTCAGCGAGCACATCGCGTTCGTCCGGGCCGGCGGTCTGGAGGCCGGCCACCTGCTGCCCCTGCCGCGCAGCCGGGAGGCGGTGGCCGCGGTGGCGGCCAACGTCCGGCGCGCGCAGGCCGAGCTGCCGGTGCCGCTGGCCCTGGAGCCGATCGCCGCCCTCTTCGACTGGCCCGACGACGAACTGGACGAGGCGGACTTCCTCACCGAGATCCTCGACGCCACCGGGGCGACGTTGCTGCTCGACGTCGCCAACGTGCACGCCAACGCCCGCAACCGGGGCGGCGACCCGCTCGCCCTGCTGGACCGCCTGCCGCTGGACCGGGTCGCGTACGTCCACGTGGCCGGCGGCGCCGAGCGGGGCGGCTTCTACCACGACACGCACACCGATCCCGTGCCGCCGGAGGTGCTCGACCTGGTCGGCGCGCTCTGCGCCCGGCACCGGCCGCCGGCGCTGCTGCTGGAACGCGACGGCCGCTACCCGCCCGCGGCGGAGCTGCGGGCCGAACTGGACGCCCTGGCCGCCACCTCCGGATACCCGGTGGTCACATGACCGGGGCCGGGCCGCCGACCGAGGCGTCGTCCGTACCGCGAGCGGTGGCGTCGTCGGGTGACCTGGCCGCCCGGCAGGCCGCGCTGGTGGCGGCCCTGGTCGCCGGCGCGCCCACCCCGCCCGGCTTCGCCACCGCCCCGGTGGACGCGGCCCGGGCCGCGCTGCTGCGCAAGCGGGCCGGCGACGTCGCGCGGCACTGGCCGCTGCTCGCCGCCGGCCTCGGTGACGCCTGGTGGGAGACCTTCCGTGACTGGGCGGCGCACCGGCCGACCAACGGGTCGCTGCGCGACGGCTGGGACCTGGCCCGCGCCCTGCGTGTGGGGGGCGCCCTGCCCCCGCTCGGCGCCGAGGAGCTGGCGGCACGCGAGGCGGCCACCCGCTACGACGGCCTCGACACGCCGCGGCCCCGTCGGCTGCCGGCCGTCGCCCGCGCCGGCGGCGCCGTCGCCGTCCAGCTCGCCGGCCGGGTACGCCTGCTGCGCCCGGCCCGCCGCTGAGCCCACCGCCGGGTGCGACCGGTACGCGGGTACGGCAGGATCGACCGCATGGATCTCGGACTCACCGATCAGGTGTACGTGCTGACCGGCGCCTCTCGCGGGCTGGGCTTCGCCACCGCGCAGTGCCTCGTCGCCGACGGTGCCCGGGTGGTCGTCTCCGCGCGGGCGCCGGAGCGGGTCGCCGAGGCGGTGGCGCGGCTGGGCGGCCCGGAGCACGCCATCGGGCTCACCGCCGACCTGGCCGACCCGGCCACCCCGCAACGACTGGTCACCGCGGCCCGGGAGCACTTCGGCCGGCTGGACGGCGCACTGGTCTCGGTCGGCGGGCCGCCCCCGGGCACCGCCGCCCGGGTCGACGACGAGCAGTGGCGGCAGTCCTTCGAGACGGTCTTCCTGGGCAGCGTGCGGATGGCCCGTACGGTCGCCGCCGCGCTCACCGACGGCGGCGCGATCGGGCTGGTGCTGTCCACCTCGGCACGCAGCCCGGTGCCCGGCCTCGGCATCTCCAACGGCCTGCGGCCCGGCCTGGCCGGGGTGGCCAAGGACATGGCCGACGAGTACGGGCCCCGGGGCGTACGGGTGCTCGGCCTGCTGCCCGGACGGATCATGACCGACCGCAACCGCGAACTCCTCGCCGCCACGGGCGACGTGGAGGCAGCCCGGGCCGAGGCGGAGGCCGGCATCCCACTGCGCCGCATCGGCGACCCTGCCGAGTTCGGCCGGGTCGCCGCGTTCCTGCTCTCCCCCGCAGCGGGCTACGTCACCGGAGTGACCGTGCCGGTCGACGGCGGCGCGCTGCGCGGCCTGTGACGCCGCCCCGCCGTATGCCCGCCGGGGGACGGAACGCGGGCCCGGCCACCGGCGGCCGTGGGCACCCCGCCGACGACCTCGGGCACACCGCCGACGGACGGGGACGGGCCGCCGGCGGCGGACGGCACCCGCGTCCGACGAAGGAGGAGCTGGCCGCGGCGGCGGACCGGACCATCCCGGACGTCATCGCCGGCGGGCTGGACGTGGTCTTCGTCGGCATCAACCCGGGTTTGTGGTCGGCCGCGACCGGCTGGCACTTCGCCCGGCCGGGCAACCGCTTCTGGCCGGCCCTGCACCGGGCCGGGTTCACCCCGCGCCAGCTGCACCCCAGTGAGCAGGACGAGCTGCCCCGCCTGGGGCTGGGCATCACCAACATGGTGGCCCGGGCCAGCGCCCGCGCCGACGACCTGACCGCCGCCGAGCTGGTGGCCGGCGCGGAGGTCCTGGCCGGCAAGGTGGAGCGGTACCGGCCGGCCTGGGTGGCGGTGGTCGGGGTGACCGCGTACCGGATCGGCTTCGCCCGGCCGAAGGCCGGCTTCGGCCCCCGACCGGAGCGGCTGGCCGGCGCCCGGCTCTGGGTGCTGCCCAACCCGAGCGGGCTGAACGCCCACTTCACCGCCGAGACGCTCGGCGCCGCCTTCGGCGAACTGCGCGCGGTGGTCGCCGGCTAGACGAGTTGTTCCGAAGTCCGGTCAGTGGTCGTAGGCGATCAGTGATCGGGTGACGGGTGCGTTGGTCTTGTTGTTGTGCCAGATCGCGGCGGCCATGGCCAGGAGACGTTGAGCCACCCGCACGGCAACGCCGGCGAAGGTACGGCCGCCGTGTTCCTCCAGGTCAAGCTGGCCCTTGAGGGTGTCGTTGACTGACTCGATGAGCTGGCGGACCTTCTTGAGCGTCGCCTCGCCGTAACGGGTTTTCTCCTTCTTGCGTGACGGCCGTAGCAGTTCGATGCCCTGCTCGGCCAGGTTCCGCTCGAATGCCTTGGACGCGAAGCCCTTGTCCGAGATCAGCAGGATGCCTGGGTG